>CBDBDX010000012.1:0-230761 GCA_965204135.1 Dehalococcoidia bacterium | reverse complement strand
AGTCGCGAAGCTGGCAGAAAGCCTCGAGGATTGCTGCACTATGCCAGTGGATGAGGTGCCGGACCTGGAGACCATCCTGCGCGGCATTCCGCAATCTACGGCTGCGGCACCTCAAGCAGCACCTACACCTCCGACACCCCCTGCGCCTGCGGCAGCAACACCTTCCTTGCAACAGCCGGCCAGCGCCTCGGCATCAAGTGGGGCTGGTTATCGGCAACTTCTCGGGGGACAACCTGCCACGTCGCGCCCGGTTTCATCGCCAACATCTTCCGTACCATCGTCCTCTCCCACGCAACCGCAAACGATTCACAGTGTCGTGTGCTCCAACTGCAACAAAAGCAACGCACCTACAGCCAATTCTTGCATTCACTGCGGCGCCGGGTTACGAACTCCCGCGTCGAGTGCGGTCGGACTGTCGAAATCGCCCCCGCGTCCGGTTGCTCCAAAGACCGCGTTGGCTCAGATGCGGGAAAACTTCAGCGACTCCGTCGCTGAACTGAGGATCAACGCCACGTACTATGAGTTCAAAAAGGTGGCGTTGGGAGTCGCAATCATCGCCGCGTCGGTATTCGTTTTGCTAGTAACGGTGATGGTGTGGGAGATTTTACAGAACCCGTCTTAACTGATCTGTTTCGGCGCTTTGAATACTCGGCACGTCGCGCCGGGCAGTTCGTCGTTAAGGTTTGCCCTTCGCGAGGAAATGCGGGAAAACCCCCGAAAGGATCATGACAAACCCCGTAACGATGATGGTGTTCATAGTCAATCCGAAAGTCGAATTCCATCCGAACAGCTGAGAAGCAAATGCAAACAGGATCATGATCGGTGCCGACTTGTTGACCCATGCCCAACCCAACTTGCCCCATCCTAAGCGGATTACTTGGTTGTAGATGCTGAGGAGCCGGTGTCGTGTCTTTAGAAAGAAAATGACCAATCCTCCAAGCGCTATCCACACGCTGGCTGTCACGATCGGATTCAAGATTGACGTCAGCACACTCGACGAGTTGTCATAGAGCACCTCTTCCAGAAAAAAGAGCGGGATCGCGCTTAGGGCAAAAATCACGTATCCCATCGCCGCCATCCCCAACGCCAACTTGTCGCACATCGTGTACCAGCGGCTCAAGTGCTGCTCAACCGGCAATCCGAGCAGTTCGATGGACATGCGAAAGGCATATACGAATGCGCCGGTGAGGAATATGCCAGCGCCGAGATACAAGACGAGCTCCCTTCCGGTTTCTGTTCCTAGTGGGAGTACTAGATCTTCGTCTATACCCAGCACACCCAACAATTGGAAATACAGCACCGATGCGAATCTTTCCAGCAACCCGCTACATAGGCTGATCAGTAGACCGGTCACCATCGACGCGGCACCAATCCTGTAGACCACTCCCGGTGCTCTGGCTGTCCCTTGCTGGTGTGTCTGCATGGAGCTTGTGCCCGCGGACTCTTGGTTTCATCTGTCGCGCGCGGTGTAACGCATCAAATCGATGTTTATCAGAATCGGCGTCTGCTCCGTCCTTCTTCAGGAGAACGGGATGAATCAGAAGTCGCCTTGGCGTCCTTAATTGCGCGGTACATCCCGTAGATGAGCAGGGCAATGCCGGCCCAGAAGATGAGGATGCCAGGCACCATGACGGCGGCTGCGATCTGGCCGAAAATTATCCGCAGGACCAGGACTGGAACTAGCCAGACCAATCCGACAATCACAGCGGCGAGCCCAGTTCGATTCATCCAACGCCAGCCGGCCGTTTTAGTTGTGTACCATCCCACAACGCTCTTGAACGTGCCGATAGCTACTGCGCGCCGATGAGGTGTTGCGAAGATGAACGCCGCGATTCCCGCCAATAGCAGCAATCCGCCGAGAGTCCTGATCGGCGTGCCGATCTCGACGGAGAGTCCTTGCAGGAACAAGCCGATTGCCAGAACTACGATTCCGACTGCCGCCAATGCCACACCCAGATTGTCGTCCCTTCTCAACTGCTTGAGCAACTCCAGCAGTTTCGTCAAGCCTCCTTTGGACGGCGACATCGATGTTCTGTCGACACTATTGGTTAGATTTCATAGATATCTGGATGAATCATATCGGGTGTGACGGTTGATCGGTGATTCCACAGAGATAGGTTGGTTATGCCCCGAAATCGAACTCCTGCCCGATATCGTTCGCCACCGCCTCGCGGTAGACAAGTGCTGCACACGAGATGTCCTGTATCGCCAATCCGACGCTTTTGAACAGCGTCACCTCGTCGTCTGAAGTTCGTCCGGGAGTATCCCCGTTAACGACATCACCCAAGTTCCCGGCAACATCGTCCCAGGAATAGTCACCGTCTTCGACGGGGATCTGGAGATCGCCGGCTTCGGCCATGCAGGCATCTATCTGATCGCAGATGACACGGGATCGTTGGATCGTAGCGGTGTCGAGCTCGCGGACGCCGGGGGCGTGGGAGCCAATGGCGTTGATGTGTGCGCCCGGTTTCCACCAATCGGCGCTCACGATCGGATTCGCCGCCGTAGTCGCAAGAGCCACGATGTCCGATTCGCGGCACAACTCTTCTCCGCTCGATGCTAGCCGCACGTCGAGATCAGTCCGATCCGCGACCCAACCTGCGAATTCGCGACGCGACGCATCGTCGTCGAGCGAGAAAGTCAAGATCGTGTCGACGTTGCTAGCTTCCGCGATGGCGATCGCCTGTTGTCGCGCCTGCACACCCGCGCCGAGAACACCACCCACTTTCGAGTCACTGCGAGCCATGTGTCGCGCCGCTACTCCCGATACGGCTCCGGTCCTCATGGCGGTCAAGTAGCCGCCATCCATGGCAGCCACCACCTCGCCAGTCTCGTTGTTTTGGACGAGGATGGTGCCGATCGTTGTGGGCAGTTCGAATTTGCTCGGATTGTCCTTGTAGACCGTCACAGCCTTCGCTCCTAGAGCACCGCCTGATTTCAGATACGCCGGCATGTATGCGATCCACCCGCCGACCGCAGGATCGATCATCACCGTACGCGGGGGCATCTCCGCGGTAGTGTTGGCAAGTTCGCCGAAAGCGGCTTCTACTACGTCGATAGCTTTCGCCATCGTCAATACCTGTTGCACGTCCGATCTGTTCAACAGCAGTGCCATCACGGGCTCCAAGGGTTACGAGTTCTGAGTTGATCGAGAGAAATCATACAATTGGCCGGCTACTTCCAAGATCATCCGCTGCCTGAACGGGTCCAAATCCGATCCGCGCAGATGACCCAGCGCACGTCGCTGGCTCAAAAGCGGAAAGTCGCTGGCGAAAAAGATACGCGTGCCACCCACCAGGCCTTGCACCGTGTCATAGATCTCCGGCGCATATAGAAACGGCGTCGCCGCTGTGTCGTACCACACGTTCGACAGTGCTTCGCTCACCTCCGGCATGCGTTCGTAGAATGGAAGCCCACCGCCGAAGTGCGAGAAGATGAAGGCGTTTTGCGGGTACTGCTTGGCGAGGCGAACCAGACGGTCCGGCGTCATCGTCCCCTTGCCGGGGTAGTCGTGACCGACTGGCTCGGACCCGTGCACGACTATGAAGGCGATCCTGTGCCTGTTCTCCACGTAGTCGCCGACCGCCGCCATGACATCGGCAAGGCAGTCGTAGGGCGGCTCCACCCATCCTTGAGTGTCGGCGTGGAGTTCGCCGATTCCGCGGGCGCCAAATTTGAAGCATCGTTCGACTTCTTTGGGCGCGTTGTCGTCAGGCCAGAGCGGGTTGACACTGCAGAGGGGGATCAGAATTTCCGGATATTTGGCGGCGGATTCCAGAAGGTAGTCGTTCGAGCGTTTGGCGAGATCCAGGTCCGTCCACCCGAAACCGGCGACCACCGAACGTTCGACCTCGGCGCGTTCCATCTCATTTAGGAGGTGTTCGGCTTGGACGATGCGAGCTTTGGGGTTGGCGAAGAGTTCCGCAAAAGTCCGATCTCGCGCGATAGCCTCGTCCCGGTGTTCGTTGAAGTAAGGCGGGAGGATATGGGTTAGTGCATCGACGATCATCGCGAATGAACATCATAAATCGCAGCCGATTATTCCTGGTGGAGAAGGAATGAAACTGTGACGATCGGCTTCAAATCAAAGCAACGTCGCGCAGTTTGATGACGTTGCCGTTTTGGATGACAGTCGAAGCGCGATCCATGTCCCGGATGTTTTCGGCGGGATCGCCGTCGAACGCGGCTAGGTCGGCTACCTTGCCCGGAGTAATCGTTCCAATTTCGGCGTCTATACCCAATGCCTCGGCAGTGTCTATAGTGGACAATCTCAGAGCATCCCAGGTGCCCCAACCGAGTTGTTCCACGTGCGCCCACGCGTTGGCCGCAGAACGGTCGTGTGTGCCGTGTGGCATACCCATATCCAAGCCGCTTACGAAACGGACCCCTACGTCGTGCATCTGATTCAGCACTTCGTTGTGGGCTTCATCAGAGACGTTGGTGGCGGCGACCGACCAGTGGATTGCGCGCGGAGGTGCTTCCCCTCTCGCGGTAGCTTCGCGTCCCAACATCCCGTGCCCAATTGTGGGATCGACCCACTGGCCCTGGTCGGCCATGCGTTTGGCGGTGTCGAGGTCGAATTCGAGACCCTTTGAAGGATCTTGTGAGAGCCATCGGGCGTGAATGAGGTTGTGGACGTTTGCTTCCACACAGTTCTTGACACCTGCGGCGGAGAGACAATGTGCGGCGACAGTGATTCCGGATCGGGCGGCCTCGCGAACTGCTACAGCCAGAGTTTCCGCGGAGTACTGAGGTAGGCGCGGATTTGCGGTAGGTGTGAACATACCGCCAGTGGACATGATCTTGATGGCATCCGCTCCCTGACGGACTTGATTCCGAACTGCTTTTGCTACCTCGTCCGCAGTGTCGGCTTGGGTTCCGAAGAACCAGCAATGACCGGCGGTGATGGTAATGGGAGTGCCAGTGGCCAGTAACCTTGGCCCCGGGATCGCGCCTTCTTTGATGGCCTGTTTGATCGGGAATGCGACCTCGTTACGCGAGCCAATGTCGCGTACAGTCGTGGTGCCTGCCAAGACGGCCTTACGCATCGCGGTGACTGCGCGCATCGTTAGCCGCTGGATATCGTCCTTCTCGGCAAGGGCCAGTGCTTGAGCGTCGGCGGTAGCGCTGCAGTGCATATGGCAGTGCGCGTCAACAAGTCCGGGCATAAGCGAGACGTTGCCGAGGCGAATGACGTCTGCATTGTCCTCAATGTCTGCTGGCAAGTCAACTGTCCGAACAATACCGCCGATTTTGCCATCTTCTATACGGACAGCGGTATCGGATACCCAACCGGACATTTCGGAGTTAGCGACGCGGTCTGCGATTACGTATTTGACGTTTCGTTGCACTGAGTTGTCTGACGCTTGTGACTGTGATTCGCTGCAATGAGTTTATACATGCTCGAAGTGTGCAGTCGTCTCTGAAGCTCAGATCCCGTCGGGATGTCATTCATGTCTGCTGACGTTGCCGCGAACCACGCGGAAGTTTTGCGCCCCGCGCAGTCTTCCGCGTCCGACTAGCGCTTCGTCAGCGACGGTTAGAAGGGTTTGTTCGTATTGCGAAGCCAGCTCCAGTATCATGCTTCGCCTCTTGTTGTCCATCTCGGACAAGACGTCATCGAAAGCTATAATCGGGTCGCGCCCTGCGAACTCCGAAACTAAAGAGGCTTCGGCTAGCCGCAGCGACAACGCGGCGGTGCGGGCTTGACCGCGTGACGCGTATCTGCGAGAAGGTGCACCTGCGATGTCGATGCGGAAATCGTCCAAGTGTGGACCGATCACCATGTGACTGGATGCCTGTTCTTTGCGTCGCGACGTCATCAATGAGTCATAAATGTGGTTACGGAGTTCGGTGCCTTCGAGGTTGTTCGATTCTGCGCCTCGCGCCGCGGAGCCGAGATTTGGCAGGTAAGTTAAGCCTAATGATTCGCCATGGCTGAGTTCGGAATGGACGGGTGCCGCTCTCGATTGAAGCAGTTGCATGACTTCTCGACGGGTCTGTATTATTTTGGTGCTCTCATCACAGAATCGTCCGTCCCAAAACGCTATCTCTTCCTCAAAATCTTGGACCTCCAAGGACCCGCGCAGAAGAGCGTTGCGGCTCTGGCGGACGCGGTTCAGTCGGATAAGCGTTTGTACGTATTCGGTGTCGAACTGACCAATCAGAATGTCGAGATAGCGGCGGCGACCGGCGGCCGCGCCAAGGGCGAGTTCGAGGTCACCCGCTTCGAAAATTACAACGTTGGCTCGCCCGACAAATTCGACTGGTGCTACCTTTACGCCGTTGATGCGCCACTCTTTGGATTGGACGTTGATTCGATTGAAATTCTCGGTTGAACTGGGTGATATCTGCAAGTCGAATTGCGTGCGCACCGATTCGGGGCCGTTGTTGAACACTCCGAGGGCTTGGACATGCCCACCGTCCCGGGCGATTGAGTGGTTGACGATCTCGCGATCGTTGCTAGCGCGCAGCGACTTGCCGACCGACAGCATGTGCACAGCTTCCAGCAACCCGCTTTTACCGTGCCCGTTCGCGCCAGTGAAGACTGCGAGGCCTGGCGACAGATTTATGTCGGTGTCGACGTGGTTGCGAAAACCGCTTAATTTCAGACGAGTGAGATGGATGGTCAAACCCTCAACTGGAGCGTATCTGGAGGCGCTCCAATCCTAAGCATCTCCGATATGCGTATCATAACCACAGAGGTGAATGATCCGTTCGCCACCTTCTTGAATGAGTGTGCAGGGCGCAATCGCGAATCACTGGTGAAATTAGGCGTCATGCGCATAGCCCCGACAGCAATTGTTTCACTTCTATTAGTTCTGCTTGTGACCGCTTGCGGTACAGATTCTGCTGAACTTCCGACTGCGACCCAAGAACCCCAACCAACCGCGCCGCGCGTTCAACCTCCTGAAGACACGCCGACACCGATTCCGACTGAAGCCGCTCTTACCTCAACCTCGCAACCCGAAGAATCTACAAAATCGGAAGGGTCTACTGACTCGAAGTCAGCCCCAAACCCGACTGAGCCGTCTGTTGCGTCTGCGGCTCCTCAGCGAGACCTTGACATCGTCACGCTTTTGCCTTTCGATGCCATCCCGGCGATCGACAAACCGGAATTCTTCCCCGATCTCGAGACTGCAAACATGTTTTACAAGGATGGCGAACTCGTCTTGGGTGTCGAAATCGATGGCGATGCCCGCGCGTATTCAGTACCGTTGCTCAGCAGCCACGAGATTGTCAACGACGTTGTCGGCGGCAAACCGATCGCGGTCACTTGGTGACCGCTCTGCTTCACTGGGATCGGGTATTCTAGAGAGGTAAACGGGCAAGAGCTAACATTCGGCGTGTCCGGCAAACTCACGATGAACGCGCTGATCATGTACGACCGGCAGACGCGTTCCTTGTGGAGCCACTTCCTTTCCGAGGGGATCGAGGGCGAGTTCAAGGGTGTGAAGCTGGAGAATGTGCCGCTCGTACTGACCACGTGGGGAGAATGGCGGGCATCGTTTCCTGAGACGAAGGCGTTGCTGAAAGGTGCCTCGATTCAAGACCCCTACACCGTCTACTACGTGCGAGGCGATGCTGGAGTAATTGGAGAGACGAATCGGGATGAACGGCTTTACGGCAAGGAGTTGGTGCTTGGAATGGGTTTCGACGAAGGTGCGATCGCGTTTCCACACACCGCACTCCAAGAGGAAGAGGTGGTCAATACCGAAATCAATGGTGAGCCGACGGTCATTTACTACGATTCGCAGACCAACACTGCATTGGCGTATTCGAGGACGGTTAAAGACGACGTTTTGGACTTTTCGCTACTTACAGAGGAGACTGACGGAGTTACGAAGCGATGGATGGTGGATGATCTGACTGGTTCGAAGTGGTTGCCGCTGAACGGGCAGGCATGGGATGGGGAGTTGCAAGGAACGCGTTTAGTGCCGGTTCACGCTGTTAACGTATTCTGGTTCGCGTGGAGCGATTTCTACCCAGAGACGGAGATCTACCGACAATGAGTGTTGACCTCAGAGACTGGATACGCAATGTGCCCGACCACCCCAATCCGGGGATTCAGTTCAAAGATTTGACGCCGATATTTGCTGAACCCGCAGCGTTTCGCGGAGCGATCAATTGGTTCACCGATCATATTTCTGAGTTCGATCCGGATGTGATTGCCGCGATCGACGCTCGAGGTTTTGTATTCGCGGCTCCGGTTGCCGATCGTTTGGGCATCCCGCTGGCTTTAGTCAGGAAGAGCGGCAAACTCCCGCCTCCGGTGATCAAGAACTCGTACTCACTCGAATACGATCTGTCGGTCGTCGAGATGCGATCTGATGCTCTTTCGGAGGGTCAGCGCGTGGTGATAGTTGACGACCTCCTGGCGACAGGCGGAACGGCGGTCGCTGCCGCGGAGCTTGTCGAGGAGTTAGGTGGAATAGTGGTCGCTCAGATGTTCTTGGTAGAACTCGCATTCTTGGACGGTCGCGCACGACTGCGCGCTCACGACGCCGAGTGCGAGATTGTCACTGATATCGTCTACGACTGATCGTCAGACAACCGCTCTTCCACCAATCGAACACCCACATAGAGTCCGATGAACTCGATGATCGTAAGCAAAACGATGAAAAGCGTTGCTTCGAGGAAGAATCGTTCTGGAAAGAGGAGAAGCAGGTAGTGGTGGAAGGGGTCGAGTTGCCATAGGTCATTGGCGAAGCTCAGCAAGTGGAACTGAGTAAAGATCCACGTAAAGTCGATGATCGCTATCACTATGATGAGGGCGATGATGATTCCCCAAACCAAAGCGCACCATCGGAGCCAACGTGAGATCGACGCGAACACGTCATGTCTGCGGATGGCGAATCCGACCGCGGCACAGACCACCACAAGGACACCTGCCCAGACAGATGTCGCGTCCACGTAACGCATCAGCTCCTTCACATCGATCATGTGAAGGATTTCGCGCTCGTCGAAGAGACTGATTTCGCCGCGGGTCGTGTTGACCTTAACGTCTAACCGATGCGCGTCGTTCTGGAAATAATCCTTGATCTGATCTGCGGCGGAATCCAGTTCGGAGATAGGTAGGCCTGTGCGATCAGGAACGCCGTTCCGCCACCAGTTGTAGGTGTATAGCCAATCGGAGTGTGTAACGTACCCGACGTTGATTGCGATCAGGAAGATCGGCAGACAGGCGGCGAAGACGATCCCTAGGGCAAACATCGTCCAACCGGAACTGTCAAGCGACTTTTGACGGCCGATTGAACTCATTGAGTCAGCGGTGATCGGTTATGCAATTGCGGAACTAGGCGGTTGAAGTCGGGACGCCTACGCTGAGATTCATCGCGATTTGATGAGCGATCTTGACGTTGTACTCGTTAGCCAACCTCTTGTGGTTAATTGCATCGACGATCGTGCCGATGAAACACAGTCCACCCGTCAGCAGATACAAAACCCCTAACCCGATGTGACCGACAACGAAACGTTGAACTCCAGCGATCAACACGAACCCGATCAACGTGAAGAGCAAGATCGTTGTCTCATCTTTACGTTGGCTGCGGTAAGCCATCGCAAACATCTGAGCGGATTCGTCAGAGATGTTCTGCACGATCCCAGATATCGCAGCCTGCTCACCCGGCGGGATCTCCGGCAGTAGCTGCATCACGTTCGCCATAGTCAATACTCCTTTGTGACTTAAACAGCCTCATTTGAAGCGTCACAATGCGCCAAACAAGGATTGCGACGGCCGGGATTCCCAGAATGTGCGTCTCGATCGCTGAGATGACATCACCGCGGAACAGATACGATATCGAATGGCCGAGACCGTAGCCCGGGCTTTTGATCCCCCAAACGTAGTACGGCCAAAATATCGTGAAATGGAAATCGGATTCCGGGTTGCCAAGGGCGAGCACAATTAGAGCGACTACCCATATTGCGGCTTCCCGATCAACGTATCGCAGCAGTGAACGAAACGATGCTAGCCCGGATTTCATACCTAGAGGTTACAACCCGAAACACCGCAGGATAGAGAGGCTATTTCAAAAATGGCTCAACAGATTCCCGACTCCCAAGAAGCATGTTGCGCGTTCCAACGTCTAGTTGACACGGTCAGGACGTTGCGCGACCCGGATGGGTGTCCTTGGGATGCCGAGCAGACGCATAGATCTTTGCGGCCGAACTTGCTGGAAGAGGCATATGAGACGTTAGAGGCGATCGAAAAAGGCGAAGCCGGGGAATTGGAGGAGGAGTTGGGAGACCTAATCATCCAAATCGTTTTTCACGCCGACATCGCACGACGCAACGAGGATTTCAATGCCGATTCTGTATGCGAAAAGGTTGCCGAGAAGCTGATACGGAGGCATCCGCACGTTTTTGGCGACGCTCAGAAACTCGACGCGGGCGAGGATGTCGTGGATCGGTGGGAGCGGATCAAGCGCGAAGAGGCTGGCGGTGTGCGATCGATCGTGGCATCGGTGCCTAAGGCGTTGCCCGCGCTCGCACAATCGGCGGTGCTGCAGCGCAGATCGACACGCGCGGGATTGGATATCGGGACGTCAGCTAGCGAAATCGCTGGATTTTCGGAACAATTCGCTGACGAATCCGATGACGAATTCGAACGCCGAGCTGGTAAGTTTCTGGCCGCGGCGGTGAGACGGATACAAGGATACGGTGTAGATCCAGAAACGGCGCTCTTGAAAGTCAACTCCGCGCTGCGAGATCGTGTCATGCGCGCCGAGACGTTAGCCGAAGGAACCGCTTTATCTGAACTGTCCGTAGAGGAACGCGATCGGATCTGGAAACTCGCAGGTTAGAAGGATACCTCGACGGCGTATCCCGTCGACTCAGTAACCTCGCCTACCACTGTTCCTGCGACGCCTCTGGTTTTGAGATCCGCCAAGAGGCGGTCGACGTCCTCTTCGGGCAACGAGATCAGCAACCCGCCAGAAGTCTGCGGATCGCACATCAACTGCCTGTCTATACCGTTGATGCTGTCACCCCACGAAACACTTTCGGCGCAGCTTTCGAAATTCCTTTGCGTGCCGCCGGGCGCGACACCGTCGCGTAACAACTCGAGTGTCCCGGGCAGGATCGGAAGACCGGACCGACGAAGCCGCCCCGTTGTGCCGCTGGCTTGCATCATCGTCATCAAGTGTCCGACGATGCCGAATCCTGTGACGTCGGTCGCTGCGTTAGCACCAGCCGCCACCATCGCTTCCGACGCATCGCGATTCAACCGCAACATCGATTCGACGGCTACGTCTAACACTTCATCAACAGCTTTGCCGTTTTTGAGCGCAGTGGTGATCACCCCCGTGCCTATCGGTTTGGTCAAAACCAACACATCACCCGGTCGAGCAGTCGAGTTTTGTACCTGTCTTCCTGGTTCAACGGTCCCTACTACGGACAATCCGTATTTCGGCTCGACATCGTCAACAGTGTGGCCGCCTACGATGATTGCCCCGGCCTCGGAGATTTTAGCGGCCCCGCCCTGCAGGATTTCAGGTGCGACGGAGGAGGGCAAAGTGCGTGGAAAGGCGGCGATGTTCAGCGCGGCTACAGGTCTACCGCCCACCGCGTAAACATCGGACATTGAGTTCGCCGCCGCGATCGCTCCATATGTAAACGGGTCATCAACGATGGGCGCGAAGAAATCTACGGTCAAAACCAAAGCGACGTGTTCATTCAAACGGTAGACGGCGGCATCGTCACCGTTTTCGAAGCCGACCAGCAAATCGGGATGCGGAACGGCTCCATTCATCAGCCCGCCCAAGACTTGGGCAAGTTCGCCTTGGCTAAGCTTTCCCGCTCAACCGGCGCAGCTGGCGAGTTCCGTCAGCCGTGGTACCTTTTCGTTCATGTTCGAATTCTCGCGTGTCAAGTAACGCGTCGAATACGCGTTCACTAAATGGTACCCCTGCGACGTTTCTTGACGTTGATGCGTGCTCAACGGAGAATTGAAAGAACCACCCGATCTGTGTCCCGAATTCCCACCCGGATGACTCCGCCATGAACGAACTGCCCCTCGCAGAAGTGCTTCCGATATCCGCCTCCGTCAACGCGAAAGGCCGACTCGCTTTGAACGGCTTGGACGTGCGCGAGATCGTCAAGGAGTTTGGGAGTCCGCTCTACATTTTCGACGAATCGACCATCCGGGCGATGTGTCGCGAATACGTGGACAGCTTCAGGCATTACTACGCCGATACCGACATCGAGTATTCGACGAAGGCTTTTTCCAACCCGGCCGTTCTCAAGATCATTGAGCAAGAAGGGTTAACCATCGATGTCGTCACGGGCGGCGAGTTGGCGTTTGCGTTGGCGGCCGATGTCCCGACCGACAAGATCAACTTCCACGGCAACAATAAGGTCCGTAGCGAGTTGCGAGAAGCTGTCGAGGCCGAGATCGGACGAATAACTATCGATTCATTCCATGAGATCGATATCCTCAACGAGGTCGCTGGGGATGTCGGCAAGCCGCAAGCGGTAAATTTGCGTCTTTCACCCAGCATTGACCCTCACACACATCGCTTGACAAGTACCGGAGTGCTCGACTCGAAGTTCGGTTTTTCAATTGAGACCGGCGACGCCGAAAAAGCCGTCGATGCCGCGCTTTCCCGACCAAACCTCGATGTCCGAGGTCTGCACTTCCATCTCGGATCCCCAATCTTCGAGTTGGAGCCGTACGATGAGGCGATCGAATACGTCTGCGCGTTCGCAGCGAGGATGAAATATGTTCACCGATTGGACATGCGCGAGTTCAGCCCGGGGGGTGGTATGGCTATCGGCTATCTGTCATCCAAACTACCCCCAACGATCGCCGAGTACGCCAAAACGATCACAGAATCCTTGATGTCCGCTTGTACCAAATACGGACTTGAACAACCGAAGCTTATCGTAGAACCGGGCAGATCGATCGTCGGTAGAGCTGGAGTCGCCGTCTACACAGTTGGCGGCATAAAGCGTGTACCCGGTGTGCGGACCTTTGTAAGCGTTGACGGTGGAATGGGCGACAACATCCGGCCGGCTCTCTACGATGCAGAATACGAGGTCATGTCCGTCGACGACCCACTCGGCGAGCCAGTCCAGACCGTCACTATTGCCGGTAAGTTCTGCGAGTCCGGAGACCTATTGGCCAAAGACGTCAAGATCCCGGAGGTCAACACCGACGATCTGCTGGCATTACCGGCGTCCGGCGCGTACTGCGTACCGATGGCCAGCAACTACAACTTGCAGACTCGCCCTGCGATCGTGTTGGTCACGGAGCAGTCAGAGGCTCGACTCATACGAAGACGTGAGACCTACGCCGATCTCCTCGCTACTTCGATCTACGAGTAATGCCTGGAGCAACTCCAGACGGCGCGCAGATCGGCAATTGGAGCATTATCGGTAATCGCGCCGCCATTGCCTTGCTGAACGGCGCGATCAACCAACAGCGAGTATCCCACGCGTACCTGTTCATCGGACCCAACCGAGTCGGCAAGCGTACGATGGCGGTCGATTTTGCCCGCGCGTTGAACTGTAACGCGAATGAGGTGCTCACCCCGGGCTGGTCCGAGCTTCAGTCAGCAGTGCCTTGCGGATTATGTTCGTCATGCGACCGCATTGCTCGGTTGAGCCACCCAGATGTGCAGGTTGTAACTTCATCGACGCAATCCTCGAAAGATCCTGACGGCTCCGCGGCGCGGCGACGCGTGATGATAGGCATCGATCTAATCACCGATCTACAGGCGGATGCGATGCTCAAACCGTACGAAGGGCGAGTGAAGGTATTCATTATCGACGAGGCACACCGGATGTCCTCAGAAGCGTCAAACGCGCTTCTCAAGACGTTGGAAGAACCGCCGAACAGCGTTCACATCGTTTTGACAGCACCGTCTCCAGAATTGCTTCCGGAGACAATCGCATCGCGATGTCACATTGTCAGGCTGCGATCTGTGCCGTCGAAACTGATTGAGGACGCGTTGGTTGATCGTTTCGATTTGGGGCCGGACGAAGCACGAACTTTGGCGAAGTTGTCGATGGGCGCTCCGGGATGGGCAATTTCCGCGTTAAACGACCCTTCGCTGCTGGACACCCGTAGACAAGCCGTTGCTCGGATCGTTGATGTGCTGAGGGCCGACCTGGCAGATAGGTTCGACTACGCGTCCGAGATGACTCGCGAGTTTCGGCGCGACCGTAACTCCGCCCTAGAGGAGGTGGCGCGATGGTTGGAGGTGCTGCGTGACATCGCGTTGCTCCGGCACGGGTTGCGGGAACATGTCGTTTTCGAAGACCGGATCGACGAGATGCAGATGCTGGCGCAGGCGATGTCGGCCAGCGACTTGGCGCAGGCGACGTCGGCGGTCGAAAAGACACGCAACGGGCTCATGTCAAACGCCTACCCCCAACTTGCCTTTGATGGGATGATGCTCGAAGTGCCTAAGCCCGTCTGATCAGCCCTCCGAAACGACCGCAAATGCTGCCTGCGTAACGTTTCGCTAGTAAATCCGACGCGATTAACCTGCTGCGGCTGCCAGTGGCTGTTTCGCCAGCCAAGGCATGAACGGGAGCCACGCCGGGTCTACGCGATCAGCACTGAATCCGGCGTAAGGATTCGGTCGCGGCTCGCGGGGTTGCACACGTAGCTTCATCCCCGCTTCACGAGGAGTCGAACCTGCTTTGCGATGGTTGCATCTTTGGCATGCGGTAACGACGTTCTCCCAAGTATGCTGACCACCCTTGCAACGTGGGATGACGTGGTCGAGAGTCATCTGAGCGCCGCGATTGCCGCAGTACTGACACACGTAACCATCTCGCTGGAACACTTCGCGCCGCGACAATTTGCGGCGGTGAAGCGGTTTGCGGACCATGTAGACGAGGCGAATGACCTCAGGACGTTCGAACATCCTCGACACGGAGTGGATATATTCGACACCGCATTGAACCGTTTCGGCTTTACCTTTTCCGAGCAGCGAAACGGCGCGGCGCACGTCGCAGATGTTCAGCGGCTGATAGTTCTGGTTAAGCACCAACACCCGAGAACGTATCAGCATTAACGCGTGATCAGTCACGATACTCATTTTATAGACGTGTCTGTCTAAAGGAGGCAACAATCCCAAACGCGTCGCGAGCGCCAGGGACGCGATCTAGTCCAGTCTAGAGAAAAGCACCTCGACGGCAATCCCAAGTTCTCGTGGCGCAAACGGGACGATTAACCCGCGTAGATTACTGAACAATTCGACGATCAGTGATCCCGTCAACTGTTCATCTAACCAAGCGCGAACCCCGCCTCCAAGGTAGATTTCCGCGTACGACGCCGAGTACGATACACCTCCGACCTCTAGTGCACCATCCGGCACTACGTAAGTGAATATCGCCGCTACCGCGATGATGGCGGCAACCGCAAAAACACCCAGTATCGCGCCCAGCAGCGCACCGCCGCCGTCGTTGACCCATCTGAGCGGCGAAACGTTAATTGCGGATCTCAACGAGACCGAAACCATGCGGGCAAAAAAGAACACAACAGCAGAGACCAAGATGTAACCGAACGAGGTCGATATCGCTCCGACATTTTCGGGCAGGCCCAATCTCGGCATGGTCCAACCCACAATGTGCGATCCGAGGAGGATCGAACCGTACGCCGCAACGAGCCAGATCGCCGCCCCTAGAATCCCGGTTTGGAATCCCCAAAAAACCAACAGCAAGATGGTTAGAATGAATATCCCGTCGAGGCCGTTCATAGATCATTTTGGGCAGGATGTCACCGCATGAAATTCGTGTTGCACGACGTGGGTCAGGCCAGATAGCACTCGAACGTAGCGAACAAGGCGAGTGTGAAAAGGAGGTTCACTTCCGCTGTCTATAATCGAATAATATTCTGACGCAGGGCCTGAAATCCTCCGCTTTGAAGTGTGTCGGGGTGGAATGTTACATCTGCCAGATGTCATCAGCTGACTATGAAATCCCACGCGAGACATGCCCCCGATCAAGTTGCGCTTGACGGGCCGTCGGCTTCCGGAAAATCGACTATCGGTTCAATGCTCGCGGATCGACTGGAATGCATTTTCTTAGACACGGGCATGATGTATCGCGCTGTGACGAACCTGGCTCTCAGTAGAGAGGTTCCGCTTGATAACCCAATCGCACTGGGGCGCCTCGCGTCCGAAACCAGATTTTCGGTGAACAAGGGAGAAGACGGTTCTTGGCGTTTGCTAGCCGATAGCGAAGATATAACCGATGAACTGTATTCGGATGAGATAAATCATCATGTCTCTTCCGTGTCGGCTGTTTCGGCAGTTCGACGTGCGTTGGTTCGGCAACAACGCGGAATCGCCAGCGAAAGACCGATTGTGATGGCGGGAAGAGACATCGGTACAGTTGTGCTGCCTGATGCTCCAATCAAAGTGTTCCTCACTGCATCGGCGGAAACGCGGGCAGAGCGCAGAACCAAAGATGCCAGCGGCAACGCCGCAGGGCAGCTGTACGAAGAAGTCTTGCACTCGATCCAACGGCGTGACGAAATCGATTCAAACCGCGCTGACTCCCCCTTGCGTCCAGCCGACGATGCCATCATCGTTGCGACAGACCATTTGACAACCCATGAGGTATTGGACAAGGTATTGGCGCTGATCGGTGCTGCTTTGCCCTCACGATGTCGTCCTCCAATGGTTGCGGAGCAAGTCGCATGAAACCCAACCGGCAATGGTTTTTCCCGCTCTGCAACACTGCCTTTCGGGGCACCCTTGCAATGTTTGCCGATATCGAGGTGCAAAATCGTGAACGAATGAGGATCGATGGCCCGGTGATATACGTTTGTAATCACCTCGCAAATTTGGACCCGCCAATTGTGGCATCGGTTCTGCCCCGCCGGGCGCTGTTCCTCGCAAAGCGTGAACTCTTCAGCAACCCGATGTTTTCTTTTCTACTCAAAGGTTGGGGCGCGTACCCTGTAAGCCGTTATTCGGCTGATGCCCAAGCGTTGCTTTGGGTGCGGGCGATGCTCGAAATTGGTCGTGCAGTTGTGATGTTTCCGGAGGGAACACGTAGCCGCAACCTCCAAGGATTGAAAAAAGGTCACGTCGGCACGGCATGGGCAGCCGCCCAATCCGGCGCGACACTCGTTCCTATTGGAATGTACGGAACCGACGACATGCAAAATGTTCTCAAGGTGTTGATGCCCATTGCCACTATTAGGATGTCGGTAGGAGAGCCATTCAAAGTCAATTCGAATGTTGATCATCGTACGGATCTTCAACGCACCACCACCGAGATCATGTTCCGGGTAGCGATGCAATTGCCCGAAGAACGGCGTGGAATGTACGCCGACATCCCATCGAGTTTCGAATTGACAAGTTCAGTTGCAACTCGATCGTTGTCCCATGCCCGCAAGGTGCGACCATCAACCGCGGTTTCATCGCCATCAGGCAGAAGGTCGGGCTAACGAAATCATGTGTGGAATCGTGGGTTACGCCGGTTGCGGGGATGCCAAGACGTTCTTGCTGCGAGCGCTCAAAGACCTCGAATACCGTGGCTACGACAGCGCAGGCATCGCTGCCATAAACGACGACGGGATAACTACGATCAAACGCGCAGGTCGAGTTTCCACTCTCGAAGAGACGATCAATGGTCAGTTCGGGCAGGCGACGACAGGGATTGGGCATACTCGTTGGGCCACTCATGGCGCGCCGACGGATACGAACGCCCATCCTCATCTCAGCTACGACGGCAAGGTATCAATCGCGCACAACGGCATCATCGAAAACCACGCGAAATTGCGGCGCAGACTCGAGGCTGATGGAATTGAGTTCGAATCTGAGACAGACTCCGAGATAATCGCGCATCTGATCGCTCGTCACATGGAAGCGGGCGATTCCTTGCTCAACGCGACCAAGAAGACGAGCAGGCGTCTAAAGGGTCTGTCGGTGATACTTGCTATTTCTGCAGATGAACCAGACGCGGTAGTGGGTGTCAGGATCGGGTACGCCGGGAGCTTGATGATGGGTGAGTCTGCGGACGCTTGGATCCTTGCCAGCAACGCCGCGGCGATGCCTTCCGACGTGAATGCGGTGACGCATATAGATCACTGCGAAGCGGTTCGCATCAATCCTGATGGAGCCACGATTATCGATGTGGCTGGCAAACCGGTCGAAAAGGAACCTGTGAAACTGCTCGCCGGAAATCGCATTTCTGAGATCAACGGACATCCTCACTTCATGCATAAGGAGATCTCCGAGCAGGCCGCGGCTGTGCAGGGCGCTCTGCGCGGAAGAGTCGACTTCAGCAACAAGCGGATCAACATTCCTGAACTTAGTCTGTTGCCGCGTGAATTGGATCGAATCGTATTAGCGGGTATGGGCACGTCGCATTTTGCAGCGATGACCGGCGCACGGCGCATCGAGCGATTAGCTCGCATACCAACCTCAGTCGAATACGCGGGCGAGTTGGCGGATCGCGATCCGGCGATGAGCGAACGCGACCTGTTGATCGCAGTTACTCAGTCAGGGGAAACTTACGACACGTTGGTCGCCATTGAGAAGGCGAGTAGTGTAGGAAGCACCGTTGCCGTCGTCACCGCTAACGTTCACAGCGAAGCGGCACGGATGGCGAACGTTGCAATCGATATCGGCTCAGGTTTGGAAGTGGCCGTCCCCGCTACCAAGACGTTTATTAACACGATGCTGGTTCTATACATGACGGCGCTGCAACTAGGGTGCGATGCTGGGCGATTGAGCCAGCCCGAATTTGATCAACATGTCCAATCGATAGCCTCTCTGCCAGGCGCGATAAACCGCACTTTGGGGCAGGAAACCGAAATCGAAGCCCTCGCCCGCGACCGCTTCACCGAGGTAGAAAACATGCTCATTCTAGGACGCGGCGATCTCTTCCCAATCGCTATGGAAGGTGCTCTCAAGATGAAGGAGACCGCCTACGTTCACGCCGAAGGGTGTTCCGCATCCGAGATGAAACACGGCATCAATGCCCTTATTGATTCTTCGACACCGACGATTGCGCTGGTACCGAAGAACGGCGATCTAAGAACCAAGATGTTGACCAGCATCTACGAAGTCCAGAGCCGTGGCGGACAAGTGATCGCATTGACGCAAAACGGCGACATCGAAGTGCAAGCACTAGCTGACGCTTGGTTCGCGGTGCCAACCGAAGACGACGAACATTCCCAGTTCGTGATGACGATCCCGTTGCAGCAACTGGCGTATCATACTGCGATCGCTCGTGGTTACAACCCGGACCGTCCGCGGAATCTGGCCAAAACCGTGACCGTCGCATGAACGACGATTCGGCGGGAATACATTCACTCGTGCGGCACCGCATCGAGGAGCGTGAGTCCCTGCTGTCACCGTTCGCTTCCAGATCCGCCGACGCCACGCGCGAGTTTGAGGAGGAGCCCTCGCCAGTGCGAGCGGCTTTCCAGCGAGATCGAGACCGGATAATTCACTCCAACTGTTTCCGGCGGCTGAAACACAAGAGCCAAGTGTTGGTCAATCCGCAGGGGGACCACTTCACGACGCGGATGACGCACGTTCTCCAAGTTTCACAAGTGGGCCGCACAATCGCGCGCGCACTGAACCTAAATGAGGATCTGGTGGAAGCAGCTGCGCTGGCACATGATGTTGGTCATACGCCTTTTGGCCACATCGGCGAGCATGTTTTGAACGAGCGGCTGCCTGATGGCTTCACCCATGCGGCGCAGGGAGTGAGGACATTAACCCTGCTAGAAAAGCACGGCGAGGGGTTGAATCTGACGCACGCCGTAATCGATGCTGTCAAACGCCATTCCAAACCCGAGGGCAAGTTCATCGTCCCGGAAGCCGTAGCAGACATGTCGCTGGAGGCACAGATCGTCCGCATATCCGATGCCATCGCCTACCTAGCACACGACCTCGCCGATGCTGAACGGGACGGAACGTTGGAGAAAAACGATGTTCCGACCGAGATAAGAGATGCCCTAGGAGACGCGCATTCGAGCCGTCTCAACGCTATGGTATGCGACGTTATCGACTCATCATGGACCTGTTCCGGAGAATCCATCGATCCTGATGAGCAGGTGTGGATAAAAATGTCCGAAGCGATGCGAGATGTGACCACACAGCTCCGTGACTTCATGTTCGAGCGGGTATATCGTCCAACATCGCAATCACCGGAAGGAGTGCGGGCTCACGATGCTGTCGCGTTGCTGCACGACTACTACAGCAAGCACACCGACGAAATCCCCGAGTGGATGCGAGTGATTTCGATCGAGCCTGAATACGCCGCGGCAGATTTCGTCAGCGGGATGACCGACTCCTTCGCTGTGATGGCGCTCGAACGGATCTCACCAGGTAGCACCGAAGGCCTTTACCAAGGCAGAGTCGCGGTGCCACAGCCGCATTAATCTCGGCCCAACGTTTCAACTTCTATTACAAACTCGGTTTTAAGCCGTCCATCGGACAGTTGTTTTCGCGAGATTCTCGGTTATACTTCATACGCCAAAGCGCAGTTGGCGCACTTCCAAGTCGCAAACGCCCATCACCATGGGACGAGGCGTCGATGGTCGATGTCGGTAATTACTTCGCCGTTGGCGAGGAGAGTAGATGACCTTAGTCGACGAAGTCAAGGCAAAACTGACTATCGTTGATGTTGTCTCTGACTACGTAGAACTTGACAATCGCTCTTCTCGCACGCCCAAAGCTCTCTGCCCCTTCCACGAAGAACGCACCCCATCGTTCAGCCTATCCATAGACCATGGCTCGTGGCGATGCTGGGGAGCATGCGGTACAGGCGGCGACATGTTCTCCTTTGTCATGCGTCGGGAGGGTGTCGAGTTCAGAGAGGCATTGGAAAAGCTGGCTCGAAAGGCCGGCATCGAACCGGAATTCCGTTCAGAAGGGCCCGACCGCAGGCGTCGCAGCAAATCATCGGCCCTACATGAGTTAAACGCGATCGCCGAAGACTACTTCTTCCGGCAGCTCGAGGGCGCACAAGGGGAAGACGCGTTGGCATATCTCGCATCACGCGGAATCGATGCGGTGGTGGCTCGGCGACGCGGCATTGGATTTGCGCCAAGCGGTGTCAACTCACTTCTCGCTTACTTGCGATCCATCGGCGCAGATAGTCAGGCCGCGGTTCAGGCCGGCCTTGTTGTGAAGGGTAGCGACGATACTTGGCGCGACATGTTCACAAATCGGATCACCATCGCAATCAGAGACCCGCGCGGCAACATCGTGGGATTCGGAGCGAGGGCGATGGGTGATGCTCAACCGAAATATCTGAACACTCACGAGACTCCGATATTCAACAAGTCCCACCTCCTTTACGGTTTGCACTGGGCGGCCGATGCCATTCGTGCGTCGGGCAAGGCGGTCGTTGTTGAGGGCTACATGGACGTGATTGCGGCGCAGGAACGCGGTTTCAAGAACGTCGTCGCGTGCATGGGAACGGCTGTTACCGTGCAACAACTTCAAGCAATCTCCTCGGTTCTGCCCGACGACACGGATAATCCGTCTTCCATCATCCTTTGTCTTGACGCTGACGAAGCCGGACGGCAAGCGACGTTGAGAGGGCTAAGAACCGCATTGTCCGAACTCGGTCAGCGATCGGCGATCGACATCCGCATTGCGAGTCCGGTAGTTTCGGAGCGCGGCATCGCCAAGGATCCAGACGAGGCGATTCGCAACGACAGCGCGGAGTGGATGGCATCGATCGACAACGCCGACGAAATCATGGATTTCGTAGTACGCGCTAGCCTGACTAGTCATAACACCGATAATGACACGGGTATCGACGCTGCACTGGACGAGATCGAACCGTATTTCGAGAGCCTTCCTCCACACACGATCAAAGAACAACGTAGACTCGCCTCGCTAGCCGAACGCCTAGAAGTCGACATTGAGCATCTGATCCAAGTGCTGCTCCGTAAACGCGCGGCTAGAAGTCGGAACAACGGAGTGAGAGAGCAGCACGTTCGAACTCGTATACATAGCACTCGGCGGTCGGCCCCCGTCACACCCGCTATGCCCGTCGCAACTACTCAGGCGAGATGGGAGCTGGACCTGCTCGCATGTATGGTCCAGTATGACTTTGCAATCGACCACGCCGCGACCGTCGAGCCGCATCATTTCACCGATCCAGTCAGGATGCGCGTTTTCGAGACTCTGCGCGCAGCAGGTAGCGGTGACGAATGTGCTGCTATGATCGGGGGCGACTCTGAAGCCGTCGCGCTCGTGGATCGGTTGAGAGCCAGTCCGTTGTCCCCGACTGACTACAGCATGGAGGATGAAGCGGCGGTTATACAGATCGCAGAAAATTGCGCGAAACGTACGCGTAGAGAATTTCTTACGAGAAATAAGAAGAGAGAGGTGCAACTAGCAAAAGAGAACGGGAACATGTTCCGTGACGAGGACATGATCAACGCGGTCAAAACGAACCGCGAGATCAAGGAAATGGCGAACCCGCGGCACGCGGCGCCGAAACACTAGGAGGCGCTCAATTGTTCAGAGAGAGCGACGAGGTAGAACACTCGGCCGGGTCAGAGCTAGTTGACACGGAAGACGAAGTCGATACCGAAATTGATGTTCCCGGGAATGCGCCAAGCACTGTGCAAGCGCCTAGCCTCAACGGTGAGGCGACGGACAGTTCGGGCGAAGATGAAGAACTGAATCCGCTGGAGGAGGACGACGATGAAGAAGATGAGGATGATGGCGAAACCCTGACCTTCGGCATGTTGGGCGGTGAGGACGAAGCTGAGGCTGGCCCATTATCGGGCGAGAGTCAACGTGCCAACATGATCCTGTCCACGTCGGGGCCTGCCAACACGATCTCGGACCTTGACAGCTGGGACGGATCGGCCGCCGGCGCGAAGCAGCGCGCCGAGGTCATCACTCTTGAAAACACCGTCGCGGATACCGATTTAACCGATGATCCGGTCCGTATGTACCTGCGTGAAATCGGACGTGTCGAACTCTTGACGGCCCAAGAGGAGCGGCAGTTGGCGCGCAACTTGGAGTTGAGGCGCATCGTCGCAGAGATCGAGTCTGATTTCCTCGCGCGACACGATACCAAACCCTCCGCAACCGAAATCACCATTGAAGCCCTGAACCGCCTTTCGCACATGCAAACTGCCGCTAAGGCTATGGTCCTGCATTCCGGTTTCTGCAATCAACGCATGGCCGAGGTCTTCGGCGTAATAAACAAGGCACTCGAAAACCCTTACCGCATCAGAGATGTCAAGTATGTTTCCGACATCTTCAACTGCTCCAACGAAGATGCCATCGAAATCATCAGAGACCTGACACGGCTCCCAGAGGACTTCTACCGCAAGGTCGGAACCGCGAAGGCACGCGAAGCGTTTCAAAACATTTCGGAATCTGATGCAGTTGACACTATTGAAGAAGCACTGGAGTGCGACCGCGACGTTGCCGCCATTCTCTCCAGACTTAACGAACGCATTGACGACGTTCCCCTCGACGAAGTTCTAACCCAACCGAGGTTGCTCGAAATCGTCGCCCAACCTTACCGCGTCACCTCCGCGACCCCGATCCGCAGGTTGTTCGGCGGCACGCGAAACGAAGCACTGGAGATCGTACGAGAGCTAGCCCCGAACCTAGGGCACACCGAACTATCGCTTGACGGCCGCACGATCTTCGACGTCCTGCGAGAAAACTCGCACGAGGACCGAGTCCGGGCTCTGCGAGACGGTTTAGCATGCTCCGAGAACCTAGCGGAGAGATTGCTAGCCGTCGCCGATGTCGCAGCGACCACCCATCTCGCTGACATGCTGATGGATCCGAACATCCGTCAGTGCCTCGACGAGCCGTACTCCGAAGAAAAAATCGAATACCTCGCGAACTACCTCGGATGCGACGCCGACGAGTCGAAGGCCACGATCCGAAACCTGTCCCTGTTGACCCTGCTCGTCGCTGATGAAACGCCAGACGCGATCGAGGCTAACCCCCAACTATTCGAACTCCAAGAAGCTCTGGACAACGATGCGATACAGAAACTCTTCTACTACGGACCGCTCCTCGATGCCCACCTGACCACCATCCGCAACCGCGGCACCGCCTCCGACATCCACATCACAAAAGCCAACCTCAGGCTCGTGGTCTCCGTAGCCAAGAAATACATGGGCAGAGGCATGAACCTCCTAGACCTCGTCCAAGAGGGAAACATCGGACTGATCAGAGCGGTCGAAAAGTTCGACTACCGGCGAGGATACAAGTTCTCAACCTACGCCACATGGTGGATCCGACAGGCCATCACACGCTCCATCGCCGACCAGGCACGCACCATACGCATACCCGTACACATGGTCGAAACCATCAACAAACTCCTCCGAATCAGCAGACGACTCGTGCAGGAATACGGCCGAGAACCCACACCCGAAGAAATCGCCGTCCACATGGAAACCACACCCGAGAAAGTCAGAGACACCCTCAAGATCTCCCTCCAACCCGTATCACTCGAAACCCCCATCGGAGACGAGGAAGACTCCACCCTCGGCGACTTCATACCCGAGACAAACACCGACGGCCCCATCGAAGAAGCATCCACAAACCTCATGAAGGAAAGCGTCCAAGAAGTCCTCCAAACTCTCGACGTGCGCGAAAAACAAGTCATCGAACACCGATTCGGAATGAAAGACGGACGATCCAAAACCCTCGAAGAAGTCGGACGATACTTCGGAGTCACCCGCGAACGCGTACGCCAAATAGAAGCAAAAGCACTCCGCAAATTGCGGCATCCAACCCGGAGCCGCAAGTTGAGCGGGTTCGTCGACTAAACGAGAACCAATCAAAGAGGTCGCGGCTAGGGCTTCGAACTCAGCGTTCGGTGACAGATCCGCCGTTGATATTTATGGCCTGTCCGGTGATGTAGGCGGCGCGCGGGCTGCACAGGAAGCCTATTAGTTCACCCACTTCCATATCCTCTGCCGGCCGGCCGAGCGGCACTTGAGCCGCGCGCTCCCACCATTCGTCACCACGACCTATCGGGTCCAACCGGGCCGTCTCCGTCATCCCAGGGCAAACGCAATTCGCCGTGATTTCGTGCTCAGCGAGTTCCTTGGCCAACGCTTGGGTGAAACCATCAACCGCGAAGTTCGAAGCGTTGTACGCGGCTGTTCGCGCAGTGCCACGTTTTCCGGCGGTGGAAGAAATGTTGACGATGCGTCCGCCGTTGCCTTGTTTGATCATCTGGATCGCAGCAGCTTTTGAACAGAGATACGTCCCGACAACCTTGACCTCTAACACTGTCTTGAAAACATGTTCCTCAACTTCAGTAACCGGAACCCTGTCTTCGCCGTAGGGAGCCGCTGCATTGTTGATCAGGATGTCAACGCTTCCCAAGTCGGCCACCGTCTCGTCGATCAGCGTTTGAACATCGTCGGCCTTGGTCACGTCCATGACAACCGGAAACGCTTTAACCCCGAACGATCGAACTTCGTCGGCAGTCGAATCGATGTCCCGCCAGCCTACTTGCTTTTCATCGGGCGGGTAAGTAGCGGGGTCGCGTCCAGTTCCGGTGACGACGACGTCCGCACCCATTCGAGCCAACACATTAGCAGTGGCGCGACCGATCCCGCGCAACCTGCCGGCACCAGTTACTATCGCGACCTTGCCGCTTAATTCACGTCGCGAATCAGTCATCGTCAAATCTCCCGAGAAGCTTGGGTACGCACGGTTGCTCAGCAGAAATTGTAAGGGGTTCTAAGTTCCCGGGGTGCCCAGCGTAACGGGAATCTCCACAATCACCGCCCTGTCCCCAGCACCCCGAATCGTGGTCACTACGATTTCCGTGCCTGTGGGGTGTGTCCGCAAGAATTCCGTGAAGTCCGTTTTGCCCCTGATCGGCGTATCGTCGATGCCGACGATTATGTCGTCGACCTTGAATCCTGCCGCCGCTGGCGAGTCGGGGTCAACGTATCGGACCCCGAAACCTTCGCTCACCGGTAATGCTCGTTGAAACGCGAGATACGGCGTCACGTCAACTCCGCCCACCCCAAGATACCCAGGACTCTCGCGTTCGCCCAACGTCACCAACCGCGTCGCGCTTTCGACAACTCTGTTGATATCCAATGCGAAATTCGCCCCCTGTCCGATATCGATGGTTCCAACGTTGATACCTATAACCTGCCCTGAGGCGTTCACTAGGGCGCCGCCGCTACTGCCGATGTTGATCGCCGCGTCAGTCTGAATGAGGCCATGAAACACAGTTCCAGACCGATCTGAAACCGTCCGCTCAAGAGCACTCACGACGCCGCGGCTCACGCTGGGTCCTCCGCTCAGTCCAAACGCATGCCCTATCGAAACCACATCTTCGCCCACTCGCAACGCATCAGAATCACCGAAAGTCGCGGGCGTCAAATCAGTCGCGTCAACGGAAAGAATGGCTAAGTCGAGTGAGCGGTCCTCCCTTAGCAATGAAGCTGCCAAGACCTCGCCCGTATGAAGGACGACACTTATCTGGTTGGCACCTTCAATCACATGCCAATTCGTAACTATCGAACCGTCACGATCAAAAACGATTCCAGTGCCGGCACCGACTCCGTTCGCGCGTTGAACGGAGACTTCGACGACAGAAGGCGCGGTTGCTTCGACGACATCGGGTATCCAATTGCTGGGTGCGACTGGAATCGTCGGCTGCGGAGTTAAGGAGGCGGGCGGCCCCGATTCAGGGATTTCGGAGTTGCAGGCGACGGAGAACGCAGCGAGGACAATCAGACCGCAAACCACTACCACAAAGCCCGGCTTGATCCGATGTTCCAGTTTCACTCCTATCCTCCTGATCGGTCGTCTCGGCGGATGAAGATCCTTACTAGGATTATATCTTTGCCGGTTTGCTGCCTCTAAATCCGTCCGGTTACGAGATGCGTAAGTCTGGTATTGCCCGACGACTCGGCTAGTTGAGGTCGCGGGTTAGAATCATGTATTGCGTCGCGCCACGGTCCGAGTGGCGTGGTTGTGACGACGCACTCCCGCTCGTGGTTAATAACCGAAATCCAAATATATCGCTCTCCGCATCGCGTGCAGAAGGACTGTCGCGGTGAATTTCGTCAGGTTCACGTTGCGCAGGGTTTCGGGTGAAGCGACCCTCCTCATTGGCGCGTTCGTCGGCTCATTGATAACCGCCACTGTTATAGCAGGGGCGCCCGTATACCTACGAACATTGGAACGCGCGGGTGTAGAAGATGCGATCGATTCGATCACCAGCATCTACACACATCTCCAGATCAATTCTCGTTGGTTGCCTTTAGAAGTCGGAAAATCGGTTGATGCCAATCGAGCGATAGATGCGGCAGTCGACGAACATCTCGATGGGGCGATAACCGGTAGCGCGCAGCTGATCAAGACTCGCCGGGCGCATTGGGGTAAGCAAGGCGAAGGACTCCGCAGACACAACGAAGCCTCACGAGCGATGTACCTGTCGATGACGGGTG
Organism: Dehalococcoidia bacterium; assembly: GCA_965204135.1. GTDB lineage: Bacteria > Chloroflexota > Dehalococcoidia > Lucifugimonadales > Lucifugimonadaceae > Bin127. Next base: position 203,364 of record CBDBDX010000012.1, on the reverse strand, counting down.
TAGACGACCGTATCGTTTACTTAGTCGGTCGAGCTCCATCAAACAGAGTTGTCTATTCCGAAGATGTGCCCAAGGTTGAGGCTGCACTTATCTGGGATCGCGCGTCACGCTTCGACATCCGTGTCGGTGATGTGATCGACACGGTGCCCGAAGTGCGGGGCATCGGGTTGGTAAGAGCCGAAATCACCGGCATTTTCACCATCGGAGATCCGACTGACGATTTCTGGGTCGGACTATCAGACCCGATAATGCGCCCCCAAGCGATTGTCGAAGGGCGGGAAGTACCGATCGTCATGTTGGTCGAACCATCGATCATGTTGGATACGATCGCTGAGGCGAACGCTGGTCTGCCAGCAGACTTCAGCTGGCATCTCTTCGTCGATACCGACTACTTCAAAGCCCTAGCCCTGAACGAATCGATCGACAAGCTGACCGCTTTCGAAGATCGAATCGGCATCGACATCACACGCGCGGATGTGCTGACAGTCTTGGAGTCGCGATTGAAATCGCTGCAACGGCGCATGCTGTTCGCCCGAATTCCAATGCTGCTGCTAGCTGCATTAGCGATCACGTCCATCGCGTACTACCTCTTCATGGTCGCTGGAATCATCGCACGAAGAAGGTCATCTGAGACCTCTATGCTTCGAAGCAGAGGCATCACCGTTATACAGGTGATCCGCTCTTACGCCATCGAGAGCATCATCATCGCCGGGGTTCCGGCAATCATCTCTCCACTAGTAGGCATGGGGTTGGTAGCAGCCCTCGGACTACTGCCTGCATATCGTAGTGTGTCAGAAGCTCTGTTCCTCCGAGTCGAATTCATTTGGCAGGCGTGGATCTGGTCCATAGCCGCTGGATTAGCGGTGTTCGTCATTCTGCTCTTACCAGCGATCTTAGGCTCGCGTCGCGGAATCACTGATCAGTACCAATCGGAAGCAAGGCCGGAACGCGCCCCGTTCTTCCAGCGCTACTACCTCGACCTGATATTCCTCGCGATTGGCTCGCTCATTTGGTGGGAATTGACGACGCGCGGTTCAGTCATCGCGTCCACGCGCGAAGGCGAAAATTCAGCCGACATTACTCTGCTCTTCTCGCCCGCGATATTCCTTTTAGTCGTCGCGCTGCTATTCATGCGGCTTTTCCCGATACTCGCGCAGGTCGTTTCGGTAATTGGAACCCGGTTCACCTCGGCCGAGGTTGCTCTTGGCCTTTGGCGGCTTCGACGAAGCCCGTACTGGTACGTGTGGCCCGTCCTCTTGCTAGTGTTGGTATCAGGACTAGGTGTCGTGTCTGGAACATTGGCTTCAACACTCGCACGCAGCACTGAGGAACAGATACTTTATGAATCCGGCGCCGACTTCCGCTTCACCCCCAACACTGCTCCGTCTAGCGACACGATCGAGCAAGCGCGAGACATCGAGGGTGTAGTCAATGCAACCGAGGCGTTCAGGGCGTCCGGGCGGTTCGGCACAACTTCCCTGGGCTTCCCGTTCAATCTTCTAGCGGTCGACTCCCATCGATTCGCCGAAACCGCGTGGTTTCGAGAAGACTTCGCCGAAACCGAGTTTACAGAGTTGACATCAAAGATCGCTGTCGAAGTTAAACCAGAGCCGATCTACCTGCCTAGCGACACTGTGAAACTCGGCGCGTGGGCGAAAACCGAGCCGCGCATTGAAAACCTTTTCCTATGGCTTGTGGTCAAGGACGCCAAAGGCCGATCGCGGACGATAACCCTAGGTCAAATCGAGGGCGAATGGCAGCATCAAGTAGCCGATCTCTCGAGCAACTTTGCCGAACCCGCACAACTTGTTTCGGTTCAGACCTTCATGCAAGCAGGACCCGACGGCGCAGACCCCACAGTCGCCTTCATAGACGATGTTTATGCCGAGAACAGCAGAGGCGAGAGAACCTTACTCGTCGATTTCGACGAATCCGGCGAGTGGAACGGAATGCCTACCTCTAACGGTCTCGACGTTAAATTCAGCATCGACGATGAGCCGCCCGACTTAACCGTCGACGTCCCCGGAGACAGAGGTGCGTCAGTAGCCCGTATCGAGATGGGCAGGGGCAACGATCAAGGCGTACGCGGCATTTACCGCACCGCAACTGGCGAACCTTTGCCCGTCATCGCCAGCGACGCGTTCATGGTCCTGACAAACACCACTATAGGCTCGCAATTCATCGTCCAGGTAAACGGTGGATACGTGCCGGTGGAGATCGCGGATCAAGTAACATACTTCCCCACTTTGAACCCAAGCAGAGCGCCTTTTCTCGTTTCTAATATCGATTCGATGATCGATTTCTTGGAATTACGGGGCCTCACCAACCAACGTCCGAATGAACTGTTCGTCGACGTTGATGACGAGTTGCATGGTCCCGTACTGCTCGAGTTGCGAAAACTGCTTGGTTTCACGGCCTACACTGATCGGGCGAGTCTCCTAGAAGATTCGACCGTCGATCCGCTGGTAGTCGCCGGATGGCGGGGAATCAGCGTGGTGTCCATCGTGATGGCTGGAGTCGCGGCTGCCTTCGGATACATGACATATCTGGCAGCCCATGCGTTTCGAACGCGGAGAGAGTCAGCCCTGCTGTCCAGCATGGGAATGAAAACCTCAACTTTCGGACGCCTCGTGCTCATCGAACACGCGATGGTCGCGCTTCTAGGAATCGGCATCGGCATCGCCAGCGGATGGTACGTGAGCCGATTGGCCGTCAGCAGCCTCACCTTCACACAATCTGGCCGCGAACTTCTACCGCCTTTCGTGTTGCAGACAGATTGGATCCCCGTCGCTGTCCTCGCGACGGTCATCATCAGCTCAACCTTGGTCGCGGTTTATCGAATCATGCGGCAGTACCGAACCCTGCCCATCCATGAACTGACGCGCGACACGAACTAAGAACCGACATGCGAAGCACGATACAGCTGATGCTCAAGCGCACGATCGCCAATTGGCGGCTGTTGTCGGCTGTGATCATCGGCTCCATCCTCGCCGGAACCATCATGTCCGCAACGGTCGTCTACTTCGAGTCGCTCCGGGATATCGCCTTGCAGAAAGAGCTCGCAGATCAGATACCCGCCGATCTCGACATGCTCATCGAAGCCGATCAAACCCCCGTCAACTTACAGACGCACGCCAATCTCACGTCGTCGATGGAAGCACTCCTCCTCGCACGCGTCGGCAAGTTCACAACCGATTACACCCGCGCTATGCGAAGTTGGACATTCTTCGTGGACGAACCGCCAGAACTGGTGCCGATCGGCGAATGCCCGTGCAGACCAACGGTTGCAGAACCAGACGCGTTCACCAAAGACGAAGAACCGCTGATCGAGTGCGATTGCCGAAGAATCCAGTGCTTGACGGCACCAGACGAGCCGCACACGATCAATGTCGTCGCAGGACGCTATCCGGAACTAGAAACCCAACCATCAACCGGCTCCGACCTCACAATCGAAGCCCTTCTGGACGAAGACGCCGCCGAGAACTTCGGGCTGGAGATCGGAGACGTCATCCCCGCCCGCCCGCACTGGGACGAAGAGAACTTCAATGTCAACATCCGATTGTCCGGACTCTACCGAAAAGCCCACCCAGAAGCTCCCCAGTGGCGCATATTCGACCAAGCATTCGGCTCCCGTAGCAACACCCTGCAATTCGCCCAATTCGTCGTGCCGCAACAGACGATGCTCGAAACTCTGGGCGAATACTTCCCAAACATGGGAGCCGAATACGCATGGTTCCTCGACGTCGAACCGACCTCCATACACGCGACCGACACCCAGCTGATACGCCAGACACTCGAGATCACCGAAAACGAACTACGCTCACAAGTCGATGGCTTCGTCCTAGACACCGAGCTGGACAAGACGCTCCTGCGCTACGAGGTCGAACTCTTCTTCAACCGCCTACCGATGTTCATTGTCCTGATCCTCATCGTGTTGGTCGTGGTCTACTACACCGCGACACTCGCAGGACTGCTCATCGAAGCGCAGTCCGCCGATGTCGCCCTGCTACGCGGTCGAGGCACAACATCGCGACAACTGTTGGCCATGTTCGCAGTCGAGACCATAATCATCGCCGCATTCGCGTTGATCTGCGGACCGTTTCTCGCTACTTGGGGCGTCGCATTCCTGGGCGTACTGCCATTCTTCGGAGATCTGAATAGCGGGGAGGCGTTGCCCGTCAATCTGACCCGAAACGTCTACATAATGGCCGGCATAGGAGCACTGCTGACTATGATCGCCCTTATGGTCCCGGCGATGCGAGTGACCCAACAAGGTGTCCTCGCCGAACGTGCCGGACGAACTCGGCCGCAAAGATTGGCGTTCATCCAACGCTACTACCTCGACCTAGGATTCCTCGCGGTCGTGCTGTTCCTCTTTTGGCAACTCACCCGCCAAGGATCCTTTGTCGCCAACGATATCTTCGGCGAAACGACGGTCAATCAGGTCATCCTTGCAGTGCCCGCTCTTTTCTTAGTCGCCGCAGGTGTCGTTCTACTTCGAGTCTTCCCATTAGCAATGGATCTGCTCGGGAGATTGCTTACTACCGGTCTCGCGTCGAGGATCATATCGCCGGCAGTCGTGCTGGGAATCTGGCAGATGGCGCGCAACCCTGCCCACTACTCTCGAGTTTCACTACTGCTGATTCTCACGGCCGGCCTCGGTGTTTTCGCAGCCAGTTTCGCCGCTACTTTGGAACGCAGCGCTCACGACCAAGTTCTTTACGAAACCGGAGGGGACATCCGGGTGCCGGGGATATCAAATCGACCGGGCGGACGGTCGTTCAATATGGAACAAGACCTCGAGGACGTGAAGGGTATTGAAGATTCCACCGCCATCTACCGTCTCCGAGGATCCATAACCGCAGGATTCAACTTTGATCAATTCTCCGTCCTGGCCATTGACCCGGATGAGATAGGCGATATCGCTTGGCGTCGGCGAGATTTCACTAAAGATGACTACGCGACAACCTTCCAAGCCATAGCGTTCGAATCTGACGACGGCATACCTCTCCCTGAGGATGCGCGGTTTATCACAGCACGCGTAAAACCGCTATTTCCGATGGCCGAGGTACGGTTCATCGCCAGATTGAGCGATGCCAACAATCGTTTCTACAGCGTAGATCTGGGAGTGTTGTTTCCGGAAGCTCGTTCAAGGAATCGATTCCCTTGTGAACTCCAGTACGCGGACCCGGAAAACGACGAGTTCCCGCTACCGTCTTGGTGTCGCATCGGAACATCGCTGCAACCAGCACCGTTCGGTAGAGAACGCGTGTTGCTACCTATAGGCCCTCTGCGACTACATTCGATCGGTGTTTCTACTTTCGATGGTTCGTTGCGGAGCGGCGCAGTCGACATCGACGACATCTCGACGATTAGCAACGATGGCACCAAGATGTATCGCCTCGAATTCTTCGACGGCGAGTCAAACTACGACTGGAACCTGATGCGGCCAACCGCGGAGTCGTTCGCGGATACCTTCGATCCATCGCCGCTACCGGCTGAAGAAGCTGAGAACCCCGGCATCATGCGATTGCGTTGGGCCGCCGGACAACTCAACGAATTCCGCGGCATATCGTCCGGCGACACGATCGAAAATATACCCGTGCTCGCGAGCGAATCGCTTCTCGAAAAATTGGGTGCCAAGGTTGGCGAAACGCTTGAAGTCGCGATCGATAACGAACGGACCACACTGAATGTGGTCGATACCATCGACTACTTCCCGACGCTGAACCCCGAAGAGAGTAGCTTCGTCATCATGGATTTCGATGCCGCCCACAATTTGGTCAACGCCCGTCGACACACCGGTGAACGCGTGCCGAACGAAGCATGGCTGAAAACCGAAGCCGGAACGCCTTCGATCGAACAACTGGAGATGATGAAGGACGAAGCTCAGGGCGCACGGTTGAGGTATTCAGCCACATCGTCCGTCGAGCGCAACCTTGATCTGTTGCGACTACGTACGGGGCCGATCAATGATCGGTTGAGCCTCCTCGCCAACGTGAGCGTGGATCCGCTTGTCTCCGAGGGTTGGCGAGCCCTTCTCGGTGTCGCGTTCGTAACCGTGCTCATTGTGAGCGCAATCGGATTTGTGGTTCATACTCGCGTCGCGTTCAGACGGAGACTCACAGAATTCGGACTCCTGAGAACGATCGGGTTATCGATGCGGCAACTTTTGCTGCTCATCTTGCTTGAACAGTTGATAGTTGTGGGTGTCGCCGTCGCGATCGGCATCTTCATGGGCACGCGGCTCGGAGACACGATCATTCCGTACCTAGCGCGGTCCGGACAAGACGCTAACGTAGTGCCTCCGATGACGCTTGAAATATACTGGACTGGGTTCGCGACAACGTTTGGACTGCTGGCGGTCGTCTTCGCGGTAGTCATCGCAATCAGCCTAGTTTCCGTATACAACATGGCGATCCACCGCGTGATGCGCATTGGAGAAGCATAGGGCTCGCACACCAGAACGCAGGAACGGCAAAGCCGAGGGAGAGACCAGACTTGGGCGCAAACGGGCGTGAATACATCATCTGTAGCGGCCTCTACAAAATCTACAAAGCCGCAGGGTTGGAAGTCGTAGCCCTACGTGGCCTCGAACTAACAGTGCTCGAAGGCGAGATCATCGCCATCGTCGGCGCTTCGGGATCCGGAAAATCGACATTGCTGAACATCCTCGCCGGATACGACGCTCCGTCAGCCGGCACCGCGCGGGTCGGCGAATACGACCTGCTCCAGATGACCAGCAAAGAAGTAGTCGAATACCGCCGCCACGAAGTCGGATTCATCTGGCAGGAGACATCCCGAAACCTATTCCCATACCTGACCGCCGCCGAAAACGTCGAACTGCCCATGGTGCTGACCGGCGTCCCTCAAACAGAGCGAACCGACCGCGCCAAGGAGCTGCTCGGAATAGTCGGCCTCAGCCATCGCATCGCACACAAGCCCGAACAACTCTCAGGCGGCGAGCAGCAAAGAGTCGCCGTCGCCGTGAGCCTGGCCAACCAACCTCCCCTGCTCCTCGCCGACGAACCGACCGGCGAACTCGACGACCTCACCGGACAAGAGATCCTTGACCTCTTCAACGAAGTCAACCAGCAACTCGGAACCACCATCGTCATCGTGACCCATGACCCAGCGGTCGCGACGAGCGTCGGGCGCGCAATCACGATCCGCGACGGGAAAACGAGCACCGAAACCACACGCACCATCTCGTTCCAGCGCCGAGTCGGCGGTCAAGCCACCGATACCGAAGAGTTCCTAATCGTCGATTCCACAGGTGCCGTTCAGATACCCCGTGACATGCTGGACCAACTCGACATTAACCGTCGCGTGCGAGTTGCCGTTAACGAAGGAAGGGTGACGCTTGAATCAGGTGAATAGTCTCGACAACGGCGCCCCGACCATCGAGGCGATCGAAGTCACGAGAACTTTCCAACTCGCGGGCGAGGACATAACCGCAGTTAAACAACTCAGCTTCAACGTCCATCACGGTCAGTTCGTCGCCCTCGTCGGCCGCTCAGGATCGGGCAAGACGACTCTGTTGAACCTGCTGGCAGGTCTCGATCACCCATCGACCGGAAAGGTCCTCTTCGAAGGTCGTGACATGGCCGAGTTCAACGAGCGAGACTTCATCGAGCTTCGCCGAAACCGGATCGGCGTCGTATTTCAGTCCTTCGCACTCTTACCCCTGCTTTCAGCCTACGAAAACGTCGAACTACCCATGCGCATCGCCGGCCTCTCCGCTCGCGAACGTTCCGAACGAACCAACCAAGCACTGGAAATGGTCGCCCTCGGCCGCCGCGCCCGTCACCGGCCCTATGAACTCTCCGGCGGTGAACAGCAACGCGTCTCCATCGCCCGTGCGGTCGCCATGCGTCCCGACATCGTCCTCGCCGACGAGCCCACCGGAGAACTCGACTCGACTAACGCCCAATCCATCTTCGGCCTCTTCCGAGAGATGGTCACCGATCAAGGAATGTCAGTAATCGCCACTACTCACGACCACACCCTCCTCGACATGGCCGACCGTATCTACACCATGCAAGACGGTGAGATCCAACTGACCGAAGATCGGCTACAGTCAAGGTCTTAATCAGGGCAGTTCAACGGGCAGAACGCCCAGCCGGGGGCGGCGGCACGACCGCGGTTGCGCGTCTTGTCGCGACTACCGTCCCGTTCCCCTATCGGTTGGGCGTTCTGCCCGTTGAACTGTCTGTTTATGTAGAAACATCCTCGCTTCAGAACCACCGACGCATCGGAGGTCAAGCTACCCGGCGTTTCATTATTTCATCTGCCCGCGCCGCCGTGAGCGTATAACGGCAACACCAACCACTAAACCAACCAGCCCGAACAGCATCGTCAAGATCAGCGCGGTTGTTGACGACGGTGCTACACCACCGGTGTCGGGTGTTTCTGGCGTCGGCTCCGGCACGGCAGTCGGAAGAGGCGCAGGCGAACCAGCGCTGCCAACAGCCACGTTCGCAGGCACCGAACTGATGTTTCCGCAAACATTCGTCGCCGTAGCCGAAATTCGCACGCGGCTCGAAAGGACGGTGAGCGAATCATCTGTGTTGATCGCTACGAGCGCCAGATCCGATATGTTCGTGCTGAGCTCGACCGGCAACGGGACGCACACTTCGACCCCGCCGTTCAACCGGTATGACGAGGTGCTTTCGCCAGATGCGTCGACCGCAGATATCGCGTACCAGTTTCCGCCCAATGTGTAACGCTGATGAATCTTACCCTCATTTGAAGCCGAACCACTCTCCGATATCCTCAAGCCGATTATCTCGCCGTTCGGTACGACGCCAGGACCTGCTTCCAGCGATGAAGCATCGCCGGCGAAGGCGCCTCCGCTTTCTGGTGTGAACACCTCGTATTGCCCACCATCGGAATCGACGAGTATCGTCGGGATTTCGCCTTCAGGATTGCGAGGCTCTGGTGTCGGTTCGATCGCAACAGATGGACGCCTGACCCGAATCTCAAACGTGTCTTCGCACCTGATTTCATCGGTTGCCGGAGCCCGGCACGCTGAGAACGGCGCAGCGACGGTTATGAGATAGGTTCCGGGCACACTCGGCGCGGTGTAAACAACCTCGCGACCATTGCCCTCGAAACTGCCACCCGCGTCTCCGTCGCTCCACAAGAAGCCGATCCCCTCTGCGAGCTTGTCGTCCTTGATGTCCTGCGCTCCGTAAATGTCGACCCTCAAACGAACGCTATCGCCTCCGCTGACATTCACAGACCGTATGGTCGACTCGATCCGAGAGATCAGCGCTCTCGCGATGTTGAATGTGATCCGGAACGGTGTCGAAAGCGCCTCCGATGTCGCCTGAGTTCGCCTCGGCGTTGCCGCAGCCACTGTCTGCGTATCCGGGTCCTTGATGGATGATCCTGATGGATAGCTCAACATGCTAGTGGCCAGCGAAACTCGATCAGGGGAGCGATCCGTCTCCACCAGCGTGTACTCGAAGCAAAGCATCCCGTCCGAGGTCGTTTCAACATAAACCGCATATCTGGTCTCATCGCCGAGCATGAAGCTGAACTGCGGCTTTCCTGTCACCGCGACATCGCGGTCGAACTGAACCTTGAAGCGCAACTTGTCGCCCGCCGTGAACATCTGGTTCTGGTTGTCAAACCGCATACTCACGATGCTTGGTTTCGGATTCAGCACAAACTCGAAACCAGAGAAACACTCGTCAAGCCCCAAACAGAATTCCCAAGTGCTGCTGGGACGGTCGGGAAGGACATCCGGTAATACGACTCGCGCGCCTTCCGGGATCGTGAACGCCTGTGTTGTCATCGTCGTTCCAGCTTCAACGGGAACCACAGACAACACGGTACCGTCTTTGACGATCTTAGGAGTGAAGCTGTGAGGTCCTGGTGTGGTGGCGACGTAAGGCGCACCCTCGCGGATGTGCAACTGTTTCATGGTGGGGTCGGTAGTGTCGTCCACGACCGAGACTCCGATCTGGAACGGCGCTCCGGGGTTGGATTGCAAACCGATCGACCTTAGAGTAGTCACTCCGGAAAACAATCCGCTGGGCAGACCTAAAAGCTCGTTGTCGGTCAGATGTAAGTCCCGTAGCGCGCTCAAACCCGAGAACAAATCGCCGGGGAGCATCGCGATTTCGTTGTCGTCCATCAACAACGTCCGCAAGGCGCTCAAACCGTTGAACGAGTCTTCATGCACCGTGGCGATATCGTTGTCCTCGACCGACAGGAAGAGCAGATCGGACAAACCTTCCAATCCATTAGCATCTAGCGAATCGATCCCGTTGGACTTGAGGTCCAAGCCGATAAGGTTGGTCAAGCTCTTCACACCCGCTGGAATCTGGTTGAATCTAGGGTTGTTAGTAACCGCCAAAATTCGCATCGTGCTGACCGGAAGCCCAGTCAGGATTCTCGAACCGTCGCCGGCCAAGCCGACGTTGTCCAGTGTGAGAACTTGTAATCCTGGCAAGCTCGGCAAGTCTGTGGTCGGAATAAAGTCAATGCTTAGTATCGGATCATTCGGGCGGCGGAAGAAATATTGTGCAATGGAGGAAGTTGTCTTGGTGAACCCCGCAAACGACGCGCCCGTCACAGTGGAGTCGAACCTAGCATCTTGAATCTTCAGCACTTCGAGTGTAGTCGGCAACGCGTCAATAACCGTACTGTCAACCTCTAGACCGCTCCATCCAAACGAGAAATCGAAGATAACTTGATAACGGTCTGTTGCGGCGAAATCATCGAGCAGTAGCTGCCAAGCCGTCTTATCTCGCCCCGTGACTTCGACATCCAAGTCGATACCACCAACCCCCAAACGGTAGGCGTACTTCAGGCTGGCTTGTGCCCCCAAAGCCTCGCAACCTCCCGTGCGACGACCGAACGCGGTCAGGACGTCGCTCAACTTTCCGCTTTGTATCCAGACTTCGGAAAGGGGATTGTTGTCGAATGTGAAACGCAACATGCAATTGTTGGGTGAAGCCTCGTTGGTGTCATCGACAAAGCTCGTCACGAATGCATCGGGGAACTGCGTCAGAGCGTTGTTGTGCAAGTGGAAATTCAACAACCCGGCTTTGTTGTCCAAACCGACACCGTCAAGCGATGCGATGCGGTTGTCGTTCATGTGTAGGTAGAACAAGGAAGGGTTGTTGTTGAACAGCCCCCGCGGTAGTGACCTCAACTGGTTGTGGGACAACCACACTTCGTACAACCCGGCGTTGTTATCGAAGATGCCGCTCGGAAGTGACGTTAGCGAGTTGTTGTGAAGTCGCACTTGCTGCAAACCGGCCAGATTGTCAAAGATCCCGGACGGCAACGAGCGAAGATTATTGTCGCTGACGTTGACGCGCGTTAACGTTGTGTTGCTACCCACCGTGCCATCCGCCGTCAGACGATCGAACAGGCCCGCGGGCAGCGTTTCGAGGTCGTTGAAGTGGAGCGAAACAAATCTCATCGCCGCCACGCCTTTGAACAGCCCAGACGGCAACGACCGGATTTTGTTGTAGCTGAAGTAGAAGCGCTGCAACCCCGCCATCCCCTCGAGTGTGTCAGCATCGATGGTAGTGATCCGGTTACCGACGAATTCAAGGCGGGTATTACCGCTCTGGAAACCTTGGAAACCATCGAACCAATCGGCTTTGAAATGTGTGAGCCGGTTGCCGCTCCCGACCAGTATCTGCACAGCGGGCAGGCCGCTGAAAACGCCGGCCGGCAAGTCTTCGATGTCGTTGTTGGAAAACCGCAGATCAGTAACCGCGTCAAGACCGTCGAAAATATCCGCTGGCAGTTCGCTGATCTCGTGGTTCTGAAGATCCAGCGTTGTCAAACCAGTCAACCCAGCGAAATCGCCCGACTTCAACGACGTGAGCCCCGGCCTCTGGGCAGGACGCAGAATCGTCACAGTTTGCAGAAGGGAAGCAGTGACGTTTTGACATTCGTCGGCGATGTCACCGCTGAGACCATTGTTAACTCCCGCACTATTACGTCCCGCCGTATTCAACGATTCCACGATCGCCACTTGTATCTTGAGAGTGCGATCGCAGATGCCGGTGGTAGCTTGAGCGGATGCCACGCGAACGCGTGGATTCGCCGAATCAACTCCAAAAATCGTTACTAATGTAATTAAAAATAGGACGCTTAGCCAGAGAGTTAAACGCTCTCTAAACGGCGAGGAATGCTTGTACCCCCCCCCCCCCCATTTTGAACAAATGATGCATTTTAGCGACTCCGTAGGCAGTCCGAATCGTGGTTCATTTCATCCTCGACATCACTATCTTACACGTTCATGAGAAACATGTGCTACAAGTCAACGTGCAGTCAGCGCGAGCCATAAGTTCACACACTCTTTTCTTGAGTCCGCAAGGGTGTTGACGACGGCTTCAGCGCACGCGAAGTGTATCATTGCTGATAACAGTCGTTATCACTGAATATGAGGTAAACGATGGCGACGATGGAGCACAGGATGTTGAGCGTCGAGTCGGAGGTCAACCAACTCAAGGGCGCGTACGAACACTTGGCGACCAAAGCCGATCTCGAAAAGGCGAAGTGGCAGCTCGGAGGGTTGATGATTGGAAGCGTGAGCATCGCCACTACCATCATCGCGGTGATTGTCAGGTTCTGGGGTTGAGCGATAGACAGAGGCACGTCCGCTAACTTAGCCGCCTCACCCCGCCTTCGCCCGCAACAACGCCGTCAACATCTCCCTCAAAGACCTCGGCGATGCCACCGCGACTTTGGCCGCTGAACTGCCAGAACCTATCTTCACCGTATGCACATTCGCTCCGACGTGAAGAAACAGGTCTTCGTCAGTCCGGTCATCGCCAGTCGCCAACTCGAAATCGAACGGCCCGAAACGCTCCAACACCAAGTCATAGGCACGCGCCTTCGTGAGCCCCTGCTGACGAACTTCCACCACCTTCGACCCATGAAGCACCTGCACCGGCTCGCCACGCAAGGTGTTCTCTAAGAGCGACACCAGTTCCAACGCCTGCCAGTTGCCCAGCGTCTCCTCCGTCTGACGATAGTGCCACGCCAACGCAGTCTCTTTCTCTTCGATACGAGCACCAGGAGTGCGAACCACGTAATCGTCCAATATACCGATCACATCGGATTTCCAACTCGTGTCGAGCACCCCTAACAGCCGCCAACCCTTTTCTCCCGCTTCCTTCATCCACGCGCCGTGCTCCGCGATCAGGTCTATCGGACAGTCATCGAACCACTCTCCCAGCGTCTGATGGTCGCGTCCGCTGTTGATGAAGACCTTCACATCTTCTCGATTCCCGAAACGATGCAGCAAACCTAGAATCTCAGCCGTCGGCGCGGCGTCCTCAAACCGATCGCAGAACTCGCGAAGCGATCCGTCGTAGTCCAACATCACGAGCGAACTTTCGGCTGACCTGAAGTTGTTCGACAACGTATCTGCCAGAACCGTGGAGGTCAGCATCGGCGGCACGCCCATTGGCACAGCTCCAGCACCCTCCAGCGATGACATGAAATCCCTCACCCATCGATGCACGTCATTTTGGAGAACCCGACTATGCATAGGCATCATCCGTTCGTTACGCTCACCCAGACTCATCTCAAGCGCGCGTTCCAACTGGTTGGCGGTGCCTTCGATGTCCCAGGGATTGACCCGCAAAGCCTCGCCAAGCTCACTCACTGCGCCGGCAAACTCGCTTATCACTAGCGTCCCGCCACCATCATCTCGGCACACCACATACTCCTTCGCGACTAGATTCAAACCGTCCCGAACCGGCGACACGAAGCAGACATCAGCAAGACGGTACAACGCGCAGAGCTCTTCCTGCGAAACCGTTTGATACAGATAGTTGATCGGACTCATGAGAGGCGAGCCGTGGACACCGTTTATCTCGCTGACTCGACGTTCAACCTCTCCCTTCAGATCTTGATAGGCATGGATACCGGCGCGCGTCGGAACCGCCAACTGCAAGAACAGAACACGTTCAGCCCAACGCGGAGACCTTTCCAACAATCGCTCAAAGGCCCGGAGTTTCAGCAGTAGACCTTTCGTGTAATCCAACCGGTCGACTCCCAATATCACCTGACGGTCACCCACGTTTCGCTTCAACTGCGTCAGGAAACGCTCCGCATCCGACGAATAAGCCTTCTCATGGAACTCTTCGGTATCGATACCTAGTGGATGGGCCTCAACGCGTACGTTGTGATCGCGCATCCTGACTGTCCCGCCCTGCGCCTCGATGCCCAAAATGCGACGAACGCTGCGGAGGTAGTTGTAGGCGTAGTCATACGTGTGCATCCCAATCAGATCAGCTCCCAACAACCCGCGCAGTATTTCAACCCGCTGCGGGAGGATACGAAATGTCTCATCGGCAGGGAAGGGGATGTGAAGAAAGAAGCCAATGCGTACATCTAGTCCCCGGTCCCGCAACATCCTCGGAAGCAGCATCAAGTGATAGTCATGAACCCAAACCGCATCGCCCGGTTCAGCGAGTTCACAGACAACGTCGGCAAACCGTTGATTGACTCGCCTGTAAGCCTCGAACTGTTCAGGAACGTACGAACCGAACTCCGTGAAATAGTGGAACAACGGCCAAATCGCATCGTTCGAATAACCCTCGTAGTAGTCTTCGTAGTCTTGCGGATCAAGATCTACCGGCACGAGATTGTGCTCGGTCAACTGTCGTCGAACACGTTCGTCAGGTTCCGCGCCGGGGTATCCGACCCACAACCCGCCGGAACTCTCATGCAACGGCCTCAATCCCGTCACCAAACCACCAACACTGTGAGTAAGTGTCTGTTGACCCGTGTCAGGATCGACACCGATGGTCACCGGCAACCGGTTCGCCACGAGAATCGGCCGCCTCATCGGCTAATCTCCAGTATCGACCTCTCACATCTCCGAGCGTAAGATGTCATTCCGAGCGCAGCGAGGAATCTCTCTCCTTTGATGACCAAAGTACCGCATATCCCTCCCCTTTTTGCGTAGCAAAAGGGGGACGCGACGAGCGCAGTGAGGCGCAGGGGGTTCACATCAACCGCCCGATATTGCCGGCACGAAGTGGACCTCCGTGTCGGGTTCCAACGGTTGCAGCAACCCTTGGCGAGTCGCGGCGTGTCCTACGACAGCGGCAAGCCCCGGTTTGAGCCGGCCATCCTGCAGAAGATGTTCCGAGATGCCCGGGTACATCTCTTCGAGGTTCTTCACAACGACACCTAGAGTCGCACCTTCAACGTCCACTTCGCCTTTACCGCCAGTGTAGCGGCGCAACTCATACGGTAAAAACACCTTGGCCATACTGCGCAACCCTCCCGGCTTTGATTGATGTCACGCTAAATGCTGTCCCGTTGATGACTCGGAACGGCTCAATCGCTCGCGTAATCAGCATACCACCAGAGATTTGGAGATCCGTTACGTTGTACTCAGATCAAAAGCGACTCGACAAAAAGCCGGGGCAACCACGTCATTGCCCCAGTCTTGCTCCCTCTCCCGCTCAGCGGGAGAGGGTCGGGGTGAGGGTTCTCTATCCCCCGTTCTTAGCCGCCAAAGCCTCCAAGATCCGCCCCGGCTTCATCGGCTGCTCTTGCAACCTGACACCAACAGCGTCGTTGATGGCGTTCGGGATCGCGCCGAGCGGGGGAGCGATCGGAACTTCACCGACGCCGCGCACGCCAAACGGGTGCATCGGGTTCGCGACCTCAACGATGTGCGTTTCCAGCATCGGCAAGTCGAGCGATGTCGGCATCCGGTAGTCCAAGAAACTGAAGTTCGCCATCGAGCCGTCTTCGTTCATGAAGTACTCTTCGTTCAGCGCCCAACCGATTCCTTGCGCTGCTCCGCCTTGCATCTGGTTTTCGACGTATGCCGGGTGGATCGCCTTGCCAGCATCTTGGAACACGCTGTAGCGCACGACATCCGTCTTGCCAGTGTCAGGGTCGATCTCGAGGTCGCAGATGTGCAGCCCGAACGCGTTGCCAGCCGCCGCGAGGTTTACTGACGACGTTGTTGAGATCGGACCTCCCGTGTCGCCCAATCGTGTCGCCAAGTCCTTGAAACCCAAGTTGAGCTCTGGGTCAGACTTGCTGCTGAACACGCCGTCCGAGAACTGAACGTCGTCGGCATCGATGCCCCACAGGATTGCCGCGCGTTCGCGCATCTCTTCGACCATCTCGGTCGCAGCTTCCCACGCCGCGAATCCGGTCGCATACGTGACACGGCTTCCGCCAGTCGTGCCGGTGTAACCGATCTCGTCGGTGTTCGGGATAGTTGGATGAACGTCGTGAGCGTCGAGTCCAAAAACTTCGGCAGCCTGCATCGCAATCGATGCCCTCGAACCGCCGATGTCCTGAGATCCCTCGTTCATCGCGACCGTGCCATCGTCTTGAAGCATCAGGTCAACGGTAGACTTCCCGCCGCCGTTCATCCAGAACCCGACCGCGACGCCACGGCCGCGTTTGTTCCCGGGCTTCGGTTCACCGAGCGGCGAGTTCCAGTGATCAGAGTCACGTGCCGCCTCTAGCATCTCGACCAGGCCGATGCGGTTGAACATCACACCGTTACCGTTTCGAGAGCCTTCCGTCGACGCGTTGTCAAGACGGAACTGCATCTTGTCCCAACCCATCGTCTCGCAGATCTCGTCAACTACCGTCTCGATAGCGAAGCAGACCTGGGGCGAACCAGGTGCTCGGTAAGCCGCCGACTTCGGCTTATTGACAACAACGTCGTGAGCGTCGATCCGAGAATTCGGAACATCATACGCTGCGCGGAAGCAGTTGATACCTGCCGTAAAGGCCGAACCAGGATAGGCACCAGCTTCGTACCAGAGCTTGCCGTCGAATGCGTGAATCTTGCCGTCGTTCGTGACGCCCATCTTCACGCTCACCTTGCCGCCGGGCGCGGGACCGCTCGCCATAAAGATAGCCGGACGGTCCATGACCATCTTCACAGGTCGATGATTCGCCTTCTTTGACAAAATCGCCGCCACTGGGGCTAAATAGGTCTTTGTTTTGCCGCCGAAACCGCCACCGATCTCCACCGACTCGGCGGTCACGTTCGAATCTGGCAATCCCACCAATGCCGCGGTCTGCTCCTTAACCGCGAACATCCCCTGTGTGCTCTCCCACACTCTCACATGGTCGTTCTCGTCCCAAACAGCCGTCGCGTTGTGAGGCTCGATGTAGCCTTGATGAACCATCTCGAGCGAAACTTCTCGCTCCACCACCAAGTCGCAGTCATCGAACGCACCATCCGGATCGCCAAACTCATGCCGGACAGCAATGGCGACATTGGTGTTCGGCACACTTTCTCCGAAATGGTTGCCAACCAGATCCTCTAGCAGTATCGGCGCACCATCTGCCATCGCCTCATCCACGTTTCGCACCGGAGGTAGCGTCTCATACTCGACCTTGATGCGACGCACCGCCTCTGTCGCCGTATTCCTGTCAACCGCCGCAACCGCCGCGACTACGTGACCCACGTAAAGAACCTTGTCCGAAGCCATCACATTGTCTTGCGTGCGCTTCATGTTCAAAACTTCTTCACCCGTCTCAACTTCCATGTCCGCCGCGGTCGGGAAGTCCTTGTGTGTCGCTACGGCAAATACCCCGGGCAAGGCCTCCGCTTCGGAGGTGTCGATGCTCAAGATCCGCGCGTGAACCTGATCTGTGCGAAGAACATCGCCCCAAATCAGTCCGGGCAACTTCACGTCCGCACCGTAAACGGCCCGCCCCGTTACCTTGTCAAGCCCATCGTGGCGGATCGGACGCGTACCGACTACCGAAAAACTCTTTTTCTGCTCGAAAGTGGCTACCATGCAGATGGTCCTCCTGCTTTCTTATCGCCAGATGCGCAATCCCGCGCATCGACCATTTTGACGTTTTTATGCCCGTTGAACCATAGCGCGATTAACCGATTCGCGTACATAGCCAACGAACAATTGAATGTTAATGCAAATCTTCGCCGAGTAAACCCGAAATCGAGTTAAATGACGTTTACGTCCGCGTCCGCGTCTCCGGTATGATCCCCGCCGGCCTGACCAGCAATACCACCACGATGATCAACCCGATCACCGCCAGCCTCAAATTCGGATCACCCAAGAAACCCGGCAAGAACTGCGAGCTAGAGATTACCGCCCACAACACAAATGCCCCCAATATCGCACCGCGATGGTTCCCGCTCCCTCCGAGTATCAGCATCGCCCAGATGATGAACGTCGCGAAAAACGGCTCAAACGCCGCAGGCGTTATCGAGTGCTTAGCAAACGCGTATAGCGCGCCACCGACACCCATTAACGCAGCCCCATAAGCGAATGCCTGCAACTTGAACTGAAAAGCGTTCTTGCCCACCATCTCCACAGTGTCCTCATTCTCCCGAATCGCCAATATCACCCGGCCCCAAGGTGATCCAGCTAACCTCTGTGACACGAAATAAACGATAACCAGCACGATCAACACCAAAGGCAAGAACACGAAGTCATACCAGTGCGGATCAACTAAGCCATCCAACACGCGAGGGATCCCATTCAGCCCACGCGTCCCATCGGCTAGCCAACCCTCATTTGTGAACACCAACCGCACCGCCTCTCCTAACCCCAAAGTGGTTATCGCTAGATAGTCCCCGCGCAGCCGAATCGTGATGCTTCCAACCAGATAGGCGACCGCCGCACAGACTCCGGCCGCGGCAATTAGAACCAAAGGGAACCACAGATCAAATCCGATCCGCTCCGATCCCAGCGTGAACGCCAAATTCCCACCCCATTCATACCGCTGGTACAGGTCGGGATTAGGAGGCGGCATCACCAAAATCGATGCCGTATATGCACCTAGCGCGAAAAACGCGGCGATACCGATGTTGAACAACCCGGTATGCCCGTAGTGCACGTTCAAACCCACATTGATGATTGCGTAGATCCCCGCGATGACGAGAAAACTGCCGATGTGCAGGATGATGCCTTCTAACTCAACCACGCCCCGCTAACTCCTGCTCTGTCCAAACAACCCGTTGGGGCGCACCAGTAGCAACACAATGATCGCCGCGAAGAAAACCGCTGGCTTATACGAAGGCTCCAACCAAGCCGTAGATACCTCGCCAACCACTCCCACAAATATCGCGCCAGCGAAAGCGCCATAAGGGTTTCCAATACCCCCAGCTACTACCGCGGCGAAGAGCGGGATCAATATCTTCCAGCCGGAGATGGTCAAAAGCTGACCCTGTCCCGTCGCAAACAATACTCCAGCCGCAGCCGCCATTCCGCCGCCGATCACCCACGTCAGCAGGTTCGTCCGCTCAACATCGATTCCCGTGACCCGCGCTAGATCCTCGTTGTCCGCGGCGGCGCGCATCGCCTTGCCCCACCGCGTCAGATTCAAGAACAGATACGTCGCCAACGTCAGTACGATCGCCGCAATGGCAACAAAGATCATGTCTGGTGGAATGCGAACCAGCACGTCTTGTAGGTGAAACAGATCGACTGTCCAGATGAAGAATTTCTTCGATTCTCTAGGGAAATGCTCCACCTCGGTCCCCCAGATGTATTGGATGAACCCGCGCAGCGCGATCGCCACACCCAAAGAAGCCAAGGCCATTACACCCGGCAGCGCACCCCGCCGCCGCATCGTCCTGTAGACCAGCTGATCGACCACAACTGCAAATACTGCGACGGCTGCCACACCTATCGGCAGCGCGATGAACAAGGTGTAGCTAAACGTGAACGGCCCTACAGAGTTGTCGTTCCAAGCTTCAGGAATAATCGTGCCGAAAACGAACAGCGCGATAAACGCACCCAGAGTCATATAGTCGCCGTGAGCGATATTCGGCAGGTGCAGGTTGCCGTAAACAAGCGACAAGCCTACGGCGCCCAACGCATACACGGATCCCACCAACAAACCGTTGACCGTCAGATCCAACTGCCATATTAGCGCCCACAATGCCAGGCCAGCGACGGCGAACAAAGCAAACCGTTCAATGACTGTGAACCCGCGTTCGCCGACGATCGATACGATAGCGTCGCGGATCGCATTTGTATTTATAACCATCTAGACCCCAAAGCCGAGACGCGTCAGCTATCCTGTTTCCTCCGATTCATCCTCGGTTCCTCCGCCCAATCCCAAGAAAACTCTGCCGATGTCGGGGTTGTTCAATAAACCTTCAGCGGAATCTTCGGTGAAGTTCCGACCTCTAGCCAACACGTAGGCGCGATCGCTGTGTCGTAACGCCTTCATCGCATTCTGTTCAACCAATAAGATCGAAACGCCGCTCTGGTTGATCTCTTTGATCTGGTTCAGCACTTGATCCACAACTTGCGGTGCCAGACCAGCCGTCGGCTCATCTAATAACAAAACCGAAGGTTCAGCGACCAACGCGCGGGCTAGAGCCAACATCTGACGTTGGCCTCCCGAGAGCTGTCCCGCCTTACTGTTCCATCGCTCACGCAACAACGGAAACAGATCTTGGACACGTTCCATGTTGCTGCTGGCGTTTCCTCGCATCGTAAACGCACCCATCTCGACGTTCTCTCGCACCGTCAGATTCGGAAATACATTGCCCGCCTGCGGAACATAGCCGATCCCCATCTCGATGAGCCGGTCTGCTCTCTCGCCGGTAATATCCCGGCCATGCAACTGGATCCTTCCGCCAGACACATTCGCCAAACCGAAAATCGCCTTTATCGTCGTCGACTTCCCGGAACCGTTGGGCCCGATGATCGTCACCATCTCGCCAATATTCACGGTGATCGATATCCCATGCGCGATCAACGTCGGACCGTAACCCGCCTCTAGATCTTCTATCTCCAATGCAGGAGCAACCGAGTCGTGTCCAACGGCATCGCTCATGCATCCACTCCTCCGAGATACGCGTCTAACACTCGTTTGTCGCTCCGCACCTCCTCCGGCGCGCCGTCAGCGATGATCTTTCCCTCCGCCATCACGATCACCCGGTCGCACATCTCCATGATCAACGGTACATCATGCTCCACAATCACCCACGTAACCCCTCTCTCATCGCGCAAATCCCTGATCGTCTGGGCTATGTTGCGCATCAAAGTCGGGTTCACTCCGGCCGCGGGTTCGTCAAGCAACACCAGCTTCGGAGCAGCCATCAACGCCCTACCGATCTCTAGCAGCTTCTTCTGCCCCGTCGAAAGATTCGCCGCCAGCTCATCTTCAAGGTGGGTCAACTGTAATAACTCCAACACCTTTCGCGCCTGCTCCCTTATCCGTTCCTCTTGCCGCCTCACGATAGCTGGCGCGAAGAGCGACGTGAACATCGCCTCGCCCAACTGTCCTTCTGGCACTAATGCCAGATTCTCCAGAACCGTCATACGACCGAGTTCGCCAGGTATCTGAAACGTTCTCGCCACGCCCCGGCGAGCTACCGAGTGTGGCGGAATCCCATCCAACCGTCCCCCATCGAAGAAAATACGGCCGCTTTGCAAAGGGACCATGTCCGTAATCAGGTTGAACATGGTCGATTTACCCGCACCGTTCGGACCGATCAGACCCGTGATCGTCCCAGCCCCCACCTCGAACGAACAGTTATCCACCGCGCGCAATCCCCCGAACGCGCAAACCGCGTCCTCAACCTTCAGAATGGGCTCCTTCAATCCAGATTCACGCTTTCACCGGATGCTTGAACTAGCTTCGTCATTCCGGCGAAAGCCGGAATCCAGAGGGGCGGAGCAACGGGGGATGCGACCAAGCCCCTGCACAACGCGTCTTCTATACTTTCGCCAAACGATTATACAGGTGCGCCAGACCACTCCAATTCGCACCCAATCAGCCTCGAGAAACCAGCCATGGCAAGCAAAAACGGAAGCAACCAAACCTCCGATCTCACCCCCGAAGACGTACTAGGCACCTACCAGAACGCCGAACTCCGCGAGATCCGAACCCGCGCCGACGGCCCAACCGGAGTCCTCCCATTCACCGCCGATTTCCTCACCAACAGCCCCAGCGGCGACCACTTCGGCATGACCCAGAACGCCGGCATGGGATGGAACCCCGCCGAACTCATGCGCAAGCAGTTCATCATCCTCGCTACCGCCGGCGGTCTACGAGAGGAAGACGGCACCCCCGTTGCCCTCGGACTCCACACCGGTCACTTCGAACTCTCATCAATGGTCAAAGCCGCAGCCAACGAGTTCGACCGACTAAACGGACTACCATTCGCAACCTTCTGCTCCGATCCGTGTGACGGACGCACTCAAGGCACCACCGGAATGATGGACTCCCTCCCATACCGCAACGACGCCGCCCAGGTCTTCCGTCGCCAAGCACGATCGCTCCCAACCGCCCGCGGAGTAATGGGCATCGCGTCCTGCGACAAAGGCCTCCCCGCCATGATGATGGCCGTCGCCGGACTCCGCGACAAACCCGTCGTCATCGTCCCCGGTGGTGTAACCCTCGCTCCCAAAACCGGCGAAGACGCCGGCATGATCCAATCCATCGGCGCACGCTTCGCACAAGGTGAAGTCACTCTCGAATACGCCCAAGACGTCGGATGCCGCGCCTGCGCATCACCCGGCGGCGGATGCCAATTCCTCGGTACCGCCGGGACATCCCAAGTCGTCTCTGAAGCCCTCGGCCTCGCCATTACCCACGCCGCACTCTCACCCAGCGGCACGCCCGCATGGTTCGACGTTGCCGTCCGATCCGCCCGCGCCCTTGTAATGGCCGAAAAGCGCGCCATCAAGTCCAACGACATCCTTACCGATGCCGCATTCGAGAACGCCATGGTAGTACACGCGGCATGCGGAGGCTCTACCAATCTGCTGCTCCATACCCCTGCCATCGCCCACGCCGCCGGACGCTACCGCATGAATGTCGACGACTGGCGGCGAGTCAACGATGATGTACCGCGCATCGTCGATGTCCTCCCCAACGGCCCAATCGGACACCCCACCGCGCAACTTTACGCTGCCGGTGGCGTCCCCGAGGTAATGCTCCACCTCCGCAACCTCGGTCTACTAGACACTTCAGTCCTGACCGCCACCGGACAATCCCTCGACGAAAACCTCGACTGGTGGGAAGACTCCGAGCGCCGACAAGACATGCGCAACTACCTCCGAAACGTCGACGGCGTCGATCCCGATAACGTCATCATGTCCGCCGACCGCGCAAAATCCAAAGGCCTCACCAGCACCGTCACTTTTCCGGGCGGCAACCTCGCACCACAAGGCTCCGTCATCAAGTCCACAGCCATCGACCCAACAGTTGTCGATGATGACGGCGTTTACCGGAACACCGGCAAAGCTCGCGTCTTCACCTCCGAACGCGACGCCATCGCGGCCATCAAGACCCGGGACGGGGATTACAAGGTCAAAGCCGGCGACATCATGATCGTCAACTGTGGCGGGCCCCTAGGCACCGGCATGGAAGAGCTTTACCAGATCACCGCCGCCCTCAAACACCTCTCCTACGGCAAACACGTCGCGCTCATTACCGATGCCCGCTTCTCCGGCGTCTCCACCGGCGCATGCATCGGACACGTCGGACCCGAAGCCCTCGCAGGTGGCCCCATCGGTCGCGTCCGAGAAGGCGACCTCGTCGAAATCATCATCGACCGCACCAACCTCACCGGCTCCATAAACCTCGTCGGCGAAAACGACACTTACCACGGCGAAGACTGGGGAACAAAAGAACTCGAAGCCAGACCAACCCCCGAAACCCTCGAACCCCATCCCCAACTCCCCGACGACTCCAAACTCTGGGCCGCACTCCAAGCCGCATCAGGCGGCATCTGGGGCGGATGCGTCTACGACCCCGACTCCATCATCGAAACCCTAAACGCCGGCAAAGAGGCGCTCCAAAAACAACGCGAACCCGTTACGTAATTCAACATGCCTCCCCTTTTTGCGAAGCGGAGCGGAGCAAAAGGGGGACGCGAGTGCAGCGCAGCGAAACTCGCAGGGGGATTATACGAATCGCCCTCCATCATCACAAAGGCAGGGTTGCCTTGCCTCCTCAACCCTGCGCTCGCGTCAAAACCTCAACCGCATCTTCCACATGCGCAGGCGCGCCCACCAAAACCAACGCGTCTCCGCCTCGCAGAACAACATCGTCGGCAACATCGATAATTCCGCCCGAATCCCCGCGTCGCACTGCGATCACGTCGGCCCTGCTCGCCGAAGCAACGCCACATTCTCCGATCGTCTTGCCGTCGTACCCGCCACCCGGTGTAACTAACACCTCTTCTGTAATCACCGCCAACCGTCCACCTTCTACTTCGATCGCCGCGTTCCCGATCTCCATCGGAGCGTCACTATCCAATATCTCTTCCACGATGCTCCTCGCCGCAATGTGATGCATCGATACCACGTTCGATGCACCGGCTCGTAGCAGCTTCGGCTCCGACTCCGGTCGCGTCGCTTTCGCAACGATCTCCAGATCCGGTGCCATCACGTGCGCCGTCAACACCGTCATTAACGCCGCCGAATCCGGCGACACTGTACATACCAGACTCCTCGCACGCTCAATCCCCGCCTTCATCAACACCTCGTCCTGACCACCATCACCGTGAATACCGATGTAACCATCCTCCGAAGCGTTCCGAACCGCCTCGCCGTTGTTGTCGATAACCACCACTCGCGTTCCTTGCATGGCATTCAACTCCGCTGCAACAATCGATCCCGTGTCGCCGTAGCCCACTACGATGTGATGCCCACGCAACCGCCGCATCATCGCCTCAGTGCCGCGTTGCCGCAAGTTCGAAACCAACTGACCCGATATCAACTGCTCTCCCAATGTTGCAAATGTATACGCAAACGCCCCGACCCCGGTAATGATGATCACTATCGAAAAAACCCGCCCCAACTCGCTCAACGGCCTCACCTCCTCAAATCCCACCGTCGACATCGTGATCACCGACATATACGCCGCATCCATCCACGTCCAATCATCACCCTCGATCACCTTGAAGCCCACCACACCGATCGCCAGTACCGTCAACAGCGCCATTATCCCGCGGAACAAATTCCAACGACGCCGGCGGATCAACCGCCGCGACTCCGAAGGCGCTGAAACTACAAATGCCGGCATCTTTCCTCGCTCAATCTCTCAAGCCCGCGACGCCGCTTCACGCGCCGCGACCGCGACTGCTAACGCCTCCTCTACGGTCTCACCCGTAACCGTTATATGACCCATCTTACGCCCAACCCGATACCCAGACTTCCCATAAAGATGCAGATGCGTCCGCGGCATCCCCAGAACCGCACCCCAATCCGGAGCCCCGCCAGTTGCCTCCCAAACATCCCCCAGCAGATTCACCATCACCGTCGACGAACGCAGTCCAACATCACCCATCGGCATTCCCGCCATGATCCGCGCCAATTGCTCGAACTGAGAAGTCTCGCAACCCTCAATCGTCCAATGCCCCGAATTATGCGGGCGCGGTGCCAACTCATTCACCAAAACCTCGCCATCCCGTGTCACAAACATCTCCACCGCAATCAACCCAACCACATCCAAGCCCTCTGCAATCCGCATCGCAACTCGCTCAGCCTCAACCTTAACCTCATCCGAACACCGCGCCGGCACCATCGACGTGTCCAATATCCCATCCACATGTACATTCTCAGAAACCGGAAAAGCCCGCATCTCACCCGATAGATCCCGCGCGCAGACCACTGACACCTCCATCGCAAAATCCACAAACCCCTCCACAATCACCGGCGCATCCCTCGAGCCACCCAATCCCTCAAACGCGCTAACCGCATCACTTGCATCCCGAACCACACTCTGCCCCTTACCGTCATACCCCCATCGAGTAGTCTTCATCACCCCCGGCAACCCGATCGCCCTCACCGCATCAACCGCCTCATTCCCACTCCCGACAACCCGAAACTCCGGCACTCCAATCCCCAACTCCCGCATCGTCGACTTCTCGATCTCCCGATCCTGACAAACCCGCAGCACCGACGGCGAAGGATACACCGGCTTCAGCTCCGCAATCCGCTCAATCGCCGTCGCATCCACATTCTCAAACTCATACGTCACCACATCCGACCATGCCGCCAACTCCCGCGCCGCCTCTAGATCGTCATATTCAGCAGCAATATGAAAATCCGTAACCTGCGATGCCGGACAATCCTCCCCCGGATCCAACGAAACCGTCCGGTACCCCATCGCCCGAGCCGCCATCGCCAACATCCGACCCAACTGCCCACCACCAAATATCCCAATCGTCGAGTTAGCCATCATCCCTCCCCTTTTTGCGTAGCGAAGCGGAGCAAAGGGGGACGCGAAGGAGCGAAGCGAACTTCGCAGGGGGTTCATACCAACCAAAACCCCACACCCTACTCACTAAAATCTCCCTCACTAACATACGTCCCCGCCAATACCTCCGCCTCCGCCTCCGATCGCCGCTCCTCCAACCGCGCCTGCACATCCTCATCAAACGCTCCGATAATCTGCGCCGCCAACAACCCTGCGTTCACCGCTCCTGATCTACCGATCGCAACCGTCGCCACCGGAACTCCACGCGGCATCTGCACGATCGACAATAACGAATCCAAACCGCTCAAGGCCGAACTCTCCACCGGCACACCAATCACCGGCAAGATCGTATTCGCTGCCACCATCCCCGGCAGATGCGCCGCACCTCCAGCCCCCGCGATTATCACCTTCACTCCCCGATCCTTAGCCTGCTGCGCAAACTCCGTCATCAATCCCGGGGTCCGATGCGCGGAGACGATCCGAACTTCATGCGTAACCCCCAACTCCCGCAAAACATCCGCCGCATGACGCATCGTCGGCAAATCCGACCTACTGCCCATAATCACCGAAACCAGAGGGCCGTTTTCATCTTTACTCATCCTCAAAATCCTAACGCACCAATCCGCGCGACAGGATACTCAAACACCTCCGTCCGCTGACCAAGAACGCATATTTAAGCAAATATCATTAACCTTCACGAAGGAGTGAACATGACCGCCCGAGACAACGTCACGATCCGAGACATCCGAACTATCATGACCGAGCCGGACAACATCCGCCTCGTCATCGTCAAGATCGAAACCTCCGAACCCGGTCTCTACGGTGTCGGATGCGCGACATTCACCCAACGTCCTTCCACAGTCAAAGCCGCCGTCGACGACTACCTCCGCCCCTTCCTACTCGGCAGGAACGTAGCCGACATTGAGGACATCTGGCAGTCCTCATACGTCTCCTCATACTGGCGCAACGGACCCGTTCTCAACAACGCCCTCTCCGGCGTCGACCAAGCCCTCTGGGACATCAAGGGCAAGATGGCCGGAATGCCCGTCTACGACCTCCTCGGCGGGCGCGCCCGCGAAGCCGCTCCCGTATATGTCCACGCCAGCGGCGGAACCAAAGAGGAGACCGCGGACCGCATGGCCGCTCTCATGGGGCAGGGCTTCCACCACATCCGCGTTCAAGTCGCCACCGAAGGCTACTCGTCATACGGCTCCCACGGCGCAACCGGCGACGGCTCCATCAACGCTCGCGACGTCTCGATGGGCCCGATCGCGGCAACCACCTGGACCCGCGAATACGACCCCAATCAGCTATATGCCCACTCCGGTGGCATCTTCGAACCCAAACCCTACATCCGCGGTGCCCTCGACCTCTTCGAACACATCCGCGACCGCTTCGGATACGGCATCGAAATCCTCCACGACGTCCACGAGCGCATCCCGCCCATCCTCGGCGTCTGGTTCGCCAAAGAGGTCGAAAAATACCAGCTCTTCTTCCTCGAAGACCTCTTCAGCCCCGAAGACAACGAATACTTCCGAATGGTCCGCCAGCAGTGCGCCACACCCATCGCCATGGGCGAACTCTGGAACAGCCCGCACGAGATTATTCCCATGATCAAGGACCGCCTCGTGGATTTCCTACGAATGCACATGTCCCAGATCGGCGGCATCACTCCCGGCAAGAAATTCGCCGCTATGGGCGAACTCTTCAGCGTCCGCACCGCATGGCACGGCCCCGGCGACACATCACCCGTCGGACACGCCGCAAACCTCATGCTCGACGTCAACTGTTACAACTTCGGCATTCAGGAGTACGCCATCCCCGGAGACCGCACCCGCGAGATGTTCCCCGGATTCCCCGAAGTCCGCGACGGTATGATGTGGCCCAACGGAAAACCAGGGCTGGGCATCGACATCGACGAAGAGATGGCCGCCAAATTCCCCTTCAAAGAGCGCGCCTTCGGCGGCGCCTGGGACACCGTCCGCCGCGCCGACGGAGGAATGGTGAAGCCGTGAACACCCACGTCATAGGGGTTCCCCCGCTAGCGGGGGAAATGTCCGCAGGACAAAGGGAGCGCGGGAATACCCCCGCCATTGAGTATTCCCATGGATAGCGAGACGCCGGAATCCCCCGAACGCCGATCCAGTCTCCGTGCCCATGTCGAAGACCGGATGCCCGCGTTCGTCGCCACCCTCACCGGCGGGGCCGTCGCCATGGGCGTCAACGCCCCGCTCACCTCGCCCGACGACCTGATCGCGAACGCCGGCAGCGTTTCCGTCGTTGGAATCATCGCCGCATTCATCGCCGGAATGATCTGGGCGCGCATCTCAGGCGACATCCAAGCACGTTCGAAAAGATTCAACATCGTCCTCACCGTCATTCTCCTCTTGATCGTCGCGGCGGCCGCCGCTATTGAATATGCCGGCGATATATCCAATGCCATTCGCTACATCATTCCCCTCGCAGCCGTCGTTACCATCTTCTGCAGCGTCTTGACCCCGACATTCGAACGTTGGAAAACCAACCCCGCATTCCTTTGGATCGCCTTGCTCCTTCCGATCGTCATGCTCACAGCCGGGTACTGGCTAACCTCTAACGAATTTGGCTTCACCGAAGCCCCCAGCCTTTCCCTTCCACCGCCACCGGCTTGAGACATCGCCTGATTCATATTTCGTGGACATTTTGCGAGGATGTCTAAAAATAGAATCGGTTAAAGAATTCTCGACCCGATATCCGGTAGTGAACAGTTGCCAATTCGCCGCGTGCCCAGAACATTTCGCAGCCATTTCCTGAACGTAGTTCTGCTGGTATTCGCGACGGCGGTCATGCTGTTCGCAGTCGGTTCTTGCACGACTGATGAAAACGGTGAAGCCGGCAGCGCAGATGTGACGATCGGCACGGTGATGCCGGTGAGCGGTGATCTTTCGACGCTGGGCCCGGCGGCGCAAAGTTCGATGAGTCTGGCGTTCGATCTAGTCAACGAAGCCGGCGGTGTCAACGGTTCGAAGATCGAGGTGTTGCATCGCGACAGCGGAACCAACGCGACGCTCGGTGTGGATGCGGCGAGTGGCTTGGTGAACATCAACCACGCCAACTTCATAATGGCCGCTCATGCGTCGCCAGTTACGATCGCCATCGCAGAATCGGTGACGATCCCCAACGGTGTCTTGCAGATGTCTCCGGGGTCGTCGTCGAAAGCTATCTCCGTGTTGGACGATAACGACATGGTGTTCCGGACACGTGTACATGATGGAATCAAAAGCCAGGCACTTGCCAAGCTAGCACAGGCGATTGGATACGAACGCGTGTCCACGACCTACGTCAACAACGCGTACGGCGCGAGTCTGAACGAGTCGTTCATCGAGGACTTTGAAGCAACTGGAGGTATCGTTTCGGCCACGGTGCCGCACGAACTGGGACAGGCGAGTTACGTATCCGAGCTGCGCGACGCGTCAGAAGGCGATCCCGAAGTACTTATCACCATCGCCTATCCCGACTCCGGCACGACGTTGCTGCGCGAGGCGGCCGAGGGCGGTTTCTTCGACGAATTCATCTTCGTCGACCAGACCAAGAGTCAATCGATGTTCGACGCCATCGGAAGCGATCATTTTGAAGGCTCATTCGGTCTAGCTCCAGGCAGCCCGGAGACACCCGCGGTGAGAGACTTCCGTCGGCTCTATTCGGAACGCACCGGTAACGACCCGAACGCGCAGATAATCTCCGAAGCGTTCGATGCGGCGATTGTTCTCGCGCTGGCGATTGAGAAGGCCGACAGCGATGACCCCGTAGCTGTACGAGACGCGTTGCGGCCGGTCGCCAACCCGCCGGGAGAAGTCGTCGGTCCAGGAGATATCGCAAGGGCGTTGGAACTGATTCGAGACGGCAAGGACATCGACTATGTGGGTGCCGCCGGCTCAGTCGACTTTGACGAAAATGGTGATGTGTTGAGTACGATGCGCGTATGGCGCATGGTGAACGGCAAAATCCAGGACACGGATATCTTCGCGTTGCCCGGCGACGATATCGATTTGTCATCAGTGAGGTAAAGCAAAGGCAACAAATGATGCGACTAGAAATGATCAAATCCGCATACGCGAAGCTACGGTCAACGGTGCTGTTGTCAGTGGTCGCAGTCCTTGTCTCAACTGGCGGGTATGCGTGTTTTCTCGTTGGCGAATCCGGCGATGAAGACACCACTATCGGCACGGTTTTGCCAGTCAGCGGCGACCTATCAACGCTCGGACCAGGGATGCAAAAATCAATCGACCTCGCGTTCGAGCTTGTAAACGAGGCCGGCGGTGTCAACGGCGGCAACATAACGGCGATACATCGCGACAGCGGCACCAGCGAACAAGTAGGCACCGACGCCGCGAGTGGTCTGGTTAACGTTGACGGCATTAACCTTCTCCTCGGCGCGGTTTCCTCGGGGGTGACAATCGCTATCGCCGAGTCCGTTACCATCCCTGCTGGAGTCCTCCATATCTCCCCCGCCTCCTCCTCAAACGCCATCACATCGCTCAACGACAACGACATGGTATTCCGCACCCGCGTTAACGACGCCGTCAAGAGCCAAGTGCTGGCCGAGTTGGCTGTCGCTGCCGGATATCAACGCGTCTCAACCACCTACGTGAACAATGCTTACGGTGCCAGCCTCAACGAATCGTTTATTGAAGCTTTTGAGGCGATGGGCGGCACAGTGACTTCTAATGTTTCACACGAACTTGGTCAAGCGAGCTATCTCTCCGAGATTCGCGAAACCACCGAGGATTCTCCCGACGTATTGCTTACCATTGCTTATCCCGATTCTGGGCAGATTCTCCTGCGAGAAGCTGCCGAGGGCGAGTACTACGATGAATTCATGTTCGTCGACGTAACCCGTAGCCAAACGATGTTCGACAACATCGGCGGCAACTACTTCGAGGGAGACTTCGGAGTTTCTCCAGGCGCTCCCGATTCGCCCGGCGTCCGAGCATTCCGGGAACTTTACGCGGAACGCACTGACGGAGATCCATCGGCGTCTTTAATCACCGAAGCGTTTGACGCCGCGGCGGTGCTCGCTCTCGCCATTGAGAAAGCTGACAGCGACGATCCGGCCACGGTCCGGGATGAACTGCGCTCGGTCGCCAACGCTCCGGGAGAAGTCGTAGGCCCCGGCGAGATCGCAAGAGCCCTAGAGCTGGTGCGGGACGGAAAAGACATCAACTACGTCGGGGCTTCCGGCGATGTCGACTTCGATGAGCACGGAAACGTCGTCAGTTCCATGCGAGTCTGGCACGTCGAAAACAACACCATCATCGACAGCGATATCTACGCCTTGCCCGGCGATGACATCGATCTATCGTCCATTCGTTGAACCGGTCCCCATTTGATCAAATGCCGCACCCCGTTAGGAGTCAGCTGCGATGCCCGTAGAATCTAGGTTGTGGCCCAGAAAGCGCCCTGAGAATGATTGAATGTCCAGAACTACCGTCCGTAGAACGATAAACGCGCCTGTAGATTTCGTGTTCCGCACCGTCGCCGAGATCGACAATTACTCCAAGGCGATCCCTCACATCGTCAACGTCGAGTTCCTTTCTGACGTTAGAGGAGGCATCGGTTCGCGTTTCCGTGAGACACGTTTGATGATGGGGCGAGAAGCATCGACCATCCTGGAAGTTACGGAGTACATCGAGAATGAGAAGGTGAGGCTGGTGTCTGACGAAGGCGGAACGATATGGGACTCGGTATTCACGGTGAGACCCGTAGATGGCGGTACCGAGTTGACGCTCGTGATGGATGCCAAGCCCTACATGTTCAAATCAAGGATCATCACGCCCGTCATGAAGTTCGTAATCAGGATGGGTCTGGTTAAAGACATGGATGCCGTCAAGGAATACTGCGAAAACCGTTGAAATGGCGACGAGGTCAAAAACCTCGATCGCCGATGAAAAGAGACTGGATGGATACACGAAAAATGCCCGCACTGAAATCATACGCCGCTGTCCGCGTGTCTGGAGCGGTTGTGCTGCTCCTCTTAGCTGCTTTGACCGTCAGCATCGCAGTATCCTCATGTACTTCTGAGGAACCAACGCCTGTGCCGCCGACCGCAACTTCGGTTCCTCCAACGGCAACCGCAGTTCCGCCGACCGAGGTGCCCGAGCCAGCAGTGGAAGAAGCGATGGAGCCGACAGGTGAGCCGATCAGGATCGGCACGCTGATCGATGTCACTGGTGACCTCGCAGCGTTTGGACCACCGATCGTCCTCGCGACCGACCTCGCCGCACTCCTGATCAACGAAGCTGGCGGCATTGACGGCCGGCCAATCGAGATGGTCCACCGCGACAGCGGGACGAGTCCTCAGATCGCAACGGACGCCGCGAGCGCGCTCGTCAACGTCGATGGCGTAGAAGCCATCGTGGGTTCTCTGTCCTCTGGTGTCACTTTGGCGGTCGCAGAGTCCGTCACTATCCCCAACGGCGCGGTCCTCGTATCCCCCGCATCGACATCACCGGCGATCACCAACCTCGACGACAACGACACGGTTTTCCGAACCACAGTCTCCGACGCTCTGCAAGGCGTGATCGCTGCCCAACTAGCTGACCAACTCGGATACGAGAACGTCGCCACGCTCTACATCAACAACGCCTATGGCGAAGGCCTCTCGACAGTATTCCAAGAAAACTTCGAAGCGCAAGGCGGTACCGTCTCTGCCACGGTTCCGATTGAGGGCGGCCAGGCCAGCTACGCGTCTGAGCTACGTCAGGCATCGCAAGGCGGAGCCGAAGTGTTGATGGCTCTGTCGTATCCAGAGACCGCGGGCGTCTACCTGCGAGAAGCTGTCGAGGGGCAGTATTTCGACGATTTCATGTTCGTCGACGGCACGAAGAACCAAGAGATGTTCGACAATCTCGGCGCTGACAATTTCGAAGGCAACTATGGCACCGCTCCGGGAGCACCCGGCACTCCCACCCAAGAGACATTCAAAAGTCTCTACGCATCGAAACTCGACGGTGATCCTTCGGGCTTGTTCATCTCGGAGGCTTTCGACGCAGCCGTCATTCTCGCCCTCGCGATAGCCGAAGCCAGATCTGAGGATGGCGACGACATCAAGGCTGCGATGCGCGACGTCGCAAACGCCCCGGGCGTCAAAGTCGGCCCCGGCGATCTCTCAAGGGCTTTGCAACTGATCTCGGATGGCCAAGACATCGACTACGTGGGAGCCGCGGGGGATCAGGACTTCGACGAAAACGGCGACGTGCAGAACACCATCGAAGTCTGGAAGATTGAAGGCGGACAGGTCACGTCGACCGGGATCTTCGCAAGCCCCGGCGATACTATCGATATCGCCGCAGGACCGACGATGATGGACAAGTCCGATGACCCCATCAGGATCGGCACACTCATCGACGTCACTGGCGATCTCGCCCCGTTCGGACCACCAATCGTAGCAGCGACTGACCTCGCCGCGTTACTCATCAACGAGTCGGGCGGCATTGATGGACGCCAAATCGAGATGGTTCACCGCGACAGCGGCACGAGTCCGCAGATCGCCACCGACGCCGCGAGCGCGCTCGTGAACGTTGACGGCGTAGAAGCCATCGTCGGCTCCCTCTCATCTGGCGTTACCCTCGCAGTCGCAGAATCTGTAACCATCCCGAACGGAGCGGTCCTAGTTTCGCCTGCCTCCACATCGCCAGCTATCTCGGCGTTAAATGACAACGACTTCGTGTTCCGTACGACCGTATCCGATGCGCTGCAAGGCGTGATACTTACCCAGCTTGCCGAGCAACTCGGCTACGAAAACGTGGCGACACTGTACATCAACAACGCGTATGGCGAAGGCCTGTCTGACGTTTTCTCTGAGACGTTCGAGAGTCTCGGTGGCACAGTTTCCGCGGCCGTACCCATCGAAGGCGGGCAAGCCAGTTATGTTTCCGAACTGCGTCAGGCATCCCAAGGCGGCGCAACCGTGCTCATGGCGATGTCCTACCCGGAGACCGCCGGAGTCTACCTGCGCGAGGCGATAGAAGGTCAGTTCTTCCAAGACTTCATGTTCGTCGACGGCACAAAGAACCAAGCGATGTTCGACACGATCGGGGCTGATAATTTTGAGGGTAACTATGGCACGGCTCCAGGGGCACCGGGGACGCCGACCCAAGAGACCTTCAAGAGCCTCTACGCGTCGAAGCTGGACGGCGATCCTTCGAGCCTGTTCATCTCGGAAGCGTTCGACGCAGCGGCGATCCTCGCGCTTGCTATTGCCGAGGCCGGTTCAGAAGACGGCGACGACATCAAGGCCGCGATCCGAAAGGTAGCCAGCGCGCCGGGTGAGAAGGTGGGGCCGGGCGATCTGCCTCGCGCCATCGAACTCATAAGCCAAGGCCAGGACATCGACTACGTCGGTGCGGCTGGCGACCAGGAGTTCGACGAAAACGGCGACGTCCTCAACACCATCGAGGTCTGGAAGATCGAGAACGGTCAGGTAACCTCCACCGGCATCTTCGCGAGCGTCGGCGACACTATCGATCTCGGCGCCGGACCGACCGGCATGGCGCCGGGCAAGGTGGCAGGCATCGGGTTGGAATTCGCGCAAGTCTTTACGGTAGGCGCCGGTTCCAAGGGCCTCTTCAAAGTCGATGAAACCCTCCGCGGCGCCGATGTGGTCGTTTCGCTTGAGACCGAAACGCTAACCGGCGTTGTGGATTTCAGTACGAACAGCGCATCGGTTGAGATCGACTTGCACACGTTGGTGAGCGATCAATCTCGCCGCGACCGTTACGTCCGTGAGCGGATGTTCCCGAATCAACCCATTGCCACTGTCCACTTCTCCGACCTGGGTGATGTCCCCGCTCCATTCTTGGACAGTGGAGTCGAGCACAAGACGAAGCTGATGGGTACCGTGAATGTGAACGGCACGGATGCCGACCTCGAATTCGACATCACCGCGCGTCTCGACAACGGTACCGACCTTGTGGTTCTGGGTACGGCGAAGTTCGTGTGGGCCGAGTTCGGGATGGTAGCTCCCGTCAGCCAGCTCTTCACCGTGGAAGACGAGGTAACGGTCGAGATACTGTTGCAGGCCTCGACGGGTAATTGACGCACAGACACCGACTGATTGGCAAGCCGAAGCGACGGGTTTGAAATGGAAACGCCTCGTGCCGCGCTTTTCGATCTAGACGATACGTTGCTGGATCGGAGCACCGCGTTCGAGGCGACGTTTCGGACGTTCTTCGAATCGCAACCGGCGATCAACTCGACCACCGGTTGGGACGAGGCGTTGGATTTCTTCTGGTCGTTGTCGCCGCACGGCACGATCGATGCGCAAGACGCTGCGCTTCTGATAACGGCGCGCTGGCCGGCGGTTGAGTTGGAACCTGTGGAGTTTGAGGCGTGGTTCTTCAACACGATGGGCCGGCAAGCGAGGCCGATCGAAGGCGCGATGGAGTTCCTGAAAGAGTTGAACAACGCCCAATTTCCGTGGGCGATTGTGACCAACGGCAAGAAGTTCCAAGTCGTCAAGCTCGAATTCAGCGGATACGCCGCGATAATGCCCTTTGCGATCGTCTCGCGGCTGTTCGGGGCGGATAAGCCGGACCCGCGGATCTACAACGAAGCGGTCCGGCGGCTGAAGCTGTCGTTCGATGGGATTGATGACATCTCAAACGACGAGATCCTTTTTGTTGGGGATAATCCGTATACCGACATTACGGGTGCGGTTGGCGTGGGCATGAAGACGGCTTGGGTGCGGGTAAGTGAGGAGTATCCGGATGATGCGCCGTCGCCGGATATGGAGATTGGGAGTGTTGTGGAGTTGCGTGAGGTCTTAGTAACCTAGCAAAGTGCAAAGTAGCCAATTCAGGAGTTAGGAAACCTATCATGACCGAAAGATTCTCCGAGAGATACGGGCACGGGGATACTGCTAAAGATATAGTGGTGCGTCAAGATGCACCTCAAGAGTTGCGTGAGGCAGTCGTCGCCATAGGTTACGAAACCTGTAAAGACGATCCAAAGTGGATGCGCGGTGTGGTATGCAGGGCCTTGCGAAAGTTGCCCAACCCGGGTAATTGGTCCATCAATGCTATTCAAGAAGAAATCTATGACGAAATTCACTATTGTGAATGGTATCAGGTATACGACATTATTGAAGCGATCGAAAAGGAAGCTCGCGAGGTCGTATCGCCACAAGATCGACCAACACAGTTTGCTACCGAACTTAACAGATATTTCGTGAATCACGGCATCGGCTGGCAGTTAAGAGACGGTGAAATTTATGCGCGCGGCGATGATGCATTTGAATTTATACGACAAATCGTAGACGAGACTCTTCGGGACAAGGGGCTTGATACTTCTAGAACAGAGTTCCGAGAGGCGATCAGATCTCTATCTCTTCGCCCAAAAGAGGATGTGACAGGTGCGATACAGCATGCAATGGCAGGCCTTGAATGCCTTGCGCGTGAAGTCGCAGGAAATCCCACGCTGAATTTACGCCAGATCATTAAAAAGAATCCAAAGATGATTCCCCCGCCACTTGACGATTCGGTTCTTAAAGCTTGGGGCTATTCGTCAGAGCGGGGCCGCCACTTACGAGAAGGAAGAACGCCTGATCTTGCAGAAGCGACGTTGGTAGTCAGCATTTCGAGTGCGGTTTGCATGTACTTATCCGACAAGTTGAAGTGAGGGCATGAAGACTGCGTGGGTGCGAGTGAGTGAAGAGTATCCGGATGATGCGCCGTCGCCGGATATGGAGATTGGGAGCGTGGTGGAGTTGAGGGGTTTACTGGGCATTGACGATAAGGTTCTAGATATGGGATGAACATTCCCGTTCGAGGCGCGGTGGCATAATGAGTCTTGAACCCGCGGTTTGACAGATACAGGAGCGATGAGTTGAACACAATGACATTGCGCGAACTCGATGACGATCTCATCGCCACAATTCGGCGTATAGCTGAACGAGATAGCACTTCGGAGAACCAAGCTGCGCTAAAGTTGCTCCGGAAAGGGGCTGAACTTGAAGACGTTGCTCCCGCTAACGGTAAAGTCGGAAATTCGTTGGACGAATTCATCGGGACAATGAGTCCCGAAGAGGCAGCGGAAATCGACGCAGCAGTGCGTGAACTCCGTACGGTCGATAAGTCGATGTGGAGATGAAAATCCTCTTGGACTCCAACGCCTACACCCTATTCGCCAGAAGACACGGAGGGGTCACAGAGTTGGTGCGAGATGCCGACGAAGTGTTAATGTCGGCGGTCGTTGTCGGCGAATTGCTGTTCGGTTTTCGCAATGGCACGCGTCTCGAGCACAATCTCGCCAACTTGGTTCAATTCTTAAACCGGCAGCATGTAACATTTGTGCCGATTCGTTTTGCAACTGCTAGATTGTACGGCAAGATCGCCGCTTCTTTGAGGGCCACGGGACACCCTATCCCCACAAACGACATCTGGATTGCCGCTCACGCGTTCGAAACGGACTCAGAGTTGGTGTCAACTGATCGGGATTTCGAAGCGGTTGGAGGTCTAGCTTGGCGGCGTATTAGCGCGTCTTGACGCGAACAGTCAGCGCAGGTCACGAGTTCCGCTTGGAGGACATTTGCTAAACCCGCTTTCTTCGGACAACAGCCGTCAATCCATTCTCGCTGTTAGAGTCGAAACCTAACTCTCACAACCGATTAGAAAGCAGGATTTCGCGTTATGTCGTTTGGAGTCGCGGTGCTCGGCACCGGCCGCATCGGTGGCAACTACATCAACGTCGTCAAAAACACGCCCGGTGCTGACATCAAAGTCGTCGCCGAGCCCCGGGAAGATGCCGCCGCATCTTGGCAAGACATGCACCCTGATGTCGACTTCGTAGCGGATTACCGCGACGCGCTCGAACGCGACGACGTCGACGTCATCATCGGCACCCTCCCCCACTGGCTCCACCACCAGGCCGCCCTTGACGCCGCAGCCGCCGGCAAGCACATCTACATGGAGAAGCCCACCGCCGTATGGGCATCCGAAGCGGAGGAGATGCTCGCCGCTGCCCGCGATAATGGCGTCAAACTCATGACTGCCCACACCCAGCGATACTATCCCGCAGTCCGGGCGATGAAAGGCGTCGTAGACAGCGGTGACCTCGGCTCAGTAATCATGGCGTACGATGTCTGGCACAAGCCGTATTCGCCATACGGTCGCCCTGAGTGGATGCTCGACCGCGAGCGCGGCGGTGGGATGGGGCAGATGGACGGCTCTCACCAGATCGACCGGCTGCTCTGGATCATCGGTTACGACGTCGCAACCGTCTCCGCTCAGCAAGGACAGTTCACCCATCCGAAGTCCGACCACCCGTCGATCGACTGCGACGACACCGGCATGTACTTCATCCGCTGGAAGAGCGGCATTGTCGCCTGCGTCAGCCGCATCGCCTGGGACCGCGGCGGCACGGAGTACGGTGGTGACTACTTCTTCACCGACGGCATGGCACGCTTCCGCCTCCCCTACGGTGGTGGTGACGCGCCCGCACTCTTCATCGCCGACACCCCGAACGGCTCATGGCGAAAGGAAGACGTACCGCAGCGCGACAGCCTGCTAGACGAGTTCACAGAGTTCATCCAATCGCTAGAACGCGGCGATGAAGACACACCAATACCGCAGATACATGGTCTCAACGTCCTAAAAGTATTGGAAGCTACCGAGGAATCCGCCCGCACCGGGCGCGAAGTCGTCCTCGATCTGGAGTAAACACAAATGGAACCGGCACAACTAAAAGCCACACTCAAAGCGGGAAAGCCCGTATTCGGATTCATGATCGCCGCCATCGAAGGGCTACGGTGGTCAAGAGTTTACGCCGGATCTACCCTCGACTACATCATCATCGACTGGGAGCACACCTCCCGCAGCCGTGCCCGCATCGCCGAGATAGTCACCAGCATCAAGAGTGCGGGTGTGACGTGCATAATTCGGACGCCGAACACGGACGACACGTATGTTGCGATTGCGCTGGATGCGGGAGCGGACGGGGTGCTAGTGCCCTACTGCGAGACCGTGGAAGAGGTCCGCGCCTGCGCCAACAAAGTGCGTTTCCACCCGCTCAAAGGTGAGTATTTCGAACGCGTCGGTTTGACAGGAGAGTTTCCGAGCGAGAAGACGCGGGAGTATCTGCACAACCGTCACAAGGACCACATCTTCATCATGGGCGTGGAGTCGGAGCCGTGTGTCAACCGTTTGGACGAGCTCTTGGAATGCGCCGAGATCGATGGCATATTCGTGGGGCCGAACGACCTTACGACGTCGCTGGGGATACCGGACGAGGTTGACAATCCGAAGTACCTCGAAGTTTTGAAGCACATCATCGACACCGGCGAAAAACACGGCGTCCCGACAATGGTGCACCAGCAATCCATCGAGACATCGACTATAGCCATCGAACTAGGCTCCCGCTTCGTCCTCCACTCCAGCGACGTCGGCATCCTACTCAAAGGCATCCAAAACGACTTCGCCCAACTCCGCGAAATCGCGTCCGAGAAATTCGGCGGCGTCGAAGCCCGTGAAGCCGAAGACACCCTCGAAACCATCTAGGTATCCCGACGCCAACTTATGGTTTCCCCCGCTTGCGGGGGAAATGTCCGCAGGACAAAGGGGGCGATCGAGAAAGTTCCCCCGAAACGCACCACAGCGTTTTAGATTCAAATATTGTGCCGCGCGACGAGCGCGCCGTTCGTATCGCTAAAGCCGGGAACTCGCATGTCCGACACCCTTTCTGCCAAAACTGAAACCAACCCCTACCGCCTACCAACCTCGGTAACCCCGAGCCACTACAACCTACACCTGACCCCAGACCTCGAATCCGAGACCTTCACCGGAAGCGTCGACATTTCCATCGACACAACCGAAACCGTCTCCGAGATTGTCCTCAACGCCAAAGAGATCGAACTAAAATCTGCGCGACTCGTAGGAGATGCCTATCAAGTGGAGGTCGTTGACTTCACGTACGACGAAGAGATGGAACGCGTAACGCTTCACTTGGCAAGCGATGCATCCGCTGGTTCGTACAACTTGGCGATCAACTTCGACGGCATCCTGAACCGCAAACTCGCTGGGTTTTATATCTCTACGTTCACGGACGAATCTGGCGAAGAGCGGAAGATCGCGACGACGCAGTTTGAGAGTACGGACGCTCGACAGGCCTTCCCGTGTTTTGACGAGCCGGCAATGAAGGCCTCGTTTGAAGTCGCGCTCACGGTTCCGGCTAACCTCTTCGCAGCGTCGAATGGTCCGATCATTTCGGAGAGTGTCTCTAATGACAGGACTGAGCGGACCGTTAAGTTCGGTACCACGATCAAGATGTCGACCTACCTCGTCGCGTTCATCGTCGGTCCGTTCGAGGCTACCGACCCGGTGGATGTCGACGGTGTGCCCTTGCGAATCATCCATCCGTTAGGAAAGGGGCATCTAACTTCATTCGCGCTCGAATCTGGTGCCTTTGCGCTGAAGTACTTCACTGACTACTACGGTATTCCCTATCCGGACGAGAAACTCGACCTCGTCGCAGTCCCAGACTTCGCGTTTGGCGCAATGGAGAACCTAGGTTGCGTGACGTTTCGCGAGGTGATCCTTCTGGTGGACACGGAGCGCGCTACTCAACCAGAGCTCCTCAGGATCGCGGATGTGATCGCCCACGAGCTTGC
The DNA here is from genome assembly GCA_965204135.1 of Dehalococcoidia bacterium. Classification (GTDB taxonomy): domain Bacteria; phylum Chloroflexota; class Dehalococcoidia; order Lucifugimonadales; family Lucifugimonadaceae; genus Bin127. The sequence continues at coordinate 162,548 of CBDBDX010000012.1, read as the reverse complement.
CCACATGTGGTTTGGCGACCTCGTGACGATGGAGTGGTGGAACGGCATCTGGCTCAACGAAGCCTTCGCCACCTTCATGGCTGCCATGTGCACCGACGCCTTCAACCCCGAATGGCGACGCTGGGACCAGTTCAGCCTCGAACGCTCCGCCGCCTTCGACGTCGACTCCCTCCAGAAGACACGCCCCATCGAGTACGAGGTCAAGTCGCCTGCCGACGCGGACGGGATGTTCGATCTTTTGACGTACGAGAAAGGCGGCTCCGTGCTTAGGATGCTGGAGCAGCATCTCGGCCCCGACCGCTTCCGAGACGGCATCCGCCACTACCTCAAAAAGCACGAATACGCCAACACCGAGACCTCCGACCTCTGGGACGCGCTTGAAGAGACCACCGGCGAACCGGTCCGCAGCACTATGGACGCCTGGATCTACCAGCGGGGCTACCCCTTGGTCAATGTCAAGCAGTGCGACGGCTGCAACAAGACCATCCTCAGCCAAAACCGCTTCTTCTACAAGGAACCTGATGAGGCCGACGAAACCGTCTGGCCGATCCCGCTGGGCATCAAGTATGCTGGCTCCGATGGGGATGTGAAGAGCATGAAGATGCTGATGACGGAGGACGATGTCGAGGTTGGCGAGATAGGGGGGGCGAAGTGGGTGAATGCGAATGCTGGTAGCAACGGCTTTTACCGCGTGAACTACTCATCGGATCTAATGACATCCCTCCGTTACGTCATGGGCGAGATGGAAGCAATAGAACGCTACAGCATCGCCGATGATCAGTGGTCTGCGATGGCGGCCGGCAGGTCATCCGCAATCGACTACTTGAACCTCGCCGAGGGCTATTCGAATGAGGACGATCTAGATGTTTGGACCTTGTTGACGCGTAATCTGGGGAGCTTGGAACGCATCATTGAAGACGATGAAGCACGTTCTAGGATGCGTTCACGCCTCGGCGCGCTCTATAGCGCCGGATTGTCGCGTTTGGGATGGAAACCGCGCGACGATGATTCGCCACGCGATTTAGAGTTGCGTGGCGTGCTTGTTCGCTCGTTGGGAATTACAGCAAGAAACCGAGATGCCCTAGCGCGTCTGCGTGAACTGCATGACGGTTATCTGGCGGGTGCTTCAATCGAACCTAATTTAGCCGCGGCATCGGCCAATGCGGTCGCGATCGTTGGAACTGCTGGCGACTACGAGACGTTCCTTGGACGCTACAAAGATGCGGCGACCCCTCAGGAGGAGCGACGCTACATGAGTCTGCTATCGTCCTTCCCCGGCGAAGGTGAGATGCAGAACACGCTGGAGATGTGCCTGAACGGCGAAGTGCGCTCCCAAGACGCCCCATACCTCGCAGGCGGGGCCATGTTCAACCGACGCCACGGGTTCTCGGCGTGGGAATTCATCAAATCCCACTGGGACGAAATGCTGGAGGCGTATCCCGACAACAGCATTGTGAGGATGGTCAGCGGTGTGCAATCGCTTTCCAGACCTGAGCAGGCGGCCGATGTCAAGAGTTTCTTCGAGGCGCACAGTGTGCCGACTGGTGAACTCACTCTGGCGCAACACTTGGAACGGCTGGATGTCAACGTCGCGTCTAGGCAACGTGAAACCGGGCCGTTGACTGAGTGGTTGTTGGAGAGCAGCTAAGGCATCCGTGGGGGTGCGAGGCACGCTCCGCAGGAATGACGAGGATCAGAAGGGATGAAGCGAGAGGTTCTCTCGTTACACTTTTCTCGTAAGTCTGATTTGAAGAGGCAAGTTGAGAAAGGCTCTGCTGCATGACTGAACAGAGATACGAACCGCTGGACGAGGGCTGGCAACGGGGATTGGCTGTAGTTGCACATCCCGACGATCTGGAGTACGGGGTAGCCAGCGCCATCTCCAAGTGGACTTCGGAGGGCAAGGAGTTCACGTATCTATTGGCGACGAGAGGCGAGGCGGGTATTGACGCGATGCATCCGGGCAAGACTCGGAGAGTGCGTACTCAAGAGGAGATCGATAGCGCGAAGGTTGTCGGAGTGGATACTGTGGAGTTTCTCGACTACCCGGATGGAATGGTAGAGTACGGCTTGCCCCTGAGACGCGACATCGCCAGAGCTATTAGGCGGCACAAGCCGGACGTGGTGGTGACGATGAACTTCGAGATGCGCTTCCGCGGTGGAAACACAAATCAGTCAGACCATCGCGCTGTCGGGCTCGCGACGCTGGATGCAAGCAGAGACGCAGGGAATCGCTGGATCTTCACGGAGTTGAACGAAGATGGGCTGGAGCCGTGGGACGAGGTCAAGATGGTGCTGGTCGGTGCCTCGCCCAACGCCACTCATGCGGTGGACGTGGGAGATCACATCTACAGGGGAGTGGAGTCGTTGGAGAAACATGACATCTACATCAAGGGCCTTGGTCGGGACTTCGACCCAGAGTCGTTCCTGACTATGACCGCCAATGCTGTGGGTGAGGAGTTCGGATGCGACTACGCCGTGAGCTTCGAGGTCTTTGCCCTGTGATTAGGCGGCTGCGAGGTATTAAAACATCCTCGGGCAGTGCGGGGTGCGGCTCGCTTAGCCTGGTGTTGGCAAATCCGCTCCAAGACGCGTAATGCGAGAGTTCGTTCGCGGACTCTGAGTTCCTGTGGATATCAGCGCTGTCAAGACCCAGCGAGGAGGGTGACATGAACCGTTTCACTCAGCTGTCCCGCACAAACTCCACAATCTTCTCCGGCGCAGTAGGCTCCCGCTCAACCGCGTCCTCTTCCTCCTCCGGCACGTCATTCACGACCAGATGCCGGATCGGGTAGTTGATCACGACCCCTTCTTCGTTAAACCGCTGATGTATCTGCTTGATCAACTGGCTCTTCAACTGGAACGAACCAGCCCGATCCGTCGCCTGTATGAACACCCAGAAATCGATGTTCGAATCCCCAAACACGCTGAACCCCGCCCGAGGCTCCGTCTCCGTAACCGCGTGCTCCGACTCCACAACGATCTTGGTAGCGACCTCCATCAAGATGTCCTCAACCTGCTGAAGGTCCGACGAGTAACTCACACCCCCAGTCACAATCACATTCATCGCCAAAGCGGGCCGCGAATAGTTCGTGATCATGTTGTCCGACATCATCGAGTTTGGAATGATGATCAGGTTGTTGAAACGCGACCTCAACTTCGTGCTCCGCCACGATATATCCTCCACAAAACCGGATGGCCCGCCTTCGATCTCAATGAAATCGCCGGGCTCGATCTCACCTTCGGAAATGACATAAGTGCCTGCGAAGTAGTTGGACAACGTAGGCTGCGCCGCCAGCGCAATCGCTATGCCGCCGATGCCGAGGGTTGCGAGGAGGGGACTGATCTCGATCTCGAATATCGCCAACGCCCATAAGATCGCCAGCGCGTAGACCAAAATCGGCAACATCCGCTTGAATGACGGGATCAGCTGATCGTCGAGTTGCGTTGACGTCTTGGACGCCACGTGTTCCGCGTACCAATCGAGAAGCAGCGATCCGATGCGCGTCGCCAAAAAAGCACCGACAGCTACAACTCCGACCGTGCCCACTCTCCGTAATAGAGACGCCAGGTCCGCGTCGATGTCACGTCCCGAGTGCCAATGATCCAGAGCAAAAGCGCCGGCGTAAGTTCCCCCGGCCAACAGAATCATCAAGATCGCCGGACCATCAATCGCCTCCAAGACGATATACCTCGGCGAAGGAACGTAATCGTCCTGACCCGCCCGCATCCTATTCTTAACGATCTTAAGGACGATCTCCAATACGACCGCAACCACCACCGTTGCGACGGCGATCAGAATGGCAATGGTGTATTCGTTGTCCAACGTGAACACGGCGCAGAGCTTTAACTGACGGCTCGCAGTTCAAACGAGCCTGTCAACAAAGGTAAACGACGCGGCAATCGAGGGGCTTCGCCTGTCATTCCCCCAATTTCACCCGTCATTTCCGCGGGGCCTGCCCCGTACCCCGATACGGGGGCGGGAATCCAGTCGCTCAAGGCCCCTTGGTTACCCAAGGCTGCTTGCGAGGCTCACCGATGGCTTGTAGGAGGGCGGTTATGTAGCCGTAGACGAAGGCGAACGCGGTTCCTTGTGGGTCGCGTCCGGCGATCTGCGGCACGTGGTCGGGCATCAGCATGTATTTGTAGCCGACCTCTTGGTAGACCTTGATGCACTCGAACATGTTGATGCTGCCTTCGTCGGGGAAGACCTCCATGAAGTCGAGTTTGTGCCCTCGGATGTTGCGGAAGTGCACGTTGAAGATCTTCTCGCGGCTGCCGAAGTAGCGGATAATGTCGTAGATCTCTTCACCTGGATCGTCGAGCATCTCCGAGACAGTTCCTTGGCAGAAGTTGAGGCCATGGTATGGGTTCTCGTGCATGTGCACGAATTTCTTCAGGCCATCGGGCGTGCCAAGCACGCGGGTCACACCGCGAAATCCCGGAGGGGTGTAAGGATCATGGGGGTGACAAGCCAAGCGTACCTTGTTCTCCTCGGCGACCGGGACTACGCGTTCGAGGAAATAATCGATCCGTTCCCAGAACTCATCCTCGGAGACCTCACCTGCGATACCGGGTTGATCTTCGTGCTTCACTTTCTCGTATCGGAAAGTCGAGTTGCTTGAACCTCCACGACCAGACTCCCGCTCGGAACGTGGGATTCCGATGAGGTTCATGTTGTATTTGACCGATGGTATGCCTACCGCGGCGCAGTTCTCAATGAGCGTGTTGACTACCTCGATCTCGCGGTCTCGGTCCGGATCGATACCCAACATGATGCTCGGAGCCTCCGCTATCTCGATCGGCGTAGACGACAACGGCAGCTGAATCATGTCCAGTTCGATCCCAAACGAGTTCACATGCTCCCGCCAACTCGCCAAATCATCACGCGTCCAGGTGTGAGCGTTGCCTTCACGAGGATCATTGCAAACGTTCATGACCCCGAGCTGCGCCCATTGCCTAAGGTCTACGTCGTCCCTCGCTCCGACCTGTGTGCCTACGTACATACTTTCCTCCGTTGATCGCCAATCTAGTGCGATTTCGATGATCAGTTAACGGTCGGTCGATCAATCGATAGTGCCAAGGTTTACGGCAGAAAGAACCGTGAGCCAAATATACCACTCACACGGCTTATTCCGTCTAGCCTTGCCACTTCAACACCGGACGCCTAGCCGCCGTCGCCTCGTCCAATCGAGTATTCGGCAACGTGTGAGGTGCATGTAGCACCGACTCCGGATCGCTGTCGATCTCGTCGTCTATCGCCCGCATCACCGCCACGAAACGATCCAGCGTCTCTTTCGACTCAGTCTCGGTCGGCTCAACCATCAGCGCCTCCGGCACGATCAAAGGGAAATACATCGTCGGCGCATGTATCCCGTAGTCCAACAGCCGCTTAGCTATGTTCAACGCCGGCACCCCGCGGTCCGCCTGACGCTTACCGCTCAACACCGTCTCGTGCATGCAGATCCGGTCCACCGCCAAGTCGAAACGGTCCTGCAATCTCGCCTGAATGTAGTTGGCATTGATGATCGCGTTCTCCGATACCGCCCGCAGACCGTCGCCGCCGAGAGACTGCATATACGTGTAGGCCCGAACCAGTATCGAGAACGAACCATGAAATCCGTTGATCTTCCCGATGCTATTCTCCGGCCGACCCAATACGTACCCACCGTCATCATTCTTCTCAACCACTGGCTCCGGCAGGAACGACGCCAATTCGTCAGTAACCATCACCGGCCCTGCTCCAGGCCCACCACCTCCATGCGGCGTCGAAAACGTCTTGTGCAGATTCGAGTGACAGATGTCGACGCCCAGATCGCCCAGCTTCACCAGCCCTAGCAGCGCGTTCAGATTCGCGCCATCGGCGTAAACCACACCACCAGCGTCGTGCACTATCTGGTTGATCTCAACGATGTTCGGCTCAAATAATCCCAACGTGCTCGGGATCGTCAGCATGAAGACGCACGAGTTCTCGTCAGACTTTTGACGCAAATCCTCGACATCCACGTTGCCATGCTCGTCAGTCTTGATCACAACCACATCCAGACCCGCCATAGCCGCGGAAGCCGGATTCGTCCCGTGCGCCGAATCAGGTATCAACGCAACGTTCCGATGACCTTCCCCACGCGCCTCCAATGTTGCACGAGCGATCAATAGCCCCGCATACTCTCCCTGCGCCCCCGCCAGCGGCGCCAAACCCACTCCCGGCAACCCCGTAGCTTCACCCAACCACCTCTGCAACTCGTACATCACCTCCAACGCGCCCTGCACGCTCTCATTGTCCTGCAACGGATGGATGTTCGCAAACCCGCCCAGCGATGCCATCTGGTCGTTCAACTTCGGGTTGTACTTCATCGTGCAAGACCCGAGCGGATAGAAGTTGGTATCGATAGAGAAATTCAACCGACTCAGCAAAGTGAAATAACGTATCACCTCCAGCTGCGAAACCTCAGGCAAACGCAAATCACCCTCACCGCGCAACAATCCGTCGTCCGGCATCTCCGCCAGCGGCACGTCCGCTCCCGGCATCTCAATCGCCCGACGACCGCCGACGGACCTGTCCATCAGCAACCGACGATCATGCATATCGGCAACGCTAGAGTTGGGCATCACGGATCCGCTCACGTTCCGCCTCCATAAGGGTTCCCCCGCTCGCGGGGGAAATGTCCGAAGGACAAAGGGGGAACCACCCTCGCATCTGGCATCACGACATCACTCATGCTCCACCTCCGTTCCCTATCTCCGCCAACGCGTCCACCAAACGATCAATGTCCCGCCGACTATTCATCTCCGTAACGCAGAACAGCATTCCATTCGGAACAACATCCGAAACATCCAACCCCCCTATGATTCCTCGCTCAGCCAACTGCCGATTAACTTCAGACGGAGCAACCGGACACTCCACCGGAAACTCGTTGAAAAACGTCCCGCACCCACAATCAGCAACCCGCCAACCCTCTAGATCCGCATCAATCCTCTCCATCAGATAATGCGCCTTGTGATACGAAAGCTCCGCAACCTTCCGCAATCCGCTCGACCCCATCGTCGCGCAGTAGACCGCCACCATCAACCCGATCAACTGCGTGCTAGTGCAGATATTCGATGTCGCCCGCTCCCGCCGAATATGCTGCTCACGCGTCTGAAGCGTCAGCGTGTAGCCCGTGCGACCCAACGTGTCTGTCGTCTTTCCAATGATCCGGCCCGGCAACTGTCTGATGAACCGCTGCTTCGCTGTGAACAGGCCCACATAGGCACCCCCGAACGTCAACGGAACGCCAAGCGGCTGGCCCTCACCAGTCGCGATGTCCACGCCATACGCCCCCGGCGGCTTGAACATCCCAAGCGCAACCGGGTACGTGTGCATCACCGACAACGCACCCGCCGCGTGCGCAACGTCCGTCAGCCTCTGAACATCCTCTATACGTCCCAAAAAGTTCGGCGACTGAAATGCGATACACGCAGCGTCCTCTGGAATGTCACCATTCAACACTCGCTTAGTGCTGATCGCTTCAATCTGAACTTGCTGGTGGCGCGTGTACGCGTCTGCTACCTCAAACAACCGTCTGTCCGCTGTGTCCAATATCAAGATCCGGTTCCGACGACTAACCCTCGCCGCCATCAATCCAGCCTCCGCAAAAGCGGTGGGACCGTCATACATCCCCGCGTTCGCCACATCCATGTCGAAGATCTGAGCAACCGCCGACTGAAACTCGAATCCGCTTTGCAACACGCCTTGCGCCGCCTCAGGTTGGTAAGGCGTATAGGAAGTGACGAATTCGCCGCGCTGCAACACCGCGCCCACTGTTGAAGGAATGAAGTGGTGGTACGCACCCGCGCCCAAAAAAGACGGCCTTGAACCGGCATCCTGGTTCAGTGCGGCGAGCGCTTGCATCCTCGTAGCAACCTCCAACTCCGATGCCGAATTCGGCAACCGCAGCGGAGGATTCCGATGCTCATCAGGAATGTCTGTAATCAACTCATCGAAGCTGTCCACCCCGATGGTCGACAGCATCTCATCACGCTCAGATGGCGTGTTCGGAATGAACGGGTGCGGTGAGTTGACGTTGCTCGACAATAACTACTCCAACGTGCCCTGATACGTCTCCGAATCCATCAACTCGTCCAACTCGGCGGGGTCTTCCAGCTTCACCTCCATGATCCATCCGTCTCCGTACGGATCTGAGTTGACAAGCTCCGGGGACTGCTCCAACTCTTCGTTCACCGAGGTCACGGTGCCGCTGACTGGAGAGAAGAGATCGCTGACCGCCTTCACCGATTCGATCTCGCCAAACTTGTCGAACTGGTCCACATGCGATCCCACTTCCGGCAACTCGACAAATACGACGTCGCCGAGAGTGTCCTGAGCGTAGTGCGTGATGCCTACCTCTACGGTATCCCCAGTATTGACCCGCGCCCATTCGTGCTCGGACGAGTACTTCAAATCATCTGGATACAACGCAGTTTGCCTCCGCTGTTACGGTGTCGATAACCGCATTGACTCTAACAAATCCCTTTTCGACCAATAGCAATGGCAGCGGTTTAATATGCATGTGGATAAAACGGCATCGGGACCACCTCCGCTTCCACCGTTCTGCCTCGAACATCGATCTGGACCGCCGTTCCAACCTCAGAGCGCTCGACGTCGATGTAGCCCATCGCAATCGGCCAGCCCAAAGTAGGGGAGTGCGAGCCAGACGTAACAATGCCAACTTCTTCGCCTTCAAAGTAGATCGTGTGACCATGCCTGGCGATGCCGCGCGAGCGCATCGCAAACCCGGTCATTTTTCGGGCAGTGCCTTCATCCCTGATCTTCCGCAAAACCGCTCCCGGCAGATACTCCGGCCTGTTCGGGCGCACCGCCCACCGCAAGCCGACCTCGTAGGGGTTGTTTTCGACTGTCATATCCGCTCCATGCAACATGAACGCCGCCTCCAACCGCAAGGCGTCTCGCGCCCCTAGTCCGCACTGGGTAGCTCCATTCTGGACGAGCAACGCCCAAATCGCCGGAGCATGCGAACCGTCGAACATGATCTCGAACCCATCCTCGCCTGTATAACCTGTCCGTGCCGCGAGGATTCGCTCTCCATCCAATGTCGCCTCACCAGCGCGGAATCGCGCGATCCCGTCGGTCTCACCCTCTGTCAATGTGCCCAATATCGGGACGGCTTGGGGACCCTGGACTGCGATCATCGCGATCTCTTCAGTTCGATCCACGTATCCGACCTCGCCGTCCTCACGCTCGATAAACCGGCCCATCTGCAACGACAGCCATTCTTTATCAATGTCGGCGTTCCCCGCGTTCACCACCAACAGATACCGTTCCTCTTCAAGGTTGTAGACGATCGCATCGTCGATGATCCCGCCCTTCTCGTTGCAGATGAGGTGATATCGACCTTGGCCGCGCTCCAACCGCGATGCTCGTACGCTCAGTACCGTGTCTAGGAAACGCCCGGAATCTTTGCCGGTGAACTCCAATCGAGCCATGTGCGACACATCGAAGATTCCGACGTTGGTCCGAACCTGTGCAACCTCATGGAGGATCCTCGTCGGATACCTCACCGGCATCTCCCACCCTCCAAAGTCCACCATCCGCGCACTTGCCGCCACGTGGGTTTCATATAACGGAGTTCTTCTGCTCATCTGCGACTACTCTCGATTGTTGCCAGTACCTACCGACTGCTATCTACTCTCAATCGTACGGGAACATACCCAAGTGACGGGTACCCATAGCCAGACGCTGAAACACTGGATCCCCCTCAGGCTCGGATACGTCAATTGTCCCAGCACAGATCCCGTGCTGCGCAACCTTGAATGCTCCCAACCCACGAACATCCACCAGCGCGTTCAATCCTCTCAATTCAACCCTCAAACGACGTACATCCTCCAGCTCAGATGATTCCGCCAACTCCTTACGGACCTCGCGAATATATGCATCGATGCCCAAATCGAATAGAAAATCCCGCTGACTCGACAAAGGCGCAATCTGATCAAAACCAACCCCACGTAAAGCCCCATCAACCGCCGCAAAATCCACATGCGCCGTAATGTCCTGTAATCCCACATCCCGAAAAGGGTTCTGACCCAACATATGGCCCCGGTAACACCGCAAAGACCCTTCGGTCCTCAACGGGTGATACAACATCTCACGCTCGTGCCCATAGTCAATCGTCAGCACATAACCCCGCTCCAAAACCCTGCGCACACCGGCCGTCCAATCCACAATCCCAAGATTGACCTCGCCGCGATACCCTTCCGGCAACATCGACGCCATCCCACCGACACGATCAGTGACCTCATCACTCGAAACATCACCCTCAACAAACACCAACTCACCACCGTCACCAACATCCACAAAACACTCCAAAACCTCACCACCCCGAACCGTAAAAACATTAGTCGGAAACGCGTCCAGCAATTCATTGCTAATCACACAACCAACAATCGAACCCATCTCCGATAACTCATCAATCCCTCGCACCGCCCCTCGCGGACGAATGTCAAAGGGTTTGTATCTCAGCGCATCTCGGAAACGTTCGAGATCATCAGTGTTTTCACCGCGACCAGCCCGACTAATCCAGGTTTCCCCCGCAGGCGGCGGAAATGTCCGAAGGACAAAGGGGGCGCATGCAGCACCCAAAACATCCTCCACCAACCCGCCATCCCCAGCACCCATCTCCACAACATCGAAACGTTCCGGCTCGCCAAGCGCACACCAAGCCCTGAACAACCATCCCGCAATCAACGCCCCAAAAGCTGGATGCACCTGCGGCGATGTAGCATAGTCCGCCCCGGCCTTCACGACCTTCGTGTAATACCCCTCCTCCCCGTACAGCGCAATCTCCATGAACCGCGCAAAAGTGATCGGACCCTTTGCCCGAATTTCAGCCTCTACGATCTGACGCGCCGGTGTCCGAACCTCGCCCATCTAAGGACCTTTGCACAACCACCGTCATTCCCGCGAAGGCGGGAATCCAGAGGGGGGGCGAGTGGTCGGATACCCTATCACCGAACTGGATTCCCGCCTTCGCGGGAATGACGAACGCATTGCAAGGTGATGAGATCGAAGTTGGCCAGAAGTCCCATCCAACGCGCGGCTAACTGCGGTCAGATATCGGGACGTACTCGCGCTCCCGACCACCCGTGTACTTCAGCAACGGCCTGATCAGAATGTTCCGACGGTACTGTTCAACGACCTGAATGATCCAACCCGGCACGCGACCAATCGCGAATATCGGCACGAACAAGTCCTGCGGAATACCGTTCAGGTAGTAGATCACCCCCGCGAAAAAGTCCACATTCGCATGGACACCCCGCCGAGCGTAGGGTGACATCGCCTCCTGCACCGCCGTCAATATCTCGTACCACTCCGGCTGCCCCTTCTCCTCACTCAACCGCCGCACACCTTCCTGCAAGTGTTTCGCCCGAGGATCAGCGGATTTGTAGACCCGATGCCCAAAACCCATCACTGGGGTTCTGTTTCTCAACAGATTGCGAACGTAGTTCGCCGCGTTGTCTGGACTGCCAATCTCCCGCGCCATCTGCATCACGTTCTCAGCCGCGCCGCCATGAGACGGTCCCGACAACGCACCTATCGCCGCCGCTACCGCACTGTAAGCATCCGCCTTGGTGCCTGCAACCACCCGAGCCGTGAACGAACTCGCATTCGATCCATGGTCCGCGTGCAACACCAAGTCTTTGTCCATCAGCTCCGAGGTGTCCTCGGACGGTATCTCTCCATCGAGCATGTATAGAAAGTTCGCGGCGTGACTCAGATCGCTGCTCGGAGCCACGACATCGTTCCCGCGCCGGATGTTGTAGTGCGCCGCCACGATCGTCGGAACCTGCGACGTCATCCGCAGACCCTTCCGGAACGTCGCGTCCACGTCGTCCCACACTGCATCCTTGTCAGGGTCGAACGCCGAGAGTGCCGAAACCGCCGTCCGCAGCACATCCATCGGATGCGATTCCTTCACCGCCTCGATGATCGGAAATATCTCATCCGGCAGCTCACGCTGGCTCCGCAACTCCTCGTCAAACTCATCCAACTGCTCCTGCGTAGGCAATTCGCCGTACAAAAGCAAGTAAGAAGTCTCCTCGAACGTCGATTTTTCGGCAAGATCGTGAATACTGTAGCCCCGATACTCAAGCACCCCCTCGCTGCCATCGATGAACGTAGTCTCTGTACGGTCAAAATAGATCTCCCGCAAACCACGGTGGAGCCTGATATCGTCGTCTTGCGCCATCTATCTATCGTCCGATCTATTTCAAATCCCTAAAGGTGCCGGGCGGCGATCTTCGATGCCCTGAACAGACTCGCTGCAACGCCACACTCCCCCAAAGCCTTTCAACTTATTTTAGAGCATCGCACGATGCCGCTAACCTGCTAAGTGAGGCCTCGCAGCGCGATCAGGACCGAGAACCCTGCTGGTCGAATTCATCAGTGAGAAGCACCGCGGTTCCACTGTATGTAGTGGTCATTCGCCTCGTTCACTCAAGAACCGATCCAACACGCCATCCCGGTGCTCGCCGAGCTTCACAGGTACGCGAGGTCCTTTGGCGCGTTCGAGAGCTCCGCGACGCTCGAGTTCGTCCAGACGTTCCTCGATAGTTTGTGCAGTTTGCCGAATCGGCCGTATTTCGGCGACTGGCTCCCCGCGATACGACACTGTCACCGTGCAACCCTCTCGAACCCGCCGTATCACCTCGTAGAACCGAGTCTTCGCCTCGTATGTTGAGTAGGTAATCGCCATCGAATCTACTCTAACTGGTCAGATCATTCGATTATGAGGCCGACAGATTTCGCAGGTGAGCTCATCTATCTATCCCTTGATGCCCAGGGGAATAAAAGGAAGTTCAGGCGTGTCTCATATTAGATTCCTGCGTCCATTGATTCACGCCGATAAACTACCAATCAAACCCTCGGAGCATCACATTGATCGTCGACGTTCATTCACACCTCCCTACGCACGAACACGACGTGCCGCCAGAAGATGAGGCTACCAATGCTCTCATCGGCACTAACGTCAAACTCGCTGGTTCGCTCGATGAATACGTATCCGCGATGGAGCCCGTCGACAGGGCGCTCGTCTTCGGAATAGCCCCGCGTCCCGGCACAAACGAGCACCCTGTCATCGATTGGAACGCCGGATGGGACAAAACCCTCAACCACAACGACATCGCCGCGCGAACCGCAGCCGCCAATCCCGAAAAATTCATCCCTTTCATGTCCCTCCATCCCGATCAACCTGACATCGACGACGAATACGACCGCGCCGTCGGCGAACTTGGATGCCGCGGCATGAAACTAGCACTGAGCTACCAAGCCGTCGATCCAATGAGCGATGCCGCTTTCCGTCTCTTCGACCGCCTCCAAGTCGACGAACTGCCTATCGTCTTCCACAATGGAATGTCAGTAGCCCAAAATGCCGTCCTCAGATACGCCCACCCTCTCGCCATGGACGAAGTGGCGATCAAATTCCCGAAATTGAAGATGATCCTAGCCCACACCTCACACCCCTGGTACGAAGACTGCATGGCCGTCGTCCGCAAACACGAAAACGTATGGACCGACATATCTGGCATGCCGTCCAGACCATGGATGGCGTGGCGAGCCATGCGCGTATTCCACGAATTCTCCGCAACCCACAAAATGCTCTTCGGTTCCGACTGGACCCTCTGGACTCCCCAAGAAACGATGGACCTCCTACGCGCAATCCCCCGCTTCGCCCGAGAACACAACCTGCCCCCCATACCAGAAAATGAGATCGAAGCGATCATCAATCGCAACTCACTGGAACTTCTTGGATTGGAGTGAAACCGATGCACTTTGAAGAACCCATCATCTCCAATCCTGCCAAAGAAAAAATCAAAGCCGGCGAGCCCATCTTCGGCATAAACATCTTCGAAGCCTTAACCCCATCCGTCGTCAAAATCGCTGCCAACCTCGGCCTCGATATGGTATTGGTCGACGCCGAACACGCCCTCAACGACGATCATCGACTCGCCACTTTCCTCACCTTGGTTCGAGACAACGGAATGGCCCCCATCGTCACCGTCATCGCCTCGGAACGCGCCCTCGTCTCCCGCGTCCTCGACGCCGGAGCATTGGGCATCATACTCTCCCACTCCGAAACCCCCGAACAAATGGAAGACCTCGTGCGCTGGTGCAAATACGCACCTCAAGGCGTCCGCGGTCTCGCCACAGGTGCCAACGCAGGCTATGACGGCTCGGACATCGCCCGTTACTGCCAAGAAGCTAACGAGGCGATACTGATATTGCCGAAGATCGAATCCCCGCTCGGCGTCCAAAACGCCGGCGCCATGTTGGACCTTGAAGGAGTCGACGGCGCTGTCTTCGGCCCCGGCGACCTATCCGCCAAGATGGGACTCCACGGCCAATGGGAACACCCAGACGTCCTCGCCGCCATCAACATCGTAGTCGACGCCGCCATCGCCCGAGGCAAGGCAGTAGAACCACCAGTCATGCCCCCCGACAAAGCCACCTACAACCGAGACCTCATCCGCGGCGCTCGAATCTTCGGCCCCACCCGCCAAACCGAATACGACCTCTACCGCAATGCCCTCGAAAACGCCCTATCTGCCTACCGTTAGCTCTGCCGTCAAAGCGACCTACTCCGTCATTCCGGCGAAAGCCGGAATCCAGAGGGGTGGGGCGGTGGACTAGAAGCTAGAAATCTAACCAGACTCGACTCGCGCTCGCGGGATGCCGTAACTAGACGCGTCCCCTCTCCCGCTCGGCGGGAGAGGGCTAGGGTGAGGGCCCCTACAACGTCAAATTCTCAACCTCTCCCACCATCCGCCCAATAATCTCATCCACCCCAATCGCACCCAAGTTCTCCCCCGAACGCGTCCTCAACGAAGCCGAATCACCCTCAATCTCCCGATCCCCCACAACCAGCATGTAGTTGATCTTCTGCAGCTGCGCATCCCGAATCTTCGAGTTCATCCGCTCGCTAGCGTCGTTAACCTCGACCCGCAACCCAGCCTTCTTCATCCGATCGGCAACTGCGTACGCATAGTCGTTGTGACGATCCGCAATCGGCACCATCATCGCCTGCGTCGGCGATAACCACAACGGCAGATTACCGCCCAAATGCTCGATCAACACCCCGATGAAGCGCTCCAACGAACCCAGCATCGCGCGGTGAATCATCACTGGACGCTCGCGTTCGCTAGCCGCGTTCACATACTCCAGATCGAAACGCTCCGGCTGGTTGAAGTCAATCTGCACCGTCCCTAACTGCCACTCACGTCCAAGCGCATCCGGCACGAACATATCGATCTTCGGACCGTAAAACGCACCTTCGCCTAGAGCGGTTTCAAACTCCCCGCCGCGCTCCGCAAGCACCGCTTCCAACGCAGACTCGGCACGATCCCACTGCGCGTCCGAACCGACACGTTTATCAGGCCGCAAAGACAACACAAACCGCGTCGAATCGAACCCGAATACTCCGTAGCTCTCGTTGAGCATATCGATAAAACCGTTCACCTCATCGGCAATTTGGTCCTCACGACAAAAGATATGCGCATCGTCCTGCGCGAACGATCTGACCCGCATCAAACCCGCCGTCACGCCCGACAACTCGTAACGATGCAGCCGCCCAAAGTCGGCATATCTGATCGGCAACTCACGATACGAATGCAACGACTTCGAATACATCACCGCATGAGACGGGCAGTTCATCGGCTTCATGCCGTATTCCTGCTCATCGATCTCAAGCATGTACATGTTCTCGATGAAGTTGTCGTAATGCCCCGACGTCTTGAATAAGTCCGTCTTGAACATCTGCGGAGTGATTACCTCGTCATACCCGTAACGCTCGTACAACCCCCTCACGTAATCCACCAGCGTGTTGTACACAAACGCACCCTTCGGACGGAAAAACGGATTCGCCGGCGCAACCTGATCGAAGAAGAACAGTCCCATCTGCGCGCCCAACCGACGATGATCCCGCTGCTGAGCCTGCTCCCGCTGCTTCAGGTACACCCGCATCTTGTCCCGCGACTCCCATGCCGTGCCGTAGATCCGCTGCAACATCGGATTCGCTTCGCTTCCGCGCCAGTACGCGCCCGCGGTCGACAGCAACTTGAAAGCCGAGATCTGACCTGTCCTATCCACATGTCCCCCTTCGCACAGATCATCAAACCCGCCGTCTGAATGGCTCGTGAATGTTACCCGTTCATCCTCCGGAATGTCGTCGAGGATCTCCAGCTTGTAGCGGTTATCCGCCAACAACGTCCTAGCCTCTTCGCGGGTAACCTCACGTTCCACGAACGGCGTATTCGCCCGGATCGAAGACCTCATCTCAGCTTCGATCGCTGCAAGATCCTCAGGCGTGAATGGGCGATCCACGTCGAAGTCGTAGAAAAAACCGTCTTGTATCGGCGGTCCGATCGTCATCTTCGCCTCGGGGAACAGCTTCAATACCGCCTCCGCCATAACGTGAGCCGTCGAGTGCCGCAAAGCGTCTCGATACTTGGATTGTTCCTCAGGAGAGAGGTCCCTGAACCTTCGTCGCCGCTTCTTCGGTGCTTCCTGTACGTTGTCTGCCATGACATTTACTTTTGTGCTGGTTTAAGGCAACGGGCAAACGCATAACTGCACCGCCAACGAGGTACGTCAAGGACAATGCCGAAGTTGGGTCCCCGTCGCCATGAGATCGAGGGGTTAGGCGCGTGACCCGGAGAGATTAACGAGCCCGCGCCCACATAGTGAGGGTGCGACGCCATCTCGGGTCGCCCTCACGTATCAATTGCGTTTTCGACCTGTCAATCAACAGAAAACCATACGGATTGGTCGTGAATGGTGGGCGATGGAGGATTCGAACCTCCGACCTCGTCGATGTCAACGACGCGCTCTAGCCAACTGAGCTAACCGCCCATCTCTGATGCGTCAGATTATATATCCGCTCGCAGCACCGACTTCGACCGTCCGCTTTCGACGCGGCAAGAAATGACATCAATGCCATGATATTTGCGATGCTTCACGGACGAAGCGTAATGCCGCAGGACCCTCATCGCGATCTCGCGCTCATCATCCTCCAGAACGAATTCATCCGTTAAGAATGCCAGCTTGTTCTCCAAATTCCCTTCGCCGGTGTCGTCCGACACGACTACGAATTCGACCTCGGCAGAGCCTTGATCTCTGCGGACCGTCGCCGTCAACCTGCGGACATTGCCGTCGGACCCTTCTCCAGATTTCTCATCATCCCCCTCATCCAATAAGATCAGCAGCGTCTCCTCACCCACGAGCCGCAACCTGTTTTTGGCATCCTCCGCCCACCTGTATCGGTCGGCGAAACGGCTCAGATATTCGTCTACTGCTGGCAACGCCGAACGCGCAAGTTCGACTCTGATCGGGCGGTTGCGAACATTGGACATCTCCGTGAATACCGCAATCCCTACAGCCGTCGCCGCCCCCACTACGATCGGGTTGCCGAACACATAACTGGCGTCGCCTTCAATAAGCGATCCAAAACTGCCGGCGGAAAGCCCCATGACTAGCGGCACGCCGATTGCGAGCGCCTGTTTTCTGTCGAACCCGTTGCCGAAAGCCATTCGCGCACCTTCGATAAAGAGCATCCCGAAGATAATCACATACACCGCGCTGATGACTGGGCCAGGGACGGCGATCAAGGCAGCAAGCAACTTCGAAAATAACGCAACCGCGATCGTCATCAACCCCAGAAATACTCCCACACTCGCAGCAGAAACTCCGATTATGCCAATGTACGAAGCCGTGGCCGACCACGGTGCGGCTACAGGCGGAATCCCAAGCAATCCACATACGAACGTGCTCGCTCCGGTTACGTTGAGACCACCTTGAACCACGCGGAAATCAAGGGCGACCGGTTCGCGGTACGATGCGCCATATATCACGGAAAGATCGCCGACCGATTTCATGAACCCCGTCAAGTTGACGATCGCAAACACAGGCAGTAATGCCCAGAACTCGGCACTGAACGATAACCCGAATTCAATCTGAGCCAGATCCGGAAAATTAAACCACGGAGCCGCCGTGACCGCGGAAACGTCGTACAGACCTAGCGGAACCGCCACAACAAGGCCTGTAGCAATCGTTATCGGCAAAACCCACATTCGGACGAGTGGCGTGCCCAGCAGAGAAACCAGAATCCCGGTCGTCAGCGCTACCAGTCCGGGAGCCAGGAAAGGCGCTACTGATGCGTCTTCCGGAGGAACTACTGTAACCGACACGATGAAAGGAACCGCCGACACCGCAACCAGCATGATCACCGTTCCAGTTACCGCCGGAGTGAAAATCCGACGCAGTGAAGCGAGACGAATTGTCAGGACCAATTGCAGCACCGTTGAGACGACTATCAAGCTAGCAAGCAAACTCGGACCGCCAATCTGCAACGCCAACGCGCTAACCGCCAGAAACGGCACGTTGAAGTTAGCGACTATCAGGCGTCCCGACCCAACACGTTGGAAGCGCAGGGCGTGAACGATCATGCTCAACCCCGTGACCGCCAGCGCCATTATCACTACCCATTGCAGGTAGTCCTCAGACTCGCCAGACGCCAAAACCACCAGCGTCACCAGCGTCACTAGGCTGATGGAGTTCGGCAGCAATATCTGTAATGCCGAAGATATCGCCACCGTGCGAGGGCAATTGTCGTCTGGTTCGTAGCGAATCTGATCCACGGCCTGGATTCTCCGAAACTCGATTCAACTACCGAGTTTCTGCGTGGATTCTACGCTCTGCCGCGCCCAATCCACGTGCCAAAGCTTCATGCGCGTCCGTCGTCTTGCGAGACCTTTGCAAAACTTGCCGATCCGTCCCTTTCGCGTAGCGAAGGGGACGCGAACTAGCGTAGCGCAGTTCGCAGGGGATGCCCGATCGGGTTCTAAAACCCCCTTCAATTCCCCCTTGAGCATCAAGGGGGAGGCTTTCGCAAAGGTCTCGCGAAAGCCGGCCGCTCGCGGGACGGAACGTCCATCCAGAGGTGCGGGGCAAACGGGGACCGGCCAGCAAAACGCGCTCGTGCCACTGCAGACATTGAGTTATGCACACATCCCGTACGGCGTACAGCATGCGTGCTACGACTTTGTGCTTATTATTGAGAGAAACATACGTAGTCGATATCGTATCGACGCACGTGATACGCAATCTCAACGGATATAATACGGGATTCAATCAGACATTACGGGTCCATGTGAAAATTCCCGATCACGCGGTTTAGTCGTTCGTGGAAACTCAGCAGACAATCAAGCGGAGGCAACGGTGACTGTTGTAAGTCTCAACGCCAGAATAGCAATCTCGCTGGTGATGATCTTGGCGTGTTTCGCCTTGATCGGAATCGCATGCACAAGCGATCCCGAACCAACCTCAACCCCGGTGCCGGAACCGACCGCGACGCCTGTGCCGGAGCCAACTCCGACGCCGAAGCCCGATCCTACCGCAACCCCGGTACCTGAGCCGACTTCCACGCCAGAACCGGAACCCACTTCCGCCCCGGACATTGAAGCCGACGATCCTGAGGATGCACGCACCATCGCCTATGTGATGAAGGGCATCGAGTTTGTGGAGCGCGAGGGCCTGGACGCGGCCATTGAACACTACGCAAGCGACGACAGCATCGAAGATGGGCGATGGTTGAGAATTATCGACACCGACACAGGGGTTTTGGTCGCATCCGCGTTGCAGTATGAGGTTGGACTGCAGATAGGTGGACGCGGCGCTAGCAACCTTGGCAGGGCGATCGCTGCCGCAACTGAAGAGGGGCAGTGGACTGAATCGCTCGCCGACCATCCCGAAACAGCCCAACAGTTGCCCAAGCGCAACGTCTGGATCCGCCGCGACAATCTCGTTTTCAATTCCGGCCATTTCGTTCTCCAACAGAACATCGAAGCACCCGTCAGGAACTACGTCAACCGCGCCGTCGAGCTGTACGAAACCGAGGGTCTGCAAGCAACCATCGACTACTACAACAGCCAAGACAGCCTTGAGGGCACCCTTTACCTTTTCCTGATCGGCGCTGACGACCTTTACCTCGCACATCCGATATTCCCTCACCTCATCGGAACGGACATCAAGGAAGTCGTGGGTTCCGACGGGCAAGAACTCGGCGAGGAGATAGCGCAAGCGACCGAAGACGGTATATGGGTCGAATACCTTTGGCCAAACCCGATCAGCAGAAACGAGGAGCACAAAACCACGTGGGCTCTTCGCCATGACGGACTGATTTTCGCTTCCGGTTACTATTCCGCCGGAGAAGATCCCGTCGATCAGCCTTGGGTTGACGCCGACCCGCGTGAGTACACAGTCGAATACGTCGAAAACGCAATCGCGCTATATGAGCGAGACGGCCTTGACGCTATGTTGGACTTCTACAACAGCGTCGCCAGTTTCCAAGGCCAGTGGTACCTCTTCGCAACCGACGAAAACGACATCTACCACGTTCATCCCTTACTTCCTAGGTTGAGAGGAACCGACATCAAAGATGTCGTTGGCTCGAATGGTTACGAACTCGGAAAAGAGATCGCGAAGGCGACCGAGGAAGGACATTGGATCGAGTACCTGTGGCCACACCCTGCCACGCTCAAGGAGGTCCCAAAGATTTCGTACGCGGTTAGGCGCGATGGCATGATCTTCGCCTCCGGTTACTACCCGCCGCAACAAGACGCACAAGAAACCGCCGTCGACTACGTCCAGCGCGCGATCGACAAGTACGAGGCCGAAGGGATCGATGCTGTCATCAGCTACTACAACAGCGACGAAAGTATCGAGGGAGTATTCAGATTGGTCGTGGTCGACGAAAACGATTCGGTTCTGGTATCTCCGCTGTTCGAGCACCTTCGTGGCAGAAATGCCCGAGTGCTAGCCGCACACCCCGCTCTCAGAGACTGGGCGACCAACACGCTGAAGACCACCGAAAAAGGGCAATGGTTCAGCGTCGATGCAGCGTCCGCCGACGGATCCCAATCGGGCTTGACCAACCATTATTGGTCGATCCGCCACGACGGCATCATCTTCCAAACCGCGTACAGCGAGTAACCCCTATCCCAGAACACATCGAGCCCTCGGTTCGCACTAGGTGACTCCAGCCCACACCTGCGAGAGGAGTTGTACGCATGATCGTCGCCAACAAAAGAAATGGCGCGCTTGGCGGGATTTGAACCCACGACCTCAGCCTTCGCAGGGCTGCGCTCTATCCACTGAGCTACAAGCGCGCGATGCACACCTATCAGGTTACCACCGTTATCCAGCGACACCTGATTTTCGACTTGGTGCCGAGGGCGGGAGTCGAACCCGCACGTCCTTGCGGACACTACGCCCTGAACGTAGCGCGTCTACCGTTTCGCCACCTCGGCTACCCTCATCTCAATACTAATCCACCACCCCATCAGGGTTTCCCCCACTGTGCGGGGGAATGTCCGGGGCCTTACCCGGACTCCAATACGGAAGACAAAGGGTGCATTAATATCCCCTCTCCCGCTCGGCGGGATAGGGCTAGGGTGAGGGCAAAACCCCCTCAATCCACCCCCAAAATATCCAACGCGTCCCGGTTGATGATCCCTTCGATCTCTTCCTCTGGGATGGTAGGTAGGTGGTGGTCCTTGGCGAATTTGTTGAGACCGCGGAGGCTGTCGATGTTGTCTTGCGGCCGAGTCACTGGCCAGTCTGAGGCGAACAAGATGTACTGCATCGAACCCCACTCGTGGAACTTCAACATCCCCTCCCAGAACGAATACGGGCGATAGAACTGCGCCGAAACATCGCACCAGACGTTCGGGTGTTTCCTCACCACGGAGATGCAGTCCACCTGCCACGGATGGGCGAGATGAGCCATGATCATCTTCAACCGAGGGAAAGCCATCGCAACCTTGTCCGTCGTAAACGGATGGGCGTATGTCAACGGCGCCTCCGTCATCGGTGACGTCCCTTGGTGGAAGATGATCGGAATCCCGTCATGCTCCAATCGGGCGAACATCCTGAACGCCTCTGGCGACAAGGGATCGAAATCTTGGTAGTTGGGACCCAGCTTGATCCCCTTGCAACCCAAATCCCCTACACACCGATCGTACTCATCCTCCCAGTTCGGGTCCAACGGATGTAACGACATGAACGGTATCGTCTTGTCCGGATTTTTGCTCGCCGTGATCGATGCGATGTCGTTGTGGTTCAACGAGTCGTCCCATCCGCCTTGCTTTGTCACAAGTTCCTCTGGTTTCCAAGGCCGAGGTGCAATCCCAAAAATGAACGTCTTATCCACCGGCGACATGTCACGGTAATAGTCGGGAATACTGTTCGTCAGATGCACCGTCTGACCCGACCGCATCGTCGTCTCCGTCAATATCTCATCCTCAGGCACAACGTCCTGATGGCTAGGTAAATGCGTATGCACATCAACGATCATGTTCTCTCTCCTATCATTCCGAAACCTTACCAAAACCCCGCTCCCTCCCCTTCGCGAAGCGAGGGGGACGCGTGGAAGCGCAGCGACCACGCAGGGGGTGCCTCCCGTCATTCCCACGAACGCGGGAATCCACCGCACGGAACGTCTATCCAAACACGATAGGCTTGTAGCATCGTTAAGGTTGCAAGCAACCCAAACAAACAGTTCAACACGGAGCAACTGGAACCAAATGGAAATCCTGATACTCGTAGCTCTTGGCATCATCGCAGTCCTCCTAATCGCTGTCCTAATCAGATCCGCTGGAACGCAAACCGACGACACGCAAACCGACGCCGATGCCCTCGCCAAAACCCGCGAAGAAAACGCCGTCCTCGAAACCAGACTCCAATCAACCCAGTCCCAGTTAGACGACGCGCTCCAACAAGCCGAAACCGCCCGCACACTCGAACTAGAAAAAACCAAACTCCAAACCGACCTAGACAACGAACAAACCCTCCAAAAACGAACCGCCCAAGAACTACAATCCGCCCATTCCCGCCGCGACCAGCTCCAATCCGAAGTCCAAGAAAAAGCTACCGAGATCGCCGGACTAAAAACTCAACTCGAAAACGCAGAACAACGACTAGTCGAACGCGGTCAGCTCGAAAAACTCTTCGGAGACCGCTTCAAGTCGATGTCCTCCGAAACCCTCGCCAACCAGCAAAAGCAGTTCCTCGAACGCGCCACCGAAACCCTCAAACCCCTGTCACAAAAAGTCGACAAACTCGACCGCGAATGGGCAACCACTTCTGGCGCCTTCAAACAGCAGATCCAATCCCTAGCCAACGAGACCCGCACCCTCTCGACCGCCCTAACCAGGCCCCAAGCCCGCGGCCAATGGGGCGAAATGCAGGTCGAACGTGCTCTCGAACTCTCCGGGCTAGTCAAAGGCATCCACTACGACACTCAAACTCCCGACAACCAAGGTGGACGCACCGACTTCATCGTCCACATGCCTCATCGCCGAGACATCATCCTCGACTCCAAAGTCTCCCTAGTCGCCCTCATCGAAGCACAAGACACCACCGACGAAGCCGAACGCGCACGACACCTCAACGACCACGCACGGCACATGCAAAACCACGCCGACTCCCTAGCCAGCAAAGAGTACTGGAGCCAACTACCAGACTCCGCCGACTTCGTAGTCATGGTCGTACCCGAATTCGCACTTCCCCCCGCCGTCGAGCGACGCCCAAACCTCATCGACCGCGCACTCCAAAACAACGTCGTCATCAGCACCCACTCCACACTCGTCGCACTCCTAAAAACCGTCGCCATGGGATGGCAGGAACGCAAAATCGCCGAAGAAGCAAACGAAATCGGACTCCTCGGACGAGAGCTACACGACCGACTCGAAGTCTTCACCACCCACTACGCCGAAATCGGAACCGCACTCGACCGAGCCGTAAACCGCTACAACCGAGGCGTCGGTTCCCTAGAATCCCGCGTCCTAACCCAAGCCCGACGCTTCCCCCAACTCGGCGTCCAAAC
This sequence comes from Dehalococcoidia bacterium, assembly GCA_965204135.1. GTDB lineage: Bacteria > Chloroflexota > Dehalococcoidia > Lucifugimonadales > Lucifugimonadaceae > Bin127. The sequence goes on along the minus strand of CBDBDX010000012.1, from coordinate 138,618 downwards.
AACAAAAGAACTACCCCAAACCCAACCCATCGAAACCACCACCCGAACAATCCGAACCAACAACAACCCAACCCCCGAAAACAACGAGTAAGGGATTCATACCGAACTACTCCTCCTCCTTCAGACGCACGATGCAAATCAGGTTGTGTTGATATTGGAGCGGATTCTGCTGCTCGACAGGCAGCGCTCAGCCACGTCATTCCGAACGCAACCCCCTGACATGTCATTCTGAACGGAGCGCAGCGGAGTGAAGAATCTCATACGCCATCCCTAGGACGAGGGGATGAGATTCCTCGCTGCGCTCGGAATGACAGCCCGCCCGATGCATAATTTCGCATCATGCGTTTTAGGTGTAGACCAGCCCCTTTCGCTCTGCGAAAGGGGCGCGCACAAGCGAAGCGAGTGCGCGGGGTATGCCTGGGGCGGACGGGCAACAGGGTTCCCCCGCTCGCGGGGGAATGTCCGAAGGACAAAGGGGGCTCACCGCTCACCCCTTCCGCGCATCCACTCACACCCTCCCCCTTTTGCTGCGCAAAAGGGGGACGCAGCGAGACGCAGGGGGTTCATACACCCGCACCGAAGCAGCACCCCCCAACACCCATCATGCCCGTCACAGTTCAAAAAACTTGACAACCGCAACATCAGTGCTAATATAGCAACCAAGCGCCGATCCGACCACCCTCGGAGCGGCGCCCCGAAAACGAAGAATCGCCGCGTCGAGACGGGTTGCGCGCAAACCTTTTTAGACGCAGCAGGAACAATTGAATGAAGCACGGCAGCGGGCGGGGCAGCACGGGGTCGCCAACACACGGCCCGCCGGCGGTGTCCCGCCACAAGCCGCTGAAAGACGTCTGAAAAGACGGGCGCAACGCCGCCGCAACCCGGTTACGAAGACCGTTGTCGCTGAAGCGCTCGGACGCGGAGGGTACTGCGGACTCCGCCAACAATAGCGAGCCAGACGGTCATCCCTCTCCCGGACCTCTGGGTTTCCCCTGCTCGCGGGGGAAATATCCGAAGGACAAAGGGGGCGTCCCCTCGTGGCCGCCCACTATCCCTGCCGCCCACACCTCATCCCCTCTCCCGCTCGGCGGGAGGGGGCTAGAGCCTGCCCCGGACTTGACCCGGCGGTGAGGGTTAAGCGCGCACATCTCCAAACCATCCCCGTTTTACGATTGAAACTTGAGGCGAACCCCGTATTCGTCACCATCGCACCCCTAACACACAGGAAACCCCACATCTAATGGCCAGAGACAAGTGCGTGCTCGCATACAGCGGCGGAATGGACTCCACCATCTCCATCGTATGGATCCGTGAAAACTACGACCTCGACGTCGTAGCTCTATCCGTCGACATCGGCGGCGGGCCCGAACTCGAAGGCGTCCGAGAGCGAGCCGCATCCGCAGGCGCAGTCGAATCCCTCCTCTGGGACGTCAAAGACGAGTTTGCACGCGACTTCATCATGCCCGGCCTAAAAGCCGGAGCCATGTACGAAGATGCATACCCACTCTCAACCGCATTCGGTCGCCCGCTCATGGCCAAGAAACTCGTCGAAGCCGCACGCCAAGTCGGCGCTGTAGCCGTCGCACACGGATGCACCGGAAAAGGCAACGACCAAGTCCGCTTCGACGCCGGCATCAAAACCCTCGCCGCACACGGAGACCCGCTGCGCATCATCGCTCCCGCACGCGAGTGGGACATGACACGCGATGAGGAAAAAGAGTTCGCAGCCCGCGCCGGTCTCGAACTCCGCGAAGTCGGCGACGACCAGCGCGTCTACTCCATCGACCGCAACATGTGGGGACTCGCAATCGAGGGCGAAGACCTCGAAGACACATGGTTCGCTCCACCTGAAGACGCCTTCTCTTGGACCCAAGCACCAGACCAAACCCCCGACGAATCCGAAGAGGTCGAGATCACATTCGAACAGGGCGTACCAACCGCGCTCAACGGCGAAAAGATGGACCTCGTCAAACTCATCGAACAGCTCAACCTCCTCGCCGGATCCCACGGCGTCGGCAGAGTCGACCACCTCGAAAACCGACTCGTCGGCATCAAGTCCCGCGAAGTCTACGAAACCCCAGCCGCCGTCGTCCTTTACCAAGCCCTCGCCGCTCTCGAAACCGCAACACTCTCACGCGAACAGCAACGCGTTAAAGCCCAACTCGCACCTCTTTACGCCGACCTCGTATACGACGGACGCTGGTACACCGCACTCCGCGAAAACCTCGACGCATTCGTAAACTCCGTCATGCGATACACCTCCGGCGATGTCCGCGTCAAACTCTACAAAGGCTCCTCCACTGTGACCGGCAGACGCTCCCACTACTCCCTCTACGACTTCGAACTCGCCACATACTCCACCGAAGACGAGTTCGACCACGCCGCAGCCGTCGGATTCATCGACATCTACAGCCTCCCCGCCCGCACCCAGATGAAGCGCCAAACCATGCGCGACGCCCGCTGAAACCAAACCTACCAGGCGACGCCTAACGATTCAGGTTTCCCCCGCCCGCGGGGGAAATGTCCGAAGGACAAAGGGGGCACTGCCCGCAAACTCACTACACCGGCCCTTCTGGATTCTTGCCTTCACAGGAATGACGAGCTTTTTCAAAGCTCTCCCTAAATCCCAACTAGGGTTACTATTCGGTGTTGTGTACAGCCGCGCAATATCTATCGTCCTCCTAGTGACCCTCGCCGCGATTCTCGCAACTTTCGCGATCGGACAGGCAGCCGCGGCAAACGTCATCACCACCACGTTCTCCGACGGAACCCACCAAGTCGGCATTGACATCACTCCCGGCACATACTTCGCAGAGTTCGAAGACGGCATCTGCCGGTTGAGCATTACAGACATCGGCGGCGCGCAACGCACACCGACGTTTCGAGGCAGGGCCATCGTGACGATCACGCAAAGCGACACCCTCTTGCAGACTGCCAACTGTGGCGAGTGGAGACCCCATGAAACGCGCGGAAGAAAGCATCCGCTAAGGACATTCGGCGAGGGTTTGTACGAGGTCGGAGTCGACATCGCTCCCGGCATATACATCGCAGACCAGAACCAGGGACGTTGCCTGTGGTTCACTCGCACCGACTTCACATATCAGCCGAACTACGACGGTTTGGTTACGTGGTGGAGGGTTGGCGATCCAGTGGTGGAGCTAAAGGCCGGCGACGGCGGTTTCTACTCGATACGATGTGGCGAATGGCGGATTCGAGGAGGCGGGCGATCGGCTGAGCCGTCAACGGAGTTCAACGACGGTTCGTATGTGGTCGGCGTTGACATCGAACCGGGCGACTATGTGGCGGATTCAGGTGACAACGTTTGCAGATGGTTCCGCAACTCACCGTTCAACATTTCGGTGCCGAATTTCAGTGGCGGCTACCAATCCGTCGGACGGCAGATCGCGACGATACTGCCGTCGGATACGGGCTTCTACAGCGATGGATGCGGACCTTGGACGCGATTCGATCACAGCAACGTTGACGCTGAGCCAGAGTCCACAATAGGTGCCGGAACGTTCGCTGTGGGTGCCGATGTGCAACCGGGAGTCTACATCGCAGACGCCGTGGCGGGACGTGACTGTCGATGGTTCCTCCTGAGTGGATTCACGGGACGCGACGAGGACATCCTGAACGGCGGTGGCGGTATTTTGCGGGGAATCGTTGAGCTGCCCGACGCCCCGGTTGGCTTCCGGTCCATCAATTGCAGCTTTTGGACGCAATTCGATCCCGACGTGGACGTTGACCCGGCCGAGACTTTCGGCGACGGGGAGCACGTCGTCAACCTACACATATCGCCGGGCATTTATGCATCGCCGGGCGGCTCGGAGAGAGGACGATGCTCGTGGCGTCGGTTCACGGGATTTGGAACCGGGGTCGGCAACAACCCCGCGGTGCGCATCCCGACTGGACGCAACATCGCTGAGATCGAAACGACCGACACCGTATTCAAGAGCTACGGATGCGGTGGCTGGGAGCCATTCGTCCCCGATGCCGAATCGGAGGCGCTCACAACTTTCGAGCGCGGCACGTGGGCGGTTAACACCGAGATCTCGCCAGGCACGTATCTCGCCGAAGAACCGGATGGCAGGGTCTGTTATTGGACTCGCCTGTCCGCATTCACTGGCGAGCCGGGAGACCACACCGTTTTTGAACAGTCAGTCGGCCAGGCGGTATCGACGATCCATAGCCACGATGTGGGTTTTTACTCCGACGGATGCGGCATTTGGACGTTGTTGACGACAGAATCACCCGTTTCGACAGCAGAACTCCCAGATTCGTTTGAGAATGGTGTATACATCGTCAATCGGGACATTGGGCAGGGCACCTACATCGCGGACGCTATCGAAGGTTCGAATTGCTTCTGGAGCCGCCTATCGGGGTTCGACGGCGATGTCTTCAGTCGGATCAACAATTATGGTAGCGCCGGGCAGGCAATCGCCACCATCCTCGAATCTGACAGGGGATTTCGATCGAGCGGTTGCGGGACTTGGATCAGACTTCGCGAAGCAGAGGAAGACGCCATTGCCGCATTGACATTCTCAGACGGCACTTATCGGGTAGGGGTGGATATCTCGCCTGGCACGTACATCGCGATGGATACAGGAATCGCCACGTGCCGATGGCGCCGATTGTCCGATTTCACTTGGACCTCAGGCAATATCGTCGAGGTCATCGCCGCCGGGCCTAAGATCACGACGATCCTGCCCACCGATGTTGGCTTCGCCTCGGTGGGTTGCGGTGAGTGGATACCACTGGATACGCATCAGCCTCCGCAATCAGAGCCGCCGAGAATGTTCAGCAACGGTTCGTACTTAGTTGGAGTGCATATCGAGCCGGGAACCTACTACACCACGCCTCGGATACTCGGCAGTTGCAGGTGGCACATCGCAGACGACTTCACTGGCGACGCTACCGCCGCCGTCATCGCCGGAAAGACAAACGATCGCTGGATCGTGACTATCGAACCGACGGACGTAGGGTTTTTCACGTACGGATGCGGCATTTGGCGCAAAATCGAGGACAGGCTCCCCCTAGCACCGTACGACACTTTCGATGACGGTGTTTACCGCGTCGGTGCCGAGGTCGTTCCTGGCAACTACGTCGCAAAAGTGCCCGCCGCGCGTTTCGTCGACGGACGGCCCAGGCTGACTTGCCGATGGCAACGAGTATCAGGATTCAGGCACGCTGAATCCGACGTGATCGAGTCCGGCGACGAGTTCTCGATAGAGTCGATCGGTGCACAGTCGCGCCGATCAATCAGCACCATCAAGATCGAGGTGACGATCGATCCAGCAGACACTGGCTTTATCTCGAGCGGTTGCGGCAGATGGCGCCGTGCAGACGGGTAGTTAATCGCCTGCAGCGGCCTTGCTCAGCGCCGACGCCAAGATGTCAACAGCTTCATCCATCTCGTCTGTGCTCGCGTTCAACGGAGGCATGAAGCGAAGCATGTTGGGACGCACCGCGTTCAAAAGCAGACCATTCTCGACGCAATCGGCGACCAGAGAAGCCGAAAGCTCTTCGCTCATCTCGACACCGATCAACATCCCCATGCCGCGCACTTCTGTAATTACGGGATAGTCCTCACGAAGCGCGTTAAGCTTGCCGGTCAAGTACTCACCGTTGCGCATCGCCTGACCCGGCCCATCCTCGTCGAGTAACGCCTTGGCGCCAGCCGCGCCAGCCGCTGTCGTCAACGCGTTCCCACCGAACGTCGAGCCATGGTCGCCCGGCTCTAGAACCGCGCAGAACTCCTTGCACGCGAACGCCCCCAACGGAGCACCCGATCCAACCGCCTTGCCGAGTGTCATCACGTCCGGCTCTACTCCCTCGAATCGCTGGTATCCGAACACCGTGCCAATCCGACCCATCCCCGTTTGAACTTCGTCAAGCATGAACAGGATGTTCTTCTCCTTGCAGAAATCTTGCACTCGTTTCAGGTAATCTTCGTCGGGAACATTCACTCCGCCCTCACCCTGGACCGGCTCCAGCAAAACAGCACACGTCTTGCCTTCGACGTACGCATTAGCGATCGCGTCGAAATCGTTGTACGGCACATTGACAAACCCCGGCATCAGCGGCGTCCAGTTGTCTTGGTAATGCGGCTGACCCGTCGCTGCCATCATCGCCTGCGTCCGACCATGAAACGAATCAAGCGCGGTGATGATCTCATACGCGCCACTCAAATTAATGCGTCCGTACTTGCGCGCCAACTTGCAGGCACCCTCGTTCGCCTCCGCACCAGAGTTGCAGAAAAACACCCGGTCGACATCCGAGTTCTCGACGATGAACTGCGCCAACGGAAGCTGCGGCGTCGTGTAGAACAGGTTCGACATCTGCATAATCTTGCCCGCCTGATCGCTGATCGCCGCGGTAACCGCAGGATGCGAATGACCCATATTCAGCACCGCCCAACCTGCCGTGAAGTCGAGATACGACTTGCCATCGTTGTCGAACACCCGCGAACCTTCGCCTCGCACTAACACCGGTGGGAATCGTCGCACTACCTGCATGTAGTACTTGGCTTCTAGATCCTTGTAATCCTGACTGGTAGGCATCTTCGAATCTCCAGACTCTGCTCCGCCGCAATCTGCGACACCAATCCAATATACAACGGGGCACCTTCAGTCATTCCCGCGAAGCCTGCCCCGCACCCCGATACGGGGGCGGGAATCCAGAGCAGCAACGCGGCACGGTTTTCCCCGCTCGCGGGGGAAATGTCCGAAGGACAAAGGGGCATGCCGAAGGTGCTGACATCAATCGTCAGTTGCGCACATGCGGTTCTGGACGATCACCCCTTCGATCCCGAGGAAACTCCACAATGAACAGCCTGGCCAACAACAACGCCAAAATCAACCCGAACCCGCCAAGCGCGATCCAGTTCGGACCAGTCACCACACCAACTATTATTGCGACGACGAGCGTAACCGCCGCCGACCTCGGCCCATCCTTGATGAAGGGCAGGGCTCCGAGTCCCGCAACAGTAGGTATCAAGCCCCACCATCCGAGCAACGTTACGCCGACACCTAAACCCGTCGCCAACCCGGCACCTCCCTTGAACCGCAAAAAGACCGGTAACCAGTGGCCCACAATCGCGAACACCCCTACAACCGGCAACAAGATATCTGGACACCCCAACCACCATCCAACCACAACCGCGAAGACACCCTTGAGAATGTCCAAAGCAAATACTACCGCCCCGTACACCCGACCGACCTTCCGAAACACATTCGATGCCCCCGGATTGCCCGTCCCTATCTCGAAAATATCCACACCCGCCATCCGAGTAACAACCACCGCAAATGGCAACGAACCAAGAAGGTAAGCAACAGCAGCCGATGTCACTACCGCCACAATTTCGCTATCAATCAAGTGGTTTTGATTGCCCGATAAATTTCGTCAGCTGCTAGCCCGCTCTGCTCACCGGTCGCGACCATTAAGGTAATCTCTCTGCAACCAATATCTCGTATATCTCACGATCGGCGGCTCGATCGGTCTGCCGCTCCTGTACCAATGGATGGTCACCGATGTGGTTCGTTCATCTGACTCAACAATCGACATAAAATCGCGCCGCAACTTCACGCCGCGATTGTTGGTTCCCGTAGCACTACGTAGAAACTCAGTCGAATCCTCGGCAGTCTCTTGTAACACTTCACATGGAACGTAAAAAACGCTTTCTTTGTTCTCGTTCCACCAAATGCGAACTAACCACAAATCGGATTCGAAGCTGAAGTTCTCGATGACTTCTTGAGCAGACGCGGTGTCGGCCGTCCATTTGGCGGTTACTTCACCGTTGCCGGTAACCGTTTTGATTTGCAGGGGTATCCCACTTACTAGGACGTCAGATCGTGGGTCACCAGGCGACGGTAACCTTACAGCGATTTCACCTAGTTTGCTTAGCAGGTATCCAAGTATGACACGTTCACGATGGATCCCGACTTCTTGACCAGTCCTGTACTGTGCTCGGCCATGTCTGTCTAAGTTGATACTTTGGGCCTCGGTTTCAGCTAGTTCGAAAGCGTAAGGCAGACCGGCTCTCAAGTCGTTTAGAGCATCTGAGTCACGCAACAAATCAACTATCGTATCGTTCATGGCCAAATGGTCATCGGTGTATCGTCGATCAGCGATTCTGCAACTTTGATGTATTCGCCTTCGATTTCGTAACCGATAAATCTGCGACCGCTCTCGCGAGCCGCGAGAGCGGTCGCGCCGGTACCCATGAAAGGATCCAACACAACGTCATCGGAGAAAGTGTAGAGATGTATTAGTCGCCTCGGCAGTTCGACGGGAAAAGGTGCTGGATGTTTTGCTCGTTTGGCTGAAGCTGGAGCCATACTCCATGTGCTCTTTGTGTGTTCCAAAAAATCATCGCGGCTTATGGTTGGCTCACGCCCCTCTTGTCGCGTTCGTCCGAAGGGCGGTTTCTGAAAAACAAGGATGTACTCGTGCGTGTCTCTCAGTGTTGGATTTGAAGGCGACATCCAGCTGCCCCAAGCAGTCGAAGCACCGCTCATTCCCTTGTCCCAAATGATTTCTCCTCGCATGAAGAAGCCGATTCTAGCGGCAATTTGGATTACATAAGCGTGCAGCGGGATATAAGGTTTACGACCGATGTTCGCCACGTTGACACAGGCGCGCCCGCCGTCAACCAAGACGCGGTAAGTTTCTCCCATGACCCGTTCGATTAAACCAAGGTAATCGACCATCGAGAGATCGGTGTCGTACTCTTTCCCAACGTTGTATGGAGGCGAAGTGACCATGAGATGTACGCAACGATTGGGAAGATCATCCATGTTCTCACTGCTCTTAAGGAAGATCCGGTCGCGGGCTCGTTCGGGGAGTTCTTTTTCTGGGCGTGGTTCAGGATCGAGTTCGGCTTCTATTTCCAAAGGCGTCAATTGCCGGGCATAGTATGCGCTGGCATCGTGGTTTTCTCGCGTGCCAGTGCCAAAAGACCTTGTACTTGTGCCTTTTTGGTTCGCCTCTATCGCCATTCGTGAGTCCTGTCTTTCTTTCTAAACGAAAAACAAAAATTGGATCGTCATTACCCCGCCAACCCACCAGTGCATCGCATCAGCGTCTCCTGCACCAGCAGCTCGTGCTCGTGGCTCCGCAACGGCGGTGCCCCGTTTTCGATCGTCTCCACGAACGCCGCGAACGTATCGACGTACCGCCGACGGTCTTCAAGATGGATCATCGTTACGCCTTCATCATAGCCGCCTTTCGCTTCCGTCAAGCACAACCGAAGCTGATCCGCCGGCTCGAACGGCTCCATGATCGCCGAACCCTCTGTGCCGTACACTTCGAACCGTCGCGCTGTCGGAGGCGGCTCCATCGCCGCAATATCCAACGTCACCAGCGCATTCGAATACTCCAGCACCGCCAGCGTGTTGTCCATGAAATCACGCGTCTCCGAGGTCGCGTTCTGCAAGTACCGCGTCACACGCTTCGGCCTTCCCATCATCCAAACGATCTGATCGAGCATGTGTCCGCCGAGGTCGTATAAAACACCCCCTCGGTGGTACGACAACCCGCGCCGATCCGTAAACTGACCACCCTCCGAACGTTCCGGCAAAGTCGTTGACATGTGCGCCCGAATCTGAAATACATGGCCCAAGAAACCCGAACGTATCCAGTTCGCCATCCGCTCGAAACCGTCGTGCTTCCTGAACATGTACCCGAGCGTCACTTGCAAATTCTGAGCCTTGGCATCCTCAATCACACGCATGAAACGATGAAAGTCGTCTCCCGCCGGCTTGTCGTAGAAGCAATGCTTCCCTGCACGCACGATCGCCTTCGTGTGCGCCAGACTCTCTCGGTTCGCACCCTCCGAGGCAACCGCCACAATCTCTGGATCGTCCAGGATTTCGTCAATTGAATCCAGCCACACTACATCATCCCAAGCACCCGAACCAGCGCAAAACGCACGCCGATCATCATCTGGCTCGTAGCAACCCACAACCTCGACACTAGGATGCTCCAGCATCACCTGATACACACCCAACGCGTGACCATGTTTAGTGCCGATCTGAGCTACCTTCAAGACGTCGCCTCCGCGCGCAAACAGCCGTTTCTCGGATTAGATGCTAGGCAAGTATAGACGGCTCGCTGCAGTTTCGTTTGCCCCCGCTTGCGGGGGAAATGTCCGAAGGACAAAGGGGGCACGCGCCCGCCGAGGTGCGTAGATTAAACCGACTTCGCAACCTCGATAAAGGACCGGATCTTTGCGTGATCCTTCACACCGTCCGTCTCTACCCCTGTAGATACATCGACACCCCAAGGCGACAACCGCTCGACCGCGTCACCAACAATCTCCGCGTGTAGACCGCCAGCGAGCAGCACTCCCTTACGGTTAGCGATACCCTCAGCGATGCTCCAATCGAATCTCTTTCCCGTCCCACCTGGCTGCTGCTCGTCGTATTTATCCAACAACACGATGCGATCTTGGGAAAGGTGGTGATCTACCAAGTCGCTCAATTCATCATGCGACATATCGGATTTGATCCGGATCTGTCGGATCACCGGTTTCCACATTGCTCGCATGTAAGCTTCATCCTCTTCCCCGTTGAGCTGCACGTAATCCAGATCTACCTGCTGCGCCGCCTTATTCACCCACCGCGCATCCTGATTCCGAAACAGCCCAACAACCTGCGGACCCTTCTGACGCAATCGCTTCACTCGATGGTCCCGCGCCCTGATGCGATAGTTACGCACCACATCCTGCGCTTCAAAACGCGTCAACTGCCGCCGAACTCCCTCAACCAACACGAAACCCAAGTAGTCGGCTCCCGCCCGCGCCGCCTCCACGGCCGAATCGCCGTCACGAAAACCGCAAATCTTCACCTTCGGTTCGTAATCCATCGCAGCCTACCTCATACACCGATCGTAGCCATCTGAGATATCAACTGACTCGGATCCCCATCCGCCGTCATTAACGATTCTCCCACAAGAACCGCCTTTGCACCAGCATCACTCATCCGCTTCACATCGTCCGCATCCCTCATCCCGCTCTCCGCCACCTTGATCACATCATCCGGTATCCGACGCGCCAACCGAGGGAATACATCCAACGAAGTCGTCAACGTCTTCAAATTCCGATTATTGACCCCCACGATCCGAGGCTCCGCAGCAGTCAAAGCAACATCTAACTCCCGCTCATCAAAAACCTCCACCAACGGCTCCATCCCCATCCCAGTCGACACCGCATAAAGATCAGCGTACTGAACCGGGTCCAATATCGCAATGATCAGCAACACCGTATCCGCCCCCGTCGCACGAGCCTGATAGATCTGGTACTCATCGACCACGAAATCCTTCTCCAGCACCGCCACGCCGTGCCGATGCGCCACTCGTGACGCCTCTTCTAGATCCGAAATCGACCCGCGGAAAAAATCCTCCTCCGTGAGCACCGATATCGCAACAGCACCAGCTGAGCAATACACCTCAGCGCGATCCGCGGGATCCAGCGTCGTATCCATCACACCGGCCGACGGCGAAGACCGCTTCATCTCCGCAATCACTGATACAACGCCGCTGTCATTCTCGCGAGTACCACCGTCATTCCCGCGCAGGCGGGAATCCATAGGGGGGCAGAGCGCGTCATCGAATCGCAACGCCGGAAGCGCCCTTTCCGCTGCTCGAATCATCGTACCCAAAGGCGTCGCGTTCTTGTCTTCAACGATCCGTTTCCGCTTCGCCGCCACAATGCGGTCAAGGATCGAGCTTTTCCCGTTATCAGTAGTCACGCGTTGCACCGAAATTCAAGCTGCTGCATCAACCTAATCTTAAACAGCCCTACGACTCGCCAAACCGCACACAGAGCCACCAAAGGCCTTAGAACCTACCCCGCCGCCGCAGGAGCTGCCGCCACACCTCGATAGATGTTCCTCAAAGGCCCAATCGCGAGGCTCGCGACAACCACAGCCGTAAAGCCCAGACCCATTATCCACAGCACATTCGATACACCTATCGCATCCGCCGCAAAACCGTTCACAAGGTTCAAAACCGCCATCGTACCGCCGATGATGATGTGGCTGAATCCGGTGATCCTCCCGCGCATCGCGTCTGGTGCCAGCGACTGCACCATCGCGCCTGCAATCGCCATAAACGCGGCCTGCGCCGCACCCATCGCTCCCGCGCCCAACATCGCCGTCGGAAGATCGCGCGCCATAGCCAAAATCAACATCGAAGCACCGCTGAGCGCGCCAGTAACCAGCAGTATCATCCCTCGGCTGTTCGCCTTCCGCGTCCCGGCGATCGAGAACACACCTATCAACGCTCCTCCCCCCACAGCCATCATCAGTGTGTTGGCGTTTTCGGGGTCGCCCAAAACCTCCTGCGAAAGCACCGGCAACACCGTCTCGAACGACATCGTCATCGCACAGTGCAACGCGATCAAGATAAACAACACCCTCAGCTGCGAGTCCGCCCAAGCGTATGCGCCAGCTTCGACCAAGCTCTGGAACATTCCCGCACCCTTGGTCAAGGCTCCGCTAGACCGTGTGTGAATCGCCGCCACGGACACGATACTCACGACGTACAACACGGCGCAGGCCAAGAACGCCGCACTCGTACCGCCAGCAAGCAACGCTGGCGCGATCAAGGCAGGCCCGACGAGCCGGGAACCCTGCAACGACATCTGGTTGAGCGCGATCGCGTTCAGCAAGTCCCTCTGCGGCACCAAATTCGGCACTAAAGCCTGCGTCGCCGTCATCTGGAATGCCCGGAAAGTGCCATTGAGCAACGACAATGCGACGAGAATCCATATCGTCAATAAATCCGCGAACGCCAATCCGGCCAGCAACAACACGTTGAAAAACTGCAAGACGTACGCGATGACGAGCACCGAACGACGGTCGAAACGATCCGCAAGATAACCCGCCAACGGCGGCATCAAGAATCGCGGAACCATCGCCGCGAAAGTCGCAACACCCACCAGCGCCGATGAACCCGTCATCTCCAACACCAATACGCCGCGCGCTATGATCAGTGCCCAATACGCCGACTGTCCGCCCAAACTTCCCAGCATCACCCACCGGAAATCGCGGTAACGCAAAGAGTTACCGTAACGGCTGACTGCGGGCTTTACTTTCGTCGAGATCATGAATCCGCTCGGAATGACACCGCGCGGATGGACACTGCCGAGAACCCCTCAAAGGGTTTCCGACATGTTACACCGTCAAACCCAAGCACGCCCTCGACGGCGTCACGTGGCTATTTCGGTGACGAATACTTGTCCCCTCACTCCAACCCGCTACTAACCTTAGCCAGCGCCGCCAACCTCGCCGCCGCCGCTCCGCTGTCGATGCTGTCCTTCGCCATCAGAGCCGCATCGTTGAAACTCTCTGCCTTACCCACCGCCAGCAACGCCACCGCAGCATTAATCGCAACAACGTTGTACCGCGATCTCTCCGGACTCGGAGGCGCGTTGTGCTCCCCACCGACTCCTGACAGCACCGTCCGAATGATCTCCGCGCTGTGTTCCACCGACTCCGCCACTAGATGCCCGCGACTACCCTCAGGCAAACCGAAATCGGCTGGCCGAGTCCGCCGCCGCTTCAACATATCCGGCGTCACCTGATACATCAAAGTGTGACCTTCGATATCCACCTCATCCGCTCCAGACTCGGCATGCACGACCAACGCGTAATCGGTGCCCAAGAGCTGCAACGCCTTTGCGATCTTCTCCGCCGTCTCTCGATCTGCAACCCCCAACACCTGACGCGTCGCTCCCGCGGGGTTCGTCAACGGACCCAGTATGTTAAACACTGTCCGGATCCTGATCTGCGGACGTAACGGACCCGCGAACCGCATCGCCGGATGAAACGCCTGCGCAAACATAAACCCGATCCCGGCTTCCTGGATGCACCGGAAAACCCCTTCCGGTCCTAGCAAGATATTGACGCCGAGCGCTTCCAGAACATCAGCGCTGCCCGAAGATCCCGACATCGCCCGGTTCCCGTGCTTCGCGACATGCGCGCCAGCACCCGCCACCACAAACGCCGCCGCCGTCGATATATTGAACCAGCCCTTAGCATCGCCACCCGTCCCACACGTATCGACGGTCTCAACACCCGCATCCACATGCAGCGACACGTCCCGCATCACCGACGCCATCCCCGCGATCTCCTCCGGCGTCTCACCCTTCATCCGCAACGCCGTCACAAACGCCCCGAACTGCGCCTCCGTAGCCTCACCTCCCATGATCTGCGCCATCACGTCCGCAGCATCAGACTGCGAAAGATCAACGCCGTCAACGACCGCCTGGATTCCTTGTTGGATGTTCATGATTACCTGTCGATTGATTGCTCTCGATAGTTACGATCAATGGGATTCGAGCCTAGAAACTCCTGCCGTAATGCAAGCACTACACGGTCCGAGGATTCCCTAACACATGCAGAAATCAAGACGCTGCTGATGCTGACAAGTTTCGTGCATGGGTGATATCAGTTCTCGCAATTGATCGAGCCTGTGAAGCTAGCACGGTAGCTAGTGCGATCGTTTCACCACCCAGCGACATGAACTCAACAACCATAGCCTCACCGCCGGGATGAATGTGAACCACGCACCCAACGTCCCCTGGATTCAATTCTTCGCCCTCGTCACCAACCACGTAATCGGTGAGGACAATCTGTTCGTGTTCTTGGAACATCTCTCATCTCCTGAGCGGGTACGCCGTGATTAGCCTCGGAATCGTGCCCCCGCGGTCGATTTGCCAAACGGTCCTGATCTGCGGGGTCCGCCCGTCTGATGATTCCAACGCACCATCGACGACGTAGCGTACGCCGTATCGTGATTCTATTGTCACGTTGATTTCGTGTGTTGAGGCATGACGCCTCAGTGCTTCGGCGAACTCATGCCAACGGTTGGGACTGAAGCCGAGACGGAGAAAGAAACCAGCCTTCGCCCTTCCGTGGGGACTTCGGTGGACAACAGGTAATCAACGATCTTCCTCCTCGCAACCACTGCTCGTCCCACGTTCGGCAAGGTCATTTATGCGCCTTAGCGTCTGTATCCAACGTTTTTCCTCGATTCTTCACACCCCCATCTCCAAAAAGTTCCTCAGCAAATCCTTCCCCGGCCGCGTCAATATCGACTCCGGATGGAACTGCACCCCCTCAATCGGCATCTCCGGGTGCCTCATCCCCATAATCACCCCGCTCTCAGCCGACCTCGCCGATACCTCGAACCCCGGCGGCACAGCGTCCGGCTGTACGGCCAACGAGTGATACCGCACTGCCTCGAAAGGATTCGGCAACCCCTCGAACACGCCCTTTCCATCATGCTCGATCATCGACGTCTTGCCGTGCTTCAACTCACCTGCATGATCTACGGTCCCGCCAAACGCCTCACCAATCGCCTGATGCCCCAGACACACTCCCAAGACTGGCACCTTACCCGCGAAGTGCTTGATCGCATCAATCGATATCCCCGCGTTGCGAGGGTGCGACGGCCCCGGCGAGACGACCAGCCTTTCGGGTTCCATCTCAGCCAACTCCTCCACAGTCGCCTTGTCGTTGCGGATGACCTCGACCTCGGCGCCTAGTTCAGACAGGTATTGGAACAGGTTGTAGGTGAAGCTGTCGTAGTTGTCAATCAGCAGTAGCATTACGTGCCTCCAATCCCCTCTCCCCTTGGGAGAGGGCTAGGGTGAGGGGCCATCACAGACTCGGCGTGGTCAATGGCGTGCATCAACGCACCCATCTTGTGTAGCGTCTCTTCATACTCGGTTTGCGGATCTGAATCGGCAACTATCCCGCCGCCAGCCTGCAAGTACGCGACACCGTCCCGTAGCGTCATCGTGCGGAGCGAGATCGCCGTGTCCATATTCCCGGAATACGAGAAATATCCCACTGCCCCCGAATACGGCCCCCTCTTGTCAGGCTCATACTCCGCGATGATCTCCATCGCCCGAATCTTCGGAGCGCCTGACACCGTGCCCGCCGGAAAACCGGCCCGTAGCACGTCATACACGTCGTAACCATCGTCCAGCATCCCTTCAACATGCGACACGATATGCATGATGTGCGAATAACGCTCAATCTCCAGCTGCTGCGTGACCCGCACCGTCCCTGGACGGCTGATTCTGCCCACATCATTGCGCCCAAGATCTAGCAACATCACATGCTCCGCAATCTCCTTCTCATCACCCAACAATTCCTCGGCCAGAGCCTCATCTTCCTCCGGAGTCAATCCTCGAGGCCTCGAACCTGCGATGGGGTGTACTGCAACCTGCCCATCCACCGACTGAACCAGCAACTCAGGCGAAGCGCCGATGATCTGAAACCCTTCCAGATCCAGATAAAACATGTACGGCGATGGATTGATCGCCCTCAGCGATCGATACAGGTCAAACGGCTCCGCCGCCGTCCGACGCGTCAACCTCTGCGACACCACGACCTGAATGATCTCTCCGTCATAGATCGCCGTCTTACACGCCTCCACCATCTGACGATAGTTCTCCCTCGACATATTCGGCACATACCGATGACCAAGCGCCTCATCGGATCCATCGGTATACCAACCCGAAGGCATCGACGCAGCCGAACCGACAAACGAGTAATCGATATCCGCATCATCGGCCCTAGCCGCAGCATGAGCCGGAGAACCTGATCGCCGCATCGCCGACGCCGGCAAAGGCTCCGACAACCGATCGATCAGCGTCTCAATCCGAGCAGTCGCACCATCATAGGCATCTCTAACATCCGTATCCGCACTAACCGCCGCGTGAGCCACGACAACAATGCTGTGCCGCACATGGTCAAAGATCAACATTGAATCCGTCAGCATGAACATCGCCTCTGGAACCCCCATGCCCAGATCCTCACCCGAAATCTCAGGCACCCGCGGCTCGAAATACTTGATCGCATCGTAAGCCACATACCCGACAGCGCCCCCATCAAACCGAGGCAATCCCTCAACCGATGGATACCGCAGATGTGCCAACCGTTCTTTCAACACATCCAGCGGGTCCACACTCCCATGAACTGTCCCCGGACCCG
This sequence comes from Dehalococcoidia bacterium, assembly GCA_965204135.1. GTDB lineage: Bacteria > Chloroflexota > Dehalococcoidia > Lucifugimonadales > Lucifugimonadaceae > Bin127. The sequence goes on along the minus strand of CBDBDX010000012.1, from coordinate 121,615 downwards.
TCCGTATCACATCCGCCGGTTCCGTACCCAAGAACGAGAACCTCGCCACGTTCTCACCCCCCTCTACAGACTCAAACAGGAACGAGCTTCTTCCCCGAGCCACCTTGATAAATGCCGATACTGGCGTCTCAAGATCAGCCGATATCTCTCGATACACCGGAATCAAGTTGTAGCCCTCACCCGTCAATCGCTCGAAAGCACCAAAATCCGGCGTGTACATGTCGTTATTCATCATTGATCGTGTCCATTCACTAGGGCAGTAGTCATCGCAGACTTAGCCGAAATGCTTCCCTTTCCCCCTCAGGGGGAAATGCCGAAGGCAATGGGGGCACCCCGGCTACGACCAAGACGACGTGTACGAGCTGATCCGCATCGCATCCCTGACTCGCCGCATCGTCTCCTGAGCGATGTCTCGCCCGCGACGCACACCATCCATCAACACCTCCTCTACATAAGACATATCGCCTTTGTACCGCTCCCGACGCTCCCGAATCGGGTCGAGAAACTCGTTCAACGCCGACGCCAGAGCACGCTTCACCTCAACGTCTCCCACCTTACCCTTCCGATATCGGTCCTTAAACTCCTCAACCTGCTCCAAATCCGGGTTAAAGGCATCGTGATACTCAAACACCGGATTACCTTCGACACGCCCCGGAATATCCGCTCGTATCCGGTTCGGGTCGGTAAACATCCCTCGCACCTTTTTGTTCACCGTGTCCGCATCATCGCTAAGCATGATCGCATTGCCTTTAGACTTGCTCATCTTGGCATCGCCATCAGTCCCTACTAACCTGCCGATATCCCCAATCAATGTCCCCGGTTCCGGAAAGACCCGCCCAAACATCCGGTTGAACTTCCGAGCAACCTCGCGCGTCATCTCGATGTGCGGCGCCTGATCCTCACCAACCGGCACCAGATGCGCCCGCGGCAGCAAAATGTCCGCAACTTGGCTCATCGGATAGTTGTAGAAACCAACCGTCCGCATCTCCACCGGCAAGCTGTCGAGCTCCGACTTCAACGTAGGGTTCCGCTCCAGCATCCCCAACTGCGTGATGAACGACAGAAGCATCGTCAACTCCGCATGCTCCGGCACATAGCTCTGCACCACGAACGACGACTTCTCCGGGTCCAACCCCACCGCAAGCCAGTCCAAAGTCACGTCCAACACCGACTCCCGTATCAGATCGATATCGTGGAAGTGGTCTCCCAGCGCTTGGTAGTCCGCAATCAGGAAGTAGCACTCATACTCATCCTGCAGATCGAGCCAGTTCTTCAGCGCCCCGACATAATGCCCCAGATGCAGCGCACCCGTAGGCCGTATACCCGTCAATATCCGAGGTTTGGCGCCGGGCAACACATCAAAGTGCGCCTTCTCTCCCTTCCCCCTTTGAGGGGGAAGATTAGGATGGGGGTGAGTGGTCACAGTAGCCATCGCTTTTCCATCTCCCCGGGACACAGACCTCCAACAAACGAAAATCCCCGTCCCGGAATTCTTAACTTTTCAGGACAGGGACGAGTGCAACCCGCGGTGCCACCCTGTTTCGACGCTTGTCGTCATCCCGGCGAAAGCCGGGACCTACACGTCGCAACTCAGTTCAGGACTCTAACGCGTCCTATACGGCTCCAGATACTCAGCCTCGATGGCCTTCCCCGAAGCGGCTCACGGGCCCAATTCGTGTTCGCCTCGCCATGCCGGATTTTCAGCGGATCATCACGGCTCTCTAATAATGGCGTTCCAGCGAACCTACTTACCCCGATCACTGCCATTGCAATCTCAATTGCCTAAACAGCAAGTGTACGCTCCCCTAGATAACCGAGTCAAATTCCCATATCATCCCCTCTATGCCCAACACTCCAAACATCTCCATCCAACGCGACGCCGAGTGCGTCACCCGCGACGGCACCATCCTACGCGCTGACATCTACTTCAATCCCGACGACGATCCACAACCCGTCCTAGTCTGCCGCACCCCCTACAACAAGCTCCTCCCGCGCTATCAGGAACACGCCATCGACATCGCCAATGGCGGCTACACAGTCGTCGTCCAAGACATGCGCGGGCGCTACGCCTCCGACGGCGAATACCGATGGATGTGGCGAGACAAGAACGAGACTTTTGATGTTCAAGATGGATACGACACCATCGAGTGGGCCGCAAACCTGCCCCAATCGGACGGAAGAGTCGGCACCTGGGGACACTCCAACGCATCATGGGCCATCTGGATGATGCTCCACTCCAACCCGCCCAGCCTTGCCGCCGCTCTCGCTTCCGGCATCTCCATGAACATGCTCGACATCACCTTCGGAGTATGGGAGACCGGACGACGCCTCGAGTGGACATACATGATGGCCGCTGATGTCCGACGCCGCGAAGGACGCGACGATGGCCCTCTGACTCCCGAAGAGGCCACCTACCGCTGGAACGCCGTCGAACGATCCAAATACATCTGGTGGCTACCCCTAGCCGACATCCCAGAGCAAGTCTTCGCCGGACTAACCGAGCAATACCAAACATTCCTCCGAAACACCCGCCAAGACTTCATGCGCTTCGACGAAGCACATCCCAAAGTCGAAGTCCCCGTCATGCAGATCACCGGATGGTGGGACCGCCTTATTGGCACCATCGACAACTACGAAGGTCTGATCACCAACGGCAACTCCGACCTCCGCAACCAGCATCGCCTCATCGTCGGACCATGGGGCCACGACGCCACAAACTACACCTCCACCGTCGGCCCCATAGACTACGGCCCTGACGCCAACACCACATACCCCGACCTCATCGTCCGCTGGTATGACTACGCCCTCAAAAACAAAGACAACGGAACTGCCGACGAAAAACCCGTCCAACTCTTCATCCTCAACCGCAACGAGTGGATCGGAGCCGACGCATGGCCCCTCCCAGAAACCCAATACACCAACCTCTACCTCCACTCCAACGGCAAAGCCAACACCATCCACGGTAACGGCAAGCTCTCGTTTGACTGTCCCTCCCCTTCGCGAAGCGAGGGGGACGCGGGCGAGCGCAGCGAGACCGCAGGGGGTGCCCCGCCCCTTTCGCATGGAGAAAGGGACGCAAGCGAGCGAAGCGATGCAAGTGTCAATGTCCCCTCTCCCGCTCAGCGGGAGAGGGCTAGGGTGAGGGTCCAGGGCGGAGAGGCGGCAACCGACCACTTCACCTACGATCCCCGCGACCCCGTAATGTCCCTCATGCACCAAAACTCCCAGTCCATCCCCATCGACCAAGCACCCAACGACCATCGACAAGACATCCTCGTCTACGAAACCGAACCCATGACCGAGGATCTCGACGTCATCGGCCCCCTCCGCCTCAAGCTCTGGGCATCAACCGACGCCCCGGAAACCGACTTCACAGCCAAACTCGCAATCGTCCACGAAGACGGCCTATGCGTGAACCTAACCTACGGCATCATCCGCACCAGTACGCCCCTTTCGCGCAGCGGAGCGGAGCGAAGGGGGCGCGAACGCAGTGAGCGGGGGATGCTTGCGGACGAGCGAAGCGAGACCGCAGGGGATGCCCCCCACCTCTACGAAATCAAACTCAACCCCATCGGCTGCCGCTTCCTAAAAGGACAACGCATCCGCCTATACATCTCATCCTCCGACTTCCCAAACTTCGACCGAAACCATAACACCGGCAAACCCTACTACTCCGACACCGAGTTTAGAGTGGCACAACAAACCATCTTCCACACCCAAGACATGCCCTCACACTTGATACTCCCAACAATCCCGTAATTCGTCGAAACATGTCATTCCGGCGAAAGCCGGAATCCAGAGGGGAAGGGGGAGATTAAGCGGGGCCCCAGTGAAGCGAACGCAGGGGATGCCCGGTGGAGGCGGGGGATTTCAAGATGCTCCAGCGAATCAAAATGTAAGCAATTCAAATCCCGCAATATCCCTCGCATTCGTTGATGAAACCATCATCTTCGAACTCTTCGATGTCCGCATAGATCGCTTCGTCCAGGGGCATCATCCTGTGATGCAGATACGCGCTTTTCCGAAACATTTCGCTAGCGTTGTGACCGTTGGAACGTAACATCCGGTCAATTTCTACTGCTTCATCAAAGAGCACTGGTTCATAGGTCTTGATTTCTAACCAACTCTTGGAACTTCGGAACGGACACCCAACACACGCACTTCGGCCGAGATAACGATCTGGATAACGCTCTGCAAACCAAGTTTGACAGTCTTCACGCGTCATCGGAACATCGTCAACCAACGGATAACGGTGTTTGACCCACCAATTGCGACTGTTTTTGACGCGCAAAATCTCGTCATGTGTTATGCCTAACCACATCTCGACCCAAGTGGCAGATGGTAACTGTTCCCGCGGATTGACTCCTAAAAGGTCTTGTACTTTACGTCGTATCGGGTCCAATTTGTAGTTCTTCGTGCATTGCCTCCAATTGATGCCAACGTTGTTGCCTGACTCATCGGATAAAAATACCGGCAACGTCAACCACGGTTTGCCTTGAGCGTTGACGCCATTCCGCACGTCCTCGCGCAATGATCGGCCGTTGTCAGTCGTCAATACTGGGAACGACACTTGGTTCTTTAGCCAATCCAGATTTTCGTAGACAGCACTAGGTTCCCAATGCGTATCTGCGAATATCGCGTAATCGGGTTTGTACCCGAATGCCTCTTCTTCAGCTAGTAGACACATGACCGTGCTTTGCACCCCGCCGCCTAGGGACAAGACCCTCATGGCAGGAGTGCTCGCGCCGGCCCGAGGCCTGTGCCCTAGCGTTCTTTTGGGGGAAGCGATTCCCTGACCAACTGCCTAAGTTCGTCCTCGTCCATCATGTCGAGCGACTGGGCTCCCGCCCTAATATTGATCGCCATCAACAAGTCAGAGATGTTCTTGGTTTGTTTTAAGTATTCGTTGCCTGGTTCACAGATCGCGTCAATGATCTTGGCCATGAGTGTCGGCATACCCAACAGATACGGTCTAGAAAGGATTTGGTGATAAACGTTCACATTGCCCGACATGAATTGCAACATTTCGTCTTGGTCAAGCCGAGACGATTCAGGCGCAAAGCGTCGAGACAACTCACCCAGCCAGTACAATCGGGCACTCGCATTAGCGCGCCTGCCGTCTGACGGGCATCGTAACCAATGACTCTGCACGAAATTCCTCATCTCAGACACATTCCGAGCGGTTTTGCTGCTGCGTCTCGGCGTAAAGCGCCAACGCACAGCAGTGTATTTCGACAGGGGGAAACAGTTGAGGGATGCCCATAGCAACTCGTCAGAATATTCCTGTGGTGTCAAATCTCCGAGTGCCTCACGGAGGATCTTCGAATGGTGATAGTCCGCACCCGGACCGCTTGCGCTGATTTCGTTCAGCTCGTCGATCGACCGGCTTAGCGATTTGACACCCGACCAAATCGGTTCAGTTTCGATCTTCTGCAGCTCCGTTTCGAGCGTATCTGGGTCTTCGCTCGCGCCGTTCATGAACAATTGTGGGCGCTCTGCGGCGAGAGCGGATAACGAGCGATATCCAGCATCGCTCAATAGTCTGAAGCTTGGATTCATGGAGCATCCTCGTTCGACGGCGAACTCGTAGTGAGACGCCCGTATGGGTAACCGAACAATCCTTGAGCAACTTGAAATAGATTGCTCTCATGCAGTGGCAAAAGCCCAAATTCTGATAACTTAGCGCGCAACGCGGCAACCCACGGACCTTCTTCACCCTCGTCTTCATCATCTATTGAGATGAGCATTCTCAATGCCTCCATTAAAGGGCCCAGATAAATCGACACAATCGCGATGTCTACGCCTTGGTTGCGTAATGACTGTAGCCTTTCAAATGTTCTTGGGTTCGCATAGATGACAACGTACCGGGCACCGCGGTCGACGTTAACCCGAACCTCGTCTCCCTCAATGTTCTCATCGCGTCGCAGTTGGAAAATACTCTCTGTGGATTCCAGCTTTTTAGGTTCAAGTGAAAAATGCCAAGACTGGTCTGCCGCCAATGGCTTGCCTCTTGCAATCTCCCACTCTCTTTCGCCGTACTCTTCAAGTTTCCCCTCAAAAGTGTGCGAAAAATCACCGTTCGCAATGATGGAAGGGTGGATTTCGACTTGATTGCTTAACGCAGAAAGCGGTACTTTGGCATTCAGTCCTAACGAGCCAACGTCCGCTTGCAAGAGCGTGCGAAAAAGCGTCGAGGGGCAATAGAGCATCGCGGCGCACACCGCGTTCCCTGTATCCAGCAATTCGCTCAAGCTACTCACATTCACCTTGTAATTCAAGGACACGATGAGTTCATCCGCGACTGCATCGATCGCTGGCGGCCCTAGTTCAGTGGAAAACAAAGCTGTGTCCCCGTAATCTCTCGAATATGGTCGGAGTACCGGGTACGGGTAGTTCCTTTTGGGGCTGTATCTCATCGTGGCTGATTCCTAACCCGCGAGTCCGTGGAGGTCATCAGTTCGGCCTCTCAGTCAAGTTAAAGGTCTTATTCGCAACGGGTTCCAGTAAACGCATCCTCAAAATAACTTTGTCTTCATCACCACTGATCGTTTTTGTCAGGCCAGTTTTTCTATCTACTCCGATCCGTTCGCCATGCGCATTTGTCAATCGCGAAATCTTGATTGGCCGCTCTTGGCCGTCCTCACCCACTACAACTAACCCGACTCCAGTCAGATCTTCGCGTGGATTGTCAAACGATACCGTAAGTTCATGTGGGTGTTCACCCGCCAGGAACCTGATGTTGCCGAAAGCGACGTTAGAAACACGTCTAGACCCGCCTCGTCCACCAGATTGCCCTCCACCTCGTCGACCACGGCCCCCTGGACCTTCGTTGCCATTGTTGCCGGGGCCGCTCGAAGGCCCGCCGCGCCGCCTACTTCTACGCCGACTGCTTGGAGGCGGGCGGTCCTGTTGTCTTATTGAAGAAATAGCGTAAAAGGCACCATTTTCGTTGCCAACAGACTCTTCCGATTCATCGTCCTCAGGTACGAGAGGGAGGAATTGAGCCAATTCTGAAGCGTTCTCCGACTCGCCACTGACATCTGGCTCGACGTACTTTCTAAGCGCGCTCTTGACCCATGCTCCTAGCTCTCGCAGTCGGCGTTTAGCCTCATTCCTCCTATTCTCATCTTCGATTTCGTCGACGGATACGCTATTGTGTTTCGGGGATTCACAGTCTCTGAGCAAAGACGACCTACCCTCTGAGAGACATTCAATTACGGCAGTGAATCCGTACCAATTTGAATTTATCCGACCGATCCCAATCCCCATGTTCGCACGCACATTAGTGATCATCATTCCGGCATCACGCACCAGCGCGACGTTGCGTTCTTTGTTTGTTCGGTCATTCCGATACACATCGAGGCGCAGATTAACAGTGCCGATCCCTTCGATATGCGTAGTTTCAATCGGTTTTTGCCGCGAAACAAGGATGAATTTCCTTAGAATCGTCCCTTGATGGTCGTTTTTTACGAACTCGTTGATGTTGCGGTCAGAAATCGCGGTGCGTTTGACCGTCGCGTCTAACCCTCCGTGAATGATTGCGTGGAAAAAGTGAGCGACCACGCTTTGGCTAACTGTTTCGTACCAAGAAGCGTCCAATCGTCTAAGAATCCGAAGTGTGGTACCCGGTTTATCTCTTTTGAACCGATCAGGCACATCGCCGTCCTTCGCAGCGTTGAATCCGTCCGTTGCTAAGTACCCTACCCCTCTCAGCCGTTTTTTCTTCTTACCTTCAGTGCGCGACACAAGGATTGTTCGGCCGATGAATCTATGGCGCAACCCGAGATCCGTCGGCTCTTGCCAAGCAGTCGAGTACAAAACAGTGCGAACGTCACTCGCCGCGAAAGCAGCGAATTTGCCTACACCGAAAGACCCTCCGGCATCGCGCGCTCCTTTCACGTTTAGCCCTGAACCCTTTGTCAACGCCTCCCACATCGTCGGTTCCCGACCATCGTCTCTCGCTCCCGTAGTGTTCGCATCCTCGATCTTGAGGACACGGACAGATTTATTCTTACCCTTGAGCAAGGACAACGCGGTCTCCCTGAACGCTTCTTTATCCCGGTCGTCATTGTCCGGAGATTCGACAGAAGCTAAGATTGACCTAATAAGGCTGTTCGAATCGATTAGGTTACCTTTGACGCGTTCGTAATCGAAATTCACGATTCCTGGCTGATTAGGATCTGATCGCGCATCCAAAGAGTTCTGAATCGCCTCCCTAACCAGACTGTCTAGACGGTTCGCAGTGAAGTGACTAACACCAGTATCATGCCAGCCGTCTCGCTCACCAGTTCGGTTTTCGTCGAATTGCCATGTCAGTTCAGGCATTAGTTTTCGAGTTCCCCAAGATTCGAGCATTCAGAGTTTTAGCAGTAACCAATCTTACACAAATTGGACTCTGGATCAGAAATTCGCCCAAGTTTGATTCTGGGCATGAGTAGCTAATACTCCGAGGCATCCCGCTACCTGCGGACGAATCCACATCTCGTCCGACGCCGACCGCTACATCATCAACGGCCGCACACCCCTCGAGTGGGTCATCGACCTCTACTACATCAAAACCGACAAAGCCAGCGGCATCGTCTACGACCCCAACAAGTGGTTCGAAGAAACCGGCGACAACATCGTCTCCATGATCAAACGAATCACCCACACCTCCATCCAAACCGCGCGCATCATCGACACCCTCTCAACCCCCTTCACCGACGGCTGGACACCCAACTAACTCCACACGCCCGAGTCCACCAACCCCTTGACGACCAACAAGATATCCCCCAGCACCACCGTCGTACACTTAGGTTACAGCCCACGAAGATCGAAATCTCACCATGATTCAGTCTGTGACAGCGAAGTACGAGGATGGCGTCCTCAAGCCTTTGAAAGCACTCGATTTAGCCGAAGGCGACGTCGTCGTGGTTACGGTCTCGGGGCGTCGTTTAACGACGAAAGATGTTGAAGCGAGCAGATCATCGGCTGGCGCGTGGGGAACCAAAGAGGCAGCGGACAAGTTGATTCGCGAAATCTACGAAGCGCGTATCCAAGGTTCTGCACACATGTTCGACGATGATGCGGAATGAGGTGCCTGGTCGACACGTAAAACTTCCCAAACCAACCTCAATCCCAAAAATCCGCGCAATCCACAGTTCAGACAACACCAATACAATGTCCCAATAGCGACCTGCGAAAACACCTTCTGGACACCCCGCCTTGGCCTCAACAACCCAAAACGACCACGTCCGCTACGAACCAAACGAAACCCCTCCCCCTCCCATCGCCGTCGGTGCCGGACTCCAAGCCGCAACCCTCATCGTCACCCCCATCGTTCTCAGCGTCGTTATCGTCTTCCGCATCGCTGACCAGTCCGCTAGCTACATGGCATGGGGCGTCTTCGCCGCTCTAATCGTCAGCGGACTCACCACCATCCTCCAAGCCGTCCGCTTCGGACGCATCGGCTCCGGATACGTCCTCATCATGGGCACCTCCGCCGCATTCATCGCTGTATGCGTCGCCGCCCTTGTCAAAGCCGGTCCTGCAACCATGGCCGCTCTCATCATCATCTCCTCCCTCTTCCAGTTCCTCCTCGCATATCGGCTCTCGTGGCTCCGCCGCGTCTTCACGCCCACCGTCGCCGGCACCGTAATCATGCTCATCGCCGCCACCGTCGTACCCATCCTCTTCGACTCGTTCGGAGACGTCCCTGAGGGCACCGACGACATCGCCGCGCCAGCCGCAATTCTCGCCACCCTTATCACCGTCGGCATCTTGGTCCTGCGCGGCCCCTCTTGGCTACGCCTATGGTCGCCAGCAATCGGCGTCATCGTCGGATGTATCGTCGGCGCGCCATTCGGCCTCTACGACATCCAACAAGTAGCTGACGCCCAATGGATCGGCATCCCGTTCCGCTCCTGGCCCGGCATCGACGTCACCCCCGGCATCGAGTTCTGGGCCCTCCTGCCCGCTTTCGTTATCGTCACCATCATCGGCGCCATCGAGACCATCGGAGACGGCGTCGCGATCCAGAGAGTCTCGCACCGAAACCCCAAAGCCACCGACTTCCGAGTCGTTCAAGGCGCACTCAACACCGACGGCGTCGGAAACCTCCTTTCCGGCATCCTCGGAACCCTCCCGAACACCACCTACTCCACCAGCATCTCACTAGCCGAAGTCACCGGCGTCGCCGCACGACGCGTCGGAATCGTCATCGGAATCGTCTTCCTCGCACTCGCCTTCCTCCCCAAAATTACCGCCATCATCATCGCTATACCAGCACCCGTCGCCGCTGCATACATCCTCGTCCTCATCGCACTCCTATTCCTCCAAGGAATGAGAATCGTCATCCAAGACGGCCTCGACTACCGAAAGGCCTTCATCGTCGGAACGGCATTCTGGGTCGGCGTCGGATTCCAGAACCAGTGGATATTCCCCGATCTCCTCGGCGACGGCTTCCTCGGCGTCCTCCTCGGAAACGGCATGACCTCCGGCTCTATCGTCGCAATCATCGCCATGATCTTCATGGAGATCACCGCACCTCGACGAAAACGCATTCGCCTCCCACTGAACCAAGACGCGATCTCCGAGCTCACCGACTTCCTCCGATCCTTCGCATCATCATCCAGCTGGAACGAATCCAGCCAGAACCGAATCGCACTAGTCGGCGAAGAAACCCTCACAACCCTGCTAGCCGAAGCTGACGACACCACCGAAGATGTCCGCCCTAAACGCCTCATCGTCGCCGCACACGCCGTCGGAAACGAAATCGAACTCGAATTCATCGCCGCATCCGAAGGCGAAAACATCGAAGACCAACTCTCATACCTCGGCGAAACCCCTGACATCCCCGACGATCGCGAAATCTCATTCCGAATCCTTCGCCACACCGCCTCCTCCATCCGCCACCAAAAATACCACGGCATCGACATCATAACCGTGCAAGTAAAACCCACCAACTAACTCCCCCTCCCCCTCTCTGAGGGGGAATTGAAGGGGGTGCCTGCGAAGCCCAAATCCGCACCAACCCATAGGAGACCATTGCAAAACCCTCCCCCTTGATGCCCAAGGGGGAATTGAAGGGGGTTTAGACGCAGATCGGGCATCCCCCTGCCAACTGCGCGGCGCTTACCACCCCCTCTGGTTTCCCGCCTTCGCGGGAATGACGAGAGTTTTGCGATGGTCTCATAGAGGCACCCTTCTTGGTAGCACCCGGTGCTTACGGCATCGCCGACGCTTAACCGCGCCCAACAACCTCACTCAATACGCATCACATCCCCAAACCCGCCGAAACCTCCACAATCGAATCCTCCACCGCATCGCAAAGCTCATCAATCTCATCCGCCGTGATGCTCAACGGCGGGGACAACGGCAAGATGTAAGCCCCTACCCGAATCCAAATCCCGCGACGCTTGAGAGCATCCGTAAACCTCATCCCGATGCCAACCTCTGGCGGGAACGACCGTTTAGCCGCTCCATCCTCCACTAGCTCTAAACCCTGCACCAACCCGATACCCCTCGCATCGCCGACAATCTCGTACTTCTCCTTCATCTCACCCAACCGATCCGCCAACTGCACACCACGCTCGTGGGCGTTCTCCACCAAGTTCTCTCGCCTCATGATCTCCAAGTTCTTCAGTCCGGCAGCCATACCGCCCGGATGCGCTGAATACGTGTACATATGGCTCCAAGTCTTATCAGGACCTCCCGCAAACGCGTCACTGATCCTCCTATCCCCAATGCAACCGCCCAACGGGAAGTAGCCGCTCGTGACCCCCTTCGCAAAGGCAATAATGTCTGGCTGCGTCTTCACAACCTCCGCACCGAACCACTCGCCCAAGCGCCCGAACCCCGTGATCACCTCATCGAAAATCAACAGCACGCCATATCGATCGCAGATCTCACGCACCATGGGCCAATAGTTCTCTGGCGGCACAACCCCACCCAACGGCTGCGTAACCGGCTCACCGATCACCGCCGAAACCGACTCCGGACCTTCGCTCAAAATCGCCTTCTCAATCGCCAAAGCCGCCAACTCCCCGCACTGCTCCGGCGTCTCGGAGTTGAACTCGCACCTATAGAAATGCGGCGCAGGCACATGTACCGCGCTCGAAGGCTTCGGCTGGTAGTCCGTCCGTGGAAAACCCGGATGTTCCCCCAGCCACATCGTCCCATAAGTCGCGCCGTGATACGAACCACGCCTCGAAATCACCTTGTACCGACCCTTCTCGCCCATCCGCATGTGATAAGCCTGCGCAAGCTTCAAAGCCGACTCATTCGCTTCAGATCCGCCCTGACAGAAAAATGTCCTTGACAACTCTCCCGGCGTCAACTCCGCAATCTCCGCCGCCAGCTCCACCGCCGCAGGCGTCACGCTCGCATACACATTCGCGCTCAGATCCGATATCTGCTCATGTATCGCATCCGCAATCTCTTGTCGTCCATGCCCCGTGTTCCGGAAATACATCCCCGATATCCCGTCGATATAACGGTTGCCATCCACATCCCAGATGTAGATACCCTCTCCACGCTCCACAATCATCGGTCCTCCCTCTTCACCTAACATCGCGTGGTTGTTCATCCCGATGAAGATGTGGTCGAGAGCACCTTGACGCAGTTCGGCAGGAGTTCGAGTTGCGGTTGCGGATTGCATGGCGAGAGCCTCGTTGTTGAACCAGATCTGAGTTGAATCAAACTCTATCGCATCGTGATATCCACGACACCTCCACATCTAGAATCGCACTCTATGAAACGTTGCATAAAGGTCGGAGCCATCGGCGGCTTCCTCGCTGGCATCATCGTCTTCTTCGGATACGTAATCGCATCGTGGTGGGTCTGCACCACTCTCCTCGACTGTCCCGGTCACTGGCTCCCATACCTCCTCATCTTCGCCATCGGAACGACCGCCTTCACCCTCATCGGCATACTCCTCGCAGTCGTCCTCCGCGGTCTCCACAACGTCACACGAGTGGACGGCTGAGCATCGAGTTATAGACTCGAATCTTGTGCCTTTCAAACCTCTTGACCATTGAGGAAATCCCCGCATGTCAAACTCGGAAACCGTCTTCGATGTAGTCGTCATCGGCGCCGGCCCCGGCGGTTATCACGCTGCCATTAGAGCCGCCCAACTCGGCCTCAACGTCGCCATCATCGAGAAAGACGATGGCACCGGCATCGGCGGCCTCGGAGGCGTCTGCCTCAACTGGGGATGCATACCCTCCAAGTCCCTCCTCAAAAACGCCGAACTCGTAAACGAGATGAAGCACGCCAGCGACTGGGGTATCGAGTTCGACAACGTCCGTTTCGACATGTCCAAAGCCGTCGACCGCTCCCGCCGCGTATCCAACACCCTCACCCGCGGCATCGGCTACCTAATGCGCAAAAACAACATCACTGTCATCGAAGGTACCGGGCGGCTCATGTCCTCAAGTCGCGTCCAAGTCGATGGCGCCCAGTGGGTAACCGCCCAGAACATCATCATCGCCACCGGTGCTCGTGCCCGATCCCTCCCTGGCCTCGAAATCGACGGCGAATCCATCATCACCTCACGCGAAGCCCTCGAACTCCGAGACCAACCCAACGCTATAGCCATCGTCGGTGCATCTGCCATCGGATGCGAATTCGCCTACTACTTCAACGCATACGGTGTCGAAGTAATGCTCTTTGAACTCCTACCGCGCATCGTGCCGAAAGAAGACGAAGAGGTCTCTGCCGAACTCGAGCGCCAATTCAAACGGCAAGGCATCAGGATTAGTGCCGGATCGATGGTCAAAGGCGTAACCAGAAACGACGACGGTACAGTGACCCTGACCTATACCGTCGGAGCAGACGGCGACGAGCAATCCTTCACCTGCGACAAAGTACTCCTGGGCGTCGGAGTCCAACCCAACTCCGACGACATCGGCATCGCCAACGTCGGCATCGAAACTTACGGCCCCGGTTTCATCGAGGTCGACGGCAACATGCGCACCAACGTAACCGGCGTATACGCCGTAGGTGACGTCACAGGAAAACTGCCCCTCGCCCATGTCGCCTTCGACCAGGGCATCGTCGCCGCCGAAACCATCGCAGGTCACGATTCCGAACCCATAGACGACTACCTCGCCATGCCGCGCTGCACCTACTGCCATCCCCAGATCGCATCCATCGGCATCACCGAAGCCGAAGCGCGCGACCAAGGCCTCGACTACAACGTAGGCAAAGTCCCGTTCCAAGTTGCCGGAAAATCCGTCGCCGTCGGAGACCCCAGCGGATTCGCAAAGATCATCGTCGACAACGAGACCGGCGAGGTCGTTGGAGCCCACATCATCGGCAGCGAAGCCACAGAACTCATCGCAGAAGTCGGAATGCTCCGCTACCTAGAAGGTACTAGCGAAGAGCTCCACCGCGTTACCCATTCCCACCCCACGATGTCAGAAGTCGTAAAAGAAGCCGCCGCCGCCGTCACAAACGAAGCCATACATTTCTAAGGGGCGTTGACCCACCTCGAAGTCGAAAACCTACTTGGTTTACTCCGGCGTTAGGCATCCAGATTCGCTGGAACCATTCTCGCGAATCTTAGCCATTCCGTCCCGCACGCCAGCTTCATACGCTGCCTTGACAGCCTGTTCGAGTTCCTCGCGAGCTTCTTCGCGGACTTCTTTCCGAATTCCCTCGCGGAACTTTTCCTCTTTTGCCCGTAAACGTAACTCTTTTGCCCGTAACCGTAGCTCCAGTCCTCTGGAGAAAATCATTGTGAGCCTCCATGTTTCGACGAGTACAAGTGCGAGTGTTGGCGCAATACCAATGCCGATGAGCGATACACCCGTTATGATATCCGAGACGATATCGTGGACAGCCGCGTCGCGTTCGACGTGAATCCAAACTAGGTACCCAGACCCGCCGATGTAGATAAACGTGTAGTTCAGGAAGAACCTCGCTAGGTCACTGCTCGATACCGTCCAAATCGATGAACGCAAATCTTCGGCGTCGTTGTAGTCAGAACTGTTCATAGCCGTCCTTGTTATCGCACTAACGTTGCATCTTAAAGGAGCTCCGCGACTTCGTTCTGGCTATTTGGCGAAAATCCTACCCGAGTTTCACGAGAACGAAATTCCACCGTAGTTACCTGCGTCAGGATTTATAGTTGCAATGCGGTTTTCAACCTCAGAAAGGCGATCAACATCATGGCGAAGCAACTCCGTGTCGGTTTAGTCGGCGTCGGTCAGCGCGGCCTAAACCATCTCCAGCAACTAGTCAGGCTCCAATCCGAAGAAATCGGAACACTCACAGCTCTCGCCGACCCGTTCGCCGACAACCTAGACCCGGCAAAGATTAAGCAATACGAAGCAAACTACGACGAGCGAGGGGTCACACTCTTTTCATCCGCCGATGATTTGATCGCTTCAGGCGAGGTCGACGTCATCTGGTTCGCAATGCCTCCCAACCAGCACCGCGGCGAGATCGAACGCGCCGCCGAGGCCGGCATCGCCGTCTTCGCCGAAAAACCGCAGACCCTCTTCTTCGACGAAGCTCTGTCCCAAGCCGAAGCTATCGACAAGGCCGACATTCCCAACACCGTCGGCTTCCAAATGCGCTTTCATCCGGCATACAAGGCCATCCGCGACCACCTTTCAAACAAATGGACCGCAGCGATGATGATGGTCGCAGAAGGCGCTGTGGAAGGGCACGGAGTCAAGCACACCCACACCGAGGAGCGCGGCGGCCCCGAAAACCGCATCTGGACCGCCAACCGCGCATGGTCCGGAACTTCAATGGTCGAAGCTGGCATCCACCAGACCGACATCATGCGCTATTGGTCAGACGACGATGTCGAGTGGGTGCGAGCGTCTTACGTCGAGCGGCCTGAAAACCTCTGGACCACTGAAGGTGACAACCCCATCTACTACAACGTCACCTACGGATTCAAAAAAGGTGCGATCGGCACTCTCGTCTTCACTAAACCCGCACGTTCCTACTACAACGGACGCTTCGACTGCATCATCTGGGAACACGGCACCATCAAGTTCGAAGGAAACCGCATCGTCGACTACCACTACCCCGGCGACGACTGGTCACCTGCCCTCCGGCCAAGCATCGAAGAGACCCGCCGCGTCATCTGCGAAGACCCCGGATACGACGGCATGGCGATGCCCAACACCTACGAACTAGCCAAAACATTCCTCGAATCCATCATCGACGACGACTCGTCGAAAACCCGTAACAGCTACACATCGTCTCTCAACTCCCTCGCCGCCGTCCTAGCCGCCAACACCTCCAACACCCTCGGCGGCGAACAAGTGAACATCGAAGAGTTCATGCACAGCGACCGCTACGCCAAATTCCGCCAACGCCCCCGACACGCCTGAACCGCCTCGTCAGGTGACATCCCATTCACTCCTCGTCCTATGGGTGCACACGCGCCTGTTCATACCCTCTTCCATATAATCGCAACCACAACCATCAGATTCTCTCCCGACTTCGCCGCATCATGTCAACCGAAACTCAAACCCAAGACCGTGACCCCCTGATCCTCGTTGTTGACGGACACTCCATGGTCTTCCGGGCATGGTTCGCACTCTCTCGTGGCGGCGGCCTCACCAACAGTGCTGGACAGCAGACACACGGCGCTTACGGTTTCCTCCGAAACCTCATCGCAACCATACGCGAATACGGCCCAACCCACATCGCCGTTACCTTCGACACACGCGCGCCAACCTTCAGGGACGAACTGTTCGACGAATACAAGGCTCAACGCCCGCCGATCGACCCCGAACTCCACGCCCAAATACCCATGGTCGAAAGTGTCCTCTCAGCGATGAAGATACCCGTCTTCGCCATTGACGGTTTCGAAGCCGACGATGTCGTCGGAACAATCGTCCGCAAGGCCGAGACCGAGAACATCCGATCCCTCATCCTCACTGGCGACGCCGACCAGCTTCAACTCGTCAACCAAGAGACCAATCTCCTTATGTACTCCGGCTTCGGAGACACCAGGGTCTACGACATACAAGGCGTTCAAGACCGCTACGACGGCCTCGGCCCAGAGTTCGTCGCAGAGATCAAAGCATTGGAAGGCGACCCGTCCGACAACATCCCCGGCATCCCCAAAATCGGACCAAAAGCCGCCCGCACCGTACTCAACCGCTTCGGACACTTCGACAAACTCTACGAAAACCTCGACGCCGTCGGCGAAATCCCCTCTAAAGAGCTGCGCGGCTCTAAGAGCATCATGAACCGCCTCCGCGACGGCAAAAAACTCGCTTACGACGGACTCAAACTCACAACCATCGTCACGGACGTCCCACTCGAAATAGATTTCGCAGAGTGTCGAATAGGCGGATACGATCGCGCCGAAGTCGTAGCATCCCTTACCGCTCTCGGATTCGGCGAGACCATAGTCCGGAGCATCCCGGAAGCCGAAGACGCAGAACGCGGCGTGTTCCCTCTCCCGATCACGGGTCGCGCCCAAGGCAGTCTTTTCGCCGACGGTGCCGCGGCGACAACGAAAGCCGCTCCCAAAGCCGACGGATCGCTCGGCAAATACTCCATCGTAACCACCGACGCCGAACTACAGGAACTCGTCGCCAAACTCGGCACTGCCGACGGCTTCGCATACGACACCGAGACCAATGGCACCAACTCGATGCAAGACGAGATGGTCGGGATGTCCTTCTCAAACGACGAAGGCGAGGGATGGTACGTCCCCATCGGACACCGATCTGGAGAGCAGATCGACCGCACCCGCGCACTGGAGATGGTTGCACCCCTATTCGCCGATGACAACGTTCCCAAAGCCGCGCACAACGCAAACTTCGACATGATGGTGTTGCGACAAGCCGGCATCGACATCAACAACGCCAAGTTCGACACGATGATCGCGGCCAGCCTTTGCGGGCATAACCGAATCGGACTCAAAGACCTCGCGCTTGAGCTCTACAGCTCCGAGATGACCCCCATAACCGACCTCATCGGCACTGGACGAAAGCAGATCACGATGTCCGAAGTCGACATCGATTCCGCAGGCCCATACGCCGCTGCAGACGCAGACTTCACTTACCGCCTTTGGCGTCACTTCGAAGGCGAGCTCGACGGCCATAACGCGCGCAGCGTCTTCGAGGGCATCGAAATGCCCTTGCTGCCCGTCATCGTTGAGATGCAACGTACCGGAATGGTCGTCGAATCCGACGTCTTGAAACGCTTCTCCGCAGCATTGGGTGAGGAGATCGCGCAGATTAAGCAGGCGACCAACGTCCTTGTAGGCGGTCGTCAATTCAACATCGCCTCGAACAAGCAGCTCGGCGAAATCCTCATCGACGAGTGGAACGCCCCCCCCACTCGCCGCCTCAAGACCGGTTGGTCGATGAACGCCGACGCGCTAGATCGGATGCGCAACAGAAAAGGCCTCGACGACCGCATTTACCAACTCATCGATGCCGTCCTGCGTTTCCGAGAACTCTCGAAACTGAAGTCCACTTACGCCGATGCCTTGCCCAAGATGGTGAACCCAGCAACCGGACGCGTCCACACCACTTTTAACCAAGCAGGATCCGCGACCGGCAGGCTTGCGTCAAACGACCCAAACGTCCAAAACATCCCAGTTCGGACCGAACTAGGACGCGAAATCCGTAACGCATTCTCAACGATTTACGACTCCGGCTGGCAACTCCTGTCCGCCGACTACTCGCAGATCGAGCTGCGAATCCTCGCTCACATGTCGCAGGAACCCGGCCTCTTACAATCCTTCCGCAACGGCGAAGACATCCACAATGCCACTGCGCAAGCCATGTACGACGTTCATGACGTTACCAGCGAACAACGCCGTATCGCCAAGATCCTCAACTTCGGCGTGATCTATGGTCTCGGGCCACAAGGCGTTGCACGCCAGACGGATCTTTCCATACAACAAGGCCGTGAGTTCATCGACCTCTATTTCGGCAAATATCCCGGCATTCGAGACTTCATCGAGTACCAGAAACAGACCGCCAAGATGCGGGGTTACGCCGAAACGCTCAAAGGTCGCCGTCGCTATCTCCCAGACCTCCGTTCCGCAAACCAGGGCCACCGAGCCGCCGCCGAACGTGTCGCCGTAAACATGCCCATCCAAGGAACCGCCGCCGACGTCATCAAAATCGCCATGATCAACATCGCCGACGAACTCAATCGTCGAGGCATGGAATCGCGGATGACAGCCCAAGTCCACGACGAACTCATCTTCGAAGTAGCCCCCGGCGAACTCGAAGAGGTCACATCTCTCGCCCACGACATGATGCCCGCCGCTATGTCCCTTGAAGTCCCCCTCCTCGTTGACACCAAAACCGGCGTCCGTTGGGGTGAACTGGAATGACAACTGGTCACGTCTTCATAGCCACGAGCCTAGACGGATACATCGCCCGAAAAGACCACCAGATCGACTGGCTCGAAAACCAGGGCACTACCACCGAAGAACACGGATATACGAAATTCATCGAATCTGTCGACGGCATCATATTCGGTCGCAAAACCTACGAGGTCGTCCTCAACCTGATCGCAGACGGGGAATGGCCTTATCCAAAACCCGTCGTCGTCATCTCGGGCACCCTGACCAACTCCGACATCCCACTCCACCTGACTGACAAAATTACCATCACCGACCAAACACCCAAAGACCTCCTTGAGACCGTCGACCAACAAGGCTGGGGCAGAGCCTACGTCGACGGCGGCATCACCATCCAATCCTTCCTCAACGAAGGTCTGATCGAAGACCTCATCATCACCACACTCCCGATCCTAATCGGTGACGGCATCCCCCTATTCGGCAACACCCCCCAAGACATCCAACTCGAACTAATCAACCTAACCCAATACTCCTCAGGTCTAGCTCAATCCCACTACCGTGTTTTGAATGCAGTTGGATGAGGAGCAACTACCCGCATCCCTCACAACTCCGCTACCGCACCGACAGACAACCCCAAATCCCTGCGGACCGCCGCGGAAATACGGTTCAGACGCCGACCGTTCAACTCTTCTTCCTGCATCGTGTCGGTGATGATCGCCACGCCTACATTGTGATCTGGGTCCCCCCCAAGCTATTGACGTGCCCATACCACCGTGCCCAAACGTCTTCGCGTCGACCGTAGCCGCCGTCCGATTAGGCTGCTCGTCAAACATCCAAACACCTTGTCCGACACGCGCTGGCAGCATGCTCTCGATGTCGTAAGTCGAAGCATGAACCGAGTAGATCCGTTCGGCAGCGTCTTCGCTCAACCAAACCTCGCCATCTCCAGTCGATCCGCGATTACATACAACCGAGTAGAGCTTCGCTAAATCGCTCGCCGTGGTGACGCACGTCGCACCCGGAGACATTATCTGATTGTCCAGCAACCAGTCCATCTTGAATGGCATCTCACGATCGTGATATTCCGACGACGTTGCCAGACTCTGGACGCGCCTTCGCGTGTCGCTATCATCCCCATCAATCGAGAAGTAGGTGTCGCTCAACCCTAGCGGACGCCTGACCTCGCGTTCGAAAAGATCGACAAAGTCAAGACCAGTGGCTCGACTCGCGATCTCAGCGACCAAGATTCCGAAGGTGATGGTGTGATAATGGATCACTTTGCCCGGCTCATACTCCAACGGCATTGATGCGAGGATGTCGCTCATCCGTCCCCAATCTCCCCAATCAACGTCGCCCCGTCCGAAGTCACGCGGCAATCCAGCGGTGTGCGTCAACACGTGACGAACCGTTACCTTCGATTTGCCCCGCTGCAGAAATTCGGGCCAGTAACGAGCCACCGGCGCGTCAATGTCTATCACTCCTACATCCAACAATCGCCAAACGGTTGCGGCCGCCATAGCCTTGCCTGAGGAAAACGCCCGGAACAACGGCTGCGGTTCCGGAGCCATGCCCGAAGACGTCGTCGAACTCAGATAGGCTAGCAACTCTTCATCATTCACAAATATTGAAACCGTCGCGGTCGAATGCAGCCCCATATCGAGCTGGGACTGCAACTCAGAAAAGAGTTCGGGCAGATCAACCGATGGCTCTTCCAGCCCTTCTGGGTCTACGTCCTCCTCATCCTCGTCTCGAACATCTGGCGGGACAAGCAATACTGTAGGAGAATACGCCGCGGACACTTCTGCATCATCTGTTGTTGGCTCCGTAAGGCCGTGCTCTTTGGTGAAAAGGGCTGCTGCTTCCGCCGCAATTCCCTCGGCAACACCACCCAGCGCCTCTTCGTCAACCTCATCGACAGGAGCCTCGACGCGATTTTCGGGCGCTGTATCGGTTGAGTCCCCGATAGCGATCTTTTCCTCAGCTAGCATCTTCCGATATTCCACGATCTGGAGCTCGAGCTGATCCAGAGTGGCGATGATCTGAGAGATGCCTTCGATCGCCGAGGATTCACTTCCCGGTTTTGGACTCCCAGCCGCCGAAGCATCCGTGGATGACGCATCAGAGGGGGCCGCGGTTTCGGATCGGCGCGGTGCGGCGCCTAGCGGTTGAGGATCGTCTCGAGACAAGGCGCGGGGTTCGATTCTGCTACTTGACGGGTAAGTTTCGGAGATTGAAGGTTTCTTGCAGCTTGTTCATCCCATCCATCCAACTGGCCTGGGTTTCTGATGGCCAAGTCGGATCGAAATCTGGGTATTTGTCAAGCACTCTCAACGCCAATTCTCGCATGGTGAGACCAGCAGAGTCGAGATCGACAGCAACTGCGGCAGTATCGTTCGACTCATCCGCAATAGACGGCCGACCTACGGCTTTCGTCGAACGTGAACCCAACCGCGACCTCGAACCCGATTTGCGGTTCGATTTGAGATATGGAGAGAGCGGGATTCCTGCATGTGTAGCCGCATGAATGAAGAACGTTTCGCACTTTATCAGCATCGATTCGGTGCAGCCGAACTCCCGCATCGCTTCACGGAATTGGGCTTTGGTAGCCCGTTCAAGATCCAGTCTGAACACAGGCGTGTAGTAGTTTTTCAGGATCGATTCCAGCGTCCGATGATGCTCCTCACCTTCGGATTCGACAAGCCGTTTCAGCGCTTCGCTTGGCAATCCTTCCGCATCGATAAGTTTTAGGACACGCAACGCGCTCGTTATCTGTGAAGTCGCCGTTCCAGAAAATTTGGAATCGAAAACGGAACGATCTATTCTGTTTGGCAAACTTATCGCAAGCGATTCCAGAAAAGTTCGGAATGTTCGATATGCCACATAGGGTGGGACTGATTTGGAATCTAGAGCCATGATTTCAAACTGCAAACTGATCTCTGATGCTCGGCTGACAACAGTATACGGCTGTTATTTTCCAAATGCAACTAGAACAACAGAATTTTCCGAATTCGTTTTGGAAACCGTTAGGACAGTTTCTTTGTCATGCGTTGTTGGGAAAGCAGAATCTCACCTATCACGATGTTCCAAGCAGCCTAGAGGCGGAAAAGGTAGGCCGTTTGAGATGCGAATAGCAATAGAAAACATACTCCCAGATCCAGAACGCCCCGTGTACGACAAGGCTCATCGGGCATGGGCGAGGCGGCGGCGGCAACGACGCATGCCTGTCGTCCTCGCCGAACAAGGTAAGTTCTATCTGCTTTGCGGACATAATACGATCGATGCTGCCCAACGGGCCGGAGAAGATGTCGTCGAATGCGTCGTACGTCAGGGCGTATCGGACGAGGAGCGAGAAGAGTTGCGCCTCGCCGATGAATACTTCTCTTCATTGCTACCGCCGATAAAAATGGCGGAATCTTTTATCCGATACCGGGAGCGGTATCACGTGACCCAGCAGGAGCTGGCGCGACGGACTGGCATCACGGCGGGTACCGTGCATCACTACGAAAGTCTCAGAAAGACGCTTTCACCGAAGTTGCAGACTCATATCGACAGAGGCGAGTTGACCTTCAAAGAGGCCAGATGTATTGCCGACATCAACGGGCACCGAAGACAAGAAGAGTTGGCAGAACCGTTTATCGATTCACGGCTGAGCAGCGTTCATGTCGAGGAACTCGTTGCCAAAGCTAAAGCCAACCCTTCCGTGTCGTCCGAGGAGATAATTTCCGAATTCGTGGTCGATGAGTCCAAGACTGGCGAAAAGCACGTTCCCGAAACTATGAACGGTGTGGCTCGAAACGGCAACGGCGGGATTCAGATCGATCATGTGAACGGGCACTATGACGACAACCTGGAACTGATGCAGAAGGACGCGTTCCTTTTGGCCGGAAACTTGGAGAAACTCGCCAGCGCAGAAATTCCTGAGTACCGCCGGCTCCGATTGGTGAGTACGCTCAGGATCCTTTCGAGTCGTCTCAACATCGCGCTTGACCATTTGGTTAGTCACAAGAAAGCCGGCGTAAACAGGCACAATGCCAGTCGCAGCGGTTCAAGGCTTACACAAACCGTTAAGGCCCGTTGATTCACAGAACAATTGCAGTGTCGACGACGCAAATCGTAGCGTAACGCCAAATGAGATACAATTGTTAGACAAAGGGGGCGAATTTGACGATTCACCCACAACCTCTATGTGTCGACGGCCGGGCGACCATTCGGCACGGATCGCCCAATCAATCGCTGTCGAGTTGGCCTGAGAGCATTCTGCCGGTCAGAGCGCAGGCCACGTGCGAGGATGGGGTGCTTTCCTAGCCTCCTTAAGCACCCCCATCCTCGTTGATCCCCAAGGGAATCCAAACCGCGTTTGGCGTGGCTTGGATTTCATTCTAGCGAGATGGATTCGCTACTTGCTTTCGGTACGGTGCAAACCTTCCTGAAGTTTCGGCACGATGGTATAGCATTGCGTCAATTGCCAGCGGATGGGTCGAAGAACCCGACTGGTGGCTGACGTGAAAGATGCAGTAATCCAGGTGATGCCAGATCATGCTTGAGAGATTTCATGTGCCGGAAGATGAAGCGATCCGTGTGATGCCGGACCGGATGCGGGACGCGACGAACACTGTCTTCTCAGCAATGGGGTTATCGGACGCGGATGCTGAGCTTTCGACCGATGTGTTGATGTATGCCGATCTGAACGGTGTTGACACTCATGGCGTGTCGAACATGCTTCGGATGTATGTTCAGGGCTATCAAGCCGGGAATATTAATCCGAATCCTGAGATGCGGATCATCCGGGAGTCGAGTGTGACGGCGGCGCTGGATGGCGACGGGGGTTTGGGATTGCACCAAGCGCCGCGTGTCATGGATCTCGTGATCGAGAAGGCGAATGAGCATGGGATGGCGGCGGCGACCTTGATGAACTCGGGCCACCTCGGTGCAGCTGGTTACCACGCGGTACGGGCGATTGAGCATGACATGATCGGGGTGTGCATGACTGGTGGTGGTGGATTTGCGATGCTGCCGACGTTCGGTGCGGAGCCGCGGTTTGGGACGAATCCGTTGGCTTGGGCGGTGCCAGCGCGCAATCAGCCGTATTTCATATTCGATGCTGCTACGACGCAGGTGGCGGGTAACAAGATTCGGTTGCTGCAGAGGATGGATGCGCCAATCTTGCCGGGTTGGTTGGCAAGGGATGACGGCTCTCCGATCATGGAGGAGGAGCCGGTGCCGGACGAGGATATCCGGGGTGAAAGGCGGCACTGGTACATGCTTCCATTCGGCGGTACGCGCGAGATGGGGTCGCACAAGGGCTACGCGTTGGCTTGCATCGTGGACATTATGACGAGCACGTTGTCGGGCAATGGTCCTGGGTTTGTGACCGAGAGCGGCGGGCACTTCTTCTCGGCGTATCGAATCGACGCTTTCACGGATCCTGACAAGTTCAAGGACGACATGGATTTATTCTTGGAAGGGTTGGCGACTACGCCCCCGGCACCGGGTCATGACCGTGTCGTGTATCCGGGTCTGATCGAGAGCGAGGAGCGGGAGGATCGAACGAAGAATGGGATACCGTACCATCCTGAGGTTATGGAGTGGTTCGACTCGATTAATGCGGAGCTGGAATTGAATCTTCAGCTGCCGTGAACGATGTTGGAGTCGGGTATTTCGGGGTTGCCGTCAGCGGTTGAGCTGGCGCAGCGGCTCATCAGGTTCGACACCTCCAATCCGCCTGGGCAGGAGCGCGAGTGTGCGCTTTGGCTGAAGTCGCTTCTAGACGAGCACGGCATCGACAATCAGCTTTTGCATCCTGCGGGATTGCCAACTCGGTTGAGCGTGGTGGCTCGGGTGCGAGGGCGAGGGGATGCGCCGCCTTTGTTGTTGCAAGGGCATACGGATGTGGTCAGTGTGCATGGTCAGCGGTGGAGCCGTGATCCTTTCGGAGGCGAGATCGCTGATCGTTGCGTTTGGGGGCGTGGCGCGGTGGATATGAAGGGTGGGTTGACGATGATGCTGCACGCTCTTCTACGTGCTCGATACTCGGAGGTTCCGCCTCCGGGGGATGTGGTCTTGGCTGCCGTGGCGGATGAGGAGTTGGGGGGTAGGCAAGGAGCGGCTTATCTGGTTCGGGAGCATGCGCATCTGTTTGAAGGGGTGAGGCATGCGCTTGGAGAGTTGGGCGGTTTCACGGTGCATGTTCGGGGCCGCCGTTTTTATCCGATCATGGTGGCTGAGAAGCATATCTGTCGGATTCGAGTGAAGTTTCTGGGGCAAGGCGGGCATGGTTCGCAGATACATAAGAACACCGCGATGAGTCGTGCTGCGCGGGCGTTGCGTCGGATGGAGCGTCGGCATCCGCCGTTCAGGGTGGTGGGGCCGACTCGTGCGATGCTGGAGGCGATGGGCGAAGGGATGGGTATGCGGGAGGGTATGGCGTTGCGGATGGCGATGAATCCGAATACGACGGGTGTTGCGTTGGGGTTGATGGGAGAGAAGGTTGGTCGGGTGTTGGAGCCAATGCTGCGAGACACTATATCGCCGACGATCATTGAGGGTGGTAAGCAGCAGAATGCGGTGCCGTCGGAGGTGGAGGTACTGTTGGACTGCCGGTTGTTGCCGGGTTCGAATCAGTCGGATATTGTGCGTGAGGTTTTGGCGGTTGTGGGGGATAATGCGGAGATTCAGGTGGAGCGTTATGAGGATGGGCCGCCTCCGGTGGATATGAGGTTGATGCCGTATCTTTCGGGGTTATTGGAGCGGGCTGATCCGGGTTCGAAGGCGATTCCGTACATGGTTGCTGGTGGGACGGATGCGAAGTGGTTCCATGAGCTGGGGATCGATACGTATGGTTTCACGCCGATGCGGTTGCCAGCGGGTTTGGACTTTATGTCGTTGTTCCATGGTCCGGATGAGCGGATTCCGGTGGATGCTTTGAATTTCGGGGTGGCGTTGATGTTTGAGGCGGTGGATGGGTATCGGGGTTGAAGTTGGGCGCGCGTAATCCTCCCTTTCGGGGGCATCCCCTGCGAGGATCGCTTCGCTTGCGTTGCCCCCATCGCCTTCGGCACTTCCCCCAGAGGGGGAAGGGGAGAGAAGGCGAGGGGGAGGGTTGGTTTCAGTCGAATCATCGCCGCGTCGTTGGGGTCGCGTGCGATAGGTTGCTTGTATGTTCCTCAA
This sequence comes from Dehalococcoidia bacterium, assembly GCA_965204135.1. GTDB lineage: Bacteria > Chloroflexota > Dehalococcoidia > Lucifugimonadales > Lucifugimonadaceae > Bin127. Next base: position 95,169 of record CBDBDX010000012.1, on the reverse strand, counting down.
TAGTCCAGCACCGCCGACGTCGCCAGACCGTCGGCCCTCCGGGGAGCGTTCTGAAAGATCAGCCCCCGTCATCGCTCGATTCGTTCCTCTCGCTGGTGCTGCAGCCTCTTCCGCCCGGCGAAGCGGAAAGACGTGTGCCGGGTAGAGAGACCATTCGCCCGGACCTTGAACGAGCATCCCGTGCGCTTACGCGCGCCCCCTTTGTCCTTCGGACATTTCACCCCGCGAGCGGGGGAAACCTGTTGCCCTGCCGCCCTGCCTGGGCATACCCCGCGCACTCGCTTCGCTTGTGCGCGCCCCTTTCGCAGAGCGAAAGGGGCAGGGGTTAGAGGTTTTTGAACCAGTTTAGGGTTTTTTCGGTTTGGGTGGAGGGGTTGTATTCGGCTCCGGCCCAGCCTTGGTAGCCGAGTTCGTCGAGTTTGCGGAATATGAATGGGTAGTTGATTTCGCCGGTGCCGGGTTCGTTGCGGCCTGGGGTGTCGGCGAATTGGACGTGTCCGATGTTTGGGAGTAGCTTGGCGAATGTTTCGACGAGGTCGCCTTCCATGATCTGCATGTGGTAGAAGTCGTACTGCAGGAGAACGTTTGGGTGTGCGGCGTCGGCGATGGCTTTCATGCCTTGCGCGGAGGTGTGGATGAGGAAACCCGGTTGGTCGCGGGTGTTGATCGGTTCTATGAGGGCGGTGACCCCAACTTTTTCGAGTTCGGATGCGGCGTAGCGTAGATTGTCGATATAGGTGCGGTAGGCGATTTCGGGATCGATGCCTTGGGGTAGCGGACCGATCCCAGTGTTTACGCCGATGCAGCCGAGTCCGGCAGCGTATTCGACGCCGAGGGCGACGCTCTCTTGGTATAGGTCGACCTTGTCGGGCTGGAGCGGGAGGTTGTTTAGCCCGGTTTCGGGGTCTACCACGGGCAGATTGATGATGACGTGCTTGAGTCGGTTGCGTTTGAGGCGTTCTTGGATGGCGTCTATCGTTTCGGAATAAGGAGCTTGGATTTCGACGCCTTTGAAGCCTGCTCTCGCCGCGGCGTCGTATCGGTCGAGCAGTTCATATTCATTGAACATGAACTGTATGTTTGCGTTTATTTTCGGCATTGTTGGCGCCGTGTTGGAATCAGACGGGGCTGATGTGTGCGACAGCGACGCCGATAGCGATGGCAGACAGCAACACGAGCGCGATCATCAGGATTATGGACATGTGGCGAGTTCGGATTGTGCTGTAGGGTCTAGAATTGATGTTTGCGGCATCGGGGTATATTACTGGTATCTGCGCGATGCCCAATGTTGCATGATAAATGTTCGTAGTCTGACCCGGGATCCCGTATCGGAGTACGGGACAAGCTTGAAGGATTGTAAGGATTAAAGGATTTCGGGGGCAAAGTTAGCGGCAGCTCCGTTCGGGCATACCGCGCTCGCCTGCCCTCTGGATCCCGGGACCGCTGGAATGACGTGCGATGCGACTTGAAGAGATAATGACGGCGCCAGTGCTGACGATCACGGCTGAGCTGAGCGTGGCGGATGCAGCCAAGCGGATGCGGGCTCATGACGTCGGCTCTCTTGTGGTTGTTCGGAAAGGAGTTGTTGAGGGGATCATCACTAGTTGGGACGTCGCGGTCGGTTGCGTGGGAGCAGGAGAAGATCCGAGCGCGAGTCCGATCTTGATTCACATGAGCAGCCCGGTGCATACGGCGGGACCGGACACGGATGTCGTGGAGGCGGCGAGAGTGATGTCGCAACGTCGGATATCGAGATTGCCGGTGGTGGATGCTGATGGAAAGCCAGTGGGTATTGCCACGTTCTCGAACATTAGTCGTGTGATGCAGCAGTTGGCGAGCGACATCTTCTCGGGCTGGGACCGGACGCCGATGTCGGTGACCATCAATCGGGAGATCTGAGATTGTGAGATGGTTATTGAACTATGATTGCCATGATTTTGAATGATGGGCTATGATTTCGGCGTTTGTTGTTTGGGTTTTCTGCGATGAATGAGGCATCTCGTGCGGTTTCATTCCGTGCTTGGCTGTAGGTAGGACTGATGTTTGAGACGCTATCTGAACGACTGACCTCGGCGTTGGGCACGCTGACGGGCAAGGGCCGGCTGTCGGAGAAGGATATCGAGGCGGCACTAAGGCAAGTCCGGATGGCTCTTTTGGAAGCCGACGTAGATTTCAAGGTTGCGCGAAGTTTCGTCTCGAAGATCCGTGAAGAGGCCCAAGGCGAAGATGTCATCAAGTCGCTGACGCCGGGGCAGACGGTGGTGAAGATCGTTCACGACAACCTCGTAGAGATTCTGGGAGGCGACACGGCGGAGCTGGAGCGGGGCGATACGCCTCCGAGCGTGATCATGCTGGTGGGGTTCCAGGGAGCGGGAAAGACTACGGCGGCGGCGAAGCTGGGGCTTCACATCACACGGGAGTGGAAACAGGATGTGATGTTGGCGGCGTGCGATTTGCAGCGGCCGGCCGCGGTTGAGCAGCTTGCGACGCTCGGCAGGCAGATAAGCGTGCCGGTGTACACGGAAGACGCTCGTAAATCTACACCGTTGAAAGTGGCGAGGAATGCGCTGGATCGGGCGAAGAGGGACGGAACGCGGTGGTTGATTCTGGACACTGCGGGGCGGTTAGCGATAGATGACGAGTTGATGTCGGAGCTGGAGAGGGTCAAATCGGCAGTGGATCCGATTGAGACGTTCCTAGTAGTGGACGCGATGACGGGGCAGGATGCGGTTAATTCCGGTTCGGAGTTTGATCGTCGGATCGGGTTGACTGGGATGTTGATGACGAAGATGGACGGGGATGCGCGCGGCGGCGCGGCACTGTCGATGAAGTCGGTGACTGGAGTGCCCGTCAAGTTCGTGGGTGTCGGCGAGCGGCCTGAGCAGTTGGAAGCATTCCACCCGGACAGGATGGCGCAACGCATCCTCGGCATGGGTGATGTCACAACGCTTGTGGAGAAGGCTCAAGAGCAGATCGATGAAGATGAAGCGAAGCGGTTAGAGCAGCGTCTGCGACGCAACGAGTTCGATCTCAACGACATGCTTGAGCAGTTCCGGTCTATAAAGCGCATGGGGCCATTATCGGAGGTTTTGGGTATGATCCCGGGATTGGGCGCGTTACGGGGTTCTCAGCAGTTGCAGAACGTGGATGAGAAACGGATGGCGCAGGTGGAAGCGATTATTCTGTCGATGACGCCTCAGGAGCGGGCTAACCCGCGGATTCTGAATGGATCGCGGCGACGACGAGTGGCGAGTGGTTCTGGGACATCGCCATCACAGGTGAATCAGCTTCTGGGTCAGTACCGTCAGATGCAGAAGATGATGAAGCGAATCAGTGGGCCGGGCGGTGAGCGCGCGCTTCAGAACATGATGCGGGGTATGAGGTGAGCCATCAGCGGTTAGGGTTCGTAGCCCTCGAGCCAGTTGCACAATTCAAAGATGTTAGCAAATTCGTTGATCGAGACTGGCGAATCTTCGCCCCATAGAGCCAAAATCACCTCTGCCCGCCACATATACATTGAGCTGAAGTAAGAAAACACAGGTTGCTCGGACAACGCGCAGCCTGCCTTCATTCCAGCATTGTCATCCAAAAGCAACGTTTGCACCATGCTAGGGATGGCGTTTGGCGGAAATAGATCGTTGCAAAAGGCATCCGGGTCATCAGTGTTGGCGAAGTATTCAGGCAATGCCGTGGCGAATCCACTGCTAACGAGAGACTCCGCGTCGGATGTAACCTTTCTGCGCGATTCTGCGCTTGGGAATACCATGTGCTGAGCACAATTGGGGATTAAACCTTCATATGCAACTCTTTCCTGTGGGGTTAGTGCTTCGCGCAACGCGGACACGCGTTCCTCGCCTAACTCATTGGTCTTGTGCATGAAACCAATGCTCCCATCGTCTTCGATTTGCGCTACAGGAATCGGAGTTGGACGTGGTCGACGATTCTCCTCAAGCGAGAGGAATGCCGGTATCTGAGAATAATCGAGCCTGAAAACGACGTGCAGATCATACGCTTCGACTGGCGTAACAGCTACGAAGCTGAGCCTCATGTAACCTTTCGCATTTAGTTCATCAGCATCAGACGGTTCTTCAAGCATTGCCAGATTTGCGCTGCCTGGAGTAGAGAGGATGTCTTCGAACTCCAACGAATATTCGTCAGTAATTCGCCCCGCAACGCCGACCGCTCCGGTCGGGTCTTCGGAATCGTCGCCCTTCATCAGCGGATAGTTGCTGGCGACTTCGATCTGAAATGCGAGAAATTCGTAACTTTCATCGAGTTCGCCGTTCTCGTTCTTGGGATAAGAAGCATCAACATTCAGTCCGTCGTATGACTCGATGAGATGCTGTGTGACGCTTCGCTCCGCGTGAGTCACGCGTACCGTTGTAGCGTCATCAACCTTGACGGCGCGGCCTAAGGGCGCCGGACGATTAAACCACGTAGAGCCGATCCCTTGTGCCTCTGCATGTGGTTCGAAGGCATAGCAAATATGCGGGTTGTCATCTGGTTCGGACAAATCGAGATAGACAGAGTCGCCGCTCTGCCAATCGTTGAACGCCAAAACGATGTTTTCCGGCTCGATGGGTTCATCAGCTAAGGCGTTTGGGACAATCGTCAACGTTTTTGTGTCGTCGATGCCAAGAGTGATCGTTTCTGCAAAAGAAGGTGTGTAATCCCTCGGACCTCGGTGTGATTGCGCCCGCAGGCTGTCAATCAGTTCGAAGGCATACTCTTGGATTTCGACACCTTCGTTGCCGACATTTTCGAGCTTCAACAATAGAGTGTCGGAATTTGCTGTTGATTTGTCAACGCGGAGTTTAATTTCGCCGACCGCGACCTCATCGCCTATGGACAACGGATTGCCCCGCCAGGTTCCCGGGGTGCCGATGGTGTTACATGCCACCTCAGTGTACGACGGTGTGGTGATTTGCTTGATCCAAGGGAAGTCTACAAGTGTGTCGTCGACAAAGTAGGTAGTAGAAGTGGTTGTTTTACCGGTCTCAGGTGAATATGTAGTTGATGAACTAACACCCAAGGCGTTTTTTGAAACTTTCACGCCACGCTCGATCGCGATGCCTTCGTCGTCGATCTTGACTATTGGTGTCAGCGAGATTTCGTCAGTTTCCTCGTCTGGCGCGGGAATCGCCATCGTGGTTGGCTCAGGGGTTGCGGTTGGCGGAGACTGTACAGGAGTCGCGGTTTCAGGCGCCGGTTCAGATCCGCACGCGAACATAGATAACGTAGCGAGGGTGAAAACTAGAGTGCACTTCACGCGCCTAAGCATCACATCGAATTGCATTTCAGTACTTCTCGCAGTTCCGCAACCCCCGCTTCAATGCCGTCTTTATGTGAGAAGATGCCGGAGCCAGAGATGAAGGTGGTGGCGCCGGCGTTGAGGGTGGATCCGATGGTTTGGGACTTTATGCCGCCGTCGACGGCGATCTCGATTTCGTCATCGTGAGAGGAACGCATCATCGACAACGCTTCTTCAATCTTGGGCAACGTGGATGGTAGGAAGTCTTGGCCTCCGAACCCGGGCTCTACTGTCATTACTAGAACGCGGTTGATGCGGTCGGCAACGGTCCATAGAGCGGATACGGGTGTTCGGGGTCGAATGGCGACGGCGGGTTGAGCGCCAGCTTCGAGGATGAGGTCGATAGTTTCGTCGACGTCTGCAACTCCCTCGATGTGAACGGTGATGATGTCGCCACCGGCGGATGCTAGAGGAGGTATGAGGTGTTCGGGTGAGCGTTCCATCATGTGTACGTCGATGGGCTTGGTGGCGTGTCGTTTTACGGCTTCGAGGATCGGGGGTCCGAATGTGAGGTTTGGCACGAAATGACCGTCCATGACATCGAAATGGAACTCGTCGACGCCTGCGGCTTCGGCGGCGTAGATGGAATCGGCTAGGTATCCGAAGTCGGCTGAGAGGAGGGAAGCGGAGATTTTTGCCATTGTCTGGTAGCCCTCGGGTTTGATCCCCTCTTAATCTCCCCCTAAAAGGGGGAGGGGAGGTGGAGAGAGGAGGGATGCCGATATTTTGGCAGGATTAGGTTTCAATTGGTGTTGGAGTCTCTGAAGAATTCGTCGGATTCCAAGTAGTCTTCATAGTCTTCACCGATGTCTTCAGGGATCTCGGCGATATCTAGTTCTTGACCTTCGGGGGAGACGTTTGCCCAACCTTCTTCGGTTGGAGCGTCGTAGCGTGAGAGGTCGCGAGAGGGGTTGCGTGCCGCCGCGGGCACACCGAAGAGTCCGCGTTCGACCATTGTGGGCGAAACGGTATAGATCAAGTCGTCTTCGGCTTTGAGATTGTCTAGTGCAGTTTGTGCGAGGATCTGTACTTCGGGTTCGCTGCTTGATACGGCCAACTGGAGCATCTCGCGGGCCTGAGCAGTACCGATCTGTTCGAGGGTTTTGATGGTTGCCATCTGGACTTCGAGGATGTGGTCGTCGAAGGGTTCGGAAAGTGTTTCGATGTCATCATCGTTGGCGATGCAGCCGAATGCAAGGACAGCGGCGACGCGGACTTGGGGGTTGTCGCTGTAAAAGGCGTCTTCGATGGTTGGAAGCCATACGCGTTCGCCGGTTTCGCCCATGGCGGAGAGCACATCGGACATCATCGGACCGTTGCCGATGGCTTCGTCGAACATTGCGTCGATCAGGTCAGGCGCGTTTTCGTCGCGGAGTGCGGCGAGAGATTTCAACGCTTTGCCGCGGACGATGGGTTCGTCAACGTGGATGGCATTGCGAAGCGCGGACTTGATTCGGTCCAGAGTTGTTTTAGGGACGTTGCGTGCTTGTGAAGAGTCTGAAAAGGCGATGAGGGCTTCGGCAGCGGCGGCGCGGATTTCTGAGACTTCGTCTTGTTCTAGTGAGGCGATCAGTGATTGTGCTGTGGTGATGCTTCCGCCGTTCGCCAATGCGCGGACGCTCTCCAACCGGACGTGAGGGTGCGGAAAGGCCGTTGCCGCTCTGAACAGGGCATCGAATTCGAGCGACCGATCGGTCTCGGCGACTTGTCGTAGTTCGGCGATTGTGCCGATTACGTCTTCGAGCTGCCATTGGTGCCATGCGGTAACGATGGAACGGGCTTGGCTGTCGTCGATGCCGGAGAGGTCTCGGAGCATTTCCGAGACTTGGGATTCTGAGAACTGTTCGCCGTTGGTCGTCAAGTTGTGCTAGTTGATTTAGGAGGAGGTTGCGACTTCTACGCCGCGGGTACGCACCCATGGGAGTTCACGGGTACCCCATACGATCTCCGGGGTTTGGCCGATGGCTTCGACCTGGTTCAGTGCTTCGTAGACGTTGCCGGAGATCATGGTGTCTTTGACGCGTCCGACGACTTCACCATTTTCGATCAGGAATCCGAGGGATAGGTTTGCCCGGAAGTCGCCGCCGAGTTCGTTGCCCTGCCCTGCTCCGAGGAGCTGCTCGACGAGTATGCCTTGCCTGATGCCTTTGAACATCTGGTCGTTGGGCGTTTCACCGCCGGCCATCATGATGTAGGAGGTGCTTGGAGATGGGGTTGTGGTTACGCCGCGCATTCCGCACCCGGTGGAGGATTTGCCGATTTCACCGGCGGTCTGGAGGTCGAGGAATGGTTCGCCGATGACTCCGTTGCGGACGAGATCGAGGCGGCGAGACGGGACGCCCTCGTCGTCCATCGGGCGCGCCGCTGGTGTCATGGGGTGAAGCGGGTCGTCGTGGATTCCAATTCGCTCGTCAAGCTTTTTCTCGCCCCAGCTGTCGATGAGTGGTGAAGAGCCGGTTGCGACGTTTTTGCCGTTGAAGCCTGACAGTAACGGCGGGAGAAAGGTGCCGTTGAAACCGGCGGGTGAGAACAGGACAGGGATGTCTTTGCCGCTCGGAGCGTCAACGATGTTCTGGGAGTTTCGCAACTTCGTCAGGAGGTTATCGACGATTTCGTCGACATTCGATTCGTTTATGGGACTGGTGGCAACTGTGCCGTGCCAGACACTCAGCATGTCGGTGCCGCGGATGAGCTCGACGCCTAGGTAGAAGCTGCTGGTAGTGTGTCGATGCTTGGCATCGACGCCTGCGGAGTTGATGAGGCGTTGTCGCCCCTCATTCTTGCTGAAGTCGGCGGAACAGAGTGCCTCGGAGAATTCGGTGAGGATGGCATCGATGGCTGCGCGGCCGAATTCGAGCATCTCTTCATCGGACACGTTTGCCGCGGAATCGTCGACGGATTCGACGGTGGGGTATTCGGAGGCATCTGGGAATTCGAACTTGGCTTCCGCTCCGTATTCGGACAAAGCGCCGGTGCGGTCTACGAGTTCATCGATCTTATCGGTGTCAGATGTCGATGAGAACCCGATACGGCCCTTTTGGTTGATGATGCGGAGGGCGATTCCGGAGGACTGGCTTTGCCCGATGTTCTTAGGACGGTTCGCCTCAAACTCGACGTGGCGTCGCTCCGATTCGACGCCGAAGACTTCGGCGTTACCGTGTGTGGCGGTCGCGAGGTCTAGCAGGTGTTCATAGTGTTCAGTCACGTTTTTGAATCCTAGTGTCGTCGAATCTGCTTTACGCACCTGATATCAGGCAGTTTCGGATGCGGATATGCGGGCTGCCGGTGCCTACTGGTAGAGGCATTTGGCCGCCCTTTCCGCAGCCGCCGCCTTGGTTGAAGCCGCGGTCGTTGGCGACCGCGTCGACGTTTTCGAGGGTTTCGAAGAGGTTGCCGGAGAGCATCACGGGGCGGACGGCTTCTTGAACCTCGCCATTCCGGATCATGTAGGCTTCGCCCGACGAGAATGTGAACATCTCGTGCTGGGTCATTCCTCCATACCAGTTCTTCACGTATACACCGTCTTCGACACCTTCCAAGAGATCGTCGAATGTGGCTTCGCCGTTCTCGATGAATGTGTTGGTCATGCGGACGATCGGCGGGAAACGGTAGTTTATGGCGCGGGCGTTGCCGGTGGGGGCTTCGCCGGTCTTGGCGGCGGTCTCTCGGGAGTGCAGACGCCCTACTAAGACACCGTCTCGCACGAGCGGGGTCAAGGAGGCCGGCGTACCCTCGTCGTCGTATTTGTAGCTGCCGCGCATACCTGGTTGCAATGCGCCATCGGTAAAGTTCAGGTGTTTGCCCCCGAACTTGCGGCCCATGTACATCAGTTCTTTGAGTTTGTCGTTCTCGTAGACGTTGTCGGCTTCCGAGAGATGTCCGAACGCTTCGTGAACGAAGACTCCAGCAAGGACGGGATCAAGGATGACGGTCCGTTGTCCGCCGGTAAGGGGTTCGGCTTTGAGCAGTCCGACGGCGCGTTGAGCGGCTTCGGCAACTTCGTCATCTAGATCTTCAAAGACGCCGTAGTCTCCAAGTGCGCCGATGCTGAAACCGGCTTGTTGCACGTCGGATCCATCGCGTGCTTGGGCGGATATTCGGCTGATGACGTGGACGACTTCTTGATCAATGTAAGTGCCGTCGGAGTTGGCGAATGCGACCTTGCGGGAGTTATCGCCGTAGATAATGTCGGAACTGACGATTCCAGGTTCAGACCACACGATGTCGTTGTAATGGTCGGCCAACCGCGTCTTCTCCTCCAACGAGATTCCACGCGGATCTTTGACGATGTGCGTATCGACAATGTCGACGTGCGGCTCGACCTCTGCGATCTCGGTGGATTCGCCCTTCTTGCCAGCCGCCAAGCTACGAGCCTGTTCGGCTGCGTCGCGGACGCGACCTTTGAGATCATTCAAGTCGTTGAAGCTAGCGAATCCCCAAGAGCCGTTGACACAGACGCGAACCGCGCCACCCTTACCGCTGGTCATATTCACGTCGTCGAGTGAGCGTCCGCGGTAGGTGAGGCGGGTGGAATCGGACTCTTCGACGCGGATCTCGCAGTAGTCCGTTCCGTGTCCGTTCAAGGCGTCTTCAATTTGGGATCGGTAGCTCATTTTGGGGATCCGAGGTTGAATCGGTTGGCGGGTGGTGTGTCCTCTCTTCATCGTATCAATCTCGGTTCCCGATGAAGACGTTACCCTTACCTCATGTCGTCTGGCGAGGCAGATCGGTACAAGAGAGCGGTTGACCGGCTTCTTTCGCTGGCTGATTTCGAACGGAAGTCGAGAGCGAATCAGCCGCCGGATTGGCATCTGCGCAGGGTTGAGCGTTTGATGGAGATGCTGGGCGATCCGCATCTGGCGACGCCGGTAGTGCACGTCGCGGGATCGAAGGGCAAGGGCAGCACCTGCGCGATGATTGCGGCGGGATTGAAGGCGGCGGGGTTCAAAACGGGGCTATATACGTCGCCGCATCTTCATACATTCACCGAACGGATTCAGTTAGATGGTGAGAACATTTCAATTTCCGATTTCGCGGATTTGATCGATGAATTGTGGCCGTTTGTAGAGGCGATCGAACGAGCTGGAGACCTTGGCGTTGTGAGCGTTTTCGAGATGCTGACGGCGATGGCGTTCGTGCATTTTCGCGACAACGCAGACATCGCGATGATCGAGACGGGATTGGGTGGTCGATTGGATGCCACGAATGTCGTGAGACCTGAGGTCGCGGTCATCACTCCGATAAGCCGCGACCATGTGAAGATACTTGGCGACAAGGTATCGCTGATCGCGAGGGAGAAGGCGGGGATCATTAAGCCGGGTGCGCCTGTGGTGGTGGCTAAGAATCATGCGGTGACTTGGCGCGTGGTGCGCGAACGCGCGGCGGAGGTGGGAGCCGCTGTTGTGAGCGCATGCGCAACGACGCGGGTCGCAGGTGTCAGGCGCGATCTGAGTGAGGATCTCCGGCAGGAGTTCGTGATTAAGCGCTGGCGGCCTCGGTATCAAGAGGCAACTGAATTTGGAGATGGCCAGGCGGTTTCGGCTTTGCATTCTTTGCCTGATCCTGGGCTTGTCGATGTCAAGGTTCGGACCAATCTGCTGGGAGCGCATCAGATCGACAATGCGCGAACAGCCGCGACGACCTTGAACGTTCTCTATCGGCGTGGCCACAAGTTCGATGTCAATGCGGCGATCAGGGGAATATCGGGTGCTGATTGGCCGTGCCGCACTGAGATTTTGGATCTGCCGTCGTGGCCCGTGATAATCCTTGACGGTGCGCATAACGAAGCTTCGCTGAAGGCCTTGCGGGAGACGTTAGAGAGGCATGAGTTCACTCGAACTGCGGCTGCTGGCGAAAATGGCAAGGGCGACGGTCTTAATTCGCCCTACATTTTGATCGTCGGCGCAACTGAAGGACACGACCATCGAGCGATGACGCGTGAACTGGCATCATCAGCGATTTGCACGATCGCCACTCAGTCGAGACATCCGAAAGCGGTACCTTCATCGCGAATCGCGACGGTCATATCCGATGCAGGCTTGCCCTCGCTACAACTACCCGATGTGGCTTCGGGGCTTCGGCGCGCGTTGGAGATCGTGGAAAAACGTCCGGGGATCGGATTGATCATCGTGACGGGGTCTCTATTCATCGCTGCGGAAGCGCGAGAGTTTCTGCTCGGAATTGAGCCGGAGATTTACGAGGACCTGAATCAGCCTTATATGTTGCCGTACGATGACGCCGTGTCGGTTGAAGATAAAATCGCGTAGACGAACACTATCCGCTCTCAAATACAGACAGTGCGACTGAGAAATGAGTAGATATCCCGACGGACGTAGAGCAGTAATCACTGGCATGGGCGCAATGACGTGCCTTGGGAAGTCCCCTGATGAGTTCTGGAACAACCTGAAGAACGGGATTTCGGGCGCTCGGCGCATGTCGATCATCGATCCGACACCTTTTCCTTGCAAGGTGTCGGGCGAGGTTCAGGACTTCGATCCGACTGAAGGCGGGTTGATACATCGCCGTGAAGCACGCAGGATGGGACGGTTTTCACAGTTTGCAGTTCATGCATCGGATCAGGCCATCAAGGATGCAGGGTTGGATTTGGATGCGGAAGATCGAGAACGAGTAGGAGTGTTGATAGGATGCGGCGCGGGCGGTCTGCCTGAGACCGATGATCAATCAAAGGTGATGAACCGACGCGGGGCACTGCGAGTGAGTCCGTTCTACATTCCGGTGATGTTGGTGAACATGTGCTCGGCCAACGTGAGTCGCGTATTTGGGTTGCTGGGCTATACCAATACATGCGTTACGGCGTGTGCCGCTAGCACCCAGGCGATCGGGGAAGCAGCGGAGGTGATACGACGCGGGGCGGCCGACGTGATCCTGACGGGGGGATCCGAAGCCGGCATCTGCGAGCTTGGGATGGGGGGATTTTCCACTATCCATGCGCTTTCGACAAGGGACTGCCCTCCGGAAGAGGCATCAAGGCCGTTCGATGCGGATCGCGATGGATTCGTGCCTTCGGAAGGCGCGGCGATGTTCGTGCTAGAGAGTCTGGAGCATGCCAAGGCTCGTGGGGCTGATATTTATGCGGAGGTGACGGGTTGGGGCGTATCGTCGGACGCTTTTCACTTGGTACAGCCGGATGATGAAGGTAAAGGTGCGGCACTTGCGATAAAGCTGGCGTTGGAGGACGCGGAGCGCAACACAGAGGATGTTGATTACATCAACGCGCATGGCACATCGACGCCGTTGAACGACAAGTCAGAGACTCTGGCGATTAAGCGTGCTTTTGGTGATCACGCTTACAACGTGCCAGTGAGCAGCACGAAGTCGATGATCGGGCACTCGCTAGGTGCGTCAGGGTCGATGGAGGCGATGGCCTGCATTGGCAGCATCCAAGATCAAGTGCTTCATCCGACGATCAACCTGGATACGCCCGATCCCGATTGTGATTTGGATTACATACCGAATTTGGCCCGGGACGCGAAGGTCGATGTGACTTTGTCGAACAGCTTCGGATTTGGCGGGCAGAACGCGTGTTTGGTGATTGAGAGGTTTGTTGGCTGATATTGCCTAACTTGCTGCCGGATGCAGAACGATCTAGGATTACGCGGCCGCCTGCTGCTCTTCATTGGATGGCGATAGTGCTTCCAACTGAATCCCGTCGGCGCTTTCCATTGCTCGTGCTAGATCGAAGGCTGCTTGAGACATGTACCAAACCCTTGCGGAGCCACCGAACACTTTTGAAAGACGAATTGCCATCTCCGGCGAGATGCCGGTTTTGCAATTGACTAGATCAGAGAAGTGCTTGCGACTCACGCCGAGCGCTTTAGCGGCATCGGTGACAGTCAAGTTCAAGGGTTCAAGGCAGAGGGTCCGAACGGTTTCTCCAGGATGCGGGGGATTTTTCATTGGCATCTTCGGATCTCCTTAGTGGTAATCCACTAGATCAACATCGGCTACGTCGTTACCCGCGAATCGGAAGGTGATACGTCAGTTCGCCGAAACTCTAACTGACCATATGTCGCTATGGGAGCCGCGGAGACGGTGCAGATATAACCCGCTTACGTCAACATCGTCCGGTCCGTTTGCGAAGTCCAGCAACGAAAGTATCGATCTGATCCTTAGCAGATGATTTGGATTGAGGCGGCGTGCGTCACCTTGGTCGTAAAGTCGCTTAAGTCCACGATGACGAAAACTGACGATCATTACTCAAAATGCAACCTGCAACGTTATAGGTGTCAAATATCGGTTGATTGTGTCACCAACTCGGTTCTTCTTCGCGCTCGATTTTGTCATCATCTAGGTCCATGCCGATGCCGGGTCCGGTTGGGATATGGATCATGCCGTTGACGGGGTTAATGGGGTTGGCGAGGAAGTGTTGATGAACTAGGTTCCATTTGATTAGGAACTCTTGGTATGGAGTGTGGATTGGTGATTGAGTTACGGATACGTGGATGCCGGCGGGTGATGAGTGGCCGTGAGGGATGGTGATGAGGTCGGCGGAGGTGGCGAGGGCCATGATCTTCAGCGTTTCGGAGATGCCGCCAGCCCAATAGATGTCTGGTTGGAGGATGTCGAGGGCTTCTGCGTCGATGAAGCGTTTGAAGCCCCAGCGAGTGTATTCGTGCTCGGCGCCAGAGATGGGGATGTTGGTCTTTTCGCGGATTTTGCGGTATGAGTCGATGCGGTCGGGCATGGCGACTTCCTCGAGCCAGCGAGGTGTGCAGTCCTCGATGGCGGACACGAGTTTAACTACGCAGTTGACGTCCATCGACTGCCAGCAGTCGAGCATGATGTCGTAGCCCTCGCCGAGTTCGTCGCGGAGGGTCTCGACCATAGCGATATTTGCCTTCAAGCCCTCGTGGCCGGACATGGGTCCGTATCGGAAGAACCATTTCTGGGCCGTGTAGCCGAGGGATTTGGCCCATGAGGCGCGTTCCCGGACTAGTCCCGTGTCGGTTACGTTGAATCCGAGCATCGATGCGTAGGCTGGTACTTTGTCGCGGGTCGGGCCGCCGAGGAGCGTGTATACCGGAACGTTGAGAACTCTGCCCTTCAGATCCCAGAGAGCGCAGTCAACTACCGATATCGCCATCATCGCTTGGCCGTGGCGTCCGTGTACTTGAGAACGGTGCATGATGTCCCACAGGAACTCCGTGGCCATGGGGTTGCGGTTCAGTAGGAAAGGCGTAAGGTGTTTGTCGACGAGGTAGGCGACGGTTTCGTCTACTGGACCACCGATGCCGATCGCGCCGTCGTCGGTTTCGATCTGGATGAAGTAAGCGTCGTGCTCCATGCGGTTTGTACTCGATTGGTCCGCGTAGAGATTAGCCCGTCGCTGCGATCCCCGGAACTCCTCGTAAACGTCAAGCGGCATTACGAGACGTTCTTCCCAGAACTCGCTGTCGGTTTCTATAGTTCCAAAGACGTGTCGGATCCTGACGTTCGATATCTGAGACATGATCGGATACCTCGGTTTTAGCCGTTGGGTTGTTGGCTCTGGTTGCGGATGCGTTCGAGCTCGGTGCGCGCTCGTCTCGACTTCCTGACTAGGTAAATGGCGATGCCAACGAAGGCGATGGAAACGAAGACCCAGAGGATTGTACCTAGGACAAGGTTGTCACCGCCCCTGGAGCGTTCGAACACTTCGGCAACAAGGATGAGCGTCTCTTCGCCGTGTTCCGGGTGTTCGATGACGACATCGATGGCCCAAACGCCCTTCTCTTCAATCTCTAGCCTGCCGACGTAGTACTCGCGGTCAGCAGGAGAGTTAAGTGCAGGCGCGACTTGTTTTACGCCGTGCTCGGATGGTGTGGCGTAGACCTTGACGATGGCGTCGGGGACGTTCGCGTCGGTTTCGCGGACGTGAACCTGTACGGCGTATGTCAGGGTGCCAACGATCACTCGTTCGGGGGATTGATGAACGATGACGCGGTAGTTTCCGACGTTTTCGTCAGCTACGACAACATACGGGCCCGAAGTGAGTGTCAGTGGTTGGGCGAACACCGTCGCCCCAAGTAGCAAAGTTGCGACTGCGAAGGCGAACGGCGCAGCGACGCGGAGGGCCGTTTTGCGGGACGAGATGGGGTCGATGAGGAGCATCTAGTTACAACGATACCGCATGGCTCTGGTGCGGTTGGATGTAAGATAACTCCATCAACTTGATAAGGACGGGGGAACGAACGCTCATGTCTCACCACAAACCACTTGCAGGGCGTGCAGGAATCGTCACCGGGGGTGCACTCGGAATCGGAGGGGGAACCGCCCGTCGGCTGGCTGAGGACGGCGCAAGCATACTGATCGTCGACATCGTTGAGGACGCGGCGCAGCGCAATGCCCAGCGGATCAACGATGCCGGGGGCGCGGCGAGTTACATGGTCGGAGATGTGGCGCAGGAAGAGGTCGCGAAAGTAATGGTCGAACGATGCGTCGATGAGTACGGGCGTCTAGATATCTTGATTCAAAACGCTTACGGTGGGGGCGTGGGCAGGGACGGCTCGGCTGTCGATGTTGAACCTGACGCGTGGCGATCTGGGATGGACCTTTTGGTCGGTGCGCAGTTCTTGGGCGCCAAGTACGGAGTCCCAGCAATGGAAGCGTCGGGGCATCCGGATACATTCGAGATTCCGGAGTGGAAAGGCGCAGGGCGACGCCATGGCGACCCGCCGAAAATGGGAGGTCGGGCGGATCGTGAACATCTCGTCAGTGCATGGATTGTTGCAGGCGCCGAGGGCGTTGGTATACGAGGCTGGTAAAGCCGCAGTTGTGGGTTTGACGCGTCAGATGGCGGTGGATTTTGGGCCTTTGGGTATAACTGTGAACGCGGTCGCACCTGGGCATATCGTGACGGAGCGTGGCGAGGCGATGTGGGCGGAGTTAGGCAATGACGCTGGGTTCGGGTTGTTCGAGCGTCACTATCCGGTGAGGAGGACCGGAGTGCCGGGCCGATATTGCAAATGCCATCGCGTTCCTATGTTCGCCCGATGCGTCGTTCATCACCGGGGTTGTTTTGCCTGTGGATGGTGGAATGTCGATCCAGTTACAGGAGAACATCGTGATGCACACGAAGGACTACATCGTGGCAAATCCGGGGCTACGGACGCACTTCGATCATGGTCGGCTGGGCTAGGGCCAGCGTCACATAATCGTCACTTCGTCACCGAGGTGGATCGTACCGGGGTTTTTCGCGGCTATCGATACGGCGAACTGAGGTTGTTCCTGTCCGACAATACGGGTCAGGGTACCCATGACATCGATGTCACGTTCGCCGGTGATGGGATTCGCGTGGGTGGCTAGGCATCGGGTGACAGCTTTTCGAACTCGGAACTGAATTCCGCCGATTCGGATAGTGCGTCCGATCCATTCGAACTCTTCCCACGCGCTCGCGCCTTCTATCGCGATGTTGGATCGGAAGCGCAGTTCAGAGATTTCTGCCAGGTCAGACGCTTTTGCGAGTTCGGCGAGGCTTTCGCGGGAGTGGAGTGTAGCCAGTCCGGCAGACGTGTCGTGGAAGCGGCCGTCGGTGCCGTTGCCGACTAGTCGCAACGGTAGTTTCCGGCGTCCCATTGCTGATGGCGTGTCGTTCAGGGTCGAGTACCACTCGTTCACTTTGAGTTCGATAAAGAGCCGATCGCCAGGTTCATCGATGTTGCCTTCGATAATGGTGTCGTTGTCGGGGAGTTTGAGCCATAGGCGACGAGTTTCGGGTTCGTAACCGCAACACAGATCGGCTAGCGCGGGTGAATGTTGCAGTGACGCGAACCATGTCTTTTGGCGCCATTTGGTGTCGTGCAGTGGGCCGGCGTCGTCGAAGCGGAATCCGAGGACGCGGTCGCCAGCTACACGTCCATCATCGGTGATCTGCAATGCGTCACAGGGTTCGGCGTATAAGGACTTCACAGGGTGGCGATATAGAGCAACGACTCGCATCTTGGACATGCTACTTCAAGTTCACCCTCGTACTATCTATCTCCCGTCGAGGCAGAAGGAACGTTGACGTGCTTAAACGCCACCCAGATTGCGAAGTTGTAGGCGAGTTTGATGGTGCCGGCCAATACCCAAGGTGTAACCGTCAGTCCCCCGGCCCAGAGCCAGCCGGTTACGGTGGCACTGGGTATACGGCCGAGACCCCGTCCCAGATTGGCGGTTCCGGCCATGATCGGATGTTCGGGTGGTTCAGTTATGGCCATCATGTAGGACTGCCGCGTAGGCACGTCCATCTCGTCGGATAGTGAACGCAGCATCCAAAGCGCGACTGCGATGATAGCGGTCGGCGCGAAGGCGAAGGATATGAGCATGATGTTGCTGACGACTTGAGTGAAAACGAATGTGTTGAGCAGTCCGATGCGGCTAGCGACCCAGGGCGCGAGCACAAGTGAAACGACATTGAGGCCCTGTCCCGCGACGAGGACCGCGCCGATAGCGGCTGCAGACATATCGAACTTGGTGAAAAGCCAGAAGCTGAGGAACGAGTCGAAGATCATACCCCCGGCGAACGAGTCGACGGCAAACAGGGAGGAAATGGTGAGGATGGGGCGTCGGGCTTTCGCTTTGAAAGGATTTACGAATAGGGCCCCCCTCTTCGATTCTCCCCCTGCAGAGCAAGGGGAGGGGGAGGGCCTTTCTCTCCCTGCGGAGCAAGGGGAGGGCCTCTCGCCTCCTGCGGAGCAAGGAGAGGGTGAGGCTCTCGGATTCGTCGCATCGGAGAGAAGGGTGTAGACGGTAGCGGCAAGCAGGTGCATGCCGACGTAGAGCCACAAAACGGCTTGATAGGCGACTAATGGCTCCCATTCGAACGTTCTGATGAGGAGGGTTGAAAGCCCAGCGAGTAGTGCCCCGACGGCCCGTCCAGCGGATGAAGCGATGCTGAGGTTGGAGTAGGCTCTGGTGCGCCTCTCCTGTGGGATGACGGCCGCTATTCCGGTCTGCTCCAGCTGCATCATCCCGCCCCAATGGGCACCGCTGGCGGCGTAAGAGCCGAAAAATCCGCCGAGTATGAGAAACCAGAAGTCGTTGGAAAGGATCAATACCACGCCTGCCGCGGCGAGTATCAGCATGTTGGCGACCGACCAGATCCGAGTCGGAATCGCTCGACTGGTGAGCATAACTGCGACGGAAACGACGAAGCCGCCGGCAAGGCTGAAGCCGAAGATGATACCGACTTGAGTGTTGCTGAAGCCGATCTCGACGAGGTAGATAACGGCAAGCACCGCTAGTAGAGACCGTGCACCGTCTCTAACAAATCTTCCGACGAAGAATAGCCACGCGTCGAGTAGCGGGCCTCGACGAGGGATTGAGAGCGCGGGCATCATCAGGGAAAGGTACCACAGGTGCAACGAGCGACTCTTGATAAGGAATTGTCTTATCGATTGGGCCTGATCGTCACGCCTCGTTGAAGCTGGTTGGCGAAGGCGGTTTTGTATAATTCGGCGAATTCGTGTTCGTGGCTTAGCGCCATCGGTTTTGAGGCGCTGGTGATCGAACCTTAGACCACCGCCTCTATGTCATTGATCGAACCACCGCGCTTTTTCGCCACAGATAGTCGGATCAAATCAACTCTTTCGCGGTTTATATGGCCTTTGACGCTGGCGACGTTTCTCTCTCTGCTGTTAGTCGTCGGTTGTTCGGGTGAGGATGAGCCAACGATTGCGCCGACAAGTGTGCCAGTGGTTGAGAACACGGCGACACCAGAGGCGACGGCGACGGTTAACTCGGAACCGGCACCAGCGACGCAGCGTCCGGCATCGAACGGGGAGATTACGAAAGACGAAGCGTTGGCGACGGTGTTCGACGAGTGGGGTTCGACTTGCTTGAACGAAGTTTACCCGCCTCACGCCCCACAGCTTGATGACGCGGATGAGGGTGACTTTTCGGAGGACGCGAACGGCTTGCAGTTCGTGACGATCAAAGAAGGCGAGGGTGCACAGCCGAATCTGGACTGGGAGGTGGACGTTCAGTACACGGGTTGGCTGGAAGATGGATGCGTTTTCGACAGCTCGTACACACGGTCGGAACCAACTGTCTTTCCGGTAGGTGCGGTAATTCCAGGTTGGCAGATGTCGCTAACCGAGATGAAGGTCGGCGAGCGTCGTCGCGTGGTGATACCGCCTGATTTGGCCTACGGAGCGGCTGGTTCGCCGCCGGTGATACCGGGTAACGCCACTTTGACATTTGACATCATCTTGGTCAGCGCGACGAATCCGAATGCTGCGCGCGCTGAGGCTACGCAGATTGCGGATGAACTGTTTACACAGGCGACGGCTGAAGCGTCGGAGTTCGATGCGGCAGCGGCGGGATTCGAGCCGATTCTGGTGGATTACGTAACTGACGTGAGGGGCTTCTTGGCGTCGTTGCCAAAGGGCGAGGTTACTTGTATGACGGCGTATGCAGGTGGCGAAGAGGCTGTCGAGGAGATGTTCACGAGCGGGTTCAGGCCGCCGTTGGAAATGGTAGAGAATTTCGACAAGTGTTTGAGCGATGCTACGACGCGCAACATTGCTGCCGGCCGGATATCGATCTTGGGGCCGGAGCTGTCAGATGAGACGATGTCTTGCATCGAGGGGGAGTTGAAGAATCCGACGCTGAAGCCGTTGTTCGGCATATTCGATGCGACACAGGTTTCAGAGGAGTGGATAACGGCGCACTTCTGCCTGACGGCGGGCGAGCGGGTTGCTTTTGAGGAAGCGTTGTACGCGAACCAGCCGGGGCGTGAGCCGATCGGTTCGGGCAAGACCTTCATCGATGTTCAGGAGTGCATGGTTGAGGAGCTAGGCGCGGCGAAGTATTTCGAGCCTGTGGTGCAGCCCGACACCAGGGACCGGGAAGCGATGGATCACTTTTTCACGAACTTCACCGCTTTCATGATTGCCGACATCGGATGTCGGCAAGGCGACGCGGGATATCAGTTGAATGACGGTACGGTGATGTCTGAAGAGGCCGCGATTTGCATCGCGGATTCGCTAGGCGATGTGCGCTTCGGTGAGGTTCTGCTGGACCGGGTTTGGGTGC
Source organism: Dehalococcoidia bacterium (assembly GCA_965204135.1). GTDB lineage: Bacteria > Chloroflexota > Dehalococcoidia > Lucifugimonadales > Lucifugimonadaceae > Bin127. The sequence goes on along the minus strand of CBDBDX010000012.1, from coordinate 74,843 downwards.
CGGGTGTGGAGGAACATGCGGAGGCAGTCTCGGCGTACAACGAGTGCGGCGTTGCAACTGATTTCTTGGAGCTGCCTGCGAGCATCGGCAGTTTGGAAGGGGCGGAGCTGACCTGCTTGCTGGGGGAACTAGTGAACCATGAGAATCCGCGTAACACGTCGTTGAGGGCGTACGCAGATATTGGTGCGCGCAACGAAATCAAGGCGGGCGATCTGGTGGCGTTGCTGTTCGGGCTTCAATCATGCGGTATTGAATTGCCCGGCGCGCCGGACGGTGCCCGCGTATCGGACGAGGCCGCGATGTGCATTACTGGGAAGGTGGACAAGGCACTGCTTCCACAAGGACGCGCGGCAGTGATTCCGGCGTTCGATCAAGCACTAAACGATTCTGCGGACTGCTTCGCGGGTCAATGACCGTCAATTGCATTAGGTTAGGCATTGATGTTGCTACACTGTAGCAATGCCTAACGATGTCCTGAATGTAGGCGATATAGCCATCACCTCTCTCAGCGATGGTCGTTTGGTTTTCGACCAGCGGATAACGTTTCCGGACACTCCGTTAGAGCATTGGGAACAGTACTATGACATCTTCCCTGAGTATTTCGCGAAGCCGTATTTCCTGTTGAATCTCGGTGTGTTCGTAATGCGGTCAGGCGATAAGACCCTGGTAGCGGATACGGGGTTTGGCCCGCATGGTCAGATGCTTGGTTCGGACACTCCTGCTGACCTGCTTAACGACTTCGAACGCAAGGGCATCGGTACGGATGAGGTTGACACGGTTTTTCTGACACACCTGCACGGCGATCATGTCGGCTGGAACACCCGCCCGGAAGAGCTATCGAAGCCCACGTTTGAGAATGCGCGCTACACCGTGCATCGTGCGGACTGGGAGCATTTCACGTCTGAGGAAATACTGGCGGATTCTCTTCGTGGGGACGCCGTCAAACGGAGCGTGATCCCCTTGGAGGAGGCGGAGGTGTTGGATCTGATGGAGGGAGAGACCGAACTTGCGCCGGGGATCCAGGCGATACATACACCGGGGCATACGCCCGGGCACATGAGCCTGCTGGTCTCATCGGGGCGCGAGCGGGTGCTGCTGATCGGCGACGTATTGGGGTCTCCGATGCATGTCACGGACCCTGATTTGACCTATTGGCCGGACACCGACAAGGAAGAAGGGATTCGCACACGGCATCATCTCTTGGACATGGCTGAGCGCGAGGAGATGATCGTGCTGGGTAGCCATCTTAGCCCGCCGGGTTGGGGGACGTTGGTCCGATGGCAAGGGAGACGCTACTGGAAGGGGCTCTAGACCTTGAGTAACGAGATCTTGAACGTTGGCGACATCCGTGTTACGTCCCTTAGCGACGGGAACGTAGTGTTTGACCCGCGGCTGATGTTTCCAGAGACCTCGCTGGAACACTGGTCTCACTACTACGACATATTTCCAGAGTGTTTTTCGGGTCAGCGCTTCTTGATGAATCTGGGTGTGTTTGTGATGTCGTCGGGAGGGAAGAATGTGATTGCGGACACGGGGTTCGGTCCGCACGGGAAGATGTTGGGTTCGGAGACATCCGCGGAGTTGATGGATGACTTTGTGCGCAAGGGCGTGAAGACGGACGAGATCGACACTGTGTTCATGTCGCATCTTCATGCGGACCACGTCGGTTGGAACATCGATCCAGCAACGCCCAATGTTCCGACGTTCTCGAACGCTCGGTACACGGTTCATCGTGCGGATTGGGATCATTTCACCGTTCCGGATGAAGACAGCGAGTTTGGTATGGAGCCGATCGAGCGGAGCGTGATTCCGCTGGAGAAGATCGGGGTGTTGGATCTGATGGACGGCGAGACGGAGTTGGCGAATGGCGTGATGGCGGTTCCGACGCCGGGGCATACGCCGGGACACATGGCGTTGATGCTGGCTTCGGGTAAGGAACGGGCGCTATTTGTGGGCGATATTTTGATCAACCCGATGCACGCAACGGATACCGATCTACCGTTCGCGCTAGATACTGATCCGGCGGAGGCGATGAAGGTACGGCACGAAGTGCTGGACCGAGCGGAGCGCGAGGGCATCACCGTTTTGGGGAGCCATTTGAGTCCGCCGGGTTGGGGGATGATGGTCCGATGGGAAGGTCGGCGATACTGGCGGGGGTTGGGGTAGACCGGCCGTGTGGTCGGGTGGCGTGATAGGATAAATGACCATAGTCATGACTATGGTCATAAAGGTGATGTCATGCAGAATTACATGGCTTCGGAATTCAAAGCCAAGTGTCTAAAGATCATCGATGAAATCGCCGAGACAGGTGAGGGCGTGGTAGTTACGAAGCGCGGTGTTCCGATGGTGAAGGTTACGCCGATCGAGGATCGGCCGAAATCGATGTACGGGGTAGACAAAGGAAAGATCAAGATTTTGGGAGACATCGTTTCGCCGATTGATGTTGAGTGGGATGCGATGAAAGATTCTGATCCTATGGACGAGTACTACGGATACGACGGCAAAGGAGATCGAAAATGACGACATATAAGGCGTCAGAATTCAAGGCTAAGTGCCTAAAGATAATGGATGAGGTAGCAGAGACTGGTGAGCGGGTAGTTATCACTAAGCGTGGCGTACCGATTGCGGAGTTGATCCCGGCTCGTGATCGGCGGAAATCGATGTTCGGTGCAATGCGCGGAATGATCACGTATAAGGGCGACATCATTTCTCCGATAGATGTTGAGTGGGACGCGATGAAACAATGAGCACTGTCCTTGATACCAACGCGTTGATTTGGTACGTGGATGGGGACAATAATCTCGGTTCAACGGCTCGCCAGACAATTGATCAGGCACTGTGGGAAGGAAGTCTGTTCGTGTCTTCGTTCTCCTTCTGGGAGATTGGGATGCTATTGGGGAAAGGTCGCCTACGCATGGAAGTTTCAGCTCGGATTTGGCATCGAACAGCGTTATCATTGGGCGTTGAGGAAATCCCATTAACAGGTGAAATTGGGATTTTGTCAACTGAAATCGAAGGGTTGCCCAACGATCCGGCAGATCGGATCATCGCCGCCACGGCTATGGCTGTAGGCGGAGTGTTATTGACGGCGGACGAACTGCTGTTGCGGTGGTGCGGCGAGTTAGAGCGGCAAGACGCACGGTCGTGAGCAACCTTCGACTACTAGAAGAATGGCGGATGTTATTCCCCGCCGTCTTCTTCGGGTGATCTTTCTGCGAGACGGGCATCGATGACGATCAGGCCGGTGCCGTCGCCGCCAACGATGCGAAGGTGGTCGACGATCTCTTCGACCATTTTCTCTTCTTCGACCTGCTCCTCGATGAACCATTGAAGCAAGACTTGGGCAGCGCGATCGTTTTCCTCGGAGGCTGCTTCGTAGAGGTCATTGATCGCGGCGGTGACTTTTCGCTCGTGCTGGAGGGCTTGTTGCATGGCATCAATGGGGGAAGCCCAATCGGCCGGCGGCATGTCGATGCCGTGGAGTGTGACGCGGTTGCCGCGATCGTGGACGAAGTCAAAGAACTTCATCGCATGTTGAGTCTCTTCTTGGAACTGGATCTTTGACCAATTCACGAAGCCGGGAAGATTCAGGTCTTCGAAGTATGCGGCAATTGAGAGGTACGCGTGAGCAGAGTAAAACTCAAGTTCGATCTGGTCGTTGAATGCGCCGAGGAGTTTTTCGCTTAACATCATCACACCCTTCTCCAGTCAATGTCAGGGGACCCTGTTACGCGTCATTTTATGCGCGATTTGGAAGCGTTTCTGTGCGTGGAGTCGTGTTTTCCTATGATTTTTTGATATTTTGGCGAGTTGTTGAGTCCGTTGGTAAGCAAATTTGAGAGATTATGGTATTTGAATGGAGATGGGCATGATGGGGCGGGTTGGAGTTTTTTCTGCCGTGGGTCGGTATGAACCCTCTGCGTCTCGCTACGCTCGACGCGTCCCCCTTTTGCTCACGCAAAAAGGGGAGGGTGCTACATCTGCCTAGTCGAAGAAGTCTTTGTCCTCTTCGGAGAGGTGTTTCCTGGCTTCAGGGATGTTGAACTGGACGCCTAGTCCGGGGGTGTCCCAGACTTTGATATGGCTGTTTTCGACGATTGGGTCGGGGAGGCCGTCCATGATGTCATACCACCATTCGGGTTTGCCGGCGGGGTATTCGAGGGCGATGTAGTTTCTGGGCAGGGTTGCGGCGAGGTGGACGTGTGCGGCGATGCCGATGATGCCGTCGGCAACGCCGTGCGGTGCGATCATGATGCCATGCATGTCGGCGAATTCGGCGATCCATTTGAGTTCGGCGATGCCGCCGACGTCGAGGGGATCGGGGCCGATGACCCGGACCGCTTTGGATTCGATTAGGTCTTTGAAGTTTTGGCGGAGGTAGATCTGCTCTCCTGTGTGGATAGGTGTCGAGGTCTGCATCTGCACTTCGCGGAAGAGTTCGGGGAGGACGTAGGGAGTGTAGTCGCCGGTGATGGTGTCTTCGAGCCACATGACGTTGAGCGGTTCGAGGGCCTTGGCGAGGCGGAGGGTGTCGTGGACGGTCATTCCGGGGCCGCAGTCGAGGGCTAGTCCAACTTCGTCGCCGAGGACGTCTTTCATGGCTTCGACGCAGGCGATGGTGTGCTTTAAGCCTTGTTCGGTTAACGGGCCTCCGACTGGTGGGCGGACGCCGCCGCGTGGTGGTCCGTCGTACTTTGGCAGTTCGCCGTAGAAGTAGTTGGGGACTTCGGCGGCCATCTGGGAGTGGAAGGATATGCCTTGCTTGATGATGGAGAAGCCTTCCTTGAACTCCTTCATCTCGGCCATGTTTTCGGCGTAGTGCTCCGGTTCGTTGCCTTTTAGGGGGACGCGGATGCCACCGTTGTAGACACGAACCTCGTCGCGGACTTTGCCGCCGAGTAGTTTGTAGACGGGGACTCCGGCGGCTTTACCGGCGATGTCCCACAAGGCGACCTCGATGGCGCTGACAGCAGCGCCCCAAGGTTTGAAGCTACCGAGTCGGCGAATGCGGCTGACTACTCGCTCAACGTCGGTGGGGTCTTGCCCTAGGATGGCATCTTTGTAGTAGAGGACGAAGGGTTTGAGGTAGGGCTTGGTCCATTCGGCTTGTCCGAGGCCATCGATGCCCTCGTCGGTGGTGATGCGGACGATGGGGTTGTCGCCGATGATGGCGCACTTGAGATCGGTGATCTTCATGAGGAGACTCCTTGGGTTGCTGAGGGAATGATAAAGGAGTCTTCACCGTGACGGAAGAGATCAGTCGATGGGTTGGTGGAAGTAGTAGCAGAGCCCGTCGGGAGCGATGACGAAGAAGACTTGAAGTTTCTGTCCGTCGCGTTCATCGATGCGCCAGTTTGCGGTTTCGACTCCGTTTGCTTCGAGCTCGGCTTTGGCGCGGTGGATGTCGGACACTCGGATTGCTGCGCCGTCTTGCGTGGGATCGCCGCCGTTGACTGCGAAGCCGATGCGGGTGCCGTCGCGTTCCATAATGACGGTATCGACAGGGTCATCATGCCGCTCAGTTTCGGTTAAGCCGAAGGTTTTGGCGTACCAGTTTGAAGCGGTGTCGATGTCGGTTACGGGCAGGGCTAGGACATCGTCTTGGAATGGGAATGCTGCTTCGTAGAGTTTCATAGCTTGGCGTACGCGCGGGGTTGATCGGTTGCACGCGGTTCTACGGAATGGGATTTTCGGGAAGAGTGGCGACCCCGAGCAGATTCGAACTGCCGATCTCCTCCTTGACAGGGAGGCGTGTTAGGCCACTACACCACGGGGCCGCGAAATCGGATGGCATCACTGAGCGAAAACTCTAGTGTCTAAGACTTAAGGTTAACTCAATGGCACGTTTGAATCAATGAAAGCGCAACTGAACTGAACCGTTCAGTAGTCCTCAAAGAGTTTGCCCCATGGGGTTTTTAGGGCGTTGGCGACGCGTTTCCGGCCGATGAAGCGGAGCCAGAATTCGTTGTGGTAGAGGTTGGAGGCTACGAAGGCCCAGGGGGTGATGGGGGAGCGGAGGAGCATGCCTTCCAGGGGTTTGAGGGGGCCCCAGTAGATGAGTTTCTGGCCGCGGGAGGCGAAGGTGTTTTCGTTGGGGGAGAAGTCCCATTTGACGTTTGCGATGTCGTCGCCTTTGAGGTCGATTTGGGTGGGGTTGCCGATGCCTAGTCCCATTTCGTGGGCGATGCGGATTTTGGGGATGGTCATGGGGTCGAAGCCCATGAGTTTTGCGGCTACGGCGTCGATGGCTACTTGGTCGGCGGAAGCGAGGATGATGTTCTTGGTGTGGATGCGCATGGCGCGAGGTCCGGGGCCGTCGCCGGCGAAGGTGCCGTCCATGACGGCGAAGAGTCCGCTGTGGATTTCGCGCTGGATCTGGAGGAGGTCGACGAGGGTTTCGTGGATCTGGGCGTGGGTCCAGTGGCGGTAGCGGTGGAGGAGTCCGCCGAAGGCATTTTTCATCGCACCGGTCATCTGGGTGAAGACGTGGGTTTTGACGGTTGGGAGTTGGATGATGTTTGTGCCGAGGAGCAGTTCGGGGATGTAGATGCCGTCTTTGTAGATGTCGTTTAGTACGAGCATCTCGGCTTGGGGCTTGTAGCGCACCCACTCCATTTCCGGCGTGTCGAGGATGACGTGCGGGATGTTGAGTCGGTCTTCCACCGCGGCGTGCTTGTTTTTGATGCGGCCTTCGATAGGATCAACTACTACGGTGCCGTTGTGTGCGGCGGTTATATCGTCGAAGCCGTCGGCACGGAGTTTGTTGGCGACGCCTTCGATCTGCCACGGGGCTGTCGAGCAGGCCGGGTAGTAGTGCTGCCAAGAGATGTTTACCTTCAGAAGGGTCTCGATGTCGGGTGTGAGGGAGTCTTGGTATCCGGCTAGGTCCATGAGGTCGGTGTAGTCGGAGAGGACGGTTTCGGGTTTGGTGTAGAGGACGGCGACTGTGCCGAGTTTCGGTTCGGCGTGCGGGATGTCGGGCGCGGTTACCAGACGCTCCTGGGATGTGGTGCTGATGGGGGCTCTCATGGTGTGTGGTTCACCCTTACCCCCGGATCAAGCCCGGGGCAGGCTCTAGCCCTCTCCCATCGAGGGAGAGGGGACGATTGCAGTGACCCTCCCACTTGCTGCTCAAGGGGGAATTGAAGGGGGTTCAGGCCACTCGCTTCTTCCTCTGCGACGGTATGAACCCCCTGCGCCTCGCTACGTTCGACGCGTCCCCCTTTTGCTGCGCAAAAAGGGGAGGGTACGGTGAAGTTGCTAGGCGGCTTCATAGTGGTGCTCGCCTGCTAGGACGTAGCCGTATGCGGAGAGTGCGGCGATGGCGCCTTGGGAGGCGGCGGTTACGGTTTGCTTGAGGGATGTGCCGTCGGTGAGGTCGCCCGCCGCGTAGATGCCGGGCATGCTGGTGCGCTGGCCGCGGTCTACGTGGACTTCGCCTGTTTCATCGTTTAGATCAAGGCCGAGCATGCTGGGGATTTCGAGCCTAGGGTCGGCTCCGGCTTCGATAAAGATTCCATCAAGGTCGATGATGTCTTTGCCGTGGTCATCCTTGCGAGATTTGTTCAACGGCTCGGTCTGCTCAGGGTGTATCTTGACCTTCTCGTTGTCGTCCATCGGGCGGGAGATGCGGATGGCGGTCAATCCGGCGAGATCCGTGCCGATGAGTTCGGTGACGGTTGTGTTCAGCAGGACGCGGACGTTGGGGATTTGAGATAGGACCTTGAGCTGTATAGGCTCTGGTCGCCACAGGTTGTCGCCGCGGTAAACGAGATAGACGTGTTTGGCGTATCGGGCGAGTAGGATTGCGCCCTCGGTTGCCGCGTTGCCTCCACCGACTACTGCCGCGGCTTCTTTGTTGCGGTATAGGGGTGCGTCGCAGGTTGAGCAGTATGAGACGCCTTTGCCGGTCCATTCCTCTTCATTGGGCAGTCCGAGCGTGCGGCGCTCGCGGCCGACGCAGAGGATGACGGAACCGGCATCTACGATGTCACCGCCGCCGAGGGTGCAGATGAAACGGTCGCCGTCTGGCTCGACCGCTTCGAGGTTTCGTGAGATTGTGGGGACTTCGAGCTTGTCGACCTGCTCCTTGAACTTGAGCATGAGGTCGAAGCCGTCGATGTCGGGAGTGCCGGGGTAGTTTTCGATCAAACCGCCGATGGCGGTCTCGCCGCCGAAGGATTCGGAGGCGATGATGGTGCTGAGTTGGTAGCGAGCGGAATAAAGTGCGGCGGCGAAGGCGGCAGCACCTTGACCTGCGACTAATACATCGGCTTTGTGAGTTTCGAGCATGATAATGGTCCCCTGCTAAAAATGGGCCAATTCAGAAACGGGTCTCTCGGTTACAGAGACGATTGCAGAACTGTGTGACAGGTTGGCCGCGCGTAGGGGTGGTTTGGCATTGAGCTTGGTTCACTTGGCCTGCGAGGCTCTAAACCCCCTTTAATTCCCCCTTGGGCATCAAGGGGGAGGGTTTTGCAATGGTCTCTCTTATAAAGTCTATTTCATGGGCGATTTTCGCCTTTGGATAACAACCAGACTAGGCCGACCTCGCAAGGCGAAGGTCGAGATGTGAGCAATGTCGAACGATAACGATCTGACGATTGTCGATGGCGGCGGTGTCGCCACGGCTCAAGGATTTCAGGCCGGCGGAGTGTTCGCCGGCATCAAGACGCCGGGCGAAGACAAATACGATCTTGGCCTGCTTTACTCGGACCGAGATTGCTCCGTCGCAGGAACTTTCACACGCAACAGCATCATGTCTCCGTCGGTCACAGTGTCTAGAGATGTGGTTGGGCGCGGGAGCGCACGAGGCGTCATAGCAAACAGCGGCTGTGCGAACTGCTCGGTCGGCGAACAGGGGTTGATCGACGCTCGGAACGCGGCTGCGATTGGCGCTAACAAGCTAGGCGTGAGTGCCGACGAAGTGTTGGTTGCGTCAACTGGAGTTATTGGCGTCGAGTTGCCGATGAACCTTATCAGGGACAACACCCCGCGTATTGATGTTAGGGCTGGCGACGATGCGGGTTTGGAGTTCGCGAAGGCGATCATGACTACTGACACGCACCCCAAGCACATCGCGGTCCAGTACCAGGCGAGTGATGGTTCGACGGTTACGGTCGGCGGATGTGCGAAGGGTGCTGGCATGATTCACCCGAACATGGCGACGATGCTTTGTTTCATCTCGACGGACGCCGATATTGAGCAGCCTTTCCTACAATCGACGCTTTCAGAGGCGGTGACGCTGAGTTTCAACCAGATCGATATCGACGGTGATCAGAGTACGAACGATACAGTGGCGGTGCTTGCCAATGGCGCATCGGGTAGCCCTCGTGTTGCAGGCGGTGACGCTGATTCAGAGCGGTTCGCGAGCGCGTTGAAGCATGTCAACCGCTATCTTGCCGTCGAGTTAGCACGGGACGGCGAGGGCGCGCGGCATTTGATCAACGCTGTCGTCGAAGGCGCTTATTCGGACGAAGATGCCCGTAAAGCGGCCCGATCGGTCGCGGCGTCGCTGCTCGTGCGAACCGCGGTATACGGTCGAGACCCCAACTGGGGTCGGATCATGATGGCGGTCGGCAAGACTGGCATTTCGCTAGTCGAGTCGGAGATCGAGATCTTCGTCAACGGTATCCAGATCGTGGCGGAAGGCAAGGCGATCGCTTACAACGTGCAGAGCGTGATCGCGGCGCTGGATCGACCAGAGGTCGAGCTACGGGTCGATCTGAACGTCGGTGATGGCTTCGGCGAAGCTTGGGGATGCGACCTGACCGAGGAGTATGTGGTCTTCAACTCGGCGTACACCACGTGATGGCCGACCAAGACTGCATCGTTGTAAAGATCGGTGGTTCCACTCTCGGCGAGGGGGATTCGACTATTGACGACATAGTCGAGTTGTGGAAGCGGAGCATGCGTCCGGTCGTGGTTCATGGTGGTGGCAAGACCATCTCCGAATGGGTCGCGCGACAGGGCGTGCGGTCCCAGTTTGTACGCGGGCTGCGCGTTACTGACGCGGGGACGTTAGAGGTAGCAGTAGCCGTTTTGACGGGTCTGGTGAACTCAAACCTCGTTGCGGAGATCACGCGTGCGGGGGCTCCAGCGGTGAGCGTCTCTGGAGTTTCTGACGGGATGTTCAGTGCCGTTATTCAGGATCCGGATTTGGGTTACGTCGGCAGAATCGAGAGAACCAACCCTGTTCCGGCACAAGTGATCGTCGATTCGGGACGGATACCGGTCGTCGGACCGGCCGCCTTGAACCTCGAGACAACATCTCTCGAAGATCAGATACTCAACATCAATGCTGACACCGCTGCTGGCCATTTGGCGCGTGCGCTGAAGGCGAGCTCATTGGTGTTTCAGACAGATGTTGAGGGAGTTTTGGATATGCGGGGACGTGTGATACCGCAGATGACCAAGCGCCAATGTGTTGATCTGATCAACAGCGGAGTTGCTGGCGGAGGGATGATACCCAAGCTCGAGGCGTGCATCGAGTCTCTGGGTGGAACGAAGTCAGCGCACATCATTGACGGCAGGGTACGTGGGGCTTTGGTCAAGTGTGCGGAAGGGCAGCCTATTGGGACGCGGATCGTTTGAACGAACGCATCGATCTGACATACGTCAATCAGAAGACGTAAGAAGCTGGTTACTCGGCGTTTTGCCAGTCTGCGCCGTCTTCGGGCACGTAGCCGACTAAATTGGTGGTGTGTTCGAGGTCTCTGAAGCGAGTTTTGTTGTCGGAAACGCCGTATACGATGTCGTATCGAACGTCGGCCGGGGCTTCGACGCAACGCCAGACGATCTGGGCCGCGTCACGGTGGCTGAGGTAGACGGCCGCGCTGCGGGCGTCGTCTGGCTTGTTCTCGGCGGTGACTCTGCCAAGTTTGATGCAGATCACGGACATGCCGTGCGTTTCGGAGTAGTAACGTCCCATCACCTCGCCTGCTACCTTGGCAACGCCGTACATTCTGTCCGGACGCGCAGGCGAATCGACGTAGACGCGCCCAGGCGGATCCGGGATGTCGTCGTAGCGTGCTTCGACCATCGATAGGACTGGTTCTTCGCGCTCGTAGCCCATCTGCGTCGCGCCCGAACTCCCGAACACGAAACGCTTAACCCCAGCATCCTTGGCGGCTTCGTAGACGTTGTAGGTACCCTCAATGTTGACGGACAACTGCGATGCGTCGGAGGGGCCTAGGTATGCGGCCATGTGGACAACGCAGTCGATGCCCTCGAAGGCGGGACGAATCGCCTCGAGATGAGTGATGTCGGCTCGTGTAGTTGGAAATCCTGGAACGTCTTGCCTGTTGAGAGCCGAGACTTCGTAGCCGCGTTGCGCCAACTCGCGCCCAGCGAGGCCGCCGATTAGGCCGCTCATGCCAGTGACTAGGATTTTGGAGATCGGAAGTGTGTTTTCGTTGCTCATGCGCCCATGATACGGTGTTGCGTCGAGATTTACAGCATCGGCGAATTTGCCAGATTTATACTTTGAACCTAAGCCAAACACAGTTTCCATCCCTTAGATGACATCGGACTCCAAGAAGACGCAAGCGGGGGTGCGTTGATGCCGGAACGTTCAGTCGCATCAACGCAAGAATTGGAACGCGCGGCTCTCGATTCATTGGCCGCGGCAAAATCCGAAGCCGAACTCGAAGGGTGGCGTGTCAAGTATCTCGGACGGCGCGGATTGCTATCGGCCCAACTCCGATCTGTTGGCTCATTGCCGCCCGAAGAGCGGCGCGAAACGGGTGCTGCACTCAACCGCCTGAAGTCCAAGCTGACAGCGTCGTTCAATGAAGCGGTTCAACTAACTACGGAATCGTCAGAGGAATTTGCTCCGAGCGATGCGATCGACATCACGTTGCCCGGCCGGCGCGCCAACCTCGGCGGGCTGCATCCATCGGAGATGATGATGCGGGAGATCCTAGATGTCTTCAACGACATGGGTTTCCAGACCGTCGAGGGTCCGATAGTCGAACTGGAAAAGTACAACTTCGACATGCTTAACGTGCCTCCAGATCACCCGGCGCGCGACCTCCAGGACACGCTGTGGATCGACCGAAAATCGAAAGACAAGGTGCTGCTTCGAACCCAGACTTCGCCGATGCAGGTGCGAACCATGGAGAAGCAAGAGCCGCCCGTGCGGATCGTGTCTCCGGGGCTGTGTTTCCGCCATGAGGCCACCGACGCAACGCACGAGTGGCAGTTCCATCAAATCGAAGGGCTTGCGGTGGATGAGGGCGTGACGATGTCCGACCTCAAGGGCACGCTCTACGAGTTCGCGCGGCGCATATTCGGGACGCAGCGCAAGATCCGGTTCCGTTGCGACTACTTCCCGTTTGTAGAGCCAGGCGTGGATGTGTCTGTAGATTGGGACGGCCGATGGGTTGAGATCATGGGAGCGGGCATGGTGCATCCCAAAGTTTTGGAGGGCGTCGGATACGACACGTCGAAGTACACGGGTTTCGCCTTCGGGATGGGGCCCGAACGGATCGCCATGCTGCGTTACAACATCGAAGACATCCGCCATTTCTTCTCAAACGACCTGCGCTTTTTGAGCCAGTTCTAGCGATTAGCTGATCGGAACCCGCCTGATGAAAGTGCCGATATCTTGGCTCCGCGAGTACGTCGATGTGAAGATCGATGTGGATGAACTGGCGCATCGTTTGACGATGGCTGGAAACGAAGTCGATTCCATCGAGCGTTTCGGCCACATCGAGAACGTCGTCGTTGGCGAAGTGTTACAGGTTTCGCCTCATCCTAATGCTGATCGCTTGAGGTTGGTGCAGGTCGATGACGGCGAGGGTGTTAACGAGGTTGTTTGCGGTGCCCCCAACGTTGCGAAGGGGCAGAAAATCGCGTATGCGTCAATTGGTGCGGATCTGTTCGATGCTTACAGCGATGAGCCGGGCAAGACGCGGCGGTTGCGTCGCACGAAGATCCGCGGCGTCGAATCCTCTGGAATGGTGTGTTCGGAGAAGGAGCTGGGCATCGGCGACGACCACGATGGGATCCTGGTTCTACCGGAATCGTCCGAGGTCGGCACACCGATCGGAGACGTGATCGGCGATGCAGTGCTGGATTTAGAGCTGACGCCTAACCGACCAGACTGCCTCGGTGTTGTCGGCGTCGCTCGCGATATCGCTGCGTTGACAAGCGGAACACTTAAGATGCCGTCGCTCGAATACGAAACGTCGGGATCAGATGTTGAATCGCTGGCGAAAGTGACCGTGGTGGATGGCGATTTGTCGCCGCGTTATTTGGGCGCGGTCATCAGGGGTGTCGAAATCGGACCTTCTCCGTCATGGTTGCAGGAGCGGTTACATGCGATCGGGGAGCGTCCGATCAATAACGTGGTCGACGCAACCAACTTTGTGATGTTTGAACTAGGGCAGCCGTTGCATGCCTTCGATTATGACGAGGTCGCCGACCATCACGTTATAGTCCGTCGTGCTGCGGATGGCGAGGTACTTACGACTCTCGATGGCGTCGAGCGCAAACTCGACAGCGAGTCGTTGTTGATCGCCGACCCTGATGGTGGCATCGGCCTCGCCGGCATCATGGGCGGCGAGAACACTGAGATTTCGGAAACGACGGTCAACATATTCCTAGAATCCGCGAACTTTAACCCTCAGAACAATCGTCGTACAGCGGGAATGTTAGGGATGAGGAGCGAGGCGACGTTGCGCTTCGAAAAGGGATTGCGTGCAGGGCTGGCCGAAGTTGCGATCAAGCGATGCCTTCGCATCATCCAAAAGGTTGCCGGGGGCGAAATAGCACTCAGCCTGATCGACGAATGGCCGGGTAAAGTGTTCGAACAACAGCACGTCGATTTGAAGCGTGAGCAGATATCGCGTGTCATGGGCGTGAACTACCCAGACGACCAGGTCGAAACGACATTCGAATCCCTCGGCTTCGAGTTCGAATCGCTGTCTGGCGATTCGGGCTGGCGGGTGTCGATACCGTACTGGCGTTCCGACATCTCGATTCCTGAGGACTTGGTGGAGGAGTTGGCGAGGATTATCGGTTACGACGACCTCCCTGCGACGCCGCTCACCGGAAGTTTTCCGCGTTGGGAACCTGGATTGAAGCATCTGTTCCGTCAACGCGTTGTGGATGCCCTCACCTCATATGGCATGAAGCAGACGATCACCTACGCGGCCATCTCCGGCGACTTGGAACAGAAGGCACCACCACCGCCGCCGCGTTCAGGCGGCGTCGAAAGCATGGACGGTTTGAGGTTGGACAACCCGGTTTCTGGACATCACGCCACGCTACGTCGTTCCCTTAGAGCGCCGACTCTGGAGTCCGCTGCGCGCAACACGCGGACTTGGCGCGGTCCGGTGGCATTGTTCGAGTCCGGTCTTGTGTTTGCACCGAATAACGACCCGGACGATCCGCTACCGCTACAGATTGAACGGCTCACGGGCGTAATGACGGGCCCTCGAAACGATTCGCTTTGGGCCGGTGACGGTGACGAGTTCGATTTCTACGATGCGAAGGGGGCGGTGGAGCACGTTTTGGAGACGCTGGGCATCGAAGCGAGGTTCATCCCGCTTGAGGATGCGACCTACGGACAAGGCAAAGCTGCCGAAATCCTGACAAACGACAGAAAAGGCACGGTTCTAGGCACGGTTGGTGCTGTCGATCCCAATGTGTGGGAGCGGTTCGAAGCCGAGAGCAACGGCGCAGTCATGTTTGAACTCGACATGGAAGTCTTGCGCTCCGTGGTCGGCAACAGCACGCGCGCTGATAGCTACAGTCCATACCCGCGCTTCCCAGACTCGCCGCGCGACCTAGCTCTGGTCGCCGACATCGGCGTTCAGGTAGGGGATGCTCTGCGTATCTGCCGCCAAAACCGGCTGGTGAAGTCTGCGTCGGTATTCGATGTCTACGAAGGCGGCGCGGTTGGCGATGGAAAGAAGTCGATCGGAATTCGCGTTGTGTATCAATCAGATACTCGCACACTTACTTCTGAGCAGGTAGCCCGCGCCGAAGAGCAGATCGTGAGGCGACTAGAACGCGAACTTGGAGTTACGTTGCGCGGTTAACGCAGGGCGGTCTACCATAGTTTTCGAGACTTTCTCCCGATGACGACACACACACATCATTCCCACACTCACGAGCGCCCGCATCGCCACCATTACGATGCCGAGATGCTCAGCGTCGAAGATGCGCGTGATCGTATCCTCTCGTATTTCCAACCGCTGACGCCGCTGGACGTTCCATTGCTCGACGCATTGGGACTGACACTGGCGGAAGATCTGATCGCCGAATTTGACATTCCTCCATTGGCGAACTCCGCGATGGACGGGTATGCGGTCCGAACTGCGGACGTCGGCTCGGCTTCGAAGTTCAACCCTGTGCTTCTGCCGGTCAAGGGTTACATAGCCGCAGGGGACGTACCGACGCACCCCGTTGCAAAAGGCACTGCGGTCAGAATTATGACGGGCGCGCCGGTTCCCGATGGTGCCGACGCCGTAGTGCCGTTCGAGGACACTGACGAAGAGGAGCGACGAAAAAACGGGGCTGAAATCACTGAGATCGGCATAAAGCTGCACGCGGAAATCGGAGACAATATCCGTCCAGCTGGTGAAGACATCCAAAGCGGCGAGATGGTCGTGACTGTCGGAACAGAGTTGACCCCCGGCGTCATCGGAGTCGCGGCATCGCTGGGCCGTACATCGGTCAAGGCTGTCCGACGTCCCGTAATCGCCATCGTATCCACTGGTGACGAATTGGTGGAACCAGGGGAGGCGCGCGAGCCCGGCAAGATCTACAACTCGAACGCCTACAGCATTGCCGCGATGGCCGAGAAGTATGGTGCAGTGGCCAACATCATCGGCATCGCCCGAGACAGCATCGAATCCTTGGAAGCGATGCTCTCACAGGCGGTTAAGTATGACATGGTCGTGACATCTGCAGGAGTTTCCAAAGGCGATTATGACGTTGTGAAAGACGTCCTCGCGAAGGGTGGAGAGATCGCCTTGTGGTCTGTCAAGATGCGGCCCGCAAAACCTTTGGCGTTCGGAGCATTGGATGCGCCTGACGGCCGCAAAGTGCCACACCTCGGTCTTCCCGGCAATCCGGTCAGCGCGATGGTCGCGTTTGAGCAGTTCGGGCGGCCGGCGATCCGCGTGATGCTCGGCAAGGAGCCGTTGCCTAAGCCCTCAATCGTCGCAACGCTCGATGATCCCGTTCATAACCACGACGGAAGACGCGTTTATGCGCGGGTCGACGTGTACCGCGACGGCGAGGGGAACTACCGCGCACGATCCACCGGCAATCAGAGCTCGGGTGCGCTACATTCGATGGCGCGAGCGCGTGGCCTCGCGATCTGTCCAGACGATGTCTCAACCGTACCGGCGGGGGCGGAGATCCAAGTCGAGATGTTGGAATGGCCCGACGACGACTTGCTCGGCGGATAAGCGAAAAGCACTTGCATCTGGCATAAACGGATTTCGACTCTTTGGTATCGTCTAAAACGCACAACAGATGGGTGGGACTCTTCGGATGACAACAGGCACTCAAATCGACACGAACGCATCGGCCGTAGCAACGGACGACGACGTGCTATACGTGATTGATGAACGCGCGTACGAGGATGCAGGCGAATCGTATCTTTTCAAGGTATGGCAACGGCTGTGTTGGTCTGGCGAATGTCGGCTCTGCAGACGATATCCCGACGGCAAGCCGGTCGTGCCGGGAAGGACTACTCAGACCAGCATCTACAACGCCGCCAAAACTTGCCCTTCGAAGGTCCAGTTCATAACCACGGGTATGTCGTTGCTGGAAGCCGTTTTCCGGATCTTGATCGTCAACGGCAATCGACCAATGAAGTTCAGCGAAATCATCGCCGGATTGCAAGAATTTTGGGGAGCGGAGTTCCCGCAAAGGATCGAATCGGTCGAGTCGCTCCAGCGCGTCTTGGACGGCGCGAATGAATACCGCATCAATCGCACACGGACCTCTTCCTGATCGATCAAAAGCGTTGCGCTGATGGTCGCGATTCCGGTGTCCGCTTAACATTACATGCATGTTTGACGTTGCCGGACGTACCGATTTCTGGAACATCGGCTACCCGTTCTTAGGCGCGATCGTTTATCTCATCGCTCCCATATCTTTAGCATTCATCGCCTACGGGCTTTACCGCCGCATCCAGTTCTGGAGGGTAGGAAGCGAGTACGACGAACTTGGGTCGCACACTGAGCGAATCCGCGAGTTTCTGCGAGCAGGCGCATTCGGACTTGGGGGGCATGGCAAGTTCCATCCCCGACGCGAACGATATGCCAGCATCATGCACTTCGCGATATTTTGGGGATTCGCTATATTGTTCGTCGCGACCACATTAGGGGCGATCGAATTCAACTTCGAAGAGTACCTGGGCCTCACGTTCCCGACCGCTTATTTCAAGTTGCAGACGGGTTTCGTTTGGGACATTTTCGGTGGTGTCCTCGCTTTAATCGGCGTCGCGATGGCGTACTGGCGCCGGTATGTCGTGAAACCAGAGCGACTGAACTCTTTCGCTGACGATTCGCTGATCCTCGCTTACCTGCTACTACTGCTGTTGACCGGATTCGCGTTAGAAGGCCTGCGTATCGGAGCTACCGAGCTGAATCCGAATTCCGACCTGTACGCTCCGTCCGACGCTTTGTGGTCACCCATCGGTTGGCTGTTTGCAAAACTATTCGACGCGGTCGGGCTCTCGACAGAGAGCATGGTGGCAGCGCATAAAGCTTTGTGGTGGACACATGCCGGTATATTCGCTATCGGATTGGCATATGCGGCACTTGGCTTCAGCAAGCTGTCGCATATCATCGTCTCGCCGTTGAACATCTATTTGAGGCCGATGCGTCCCCGCGGCGCGCTGAAACCGATGGGCGACTTCGAGACACTGGAGTCGTTCGGTGCCGCGGACCTCAAGGATCTGACTTGGCAACAGATGCTCAGCTACGATGCCTGCACCAACTGCGGACGGTGCCAAGACAACTGTCCGGCATGGGCCTCGGGCAAACCGCTGTCGCCGCGCAAGGTCATCCAAGATATGCGGGGCTACATGGAGGAGCGCGCCCCCGAGTACTTGGGTGCCGTAAAGACTGGTCAAGATGTGCCCGTAGCTGCAACCTCTATGGTCAGCGACGCGGTGGGCGAAGAAGTGCTCTGGTCATGCACTACCTGCGCGGCTTGTGTCGAGGCTTGCCCCGTTGGGATTTCGCATATCGATTCAATAGTCGATATGCGGCGGTATTTGATGCTTGAACAGGCGTCCGCGCCAGACACCGCGCTCTCGGCATTACAGTCGATGGAGCAGCGGGGACATCCCTGGAGCGGAACGACTCTGACGCGGGATTCTTGGTTGGAAGGGATGGACGGCGTTCCGACAATCGATGAAAACCCGAACCCCGAGGTCTTGTTCTGGGTCGGATGCACCGGTGCGCTGGTCGAACGTGGAGTGAGCGTCACCCGTGCAATGGCTTCGGTGCTGAAGAAGGCAGATGTCAACTTCGCTGTGCTGGCGTCGCAAGAGACGTGTACTGGTGATCCAGCGAGGCGCATGGGTAACGAGTACCTTTTCCAGATCCTCGCCGGACAAAACATCGAGACGATCAGCGGATACGACATTAAGACGATCCTGACGACCTGCCCGCACTGCTTCAACACGATGCGAAACGAATACTCGCAAGTCGCCGACTCGTTCGATGCCGAGTGGGACGTTGAAGTGCTGCACTACACCCAATACGTTGATCGACTGATCTCCGATGGACGCCTGTCAATGTCTGATGCGCCGGAACTGTCGCAAGCTAGAGAGAACGGCAAGGCAAGCGTTACCTATCACGACTCTTGCTACCTCGGTCGGCACAACGACATCTACGATGAACCTCGCAACATCGCCGCTGCCGTGCCAGGTATCGAGATGCGAGAGATGTCACAGTGCCGTTCGCGCGGCTTCTGCTGCGGTGCTGGTGGCGGTCGGATGTGGATGGAAGAGTCAGGCACCCGCGTCAACCACATCCGGACAGATCACTTCTTGGACACCGATACCGACACCGTCGCGGTATCGTGTCCGTTCTGCCTGCAAATGTTCGAAGAGGGTATCTCCGCAAAGGGTCAGCAAGATACAAAACGGGCCCGGGACCTCATCGAGATTGTCGACGAAGCGACCTGATCCTCGGTAGGCTACGCAACAAAAGCGGACAAGTTTTGTATCATTTCGCTTCGCTTAGACTTGACACAAGCGCTCAGCAACGATGGAGAGATAGCACATGCCATACTTGGTCAACCACATCCACCTGAAGTCGTCCGACCCCAAGAAGACCGCCGACTGGTTCGTAGAAGCCTTCAACATCGAGATCATGTCCGACACCGTCCGAGACTTCGGCGATCGTTTCATAGTCACTCAGACCGAAGGCGGTCTCGCGATCAATATCTCCAACGAACGAACTGGCGAAACGCTTGGGCCAGGCGACGCCAAACCCCACTTCGGTCTAGAGCACTTCGGGTTCGACACCGACGACATCGACGCAGATTTGGCGCGACTCACGGCGATGGGCGCCGAAGTCCAAGAAGGCCCTATCCCCCTGCCAGACGGCCGCAAGATCGGCTTCATCGCCGCACCCGGCGACATCCGCATCGAGCTGATTCAGCAAGTGAGCTAACAGACGCGCCGATTAAACCCTTCTCCCGGCTCCGGGAGAAGGGTTTGTTTTCGCCGAAAAGGCGACTAAACGGCTTGCGATCACACCAACTCCAAATCCGCCGTGACGTCGATGCTCCCCGATATGCTCTTGTAAACTGGGCAAGAGTTGGGATGCACCCTCATCACGCGATCGATCGCATCGCGTTTCTCTTCCAAAAGCTCCGGATCGACCTTCAATTTGTAGGTAATGTGGACGCGCTTGATGACGAGTACGTTCCTCTCCTTCTCAATCTCGCCGACGGCCTCGGATTCCAGATAGCCGTCACCTGCAGGGATGCCGCGCGCCTCAAGGGCGCCGCCGAAAGTTCCGGTCATTCAACCGCTGGTCGCGGCCACGATATAGTCCAAAGTAGTGGCGTGCGGCTCGGATATCTCGGGCGAAACGCCGTAGTGCTCCGCAACTTCTGAGTGAACGCCAAACTTGACCGGACCGTCTATCGGCAAATGCGCGATACGGTACGGGCCTTTGATCCTCTGTAACCGTATATGGGACCGGTATGCTACTGCGTCCTCGGATGACATATCATGCTCTTTCTGCGATTTCGCGATGCCAGATTGGACTAGAATATCGCAACGAGGCAACGCGTTGCCCAACATACGGATCGCAAGCAGATGATTTTTTTTCGCATTCCGCCCGTACCTCCCGCTATTTTCACGGCCATCGCCGCTGTCATTCACAGCACCTTGTGGTCATTCGAACCTTTGACCGAACCGTGGCATCTTATCAGCGGAAGCATAATCATCGTCATCGCCATCGTGATGTTCGTTGCCTCGCTCCTCGCCTTTCGACGGCACAACGAGAGCTTCGACATCCGCAAACCGACTCAAAGATTGGTAACGGACGGCATATATGCCTCGTCCCGAAACCCCGCTTATCTTGCTTTCCTGATCGCGATCTTTGGCATCGGGTGCGCCGCCAATTCGCTGGCCATCATGCTGGCAACCATCCCGTCATTTGCCGTCTTGAATTGGTACACGATTCCTTGGGAAGAAGGCCGCCTGCGCCGAACACTTGGCCACAGATACGAGGAGTACACCAAACGTGTGAGGCGATGGCTATGAGCCAGTGTCTCAAAAAACCTCGATAGCCATTGGATACGAACCGAGCACCTTGACCAACGGAGCCAGCTCGCGCAGCCCTTCCAACGTCTCTGAGATTTCGGGATCGTTGCGGTGACCCACGAAATCGAGCAGGAACACGTAGTTACCCAGCTCATCGCCAGTTGGTCGAGATTCGATCTTCGTGAGGTTGATGTTGCGACGTGCGAACGGTTCTAGTGCCATGTAAAGCTGGCCTGGCGTATCGCGGTTCATGAAGCTGAACACGATGCTGGTCTTATCTGAACCGGTGGGTTCGTGATCAGTAGGTGCAAGTATGACGAAACGCGTCACATTGTTCTGGCGATCCTGGATCCCAGCTTTTATCACCGGCAACCCGGCGAGGTCAGCGGCGCGGCGAGGCCCGACGGCAGACACCTCTCGCGTCCCGCTCTTCACCCGATAGACCGCCTCGACGGTGCTCGCAGTACCCACGCGGGCCGCTTCAGGCAGGTGGTCATCCAGAAACGTGCGACACTGCGTCAAAGCCTCCGGTTTGGACCGCACTACCTTGATCTCAGAAAGCTCAACGCCAGGATGCGCGATCAGACATTGCTCGATGCCTAGGAGCATCTCGCCCTTGATCTGAACATTCGACTCACGAACTAAAAAATCTTCGATGTCGATTACTGCCCCGCCGACGCTGTTCTCGATCGGCACGATCGCCTCGTCGACTTCGCCATCGACGAGCGCGCCAACCACCTGATGCATCTCCGAAAACCCTACGCGTTCCCAGTTCTCAGGGGCATAAACGTGGCACGCTTGATCGGTGAAAGTTCCTTCGGGACCCAAGTATGAGATGCGTTTACGCGACAATCGAAGAGAACCTCTGCCCGGTTAGCACGTATGCCAATTCATCCAATGCCTCTACCGGACAAGAGGCTATCACTTCTTCACCTCCGAGAATGACGGTGTCTTCGTTGGGGACGAACGGTGACCCGACACTGGAGACTATCAACGCGATGATGATTCCATAAGGCAAGGCGAGATCGCGGAACCGGTTGCCGACAGATCTAGCGTTGCTAGGAATCTTCATCGACACCAGCTTCTCGTTCCGGTCATTCAACGTCATCAGCTCGGCCATCGGGTGGTCAAGCAAGCTGCCGGCGAGATTTGCCAAAATGACATCGGTGCGGCTGACGATTGTGTCCACGCCAGCCGCGAGGAACAGGTTCGTATCGGTGCTGTCATTAACGATTGAGACAACCGTTTCCACACCGAAAGTGAACTTCGCCAGTTGGGATGCGGCGAGATTTACCGCGTCGTCGCCGGTCGTCGCTATGAACGCGTCGCACCTGTCGATTCCGGCGTTGAATAGCGTGAACTCTTCGGTGGCATCACCAAGCATCGCGACGTTGCCTAGCGCTTTTTGAACCATCGCCACGCGACTTTCGTCGGTGTCAAGCAGCAAAACCTCGTGCCCGGCGTGCAGTTGCGAGTAAGCGCTGCGGGTGCCCAGCGCCCCGCATCCCACGATCATGACATACATTCGATCTGTCCCGGTGAGTGCCTTTACCTCCGCTGCTAGGCGGCGGTTTCCTCCTCTTCGCCATCGGAGTCAATGTTAAGCGTGTCTCGCAGATCCGAAAGCGCCAAGGTATATGGATTCACCGTACGGATCCCGAAGCCCTCATGGATCTTGCTCAAGGCCTCGTTCGTCACGACCGCGATAACGTTTTCGACGCCGTATGTGATTTTCGCTTTGAGGGCGGCGAGACCGTTCTCTGCCGGGGTCCGCAGGGCCGCGATGAATAGATCCGCGTTACGGATGTCCATGGCGATCATTGTTTCGTCCAAAGTTGGTTTGGCCTCGAGCACCTCGACGTTTGGGCGCGCAACTAGATGACTCGGCAATGAGCGGATTCTGTTGCCTTCAGCTTCGACGATAAGCACATCGTGCCCACCCTCGCTGAGGATATTGGCCATCACGATGCCTAGACGATCGTGCCCTGCGATTACTACTCTCATGCGGTTCCGACTCGAATACGGCTCGGCAATAATCAAACCGTTGTGCAATCTAATCTATCGAAAAATCAATTGTCACGCGCGAAAGTCAACGCGGTCTGCGAATCTCGGCTTCCCGGCGTGGCTTCAAACCCAGGAACTGCGTCTCGCACCAGCACCACCGCGCATGGCGCATTAGATATCAGATAATCCGAATCATCGTCAATCGACTTACCGTTCATCGTTGAAGTAATTTTAGCCGCCGCAACGATCACCTCAGATCCGTAGTCCAAGGCCTCGCGTACCAGCACCGGCCCGATCGCGCGTGATTGCAGGATCGCCCCCCTCGCCGTCACCCTCTGACGCGACATTTGTTCGGCTTCCCGCAATGCGCGTTCAGCGTCAGAGTAAGCGGCCGGGGTTGGTTCGTCAAGCGCAAAACGTCTGTCTACGACGATCACGTACACAAATCGGATACCCTGATTGTTGCCCGCGAGCAACCCGACAGCGGTTTCTACTGTATCTGCGTCGGTCTCGTCACCGCGCACGAGGCACATAATGCGTGAATACTTCATCCGACTAACTCATCGACGAGGTCTTTATCTCCGGCCACCACGATCTCATCGGCGACACGCGTTCGCTCGTCAAGATCCGGGATCAGCCGCGCATTTTGGTCGCGGATGAGCGCCAAAACAGAGAGATTGTTCTGATCTTGGAACTCTGTGAAGCCGGCTTCGCGCAGAGTTTTGTCCCTCATATCATCGGGAACACGTAACCTGCTGATCCCTTGAGAACCTCCTAAAGGCAGGTAATCTGTAACGTTAGGGGTGAACAGAGTTTGCGCCAACCTCATCCCTGCCTCCTCTTCTGCGTTGATCACACGATGACATCCGATCCGTTGCAGTGTTTCCGCGTGCAGGCGGTTGCGTGCACGTGCGATCACCGTCGGGATTTCGAGCGATCGCAGCAAAACCGCTGTCATGATGCTGGATTCGACGTTGCGGCCGATGCACACGATTGCAACATCGAAGTTCTCGACGCCAAGGTCGCGCATCAGTATTTCGTCCGTAACGTCGCCAGCGACTGGATAGGTCACGCGACCGATGAGGGCTTGGATCCTCGCTTGGTCGCGATCGATCGCCAGTACATCATGTCCGAGTTGGAACAGAGACGTGGCGACCTGAGATCCGAACCGCCCGACACCGGCAACTACTATGTTCTGGCCTGCCATTTCTTAGATGTCATTCCTAAGCACGTTCCAAATGACGGTACGAGGTCAACCGATTCTAACCTCTTCGGTTGGAAGAGAGAATCGTTCATCAACCTGGCGACCCGCCATCAAGAGTGCGAGCGAAAGCGGCCCAAACCTGCCTAGGAACATCGAAACAATGACGATGACTTGCGTAGGCGCGTTCAATTCCGGTGTGATTCCCGTGCTGAGTCCGACAGTCGCGGCCGCGGAAACTACTTCAAAGAAGACGTCTCGGAACGGCAAGTCGGATTGCGTCTGCAACGCCAAATAAGCCACGAAAATCACGATCGATGCAGATACGGCACCAACCACCAACGCTCTCTGAACCGTCATAGATGGTATTTGGCTACGAAATATGTTGGTGGCCGAACGTCCCATCATCGTCATCAACGCCGCGAGAACGATGACCATGAAGGTGTTCACTTTGATGCCACCCCCTGTGGTGCCAGATACGCCACCGATAAACATCAAAACCTCGGTCGAGAAGTCCGTAGACGTAGACACATCGCTATATGAAACCGCCGAAAATCCTGATGATCGAGTAGTGATCGAGTGGAATGTGGCGTCTGAAACCTTTTGAACCAGATCACCTTCTCCCGAAGTCGCAGAATTGCCCCATTCCCCGGCCGCGTAAGTCACAAACCCCGCGATAAACAGCAAGACGGTGCCTATCAGAACCAACTTGCTGTCTAATCGCAACGAGCTGAAACGGCGTTTCCGCCACATGTCGCTCCAGAAAACGTAGCCAGTGCTACCGGCAAATATCAACACGGCGAAGACGAACAACGTGAAGTAGTCCGAGTTGAAGCCGATCAGGCTGTCGCCGCCCACGATGTCGTTTGGCAATACTTCGATACCGGCATTGTTGAAAGCCGAGATCCCATGAAACAGTCCCAGCCATAACGTCTTCCATAAGCTGAACTCGTCCCATATTCCGCGCACGAAGGTCCAATAGATCCACAGAGCTACGAAGCCGATGAGTTGAGCAGTGACGGCGAAGACCACGATGTTTCTCACCAACACCGTGATGTCGCCCAGTTGTCCGACTCCCAGGCCTTCACGCACTATCAATCGGTTTTGCAGTCCCAGTTCCTGGCCGACGAGGATGATCAGGAACGCTGCGCCGGTCATGAAACCCAAACCGCCGATGAAGATGAGGGCTAGGATCACCGCTTGCCCGAAGAGAGTCCAGTGATCAAGCGTGTCAACGGTGACCAGCCCGGTGACTGTAACGGACGTAGACGCTGTAAACACGCAAGTTAGCAGATCGGCTACGCCCGGCTCCTTGCTTGAGATCGGCAGCATTAACAGCCCGGTACCGATCAGATCGATGACCAAGAAACCGTAGATCAACGACATCGGGGAAGTGATCCCGCGTACCGAAATCGTGCGGTGCGCCACCGATATAGTGACCGGCGAAGTCTGGGCGCGTCGCGGGACGCGAACTACTTGGTCTCCGATCCGCGGTTGGTTGTCACGCGTGGTCATGACGAGAAAATGGCAGCGAGTGATAACGGCACTGTCGCGAACATTTTAGGTTACGAATTCAGGGCCAAGGTCAGCACTCACGCCCTAAAGGTGCCGAGAGGTCGCTTGAACAACCCTTACACGCCAGTTCTCAGCGCGGCCTCCGCCGCGGACAACGTCGCTTCGTGATCGTAGTCTCGAACGATTCGCTGCAAACTCGATCGATCTTGGCGACGTCCTGTCTCGTTAGCCCATGCGACCATTCTCGGAACCGCCCTGACAACGTTGTCGACGATCGTTATCGAAGCATCGCGCGACGTCCTCGACAACGGGTTGAGGTCAACGGCAATCACCGACTTGCCGGCCGCACGCAATGCGGCGCAACGATCACCGTCTTCAAGCGGAACGAAAACGACGTCTGCACGGGCGATGCCTTCGGGATTCACGTACCGTCGGGCACTGCTCAAAGTCGGTATAACCGCTTCTTCCGTCGGCTTCAAAATATTTGAACCACCGAACTCCGATAGGTGTTGCTCAATCGCCGCGACGCGAGCATCGCTGACATGGAACAGGTTGATCTCAAGCCGTGCACCAGTTATTTCCGAAAGTCTGGCAAGGTCTCTGGGGACCAGTGCCGCGGCGTTGCCATTGACCGAAATCACCGGATGCTTCGCCAGCAGCATCATAGCCACCGATGCTCGAATCGCTGTCTCGGCGAAATCTCGCGTCTGTTCACCGAGCAAATAGTCGTACGCCTCACCACGACCATGCGCGATCAGCCCATGCTGCGAAGTGATACCCAGTCGCACTCCCTCCACCAACCGCTCGCGTATCAGCAGGGACTCCCGCCTAGGATGCGACGCTAATGCCGCTTCGGGACTGTGGTCCGCGTCCTTGCCAAGAGGCCTGGCGTGACGACCCACACCTATATCTCTTTCGTGAAGACCTTGAAGTGCGCCCCGGTGAAGCCGTTACGTTCTAGGAAGGATGCGTCCCGCTCATCTTCATCTAGCAGCACCGAAAACATGTTACTTACGCCTTCTGCCTTGGCTTTTTCGGTCAGCGCGTCCACTAGCCGCGAACCGACGCCTCGCCGGCGGTAATCGGGATGCACGGCCATCGCAACGATCCTGACTCCAGGTGGCAATCCGTACGACGCGGTTTGCCGCTCCGACATTAGAAATGCGATGATCTCGTCATCACGGTCTTCGTCAACCGCTACGAAACATCCCCAAGGTGCATACTCCAACGAATCGAGCGCGATTATCTCCAGCACCCGCCCAACGTACTGGTCCCAAGTCGTCGAGCGGTCCGGGCCCCGAATCTCCTGATCTAACGCCATTACGTCCTCGGCATCACCTTGCTGCAGTTCGCGGATGTCGATCAATGCACTTATCCTCAAAAATACGTCAGTTGACCACGTTTTGCGGTGTGCCGTTTAGAAACGCTAGAGAGTTTTCCACTACTCCTTGGTTGAGGAGATCCAGCCCCTCCGGCGTCATGTCGGCGATATGCGGCGTCAACACGACTTGGTCGCACTTGGTGATCGGACTGCCTTCCGGCAATGGCTCGTTCTCGAATACGTCGAGCGCCGCACCTGACAAATGACCAGAATTAAGCGCGTCGACAAGCGCTGATTCGTCGACTATCGGTCCCCGTGCGACGTTAACAAGTATCGCCTCGGGCTTCATCAGAGCGATCTCCCTTGCCCCGATCATCTTTTCCGAGTCCGGTGTCAACTTTGTGTGAATGGTGACGACGTCCGAAAGTCCCAGCAACTCGTCTAACTCCACAAACCTGACCCCTAGTTTCTCTGCCCGCTCCTCAGAAGGATTGAATGTGTACGCGACGACGTTCATCCCTAGCGCGTTGCACAGCCGAGCCATCTCAGCTCCGATGTTCCCGGTTCCGACGATACCTACCGTCTTTCCACCGAGAAATACGCCGTCTTCCTTCACCCACTCGCCTTTGCGCGTCATTTCCGTGTACCACGCGGCACGTTTGGCGGCCGCGAACATCAATCCGAAGGCGTGCTCGGCGACTACAGGCGCGGTCTTGCCAGGGATGTTCGAGACCGTGATGCCACGTTCACGCGCCGCCTCGAGATCAATCGAATCGGTGCCGATGCCGCACACGGAGATGAACTGGAGGTCGGGCAATTGATCGAAAGAGTCAGCATGCCATTCCAGGTAGCTACGTGAGTTGATGATGACGGTGGCGCCTTTGGCACGTTCGATCTGAACTTCGAAGCTGTCCGCTCTAGTAGGGAATATCTTCAAATCCGCGATGGCTTCCAGATCGGCCATCCGCGGTGAACCTTGGCACTGCGCAGGATCGTCTGAGGGAACCACTACCAGTGGTCGTTCTTGTGTCGTCATCACATGTTCCCCTGTGATCGATCAATCGACGAACTCCGGACGACGCGGCTATGAGACGCATCATCGGGAGCTCGTATCACTAGTACCTTCTAGCGATTAAACGCGTTCTTGTTCGTCGGCCTGTGGCGCCGTTTCAAACTCCGCCATCACCGGCATACCGTCGTCTTCGCTCGCGGCGTTTCGGTTTACCCGTTGGCGAAGCCCAGACGCGATCTGCGCGGCCTCAGCTCTGATCTCTTCGAGGCGTTGGCTCGTCGAGTCCAATAGATCTTCCATCTGATCGCGAGCCGTGCCGGTGCGTTCTATGATTTGCTCGCGAGCCGAACCTGTTCGGTCCCAAAGCTGCTCACGCGCCGAGTCGGTGCGGTCGAGCAGGTCAGCGCGCATCTCCGAACCTGATTTAGGTGCGAGCAACAAACCGGCCGCGAAACCCGCGATGCCACCCAATATCACACCCGCAAGAAAGCTGTCTCCACTTCCATTTGCCACTTTAATTTCTCCATTTCTCAACTACGGCGCGGCGAAGGACCTCACCGTGTCTAGTCGCTCTTGCCTCGTGATCGGTTTCGGAACTGACGATTGATCACGTGACCGAGCGGTGTCAACAACCATGTAACGACGTTGAACCCCTCACCTGAACCTTCTCCGCCCATACTGCGACTCCGGACTTTTTCACGCAACTCATTAAACGAATCTCGGGCCGCGACGACTGAATCCAAAAGGTCGTCGACACGGTCCATCGCCTCGTTCAAGCGACGCACTATTTTGCGCACACTGACCAGAATCAACAAAGTCGCGACCGCTGCCACCACACAGACGACAACGAACGCTAAATCCCGCGCGACTGCGGAAATATCAGCAATGTCATTCAGATCGAGCAAGCGCGTCCCGAATCAAGGAGATGGGACAAGAGAAATGACGGTTTTCGTGCCCATCGTCGTTCTAAACGAGATTCTACAAAACCCAAATCCCGTCAAAAACAGGTAATTGCTCATTCAAACATATTGCCTGGTTGACATTTACGGCAGAAATTCGTGTCGCGCTGCCGAGACTTGACCGAACTTATTTTCGATCCGCATTTCGGGCACGGAGATCCTGGTTTTCCGTGCACAGCGAGGAACTTTCGCTCCTTGCGAGGATGATCTGAGCCGAATACCGCCCGCAATTTCGTCACCGCGTCACGAGGGACGCGATAAGTCGCATCATGAAGTCGGGCAATCTCATCGCTGCTCAGCTTCGACACCTTGCGAAACGGATAGACGCCTGCCGCCCATAGCACCTCATCGGCGTAGGCATTTCCGATACCCGCGACTAACTGCCCCCGAGTCAGCACCCCCTTAACCTCGCCCCGAAATCGTTTCAGCGACGCCCTGAAATCCGTCAAAGACATCGGATCGTCCAGCACATCAGGCCCTTGATCCGTAACCCGAGTTACTTCGTCGATGCGATTCGTTTCCAGATAGTAGATCTGACCCATACGCTTCGGATCTGTGTAACGAAGCTGCCTATTCACGTCTAAATTCATCGTCAAAATTGTCGATTTCAACAACCTTTTCCTCGAGTCGACCAGCGACAATTCACCTGTCAGCATCGGACTGATGATCATTGAAATTCCGCCCGACAACGACATCAAAAGCAGCTTTCCTTTCCGATCCAACGATTCGATCGCCCTCCCGCTTACGTGTCCGCCAAGCGGCTGCCCCACCATATTCCTCAACACCAGCGCCCGAATCTCCTCAGCCGATTCAATCGCCTTACCCTCGATACGAGGCGCAAGGTATTCACGCAACACATACAGATCAGGAGCTTCCGGCATAAAGCCATTATCCCGTACCAAGCAAGTCAAAACCTACAGACACCCCGCAGGCCAATTAAGCGCGCGTGCAGTGGTGCTGCCCAGTCCGCCCGTAAGACTACGGCGCATATCATGGATACCTAATCACCCCCTTCTTCAATCAACCATGAGTACCGTCTTCTATAGGAAGTGGCGACCCACACGCTTCAGCGATGTCGTGGGCCAAGAACACATCACCGACACCCTCCGCCGCGCAGTCCTAACGGACCGTGTCGCACACGCCTACCTCTTCACCGGCCCCCGCGGCGTCGGCAAGACCTCAACCGCTCGCATTCTCGCAAAAGCCCTCAACGCTGAACTCGACGATAACGGGGACCCAAAACCAGACACCGAGATCGCTATCGCCATCGATGAAGGCCGCTTCATGGACCTCATTGAGATCGACGCCGCTTCCAACCGCGGCATCGACGACATCCGCGCACTCCGAGACCGCGTCCTGCTGAGACCGTCCGTGGGCCAGTTCAAGGTCTACATCATCGACGAGGTCCACATGCTCACGGACGCGGCGTTCAACGCGCTGCTGAAAACGCTCGAAGAGCCGCCTCCGCAGGTCGTCATGATCCTCGCAACAACTGACATACACCGCGTGCCAGCCACCATCATCAGCCGATGCCAGCGATTCGATTTCCGACGCCTCACCGCAGACGATGTCATCGGACGTCTCATACTCATCTGCGACGAAGAAGAGATCGATTGCGAACCCGCCGTCCTTGAACTCGTCGCACGATCCGCGTGGGGATCATTGCGGGATGCCGAAAACCTCCTCGAACAACTCGCCGTCTCCTATGGCACCGGTGAGATCACCGAATCACAAGCCCGCGAACTCCTCGGCATCAGCGACGCATCGTCCGCCCGCAACCTCGCCAGCGCAATCCTGCGAAGAGATACCAAGCGCGCTTTAGAGATCATAGAAAGCGAAGCGGGAAGAGGGGCGGAACTGAAGGGACTACGCGACTCGACCGTCTCAGCTCTTCGTGGCGCCTTGTTGGCCAAACATGGCATCGCCAGCCTCTACGGCCAACTCGGCGATGCTCCAGAACTTGAACCTGAAGCGATGAGCGCATCCTCCGAACAGATGCTGCACGCCATCACCGTCTTCGGACGCAACGAACGCTTTGGCGAGGCTTCATCCCCCCTCGCCCTAGAGATCGCGACCCTGCAAGCAGTCGCCGCCCCTCCAAAGCCGGAGCCTGCCGTCGCGCCAGCGGCTCAACCTGCGAGACAGCCTCGACAGTTCGCGTCAACCCAACCTGATCCGGAATCCACTTCGTTCCAACCAGCGGACGCGCCTTCTGGCTCTCGCATTCTCGAAGAGATAGGTAAAGCGGCCGGCTCGCAGATCCGCACCATCTTCGCACAAGTCGACTTCATCGGTCCGAACAACGGCGTCCTAGTACTGCAGCCAAAATACACAAACGGCGCGCGAAGGCTTCGCGACGCGTGGATGAACGACGAGACAAGGGCAAAGCTGCGTCCCGCGTTCCAAAACGTCTACGGCGAAAACATCCGTGTTCAACTTCAGCAAGCTGCCACGGGTTCCTCGCTGTCTAACGCTGCTAAGCAATCGTCACCATCATCGACGGCCCCTGCACCAGCGCCAGTATCACAATCGAACGATACCCCTTCCGGCGCGAATCAGTTATCTGACCAATCGCAGCCCTTTGGCGTTCCTGACGATATCAACGCCCATCCCGCGGTCCAACGCCTTCGAAACGTAGGCGGACGCGTAGTTTCGGTGAATGACTGACATGTGGGCAATGGCGATAGCCGGCGGACGCGGCGAGCGTCTCCAACCACTCACGGACAGCATCTGCAAGCCTATGGTGCCGGTCGATGGCGTCCCACTTCTCCAGCATCAAGCGCATTGGCTTTGTGAAAGCGGCATCACCGACATCGTTTTCCTGACCGGTTATATGGCATCCCAAGTGGAAGATCATTTCGGCGACGGATCGCGCTACGGATTTCATGCGCACTATTCGCCAGAAGACCAACCCCTTGGCAGAGGCGGCGCGGTTAGGCAAGGGTTAAGCTTGGTGCCGGCTGACGTCTCAGACGTGGTCGTCGTCAACGGAGACGTGTTGACGGACCAACCTTTGGCGCCCCTGGTTGAACTGAGACGGAGTCACAACGCGACCGCCGCAATTACGTTAGTCCCCTACGTAAGCGCGTTCGGTGTAGTGCTCGTGTCGGACGACGATGTGGTGACGAGCTTCGCCGAAAAGACCGAACTGCCCTTTTGGATAAACGGCGGCATATACGTTTTCGAACGAGGTATCGAGGAAAAGTTGCCCAACGTCGGCGATCACGAAACGACAACGTTCCCCGAGATTGTCGAGGCGGGACAAATGCGCGCGATCCGATCCGTTGCGAACTGGATCTCCGTCGACAGTCACAAAGACCTGCGGGAGGCGGAAGAGATGATAGCCCAAGGGTTGTTGCCGAGGTCCAGTGTTTTGTGACGGCGTATCGTACGAACGTGCGCGACCACCAGACGCATAAATAGGATCGGCGATCAGGCAGGGACGCGGTCGTGCGAGTTCTTCACGTAACGCGATACCTCTAGAGTAGCGATGTCGATGTTGTTGTCGGAAGTGTTGACCACGAAATCGTATATGTCGGGATCTTCCGGGTCGGCTTGGTGCATCTTGAAGAAGTAATCGCGCTGTGCTTTTTCGCGGTCAGAGATGATCTGTTCGGCTTGCGCGATGTCGGTGATGCCTTCGCGGTGCATCACGCGGTTTACGCGGTCGTCCCAGTTGGCGAAGATGCCGACGCGCGCCGCGTCCTCGTTGCCAGCGAGCTCCACCGCGCCAGCACGATGCACGATTACCGCGTTGCCGTCCCTCGCGACCTGTGTCAAGTCATATGCCGACTCAGACGTGGCTGGTCCGTTGCGGTCCCATGTAAGCGGCCGATGGATATCCGCCGCCCCTTGGAGCAACGGATCGTCACCTGCGGCACCAACCGCGAAGTACGATGCCGCGCGTTCGATCCATGCCCAGAGCCGGTCCGAAAACTCTCCATCCGAGATATCCACAGCAAGGTCGATGTCGTCTTCCCAGCCTTCAATTAGAGGCAGGCGGACACGATCAAAGTACCGCCAACCGAACATTCGGGCGATCTTTCTGCCTACTACGAAAGCACCTGAGCCGATGTGTCCGTCGATTGTGACCAGCGTCTTGCGCATCGGATTGCTAGCATTCATCTTTGGACGGCACATATTGGGAAACCGTCCACGCGTGCGCAAATGATACATCTAATCTGCTATCGACGCAAAAACAGTTGCGAAACCTATGTAAAATCCTCCCCCTTGATGCCCAAGGGGGAATTGAAGGGGGTTTAGAGCAAGGGCGATGCTATGTTATGAACCCCCGGCGTCTCGCTTCGCTCACCGCGTCCCCCTTTTGCTACGCAAAAAGGGGAGGTTGCGATCAGTCAATTGCGCTCAGACCGCCATCAACGCTGAGCGATGCGCCATTGATGTAGTCGTTACCGATGATGCTGATGACGGCCTGGCAGACCTCCTCTAGCGTGCCCAAACGGCGTGCGGGCCCGAGTGTGCGGCTTGAGTACGATTCCGGATCCAATGACCTGTCGTCGGCCGTCGGCAGGATGGCGCCGAGACGGATTTCATTCACTTGAACGCGTGGCGCCAGGCTGACCGCCAACGCTTTGGTTAGTCCAGTGAGCGCGGCATTGGTAACCGCGTAAGTGAAGCGGGATCGGTAGACGGTGCGATGGTCGTTGATGTTGAAGATTTTCCCGCCAGCATCCTCTGGCAGATCGCGATCCATGGATTGCGCGAGCAGCATCGGAGCACGGACGTTGACAGCCATCGCCCGGTCGAAATCGCCTGCCGAAGCATCCCGGAGATTCACGCGGCGGAAGAGCGAAGCGTTGTTGATGACAATCCGAGGAACTTCGCCAACAATTCGGACGGTCTCTGTCCACAAGCGGTCACACTCATCGGAGTCGGCCAGATCAGCCGGAATGGCTTCGCCAATCATGCCTAGTTCCCGCACACGATCGCGCGTCTCAAGCGCATCAGCTTCGCTCCGGTGGTAGTGGACGGCTACGTTGCAACCGTTGTCCGCCAAGGACAGAGCGAGCGCCCTGCCGATCCGCCTCGAAGCGCCCGTCACGAGCGCAGTTGTGCCTTCGATCTTCATCTCGACATACTCGCCCTCATGTTAGCCTTCGAGCAATCAGCGCGGAGAAAATCAAGGAACATGAGATGATCTACGAATTCAGGACGTATGACCTTAAGACCAGGGCTGTGCCAGAGTTCGAGGCGCGGGCGGCGGCGAAGATCAAAGAAGGTCGCCAGAACTACTCGCAACTCTTCGGATTCTGGTACACCGAAGTCGGTCCGATAAACCAAGTGGTCCATGCCTGGCCCTACGAGGACCTGGAGCAGCGCAGGAAGATTCGCGCGCAGGTCGCCGAGGACGGGATCTGGCCGCCGGACAACGCCGAGTTCATACGTAAGATGCGTTCCGAGATATTCCTCCCTGCGCCCTTCATGAAGAATCGTGGCGAAGCGAAACTGGGACCGGTTTACGAAATGCGCATCTACACCTACGAGCCGCCGGACATCCCGAAAGTGATCGAAATCTGGGGCAACCACATCGAGGAACGAGAAAAGTACTCACCGCTGGTCGGCGCTTGGTATTCCGAACTCGGCGCGCTCAACACCTGGATACACATGTGGGCATACGAGAGCTACGACCAACGCGCCGCCATCCGCGAAGAAACTCGCGCCAAAGGCGTATGGCCCCCTCCGGGCGGCATCGCTCCGCTCACACAGGCCAACAAGCTCTTGCTTCCGATGGGCTTCTCGCCGTTGCAGTGAGGGAGCCCTGTCCCCCTCTGGATTCCCGCGTGCGCGGGAAAGGGGCTCAAACCGACGTGTTTCGAAGGTGATCCATGAATTCGTCGCGCGTCGCTGTGTTGTCGCGCAACGATCCCATCACCGCGCTGGTAACCATCTTCGGGTCTTGCTTGCGGACGCCCCGCATCACGGTGCACATGTGAGTGCCTTCGACCACAACGCCCACACCCCTCGGTTCGATGAGCGCGTCAAGAAAGCGCGCGATCTCCTGCGTCATCCGCTCCTGGACTTGCAGCCGGCGGGCGAACATATCCACGATACGGGGTATCTTCGACAGGCCTATCACTTTCCTGTCGGGCAGGTATCCGACATGGGCGTAGCCATAGAACGGCAGCAGGTGATGCTCGCAAAGACTGTAGTACTCAATCGACTTCACGACTACGAGCTGATCGTATTCAACGTCGAAAAGCGCCCCGTTCAATAGTTGGTCGGGGTCGATGGAGTAACCGCTCAGCAACTCATCGAACATCTCGGCAACGCGCAAGGGCGTTCGCTCAGTGCCCTGTGGATCGAGATTTTCTGGACCGATCGCGGCAAGGATTTTGTTTACGCTGTCAGCGATGCGAGCCTTTGTCGCGCGGTCGAGAGTTCGCCCACGATCGAACATCTCCGGTTCGTAACCGTTGGCGTCGCTCAATATGGAGGTGTCAGGAGTTATTCGCTCGATAGCCATTGCGGGCCCGATGCGTTTAAGGTGATTCTTCGAGGGACTAATTCCCTGTAGCTACCATTATCGCCGACAGATCAACGAGCAAGGTCGAAACGTCGAATTAGGCTAACATCCAGTCCACTGGTAACCCGTAATTCGAACAGCAAATTCAGGAGTTGAACCGTGCGAATAACTGAGATCGAGACGTTCGTGGTTGATGCCGGCTGGCGACCGTGGCAGTTCTGCGCGGTGCGCACCGACGAGGGCATAACGGGGTACGGTGAGATGTCGGACGGTCGTAATCCGTACGGCATCATCGGCACCGTGAACGATTTCGAACCGATCCTATTGGGACAAGACCCATTAGCAGTAGAGGCACGCTACTGGGACATGTACCGGATGGCGCGGCAGTCTCCGGGCGGAATCGCGGCGAAGGCGATCGCTGGTGTTGAGCTGGCTCTCTGGGACGTCAAAGGCAAGGCACTCGGCGTCCCGGTCCACAGTTTGTTCGGCGGGCCCACTCGCGAACAGCAGCAAGTCTACTGGTCACACTGCGGCTCCTCTCGCTCACGCAATCATGAACTCATCGGCGTGCCACCGATGGACTCTTTTCAAGCGGTGACCGATTTGGGTCATGAGGTGAAGGAGCGAGGCTTCAAAGCGCTTAAGACGAACATCATCTTTTTCGACGACGACAACTTGGGTTACGGATACGGGTTCGGCACCGATGCACCGGACCAGACGATAAAACCCGCCTTGCTCTCCCACGTCGAGAAATACATCGGCACGTTCAAAGAGGCGGTGGGGCCGGACGTCGAGATTGCGCTTGATCTGAACTTCAACGTGAAGCCTCAAGCGGCGAAGCAGATCTGCGCAGTTCTAGAGCAGTTCAACATGATGTGGGTAGAGATCGACATGTACGAGGTCGACGGGCTCAAAGAGGTGAAGGACAGCACAAGTTGCCCGATCACTTCGGGCGAAAACCTGTTCACTATCCGCGACTACCGGCCGTACTTCGCAGCGCGTGCGATGGACATAGCGATGATCGATGTTCCTTGGCAGGGCTTCGCCCGCGGTCGAGATGTCGGGATGCTAGCAGAGTCTCACGAGATCAACGTCGCTCCTCACAACTACTACTCGCACTTGGCCACGATGCAAGGGATCAACCTGTGCGCAACGTTGCCCAACGTTCGCATCTGCGAGATCGACATCGACGACGTGCCGTGGAAGGACGATCTCACGGGTGGGCCGTTGAACTTCCACGATGGAGGTCTGCTGGATATTCCCACGAAACCCGGTTGGGGCGTAGAACTAGACGAAGAAGTGGCACGTGCGCACAGCTGGGAGCGCGGTCGAGGGCCGGGGTATCGATGAGCATCGTTGTCGTCGCCCTGATTCACCGTGGCGACGAGATCCTTTTGATCAAACAGAAGGGCGAGGATGACGTTGCTCCGAGCTGGTCGGCACCCGGCGGCGTAGTTGAAGACGGCGAGATGCTAGTCGATGCCCTAAAACGCGAGGTGCAGGAAGAGACCGGCATTGAAGTGCTAACTGTCGGCTCGCTCGAGTACGTCGTCAATTTCGTGCACAACGACGGCGATTCCATCGCGATTGCGTTCAGCGTAGCGCGATGGCGCGGCACGCCGAAACCTGACGATCCCGACGGTCTCGTTACTGATTGCCGCTTTGTCCCCTTGCCCGAGGCCATCCAGCTTGTAGAAAAGTTGCAGTATCGGATGATGCGCGAACCGCTGTTCGCCTATCTGAAGGGCGACTCGGAGCGAGGGACGCTGTGGGAATATGATTAGTCTGATTGCAATGCGCACTCTCTACCTCTCGTTATGAGAACCACGGCTAGGATTTGAGAGCTGCAGTACTTTTCGTAAATGCGTCAGCCTTCGTCGGGAACAACCAACTGGTAGTGCTTCTCTTCTACAACCGCAATGTTGTCGATATCAGGCGCTTGTAGCTCGATGAGGGCGATAACTGAATCCGCTATCGCCTGCACAGCGACACATCGTATCGGCAATCTGGCAAGCTTGGAACGACATACCTGAGCGTTTTGCCAGATCTGGACGATGTTTAGAGAATCGTTCCCGCTCTTGGCTTCAACGGGAATCGCGTAGTGTTGCCCATGTTTGTCGATACCGACATAGAGCTCATCCATTTCGACTTGAGTCGATTCTTCGCGTTGGCGGATCGGGTTCCAAATGGGCACCGATGTCCGAAGATGGTTCTGCAACGAATAGCATGTCAAACCTGTGAAGATGTCAATCAATCTGTTGTAACGAACGGTGCCCAGCAACGCCTGTTCGTCGCTCAACGCGTATAGCACGATTGCGCCCGGTGTTGCATCAGGTATATCGGTTCGCATCAACTGCTCGTTGGGTCTGATCTCGCTGAACCTCACCTGACGGAACTCGTACACAGAACGGCCAGCGGGCATGATCGTCCACTCTCTATCAGCGGCCGCCGTTACAGCGATCGTTTCGGGCATTGGCATCCGATACCTAATCGAGTAGACGAGATCGCCTACGTTCTTAGGGATGTCAATCCCGAGCCTTCGTGCCGTATCCGCGATTTCTCGACGCTCGAACGGAACTGACGTGTCACCTGATCTATAGCGGGAAGTAAAAATCTCTTCGATGATTCGCGCGTAATTGTTTCCGCTTGCCGAACCGCCACTCGTCATCCCGGCCACCTCAATAGCAGAACTTCCTCACGCAGTTGTTTTCCTGTGGCAGTCGCAAGACGCGTGCGGAATAGGTCGATCCCTTCAACCTCGTACCCGATCGCTTCGGCGATCTCAGCCAACAATTGTCCCGTTCGTATCATGATCCTGAAAAAGGATGCTTGATCACCGACAACGTACGCCAAATTAGCTCCGGGTTTCAAAATCTTGGAGAGACTTTGCAAGTGCCGGGCCATTCCGCCGAAATACAATCTCACGATGCGTGAGTACTGCTTCTCAAAACCAGATGTCTTGCCCAACTCGATGCGGCGGGCCTCGATTCGGTCCGCCAACTGGTGCACACGAGAACCAGTCGGCAACCAATCGTCATCGTGATCATCTTTGTAGACCGTCCGGGAGTTCGACCGCAGGAGATGTTGCTTGGTTGAACGAAGGTCCATCCGATCCTCGAAAAAACCCAGTATCACCGACTCAATGCGGACCGTTCGAGTGTAGTCTTTCTCATTCGGGTAAGGAGGTGAC
Source organism: Dehalococcoidia bacterium (assembly GCA_965204135.1). GTDB lineage: Bacteria > Chloroflexota > Dehalococcoidia > Lucifugimonadales > Lucifugimonadaceae > Bin127. The sequence continues at coordinate 36,402 of CBDBDX010000012.1, read as the reverse complement.
GTTATTATCGCGTCGACGGAGTTGGGAGCTAGAATTTCGTCTATTCGGCGCGCATCACCCCAATGCACTTGCGCCCGATGCGCCTGTATCGGGCAACACGGACAAGTCAAATGCGATCTTCTCCACACGGCGAACCCACGCTGATACCACAGGCGCGTCATGCTTGACCTTACCTACACCCACTTCGGGACCAAACTTCAGATTCGAAATGTCGCCGACGATCGCCGATGCCAGAGCCAACATCTCATGATCCGAGTATTCATCGGTCCTGTGTCGCTCCAGTTCTTCAAGCAAAACCAACGTTTTATGCAGTGCCAACGGGCTTATGGCATCTTTGAAGATCAGTTTCGCTGCCGCGGGTGGTAGTTTCCGCAACTTCGCGGCATCAATGCCGTCATTGATCGGTTCATCCGAAATGCCCTCGGCGAGCAGTTGCCTAGTCACGCGTTCCGACGCACGATTGGCCCGCGCTATTAACGATTGAGAATCAACCGACCAGTCAACCTTGGTATTGGCGACAAATGCCGAACTCGGCAAGGCTTCAACGCCCACACTCGGGATGGCGAGTTTTTTGCACTCAACCAAAGTCGTCCCAGTTCCGCAAAACGGATCAAGAACAACGTTCTCATTTGTCACGCCAAACCGCGCTAGGTAATCCCGAACCAAATGAGGCGGGAAAGACAACACGAACCGATACCAGTCGTGCGCCGCCGTGTCGCTCGGCAGCAGACTGTTCATGCGCGCATTCGAAGTGGGTGAAGTGGACTCTTCTCTGGATCGCGCGATGGGAAGGGTGGACTGAACGGTAGAAGGCGGCATAGAGCGATTTTAGAGCACTAGATTTTCTACCGTATTCGCCGTCTCAACCCACAACCGCCTCAATCTCCCCCTCCGTCATCCCGACTTCCTTAAGAACCTCCCAGTTGTGTTCTCCGAGTGCCGGGGAGGCCCTCAGATCGGGCATTCCGGCGGTGAAGTTGAGGATGGGGCCGGATGTGCGGTAGCGTTGACCGGTGTGGTGCTCTAGTTCGATGATGTAATCATTGGCGATCGCCTGTTCGTCCCAGACGAGGTCTTCGCTGAAGCGGATCGGGCCACAGGGGATGTCTTTGGCGTTCAGCTCTTCAACCCACTCGGCGGTGGTCTTGTACGCGAAGATCTCCTCGAAGGTATCGATCATGTCTTGAGCGAACTTGTCGGCGTCGGGCGAGTCGTAGTCATAGTCTGGGTCAGTGACGCGTGGGTCTTCGAGGTTTAGGTGCTTGAGCAACCGGGCGCGTGCGGCCCAGTCAAGCGTCCCTAGGCACATTCCGCCGTCCTTGGTGCGGTACGCGCGGTAGTAGCAGCGGTAGATGGAGGGCCGGACGACGCTCTGGTAGTCTCGCTGCAACTCTTGATACGTCTTTCCCTCCGCCACCAATTGCGGATAGCGCTCCTGATACCACGTCATCGACGGTGTGGGCATGTCGAGCATGTGCATGATCCGCATGCACTGCATCGCGAGCGCGTTCATCATGAGGCTCGTTTCGACCTTCTGTCCCTTCCCACTGTCGCCGCGTCCGATGATGCCCGCCAAGACGCCAGCCGCGGCGCAGTATGCAGACGAGAGGTCAATGTAGGAGGATGACCACACGACCTCGGGTTGACCGTTCGGAGTGATCTTGCCTTCCGAGGTTACGGCACCGGTGAAGCCCTGCATAACGAGATCGAAGCCAGGCGCGCCTCCGAGCGGCCCCTTCATGCCATACGCGGTGATGTCGACGTAAATGATGGCAGGGTTGATCGCCGCTAAGGAGTCGTAGTCGATGCCCAGCGCGAGAGCGGTGTCTGGTCGGTTGTTGGAAATCACGCCGTCGGACATCTTCACGATTTTCGCCAGCGCAGCTTTCCCTTTCTCGTCTTTGAGGTTGAGCGTCACGCTCTTTACGCCGCGGTTCAAGGGCAGGAATGTCCGACTTTCATTAGGAGCGAAAGGTTGAGATACTCGCCACGGATCCCCTGTCGGAGGTTCGACCTTGATCACCTCGGCTCCCATGTCCGCGAGGATCTGCCCAGCGAAAGGACCAGCAACGAAGTTGCCGAACTCAATCACCCTGATACCCTCAAGTGGCCCTTTCTGATAGGTGCCGTTGCCGTTAGTTCCGTCTCGCGATACGTTCTCACTCATGATGATGTGTAATGTAACACTGGATATCACCTTTGGGTGTAGAGGCTAGCTTGGATCGAGTGGATGCGGAGAGGGTACAGTGGTGTCGTAACATGCAAATCGAGATACCCATTTCGTATTGATTGGAGGCCGCCATGTACACGACAGACATGTATGAAGGCATGATCGCTGAGACGATCACCGTAACGGCTGCTGACGGTGTTGCCATAAACGCATACTTCGCTCGCCCGCTAGGTCCCGGCCCGCACCCCGGAATGGTGCTGGCTCACCATATGCCTGGATGGGATGAATGGTACCGAGAAACTACCCGGAAATTCGCCCACCACGGATACGCGACCATCTGCCCGGACTTGTACCACCGTACCGGGCACGCTTCGCCCGAAGATGTCGCCGCTCACGTCCGATCCGAGGGCGGAATTGCGGACAGCCAAGCCGTCGCCGATCTCGCTGCTTCCATGCGTTACCTTCGCTCCTTGCCGAACTCCATCGGCAAGATCGGCGCGTTCGGCACCTGCTCCGGCGGAAGGCATGCCTTGCTCGCCGCGTCCCTTGTGGAAGGATTCGATGCGGTCGTCGATTGCTGGGGCGGGCGCGTCGTGATGGACGAATCTGAAATCAACGAGAAATGTCCGGTGGCTCCAGTTGACTACACGGCACAGCTTTCGAGCCCGTTGCTCGGTTTGTTTGGTGAAGAAGACACCAGCCCTTCACCCGAGCAGGTCGCGATCCACGAAGAAGCGCTCAAAAAGCATGGCAAGGACTACGAGTTCCACATGTACCCCGACGCCGGGCACGGATTTTTCTACTACGACCGGGCGCCATATCGCCAAGAGCAGGCGGTGGACGGTTGGCAGAAGACATTCGCGTTCCTCGACAAGCATCTCGGCTAGGCCACGACCCGACATTCCCAAGGAGAACACGTTATGTGCACGATGATCGCAGAGAAGACCGCGGTTACTGGCTGCGGCAAAGGAACGCCGGGTTGGATGCAAGTCAATCAAGTTACGGTGTCGTATGACCATCCATCGGAGATGACGCTGGAGCATGCGCTGAACATCGATTTTGTGGATGCTTCGCAGAAGTTGGGTCCGAGGATCGCGGTGGAGCTGACGCCGCAGTCGGCGCAACGGCTTGTGGAGCTGATCAACGTTGCGCTCGAGAAGGGCGCGATAGCAGATCCAGTCGCATTCGAAAAACCGGCCTAGACCCTGCACTTAAAGAGACGATTTCCTAACTGCTAAGAGCGTTTATCTGTTCGGTACTCGACACTCGCGGAGCGTGGATCCGAGCGGTAAGTTTCCTGCTGGCGCAAATTGGGAAAGAATCCGCTTTGAACGTAAAGCGAATCGTGACTTGGCGGTGCTGGCCTGATAAGATTGAGATAATGAAATACCGCGCTTTTTAAAGACGCGCGCACGCGCGCACGCGAGAAGCGTGAGCTCTCAAGTCGAGTTCGGTGACGGTGGATGAGTTGATGGAGCTGGCGGCTTCCCGGACTTTCAGTTTGGAGATTCATGACGACCGAAACCTTGATCGCCACGGACGGCAACGGCCACGCCGGCTCAGCCGAGTACACCGCTGAAGACATCACCGTGATGGAGGGCCTCGAAGCCGTTCGCAAACGCCCGGGGATGTACATCGGAACGACGGGCCCTGAAGGCGTCTTCCATCTGGTTCGTGAGATCGTCGACAACAGCGTTGACGAAGCGATGGCGGGGTTTGCGAGCACCGTAGATATTCAGATCCACGAAGACGGGTCGGTAACCGTAATCGACGACGGACGCGGCATCCCTGTCGACACGCATGACAAGACCGGCAAATCGGCCCTCGAGACAGTCATGACTACTCTCCATGCGGGAGGTAAGTTCGGGGGCAAGGGTTACCAAGTTTCCGGTGGTCTGCATGGCGTCGGCGCGTCGATCGTGAACGCGCTTTCGGAGTGGACGGTCGTGGAGGTGCGGCGCGACGGCTACGTTTACTCGCAGCGTTTCGAGCGTGGCGTGACGATGAATGACATGACGGTGCACAAGCAGACGTCGGCCGATCTCCAAGGGACGGGGACCAAGGTTACTTGGATGCCAGACAGGGATATGTTCCCTGAGATCGAGTACGACTGGGACGGTGTTACCGGTCGCTTGAGGGAGATGGCCTATCTGAACCAGGGACTCGCGATCCGGCTCCGGAGCGACTGGCACGAAGAGACGCACTGGCCCCATAACGACGTTACGTTCCGGTTCGATGGCGGGGTTCGCAGCTTCGTGCGGACGTTCAATCGTCGCCGCGGCGGTATACACGACAGCGTGATCTATGCCGCGGGAACCGTGGACGAAGTGGCCGTTGAGGTCGCGCTCCAGTACAACCAGTCTTTCGTCGAGAACTGCTTATCGTTTGCCAACGTCATCCGTACCGGCGATGGCGGGACGCATGTTACCGGCTTCCGTTCGGCGCTGACCCGCGTCATCAACGATTATGCGAAGAAGAATAATCTGCTGAACGTCGGCAAGGATGGCGTAGCGACGCTTTCGGGCGAGGACGTGCGTGAGGGGTTGATGTCGGTTATCAGTGTCAAGGTGAAGGACCCGCAGTTCGAGGGCCAGACGAAGGGCCGGCTGGGCAACCCGGAGGTGAGCGGTGTGGTCGGACAGCTTGTCGGTCGACACTTGAGCGAATTCCTCGAGGACCACCCGGACGAGGCGCGGATCATTATCGACAAAGCCTCGACCGCGGCACGTGCCCGCGAGGCGGCGAAAAAGGCCCGAGACCTGATCATCCGGAAGAACGCGATGGATGGCGGCTCGTTGCCTGGAAAACTCGCCGATTGTGCCGAAAAAGACCCCTCGCGCTCTGAACTCTATATCGTTGAGGGCGAGTCGGCCGGCGGTTCGGCAAAACAGGGTCGCGACCGGCAATTTCAAGCGATCCTGCCCCTCAAAGGCAAGATCCTGAACGTCGAGAAAGCCCGGCCTGAAAGGATGTTCGCGCACGAGGAGATCGCCGCTCTCATCACCGCGATCGGTGCCGGCATGGGTGAGGAATTCGATTCCGAGAAGCTGCGCTACCACCGCATCATCATCATGACGGATGCTGACATTGACGGTGCTCACATTCGCACCTTACTGCTGACGTTCTTCTTCCGTAACATGCGGCAGCTGATCGACGAAGGCTTCCTCTACATAGCACAGCCTCCGCTCTACAAGGCCTCGAAGGGGCGACGTAGCAGCTGGCTCTACGCAGATGCCGACCTTGACAACTGGATGGCAGAGCGCGTCTTCAACGGGCTATCGATTGCATCTGATGATGAAGAGATTCGGGTGGAAGTAAAAGGCAAGCGTCTGGGAAGCACCATCACGCAACTCCGCGACTTCCGCGAGGCCTTGGACATCATGAAGGTCCTTGGAATGCCGGAAGAGGTCCTCTTTGACCTTCTACGAGACCCGGAGCTGCAAAACCTGACATTCACCAAGGACAGGTCCTCACAGATCATCGGGAATTTAGACGATGACTCTGATGGTTTCGACGACGCTAACTACCAAGTCAGCCTGTTCAACGGCAGTGTCGATGGGGAACAGACGCCGTTTACGCGCGAGGTTAACGAGGAACCTAGTGAAGAGGACCGAGATACCTCAGTCACATATCAGATCAGAAACTATGAACTGACCAAGGACATCTATAACAACCCCGCAATCCGGCGGTCAAAGCGGCTTTATCCAGAAGTTGCTGATTTCATCGCCGCAGACGCGTTCCAATTGAAACGTCGCGACGATGTGCTGGTGCAGAACCTGACTTGGAAAGAGCTGCCTGAGGCACTCGAGGAAAACTCTGACACGAGCGGCATAAACATTCAGCGTTACAAAGGCCTCGGAGAGATGAACCCAGATCAACTGTGGGACACAACGATGAACCCGCAAAACCGTGTCATGTTCCAAGTAACCGCAGAAGATGCGATCAGTGCCGACGACATTTTCCGAACTCTGATGGGTGAAGAGGTCGGACCGCGGCGTGATTTCATCCGGGCTAACGCGCTTGAGGTTAAGAATTTGGATGTGTAGATGTACAGAATTCGTACACCTAGAATCTAAGAGTTAGTCTCTAATCACAAAAAGCGCGTCAACAAAGTCAATACACGAACTTGAACGCTAACCTCTGAACCGGGAATCGGCTTTTCAACTGTTCTGAGTCTTGTCGGCCTGGTGACGACACGATGTCAATAAACTCAAGGCATACCGTGGAACTAGACGGACACAATAATCGTCTGAGTAGTTCTCAACAGCAAGTTGTCAGCTTATTGACAATCATTCGCGAGGATGTTGACAATGGTCTGGCCTATCTGCGGGCCGGCGTTGATTGCGACCTTTATCAGCTGCTTAGTCGAACCATGCGCTCAACGTCGCTTTATCGACTTCCACGCGCCCCTGAGAGTTGCTTGACAGAATGCTGAAGAGTGGAATAGATCGGTCTTTTAACTTGAGGTTTCCGCCTTGGTTGCGGTCCAAGATGCAAAGAGCGACATCTATCTCGGCTGGGAGAGCAGTAATGGCGTCTGCTGCATCAAGCAACGAACCGCCGGTTGAAATCGTGTCGTCCCAAATCGCGATGCGGTCGCCCGGTTCAATGTGCCCCTCGATCTGTTTGCCCATCCCGTGTTGCTTCTGGTCAGACCGGACGAAGTAGCCCTTGATGTCGTAGTCCTTCTGGAATGCCGAGAGTGTGATCCCGCCAATGAGGGGGACCGCGGCGACTGCGGGGCCGCCGAAGCGATGGATGTCGCGGCGCATCAACAGGGCGACGAATACGTCGGCTACGATCCCAACACTCTCGCCGTCGGTTGTCAGAAGCCGACCATCGAAGTAATAACTTGACTTGGCGCCCGATGTCAGGGTGAATTCTCCGTACTGCAAAGCTCCAAGCTCTAATGAACGCTCTAAAAGCCTCTCGGCACTCGCTATAGCTTCGGCGTAGTTCATTGGTACAGACCGCTTTCGATGATAAATCGGTGTGTTAAGCCAGGAACAACTTGACGCGCCCGGCCCAAATCTCTCCGAGCGTACAGTTGGCGGATCTCTGAGGCGCTGACATCGATCATCGGACCGTCGATCAACACCGTTCCAGCTGGTAATCGGACATCAGGGTTCAACAGCGCTCCCGGGCGTTGGACCACGGCGAGCGTACAAGCGTTGATCAAGTCTTCGTAACGGTGCCAGCGGTGCAACTCCGCAGTAGAGTCGGACCCGATGGCGAAGATATATTCGTGATCATCGCCGTACACGCGCTGGAGATCGATGATCGTATCGATCGAGTAAGTCGTTCCTCTGCGCACAACGTCCACGTTAGAAACCTCGATACCCGGCTCTGCCTCGGCTGCGAGTTGAACCATGCGCAATCGATCCTCAGCCGACGCGATCGGAGAACTCTCGCGCAGCCAAGGCACTCCAGTTGGAACCACAACTACGATGTTGGCGTTGAGTTCGATGAAAAGACAGCGAGCGATCGCGAGATGGCCGTTGTGGAACGGGTCGAAAGTGCCGCCGAAAACGACTATCCGCTTCACTGCCACTCGAACTCCCAATCGCCGACGAGAATCACGTCCCCGTTCCGCGCACCGGCGCGCCGCAACGCATCGGCCACCTTCATCCGTTCCAACCGCTCGTAGTACTGAACCAACGCGTCCCAATTGTCCAAGTTCGAGCCTTGGGCTAGACGTACCGCACGATCGTGGACGATGCGAAAGTTGCCTGACCCAGTGCGGACGACCATTCGAGGATCACGAGCCTCAGGTTGGAGAACAGGCAGATTGTTGTCTTCCAGCGGATCGTAGCCTGCCAGATGCGTGCTTTCAAGGTCAAACGTTGAGGATGTTGCATCCACCTTGCGGATCTCGGCCAATCTATACGCGACAGTTCCTACCAGTTCATCTACGCCTTCGCGTGTCGCGGCCGAGATGAAGTGGACGGGCGTCTCATCGCCCACGGCGTTGGAGACATCATCGGCGATCTCGCCTCGCAATAGCGCAACCTCTTCGAGATCAAGCTTGTTCACGGCGATGATCTGCGGGGTCTGTGCCAAACGGGTATCGAACGCGCCTAGCTCGCGGTTGATTGCATCGATCCTCCCACCGGGATCACCTTCACTGCCATCGACAACGTGCAAGAGCAACCGGGTTCTTTGGGTGTGTTTCAGAAACTCGTGACCCAAGCCGACCCCTTCCGATGCGCCCTCGATGAGACCGGGTATGTCAACCGCAGCAAAGGCATCGAACCCGTGTTCGACGATGCCTAGTACTGGCTCCAGAGTAGTGAAGGGGTAGTCCGCGATCTTGGGCTGAGCCGCGCTGATCACAGTCAGGAGGCTCGACTTGCCTGCATTTGGCATTCCCACCAAACCCACATCCGCAAGTATCTTGAGATTCAACCGCAACCGCACAATCTCGCCTATCTCGCCTGCCTCGGCCAGCAGCGGTTCGCGGTTCACGGACGACACAGAAGCGGCGTTTCCTAGCCCGCCCCGACCGCCCCTTGCGACCTCGAGTCGCTGCCCCGGTCGCACTAGATCGCCCAAGAACACCTCTGGCTCACCCTCCTTCTCGCCGATCTGCCAGACCTCGGTACCGATGGGCACGGTAACATTCACACTTTCTCCATTGGCTCCGTGCCTTCGGTTCCGAGCGCCGTTGCCCCCGTCCTTTGCAATGAAGTGCCGCCGCCATCGAAATTTCAACAACGTGTTCAGCGAGGAGTCCGCGAGCAACGTTACGGACCCGCCGTTGCCACCGTTGCCTCCCGCAGGCCCTCCTAGCGGGCGCATCGCTTCTCTGAGGAATGTCACGATCCCCTTTCCACCATTCCCGGCCCGGGCTTCGATGATCGCCTCGTCAATCATGACGAGATTCTAAACGGCACCGTTTATTCATCGACGGTTTCAATGTTGAGCGGCGAGCCGCGTTCGGGTGATCAATTAGTCCGGTAACCCGACTGGAGTTGCGGATTTGCAATAAGATAGTCGCGACGCGGTTCTAATCGGCCCGTGATACGGAGCAACCGAAACATTCGCAAACAAGGGGAGCATCTGAGTTGGAGAACGTAAGCAAAGAGATACTGGTGCAGATGTTGGAGCGGATGTGGTTGATACGTCATTTCGAAGTGCGGGTGATGGAGGTCCACGCCGCAGGCGAGTTTACGGGCGCGGCGCACCCCTACATCGGCGAGGAGGCAGTCGCGGTGGGAGCATGTGCGGCCCTCAAGGACACCGACTACATCGCAGGAAACCACCGATCTCATGGTCACCCGCTGGCAAAAGGCGGCAGCGTAAAACGCGCCATGGCCGAGCTTTACGGCCGGGTCGACGGATACTGCAAAGGTAAAGGCGGCTCGATGCATCTGGCGGACTTCTCGATCGGGATCCTAGGCGAATCCGGCATCGTCGCATCCTCCGTGCCGGTCGCCACCGGCGCAGCATTGGCCGCCAAGATAAGAGGTGAAGACTTCGTTTCCATGGTCTTCTTCGGTGATGGTGCTTCCAACCAAGGCGCGTGCCACGAATCCATGAACCTCGCCGCTCTATGGGACCTTCCGGTCATCTTCCTCTGCGAGAACAACCAGTTCGCAGTCACCACCTCCTACCACGACTCGGTCTCCGTCGAACACATCTCAGATCGTGCGGCGGCATACAACATGCCCGGCGTGCTGGTGGACGGGCAGGACGCTATAGCGATGTACGAGGCTACTCGTGAGGCCGTCAATCGCGGCAGGGCCGGGGAGGGTCCTACACTCATCGAAGCTTTGACCTACCGCTACGAGGAGCACTCCCTCGGCCTCGGTCGAGTTCGGCGTGGCGAGTATCGCACACAGGACCAGATCGACGAGTGGCGCGAACGCGACCCGATCGACGTTTTAGAACGTACTCTCACTTCGCAGGGTATCCTTACACGAGAAGAGTGCGATGCCATATCAAAAGCGAAGGAAGCGGAAGTTGAGGAAGCTGTAGAGTTCGCCCGAAACAGCCCGTACCCCGAACCCGAAGAACTGTTCGACGACATGTGGGCGGACCCGATACCGGCACCATAAAGACCTAAATCAACAAGCAATGCGACGTTAATCATCAAGAGAGCATCCAAGAATGGCATCCAACGCAATCTACGTAGAGGCGATCAACCAGGCGATCATCGAAGAGATGGAGCGCGATGAGAACGTCTTCATCATGGGTGAAGATATCCGTCGCTCCGTTTACGGCGCAACCGCCGGATTATTAGGGCAGTTCGGCGAGGCCAGAGTCCTTGACACACCGCTGTCCGAAAACGGCTTCTTCGGCGCTGCCATTGGTGCCTCCCTCGTTGGAATGCGTCCCATCGTTGAGACGCTGACCAGCTTCATGTGGGTCGCTATGGATCAACTCGTCAGCCAAGCCGCGAAGATGCGATACATGTTCGGCGGCCAAGCCAGCCTGCCAGTCGTCTACCGCGCGACCATGTTCTACGGCGGCGGTTCAGCGGCTCACCACTCGGACCGCTCGTACCCCATGTTCATGAACATGCCGGGTTTCAAGATCCTAGTGCCGGCGACGCCCCGAGATGCCAAAGGCCTGCTCAAGACCGCCGTCCGGGACAACGACCCGTGCATCGTCTTCGAAGACGGCACGTTGGGCGGTTCTTCAGGCGAGGTCGAAGAAGGTGACGCTGCTTTGGTCCCCTTCGGAGTGGCCGATGTCCCGCGTTCGGGCACCGACGTCACGGTCGTGGCGATCGCCGGAGCTGTTCCAATGGCCATCCGCGCCGCGGAAGAGCTTGAAGACGAAGGCATCTCCGTAGAGGTGATTGATCCCCGCACGCTGGTTCCGCTCGACAAAGATGCAATCTTGGAATCTGTATCCAAGACGGGCCGCTTGGTTGTCGCCGATCCGGCGCACAAGGTCTGCAGCGCCGCGTCAGAGATCGCATCTATCGTGTCACAGGACGGATTTTGGGATCTTCAAGCACCGATCATGAAAGTCGCCGCCGAGCAAGTTCACATACCCTATACGCCCGTACTCGAACGTCTTGTCTACCCATCATCTGAGAAGATAGCCGACGCGGTTCGTGCCACTTTGGAGGAATAACGCATGCCGCGTACACCCGATTCGATGGTTGCCGCTTTGCTGGACCGCAATGCCCGTGTGACCGCTCCACGGCGCGAGATCATCGACTGCATATCCAGCGTACCTAGCACTTTCACCGCAGAGCATGTCTGCGCCCGATTGCCTCATATCGGACGAGCCACTGTCTATCGCACGCTCAAGATCCTGCAAGACGCCAACATAATCTGCAAAGTGGTGATGCCCGGCGACGAGATGGCGTACAGCGTCTCGGTCGACCTCAATCAGGAGCCGGGCCCTTCGCACCATCACCACGCCGTGTGCACCGTGTGCAATGCAGTCCGGTACTTCAATGCAGAAGACATCGAGCGCTCTATCAGCGCGTTGAGCAGGTCCGTCGAAGGAGTTATGGGTGAAATCATCGATCACCGCATTGAGGTCTACGACGTCTGCCCGCGATGCGTCGCCACGGATCCTGCATAGCACCTAGCATTAAACACTGGCCATTCGTTGACGACATTACGCCTGAACAGCCGTTAAATACTCACGTTCGCGCGTATAATGCCAGTATTAGCCCAATGCTAATCTGTTCTTTGGAGGACAATTAATCGTTCAATCATCACTAAATGTGAGACTTGAACTTCAATGACTTATAGACGAGGACCGGGATAATCGCCAGTGTCTAGTCGACACGACCACAATCATGATCACGACTCGCACGGTCACGATCATGACCATAATGATCATTATGGTCACTCGCATGACCACGATCATCATCACAATGATCACGACCACTCCGGGCACTCACATGACCACGGTCACCACGATCATTCCCACGACTACCGCGAAGCCGGCCGGCGCAGTCTGTACATATCCCTCGTACTGATTGGCGGCTTCATGATCGCCGAGGTGATCGGCGGTATCCTTTCCGGCTCCCTAGCGCTGCTGGCCGATGCCGGGCACATGATCACCGACGCGCTGGCCATCGCACTGGCTTTATTCGCGTTGTGGATCGGCGATCGTGTGGAAGATGCCGGTCGAACTTACGGCTTCCGACGCGCCGAAGTCCTCGCCGCCGCGTTAAATGCGATATCGCTCTGGATAATCGTCGCTTGGATCTTCTTCGAGGCGTATCACCGGTTGCGGGGAATCGAAGATATCCACATCGAAGGTCCGTTGATGCTAATCGTCGGCGCACTCGGTTTGCTCGTGAACATCGTTGCTGCCTGGGTGTTGCATCGAAACTCTGAGCACAGCCTGAACGTGGAAGGCGCTTTTTGGCACGTCATGGGCGACCTGATGGGCTCGGTCGGCGTTGTCATCTCCGGAATCGTGATTATCACCACAGGCTGGGTATTGATCGACCCGATATTGAGCGTCTTGATCGGCCTATTGATACTTTGGAGTTCATGGGGACTAGCCAAGAAAGTTTTGGTAGTCCTATTAGAGGCAGTGCCGGAACATATCAATGTCGAGCGACTCTGTGGCGAAGTTGAGGATCTTCCCCGCGTAACCCTTGTGCACGATGTCCATGTCTGGACCATCGCTTCCGGATACGAATCGATGACGGCACACGTTTTGGTCGATCCGGACTTGTCGAAAGAGGAGACAGACTCTTTGTTGCGCGCGATTCGTCATATCGCCCGCGAAGATCACGGAATTCACCACCTCACCGTGCAGATCGAGCAGTCGCTAGAAGGATGCACCGAGGACCACCTCGTGAGTTACCTGCTCCAGAGAGCCCGCTCGGTTTTCTAGCCCTAATCCTCTAACCGAAAACTCCTAGAAACAGAAACACCCCGTATCCGTTGAGATAGCGGGGTGTTTCTTTTTCTGTCTGACGAACTTAGGCGTGATGCTCGTGTTCGTCGCACTCGTGGATGTCGTGGATGTGCTCGCCCGCATGGTGTTCGTGTTCGTCGCACTCATGCATGTCGTGCACATGACCATCTTCGTCACCGTGGTGCTCGTGGTCATCGCATTCGTGCGCGTCGTGCATGTGCTCACCGGCGTGATGCTCGTGTTCGTCGCACTCGTGAACTTCATGGGCATGTGCGGCCATTTTTCTCTCCTCTGGTCTATTTCGTTTGCTTCAACAATATGAAGCGTTCCATTGCCACTGACTACATAAATCGTATAGTTTCAGCGAACCTAAGTTAATATTACATGCTTTTCCTCGAAATGCCATAATGCTTCCGGCAATTTCTCTACAATAAACCCATTCGGTGGATTTGCTGTTCAACCAGATATCGTGATTTAGTATCAGATCAAGTAGCAACTTAGATAAGATGTCGTATCAAATGAAGGTGAGGTAAAATGGATAAGGTATCAAAATTAAGCGGTTCAAACCGATATAGAAACTGCAACTTGATATCAATATACCACTCTCCGGCAGATACAACGTCTAATTAAAGTTAATAACAGCATTGGCTTAGAAGCAGTCATCACGGAAATACGGTCGCGATATTGCTGCTGCTGAAAATCGGAGTAGCGGCGATCGTCGCTGGGGTTTCGATGGCCATGATGGTCAGGTGGTAGCGCGCTGGCTAGGCGCATCAGGAAATGCGCCGTCTGATCATTGCGACGACGGCGAAGATGATACCGGACGCAAGCGCGATCGACGCGCCTGAAGGCAGGTTGCCGTAATAAGACGCGTAGAGACCGGATATCGATGCCAGCAGCGCGAACAGTATTCCGAAGCCGATGACGTGCAAAACGCGTTGCACGCTCAGGGTAGCCGCCGCCGCTGGCGCGATCAGCATTGCAAGCACAAGTATCACACCGACCGCCTGGATAGTCACCACGATCACCACCGAAATCATCGCCAACAACAGATAGTCGATCCACGCAACATTTACGCCCGCGACCTCCGCACCGATCGGATCGAAACTCACAAACATGAGTTCCTTGAAGTGGCCGACAAAAAGCACCAACGTCAGCAACGCAACACCCAACGTCATGAGGATGTCACCGGTCGTCACCGCTAAGATCTGGCCCAACAGTATGTCTTCAAGATTCACGGAGACTCGTGATCCGGAAATCGATATCAAAATTATCCCGAGCGCGAAAAGGGACGCAAACAGGATTCCGATCGCCGCATCTGCTTGAATCCCCGTCTTTCGCATTACGAACCCGATCAGAAACGCGAAGACCAGCGCGGCTGGCAACATACCATACCAAGGGCTGAATCCAATGACCAGTGCCAACGCCATGCCGGGAAATATCGAGTGCGCCATCGCATCACCCATAAACCCGTAGCCACGGGTGATGACGAAAACCCCCACCAACGGACAAGTGATGCTGACGATTATCGCCACGCCGAGCGCACGCAACATGAAACCGTACTGAAACGGTTCAGTGATGTAAGAGATCAGATCCATCCAGCTGAGCACCAAACCACTAGATTAAATCGAGTAGCGGCGTTCTGGTGTGGCGGAGTGCGCGCCACGTGTGACCCGCACAGCTCGAACATACGTGATCATCACTTGCAACGCGGTCAGCGCTTGAGCCGATGCGTCGAAGGTGTTAGAGGCGGGACCATCGACCACCGCATCGGTGTCCAAGATTGTTGCTCCCGACACGGGAGCTTGGGATCAAGATATGCGTCGTCTGATTGATGCCACGATCGCGAAGATCAAGCCAGACGCAAGGGCGATGGACGCTCCCGACGGCGTGTTCCAGTAGTAAGAAGCGTAGAGCCCGACTATCGACGCGATCAGGGCGAACATTATCCCGAATCCGATTGTGGGCACGACCCTTTGCGCTGCCAGCGTCGCCGCCGCCGCTGGTGCTATCAGCATCGCAAGCACGAGTATCACCCCGACTGCCTGAATCGTCACCACAACCACCACTGAAATCAACGCCAATAGCAGATAGTCGACTCGCTCAACACGTATACCCGCGACCTCCGCTCCGATTGGATCGAAACTCACGAACATCAGCCCTTTGAAGTAACCGGCAAATACCAGCAACGTTAGAAACGCAACGCCTAGCGTCACCAGGATGTCGCTCTGAGTGACCGCTAAGAGCTGCCCCAAAAGTATGTCTTCTAGGCTCACCGTGACCTGCGCGCCCCAAAGCGACATAAACAATATGCCGACGGCGAACATCGTTGCAAAAAGGATCCCGATCGCCGCATCGGCTTGGATACCCGTCTTGCGGATTGTGAAGCCGACCAAAAACGCGAACACGAGCGCCGACGGCAGCATACCGACCCACGGACTCATACCGGCGATCAGCGCCAAAGCCATCCCCGGAAGTATCGAGTGCGCCATCGCATCGCCCATGAACCCGTAGCCCCGAGTTACTACAAAAACACCTACCAACGGACAGATGACGCTGATGATCACTGCGGCGATGAGCGCCCGCACCAAAAAACTATACTGGAACGGCTCGACGATGTAAGAAATCACGTCCATCGACGCCTTAACCTACTGCCCATTCAGATGTTGTAACCACTCTCAGCCGACACGACGTGCGGGCCGTAAAGCTCTTCCAGCACCTCTGGTGTGAAGACCTCATCCGGCGGGCCACATGCGCACAGATGACAATTGAGGCACAGCACTATGTCCAGCTGTCTCGCCGTATTGGCCAAGTCGTGCGTCGTCAACAAGATCGTCTGACCTTCCTCGCACAACCCCCTCAGCACCGCCACCAACTCGTACTGCGAACCCACATCCACGCCGCTGAACGCCTCGTCCAGCAACAAAACTCGTGCATCTTGCGCCAACGCCCTCGCGACAAACACGCGTTGTCGCTGGCCGCCCGACAACGCACGGATCATGTCGTCTTTCCGGTGGAGCAGCCCCACACGGTGCAAAGCATCCGTCACTGCTTGCTTGTCCGCGGCCGATTCATAACGGAAAACACCCAGGCTCGGCGTCCTTCCCATCATCACCACATCCCACACCGTCACCGGAAACTGCCAGTTCACATCGTCCGACTGAGGAACGTAACCGACTAGCCGCCGTGAACGAGAGGGGTTGTTCCCATAGATCTGCACCGACCCCTCTGACGGTTCGACGATCCCCACCAACGCCTTGAGCAACGTCGATTTACCAGCACCGTTCGGACCCACAATGCCCACAAACGCTCCCGACGGAACGGAGAAGGTCACGTCCTTAAGGACGGTGTCCTGCCCGTAAGTGACGCACATGCAATTCGCGTCAACCGCCGGGAGCGGTACCGTTTGCGTTTCAAGCTCCGGTTCGTGGATGTGGGTTTGGCTCATCGAGCATGGCCTACTCTGACAATGCTCCGACGATGATACCAACATTTGTCCGCATGAGGTCGAGGTAGTTGTCGGCGCCGCTGCCTGGAGCGCCGAGAGTACCAGCATGCAATCCGCCTACTAGCCTGATCCCAGCCTCTTGCGCCAAAGTGCGCGCAAGGCGATCGCTGATCTGGATCTCCGAGAAGACGACGGTCGCGCCCGACTCTTCCACTTCATGCACAAGCTCTGCCAACTCCTGCGGCGAAGGCTCTAACTCGGTGCCTCCGCCGGGGATGATCACTCCAGCGACTGTAAAGCCGTACCGAGCAGCGAAGTACCCGAACGCGTCATGCGACGTCACCATGATCCGGTCATGGTCATCGACTGCTGCGACCGTATCCTCGATCCAGTGATCAAGCTCTTCGAGCTTGGCGATGTAGTCGTCGCGGTTCGCTTTGAAGTAGTCAGCCGATGCCGGCTCGAGCGCACTGAGCTGCTCGGCGATCTCTTCTACCGCGATGATCACGCGTTCCGGGTCGAACCAGAAGTGCGGGTCCAACGCGCCGTGCATGTGGCCGTGTTCATCTTCGTGACCGTGGGCATCGCCCTCTTCCATGTGCTCTTCTTCGTCCTCGTGGGCGTGTTCGTCTTCGTCCTCAGCGTGCTCATCGGAGTGGTCATCGTGTCCGGCTTCAGGATGGTCTTCATCCGATACGATTCCCACGAACGCCAGCGAAGTCGGAGTTACGTCGAGTTCCCACTCTTCCGCGACCTCCATGTGGTCTAGATCAAACGCCACTATGTGTTGGTCTGCACGATCCGACATGAACAGCGTCTCGCCTACGATGATGAGGCTTGGGGCGCCATCGAAGCCCGCCCCGGGGTCGATGGGCTCCGTCAACTGTGCTTCGCCGATAACGTCGCCATCGGCGGCATCGATCGCGTTCAACATGCCGTCGTAGGTGAGCGCGTAGAACACCTTGCCATGGCTGCCGTAAGCACCAGTCACGGTGTTTTTGCCTTCGGACGGCGAAAGAACCTGGACCATTTCCTGCTCTTCAGGGGCGATCATCCACATACCCGCGTCCTCGAACCCAGCGGCGGTTACCGACACGGCCCATCCGAAGAAGTGCTCCGCATCATCGTGCCCCCACAAGGCACCGACGCGGCCCCCTTCGGGCATCCCCTCACCGTTCTCGATCAGCCAGTAGTCGAAGTGATCACCATGTGGTTCGAGGAACAAGACGCCGTCGTTACAGCCGTACGCAGAACCGTGGTGGTTGTGCGCTTCGCCATGCATCCCGGCACACGCTTCCCGACTACCGTCCCAAACGACCTCATCATCGAGATTCCTGACTTCCACGCCCATCGGCAAGCTGTCTTCAGGGTCCGGGTTCGCCACAGTCACAGCAAAGAGATCGTTCTCAAGCGGTATCACCGCGCCATGCTGGGGACCGGCGTTGAGATAGGGAATTTCGTACGCGTGCCCCTCCTCCTCGATCTCGTGCTCATTCAACAGCGCCACTATACCCGTGGCGTCATGGAAAATCGCCGACCATTCGCCACCGTTCGCGAAGTGGATCGGAAGCTCTTCGTTGACGGTCAATCCCACCTCGCTCACCGGCACGACAACCAAATCTTCGTGGTCCCCGTGCGGAACTAGGAACACTCCGCCGTCAATCGTGTGAACCGCATGGTCTCCCGCATCGCCGCGGTAGATCGCGTAACCGAAACGGTGGTTCGGACTCGCGTATAGAGCGGAAACCGGACCGGGAAGATGAATGTCAAGCTCGGAAATCTCTTCCGTCATCAGGTCGACGACGATCACATGCCCCGAATCCGCATCACCAACCAAAAGCCGTCCCGTCAACTCGACATGCTCGCCCTCTTCATGCTCCATGTGCTCGTCTTCGTCACCGTGGGCATGTTCGTCCTCATCCTCATCATGGGCATGCTCATCCTCGTCGTGAGCATGTTCATCCTCGTCGTGTTCATCTTCGCCGTGACCATGAACGTCAACGAACGGGATCGGATCTACGTGTTCCGCGATCTCAAACACAGAATCGTGGTCCGCTGCGGCGTTATGAATCAGTTCCTCCAACCACTGTCCCTCAAGCTGCAAACCAACTGCGAACACGAGATCGGCATCAGCAACCCGAGCGATGTCACGTGCTCCAGGCTGATAAGCGTGCGGGTCTGCTCCCCGCGGCACCAGTTCCAGCACGTCGACGCGATCGCCACCAACAATCGAAACCCAATCGCCGACGATGTTGCTCGTAGCGACTATGCTCAGAGGTTCGGCGTCAATCACCTCCACTTCCGGCTCGGGCGTTGCCGTAGCCGGCACCGCGGTCGCCGCCGGTGGCACGGCGGTTGCAGTCGGTGGCTCCGGCGCGGTCGTAGCTGCCGGGGCTGTAGGCGCCGCAGCTTGCGTAGGCTCCGACGTTGCAGTAGGCTCAGGTGTAGACGTCGGCTCCGGCTCTTGAGTGCATGCGACAGCCGACGTCAAGATTGCAGCGGAAACGGCTGCCAAAAGCCAAATCCGCATGGTTAAACCGAAACGCATCGTTCGTCCGATGTTATTCATTGCTCAATTCTCCCGCACACAAAGGTAAACAGTGTGTGTGATAACTAGTGTCCAAACGAAAATGATACTACGTATCGTGTGATTGCCGAGCGCCGTCTGCGATGCTGCGCCAATAGAATCGAAACATGGTTACGAGGCACCCCGCCGACCACTTCGACGTCGAAACTGTCCGCCAGCAATGGGACGCGGCATCTGACGCCTATGCCGATGCGCAAAAACGCGGTTTAGATTACTACCGCCTCAACTTCTTCGGACCAGCGATGACCGATGCATGCGGGAATGTCCGCGGCTTGGAAGTGTTGGATGTCGGATGCGGGGCTGGTTATTTCAGCCGAGAAATGGCCAAAAGAAAGGCCAAGCGCGTTGTAGGGATCGACATTTCACCCAACCAGCTAGCACACGCCGAGCAGCGCGAAGCAAGCGATAACCTCGGCATCGAATATCTCCTGGGCGATGCCGCGAAAGCCATCGAGGACTTCCCCGAAGCATCTTTCGATCTCGTAACCGCCTGCGTATCGCTAGTCGACATGCCCGATCCGGCAAGAGTTATTCGCGGCGCGCACCGCGTGTTACGCGACCGCGGACGATTAGTCTTTACCAACACTCATCCCGTCACTGATACCGTGTTTCGCGAATGGCACCGCGACGCACAAGGCAAAAAGATCGCTGTCAAGGTCGGCAACTACTTCGACGAGACGCCGTTCGTTTGCAAATGGACCAGCGATCGCTACAAATACGACTTCGAGACCACCGGCAACAACTTCATCCTGCAACGCTGGATGCGGTGGGTGATCCGCTCCGGTTTCATCATCGAAGACTTCATCGAACCACACGCCACAGAAGAAGCCATCGCCGAATGGCCAGGCCTTGACGACACCCTCATCGCACCATCCTTCCTCATAATCGTGGCGCGAAGAGATGAGCGGTTGAAGCTCTGAACCTAAGGTTTCCCTCGCGAGCGGGGGAAATGTCCGAAGGACAAAGGGGGAGCCGGCAGTGAGTTCGCGACGGTTGCCCAATTCGCGTCGAATCCGCACGCTTCACGGCAGCGGATCTTTTGGTTCTCGCTGTACGATCCGATTCACATAAACTCCCGGCGTCCCAACCCGCTCCGGATCGATCCCGCCGGGCTCCACGATCTCATCCACCTCCGCAATCGTCACGTCCGCCGCCGGCGCCATCACCGGATTGAACGCCCGCGAAGTGCCCACATACTCCAGATTCCCATAAGTATCAGCTCGTTTCGCACGGATCAACGCAAAATCCGCTCTTAACGCATGCTCCAGCAGATGCGGTCGACCATCGAACTCCCGCACCTCCTTGCCCTCCTGCACCGGCGTTCCCACGCCCGTCGGCGTGTAAAACGCCGCGATTCCCGCTCCGCCCGCGCGTATCCGCTCCGCCAACGTACCCTGCGGTATCACGATCACCTCGGCCCGCCCCTCACGCCATGCCTTCTCGATCTCGCACAGCGGACGCGTCTGACCCGGTATCGGGAACGAGCAGATGATCTTATTCGCCAGCCCGAGCTCGAAGAAGATCCCCTGATCGATCGGCTCAAGATGCGGCGGCCAGCCGTAACCAGTCGTCTTCGAAATACCGGCGACGTTGCCGATGATCGTGATCCCTTTCGGACCATGATCCGCAAGCGCCAACATCAACCGCGTCGGCTGTCCTCCCGATCCACCGAAACCCCCAATCATCACCGTCGCCGCGTCCGACACATCGGACACCGCCTCTGCGAAGCTATCGACGACCACGGGCAGCATCTCTAGACCAGCATCGTGCGCCCGGTGTGCGCTCGTCCCTTCGCTGCGATCTCTGGATTTCCGCCTGAAACCACACGAATACCGCTGTCGAGACGCTCTGCGATGTTGTCCACCGTCCCGCCGCCAAGAAATGCGACGCCATTCTCCTCGCAGGCTTTCTGGACCCGCTCGCTCGCCTCCTGCACAAACGGGTGGAACGGTGTGTGCGGCGCACCGCGATCTACGCCGTACGACATGTGCAGATCACCGGGCCCGCACTCTGCGAAAGTCAGCCCTGGGACCGCTAGCATATTCTCAATGTTCGTAACGCCTCGTACCGATTCCACCTTGATGCCGAGCATCAACTCTCCATCCGGGTTCAAAGGCCACGGATCGGCCTTCGCGATGTAATCCGGGTTCTCGAGACCCCATATCTGCGCCGCGCCTGGCTCCGATCCGACGCCGCGCGTGCCTTTGTCCACTCCGTAACCAACTCCAGCAGACGCGCGCGGATACCTGCACGATTCCACGAACGCCTTCACCGCGTCGGCCGTCTCCGCTTGACAGAGAAGTATCCCGTGCACTCCTCGTGCAAGGATCTGGCGGAATTGCCAAGCGTTGTAACGGATCGTGTCTGCGGTCGAACCGTCAACTGGGGCCTCGACGATCACCGTCGGCGTTCTATGACCGCTGTTCGTCGGACCGCCGGCTACTAGACCTTCCATGTAGTTCTGTAGCCCGCCCAAGTCGAAAGGCCCATGCTCCATCCCCACGTTGATATAGTCCGCCCAAGTCTGCGCATCCTTCATTCCCTGCTCGTGCGTCAGAATCGCTCCCGTGTGACCTCCGGTGTAGTAGACCGGTTGATCCTGAGACAGCAGTTCAACAGCCCTGTTGACCCGTTTGGCAGACATTTAACTCGACTCCTTGATTCTCAACGGAGCCGAACTCGTCGACCCCTTATGCGGAACAGATCCTAGTTCCAACTTCCAACACATGAGTTTACACTTACTACATGCCCGAACACCTCACATTGCAAGAGCTGCAATCCGCGCTTCCAGACATCCTCGACTCGCCGACCAACCGAGGCAGGGTCGATATGATCACTCGTCGCCCCAAAGTAGGGGAGCGCGACATCTTGGACATCTGCGAACTCGACGAAGAGGAGGGCTTGGTCGGCGATAGTTGGAAAGCGCGCGGCAGCAGCGCCACGTCCGACGGCTCCGCCAATCCCGATGCGCAAGTAACAATCATTAACTCCCGTCTAGTCAACGCAGTCGCTGTCTCCAAGTCCCGCTGGCACTTGGCCGGAGACCAGCTCATCATCGACATCGACCTCAGCCACGACAACTTGCCGCCCGGTTCACGCCTCAACATCGGCTCCGTAACAGTCGAACTCACCGCCGAACCGCACACTGGGTGCGCCAAGTTCATGGCCAGGTTCGGCAAGGACGCCCTCCGCTTCGTCAGCGGCAAAGAAGCCATGCAACAGCGAAGGCGCGGCGCAAACGCCAAAATCATCAAGTCGGGCACCATCCGAGTCGGCGACGTCGCAACCAAGATCCAGCACTGACGCCACAACCACAGGTTTTCCCCGTTCACGGGGGAAATGTCCGAAGGACAAAGGGGGTGCGCAGCGTTTACAAAACCAACCACTCACTCGCAATTACCATTTACGCTTAACCCCGATCTTGTTAAGCCCCTTCTTTCGAGCGAATCAATGGCATTTGCCCAAAAATCGCCTTCAATCCACACCACGAACGACGTCATCATCCAAGTCCGCGACCTTCGCAAACGATACAAGGACATCATCGCGGTCGACGGCATCTCCTTCGAAGTCCATCAAGGCGAGATCTTCGGGATGCTCGGACCAAACGGAGCCGGCAAAACCACAACCGTCGAGATACTCGAAGGCCTCCGTGATCTCGACAGCGGCGAAGCCTACATCAACGGACTCGACGTTACCAAACACTCGACTCGCGTCAAAAGCATCATCGGCGTACAGCTCCAGCAAAACGCCTTCTTCGACAATCTAAACCTAGAAGAAACCATCGAACTCTTCGCCACCCTTTACGGCTCCGACGTGCCAGCCGAAGACGCACTCGCAAAAGTTGACCTCACCGATCGCGCCAAATCCCAATACCGGCACCTCTCTGGCGGTCAGAAGCAACGCCTCTCTATCGCCGTCGCCCTGGTCAACAACCCTGTCGCAATGTTCCTAGACGAGCCCACTACTGGCCTTGACCCTCAGGCCCGCCGAAACATGTGGGAACTCATCGACGGCCTCCGCTCCGATGGCATGGCCATCATGCTAACTACACACTACATGGAAGAAGCCGAACTCCTCTGCGACCGCGTCGCCGTCATCGACCACGGAAACATCGTCGCCCTTGACACTCCGCAGGCCCTCATCGATCAACTCACCGCCCGCGGCGCCGAATCCGTACGCAAAGACGGCACCCTAACCCTCGAAGACGTATTCATAGACCTAACCGGAAGAAGCCTCATCGAATAACCGCGAATCCCCTCTGTGAGACCATTGCAAAACTTAGGGTTTCCCCGCTTGCGGGGGAAATGTCCGAAGGACAAAGGGGGCCTACACTGCCATCTACACAATAATCGTCAACACCAGCATCAAATCCCCTACTCCCTCTGCGGGTGAGGGGTAAATCATAGCTCATCATTCCAACCACCATGCGCATATATCAAGCCTTCATAATCGCCGAACTCAAGATGTTCTTCCGTGACCGTGCCGCCCTCTTCTGGACGCTCGCATTCCCCACCGTGATGATGGTCGTCTTCGGACTCTTCAACTTCGGCAGCTTCGATCCGCCCAAAGTCGGCATCGTCGACTACGCCAAGAACGACGCGTCCAAAGTATTGGTTTCAGTGCTGAAAGGCGAGTTCGACAGTGAACCCCTATTCAACGTGCCCGAATCAGAGGACGAGGATGTATTGCGCGCCGATATCCTAAATGGCGACCTCACTGCCTTGATGGTGATACCTGAGGGTTTCGGCAAAACTGGCCCCGCATCCGTAATCGACCTCACATTCGACGGTCGAAAAGCACAGGAAGCGGAAGCCGCAAGAGCCATATTGGGCCAAGTCCTTGACGGCGTCTTCAAGACCGTCGCCGATGTTCCACCCGAATACCGCGTTGAAAACTGGGCCACCGTCTCGCTCACCGAAGTCGCCGGACGCGGACAAGGCTACAAAGGTTTCGTCGTTCCCGGGATCGTTTCGCTCTCCATAATGCAGAGCGCGCTGTTCGGCCTCGTATTCACCCTCGTAAGACTCCGCAACCAAGGCGTCTTGAAAAGGCTTCATGCCACGCCCATCAATCCTAGGCACTACCTCGCAGGCTTGCTCTTCACTCGGATGCTCCTGCTCATCATGCAGACATACGCCCTTTTACTCGTCGGCATCTTCGTATCCGGCGTTGAAGTCTCACCCGGCTACGCCATGTTCTGGCTTGAAGTAATACCCCTAATCATCCTCGGAGGCATCGGATTCGCATCCCTCGGTTTAGCCGTCTCTGGCATCGCAAAAACCGAAAACACCGCCGCTCCACTCGCCAACATCATCTCTCTGCCCATGATGTTCCTCTCTGGAGTATTCATCCCCCACTCCGTCATCCCGGACTGGGTCGTCGCATTTGCCAAATGGCTCCCTCTCACATTCCTCGCCGACGCCATGCGCGAAATGGTAAACAGCGGCGAAACACTCTTCATCCAGGGATCCTCCATCCTCGGGCTAGCCGTCTGGGCCGCAATCTGCTTCGCCCTAGCCGTCCGAGCATTCCGCTGGGAGTAGGTTCTGAAATGGCTATGAGACCGTAGGTCCCCGCAATTCAGGGAAATTCGTGGCGAAGAAACCACGATCGCGCGTGAGGAAAGCGTCTGCTGACGCTAAAGCGTGAGCACCGATCAAAAAGTCGGTCATTATTCGTTCCCGCGGACCGCCTGCCGCGCGGTACAGCTTCCAGCGCAATCCAGCCTCGTAGGCGATTGCGGAGTCGATCGGCGAGAGCGTAGCGCCTATCTCACGCAGAGCATCATCCAGCGACGATCGGTCGGCGGATAAACTTGCAAGTTCCGCGTATACGACATCACAGATCACGACAGCTCCAGCATCATAGGCGGCACTCAGCCAGTCCATAGACCGACCGCCGTGCTCATCATCCGGAATGAACACGTCTAGCAGGACGTTGGTGTCGACAGCGGTAATCACCGTCCCCTGACCTCCTCGATGTAATCGTCCACGCTAATGCCCCTGCCCAAGGCATCCTTACCGAGGATTCCGTACACCCGGTCTACCGGGTGTTGTGCTGACGCGCGTTTCTGGATCAGCAACCCGCGCTCGATTGGAGTAACCTCAACCTCCACATTGTGATGCATCCCGAAGCGCTCTCGCAGGTGCTTGGGAATCGTGATCTGCCCTCTTTCAGAGATACGCATGTCAACCTCAATATGAATTACTGAATAATCAAATCATACCACCTAATGCGTGCATACAAGGTTCATCTACCCTAAGTACCACCCTCCCCATCCCAACTCTGGACTGGCAACCCAACTAACGCCCCTTTCGCAAAGCGCAGCCTTTCCCTCCCCCTCTCCGAGGGGGAATTGAAGGGGGTGCCGCGAAGCGAGTGCGCGGGGGATGCCGCTCAAGGTCCGAGCGAACGGTCCATCTACCCGGCACACGTCTTTCCGCTTCGCCGGGCGGAAGAGGCTGCAGCACCAGCGAGAGGTACGAATCGAGCGATGACGGGGGCCGATCTTTCAGATCCGCGCTTCCCGGAGGGCCGACGGTCTGGCGACGTCGGCGGTGCTGGACTATTGAGGAACATACAAGCAACCTATCGCACGCGACCCCAAAGACGCGGCGATGCTTCGACTCGATCGAAGGCCCTCCCCTTTCCAAGGGAAGATCAAGAGGGGTTCACAACCAATGACACTGACACATGACACATAGGTTTTCCCCCGCTCTGCGGGGGAAATGTCCGGGGCCTGCCCCGTACCTCGATACGGGGGACAAAGGGGGCATCCCCTCGTGGCCGACCACCATCCCTGCCGACCACACCTCACCCTGGGCCGGACTTGATCCCGGGGTGAGGGTTAAACGCGTCCAAAACCAGACCCGTCACACCATCACCTGTCCACCATCGCACTGAATCGTCTGTCCCGTAATGTTCCTCGCATCCTCCGACGCCAAGAACGCTGCCAACGCCCCGATATCCGAAGGCGTCTGAGGCCTACCCAGCGGGATCACCTCCGCCGCTGCCTCCTTGAACACATCGAGATGGTCCCGACCGCGAACATCCTCATCACCCCGCTCATCTCGACGGTCCATCCACTCCTGATGGAAAGCCGTCCAGATCCGCCCCGGCGCAATCGCGTTCACGTTGATGTTGTCGACCGCATACTCTCGAGCCAAAGCTTGCGTGTAAGCGATCACAGCCATCTTCGTCGTCGCATAATACGCCGTCACATACCGAGCGGCACGAGCCGCAACCGACGATATGTTGATGATCTTCCCATACCGCTGCTCCCGCATCTGCGGCAGAATCGCCTCCGTTACATCCGCGAGCCCCTTCACATTCACCCGCCACGTAAACTCCCAGTCCACATCGCGCCACTCCGTACCCGTCGAGCCCGGGGCTCCCGAAACCCCCGCATTGTTCGCCAAAATATCGATCCGGCCCGCCGCGTCATACGCCAATGCAACCCCCTCCGATATGCTCGCCTGATCTGTCACATCCATATGCACCGCATACCCCTTGCTACCCAACTCCTCGACCCTCGCTACAGCCGCTGCCGCATTCTCATCGTTCAGATCCGCAATGATGATGTCCGCACCTTGTCCTGCCATCCGCTCTACTATCCCAAGACCCAAACCCTGACCTCCGCCAGTCACCAAGGCCGTCCGTCCCGTCAAATCAGCTAGCATGTCGCAATTTCCCCTCGCGCAAAGCGTCGTTTCCGTTTGAGATGGTGCATAATTCTAGCACCGCCCAATCGACCATCGAACCCACCGCCTCACACCGAGAAGCCCTCCCTTGTCGCTCCCATCCGACCATGTCACCAACTACGAACCCGTACCCGGATGGGCCAAAATCCCCCACGGAATCTGGCTTCGAGAAGCTACCGCCGTTACCACCGACTCCAAAGACAACGTCTACGTCTTCAACCGCGGCAACATGCCCATCCTGGTCTTCGAATCCGACGGCAACGTCGTAGATATGTGGGGCAACGATGACCCCCAGGGCCCCGTCCGAATCACCGAAGACCCATACGGCAATCGCCTCCAGTTCTGGAACGGCTGGTTCAAACGTGCCCACGGCATCTCCTGCGATCACGAAGACAACCTCTGGCTCGTCGACGACGTTGGTAACCAGATCCACAAATACACCACCACTGGCGAACACCTCCTCACCATCGGCACCGGCGAAGAAGTCCCACGCCAAAGCGGCAAAATGTTCAACCGCCCCACCGACGCCGCCGTCAACCCCGCAACCGGCGACGTCTTCATCTCCGACGGATACGGCAACTCCCGCGTCCACCGCATGGACTCCGAAGGAAACCACATCATGTCGTGGGGCGAACCCGGAACCGACGACGGAAAATTCAACCTCCCGCACAACATCGCCATCCTCGACGACGACCTCGTCATCGTCTGCGACCGCGAAAGCCACCGCGTCCAAGTCTTCACAACCGAAGGCGAATTCGTCCGCCAATGGGCAGCTCACAAAGCGTGCGGCATTGAAGTCACCGGCAAAGGAGCCGACGCAACCGTCTACATCGGAGAACAAGGCCCCGCCCCTGTCCAAAGAGGCGTCGCCGACATCGGCAACCGCGTCAGCATCTACGACTGGAATGGCAATATGCTCGACCGCTTCGGCAACCCCCACTTCGGCCAAGGCCCCGACCAATTCCTCTGGCCCCACTCCGTCGCCATCGACTCTCAAGGCTCCGTATACATCGCCGAAGTCTCCTTCGTCGAATGGGGCCGACATCAAAACCCTCCCGTCGACAACCCCGCCTCCCTACGCAAGTGGCGTCTCAGAGGCTGACGGCCTATTCTTCCATCGAACCCAAAAACCGCTTGAGGATTCCGACAGCTTCTTCCACGCGTTTCTCCGGTGCCATCAACCTGACCGGCAACGCTGAAACTCCGAGAAACGGGATGCTGTCGGATTTCACCGCACATGGGCACCCTTCATTTCGTACCAAACCAGCCCAAGTCTCCGCGGTCAGCTGATCCGGCGCGGTCGCAAACTCCACCCAGCGTTCCCGCATGTTACGTAACGGAGTTGAGGCGCATCTCAACATTGCCCTCGCCGAGAATTGCAGCGAGTTCCGAGTGCAACTCCCCAGTCGGTTCGACGTTGAAGAACGGGAAGTCCATCGAGACCGTCTTGCCATCTATCGACAACTTGGCAAGAACCCTTCCTACACCCTTGTGTTCACCCAAAGCTAACAGCACTTCATGAATCATTTCGCGCGACGGCCCGGCATCTCCGTCGCAATCGAACAGGATGGTGACAACCGGTTCGTCCGATGGATTTCGTCTAATGGGTTCCATGTTTCGACCGTTGGGTTGAACCGCGTCAACTAGCGAACGCGTTTCTTGATGATAAGCCTCACCGTTCGAATGACCATTCGTGGTGGTACCGTTTCTCGCCCCACTCACTGATCCGCTGGCAGGCTTATTAGTCGGCACATAGCCTTCAGCACCGGTTACATCAACGGATGCCGCCCCGTTGAACATCCGGATCGAACCGCGGACGACAGCGTATACGTCCTCGTGCCAGATATTGAAGGTGCGTTCAAGCGTGTTGGACCAGACGGTCAGCTCAATCTCATCGTCTAGCAACGCCATCTTTGCGGTAATGAATGGGCTCCCGTTACGGGTTGTCCGACGGTCAATCGAAACCAGCTTCCCGATAACCTTGACCCGCGCGCCTTCCTCGCTCAACTTCTCGTGGCTCGCGTAGACGATCGCGTTCGGCGCTTCATGTTCCAAGGCCGTTCGTTTCTCTGCCTCTTCCTTGCTCTCGGTTATCACCAACCCAAACAGTTCTTTCTCCCACTCTCGCAACGTCTTCATATCTACGCCACCATTCTCCTGCGGCGGGTCAAACTCGATGCCTAGAAACGAATCGCCCGATTCTACGCCGCCGAACATTGAATGTTGGCCCGATGATCGGGCAGTCCCGATCTTGCGCATATGTGTAGTCAGCTGCCCGGCCTGATCGAGTAACTGTTTACGCGGGGCCATCGCATCGAACGCCCCTGCCATGATCATGGACCGAAGCGATGATTCTGGAGGCGTATGTTCGGCGAGCCGGTCGCAAAAGTCGGCGACGTCGGCAAAAGGCCCCTTACCGTCGCCGTCTCGGATCTCCACGATCTCCGCAACCGTCGATGGCCCTATGCCGCGAATCGAAGCGAGGCCGTATCGGATGCCGCCATCTTCACCGACATTTTCGTCCACTGTGAACGATGTCTTGGACACGTTGATGTCGGGAGGCAATACCTCGATCCCGCGTTTCTTCGCCTCTGAAATGCATCTCTGCACACGCTCCGGCGCACCCGTAAACGACTCCAGCATCGCCACAAAATACTCGAGTGGGTAGTTCGCCTTGAAGTATGTCGTCCAATAAGTGATGTACGCATACGACACCGCGTGCGCCTTGTTGAACCCATATCCCGCGAACGGCAGGATGTAAGTGAAAAGGTCGCGCCCCTCCTGCTCGCTATGACCCTTCTTCATCGCGCCTTCGACGAACTTCCGCTCCTCCTCACGCATGATCGCCGGTACCTTCTTCCCCATCGCCTTACGCAAGATGTCCGCCTCTCCGAGCGTGTACCCCGCAAAATCCTGCGCCGTCAGCATCACTTGGTCCTGATACACGATCACACCGTAGGTGCTGTCCAGAAGATGCGCGATCGCGGGATGCGGATACTCGATCGGTTGCCGACCGTGCTTGCACGCGATCAGGCGATCGATATGCTGCATAGGCCCCGGACGGTACAGCGCGATCATCGCGGCGATGTCGTCGATGGAAGTCGGCTTCAACTCCTTTATGTAACGCGTCATCCCAGAGCTTTCGAGCTGGAACGAACCGAATGTATCCCCATCGGCCATCAGCTTGAACGTCGCCTCGTCGTCTAGCGGAACCTCGTAGATGTCGATCTCTTCGCCGCGGTTCTCGGCAATGATCTTCAGACACCGATCCAGCACCGCCAAGTTCGTCAGCCCCAGAAAATCCCACTTGAGCAGACCGGCGAACTCGATCGGATACATCGAATACTGCGTCGCCGCCAAGCCCGTGTCGTTGCCCTTTTGCGGGCGTTGAAGCGCCGTGTACTTCACAAGCGGCTCATCCGATATCACCATGCCCGCAGCGTGTGTGCTCACGTTCCGGACCCGATGCTCGACGCCCATCGCCTTGTCAAGTATCTCGCCAGCAACCGTGTTCTGGCGTATCAGCTGCTGCAGCTCAACGCTCTGGTCGCGGACGGATCGAAGATTGAATTCACGAGGAGGAGCATCTTCCTCGTCGTCGGTCGACATCGGCGAGTAGTTGGCGACGATGCGCACCAACCTGTTGCACGCTTCGTTGATGTCGCCGTTGTCGATAGCACCGTCCTCCATCACCCGGGCAGAATCGCGGATCGCGGCCCGCGCCTTCAGCGTGCCAAACGTCGTGATTTGCGCAACCCGATCAGGACCGTATCGCTCAAGGCAGTACTGTATGACCTCCCCGCGTCTGTCGTCCGCAAACTCCATGTCGATATCCGGCATCTCAGGACGCTCGACGTTCAAGAACCGCTCGAAGAAAAGCCCGTACGGCAGGGGATCAAAGTCGATCACTTGCAGACAGTAAAGTACCAGGCTCGAAGCTGCCGAGCCTCGAACAGTGGACAGAATGCCTTCTCGCTTCACGAATTGGAAGATATCCCAAACGACGAGGAAATAGTCTGCGAAATCGGTCTCCGTTATGATGTAGAGCTCTTTCTCGAGCCTCTCCCTGACCTCGTCCGAAATTTCTCCGAAACGAGCCTTCGCCCCTTCGTAGCAGATATGGCGCAAGTAGTCGGCAGAGGACGCTCCGTCAGGAGTGGGAAACTGCGGCAACTTCGTGCGCCGCTGTGAGAGTTCGAGGTTGCACCGCTCCGCGACCACCAGCGAGTTCCGGAGCGCTTGTGGATGCTCAGGAAACACTGCCGCCATCTCCGCCGCTGACTTCACGTAATAGCTATGGTCCTCCATCCGCAACCGTTTTGCGTCGGCCAACTTGCTCGAAGTTACGATCGCGGTTAGAGTATCTTGGTGCGGAGCATCCTCCGGGTAGACGTAGTGGCAGTCGTTCGTCACTACTAGGTCGATGCCCATCTCCTTGGACAGCTGACCAACTGCTTTGTTCACCGTGTCCTGGCCCGGGACGTTCTCGTGGTGCATCAACTCCAAGTAGTACCGATCGCCGAACACATCTCGATACCAACTCGCCGTCTCACGCGCCGCTGTCAAATCACCCGCTGTCCGCAAAACATCCCGCGCCAACTCCCCTGACAGACAGCCTGAGAGCACGACGATACCCTCTGAACACTCCGCCAACAACTCCCGATCGACGCGCGGCCGGTAGTAAAAACCTTCAAGGTGTGCCTTAGTCGCAAGTTGGAGAAGGTTTCGATAGCCAGTCAAATTTTCGGCGAGCAGAGTGATGTGTGGTTGTGATCCCCCACTCGCTCCTTCCGCCGCAGTACGCTCGTGCCGGGAACCGAACGCAACATACCCCTCCATCCCGATGATCGGCTTGATGTTGGTCGACTTCGCCGCCTTGTAAAAATCGATCGCCGCGTAGACGTTACCGTGGTCCGTCAACGCCATGGCCGGCTGTCCCAGTTCGGCTGCACGCCCAACCATGTCCTCAACGTGCCCGTATCCGTCTAGCAGCGAATACTCAGAGTGATTGTGCAGATGAACGAACTGGTCGGACAATGGTTACCTGCACCTCCAAGCGGTTGGGAAAATCGGGTGCTCATCACCCCCGAATCGATTCATAAAGTATAGCCACCGATCCGCGCCTTCGGTGTATCCTAGCGGCAGTAAATCCACACCTTGGACTATGCCACATGACCCTACCAACACTTGAACAACTTGAAAAGGATCCATATGCGGCACTAGGCGTTCGCAAGTTCATCAACGCGACTTGCCACCACACCAACATGGGCGGCACTCTGATTCCCGAGACGACATTGAAGGCGATGCGGACTGCGGCGGACAACTTCGTCGATCTCAGGGAACTGCAAAAATCCACTGGCCGCATCATCGCGGAGGTGACCCACGCCGACGATGGCTATATCGTCTCTGGTTGCGCTGCAGGCCTTATGGTGTCCGCCGCTGCCATCATCACTGGCACCGACGAGGCCCTGATCGAGCAACTCCCATACGTCCAAGGCGGGCAAGTTCCGTGCATCGCCAAACGCTTTGCGCGCGCCGAGAACTACAAAGGCGAGGAGTACGTCAACCACGGCTACGCCATGGCCGTCAAAACCGCCGGCGTCAAATTCGTCGAAATCGGCGAACCGGATCCCGAAGGGCGTCCCACAAAGATAGTCTCCGCCGCGGAATACGAGCAGGCTTTCATCGACAATCCAGACGCGAAGATGGTCTACTGGGTCGGGTACGCCCCACCCGAAGACATCGCCTTGGAAGACGTCATGGACATCGCACATGCCTACGGGGCTCGCGTGATCATCGACGCTTCCAACTGCTTGCCACCGCGCGAAAACCTCTATCGCTTTATCGATCTCGGTGCCGATGTGGTCTGCTTCAGCGGGGGCAAGGGAATCCAAGGTCCACAAGGCTCGGGGATCATCGCAGGCAGCCAAGACATCATCGACGCCATCGCCATGCAGTCCGCGCCGTCCCACGGCATCGGTCGCGTTGCGAAAGTTTCGAAGGAAGAGGTAGTTGGTCAAATCGCGTCTTTCATCTGGTGGGTGCAGCAAGATGACGAAGAGCGAATGACGGAGCATCACAGAAAAACGGGACTGCTTCACAACAGCCTCACAGGCCTTCCCAAGATGTCCGATTCCTACATCGAGTTCCCAGACGAAGATAACCGTCCAATGCCTAACGTGCACGTCAAGGTCGACTCTGCCACAGGCAAAGATGCCGAATGGCTCATCAGCGAACTCCGCGACGGCGACCCCGCGATCGCCGTGGTGGGGCACGCGAGGGACCCGCAGATCGTCCGCATCGACGTGCGGCTATTGGAAGACGAAGAGATCTCGGAGATCTCCAGGCGGTTGCGCGAGACCCTAGGCTGACTTCGCAATCCCATCGCCACTTGTCCGGCCATGACTACACAAGACTTCAACCCCTACGAACATTACGAGGAGATGATGATCCCGATGCGCGACGGCGTTCGTCTCGCTTCGGACGTCCACTTCCCGGTCGACGAAAACGACGATCGCATCACCGATCCAGCACCCGTCCTCCTCGTCCGAACTTCCTACGATAAGTCCAAAGAGGAGTGGGACACCGTCCGCGACTACTACCCCCGCCACGGCTACGTTTTTGTGAACCAAGACCTCCGCTCGCGCTTCAGGTCTGGAGGTGACGGTCGCTACTACCACACCTGCAACCCGTGGGAAGGCGAAGATGGTTACGACACCATCGAATGGATAGCCAAGCAACCGTGGTGCAACGGGAAAATCGGCACACTCGGAAGCTCCCACCGAGGCATCGTCCAAACTGTAGCGGCTCTCCACCGGCCTCCACACCTCACCGCCCAATGGGTCGAACAAGCACCTACCAACATCTACACCCACGAGGCCCGAGAGGGCGGCGCGATGTGCTTCCACATGGCCGCCGCGATCCACAATCATGCCCTCGATTCGCATGAACTGCGGGACAATCCGGAGGGTGTTCTAGCCGTCGCCGAAACCTTCCAAAACATGCGCGAGTTTCTCTCCAATACGCCTTGGAAACGGGGCGAAATCGCATTATCCCACGCCCCTAGCCTAGAAGAAACCCTCTTCAACTACTACACCGCTGGCGAATACAACGAGTGGTGGGCGAACGAAAACCCTCGACCAAACTCCGTACCTCGACCGACATGCCGACATCCCGGTCATCCTGACTGGTGGCTGGTGGGACCCCTTCGCAGGCGGCACAGCCGACCTATTCGTCGATCTAACCCGACGCAACAACAGCCCAACCCACATGGTCTTCGGCCCATGGGCACACGGAACCCAACGCACTGACGCAACCCACGAGGGGTGACGTGGATTTTGGATCTGACGCGCAGTGGGGAATGTCGAAATTTAACCCAATACGCCGCAGGTGGTTCGATCGCTGGCTCAAAGACGAGGATAACGGAGTCGACAACGATCCTCCGATCCTACTTTTCGTGATGGGCGGCGGTGACGGCAAAAAGAATGCCGATGGTCGCATCAATCACGGCGGATACTGGCGCGAAGAACAGGAGTGGCCTCTCGCCCGATCTCAATCAACCAAGTTCTACTTACACGCCAACGGCCATCTGACTACTGATGCGCCTGAATCAAGCGAAGCGTCAATCACCTACACTTTCGATCCCGAAAATCCCGTCCCTACCCTCGGCGGCAACGTCGCCAGCTTCAGCGTGATCGACAAACCCGAAGAGGGCGGACCGACATTCACCGAAGCACCACCTCCGGGTGAACAGGCTGACACCATCCTTCAACACTCTTGGTGGTTGGTAACAGCCGGCCCGATGCATCAGCGCGAACAACCCGGCTTGATGGCCTGCTCCGAACCTTATCCGCTGCTATGCGACCGACCAGATGTGATCGCATTTCAGACCGAGCCATTGGTCGCAGACGTCGAGATCACCGGCCCAATCGAAGTGAATCTCTGGGTTTCATCTTCTGCGCCCGATACCGACTTCACCGCAAAACTCCTCGACATCTACCCACCCAGCGAAGACTACCCAGACGGGCTATCATCTAAACCTCTGCGACTCCGTCATCCGTTGCCGTTACCGAAACTCGTGGACCGAGCCCGAGATGATGACACCCGGCGAGGTCTATCCGGTAACCATCGAGCTAACCCCCACGAGCAACCTTTTCAAATCCGGTCATCGCATCCGCGTCGACATCTCCAGCAGCAACTTCCCGCGCCTCGACATCAACCCAAACACCGGCGAGCCGATGGGACGACACACGTACACACAGGCCGCACAGAACACCATCCACCTCAATCGCAACTGCCCCTCTCACATCTCGCTGCCAATCGTTCCGTTATAGAGCCGTTAAGCAGCGCTAACCCATCGATCGCGCTTCAAGATCAAGCGGTCAAGCGAATTGCGAAACCGATCTGCCCACGACTCTAACGACCTCGCGCCGCAGTTCGAGATTCTCCGGCCGCTTCAGTTCGAAATCATCAGCTAGCAACTGTTCCGCCGTCTCGCGCGCCTTACCTAGCAGTTCGAGATCGTCGAACCGTGCGAAACGCCACCCGCTCCATCCGCTCTGGACCTCCGCCAAATTCCTGCCTGGTCCTCGCAACTCCAAATCCTTACTAGCCAAATCGAAGCCATCACGATTCTCGACGACCGCTTTAAGCCGCGCGTTTGCAATCTCACTCTCGCTGTCCGACACGAGAATGCAAATACCTTGATGTTTCCCTCGCCCGACTCTGCCTCGAATCTGATGCAGCTGAGACAGTCCGAAATGGTCCGCAGTCATGATCAACATCACGGTGGCGTTCGGAACGTCTACGCCTACCTCGATCACTGGTGTTGCCACCAAAACATCGATGCGACGCCTCCGAAAAGTCTCCATCACAGACTGTTTCTCTCGGAGACTCATTCGACCGTGTAACAATCCGACCTTTAAGTCCGGAAACTCTTCGCGTTCTAATCGCTCATACTCCAAAACCGCTGAAGCACCTCCAACATTTTCCGACGGATCGATCAACGGACATACAACAAATGCTTGACGCCCTTGTC
This sequence comes from Dehalococcoidia bacterium, assembly GCA_965204135.1. Lineage (GTDB taxonomy): Bacteria > Chloroflexota > Dehalococcoidia > Lucifugimonadales > Lucifugimonadaceae > Bin127. The sequence goes on along the minus strand of CBDBDX010000012.1, from coordinate 618 downwards.
GCACTTCGCGCCGTACGGTGGCGTAAGCCTCAGCGACTTCGACCTCCGTTTGTGCCCACCGGGTCTCAACCGGATTCCTTCCTTGGGGCATCGCCCGCAACGTAGAGAGGTCCATCTCTCCGTACATGGTCATGTGCAAAGTGCGAGGGATCGGTGTCGCCGACATCGCCAGCATATGTGGACGCGGGGACTTGCTCGTCAAGACGGCCCGTTGCTCTGTCCCGAACCGTTGCTGTTCATCCACAACCACAAGAGCTAGACGTTCGAAGTCAACAGTCTCTTGGATGAGAGCATGTGTGCCGACCACGAGATCGACTTCGCCATCAGCGCACATCGCATGCATTGTCCGCTTCTCACGCTGGCCCAGACTGCCAGTCAACAGGCCTATCCGCAGGTTACGGGCGAGACTGTCGACTCTGAAACGAGCCGATTCATACACTGGGCCGTAACCGCTCAAACCTTCACTGCACGCGAGCTGCTGCAACATGCTCAAGAAGTGCTGCTCCGCTAAAACTTCCGTCGGCGCCATCATCGCCGACTGCATCGCGTTGACGCCCGAAGCTGACAGCATCGCAGCAATCGCCACAATGGTCTTGCCGCTTCCCACCTCACCTTGCA
>CBDBDX010000011.1:0-144175 GCA_965204135.1 Dehalococcoidia bacterium | reverse complement strand
TCTCGCCAAACTGGACGAAGGCTACGTTGAGATGGTGGCGCCGCCTTCACCAAGAAGCTGCGAGGCCAATCGTGCCGTTCCCCAAGTGAGCGCCGATCGCCGGGCCAATCCTGGCCGTCAGACTCATGCCACCGGGTGCGACCGAGTTTTGCAAATCACCAAGAACATCCTCAGCCTCTCCTTCTGAAGACGCGTCCGTGTGCATCACCGCTAAACTGCTCAACGGCGCGTGTTCATCCACGACCGAGGAAATCAATTTGGACATCGCTCGTCTGTGGGACCTAGGTTTCGCTATGACATCCACCTCGCCGTCGATTATTGCCAGCACCGGGCGTATGTTCAGGATATTGGCCATTAACGCCTGCGCCCCCTTCAACCTGCCGCCGCGCTTCAGGTACTCCAGCGTGTCAGGAGTACCCGCGAACCGGACGCGCGGCACCATCGAGTTGGCCTTCGAAACCGCGTCCGCGGCGCTGCCGCCATCATCAATGACCTGCTTCGCTGACAGTGCGATGAAACCCGTTGCCATGGACGCTGCTCGTGAATCGATGTGCATGATCCGATCACCGCTCGGATCGGCTTGCGCCGCTCCAGCTACCGCGGATGCGTACGTGCCGCTGACGGCTGATGATATGTGGATCGATACGATCTCATCATGTTGCTCCAGCAACCCGTCGTACACCGTTTTGAAATCTCCGGGAGATGGTTGCGACGTAGTGGGAAATACGCTCTTGTCGCTCTCCAACCGCGAATAAAACGCGTCCGTCGTGATGTCCAAGCCGTCCCTGAACTCCTCGTCCCCGAACCTTACGAACGCAGGAACTGTCGTGATTCCAAACTGCTCGACCAGTTGCACTGGTATATCTGCGGTGCTGTCCGTTACTACTGCTATGCTCACGCCTGTGCTCCTGGATCAATTCGTCGCTAGCCGAAAGGTATGCAATTAACTTACACCAAATCGCGATTAGGTATCAGTCAAAGAATCGGTAAAGCGATAATGACGGAAACACTGTTTAGACCCAGGGCGCATCCCCGTTGAAATCCTGCTGATGTTCACCATACGCGCCATAACGCGCAGGTTCAGTGTCCGCCACCTTGTGAAGATTAGGGCAAGACGCCGCCGACGCTACCACGAGATCGTCAGAAATCGGCGTGCGAGACAGGTGAGGCGCGGAAGATTCCGGCGAACGTGCCTGCGGTTGGCTTACCAGATTCCTCTCGCTGTATTGGCGGCCCTCGGTTTCGTCATCATCATCATGCACAGCGGTGACCGCCGTATTTCTCGCCCCTGAGGAGATCGTTGCTGCTGGGTATGGATACAACCTCACGTCCTTCGAAGTACGGACACCTTCCCGCGGAAGTGGATCCACCGCATATATTCAGCAGCTACCGTGGACTGATGTCGACGAGCATCTAAGGCGCTCCAATCTGGAACGGTACGAAGAACTTGCACGCGAACTGCGGTCCGCAAGAGAAGATCTCGAATTCGCCCTCGCACGAAACGATGCAGCCGCCATTTCTGTCGCCCAATCTCACCTGCAGTCACTCCTCAAAGAGCGCAACGCAATCCGCGACTCTGTCGAAGAACTCCTCGAATCTGAAATTTCGACCCAACTGATATCGCTAGACCTTCACCAAAATGGAGAGTTCGTATGGCCGCCGGTCGATTTTCGTATCGACGACACTCCTCACGTCCTCGTCACTTCCCCTCGCCACGCAATCGAACGCGATTCCGTTAGGATTCTCCAGCCGGAACTTACCGAGAATGACAAACAGCGGATGGAAAACGGTCTTTTCGATCGCGCCGACCTTTCCGCGATAGTTCTGAAAACAGGCGGCCTCGCATCGTTCCCAAACCTCGTTCCCTCCGACTACAGCCTTCAATCGCTGCTCGAAGTTTCGGCGCACGAATGGCTCCACGCTTATCTAATCTTCCATCCCCTCGGCCGCGCCTACTGGTCCAACGGCGATATGACCTCGCTTAACGAAACTCTGGCAAACCTTGTCGGCAAAGAGATCGGACGATCCGTCTACAATCGTCTCAGCGGCGAAAATGTCGAAACACTGGAACCGCCCTACATTCCGCACGACGATGAAGAGGATGCCGATTCTGAGCAAAGCAAATTCGATGCTCGCGAATTCCTTCACGACACCAGACACCACGTTGAGGATCTACTCGAGGAGGGGAAGATCGAGGAGGCCGAGAACTACATGGAAGACCGCCGCCAAACCCTAGTCGAGAACGGGCACAACATCCGGAAGATTAATCAAGCTTTCTTCGCGTTTCACGGAACCTACGCTGATAGTCCGTCATCAACAAGCCCGCTCGCTCGCCAAATTTGGGAGTTGAGACAGCAGTTTGCCGACGCAGGTCAACTGGTGAAATCGTTGCAGACGATCTCGAACTATGATGATTTTTTGAAGCTATTGGATGAGCGTGGAATCGAACGGTAGCTTCGTCCGATCTGCGTTGCTGCGGAACATCCTCGTCAGGACATAAAAAAACCTTGCTGTTAACATGATTTTCGGATTTCTCCGTTCAGCCGCATCCAAATCAGGGGCAACTTCATCAAATGCCGGGCAACATAATTCTTCCGCAATGGGGCATGGGAATGAACGAGGGGGAGGTGGTTCGATGGCTCAAATCTGTCGGCGACCCGGTAATCAAAGGCGAGCCGCTCGTTGAGATCGAATCGACTAAGGTCAGCGCTGAAGTTGAGGCCACTGCCGACGGCACGCTCGGCCGCATCATCGTTGAAGATGGGAAAACCGTTCCCGTAGGAACGGTACTCGGCTTGCTGCTGATGGCCGGGGAGACCGACAGCGACTTGCCGGCCGTTGAGGCTCCCCGCGAGCGCGCCTCGGCATCACCGCGCCGCGCCGCGTCTTCGCGACGATCTCGCGGCAAGCTCGTGGTCACGCCGCGCGCACGGCGGTTGGCCCGCGAGCTCGACGTGGATCTCGACACGATCGAAGTTGGAACGGGCCCGAGCGGACGTGTCACTGAAGATGATGTTCGAGCCGCAGCCGAAGCCGGCGCCCCTGCTTCCGTCGATGGCATGCAACCCAGCCGGACGATCCCGCTGACCGGCATTCGAGGCACGATAGCCAAACGCATGTCGGACAGCGCCTCGGCCGCGCTCGTCACACTGAACACCACTGGTGATGTCACCGAAGCCCTTACGATGCAACGGCGCTTAACCCGGGAGTGGCGACGTAGCCGAGTCCGCCCCCAATACCAAGACCTCGCCATCGCTGCGACTGTCAAGGCGCTGAAAGACAACCCGCTTGCAAACGCGCACATCACCAACACCGAAGTCCAGATATTCGACACCATCAACCTAGGTTTCGCATTGGCGGTACCCGACGGTCTTCTTGTCCCGGTCATTCGGGATGCCGAAACTAAATCGCCACTTGATCTCGCGCTAGCGGTTCGAGACCTTGTTCGTAAGTCGAAGTCCAACGAACTAACCGTTGCAGAACTCACGGGCAGCACTTTCTCTCTTACCAATCTGTCGTCATATGACGTAGAGAGCTTTACACCACTGATCAACCCGCCCGAGGTGGGGATCCTTGGTGTCGGACGAGTCAACCAGCAACCAACCGTGACCAAGTCCGGCGACATCGAAGCGCGATCCATCGGGTATTTCAGCCTAACCTTTGACCATCGCGCTTGGGACGGTGCCCCGGCTGCTGAATTCTTGCAGGCAGTCGTGAAAAACTTGGCGGAACCAGAGTGGATGGCCCAAGGATAGCGGCTCATGTACGCGCCGACGAATCTCCGCACCAAACGTCTGCTGCTACGCCCTTTCGCGCCAGATGACGTCAACGACATCTTCTCGTATGCGAGCGACCCAGATTGGTCGCGCTTCCTGCATGTCCCGATCCCTTATACACGCGAGGACGCACAGGATTTCGTTGAAGGGAATACAAATTCCAACTGGGAACGGAACGCGATGTTCGCCATTGAATTCAAAGGCGTAGTGGTAGGTGGGATTGACTTGAGGATCGACTCGCCCAATGCGAGGGCGATGGTGGGTTACTCGATAGCGCGGCCCCATTGGAATAAAGGTTTGATGACTGAAGCCGTTCAGGCTGTCATCGATTGGGCCTTCAAGCAGTTCGGGTTGGCCAAGATCTACTCATTCGCCGATGTCGAAAACGTCGGCTCATGGCGCGTCATGGAGAAAGTTGGCATGACTCGAGAAGGAACATTGCGTAGCCACGGAGTCTTGCGAGGCGTGCGACAGGACTACCACTACTACGGCATTTTGAGGCGTGAGTGGAATGCGCTCAACGGCTGATATAGAGTCAATTGCCAAAGCGAATCAGAACCACAACATAGGACGACAAATTGAAGGCTGAAAACATTCGCGAATGGCTTTGCGGACCGATGGTCGCAGTTGCCACACCGTTTAACGAGGACTACTCGCTCGATCTGGACGCGCTGCAGACGAACATCCGATACATGGTCGAAAACGGTGTGCACACTGGGCAAGGTACGCTGCTAGTGGGCGGCGCTGGCGGTGAGCACCCGACTATGAACGTGGATGAACGCAAGGCAGTGATGACTGCCGCGATGGAGGCCGCCGACGGCGAAGCCCCGGTTCTGACCAGCGTCCAGCACACCGATTACCGCGTGATCCTCGAGCTTGCCAACCACGCGCATGAGACGGGTTTGGGTGGCGTTCAGCTAGGCCCGACCTATTACTACGAACCGACGGAAGGCGACGCGTACAGGCTGTTTGAGCTAGTCGCGAGCGAGTCGGATGTCTCGATCATGATCTACCATACTTGGTGGGAAGGTCTGACGATGAGTCTTGAATTGCTGAGCGATCTTGCCGACATCGAGACCGTCCGAGCCTTGAAGTGGTCGGCTCCGAACGAGTCGCTTTACCGCGACGGGCTGATCGAACTAGCAGATCGGTTGGTCTGTATCGACAACTCCGGGCAGCAGATCTTCAGCCACATCATGGGCGCACGCGGTTTCATCACGCACCTTAGCGGTTTCTGGCCGCAGTATCCGGCGGAGATTTGGAATCTCTTGGAGCAGCGGGACTATGAGGCGGCGCGGCAAAGGCTTGCCGATTTCAAGTGGAGGTGGACCAAGTGGCGGGCGAAGGTAGCTGCGAGCACTGGCGGAGAGGGTCCGTTTATAAAGTCGGCGATGGAAGCTGTTGGGCTCAAGGCTGGACCGCCGCGACCGCCTTCGGCCAGAGCGTCACAGCATCTCCTCGACGAGTTAGAGGTTTTCCTCGACGAATGCGGTGTTCCACGGGTCGCCCAACGACACACCGGCGCGATCGCCGCGGGCTGAAATCAGTGAAAACAGGTGACTGCGGCCGCTCACGGATCATCAATCCCGTTTCGTAAAAATCAGGTGTTGCGACTAAGTTGGTAGCGCGTCAAACTTGTCCCGCTTTTCAACCCTGTCTCGAGCTTGTTTCGGACTTCGCGTTTGACGCGGGCGGCGAGTACATGCTCTTGTTCGTGGAGGAATTTAGCGACTGCTTCGGCATCGTGGACCACTAGCTCTCGGAGTGCCCACGAAAGGGCTTTGACAACCATGTCATCGTGGTCGGTGACCAACTTGCGACATACTGTCAGCGTTCTTTGGGTGTCGCCGGTGCCGCCGTAGGTTCTCACATTCAGCGCTACTGTGCTTACGAGCGCAGATCTTCTCCACCAACGATCGCCTGATTCTGCCCACGCATAGACCGTTTCATCGTGGATCAGTCCATCTCTCCAAGCCGGTCCTGCGAGTATTCGTGCGAAGGCGTCTACGGTATGCCAGCTGTCGATGCCATGTCCAAGTTTCTCAATTAGTTCGTCGTCGAGTCGCAGATAGGTTTCTTTGTGGTTGGCTATCAGTTCATATGCGACCCACCTTCGATTTAACTTCGCAATTAACTGCCGCGCCACGCGAATCACGCAATCGGGATCTTCTTGAGATAGTCGTTTGGACAGTTCCCCTCTTAATTTGCGGATCGAGGCGGTATTGGGTTGCGGAAGATCGTCGACTGCCGCTTTGAACTTCGCTGCTATCTGCGGTGCGTCGCGCATTCCTTCATTCGAGATTTCGGACTTTGACTACGTCTTCGCTGATGTTGTCAGCGGGTTCGAAGCCGAGGACTTTGCCGTAGAAGTAGAGTTCGGCTTCTTGGGCTCGGATGATGTTTTTGGCTTGGCGGAAGCCGTGTTGTTCGCCGGGGAAGCCGATGTAGGCATATGGCAGGCCTTTGGATTCGAGGGCTTCGACCATGATCTCGGCTTGGGATGGTGGCACGATTTCGTCTTCGAGGCCTTGCAGGATGATCATGGGTGTGGCGAGTTGGTCCATGAAGTTGATGGCTGATCGGTCGTGATAGCGTTGTTTTTCTTCGGGGTACGGGCCGACAAGGGAGTCAAGGTAGCGGGACTCGAATTTGTGGGTGTCTCCGATGAAGACCATGAGGTCGGCGATGCCGTAGAGGGCAGCTCCAGCGGCGAAGAAATCGTGGAAGGTGAGGGCGTTGATAGTGGTGTAGCCCCCGGCTGAGCCGCCTCGGATGATGACGCGTTCTTTGTCCACGAGACCTTGGTCGATGAGGTACTGCGCGGCGGCGATACAGTCGTCGGTGTCGTAGATGCCCCACTTGCCTTTGAGGGCGTCTCGGTAGACCTTTCCGTAGCCGGAAGATCCGCGGTAGTTGACGTCGACGACGGCGAATCCTCGGCTCGTCCAGTAGTGTGTCGAGAGGTCAAGCCCGGTGCCGGATGCGCTGGTTGGTCCGCCGTGGCAGATGGTCACGAGGGGTGGGAGTGCCCCCCTCTTCGATTCTCCCCCCGCAGAGCGGGGGGAGGGGGATGGCGCCTCGAAGTCTTTATTGGTTGGTTCGTAGTAGTAGGCGTGCGCTTCGCCGTTCTCGGTTGTCGGAAAGATGATGTGTTGGGGCGACGAGAGATAACCGGGATCGATACTGACTTTGCTGGGGGCGTAGATGGTGGAGCAGGTCTCTGTTTCGAGGTCGAGGCTGATGATGGCGGGTTCTTGGGTGGGTGATGCGCCTACGAAGAGGATAGAGTCGCCATCGGGCGCAGCGGTTACGAAAGAGACTTCGCTGTATGGGATTTCGACCACTTTCGCGGAGTTCGACGCGGGATCAACCAACACTACTGCCCCTGAAGTTACACCGCCTTTTCCTACTGCGATGCTGCCGTCCGGCAGGTGGGCGTAGGAGGTGAAGGCGAACTGCCAGTCAGGGCGTCCGTGGTCGGATCGTTCGTCGAGTAAGTTGACTGGAGCGCCGCCGCGCCAAGCATGGATGTTCCACCAACCAGTGCGGTCGGTTACGAAGTGGAGGGTTCCGTCTTTACTCCAGGTGGGCTGGACGATGCTCTCGTCTTGCCCGCCAGCGAGTTCGGCTTTGGTGCTGACGGATGCGTCAGCGGGGTTGAAGGATCCGGAGATCAGGTGGTTGCCGTCCCATGGCATGTTGGGGTGGTCCCACTCGGTCCAGGCGATGCCGTCGTGAGTTGCGGCGACTCTTGGTGCGCAGTAGAAGTCACGTCCACTGGCGGCGACTGTTTGTTCGCCGGTGCTCGTGTTTACGGCGACGATCTCGTTGGTGGCTTCGTTTCCATCGTCGGTGTGGGTTTCGCGGATGTAGAGGATGAATTTGCCGTTGGGGGTGAGGGTGAGGTCAGCGTACCTCAAGCCTCTGGGGATGGAAGGCTCGGTAGTAAGGGGTTGAGGCTCTTCGCCGTCGTTTTGGACGTAGATGCGCTGGTCTTCCCAGTTGGTGAAGTAGATGGTGCGGTTTCGGACGGCGTATGAGCCGCCGCCGTATTCGTGAACGGCGTTTCGGGAGTTGAAAGGCGCGGGTGTGAGGTCTTGGATTTGCCCATCTGTGGAGAGCCGCATGATGACGATGCGCCCGCCTTCATCGGGTCTTGCGTCGAGCCAGTAGATGTCATCGCCGTCGGTCTTGATTTCGTTGAGGCGACGTTTGCCGCCACTGATGAGCATTTCTGCGGTGATGGGCGATTTCCACGATCCGTATGGCTCGACGATTCTCATGGGTTATTTCCTGACGGCCTGCTAGTGGTCGAATTGAGAATTAAGGATAATGCGCAGTTAATCGATTGGTGTTCATGAATTTTCGTTGGATTCATGGTCGTCATTTCCGGTTTATCAAGATAATCGCTGGCTGATGAGAGAGATTCTGGTCGACAGTTCACGTGTGTCTCGGCCTCCGAAGTAAGGATGTTGGGGCTATGCGCTGAACAGTCGATGTTATTCTTAGGAGGTTGTGGATGTGGTGGTGTTTTAGGTTTCCCGCCCCGTTGGTGCAGCGGCCTAGCACGTCGGCCTTTCAAGCCGGAGATCACGGGTTCGAATCCCGTACGGGGTACCAGCTCCTGCATTGAGAGTTATTGCTGGCTGTCTTGTACTTCGTCTTCGGTGGCAGGGTGTTTAATGGCGTTGTAGATGAGCCAAACGGGTATGACGACGATGACGATGCCGAAGACGACTACGAATGCCCATGGACCCCACCCGAGGAGATCGTGAAGAAGGTCGTTTATCCATTGGGCTAGCGTTGGATCGACCGATTCGGTATGGTGCGCGTGTACACCAACCGGGGAATCGATATCGACGATCGGTGCGCGCATCGGATTCGGTTACGCTGGGGCTCCTCTTGCAGGGGCGTATCTGATCGAGTATTTCTTCTCTTGGATGGTTAAGATCACGATGCCAGCGATCAACAGACACAATGCGCCACCCGCGAATGCCGGGTCATAAGTGCCCCACCGATCGAAGGTCAATCCGAAGAGCAACACAGCCGCGCCCCCGCCCATCTGGTGCGAGAAGTTGATCAATCCGCCTAACATTCCGACGTTCCTGACACCGTAGACGTCCGCGGTCAAGCCGGTCGTTAGTGGCACGGTCGCGAGCCATGAAGCTCCGCCGATGAGTGCAAAGGCCCACATGGCCATGGCCCCCGGCAGCACGATCAACGAAACGAACGCCACTCCACGGACTAGGTACACCAAAGCCAACAGGTAGTGTCGTTGTATGTAGTCGGACAGCAACCCGATAAGCACGACTCCGCCGGCGTTAATTCCCATCAAGATTCCGAACGCCCACGCCGCGTCGGCTTGAGATATGTCCTCGCTGATGGCCCATCGAACGAAGTGCGTGGAAATGCTCGCGGTTGTGATTCCGCAGACGAAGTATCCGATGGAGAGTTGCCACATGGGCCAGGATTTGAACGATTCGGTCCATCGATCGGCGCCTAGTGGTCCTCCTCGCATCAATGCCTGCGCGCGCGACCGCTGCTCGGCTGATGCCCGACTGTCGGTTGACCGTACCTCGCCGTCGGGCAATTGGCCGACCTCGTCAGGACTGTTACGAAGTATCAGCGCTGAAACGGGGACTCCGAGAGCAAGAACGATGATGCCCGAGACGATGAACGTAGTCTGCCATGTCGTCGCCAACATTAGCTGGGCGAGAAACGGCACCATGACAAGACCACCCAGCGACCCCCCTGCCGCGACAACGCTCATCGCCATGCCGCGTTTGCGTTGGAACCACCGCGTAATGACCGCGCCGGACGTACCAGGCGAAACTCCACCGGCGAAGAACGAGATGATACCGCCAAAGAGTACCGCCAACATCAATACGCCTTCGATAAATGCCATCAGCAGGTATGCGATGCCAAGGACGACGGTGCTTATAACGACGATGACCTTCCCGCCATACCGGTCGACGATTTTGCCGAGCACCGGTTGCGACACGCCGTTGATGATCCACCCGATCGCGGCAGCGATTGAAATATCGCCCGTTGTGACACCCCATTCCCGCTCCCAAGTGTCAACGAAGACACCGAAGCTCTGTCGGGTTCCCAGGACCAGAAACATTCCGAAAAACATCGCGCCGACCACGTTCCAGCCGTAGAACCGTTTGCCGCCGCGGGCGCGTTGTGAGAAAGGATTGAGCTTTGCGAGGGATGACATGCGAACGCTGCGTCGGCTAAGCGATAGATGAAGTAAGTTTAACCGTTGGATTATTGCCCCTCGGCAAACTTCTGAACGCTAGAATCAAAGTCGCAAGGGTTCATTCTCTCGTATCCCTATACAAAGTAGGAGATTATCCCCATGCAAAAGATCATCGATTGGATCAAATCACACAAGCCTCTGGTGGCGATAATCGCCGCAATAGTTGTCATCCCTGGGTTGGCGCTCGCTTGGTGGCTAGGCTCCCCACTGTTTATCGATAAGACGGTCGATGAGGAGTTTCCGGCGTTGATTAACGCGGTGGTGCCTGAAGGCATGGAGATGGCTCAAGCCAACGCCACCATGGAAGCCGTCATGGACGCCGAAAACATGGTCGAAGAGGAGATGATGGAGGCGATGGGTGCGATGCTTGCGCCGGATGCGGTGAAGACGGGGCAGTTCCGCGACGGCGACAGTTTTCACAAGGGGAGCGGGAATGCGACGATATGGGATCTGGGGACCGATGGTTTTGTGCTGCGGTTTGAGGATTTCAACGTGATCAACGGCCCGGATCTCCGCGTGCTGTTGACAACGCATCCGGACCCGATGGGGCGCGGCGATGTGCATGCGGATGACGTTACTTATGTCGAACTCGGCAAGCTGAAGGGCAACATAGGGAATCAGAACTATCCGATCCCGGACGATGTCAACGTGGACGATCAGCATAGCGTGGTCATATACTGCAAACCGTTCCAAGTAGTCTTCGCGGTAGCGCCGCTGTCGCTCAACTGACGCACAAAAAGGAAGCTCAACGATGGGCAGTAAATCCGCAGATGTAATCGTAGTCGGCTTAGGTGCCCACGGCAGCGCGGCGGTGTGGCAGCTGGCAAAGCGCGGAGTAAGTGTGATCGGGTTCGATGCGTATACTCCTCCGCACACGCTCGGCTCTAGCCATGGCGACACCCGGGTGATACGTGAGTTATACGCCGAGGATCCGGATTATGTCCCGATCATGCAACGCGGGTATGAGATTTGGAGGGAGTTGGAGGAAGCGATTGCGGATAGCGGTGAGCCCACTGAGTTGTTGAGGATAGTCGGAGGTTTGACGGTCGGGAAGCCGGAAGAGGGCAACGTGACGGGGGTGCAGCGGTCGGCGAAGGAGCACAACTTACCGGTAGAGGTTCTGGATCCGTCGGAGATCCGTAGTCGTTGGCCGCAGTTCCAGCCGCGCGACGATATGATCGGCACTTTCGACCCTAGATCGGGGGTGCTGTTTCCCGAGAAGTGCGTGGCGGCGCACCTCGATCAAGCAGGCAAGTCGGGTGCGTATCTGCACTACAACGAGCCAGTATTGCGCTGGCATCCAGATGGGGAGGGTGTGCGCGTTCACACGGACAGCGGGGAATACACGGCGGATCAGATTGTTTTCTCGGCAGGCGCGTGGAATCCGGGTTTTCTCTCAAAGCTGAAATTGCCGTTTAGGCTTGAGCGGCAGGTGTTGTTCTGGTTCCAACCGGCGAGCAGTCCTGAACTGTTTAGGCCCGAGAATTCACCGAACCACTCTTGGCAAGTGACGCCGGAGAAGAGTATCTATGCTCAGCCTGATTTTGGCGGCGGCGTGAAGATCGCGTTCCACCACGGCGGCGAGATGTTCGACGTTCCGGTGGAGCTTGATCGCACTGTCAGGGAGTCTGATGAGAAGTCGTTGCGTCACGCGTTCGCGGATCTCGTTCCGCATCTGAACGGGCGAGTGTTGAAGTCTGCTGTATGTCTGTACACCAACACCCCTGACCACCACTTCCTTTTGGACTTGCATCCTGGGCATCAGAACGTAATCATCTGCAGTCCTTGTTCAGGGCATGGATTCAAGTTCTCGGCCGTAGTGGGTGAAATCGTCGCGGATATGGCGACCAAGGGCGATGCCGGCTACGATATGGCGCTATTCGGCGTAGATCGTCTGCTGTCTGAAGATTCCCAGTCGCAATGTCCTGAGGACTAACTAGAATCAATCTAGAATGCCTAAGCGCGATCTTGGATGGGTCGCGCGCGTCACGAAACAACAATCAGAGGAAGAGAATGAAATCAAGAGCGGTTAGTCGGTACTTTGGCGGGGTATTGGTTTTGGCGGTCCTGTCTTTGTCGCTGGTCTTGGCCGCTTGCGGTGGTGAAGAGGTTGTGGAGGAAGTGCAAGAGACGGTCGAGTGGGGATACTCGGGGGCAGGAGCACCTGAGAACTGGGCGTCGATCTCTGAAGAGAACGCGCGGTGCGCCGAGGGTACGCAGCAATCGCCGATCGACATCACGGGCTACGAAAAGGGTGATTCCCCTCCGATCTCGTTCTCGTATCGCAAAGAGGCGGAATCGGTCTCGAACGTTGGGACCTCAGTGTATGCGAAGTATCCGACGGGCAACCGCCTAGGTTTCGGAGAGCGGACATACCAGCTTGAGACGGTTACTCCGCACACTCCTAGCGAGCACCACATCGACGGCAGATCGTATCCGCTGGAGCTCCAGCTCCTGCACAGCCAGGTATTCGGCGATGTTGCGGTTGTGTCGTTGCTGTTCGATATCGGCGAAGCCAACCCGGTTGTTCAAGAGATCATCGACAATGCCCCTTCGTCAGTCAGCACTTCCGAGGTCACCGGGGTCTTGAATGCTCGTGGCTATATGACGAGAGATATCGGCTACTACTCTTACAAGGGCTCAATGACGACACCTCCGTGTTCGGAACCTGTTGACTGGTTCATCATGCTGGAAGTCGGCACTGTGTCGCAGGAGCAGGTGGACGCGCTGAAAGCGCTTACGGGCGAGAACAACCGTCCGATTCAGCCTGCGGGTGGTCGGGAGATCGCTACCTCCGGTTCCCGGACGGGGCCGTAGCTCTTCAGGAACACGTTCAGCGGTGATCTTCGGCGCGGTCTTGCGGGTCGTAGTCGATGGTTTCGCGGGCATGTTCGATATCCCAGAAGCGCCAGCGGTTGTTGGAGACGCCGTAGAAGATTTCGAAGCTGATATCAGCAGTCAGACAACGGTCTACGAGATGGGCCAGGTCGCGGTGAGACAGCCATGTGGCGTAGGCTCGGATGTTGGTCGGACGGTTTTCGGGTACGACGCTTCCAATTCGTAGGCAAGCGACTTCAAGGCCGAAGTGCTCGTTGTAGTAGCGTCCGGTCGCCTCCCCGAAGACTTTGCTGACGCCGTAGTCGCTGTCTGGGCGGATCGGGACGTGGTGATCGACTTGTGGGATGTTGGCAGGGTCGTTGTCGATGAGTGAGTAGTCACCGAGGCCGATGCTTTTGTAGGGTTCGTCGAGTTCGAAGTTGCCAACGGCGTGGTTGGAGCTTGCGAAGACGACGCGTCTGACGCCGTGTTGGCGGGCCGCTTCGTAGACGTTGTGCGTGGAGGCGATGTTGTTGCGGAGGACGTCGGGCCACGGAGTTTGAACGGGTGCGTTGGCGGCTAGGTGGACGACAGCGTCTTGGCCTTCGAACGCAGGTGCCATGGCGTCGTAGTCGTAGCAGTCGGCGAGTGTGAAAGAGGCCAGGGTGTCGTCGTCGAGGGGCCGCGCGTCGACGCCGGATATGGCGTAGCGGCCGGTCTCGCCCCCCGTGTCCGACAGTTGAGTTCGAAGCACATTACCGATGAGTCCGCTGGCGCCGGTGATGAGGATTTTCATGGTGTTTCGCTTGGGGTGAAGTGTCTATGCCGATGCTGGTTATCATGTTAAGTTGCGCAGGCGACGTATGAAGTTACAACACCTAATCGGCGCATCAGAGCGGGAATATTTGGGCCGGCATTTTCCTCGGTTAGGTTCCGGTTTGCGTCGGAGTCTTGGCACATGTCAAGCATGAACTCGCTGGTCGCGGCGGCTAGTACTATTGGTATTGACGCCGATGAAACACAGATCGAGCGCTTCCAACGTTATCGCGAGTTGCTGATCGAGTGGGGTCGGCGCACAAATCTTACCGCTGTAAAAGACCCTGATGAAATTGTTGAGCAGCTTTTCATTCGTTCGCTCCGCATTGCGGTGCAAGCAGGTGGCAGCGTGACAACAGCGGGTTGGTTCGATGGCAGGCGGATTATCGATATCGGTTCCGGTGCTGGGATACCGGGTTTGCCGCTCAAGTTGATGCTGCCCGGCGCAGAAGTGACGCTTTTGGAATCGAACCGCAAGAAGTGCGATTTCATGGAGTGTGTCGTAGGTGAGTTGGGATTGGATGGGGTATCGGTCGTAAACGCGAGGGCGGAAGACGCGGCGCACGATGCTTTTCATCGTGAGAGTTACGATCTCGCCACAGCTCGCGGAGTGGCGAAACTTTCTGTTTTGGCAGAGTACTCCTTACCTTTCTTGAAACTTGGCGGCGTAGCGGTTCTGCCTAAAGGTCCAGACATGAATGTGGCGCGTTCGGAGGCGGAAGCGGCGGCGTTTGCGGCAGATGAGATGGGAGCAGCTCCCGCGTTTATCCAACCAGTCGCGCATCCAGGTTCATCGCCTAGAGACAGCATTATCTACTGGCTCAAGATTCAATCGACTCCAGATGGTTTCCCGCGTCGTGCTGGGATCCCTGCGAAACGTCCGCTGACCGTCGCTGGTGAACGTGCCTAGGTGATTATTTGCGCTTCTTGATCAACAACCCGAAGTCGGGCGGCAAAGGTCAGGCGTTGAGCATCACCGATGTTTTGCGGCGTGTGTTTTCGTTGCCGACGATGTTGAGCGTGGCCTTTGGTTTGGCGATCATCGGATTTCTCCTCTGGCGCGTGCTGGATTTCGAGTGGGATGAATTCGTCGACCATTTGACTGGTATCAACTGGTGGTTGTTTATCTTGGCAGGGGTTCTTTACTACGTCAGTTTCTGGTTCCGGGGTTGGCGCTGGCAACTGATCTACAACGCCGTTGCCCAGCGTTCCGAAGATCACGAGATCAGAGATTCCTACGCTCCTGGCATCCTGACGATGGCCGGTCTGATACTGACTGGCTGGTTTGTCAACTCAGTGATGTTTTTCCGTGTCGGTGATGCGTATCGGGGTTGGGCACTGGCGGATAGGACTAAGAGCGACATGCCGACCGCGCTCGGCACGGTGTTCGCGGAACGTGTGCAGGACATGGTCGTGGTTTTGGTGCTCGTAGTGGTTTCGGCGGTCTGGGCGCTCATCGTGGATGGCTTCGCGGCGTCGGGAGCGATCGTCGACGTTGCGGTGATAGTTGTCGCGGTCGCGTCGATTTTGGTGTTGGTTCTATTGCTCATCCTTTACTTGATGGGGGCTGCGGGAGAACGGTTAGCACGATTGCTTCCGGCGCGATTCAGAAAGCAGTATTTGAATTTCCAAGAGGGGGCGCTCAACAGCTTCCGGGGCGGCAGGATGCCGCTGCAGATAGTGCTCGGAATCCTCGGGTGGCTGATGGAAGTCGCGCGTTTCTACTTCGTGGCTCAGGCGATGGGGCTCGAAATGGCGATGAGCATAGCGATGTTCGCGGCGCTCGCCAACGCCATCATGACAACGATCCCGGTTCCGGGCGGTTTAGGATTTGTAGAGACGGCTTTGGTAACCGTTCTCCTATTGACGGGATTGAGTCACACCGACGCGTTCACGTTGACGGTATTGGACCGTGCAATTTCGTGGCTCAGCATCGTCGGCATTGGCGGACTCGTATTCCTAGGTATGACCCTGAAGCGAGGTACGCGCGCCAAGGCGAAAATCGCTGACGAAGCAACTGTAGGTGGAAGTTGAAGTCGGGCTCGGTGATGGCGCCCCTGACAGGACTCGAACCTGTGGCACACGGTTTAGGAAACCGTTGCTCTATCCTCTGAGCTACAGGGGCGTATAGTTTGGAATGCCCAGCCCTAATTTTAATCGGACAAACTAAATCGGAAACATAACAAGGCGATGTGATGACTGTAGGTGTCCGCCCAAACATACTTGAAGTGCTGCCGGAAAGTGGGTTAGATCGTGCGCAACTGAACGGGGAAACTGAGTCGCATCTTGTAGCTGTCATCGACGTCGGATCGAACTCTACGCGCATGGAAGTGTTGCAGCTAACTTCTGATTACGACCTGCGGGTAATGTCGGAGGTGAAGGCGTTGCTGAGACTGGCGAGTCGAAAGTCGAAGGATGGACGCTTGTTGCCGTCCGCGATATCGGATCTGTCGCGGCTCATCTTGGACTTCGCGACGGTCGCGCAGGCGTCAAATGTAGATGAGGTCCGGGCTGTAGCCACGTCCGCGATGCGGGACGCGACTAACCGCGACGAGATTGTCCGGCAGGTGAAGGAAAACACCGACATAGAACTGGAGATCATCTCTGGAGAAATAGAGGCGGAGTTCGGTTTCTTGGGCGCGGTGTTTTCACTGCCGGCCCATCACGGCGTTTTATTCGATATCGGAGGCGGTAGCGTGGAGTTCTCGTTCTTTCAGAACCGAACGTTGCAGAAGGTCCATACGCTTGATCTGGGTGCATTGCGGATGAGCAACGAATATTTGAACAGCAATCAACCGGAGCGCGAGGCTGTGAGCGCGCTGAGGAGGCATGTCAGGTCGATGCTCAAGTCATCAGGCATGCCGCCGTTGGGCGAGAATGACCGGCTGATCGGAGCGGGGGGCACGATCCGAAACCTAACGAAGATCGATCGCGAGACGCGGAGTCACAAGTTCGGACGCCTGCACGGTTCAGTGGTTCGGTATGGTGCCTTGAAGACGATAGTTAACGGTCTCCGCGGGATTGGATCGAGCCAGTTTGGCATACATGCCCGGACTGAACCCTGAGCGCGCGGACAGCATCCTCGGCGGTGCCATCGTGGCATCCGAAATCGCCAAGCATTTCAACAAGAAGCCGATCATCGTTTCGGGGAGGGGAATCCGAGAGGGGTTGGCGATGTCAGGCGTGATCAAGGAGTTACCGTCTATCGAAGAAGTTAGACGTCGGTCGATCTACGCGCTAGGTGCGCGGTTCGACACGTGGGATCGACTTCGGGCTGACCGCCGCGCGGCGATCGCCAGAAAGATGGCCACATTGTTGTCAGACCATTTGGACGACGAGATACTGCACCTTATTCCACACGTTGCGCGCCTCATCGACACCGGGCGAAGCGTCAACTACTACGACCGCTACATGCACGCCTCGAGCATCATCGAACTCGGCGAACTCGGCGGATTTTCGCACCGCGACATTGGCCTGATGTCGGCGTCATTGCGGTTCGGGGATAGCAACTCATCCTCGATGTCTCGATACCGCCCGGAACTCAAGAAATCGGACCGAACGACGGTTCGCAGAGCAGCCAGCTTGCTCCGGATAGCGGACGAAATGGAACGGAGATTGGGAGCGGATCGCTATTCACGCATCGTCATGGACTTGGTTGGTGATCGATTCGAGGTCCGGGCTCCAGAGTTGAACGCGTGGAACCCGAAGCGCTTCGCCACGAGGTTCAAGCGAACGTTCAAATTGGATTTCGAAGTGGTTCGGTAAGGATCTGTCCGTACTTTACCGGCGTCTACGGTAGCGAAAACCGAACCATGCGATGCCGGCGATCAAGATCAACGGCCATGTGTCTGTAGTCAGGGATGTGGATTTTGGCGAGGCGTAGCAATCGAGCGTGGCCGGTTTGACCACCCCTCTCGTTCCTGGTCCCGGCGGTCGTCCTTCGCCGAGTACTTCTAGATCCTCTCGGGCTTCTGCAGCTGGTTTGGTGCGGCTGCAGGCACGTACTTCTAGCGAACCTTCATCGCCGTCGGCGTAGACAAGGAAATCTTGGTGATTTTTGAAGGGGTATCCGCAAGGCTCAGATCTGGCCGTAGTCAACTTCAGGATCTTTGAAACCTGGCCTTTCCACACAGTGCGGACAGTGAACTCGACCGTTAGAGGTTCGTCAGGCGGAACTAACGCCGAGTCGATGTCAAAAGGCCAGTTCTCAAATTGCATGCCAACCACTCTGCCGAGGAAGACGGCCGTGGCTTCATCGCGGCGTTCAGCGGGGGAATCAGCCTCAACGCATTCGCACGCGTTAATGCGCTCACCCCCAGTCACAAGAGCGAAGCACAAAAAGCATGTCGCCAAAACAACGACGATAGCGTATGTCCAATTGAGTCGCATCTTCAATGTTGACGAGATGAGAAGCGATACGGCAAGTCGCGACCAGACGAAAATGTGACGGCCTATTTTCGGCGTCGATCCTAATCCGTGGGGCTGTTCGAAGTATCGCGCTATTTCGTCGCGATCGAATCGCTTTACAGGAACCGGCGATACATCGGCATCTTGGCGAACGTTATACCGTGGAATCCTCAATACCATGCGATTTGGGCTCGACGAAACCGATGACGTTAGCTTCGATCCCGGCATCTCGCAGGGCCGAAACCACTGAGCCTCGGCTTTCAGGCTGGATAGTCGCCAACAAGGCGCCCGATGAGATCAGCCCCCAAGGGTCGATCATCAGCGCATCGCAGATGGTCTGGCATGTGGGCAATACGTTGACGGCGGATTTGTCGATGACGATGTCGACTTCCGATGCGAACGCGAGTTCTTGCAACGCGGTCGAAAGCCCGCCTTCAGTGGGATCATGCATAGCGGTCACGTCACCTGCGGCGATCGCAGTCTGCGCGTCTTTCAGGACCGAGATGCCCGGGTCAGTTAGGAACTTCGATGCAATGTCGATTTCAGATGAGGCGACACCTGCTTCGATAAGATCTTCGCGGCACTCGTTGGCAAGGATGGATGTGCCTTCGATGGCAATGCCTTTGGTCATGATTACGGCGTCACCAGGCTGCGCGCCGGATGCAGACACAGTGCGACTGGCTGGTGCTTCGCCGAGCATGAATCCGCAGATAACGGGCTGGGTGACGGCTGGTGTTATCTCGGTGTGCCCGCCCGCAAGTTGGACGCCGATCTCGAACGCCGCTTCGCCAAGTTGCTCGAAGATGTTTCGAACCTCGGCTTCGGTTGTACCGGGTGGCATCATGAGCGTTGCCAAGAACCACTTAGGTGTGCCTCCTGCGACGGCGATGTCGTTGGCATTGACGTTGACGGCGTACCACCCGATGCGGTCGGTGGCGAAGGTTATCGGGTCGGTCTTGGCCAGGAGCGTATTCTCGCCGAAAAGGATGTGCGCCGCGTCCTCGCCTAAACCCTGGCCCGATGAGAAGTCTTTTGTCAAGACTCGATTTGGGCAGCCCCTCAATCAGATGCTGCAACAGGCGTCCAGGCAACTTGCCACTTTTGAGCGTGGTGATGTCCGTTGACATATGGATAGGTCAAAGTTTGAGACGGGGAGTTTGAGGAATGAATGATACCGGTTGCCGCGGCATCACTCCTCGGGCTCTGCTTTTGGGATCTCAGGCGGCGCACCACCGGCGAAGTACGGCCCGACCGCGTTAAGGAATTCTTGGGTGAGCGCTCCTTGCGTGTCACCCCACACTTCTTGCGAACCTCCAACGCGATACCAATCTTTTTCACAAAGGAAACGGATAGTCTGTATACCTCTTAAGACGTGGAAATCGATTCGGCGGGCGGTCTGGCAGATCGCGTCGTTGCCGATCGGAGTGTTGGTGTTCAGCGTATCTAATACCGCTCGGATACGTGCCAAGTCTTTGATCTCGACTACTGCTTGTTCGTTTTCGGGTAGCCCTCGATAAAAATCCATTTGGCGCGCTTCGTGCAAACGTAGATCGTGTACGAGATTGACTGTGACCTGTTCAGGGTTCTCGACATCGGTGCAGTCCCTGATGACATCATCCTTGGTATTCAGATCTTCTTGGACTTCCTGCTCCTTGCTCGCCACGTGGAACCTGTACGTTTTTTCATCATTCCCTAGGAAGAGGATCCACCCGTCGACTGGCCTTGCCGGATTGTCGCCTCCGATCGGACCGCAGCCCAACGTGAGGTCTAGCCAAGTGTGTTCCTCAGCGTTTAACACCTTAATGTCGGATTGGCCGATGCCTCGATCTATGAGTTGCCCGCGCGCTTTGATCTCGAGGATGGTGGGCACCGAAGGTGTCGGGATAGGAGTGATCGTCGGTGTTGCCGTTGGAGCAGGAGTAGGTGTAACAGTCGGCTTAGCGGTAGGTTCTGGAATCGGAGTACTGGTAGCTGTGGCGGTCGGTGTAACAGTCGGCACCTGAGTGGGCGGCACTGGTGTATCCGATGGCACAGCCGTAGCCGTGGGTTGTTCCGTCGGTTCGGGAGGCGGCGCTACCTCCGTGGCCGGTGCTTCGGTTGCGGTCGGCGAAGGAGTAGCGGTCAGAGGTTCCTTCGTGGGTTCAGGTTCTTTCTCTGGTCTGGAAGTCGGGGTGTCTTCGACAGGGGTTTTTGTAGATGTCGGAGTTGCAGTATCGGGCGCCCGCACCGCCGCTGGTTCTGTAGGTGTGGGTGTAGGAGTGTCAGGCGGTAAGGGCGTGAGAGTTGGTTGCGAGACCCGCGTCGGACGAGGTGTAGGTTGAACGCCGACTTCGGGCTCTTGGCGGTTCGACCATATCGCCGCCAATGCGATGGCGGCGACGATAGCGACGAGCACGATTACAACGATTGCGGCTTGCCTTATGCGCGGTCCGTACCCAGAGACGCGGAGGCCCGAATTGTTTTGATCGTCAGGTTGAGCCATGTTCGTTACTGAGCGCGTGGGACGACGACACTCGTAGCGCCGCTAACTTTCTACGCTACATGATGAGCGGCAGATGTTTCGAGGGTCGCGAGCGCGACGATTTCCGAAGATTTTCGAAAAAACCGACGACGAGGTTGCAAAACCTGACTAAATAGGTAATAATTGTTTCTTGGCGATTCGAGCGGGGAATTTTGCCGGACGTTAAAGGTGCAGCATACCAAGAGAGGTAACCATAATGCCGAACTCCAAGGCATCCCGCTCCTTCGCAAAGGATCGCGAAGCGACGATGCTAAACAATTTTAAGTTACGAGCGATAGTTTTTAGCTTTGCGCTATTGACTTTGGGGGTAGCTCTGATCGCGTGCGGTTCGCAAACTGCGGCGACCCCGGTGGTTGTTGAGGTCGAGAAGGTAGTTGAGGTGGAACGCCCCACAACACCGGTCGTCGTGGAAGTCGACAAGATTGTTGAAGTCCCCATTGAGAAGGTTGTGGAAGTTGAGAAGATCGTCGAGGTCGAAGTACAGTCCACGCCCGTAGTCATAGAAGTCGAAAAGATCGTCGAGGTCGAGAAACCCACATCGCCCGTCGTCGTCGAGGTCGAGGTTGAGAAGGTAGTGGAAGTAGAAGTGGAAAAGGTCGTCGAGGTCGAGAAGCCCGTCATTGTCGAAAAACAGGTCGTCGTGGAGATCGAGAAGCCCGCGGCAGAGCCCAAGACATTGACGGTCTACTCAGGGCGTAGCAAGTCTCTCGTTGATCCGATTCTGCAGGAGTTCTCGTTGTTGACCGGCATCCCCATCGAGATTCGCTACGCGGGCACGAGCGAGATGGCGGCGACATTGCTCGAAGAAGGCGATAGGTCTCCTGCCGACGTGTTCTTCGCGCAGGACCCCGGTGGATTAGGCGCAGTGAAGTCGCTGTTCCAGACGTTGCCTGACGACATCTACGGTCTTTCGGCGGCTTGGGCGAGCGACCCCGACCAAAAGTGGATCGGCGTATCCGGCCGCGCAAGAGTGATCGTATACAGCAAGGAAAACATCTCCGAGGATGATCTGCCGCAATCGATATGGGACTTCACCGACCCGAAGTGGAAGGGACGAATCGGTTTCCCCCCGACCAACGCGTCGTTCCACGTGATGGTTACGGCGATGAGGTTGAACTGGGGCGAGGAAAAGACTCGTGAGTGGCTAGAGGGGGTCATGGCGAACGAGCCGATTTTCTACGCCAAAAACACTCCGACCGTCGCGGCAGCAGGTGCTGGCGAGATCGACGCTGGCTTCGTGAATCACTACTACCTGCACCGTCGCTTGGCGGAAGACCCTAATTTCGCTGCTGGAAATTACTACACCCCGGCCGAAGACGCGGGTTCGCTAGTCATGGCGGCTGGAGCCGGCATCCTGGCCTCGACGGACGCACAAGAAGAGGCGGAGCGTCTGCTGAAGTTCTTGCTCGGAGTGACTGCTCAGCAGTACTTCGCGACGAATACCCATGAATACCCCTTTAACCCGGCCGTGCAACCGTCGGAGTATCTGCCGGACCTTGGCGATATCAGTGAACGCTTCTATATCGACTTGGGTCTGCTGGATGACCTTCCCGGCACGGTCCAACTACTACAGGAGGTTGGTGCGCTTCCGTGACCCGCTCTACAGCGGAAGTAGCAATACGACCTGCGCTGCAGCCCCGGCGTGCCGTTAGAAGCGGCACGCGCGGGGCTCCGGTATGGGTAGCAATTGTAGCTGGTCTAGTCGTCCTAGCCGCGTTGCTACCCATTTTTTATTTGTTTGTCCGCGGATTCGAGGGTGGCGAGACCACCTGGGACTTTCTGACCCGCTCAAATTCTGTCAAGGTGATCTGGCGGACGGTCACCATCATTGCGGTGGTGACTTTGTTTTCGCTTATCGTAGCCGTGCCCGCCGCATGGCTGACGATGAGGACCGATATGCCATTTCGTCGCATTATCGCTGTCGCATTGGCGCTCCCGCTGGTAGTGCCGAGTTTCGTAATGGCTACTACCCTTATCGAGGCCTTCGGTCCAAAAGGCGTCTTGCAAGAAATCTTGGAGCCGTTAGGCGTTGATCGGCTACCCTCAATCTACGGCCTGCCCGGTGCGACACTGGTTTTGGTGCTGATGACGTACCCGTACGTCTACCTTACCGTCCGAGCGGCGATCGCGGGGTTGAATCCAGAACTAGTCGAAGCGGGGCGAAGTTTGGGATCCACGATGCTGGGTGCCTATCGACGTATCACCGTGCCTCTGCTGTTGCCGGCGATCGGATCGGGTGCGATACTAGCTGCGCTGTACACGCTCAGCGACTACGGCGGCGTCGCGCTCATGAGGCACTACACCCTCACGGTATCGATCATGGTCAACTACCAGACCTCTGTCGATCGGGTTGGGGGCGCGGCGATGTCGATGCTGTTGGTAGCATTCGCTGTAGTCTTATTGGCGATCGAAGCTACAACCAGAGGTAGGCGACGTTACGACGATGCCTCAGGAGGCGTGGGGCGGACGGAGCGCGAAGTAAAGCTGGGAGGGTGGGCGATACCGGCCTTGATCTTCACTCTCCTGCCAATTGTGGTTGGAGTTCTGGTTCCAGTGGCTGTGTTGCTGGAATGGTTCATCCGCGGGACGTTGCTGGGGCTTGAGGGTCCCCCGATCTTGATTCCGCTATGGAACTCGCTCCAAGCCTCTGGGTTGGCGGCGGTCGCAACCATAGTCATGGCGTTGCCGGTCGCGTTCGTGACCGTTCGATATCGAAGCTGGTTGAACGACATCTTTGAGAAGGCGGTCTACATCGGTTTTGGTTTGCCTGGGGTAGTGATCGCCCTTTCGCTCGTATTCTTCGCCGTCAATTTCGCCCTATTCATTTATCAGACCATGCTTCTGCTCGTATTCGCGTATGTGGTGCTTTTCATTCCGGTCGCACTGGGTTCTCTCCGATCGGGGCTGTTGCAGATCAACCCCAACTTGGAGGAAGCAGCGCAATCTCTCGGGATGACACGCTTCAAAGTATTTGTGAAGGTCACGTTGCCGATATTGATGCCGAGTGTCTTCGCCAGCGCCGCTCTGGTATTTCTGTTGACGATGAAAGAGTTGCCCGCGACATTGATACTGGGCCCAACGGGCTTCGACACGCTCGCCACCTCGATTTGGTCGGCATATTCCGAAGCGTTCTTAACCCAAACGGCCGCCTCATCGCTTATATTGGTGGCCGCTGCGGGCATACCTACCGCATGGCTGGTGCTGCGAGAGCACTCTCATTCGCGATGATCAATCGTCGACATCTCGTCTACAGGCGAAAGGCGGTAATAGCATATTCGCTAGATGAAGCTGCTTCGCCGCCGCAAGAGAATCAAACGCGCACTGATCCGAGCTAGAATGAACCGGCCCGGCGGAACTGGCGCGATCCACCTCGAGCAGGTGCAGACCCGGTATCACCCGGAGGAGCCTCCCGTTCTGAACGGGTTCAATCTAGAAGTTCAGAGCGGCGAGATAGTCTGCCTGCTCGGACCGAGCGGAGTCGGCAAGACGACAGCTCTGCGAGTCATCGCAGGCTTCGAGCGGGTCATCAACGGCTATGTCCGTTTAGGCGGACGATTGGTGGGTTCGCCATTCATTCACATTCCGCCTCATGAACGCACGTTAGGTCTGGTATTCCAGTCATACGCGCTGTTTCCACACCTGTCCGTCCTCCAGAACGTGGAGTTCGGAATCAGAGACGGTAGCGAGACGGGTAAACGGAAACGTGCTCTCGAGATTTTGGAGATGTGCGGAATATCGGAGTATGCAGACCGTGATGTGCACGATCTCTCGGGAGGCGAACAACAAAGGGTTGCATTGGCACGCGCCATTGCCCCCGCATCCGTTGCCGTGCTACTCGACGAACCTTTCAGCAATCTGGACCCGAGCTTGGTGGGGCAGCTGAGACGCCAAGTGAAAGACATCATCCACGAAGCCGGTAAGACTGCGATTCTAGTGACGCACGATCGCGAGACAGCGTTCCTTACGTCTGACCGTGTAGCGGTAATGCGCGGTGGAAGAGTGGCTCAGATCGGAACCGCGGAAGAGGTCTATGCAAGCCCGGTATCGCCACATGTCGCCCGGGTTATCGGCAGATCATCGTTCATTGATGGCACTTATCGCAACGGTACGGTCTTCACCGAGGCTGGAGAGTTTCCGGCAGTCGCGGCGAACGGCTTTGAACTCAAAGATGGTCAGGAAGTATCCGCATTGATGCGCGCTTCTGAGCTCAGGCTCCGTAGGCACGACTCCACCGGATCGGAAGAAGATGGTTGGACGCTCGAACCATTTACGCCTTGCGGCATCAATTGTCGGTGCGTCGCACGGATCGCATCACGCGAATTCCACGGAGATTTCACCGATTTCAGCGTGCGTCTGCCTTCGGGCGATACGTTCCGTGTGCGTAACCGAACCTACTCCGATTCGCTTCCAGACGGTGCACCGGTTACGGTTACGGCGGTACGCGGCGCGAAGGTCATCGTTTATCCGATCGATCCGCGTTGACGTCGATCTGGGGCAGATCAGCCCCGACCGAATGGCAATCGCAAGGTAGCGTCGATCCCATCGCAAGGTTCGCTTGATATCACGTCTCGGATTTCAAGCCGAGATTTGAATTTGGTGGTATAACGGCATTAACCATAATTCCGGCGAAGTCTAACCTCGGAAGGAGGGTCCGGGTATGATACGTAACGCGTTTTTGTTGATTGTGGTTGCGATCCTTGCAGCTTCAATATCGGTCGCTTGTGACATCGGCGGAGGGGACGACGAACCCTATCGCATCGGTGTGATGGAATCGTTGACCGGGCCGGGCGAAACTTACGGAACGGTTGCCAATCAGGCCAAAGAACTGGCCGTCGCCGAAATCAACGAAGCCGGCGGGATCGACGGTCGCATGATCGAACTCGTCGTCGAAGATTCCAAGTGCAACGCCCAAGACGCCATCACCGCATACAACAAGCTGACCGATGTAGATGGCGTTAAGATCATCCTCGGCACATCATGCAGCGGTGCGATGTTGGGTGCCGCTCCCTTGGCTGAGGAAGACGGTGTCGTGATGTTCTCTGGTCTCGCAACCAACCCAGACATCGCCAACGCCGGAGATTACATCTTCCGAACGTCGATGAGTGACGCGCAACTAGGCGTCGATACTGGAAACCTCCTGTGGGCCGACGGGATCCGCAACTTGGCAACGATCACTGAGTCGACGGACTACGCGGAAGGTGTAAGGCGGACATCGGTCGAGCAGTTCAACAAACGCGGGGGTACCGTCGTAGCCGAGGAGCGCTACGCCTCTGATGTCACCGACTTCAGGACGCAGCTCACGAAACTGTTGAACGCGAATCCCGACGCGATTCATCTGGCCGCACAGTCCGAATTCACCGGCGGAACTATCGTGAAACAGGTACGCGAGTTGGGTTACGAAGGCCCGATCTACACCGAAGTCGTGCCCATCGGTGCAACTGCACTTGAGATTGCCGGCGACGCCGCGACTGGATTGAAGGCCGTAACCGCCGATCTCGACCCTGCAAACGCCAAGGCACAGGACGTTCTCAAGAACTTCAAGGAACGTTACGACTACGTCACGTTACCTTGGTACCTCGGTTCAGCATACGACGACGTCTACATCACCGCCGAGTGTTTGAAGCAGACGAAAGACGACCAAGACGCGGAGGGCTTCAGGGACTGCATGTACGAGATAACTTGGAGCGGCGCAATCGGGAACAACTACTCGTTCGACGACAGAGGCGAAGTCGTTGGTCTGGCCAACGTCGTCGCAGAAGTGCTGCCAACCGGCGAGCGCACTGAAGATAACGGAGGCTACAAGGTTCTCGGACCGGCCCCGACGGAATAAACAACCATCGGGCAGGTAAAAGTAGGACCTTGTCATGATCCGCGCGATCGTCGGACTTGTCTCGTTTGCAATGATTTTGGCTCTAACTGCGTCCTGCAGCGATGACGGGGACGGTGATGACGAGGTTTATCGGGTAGGTGTAATGGAATCGCTGACCGGGCTCGGCGAGACCTACGGCACGGTTTCCAACAACGCGAAACAGATGGCGGCCGATGAGATCAACGCCGCTGGTGGTGTCGATGGACGGAAGCTAGAGCTAGTGATCGAAGATTCGAAGTGTAACGCTCAAGACGCCATCACCGCGTACAACAAGCTGACCGAGGTCGAGAACATCAAGATCATCTTGGGCACTTCGTGCAGTTCAGCGATGCTGGGGGTCGCTCCGCTGGCGGAGGAAGATGGCAACATCCTGTTCTCAGGATTAGCCGCACACCCTGATATCGCACACGCAGGTGACTACATCTTCCGCACGTCGATCAACGGCGAGAAGATGGGTGTCGGTGTCGGCAATCTCATGTGGGAGGATGAGATACGAACCGTTGCAACGTTGAGCGAATCGACCGACTACGCGGAAGGTGCGAGACTGACAACAGCAGAGCAGTTCACGAAACGCGGCGGTAAAGTTTTAGTGGAAGAGCGTTATCCGTCTGACACCACCGACTTTCGAGCTCCCCTGACTAAAATGCTGGACGCGAACCCAGACGCGGTTTTCATCGCAGTACAAGCAGAATTCTCGGGCGGCACAGTGGTTAAACAGCTACGAGAGTTGGGGTACAAAGGGCCAATATATGCCGAAGAAGTCACTGTGGGCACCACCGCACTTGAAATCGCAGGCGACGCAGCCACCGGCATTAAGGCTGTAACAGCTCACCTTGATCCGAACAACGCCAAATCGACTGAGGTGATAGCTAACTTCAGGGAACGTTACAACTACGTAACTCTGGCGTGGTACTTGGCGTCCGCCTATGACGACGTATACATAACCACCGAGTGTCTGAAGCAAACTGGCGACGACCAAGATGCCGACGGTTTCCGGGACTGCCTGTACGACATCACATGGAACGGTACCATCGGCGAAAATTACGGCTTCGACGAGTTCGGAGAAGTTACTGGTCTAGCACCGGCAGTGGTTGAGATTTTGCCGGTAAGCGAGAGAAACGGGGATAACCTAGGCTTCAAGGTGCTCGGAGCGGCTTCTGTCGAATAGGGTGTCGTCGATTTGTTTGATGCTAGAAACACCGCGCGAACACCCCTTTGATTCGGGGCCGATCAATTGACTGAGGTTCGTAGTTACATATCCAACCGCAGCAGCCTTCTCGCAGCAGTGCTAATCGCACTGGTTGTCGTGTATATCGGTTGGAAGATAACCGAGTCCCCCGTTCAGGCCCTCCAGTTCACCTTCAACGGCATGTCGGTAGGCGCGGTCTACGCGCTCCTCGCCATGGGATTCACCATCGTCTATAGCACTGTCTGGTTCTTCGACATGTACTACGGCGCAGCCGCCGCTTTGGGGGCATACGGCGTCTTCTATCTGCGGTCCCAAGAGACTTTGGGCGGTCTATACGCAGTAAACAACCCGATCGTCAACATCGTATTCGCCCTCGTCGTCGCCGGTGTAGTTGCATGGGTGGTCCACGCCACCTTCTATAGCCAACTCAGAAACCGTCTACCTCCGGCCGTGCTGCGCACCGCGTGGATCGCGATTTCAACCGCAATGGGCGTCTACACATTTGCAGTTCTGACCTTCCCTGAAAACCTCCATCTCACCGTCAGCCCGTTAATCGGCATCTCCGTAGCCGCCATCGCGATATGGGGATTCAAGACTCTCTACTCGAAGATTCTAGGAAACTCCGCTCCAAGACTCTTGCTAGCAACAGCCGCGATCTTGACCCTTCTTCTGGCCGCGTATGTCACCTTCCTCCTAGCAGATTCGCCCGGCTCGAAGCTCTATCTGAGTTGGGTCGTCTCTTGCCTCTTGGCAGGATCCGTGGGTCTATCCCTGTATCGCGGGCTGTACGTTTACATGCGGGAGCGAGCTAGATCGCCCCTCGTCATGCTCGTAGCAACGCTCGGAGTGTTGCTCGCCACGACAGCACTCATCGTCATGGTCTTCGAACCCGCAGCCCGACCTCTTCCTGATCCGTTCGGCAACACCCCATGGAACATCGCCGGCGCAACTATCAAAGGCTTCAACATCTTCACCATCGGCGTCGCCGTCGTCGGATTCTTGGGTCTTCTCTTTCTCCTTAAGATGACAAAATTCGGCAGGGCCGCACGAGCAATCGGTGACGACGAAGAGGTCTCAAAGGTCGTTGGCATCAACACCACCGTCATCATCTCAATCATCTTCTTCATCGGAGCCGTCTTTGCAGCCCTGGCCGGGCTCCTGAGCGGGCACGACACCGCCATCCAACCGCGAATGGGACTGCTGCTTCTGCTTAAGGGATGGATCGCATCCGTCGTCGGAGGCATTGGCAACCTGCACGGCGCAATATTGGGCGGTTTCATTTTGGGGATGTTGGAGCAGTTCGGGATCTGGGATCTCGCCGGCGAATGGCG
Source organism: Dehalococcoidia bacterium (assembly GCA_965204135.1). Taxonomy (GTDB): domain Bacteria; phylum Chloroflexota; class Dehalococcoidia; order Lucifugimonadales; family Lucifugimonadaceae; genus Bin127. Next base: position 115,187 of record CBDBDX010000011.1, on the reverse strand, counting down.
GGACGTGATCTCCTTCGTCGTCCTGATACTCTTCCTGTCGTTCTGGCCGGCAGGTATATTGCCGAGGAAATGACGGGATGGCGATGAACGAACAGGCGGTCAAGTTGGCACATTCCCTTCGAGAACGCGGAAACCTCGAACTCTGGGCCAACCTCTTCATCATCGGGTTGGCGATCGTCTTTACCTTGTGGCAAGGCTTCGATTTCGCCATCACACTCGGAACCGTCTTCTGCATCTGGGCGATCCTGGCGGTCAGCCTCAACCTCGTCATCGGATTTACCGGACTGCTATCGGTCGGACATATCGGCTTTTTCGGTATCGGGGCATACACGATGGCGATCCTCACCTCTGACGCCAACTACGACCAGCTCCGAACCGAAGCCATACCGACCTTCGGCTGGCCTTTCTTCGCCGCCCTCCCTATGTGCGTGTTGATCGCAGGCCTGGCCGCCATCGCCATCGGCATCGTCTTCAACCGATTCAGAGACGACATCTACGTACTCGTTTCTTTCGGCTTCGCCGTCATCGCATTCACCGTCTTCCTTAGCTGGCGAGGTCTGACCCGCGGCGCCTACGGAATCCCCGAAATCGAAAGACCAGCGATCGGCGGATGGGTCTTCAACGGCGAACTCGAGTTCCTAGCTCTCGTCGCCGCGTTCCTCATCCTGATGGTCATCATCTCCTGGCTGATCGTCTCGTCTTCATTCGGACGAGTCCTCACCGCCATCAGGGAAGATGAACAAGCAGCAGCTGTATTCGGATATCAAGTTACCCATTACAAACTCGCGATATGGGTCATATCCGCAATGATGGCCGGACTCGCCGGCGGACTTCTGGCCAGCTATACATCTTTCGTAGATCCCAACTCCTTCATCCTCCTCGAATCCATCCTCCTCGTCTCCATCGTCATACTCGGAGGCCTCGCATCGATACGCGGCTCCGTCATCGGAGCCATGGCATTCGTGCTGCTCGAAGAAGGGATGCGCTTCGTACCGTTCCTGCCCGGCGAGTTCGTAGGCCAGGCCCGGCAAGTCGTCCTCGGCGTCCTACTCGTGCTCCTGATGCTCTTCAGACCGCAAGGACTGGCCGGAAAATACAAGTTGTGAACCTCACCAAAGAAGAACTCTCCGACCTTTTCGCACTCGAGACCGAAGACATCTCGAAACACTTCGGCGCGGTCCGTGCCGTCGACGGGCTAACCCTCCGCATACCCATCTTCGGCATGACCAGCATCGTCGGCCCGAACGGCTCAGGAAAATCCACTCTCATCAACCTCCTTAGCGGCACCCTGCCCCTCGACGGCGGACTCGTTCTTATCGAAGGCGAAGGCTTCCGCGTCTTACACGCACACGAATCCGCAAACCGCGGGATAACCCGAACCTTTCAAGAGGTCCGGCTCTTCGACCAGATCTCCGTTCTCGACAACATCTTAGTCGTCCTCACCGAACGCAAAGTCCTGCCTTCTCTCTTCCAGCGCACCAAATCTGAACACCGAGAACAAGCCCAGTACATCTTGGAGAGCGTCGGCATGTGGGAAAAACGCGATTCACTCGCCATGGATCTCTCGTACGGCCAGCGAAAACTGCTCGAAATCGGGCGCGCCCTCGCCATGAACGTGAAGATCTACCTCTTCGACGAACCCTTCGCCGGACTTTTCCCGCAGATGCTCGAACGAGTGAAAGACATCATGAAGCAGATGCGAGCCGACGGACATACCATCATCTTCGTCTCGCACAACATGGACATCGTTCGCGAGATGTCCGATCACATCATCGTCCTCGACAGCGGCAAACAGTTACTCGCCGGTGAGGTCGAGGACATCTTGACACGCCAAGAGGTAATTGAGGCCTATCTTGGGGCATAACGAACAATCAACCGATCCGATGCTGCTCGAGATGGTCGAAGTCTCGGTCCACTACGGAGCCGTCGTCGCTCTCGATCGCGTCTCCCTAGGCGTGCGTAAAGGCGAACTCGTCGCTGTGATGGGGCCCAACGGTGCCGGCAAGTCCACCGTTCTCAAAGCCATCATGAAACTCGCGCCTGTAGTTGCTGGCACCGTCTACCTGAACCAAGAACCGCTCGACGTGCCGACCCACGAAATCGTCAAACAGGGTGTCTCGTTCGTGCCTCAAGGCAGACGCGTATTCACACATCTCACCATCGAAGAGAACCTGCAGATGGGATGCATCAACCTCGACGACCGCGCTGAAGAGGAACGACGACTAGATTCCGTGATGCAGCTCTTCCCCATTCTCCACTCGAAACGCCGCGACTACGCCTCTGCGATGTCTGGCGGTCAACAGCAGATGCTCGCCATCGGACGCGGGCTCATGGCAGACCCCGACATCCTCCTCCTCGACGAACCCACCCTCGGACTCGCCCCCATCGTCGTCAAAGAAGTCTTCGAAAAAGTCGCCGAAATCAACCAGCGACTCAAAATGACCATCTTCGTCGTCGAACACAACATCAAAGGCATACTCGACATCGCCAGCCGCGCCTACGTCCTCAACAGCGGCCGCATCGCACACGACGGCACACCCCAGACCGTCCAGGAAACGGACATCTTGACCGATGTATTCCTAGGTCGCGTGAACACTTCAGACGACGAAGATCAATAAGCACTCTAACTGTATCCAAGTGTGATCTCATTGCTGGAAGTGATCGTCAACAATCACGCCTAACCAGTACCATGGCACCATGATCCTGCAAAACCTCGCGTCTCAAGCCGCGACTTCTGACGCACTCTTACAAGCCGCGGACATCATCGCAAATTCCGACTATGTCGTCGCTATGACCGGTGCCGGCATGTCCGTCGAGAGCGGCATCCCTCCGTTCCGTGGCGCCAACGGACTCTGGACCAAGTACGGCGCCCCGTCCATGGACGGTTATCGACAGTTCAGAGCCGATCCCGAAGCCTACTGGAATCGCCAGATCAACGCGCAGATCGACGAACACATCCTTGAACTACGAGAAGCGTTGCGGAACGCCAAGCCTCATGCAGGCCACTACGCGCTCGTCGAACTCGTGAACCGTGGCTACATCCAATCGGTCATCACTCAGAACATCGACGGTTTGGATCTGAAAGCCGAGATGGGAGACGCATTGATCGAAATTCACGGCAACCGATCTCGCTTGCGATGCATCGGTTGCTCCAAACGTACAGACCTCGACGATTTCGTGCCTCTCTTCATCCCCGATCCTTGCGATGAGTGCGGTCAACCCGTCAAGTTCGACGCCGTCATGTTCGGCGAACCCATAGTCCCGGAAGTCATGGCCGCCGCGAAGGCCGAAATCGACCGTGCCGACTGCGTCATCGCGATCGGCACATCTGCAACCGTCAGACCCGCCAGCGGCCTTCTATGGGTAGCAAAGCACCGCTCCAAAGGCGATTCCTCCAACGGCCGAGCTACGGCAGAGAACGCCAAGCTGATCGAAATCAATCCCAACGCGACCAAGCTAAGCACAATCTGTGATGTGGTCGTTAGATCTAACGCTGGAGAGGGAGTGTCTGCTCTCCTCGCTGCATTGAAGCAACTCTCTAGCTAAGTCAGGTGCGCGTCTCTCTTCCGGATCAGCATCATCCCATCCCGCACTGTCAGCATGACGTTGACAACTCGCTCATCGTTCTGAACGATCTCATTTAGCGTTTTGATCGATTTCGTCGCATTCTGCTCAAGGTCGTCATCTGGGTCATCGGGCCCTAACACTCGTCCGCCCCACAACACGTTGTCGACGACAATCACTCCGCGCGGTGCCAGTAGTCCGAGTGCCTTTTCGTAGTAGTTCGGGTAGTTCTGCTTGTCAGCGTCAATAAACACAAGGTCGAACGGCGGCGACAACGTCCCGAGCGTCTCCAATGCAGGTGCCAATCGCAGGTCGATCTTCTTGCCCGCAGGATGCCGCGCCCAGTGCTTGCGGGCAATCGCGGTGAACTCCTCGCTAACGTCACAGGTGATCACCTCCCCGTCATCAGGAAGCGCCGACGCCATCATCAGCGCGCTGTAACCGACGAACGTCCCAACCTCCAAGACTCGTCTAGCGCCGCTAATCGTCACCAACGTATTGAGGAAGTAACCGACAGTACGCCCTGACATCATCCCCGCCGCGCCTGTCGATTGAACATCGACCGCTATGTCATCGAACACGTTGTCTGGAACGGTCGTATGGGCCGTCGCGTATTCGTCTATTCCTTCCGGGAAATCAAGCATTACTTTTCGAGCCCTTTCAACCGATTGAGCGATCCGATAGTTAGGTCAACAATCCGATCACGATACCCGAAACCGTTATCAGAACTGCCGCGTGCGCCCCTTGCAGGACCGCCAATCGTATCTTCTTGGCAAACATATAGTGCGGCGCTATGGCCATCGCCGCGATACCGATGCCGAGGAACAAGCCTGTCACCAAACCGTTGACAGCTCCACCACCTACGTTGGACAAGATCAGAGCGATCGAGATATTCGAGGTGAGGGCGAGAACAAACGTCACCACGTAGATAACTGGCGACTCATTTTCGCTCAGATCCTCCTGAGTCAATCCCTCGTCTTCCATCCACATGTTGCCGAACATCCTGGGCATGTACCAGATCATCGACAGAACCATGTACAGCACCGCTCCGATGGCGACGCCGATCCATTGCTGCCCTGAAATAGCGAATTCAAAGTCCATCTCAACCTCCTCGGTAGTTGCCACTTGCCCCGTCGGCCAAACGTATTTTATTCCACTTCCCGACATCATCACCGATTTCCCTGACGAGACGCGCGTTTTCCGATTTTGTAACCGCGCGCGACTGAACATTCCTATAAACTGATTCCAACTATTCGGACGCGGCGCAGTACGGATTTCGCAAACCGTTAGCGTGGATATTCCGATTAATTGCTTGCAACGTTGTTGATACGTAACGAAAGGAGACCGGCGATGCGAACACTGTTTCGCCAAGATCCCCGAACGCTCTTATTGATTCTTGGGAGTACCCTCCTGATTCCCATTGCGGCATTCGCCGCGGTGGCATGCACCGACGACTCCGGCCCCGCGGCGGAAGGCACGGTGACAATTGCTGTTGGCGAAGTGCCGCCGCTAATTCAGGAACCCCGAAGGGACATTCGAGCCACTGGTGGAATTGGTAAAGACTTGTCGATCTATGAGACGATTGTGCGCGCGCCGCACGTCGCTCCGCCGACACCACCTCCGCAAGACCACACCGCGTACTCACCGGCTGACCTCGGCTTGGCGGAATCGTGGGAAGTTGCTTCCGACTTCAACAGCATCACGTTCACGATCCGCGAAGACGTCTCATGGCATAACAACGGCGGAGATTGGGGTGACCTGACCGCGGACGATGTCGCGTTCTCTTACAACTCAGCTTTCGCTCCCGACTCCGTCAACAACGGTGCTGAGGAGATCGGTCCGGAGATGAAGGTCGGTTTCGACGTGATCGATGAGCGTACGGTGCGCCAAAACATTGAGCCGGGCGGCTTCGACCCGACATGGGCTTGGTTGCAAGGCAACGCCGGCTTTAACGGTATCGTCATCGTCAGCAAGAAGGCGTTTGACGAGTTGGGTGCAGAAGGATTCGGAACCACCGCTGTAGGCACCGGCAAATACCAAGTGGCCGAATGGACGGCAGACGACCAAGTGGTGCTTCACTCGGTACGAGATCACTGGACAGGCATTGAGCCCAAGGTTGGAACCGTCAACATCGTCCACATGCCAGAAGCGGCATCTCGTGAAGCCGCCCTCCGCGCCGGCGAAATCGACATCGGCGAACTCAGCCCACAGGTCATCAACCAAGTCGTCAACGACATCGGAGGAAGAGTCCAAGAAATCGGCATCGCCAGACCTCAAGGTTTCCAGATGGCCGGCAACTACTGGTCGACTCAGTGTTCCGATTGTGAAGGCGGCGAAATGCCACGACCCGGATGGGAGGAAGGAATCGCGGAAGGTTTCCCTTGGGTCGGCGATCCGTCTGATCCCGCATCCATGGAGAACGCTCGAAAGGTCCGATGGGCCATGGCGATGGCGGTCGATCGCGAGTCGATCATCGAGAACGTCCTCGACGGACTCGGCCGTGTGATCTATGCGTGGCAGAACATCCTCCCGGACGACCCGAGCCACAAAAACGAGTGGGTAATCCCTTACGACGTCGCTATGGCGAAACAGTACATGGCGGAAGCTGGAGTGGCTGACGGATTCGACATGGAGATCTGGGTGCCCAGCACGTTCTCGCCCGGCACCATCGCAGCCGCCGAAGCGACCGCTGAGATGTGGCGAAGCGACCTCGGAATCAATGTGACGATCGACCGGACAGAGTACGGCGCACGACGTCCGCAGACCGTTGACAAGACGATCAACGTCCCATTCACGCACGGCATCAACTGGATACCGGGTGCGACTTCGGCCAGATACATCTGCGCCGCGGCCGGACACATCGTCGGGTTTACGATGGAGCAGGAAGTCTGCGACATTGGTCTCTCCAACGCTACTGAGCGCGACCTCGCGCAACGTATCGCCAACAACATCGAAGTGCAAGACTATCTGTCACACCAGATGCTGTTCCTGCCGATGTTCCAGCACAGCGCGAACCTCTTCGCTGTCACTTCACGGGTCACAGCGTGGGACCCCTACAACTCGCAAGACGTGTTGCCCAACAGGCCAGAGTCGCTAGAAGCCTCTGGCGACGAATAAGCAACACTGAGAATTCTCTCCTACCTCCGTCGCCGGATCCCTGAGCGGGAGTGGAACCGGCGGCGGGGGCGAGCAATTCTGCCCCTCGCGGCTTGCTGATGCCGTACACTCGGTTAACCGCCGCACTGAAATAACGCGGACGGTCGATACGCCCGAATTGGAAACGATCCTTGGCTAGATTTCTCATACGCCGAGCGTTCTACATGATCGCCGTGATGATCGGCATCTCGATGATCGTATTCGGGCTGTCACGACTCACCGGCGATCCTCGTCTTCTCTACATGACGCAAGGCACCCGTTGGTCCCAAGAGGTCTGGGACGCTAGGGGGCGTGAACTCGGTCTCGACAAGCCAATGGTCGTCCAGTACCTCGTTTGGGCCGGCAACGCTATCCAAGGCGACTTTGGAGATTCGCTCTGGCACAAACGAAACTCCCTTCGCATCATCATCGAAAAGCTGCCCGCCACCATCCAACTCTCTGGCATCTCCTACGTGATGGCCGTGGCGCTCGGCGTAACCCTCGGCACCATATCTGCCGTTACCCGCGGATCGTTTATCGATATCGGCGTCCGATCGTTCGCCCTGATAGGCCAAGCGGCACCGCCGTTCTGGCTTGCTCTGATCTTGATCTTCGTCTTTGCTGTCTACCTAGACATATTGCCCACATCTCGACGCGGCGATTGGACAAACTTCATCCTGCCAGCCACAACTCTGGCATGGTTGGGTTCAGCTGGCCTCGCGAGACTGACTCGATCATCCCTTCTGGAAGTTCTCGACAGCGAGTACATTAAATTGGCTCGTGCGAAAGGCGTTTCGACTAGCAAGGTGATCTTCAAACACGGCCTCAAAAACGCGCTCATAGCGCCCCTCACCGTTGCCGCTATACTCCTCGCCAGTTTCCTTTCCGGCACCGTCGTAGTCGAAACTGTCTTCGCATGGCCTGGGCTCGGCAGACTCGCGGTAGACGCAACAAAAAACAACGACTTTCCGCTCATAACTGGAATCACCGTCATATTCGCCGGGATGTTCCTTATTTCGAGCCTCTTGGCGGACCTGCTATACGCCTATATCGATCCTAGGATCCGTATCTATGATTCGTGATACCCCGCTCCCAGATGCGGCGCCCGGACGCTCGAATATCCGGATACCGGTCCTAGGGACACTGTATCGATGGATCCGGCGTTATCCGCTTCTGCCCGTGATGATCGCGATCGGCCTAGCAATAATGGCGATCTTCGCGCCATGGGTTGCCCCCGCACACCCGTTAGAAAGCGATCTTGACTTCATCGCCCATCCACCACTCTGGATGGAAGGTGGCACGTTGGATTACATTCTGGGTGCCGACAAAATCGGGCGCGACCTGTTGAGCCGCATCATACACGGATCTCGCATCTCACTCTCCGTCGCCTTCATCGTCATCATATGTGGCAGCCTCATCGGGAGCGCAATCGGTATCGCTTCCGGCATGGCCGGAGGATTGTGGGACGAGATCGCAATGAGAATCGTAGACCTCGTCTATGCCACGCCCTTCCTGCTCATCGCCTTAGTAGCCGCAGTCGTCTTTGGCACGAGCTTCCAACTCGTCCTCACACTTTTGACCATCTTCTCCTGGCCCATCTTCGCCCGCCAAACCCGCGGTCTCACCCTCCAACTCAAGAATATGGACTACGTCGCCAGCGCGCGCGTCGCCTCGGCCTCAGAATTACGCATCGCCTTTCGGCACATCATGCCAGGCGTCGTGAATACCGTAGTCGTCATCGCCACCCTCCAGATCGGATCCCTCATACTGACCGAGTCCGTACTCTCTTACCTCGGAGTAGGCATCCCCGCACCCCAACCAGCATGGGGCAGCATGGTCGCAGATGGCAGAGAATTCATCACAACAGCATGGTGGGTTCCGGTAATGCCCGGCGCCGCCATCTTCCTCACCGTCTTCGCCTTCAACTTCATCGGAGACTGGCTCCGAGACTACCTAGACCCACGCTTGCGACAGATTCACTAAACGGACCAACAGCACATTATAAGCTGGCGTATCCGCGAACTCATTCTGAAACTAATGACGACCAGCAACGGGTTTTGGTCAATCATCGTTTTTTTTCACCGACTGCACCCCGGGCGGTGTTCCGTTACCCTTCGCAGACGGTTTCGGCGACGGGCGCCGCTTCCGTCCGCGCGTATTAATTGCCCTGATTCTCCGAGTCTTTTTTCCGCCTAACATGAAACTCCTCCGTACCGATTATCTTACGTCGTAGACGGATGTCGCTGCCCAGCCCTTTGGATTTTTGGAATCTGCCAAGTTGGATGAATCCACGAAAAACGAATCGACAGAAACGCTATCAAACACGTCACGCACGATGAATTCATAAACTTCTGTTTCGGCTTCGCCCGGTTCAATTATCAATTCGTGAACCTCCCACTCCCTCCGGTACTCCAAAATCGATGGGAACGGTACGTATTTTTCAGTATTAGGTTTGGCGAGGAATTCCGTGTACAGCGTATTGACCTCATCGTCGTCAAATGGCGCGATCTGCTGAATTCTGAATTCCGCGCGACGGATTTCGATTGCGACCTTTGAATTGTTGGTCAGAGTAGCGGTCACGGAAACGTGGATGTAACTGTCTCCAACTTTCCTGTGGGTAACTTCCTGAGAGATTGTTAGGTGCGGCTGAAACTCCCTGAAAATTTCCAGTTTATGGAACGCCCATACGCCACCTACGCCAATCGCCACCACGGTAACCAGAGCTTGAACGACGTTCACCGCTTTGACTAAACTCACTTCTAACCAAACATCGGTAGCCAGAATCGCGACGATTAGAAAACATATCACGCCAATCGATGTGAAAATCATCCACTTGCGGCTTCCTTGGCTCATGCATTCATTCTAACATTAGTGCTAATCACCATTCAACGTAAGTGGCGAAGCCGCGCGTCAAGCCTCGAATCTAAGCGAGCCAGTAAACTTATCGCATCACAGTCACGAACCCCGCACACAAGAGTTACCAAACCATGAAAATCACCGATGTAAAAACCCACGTCGTCAAAATGCCATCCACCATGCCGTGGGTATTCGTCAGCGTCGAAACCGACGAGGGCGTTACCGGATGGGGCGAGTGCACCGACTACATCGCAAATCCCCAACTCGTCAGAGGCATCGAAGCTGTCAAACCCTTCGTCATTGGCATCGACGCATCCCACATCGAAGAGATCTGGCAGCGCATCTTCCACATGTACTCCGACCTCAACGGCAGAGGTTTCGTCTCGCACCTCATCAGCGCCATCGACATCGCGCTCTGGGACATCAAAGGTAAAGTCCTTGACCGCCCCATCTACGACCTCCTCGGCGGCCCGGTTCGAGCTTCCGTCCCGCTCTACACCCATGTCAGCGACACCTCGCAAGGGACCACCTTCGAAGAACACCTAGCTGGCATGATGGAAGACGCCCGACGCACCAAACAGATGGGCTTCGAAGCCATCAAGACCGACCCCTTCCCTTCCCGCCGCCAGTACGGCAGATTCCGCGGCGCCTTCATGGTCGAAAGGCTCGATCCTGCCGCCATCCATGAATCGGTTCGGTGGATGGAGGGCCTGCGAGAAGCGGTCGGCGATGATTACGAACTGATGATCGACGCACACGGACGTTTCGACGTCGCATCCGCCATCGAAGCCTGCCGAGCAATGGAACACATCAACCTTGTATGGCTCGAAGAACCCATACACGTCGAAAACCACAACGCCCTCAAACACGTCCGCGAAAACGTCAACGTCCCGCTCTGCATCGGTGAACGCCACTTCACCCGCTGGGACTACTGGCAGATCCTCAACGATCGCCTGGTTGACTACATCATGCCCGACATCGCATGGTGCGGCGGCATCAGCGAGATACGACGCATTGGAGCCATGGCCGAAGTCGCATACGTCCGCATCAGCCCGCACGACGCCCTCGGACCCATCGCCATCGCCGCCAGCTTCCAGGCCTGCATGACGATGCCGAACCTATACCGCGAAGAGTGCGTCCACCACTGGTTCCCAGAATTCGAAAAGCTCATCGAGCCCATGTTCGACGTACGCGACGGGCATATCCATCCAAATGGACGCCCAGGCCTCGGCATCGAACCCAAGCCAGACGCCCTGGAAGAGTTCAAAGTTCACGTCGACGCCCCAGAAGCGCAACGCACCGACTGGTATGGCGGCTCCAACGAAGACGACGACTAAAACTGCATCTCTCAGATTTCCAAGCGTGTATTGCGGTGTAGCAATTCAAAAGTCAGTCGCTTAATGAAGACCAGCGGTGGTGAAGCGCTCGTAAAGTCTCTCGTCAGAGAGGGCGTTGAGGTCGTTTTTGGAATCCCGGGCATTCAGATTTACGGCATCGTTGCTGCCCTAAGAGACGAACCTAGCATCCGTATGGTGACGACTCGCCACGAACAGGCGGCTACCTATATGGCCGACGGCTACGCCCGCGCATCGGGCAAACCGGGCGTCGCGCTGGTCGTTCCTGGTACCGGGCTCTACAATGCTGCGTCTGGGCTGGCGACCGCGTATTCCCGTTCATCGCCTGTGTTAGTGATTGCCGGCCAGGTTCCGCGATCTCAGATCGACAAAAACTTGGGCAGTGTTCACGAGGTACATGAACAACCCAATATCGTACGCTCGGTAACGAAGTGGCAACGGCGTGTGATGAGGCCGCGGGAAATCCCTGATGCCGTGTTCGAGGCGTTTAGACAGATGCGTACTGGCCGCCCTCGCCCTGTCTTGATCGAGGTTCCACCGGAAGTAGGAGTCGAGCGCGAAGACGTTGTGCTTCGTAGCCCAGCCCGTGTTTCGCGTATCGTTCCAAGCCCGGATCAACTCAAAGAGGCTGCCCAGATCATCGCCGATTCTCGCCTTCCGCTGATCTACGCGGGCGGAGGCGTTGCAATATCGGATGCTGAAGAAGCACTCGTGAAGCTAGCTGAAGTGACGAACATCCCCGTCGTAACGTCGAACAGCGGCAAGGGAACTATCCCCGATAACCACCCACTGTCGTACGGCTCTTGTTTTAGCCCCATGGCAGAACAGCCATCGATGAACCAACTCTTCGAGGTCATGCAGTCTGCCGACGTAATCATCGGAATTGGCGCACGCTTCTCGCTGGGCAACCCTGCAGGTGAGGCGTCAACTCTCATCAATATCAACGTTGACGACGGCGACCTCACTCGCATCCAGTCCAACACCATCCCGCTGCACGGCGACGCTAAAGCGACCATTGAAGCGCTTATCCCATATCTGATCGAAGCTGGTGCAGGTGAGCGTCCATCACCTGCTGAAGCCGTAACAGCGGCGCGAAATCTGATCGCCTACTACGACATCCGGCTTAAAGAACCGCCTTACGAAATCATCGAGACCATCAATCAAGCGATCCCCGAAGACGCATTCATCGTGTGGGATGTTACTCAATTCGGTTGGTACGCGAGAACCCACTACCAAGTGAACCAACCCAAGACCTACATCGACTCCGGCTACTCCTTCAACCTCGGGTTTTCGTTCCCAACCGCATTGGGCGCTAAGATTGCCAGACCCGAACGGCCGGTGTTGTGCATGGTTGGCGACGGCGGATTCATGTTCAACGCGTCCGAACTCTCCACCGCAGTCAAGTATGGAATCAACGTCGTTACCGTGATCTTCAACAACGATGCTTACGGAAACGTGGAACGCGACTTGGACGAGGTTTTCGATGGGACCTACGAGACCGACTTGCGCAATCCTGACTTTGTGAATTTCGCGGAGTCATTTGGCGCGGTTGCATTTCGAGCAGAACATCCCTCGGAATTGGGAACGCTCATCCCCCATGCGTTAGATTTAGATGCCCCAGTAGTGATCGACGTGCCTGTGCAACACGTGCAGATGCCGCGCGCGCCTCAGTTCGCGTTCACCACGAAATTGCCGTGGGCGACTCCCCAAGAGGGGCTATTGCCGACATAGCTCCGCATACCCCTTGGAGTAAATCGGCATCAGCGTTAATTTTGAGTCGGATCTAGGGCTTGAACCCGATCGCCTCGCCAAACGCCAACCCGCTGACCGCGCCGGGATGTCCGTCCCACTTGTCCATGTCGGCGCGCCACATTTCGAACTGATCCTTGGTCGCCAAGCCGGCTTGCGTGGCTTGACTGATCACCTGGTCTGACAGGAACCACTCATTAACGAATGCGTGGAAGAACGCAGCGTCTTCGGGTGTTGAAAACACGTCGAACGATGCCGACCATTCAACATTGACGAAGCCTGCTTCGACAAACGCGTTTTTGAGGTCTCTACCCATGTCGGGATGCCCGCCACTCGCGCTGACGAGTCTCGCAAAGGTGCTCCACGCTTCGTCGTCAACTGCTTCGTCAGGCCCCACGAAAGATGCGTAGGTAACAATCTCTCGACTAGCCAATATCCCGCCGGGCTTCAAAACGCGCATGATTTCACTAAGCGCTTTCTTGGTGTCGGGAACATGCATCAGTACCGCATGAGTATGTGCGGCATCGAAGCTGTCGTTCTCGAAAGGCAGATCGGTTGCATCGCCAACTTGGAAAGTGGTGTTGGCGTGTCCACCAGCGGCCGCCGAAGCCTTGGCGACCTCGATCTGTGATTCTTCCATGTCGATACCGTGCAACTCACCCGGTTCAATCGCCTTCGCCAAACCGACTGATATCGATCCTGGTCCGCAACCGACATCTAAAACTCGTGATCCGGGGCGGAGATATGGCAAAAGATGCGCGGCGTGGGTCTCAGCGTTGCGACGATGCAATATCTGCGTGAACTCGTCGCTGTGACCCATCGCATACGTCGAACCATCTGAAGCCATCTCTGACATCTTTTCTCCTTTGCCTTCCGCAAACTCGTTTCCACTCAAAACAACGGGGCTAGCTATAAGAATGCTTGATTGAGATAACGTATCGCATCAAATCTAGCACAACATGAAACCTTAAAATGCCTTTAGCACGGTCCTGAGTTAACAACGCTACATAGGCCTCACCACACAGACCTGATCAGAGAACCCAACTTTGCCCTCCCCCAACCTCATCCTCATCCGCCACTGTCAAGCCACGGGGCAGAATCCCGACGCGCCCCTAACCGAAGCCGGACACCAACAAGCCCAAATTCTCGCCCATTTCCTTTCCAACTATCCGATCGACCACATCGCCACTAGCGAATATCTACGAGCGCGTCAAACCATCCAACCCTTCGCTGATCAAACCGGTCTGCCAGTCCACACCGATTCTCGCCTCAACGAACGCACTCTCTCCGCAGAGCCGCTCGACAACTGGCAAGAGATCGTCCGAGATTCGTTTCAGGATAAGGACCTCCATGCTCCCGGTGGCGAGACTGCCAACCAGGTGTTGCGACGCGCTTGGGACGCGCTGAATGAGTTGAACGGCGCTGGACATTCATTACCGTTGGTCGTCACGCATGGTAACTTGATGGCGCTCGTATTGCATTCGCTAGAATCCACGTTTGGATTCCAAGGATGGAAGTCGTTAACCAATCCGGATGTGTTCATGTTGCGTGAAAAGGGACCGGGACAGTTCGACTTCAATCGATTATGGGAGTAAGCGATCATTCGTGCACATCGGCGAATCTCTGATCCGCAGGGTTTGCAAAACTGATGTATCCGATAGGTCGCTTTGTAAGATAAGTTACCTCTTCGCCAAAAAACGAACATAGTAGACGTAGCCAGGCCGTGAATAAAGCTGAATTCATACAAAGAGTCGAGACTGATCGTAGCGAATGGAACGACCTTCTCGCTCAAGTTGACGATGACTTGATGCTCAAACCGGGCATCGAGGGCGACTGGTCTGCTAAGGACATACTGGCGCATGTGATGTGGTACGAGCGTGAAATGGTGCGGTTGTTAAACTCGCGTTCCCTTATCGGATCAGATCTATGGGATCTGCCTTTGGACGAAAGAAATGCGGAGATTCATAAAGAGGTCAAAGACATGTCTCTTCAAGCTATCAGAGAGGAGTCCCAGAACGTGTTCACGGCGCTAATACACGAGTTGTACGAGCTGCCTGAAGACGCTTATGGCGACTCGGCGCATTTCCTAAATATGCCAGCCGAATGGGAACCTCGGGATGTTATCGCAGGGAATACATTCCGGCACTATCAGGAGCACACCGACTCGATTCGGCGGCTAGCGGAATCAGGGGCAAGTGCAGACACAGCTTCAAACTGACTCGGGCCGTTGCAACGGAACGGCGTTCAATCACTCCGCCAAATACTTCGCCGTCAGCCGCTCCATCGTATTCTTTGTACGAATCGTGAACGGTCCTACGATCCTCTCGAGAGCATTGAGATCCAACTCGGAATCCAAGAAGTTGCCCTTCGGCCACCAGTAGAGCTCGCTTCTGACCAGTTCTAGCATGTCGGCATCGTTCGACAACTCGAGCACCGAATCACGGACTGATTGATCAACCCCCGGCCCCAACATCGCAACTTGCATCTTGCCAGTCCGTTCCTTCGTGATGCCTGAAAACGGTGCATATCCAGCGATCGCCTTTACTTCGTCCGCGGTTCGCAAAAACGTTGGCACCTCGTAACCTAGAGAAGCCCTCAACCCGTATTCAATCGAAAGTACCACCGCGCCTGGATCGGAATCCGCCGCGTCGAAGATGACGTTACCGCTAGCCAAGAATGCTGAGACGTTGGTGAAGCCGATGTCTTCAAATGCCGCGCACAATTCCGGGTTCTTGATGCGGCGGCGACCAAGGTTCATCCCGCGTAGGAAGGCTACATAGCGATTCATGATTGAGGGTAACGGCAACCTTCTCCCGTGGCGGCAAGAGGGGGAGGTAGAGTGCTTTGTTTTCTCTGGATTACCGCGTGTGCGGGAATGACGTTAGGCTCGATACTGGTCGATCCCCACGGTCGCGATATTGTCCGTCGTGGGCATAACGGCCGTCTTGGCACGGTCCGCACCCACAACAACGATGCTCCAGTCCTCCGGACTGTCCAGCACCGATACCTCGATATCGAGAATCTCCTGTTCGGTCAAGTTCTCAAGCCACCGCCAAGCCGCGCTGATCCGCGCTTCACCCTTGATAGGCGTGTACTGGATCATCTTCCCCAAACTGTTCTTCGCGTGGTGGTGGATGAAAGTACGGGCATCGTCCTTCGTGAAGCCTTGATCCCCGATAGGTTCCGCCACGTCAGGCGGCATGAGTATCAACCTCGATCCGCCTCCATGCATACCCAAACCACGCGTCCCAAAGATAGACCCATACGCCAACGTTTTGAGCAGATCCTCGGCTTTGGTGTTGCCTTGGTCCTGAACGTCCAACTCGCCATTCGTGATGAATACGCTGACCGTGCTCTCACTCGCTCGGAAACCTTGGTTCACGTGGAATGGCTCCCACGGGCTCATGTCTTCGTTTTCCGCGATGCAGTGTACGAACTTCCGCGTCGTCCCGATAGTGTCCATGTCCATCTGCCCGGGATACCAGTAGCCGATGTTCCGCAGACAAAGCGAGAACGCGCGACCGATCGTGATGTTCACCTCGTTGTCACGCCCTGGACCGAGCGCCGAACGGGCGTTGATACCTAACTCCTTCGCGATCGGACCGTTAACGATCAGCAACGGTGCCTGCGGGCTCGTCGACATCAGCAACGAAGTTCCGCCATGCGATCCCATCTGCGAAAGTGCCTTAACACCCGCGATGATCACCGGCATGTGTTCAGGTTTCGCCCCAGCCATCGCAGCATTAATCGCGATCTTCTCAACGGTGGCGAGACCGAAACCGGGCGGCATGTCGCAGATCAGTTCGTCGGCGTCCAAATTGGAACCAGCGATCAACTCGTCGACGGCTTCGGCAGTAGGCGGATGGAGCACGAAGGAATCACCCCAGTCGCGCATCAGCCACTGCTCATTCATCTTTAGGATGGCATCCCAGCGGTCTTCGCCTTCAAAGCGTTGGATCTCTGCCACTTCATCCCGCTCACGTCGCCCATGCTGCTGGTCAACCGTCAAGACATCGATGATGTCATCGATCGCGGCCTCGGTCTGCGAGACACACTCGTCGATAGGGAGGTTGCGATATATGCGAGGAACGATCACGAACTGCAAGTCAGGCATGCCGAGCGCACGGGAACTCGCAATCGCATCCTCTTCAAACCGACCAGAGACGATAGGGATGGCAGGCTTCCCCATCTTCTCGATCTGGATCATGTCGTGGACCATCCACGACGCGCATGTCCCTCAATCAGCAGTGGCGCCGATTACGACGTCACACTCCTCTCCTGCTTGCCTCACGATCGGCGGCGGTGCCGGATAGTTGCCGCCAGTGTAGAAATTCACCTGCACATTCTTGAAACGTTCCTGAAGCATTTCACCAGCGCGCCTCAGCGCAACATCACCCCCATGCGTGCCACTCCAGATCAGACCGACCGTAGCGTCGTCAAGCGTCTCCGGACGCTCGTTGATCTTCGACACATTCATCAGCCCACGCTGCTGGGCCACCGGATTCAACACTTCAAGCAGATACATAGACTGCGTCTCCTAGTCGAGGGCATACGTTCAACTGTAGCGATGATATCGCATCACCCGTCATTCCCGCGCAGGCCCATCGTCATACCGCGCCTAACTACCGTCATTCCCGCGCAGGCGGGGATCCAGAAGGGTTGGGTGGTGGTCCGGGACTCAAGCCATCACCTACAACGCAACTACTCTGACACCTACAACGCAACTACTCTGAAACCCAAATTGCCAGTACTCGAATCCGGCGTGTTGGACGTCCGTGCACCCACTCGATATCGGTTGCAGTAAGAGTCGTGACAAAGATAAGAACCGCCTCGTATCACCTTCGCAGTTCCGTTACGCGGTCCCCTCGGATTATCCCGCGTCACCCGCCTAGCGTTCCGGTGGAACGTCGCCGAAAACCAGTCAGAACACCACTCCCAGACATTTCCTGCCAAGTCGTACAGACCATAGCCATTCGCCGGGAAGCTGGCAGCGGGCGATGTCCCATGCCACCCGTCTCCCAAAGTATTCATGTTCGGAAACTCCCCTTGCCAGATGTTGCACATGTGCCTCCCATCCGGCTCCAACTCATCCCCCCAAGCGAAACGAGCCTGATCCAATCCTCCCCGCGCCGCATACTCCCATTCCGCCTCGGTCGGCAACCGACCGCCAATCCAATCGCAATACGCCATCGCATCCGCCCACGAAACATGCGTCACCGGGTGATCGCCTCGATTCTTGACACTCGAACCTGGCCCTTCCGGCTCGCGCCAATACGCGCCGTCCACACGCCACCACCACTCCGAGCCCTGCACAACCTGAGTAACCTGCTTCTCAATCTCAGCCGACACAAAATCCTTGAAGACGAATGACCACCCAAATCTCTCGGCATCCGTAACATACCTGGTAGCCGACACAAAAGCATCGAAATCGGCAATTGTCACAAGATGAGTTGAGATACCGAAATCGCCGACCGTCACATCACGAATCGGTCCCTCCCCATCAGCAGGAAACCTGCGGTCATCAGTCCCCATCCGGAATTCTGCACCCTCGAGTTCAACGAACCCGTTCGTACACGAACCACCCTCGGATGGGGCGCGTTGAACAGGTGCGTGTTCGGTAGGAGGCGATGCGCTCTCCCCGCGATCCGGCGCGCAACACGATTGATCACCCGTCTCTAAGCCCATAACAGCATTCTATTCTCGCAACTCATCGCATCCGCATCGCCAAAGCGCTAACATTCATACCCATCGCAACACGAAAAGTCTCCTTGATCAAACCATGAAAACCGAAGCCGCCGTACTCCGTGTCCAGAAGCAGCCCGTCTCAATCGAAACCCTCGAAATCGATACGCCTAAACGCGGCGAGGTCCTCCTGAAGATGGTCGGCGCGGGCGTGTGCCATTCCGACTACCACGCCGTAGACGGACACACCAAGACCTTCGTCGGACCGATGATCCTCGGCCACGAGGGAGCCGGCACCGTAGCCGAGGTCGGCGAGGGCGTCGAATGGCTCAACCCCGGCGATAAAGTCATTCTCTCCCTCGATTCCATGTGCGGAAGATGCCGCAACTGCACTAACGGTCACCCTTCGCTTTGCGAAACAAACTTCACCTACGGTGCCTCAATGCCGGACGGTACGACCCGCTTCCACAAGAACGGTGAGCGCATCAACCATCGCACGCCTACGTTCACCGAGTACTCAATCGCACTCGAAGACAAATGCGTCGTCGTTCCTCAAGACACAAACCTCGAAGTCGCCTGCCTCATTTCATGCGGCATCATCACAGGCGTCGGTGCCGTCGTCAACCGTGCGAAAGTCCCAACGGGATCCACCATGGCGGTCTACGGATGCGGAGGCGTAGGGCTGAGCGTCGTCCAAGGCGGCAGGCTCGCCAACGCCGCCCAAATCATCGCTGTAGATACCGTGGACTTCAAACTCGAAAAAGCTGCCGAGATGGGTGCCACTCACTTCGTCAATGCCGCAAAGGAAGATCCGGTCACCAGAATCCTCGAGATCACTGGCGGAGGCGCAGACTACGCTTTCGAGGTGGTAGGACTCCCGGCTATCGCCAAACAGGCCTTCAACTCCACACGACCTCTAGGCACGACGATCCTCGTCGGCGTCTTTCCAACCGGGGCGGAGATGGCCGTCGATGGTTGGGAACTACTCCGCGGCAGGACTATCCTCGGGAACTGGCACGGTGACGGCCGTCCTCGCGTCGACTTCCTTTGGCTGCTCGAGATGGAAAAGCAGGGCAAGTTGAAACTCGACGAGATGATCACACACTATCGCCCCCTCAACGAACTCAACGAAGCCTTCGCTGACATGACCGCTGGAGAGGCCGCGAGAACAGTTTTGACCTTCTGACAACTACGATCCCGATGCGTTCGCGACCAGCGTAGAATCACGGCATCCTATCGCTCGATCCCGACCCTTAGCACCGCCATGTCAATAATCGACCGCATCGGCTTCGATGCCAGCGCCAACCGCCTTGAGGATGCACTCGACTTTGCGGAAGCTAACGAGTTCTACTACTTGGATTTCAACGCCGACGTTGGCCCCAACCACATGGACACATGGTCGGCCGAGCGTATCGCAGCGACCCGCAACCGATGCGACACAACCGGCATCAACATCGGTTTGCACACCCTGAGCGCGGTTAATGTAGCCGAACTCTCCCCTTACGTCTCACGGGGTGTCGAAAACTACATGCGAGCGTCGATCGATCTCGCCAACCGTCTCGGTTGCAAATGGACCATCGTACATGCTGGATACCACTTCACATCGGATCCCGATACCAGATTAGAAGCGGCAATCTCCAGGCTCGACCGCATCTCGACATACGCCGCAGACACCGGCCAGCGGATCCTCCTTGAAAACCTCAACTACGAACCCGAACACGCAGAGGTCAACTACCTCGCGCACAACATCGAGGAATGTGGAAAGATATTCGACGCAATCCCGGCGAACAGACTCGGATGGGCATTCACCGTTAATCATGCCAACCTTGTACCAGAGGGCGTCGACGGATTCTTAGACGCCTTTGGCATCGAACGCATCGGAGAAGTCCGGCTCGCCGACAACACCGGCGATTACGAAATCCACGCGATCCCTGGCGAAGGCAACATCGACTTCAAGTCGTGTCTCCATCGTCTCGAATCCAGCGGGTATCGTGGACACTACTCGATGGCATACGGATCGCCAGAGGAAAAGATCGCCTCACGTCAACACTTAGCGTCGTTAGTCGACTAACGGAGAAAACCACCATGGCATTAGCACCACAGAAGGGCAGCACACCTCACGGCGATTCGACGCGCCCACCCGCGACCGGCAGGAGAGGCATGGTCGCCTCCGGGTCGCAACACGCAACGATCGCCGGGCTACAAGCCCTCCAGGCCGGCGGAAACGCCGTAGACGCGGCGGTCGCGGTAGCCGCAAGCCTCAACGTCGCCGAACCTTTCATGTCCGGTATGGGTGGCGTGGGCATTGGGCTTGTCCATATCCCTTCAACCTCCCCCTTGTCTGAGGGGGAGTTAAAGGGGGTGACCCGTACCATCAACTACTCCGGTCACGCGCCTAACGACATTGACCCTTCGAGCATGACTCGTGATGATATGGAGTATGGCCCGCTGTCGATGCTAGTTCCCGGAAACATCGGCGGTTGGCTCACGATGCACGACGAGTACGGCAAGCTCCCACGAGAGCAAGTCTTCGAATACGCCATCGATCTCGCCGAAAACGGTGTCCCGATGACGCCTCTGATGGCTACCACCATCGCAGACTCCGCCGACAAGATCGATGAACTCACCGAAGGCGACGCCAAAGCCCCTCTCGAATACACCGCAGTCGAAGCAGGCGCGCTGCTACGCCAACAGCAACTCGGCGAAAGCATGCGCCGCGTCGTCGAAGGGGGCTTGACCGAGTTCTACGAGGGATCCCTCGGCGACGAAATCGTCGCTGGGCAAAAAGCTTTCAACGGTGTAATCAACCGCGAGGAACTGGCCGCTTATCGACCTTATTGGGAAGAACCTCTCTCATCCACTTACCGCGACTACGAAGTCCGCGTCCCCAAACCCAACTCATCGGCCTTCCAGATGCTCGAAACCCTCAACATCCTTGAGGGGTACGAACTTGAGCCCGGCACAGCCCTTACTGAGCACCTCATCGTCGAAGCTGTACTCAAAGCTGCCGATGATCGTACGCACTACTCTGGCGACCCCAGATACGTTGACATCCCTCTCGATCGCCTAATCTCCAAAGACTACGCCGAAGAGATACGGGCTTCGATCTCCCTCGACCAATTCGGCGGCTTCCCACCCGAACGATGGAACCGTTCAGCCGTCGAAGCCTCGCTACCCGGAGTATGGAACCCGCCATCAGTGGCCCAAGCACCGATGACCACCCACTTCGCAACCGCCGATCAGTGGGGCAACGTCGTGACCGTTACACAGACCCTTGGAGGAGGCTTCGGATCGTGCCATGCCCCCAAAGGGACTGGGGTCTTCATCAACAACATGGGCAAGTGGTTCGACCTAAACCAAGGCAGCCCCAACGATCTCAAAGGCGGCCGCGCCGTAGATTTCGTCATCGCCCCGTCGCAGATCTACTCGACAACCGATCCGGTTTCCCCCACGAGTGAGGGAAATGCCGAAGGCAAAGGGGGCTTCATCGCCTCTATCGGTACTCCAGGCAGCTACGGCATCCTCCACACCACCATCCAGATGATCCACCAGTTCCTCGACTGCGACAAAAACATCCAAGAAGCCATTGAAGCACCCAGATTCCGCTACTACGACGTCGGCGCGCTCATGTTCGAATCCCGCTTCGACCCCGAAATGCTGGAGCAACTAAGAGACATGGGGCACAACTTCGACCTCCTGCCACCGTTCACCAACGCCGTAGGCGGAGCCCACGCCATCCACCGTACATCCCACGGTACCTACCTAGGCGCTGCCGACCCACGCCGAGACGGCTTCGCTCTGGGATACTGACCTAACCCAAAACCTTCACCGCCCCGCGCTCTTTGGCGATCTTAACCAATTGCGTGCCGTTGATCGTTGCGATCTGGATCGCATCTTGTCGATTTGCCTCCTCTAGCGCCCCGCGCTGGAACTCGCTCGTCGTGATGACAAGCCCGTGATCACCGATTCGCATGCCACCTCGAAGAAGCTGTATATCACCGCCATGAACATCACGCCCCCAATTCAGTGCTTGGATGGTAAACGGGATGTCCATTACGTCGGCAACCGATATGCTGGCGTGAACATCGAGTTCACCAGGGCGCATACGGTTCAGCACAACAACGTCGGTCATGCCGATGCTCGCTAGAAATACCACAATGAAACGTTCAAATCTCTGATTCGTTAGCGTTCGGATCCGTCGTAGCAGTGCCAAGTCGGTTTCTCGCGTCTGCGTTGGCCTCGCCGTTTCAGCGAAGTCGCGTGCCAGTCTAGATGGCGATGCGGCTACGTTGGCCAACGCGAGACGCGTCGGGGATTTTGATTTCTCTACATCGGCCTCGTAAGATTCGTCGTCTGCCAATCCATTTTCCTCAGAATCTGCGGTCAAAGCTACCGGTTCGCCCTCAGTTGGGACGGTAATCTCGTTGGAGTGGTAGCGCAGAGCGTATGTGTTGTTGCCTACGCGCACAAAGGCAGACTCGCGCCCGTGTTGGAGCATGTCTTGGATGAGCTGAGAGCGAACCTCCGACTCGTCCTTGGACCTTGTTCCCTTCAAGACGCCGGCAACCCGAAGCATCGTCGTCATCTCACTGATGCTTAGCGGACGCTTGGCGCGGCGCAAGACTTCTTGGGTAGCGTCTTGGACGGTCCACATTGCGCCTACGTTGGCCCTAGCGATCGCGGAAGCAATGCTGATAGGGTTCATCGTCGACGCGGTCGAGGTTGCAATGGAACTGCTGGTGCGGACCGTCTTGTCCAGCATAGACGGAAGCGTGAACCTGCCAGATGGTGTTTGAACGATGCCTGTCGTATCCGAACCATCAGACGCGACATGCTCGAGTTCGACCTTGATCGATTCATCGTCCAACGGTTCGTTGGCATCGATCTGAATGCGCGCAGACTTGATCTGACGCACGATCTCTGCTGGCGACAACGGCTCGCCAGCTCGTCTCAACACATCAAAAGCGGCGTCCAACAACCGCATCGATTCGACCTCCTAGACGGCCTCTCCTGCAAGTACGCCAGTGAGTCGTTCATGGTCGACGGCAACTTGGCCGTTGACCACGACGAACGGAATGCCTTCAGGAAACTGCTCAGGATCTTCAAATGTTGCTCTGTCAGTAATACGTTCGGGATCGAATATAACGATGTCTGCAAACTTCCCAGTCGCGATTTCTCCTCGATCCTTAAGTCCGAAACGCAACGCAGCGTTTTGCGACAATCTCTGAACCATCAATTCGAGCGGAATGTTGTGCCGCCTGCGTAGCCTACCGATCATCCGTGGGAAGCAACCGTAAGCTCGCGGATGCACCATCCCACCAGTCGGGATGGCGTCAGAACCGACCATGTAATCTGGACGCTGCATCAACTCCATGATGTCCGCCTCAACCTGCTGCCACACACGAACGCTCGCCGGCGGCGCGCCGCGGAACCCGCAGTTCAGGTCCTCCTCAAGCATCACTCTGCACATCATCTCATCCACGGAGACGCCCCATTCCGCCGCCACATCCTCAAATGCCATCCCCTCCAGATACTTGTTCTGCTCTGAGCCGATGTTCGACCACACATTGCCGTTGGCACTGCCTCGTGAGCCGCTTCGAATACCTGCGATAACCTCTTCCCGGCTCTCACCGTCGGCCAGAAGCTTCAGCATCGATTCGGGACCGCCTTCGTGGAACCAGCTCGGGAAGAACGTCTGCGGGAAGCTGGATCCCACTGGGTAGGGATAGGTCTCCAGAGTTACATCAACCCCGTCCGCCTTCGCGCGCTCGACTGGCTCCAAAATCGACTCCAGATCGCCTGCAGAATCTGGTTGCGTGCGGTAGTGCTCCAAGTGAATCTGCGCCCCTGATCGTCGCCCTATCTCCATCGCCTCCTCGACGCCGCCACCAGCGAAACCGCGCTCAACGTTGTGGTTTCTCAAGTGTATCGACAACGGGCGCTCGTACTCCTTAACGACATTCATGATGTTGACGAGTTCGTCAGTGTCCGAGAAAGAGTTCGGATAGTACGATAAGCCGGTAGCAAAACCACATGCGCCCTGCTCGAAACTCTCACGGATGATTCTCTCGGCGCGCGTCCAGTGATCGCCCGTCAAAGGCTCGTCGATCATCCCACCAACGGCCTCTAACCTCACCGGACCGTGTCCGAGGAACATCGCAACGTTGCAAGAGGTCTTGTTGTGGTAGTTCGACATCGCCGTCGCATAAGTCGACATGTCCAGATCTTCCGACGCGTAGCCCAACACCCCGCTCAAATAGTGCATATACATCAGGTAGTTCTCGCGTGACAACGGCGCGAGTGTGAGCCCGTCGGGAGCAATGATCTCGGTAGTCACCCCTTGGCGGATTCCGCAGGCGTGTTGACCATCCCGCAGCAACGCAGCATCGGCATGTGAATGAACATCGATGAAACCCGGCGTGACCGCTAGTCCAGTAGCGTCAATCACTCTAGACGCGGTCGCCGCCGTCAGGTCACCAACATCGGTTACGCGCTTACCTTGAACGCCGACATCGGCAGGTTGTCCGGGCGAGCCCGTCCCGTCGTAAACCGTCCCATTGATGATCAACAAATCGAAATGCATCGGGTCTCCGTCCAATCGTTGCTTCGCCGCGTAATCGCTGATTCGCAGAATATCGTAAGTCGCGAGCGTTAAACCGAAACGGTAAGCAAGAACTTATCGACTAAGAGTCTTTGCCGTAGTGAT
This sequence comes from Dehalococcoidia bacterium, assembly GCA_965204135.1. GTDB lineage: Bacteria > Chloroflexota > Dehalococcoidia > Lucifugimonadales > Lucifugimonadaceae > Bin127. The sequence goes on along the minus strand of CBDBDX010000011.1, from coordinate 90,140 downwards.
CGCGCTTGGCGAAAGTGTTCGCCCATGAAGCGGTGCCTTGAAGCGACGAATCTTTGAACACTACAGGGTGCTCAAGCATCCGCTCCTCTTCGCCATACAACTTGAGCGTGTTATAGGCGCGGAGGTATATACAGTCTTTGTCGAGGATCTCGCATGTGCCGGCGCGAGTGCCACCGCAGGGCCCGTTGCGCTGATTCTTGACGCATTGAGACTCCGGGCACAACTCCCCAATGTCTGGGAGAGAGCAATCCCCGCAGTCTCGGCAACCGTACAGCGGCACCTTCATCATCTGCTCTACGGCGTGCGCCGTCTTTGTCGCTATCTTGCTCTTCTCGATCTGGCGATAAACGGCCGCACTTGCTTTGAACGCTGGCGCGTTATGGTCGAAAATGAAGTGTTTGCCGAACCGACCTACGCGATACGCCAAGTCTGGATGGAAGGCGCGCCTGACTACTGAAGCGGGTCGTCCGCGACGCTGGTCGTAGTCGCGGTTCAATTCTTGAGAAGCTGTGTTGGGCGAATCGCCCGGTTCGAACAGGTAAAACTCTCCGGGTTGTGAGTATCCGATCTCCGCGGCGGCGTCTATCCACTGATCGCCCGTAATACCGTCGGCGATGTCCAAGATCTGTTCGATTCGCTTGTAAGTCAGCCTTCCAGACAGATAAACGCCGTTGTATCCGCATCCTCGCAAAATAGCGATCTGTTTCGCTGCCAGCTCGTTGAAAAACGATCGCCCGCGGTCCTTCGACTTCGCGGCACGGTTGGCAACCTCCACAAGCTCCGAATTGACAGCCACGCCAGGGATGCCCCAACGTCCGAAGAAGCGCGCAGCCGGTGCGCTCAAAACGTAGATCGAACCCAGAATATGCGGCACTGCATCTCCATGCTTCCAGTTCAAGTACCGGATCAATTCGTGGTGCTTCCGCGCGTCGTAACCGATCTGCGATACAAACCACTTCGCTCCGGTCCGTATCTTCATATCCATCTTGTAGAGCTGTGTCAGGTATTCGCCTTCGTATAGCTTGAAAGGGTTCACCGCCGCACCGGGATTGAAATCGGTCCGTCCAAGTTCTGTTTGAGAACTCCTCCGGCCTGGCAACGTGACCCGCAAACCCTCGTTCATGCGTCGAATCATCTCGAGCAATCCGACGGAGTCAGTGTCAAAAACTGGTTGAGCGTTGCCTGCGAACCCGTCGACGGGATAATCCCCCGACAAACAAAGCACGTTCTCGAAACCCAAGCTAGACAACGACCACAGCCGACCCTCAAGCGCGTTCCGGTTATAGTCCTTGCACGAAAGATTGATCACGACTTCGATGTCGCGATCCAACAGCTCACGTCCCAACGTCTCCGGCGTGATATGAGGATTCCCGCCCGGATTGTCCGTGAAACAGACTGCATCTACGCGCCCGCCTTCCGCCGCCGCATGCGCCAGCTCCACCGAGTGACGAGCACCTGCCTCCATAGCTAGCCCGCGCGACGTCTCGACCTCAATCGCCACCTTGAAGCCGTCAGCCAGCAACGCTGTCATGCCAGTTTGAGGTGCGAGTTCATCTTCATCAAGAGCCATAGCGTTAAATTATCGCGCTGCCCAGCTGGACAGCCAGCACACAATATGATGGAATCGCCCAACGCGCAAACCCATCCGTCACGTTCATGCCAAACCGCATCTGGAATTTCGTATCTCTCGCCTTGGCGACCGGCCTAGGGGTTGCATACCTGACCCCCTTCGCAAAAGCCACCCTCACCAGCGCGGTAACCGTCGCTGTATATGCGGCATTGTTCTGGGGCGACGAAACGAGTTTGAACACCGTTCTCATCGCCGCAACCATTGTCATCTTCTTCGTCGGCGTACCAGTCTCGGCACGCGTCAAATCCGATGACGATCCCGATCCAAGCAAGGTCGTGATCGATGAGGTGGCTGGTCAACTCGCGGCGCTGATGATATTGGCACCTGTCGAATGGTGGTCCGTACTAGCCGCGTTCATCCTCTTCCGTCTCTTCGACATCATCAAACCGCTCGGGATCCGACGCCTCGAAGCTGTTCCTAACGGTTGGGGCATCATGCTCGACGACATCGCAGCGGGGCTGCTCGCCGCTATCGTCATCAACGCCGCGATCCTGATCGCCAACCTCGTCATTTGAGGGTTTTATCCGGATCGACGTTCTCCGACGTTGCCCGGGCCGCGATGCTGCGAAATGTGGTCTCGTTTGCCTTTGAACCGCTTCGCCAACAACCCTTCGCGAACGGGCCATACCACCACCCCAGCGCGTTCCGCCCAAGCATCGTATTCCTTCATCATCTCCGACACGCGTTTGGGCTCCGAAGTTGCATAATCGTGCTGTTCGGTGCGATCCTCAGGGATGTTGTAAAGCTCCCAAGGTTGATCCCACTCTGCCACCAGCTTCCAATCGCCGATGCGAATCCCTCGGTTGCCTTCGTGTTCGACGACGACGGGTTTCTCACGGCTCCACTCCTTGCCCTCAAGTGCCGGAACAATCGACTCGCCCTCCAATGGCGTGATCTCGTTGCCGTTGTGCTCGGATGGATATGACGCACCGATAGCGTCGTAGATAGTCGCAGAGATGTCAGTTATGTGCATCGGAACGTTGTCGACAATCGCAGATTCGGCGATTTTGTCTGGCCAGTGCACGATGAAAGGTGTCGAGATTCCGCCTTCATGTATCCATCGCTTGAAGAAGCGGAACGGCGTGTTCGAGACGTTCGCCCACGGCAACTCGACAGCTTGGAACGTCGTATCTGGCCCCGGCCGTAGCTCCGGTATGTCACCAACGCGGACCCGTTGACCATCCAACGTCAGATCCGTCTCCCACTGCGAGGGATTGGGCCAATCAGAGTCTTCTTGGAACAACTCTGCACAACCGCCGTTGTCCGAAAGGAACATTATCAGGGTGTTGTCGAGCTGGCCGTGCTTCTTGAGCGTGTCGATCACACGTCCTACACCCCGATCTAGCTGCTCGATCATGGCGCAGTAAACCGCCATGCGGATGTCTTCGTACTCCTTGTTTTCGATGTCCTCCCATGGCGGCGCGTCCTCGTCACGCGCCGAGATCGGCCATTTTGAGTCGACGATCCCTAACGCCTTCTGCTGCTCGTGGCGCGAGCCGCGGACCTCGTCCCATCCCCGCATGTATTTACCCTCGTACTTGACGATGTCGTCTTCCCAAGCATGCAGCGGCCAGTGAGGCGCGGTAAAGGCGATGTACTGGAAGAACGGCTCGCCGTTTGACATCGCATTGTCGATCTGCGACACGGCGTGATCGGCAATCGCGTCGGTGAGGTGGAAATCGGAACTCTCGACATCGATCAGCGTGTCTTGCAGCAACAACGCTTTGGGATTCCAAAACGAGTCGGCCGCTTCTAAGAGTCCAAAATACTTATCGAAACCGCGTTGGGTGGGCAACGGGTGCGTAGCATCGCCGGGTACCCACTGATCGCGCCTCCTGCGGTCATATCCACCCCCGACATGCCACTTGCCAGACATCAACGTCCGATACCCCGCCGACTTCACCACCTCAGCAATCGTCACGCAGTTTTGGCTCAAATACCCCTGATAACTCGGCACACCCAGATCCGCCGTCATCTGACCGACGCCAGCTTGGTGCGGATGCAATCCTGTCAGCAACGCGGCGCGAGAGGGGCAGCAACGCGCCCCGTTGTACATCTGCGTGAAGCGGATGCCGTTGTAACCCAGCGAATCGAGATTCGGAGTGCTGATATCACCCCCGTAACACCCGATGTCCGAAAAGCCCATGTCATCCACCATGATGACGATGACGTTGGGGTTTTGCGCGGATGCTTCGCCTTCGTTTGTTTGTGTCATTCTGAAGGCTCCTTCAAAGAGTTTCGAGCCGATCAAGGACGTTGGGATCGCGCAGATCATGGACTACGACATCGACACCCGGCGCTCGAGATAGTCTACTGTCGGCAGTCAGTACTTCTAGGTTCTGTTTTTTGGCGGTGGCCAAGTAGATGGCATCGTAGATGCTGACATTTCGATGGTACTGCCAGGTGAGTTCCGCCAACCCTTCGTGTGAAACCCTCCGAACGCGCAATTGCTCCAACTCGGCGATCGCCGAAAGTGCTGCCTCGTCTGAGAGTTCGTTGCTCAATACGAATTTCCGCAACGCTGATAAAACCTCTAGATCGAGCAACTCGGGGGCGGACAGCCGGTTGTTTCGCAGTATCCCGGCCGCGTCGACGCCAAGTTGTGTCTCTAGGACAAACTCAACGGCGACAGATGCATCGACGACGTAGTGAAGCACTAGAACTCGATGGGAGCGTCTCGTTGGTCGCGCTCGAGGCGAATCAGTTCCGATGGACTGATTGAATACTCTTTCGGTGGTCCAGCAGCCATCCGGTCGTAGAACTCAATTGTGTTGATCCCGACCTCCAAACCGTCGAGCAGGAGTTTATCCATCGTCGTGTTGATGTAACTTGCCTGTCGTTGCAAGCGTTTGTACAAATCGTCGGGTATATTTTCGACCGTGAGACTGGTCTTATTCAAACCGTTTCGCGTTGATCCGTTGACGCCGTCCGCGGCAGCACGCCGAGCTCGCTCGCGCGCAACCTTCGCATACGGGTCGTTCGTTACTATCAGCCCTCCCTTTACTAAGTCCTCGCGAAACTCAAGCTCGCTCGCCTCTCGTTCTAAGACGTCGATAACCACGGCGTCCAAGGTCGTCTTGCGCTTGCGCGCCTGCCGCTCCAAGCGTTCGCGCAATTCGTCAGGGATGTTCTCTACTCGAAGCGTAGCCATGTGACTTGCCTAACCGTCGCCCGTAGCGAAACCGATGGCGTTTCGGTTGAGCTGCTCCAAGCGATCCAAGCGCTCGAGTACCGAGGCCAGGATCGCTTCGATGTTGTTTAGACGCTCATCGACACCATTCATCCTCGCGGACAGATCCGCGCTGATCTGCAACGCTTGAGCTTGCAACTGTGTCAGGGTGGCCATCGTCTGCTGGTTGCCGGCGATCGTGTTTTCGCGCATTGCTTCCAGTTCTTCAGAAGTCATTACTAACGGATCCTTCCTGTCGCGTTAATGGTAACAGGGGCCGATCTACTCTCTAACTCTCCCCATACTCCGCATCCAGCTCCATCGGGTAGAGCGGCACGCGGCGGCGGTGGTAGGTGAAAGTAGACATGTCGGCAGTCGTGACACCGGGTGTGTTTACGAGGATGACTTTGCCGGCGATGGGTTGATACGCGGGTCGCGGTGATACGACGCCTTTGGCGACGACGATGCGGTAGCGTTCAGGGATGATACCGATGTGGTACATCTGGGCGCGGACAGTGTTCCCGGCCCTCGTCGATGTCAGCAACAGCGTCTGACCGCCGTCGGTGTCGACACGCACGCTGACGCCTGAGTCGTAGAAGCGGAAGCCGCCGTGAGAAGCGCCTAGCTCTTCGTACTGGCCATCTGTGATCGCCCGCACAGTACCCGTGACCCGGACCGGTTTGCCGTGCATGTCGTCGGTCTTGCCGCCAACATCGAGTGTCACCGTTGCACCGACACCAGCGGCGACGCAGGCATCGACCGATTCCGGGTCGTACAGCGTCTGCAGGAAGCCCGATATACCCCGTTCGACCGCTTCGGCGAGGATATGCGTAGAATCGGCTGAGGAGCCGCCCCCTATGTTGTCACCCACGTCCATCAAGACGATTGGACCGTTGCGGACCTCGTCGTCTTCTGGCGGTGCAAGCGCAGTTCCATCCATCGCCACCGCGTCAGCCTCGTTGAGGTCGCGTGGGCCGACGTAATTCTCCAACGCAAAGTCGAGGGCCTCGCTGATCGAGGGCACATGCACGTTGAGTTCGGCACGTCGCTCCCAAGCCTTCGCAGCCATATCTTTGGCGACCTTCTTGGCGAGCTCGAGATCCCCATCAGCGATCGCGACCCAAGACATACCCAACTCCTCAACGTCGGAGTAGGGGTATCCTTCTGCGACGCTGGTGTCTAGGATTCCCGGAATCTCGTTGGCCGCCACGGCATCTTCGACGAACGACTTCATGGGGTCTTCGCCGGTGAACTGCTTGACGATGTTGACATACATCGGCGGCATCTCGATCCACTGCACGGGATCGATCTCGCCTTTTGCCGCCCTCGCAACCAGATCAGCGGTCTTCCGGCCTCGAACCTTGGGGTCGAGGTGCGGATTGGTTCGCCAGACCAAGCACACGTCGGTATGTTCGACGACCGGTTTTGACACGTTTCCGTGCATGTCGAGCGTGACACCTACACGCATGTCGGGCCCGACGATTTCGCGCACGGCACGGCAGAACTCGCCGTCCATGTCCGGGAACTCCTCACTGACTGCGGCGCCGTGGTTCGAGATCAAGACCGCGTCCCATGGTCCCCCATCACGAAGCATCCCGAACATCTCAGCGGTGAGGCGGTCGTAGGCATCCTTGGTGATCGTCCCTATCGGGCCAGTTACTGCGTACATGAGCGGCACCAACTCGAATCCGAGTTCATCGGCGGCCTGCAAGTAGCCCGAGATCGTGTATTGGGCGTCACGGAACTTGTCGAAGATCTCTTCGCCTCGGAGGATCCCGGTTGCTTCGAATGCGGCGTAATCGGCGGGAACGGTAGAGAAGGTGTTGGTCTCGTGGGAGATGCCTAGGACTGGGATGCGCATGATCGGCTCCTGAATCTGAGCGATGAGTTCCTAGTGGCAAAGGTTAATGTATCGGCGATGATGACGTGTTTGTCTGAACCGGGATTGAAAGGATTAGAAGGATTTAAGGATGGGATCCGGGGCAGGCCCGTCCCCGTACATCCTGATATCCTGCTCGTTGCGCTCGCGTACCTTTCGCTCTGCGAAAGGGGCAGCGATTCATCCCCTATTCGCCGTCGTCGCGCAGAGTTCTGCTGGAGGTCTGAAACCCGATGATCCGGGCATTCGAACTCTCGAGTTGATCAAGACGACTCTCAACCCGGTCCAGACGTTCAAGGATCTGCAGGAGCAGATCTTGCATCGAACGCATCGTCTCCTGCATCGAACGCATCGTCTCTTCGATCGACTCGAAACGATGCTCTATCCTGACGAACTCAACCCTGTAATCGCCATTCATCTCGGCGAGTTCAGCTTTCGTAGCCATGTGCTCGTACGCACCTTCCAGATGCGAAACTCTTTCCATATCTCGGTCTGCCACTGGATAATACCTTAGGCTACCTATTCATACTCTCGTCCGTGACGGAGGTGGCTAGGACAGGCTAGTCCACACCTGAACGCCGATGCTTACGACGATACCTACCATCACCGGCACGAGAATCCGCCATAGCAACCGGTTTTCCAAGTTAGCGAGATCGGCTTTGGTGGCCGAGTGTTCTTTGTCAGTCTCAAGACTGACTAGCCGATTCTCGTGATCCTCTACCCGTCGTTCTATCGTCGCCATACCCTTATCCTCAACAAACTCTGTTGAAAGTCATCTTATCACAGTCTTTCTCCGCCCCCTCCCCGGGCATACCCCGCTCACTCGCTTCGCTCGTGCGCGCCCCTTTCGCAGAGCGAAAGGGGCAGAGAATCAGAACAGCGTCCGTTGGGGTTACGGACGCCGTTCTTTTATTCACTCTGGATTCCCGCCTGCGCGGGAATGACGAGCGCGCGCGGGAATGATGGGAGGATGGCGCGTGATCAACTCGTCCACAGTTGGACGAAGATGTTTGCGACGAGGCCGATCACCACCAGCCCGATACCTCCCACGATCCAACGCGTCAACCGGTTCTCTACATTCGCAAGATCAGCCTTTACGCTGGCAAGATCAGCTTTGGTGGCCAGATGCTCATACGCGCCTTTGAGTTGGTTCACATTCGCTTCTACATCTATCAAGCGCTGTTCTTGAGTTGTCATAGAGGCTCAATCCCGTAAGTGTGTTGAGAGGGCGGTTATGTCAGGTCATCCTATCACAGCGCATCATTCCCATCATTTCAAATCATGCCCATCATAGTTCAAAAACCGGGGGCATACCCCGCTCACATCGCTTCGCTCGTGCGCGCCCCTTTCGCAGAGCGAAAGGGGCAGAGAATCAGAACGGCGTCCGTTGGGGTTACGGACGCCGTTTGCCTCGTTTTTCCCTCTCCCGCTCAGCGGCGGGAGAGGGTTAGGGTGAGGTCCCTATGTTCTTACTCCTCTCGGCGAATGCTTTCGCGTCTTCGGGCGATCACTAGGATGCTGCCGAAGGTGGCGACGGCGATGCCGAGGAGCAGTGCCCAGAGGACGCTGCCGCTGGATGACGGGGCGGTTCCGCCAGTCTCGGGCGGAATGGGCGTCGGGACAGGCGTCTCGGTCGGGATGGCGGCCGGTGCGCCGGCGCTGCCGACTGCGACCGAGGCGGGTAGCGAGCTGAGCGAGCCGCAGACCATCGTGCCGTTGCCGTTGAGGCGGACGGAGCCAGACAGGATCGTCAGCGAGCCGTCGCTGTTGATGACTACGAGCGCAACGTCGGAGATGTCCGATCGCAGCTCAGCCGGAAGCGGGACACACACGGTGGCCGCTTCGTCGAGCGCGTAGGACGATACCGATGCGCCTGCACTGTCAACCGCGGCGACCATGTACATGTTTCCGCCCACGGTGTAGCGCTGGTGCGTCATGCCGGCGTTGGAGGCCGCGCCTCCGTCGGACATCCGCACTCCGATGAACTCGCCGTTCGGGACCGCGCCCGATCCAGCGGTGATCGAGTAGCCTTCGCCACTGTCGAACGTGCCGCCTTCTACCGGCGTGAACACTTCGTACTGGTTGCCATCCGAGTCGGCGATGACCGAGGGGATGTCGCCAGGCGGGTTGACCGGGGCCTCTGGCGCAGGCTGCTCAGGGGCCGGACGGCGCACTCGGACCTCGAACATGGCGGAGCAGGCGCTGTCGCGGTCTGCCTCCTTGTCCGGCTGGCAGTCGCCGGCGCCCAGCTTGACGGTAACCGTGTAGGTGCCCGGAGAAGTCGGGGCTTTGAACATCGCCTCGTACTTCTTGCTTGCGTCGGGGTGGGTGAACGAACCGCCCGAGGGCTCAACCGACCAGCTGAAGTCGAGGTTCTTGCCGAGATTTTGATCCATCTTGTCTTGCAAGCCGTAGACGTTGACACTCAGAGCGACGGTGTCGCCGGCGGAGACGGTAACGCCTCGGATGGATTCCTTGATCTCAGAGATGTTGCCCGGAGAGCCGGTCACCTCGGTCGTAGGTCCGCTGACCCTCATCTCGGGGTCGCCGAGACCATCGTTAAAGGCGGCACGAGCTTTGATCGTCTTGCCGGCATCGCCTGCACGCAGGGTGTAGGAAGTACCGGTGCCGAGCGAATTGCTGTAGTCGTCATCATCACCGTGGAACCACGTGTAAGTGATGTCCTCATCCTCTGGATCTCCGTCAGCATCCTTGATGGAGCCCGTGGCCACCGTCAACGTCGATCCGACTTGGGCAACGCCCGAAATCACCGGCATTCCAGTTGCCATGTCGGGGCTGTATACACGACCGATGTCTTCGCTCGCAATCGATGCCATTACTGCATCCATGGCCTCAACGACCGGGGGACCAGGGTCTGCCTCAACTGCGCTTCGCGTGGTGTAACTCGCCACCAGAGTAATCGCCTTCGCAACGTCATCGTTGGTCAACGTGTAAGTTGCCTCGGTATTAGGTACATCGGGGGTTGCGGTATCGTCGTCGTCATCGTGCATGATCGCCATGCCGTCCCGGTGCCACGTGAACGTGACAGCATCCATCGTCACCGTGGTTCTGGCGGTAGCAGCTGTCGTCCCATCAGCTAGGAAGCCATCATTGTCGGGATCATCGTTGTCCAAGTCGACCGTGATATCCATTCCGTCATCACCAATCAGAGTGCTAGAGGACGTCACATCGTTGGTCATCGTTGAGGTCATACCGGACACGTTTCGGGTTAGCTCGACACTCGGTTCGATGCGCATATCATCGCCTGACGGGTCAAGCGAGCCTACGATTATGAACGGTTTGGCCTGGTCGTAGGCGACAGCGGATGTTGCGGTGGGTTGAGCGAACGCCTGACCATTGGTGCCCGCGGCTACGACTTCGGTTGCACCGTCCGTCACAGCGGCGCTAGCGTTACCGTTACCGTTGCCGTACCGGTCGGATGACCAAACCTGCACCGTAAACGTGTCTCCAACGTCGTCGTCGGTCAATTTATAAGTACTCGAAGTCGCGCCTTCGATGGCCACGTCAGTGTCATCTGCTGTGGTTGACCCGTCATCGGTTCTAATCCACTGATACACGAAACTCGGTGGATCTGTCGCGCCTGCATCGTCATCGGGATCTGCGGTCAGGGGTTGGTCAGTGTCAACGATCTCTGAAGTGTTGGCGACTAGAGTTTCCCCTGACTTTGCTATGCGCGTGGTCGAGGTGGTCGTGGTAACAGGGGTCTCGTTGTTTGCAGTGGTGGCAGGATCACCGTCGGCATCGAAGGTTACGAGGTCGCCATCTGCGTCGTTGTAGTTGATCGCTACGGCGCCGGTCGCAGCAGTGTTGTCATCCTCGTCGATGTTGATCACTGCGGACGAAGGGTCTCCCGCGGCGTACCCGTCCGGCCAGTCGTCCGAAGCGGTATTCAAGCTCACCGTGAAAGATTCCTGAGATTCATCGACATCGTCGTCTACTATCGTGATGTCTATCGTGCCAGTGGCACTACCATCGGCAACCGTTACCGACAAAGTAGCGGGGGTGACGTAGTCGTTGTTCGGGGTGGTCTCATCAGTAGACGCTTTGGCGGTGCCCTCTGTAACGGTGATCGGGATCACCACATCAGCGCCGCTGGCCGCCGTAGCTAGCGTGACTGTAACGGTCACGGTCCCACCGTCTTCAGCGGGGTTGGTATCGGGACCTGCGATGGTCACCAAGACATCTTCAGTTTGCCCGAGCGCTCGGTCCTGAGTCAGCGTCACTGTGCTTAAGACGACGGCAAAGATTGCCGACAGTGCCAGCATTGCGCCCACCGCGTACTTGATCCTAATCAGTGATGTAGGGGATTTCATCACGTCGTATTTCCTTTACAAGCTTGACCTGTCGCCAGTCTGTCCGTCGTTAGCAGTCTGATGCGCGCGTGAATCGAAACAAGCGCGTGCCTTTTCGACTTACGCACAACATCATACCAGTGTACACAAAAGCGCGCAATACATCGCCGTGCCACTTTTCGTTGAGATTTTACAGGATTGCACCGCTGTCTGAACCGAGATTGAAAGGATTGGAAGGATTTAAGGATTGAGCAGAGGCACATCCTCCCCCTTTTGCCAAAGCAAAAGGGGGACACGGCAAGCGCAGCGAGCCGCAGGGGGTTCATACCCCTGCACTTAAAGAACCCCCTTTAATTCCCCCTTTTCGCACAGCGAAAAAGGGGAGGGCAAGACAACCCGCCCCCTTCGCCCTGCGAAAGAGGCAGGACGACAATCAGCCCCTTTCACGCCGTGAAAGGGGCGCGCACAAGTGAAGCGAGTGCGCGGGAGGTTCATACACTCACGCGGCTATCTCAGCATACCCCGGTGATAAACTTCCAAGCTATGACAACCGCCGAGAAATACCTCGCAACTTCATCCACTCTCTTTGATCAGGCGCACATCGAGCTTCAAGCTGGAGACCTCGTGCAAGCTTCCGAGAAGTTTTGGGGCGCCGCGGCCCAGGCGCTAAAAGCCACTGCGCAGCAGCGCGGATGGGAACACAATTCGCATGCCCACTTCTTCACGATCGTACGAGACATCATCGACGAGACCGACGACAAAGAGATACTCGACCTCTTCAACGCCGCCAATCTGCTGCACGTCAACTTCTACGAAGGAATGCTGCGCGACGACGAGGTATTGGCTATGTCGCGCCGCGTCGGTGAACTGGTCAATCGCCTCGCCGAGGCGAACGCATCGTAATCATGCAAAACACGCTGCACATCACGACGACAGTTCTGCCTGGCGGCTATTTGAACTGTGATTCCTATGATGTGGAATGATTAACTGTGATGCTGAGAGCAGCACCACATCATAGCCCATCATCAAAAATCGTCGAAATCATAGTTCAAAAAACGGTCAGCGCACCGGGCCAACACCTATTCAAGACGGCTGAGGACGTGAATTCCCTACTAAAGGACGAACGGGCCTCGTGGGACCGCTGATCCTTCCTTCTAGCGGGCCTACCCCGTTGTCTGAACTGTGATCCCGGTTCAAGCCCGGGACATGTTTTTGTGATTTGAATGATGGGTTGTGATCGGCCCCGCCCCTTTCGCAAAGCGAAAGGGGCGCGCACAAGCGAAGCGAGTGCGCGGGGTATGCCCGGGGAGGCGGAGGGGGCACGCCATTCCGAGGCGAGCACGTCATTCCTCATCCCGAGGCAAGCCACGCCATTCCGAGCGCAGCCACGCCATGCTGAGCGCAGCCGAGGAATCTCCCGAGAGATGCTTCGACCGTGCTCAGCATAACAGCCCCGCCGCCCCACCTCCCGCATACCCCGCTCGCTGCGCTCGCGCCCCTTTCGTCCACACGAAAGGGGCAGGACGACAATCAGCCCCTTTCACGGCGTGAAAGGGGCGCGCACAAGCGAAGCGAGTGCGCGGGGTATGCCCGGCACTCACGTCCTTGCACGTAAAGATTTACGGATCACGTGCAGCACACCCTCGATGTTGGTCGTAATGTCGTTGTTCCAGAAGCGGATCACTCTGTAGCCGACGCGGTTCAAGCGACGAGTTCGGAGCGCATCGTGGTCGCGTTGTTCGTCGTGTTGCCCGCCGTCCAACTCGATCGCCAGCTTGGCATTAGGGCAGGCGAAGTCCACTATCGCGCCGTCGATCACGTATTGGCGGACGAAGCGGTGTCCGTCCAGTCTTCTGGTTCTCAGATGCTGCCAAAGGACGTATTCGGCATCCGTGGGATTGTTCCGCATGCCGCGGGCGAAGCGTTTGAGTTTTGTTCTCGAATGAGGCATGTGAGGGATGATAAGGGCGATAAAGAGCTTCGTGATTGTCGAGTGGCAGCCCCGTCGCCCGTCCGCCCCGGGCATACCCCGCGAGCATCGCTCCGCTCGCTCGCGCCCCTTTCGCAGAGCGAAAGGGGCAAGGCTCCTCCCCTTTCGTCCCAAGAAAGCTGGCAATACAACTCGCCCCTTCAAATCCCGGTTCAGTTCCGCTCCATCTCCAGCAGCTTGGCCTTCAGGGGTATGCCGATGGTGCCGCCGAAGCCGTGTAGTTTGCCGTCGGAGCCGATGACGCGGTGGCAGGGGATGATGATGGGTAGTGGGTTGGTGGACATGGCGCGGGCCGCGGCGCGGGCGGTTTTACGGGAGCCGGATGCCTGCTCGGCGAGCCATGCGTAGGATCGGGTTTCGCCTCGTGGGATGGTGCGGCACGCGGCTCTGGCACGCTCGGTGTGAGCGGTCCAGCCGTCAAAGTGAATAGGGATGTCATCAAAACCGACATCCTCGCCGTCGCAGTATCGGATGAGGCGATCCTTCACCGCGTCGAGGATCGCTTCGGAATCAGCGGTCGCCCCTCCCCCTTTTGCGCAGCAAAAGGGGGACGCGTCGAGCGTAGCGAGACGCAGGGGGTTCATAGCATCGCCTGATTGGACCCCCTTTTCGCGGTGCGAAAAAGGGGAGGCATCTCCTTCCCTCCCCTTTTCAAGGGGAGATACAGAGGGGTTCCATCGGGGGTTCACAGCATCACGCGCATCTTCGTATCTCGGCTCCGGAAGCGTCGTCCTGACAACGCCGTGATCGGATGTCTGGATCGCGATCCAACCGAGAGCGGTCTTGAAGATGTCTGTGGATAAAGTCGTTGTGTTCATGTGGTGAATCGGTATTGTTCCTGCGCCTCGTCGGGTACGTACGCAGGGGTCAATCCGACGAGGGTCATGACACGATGCTTGAGCATGGCACGAGCCAAGTTGCGCCAGGCATGGCCGAGGTCGGGTTCTGACTCTTCCTCGATTTCAGCCTCCGTTTGCCTCTCGGCCTCTCCCCCGTCAACAGGGGCAACCTGGACTACGGTGTCTGGCGGACCGTAAACGCATCTCTCGAAAGCGTCGATGATGTTACGAGCATCGCCGTAGCGCACTGTCATCGCGCCGATCTCGTTGGTGAACTCCCTCGCCGAGACGTGCGAAGGCTTGCGATACCCGAGGACAGCCGCCACACGCAAAAACTGCGAATACGCGCGAACGGACACCGGTTGCCCGCGTAGATTCCATCGCCATCCAACAACGCCGACGATGATAAGAATGAGAACGCTCGCGACCGCTGCTGTCGGAATAACGGGGATGTCGATCGGCAGCCCCCCATCGGCTTCGTCGAAGGCTCCGCCCCTGTTGCCGAGCCGCAAGTCCTGCTCCAACAGAGCGAGTTCATCCAGGTCCTCTAAGTATTGGAGGTAGTCTGGGTCGAACTCGGCGGAACCGACGAGTCCCGGGGGTATCCCCGTAGTCGGCGAGGTCGGCACAAGCACGTTGCGCGGGACCGCCGGGCGTCCGGGAGTCACCTCGACATCGATCCAGCCGTAAGGCGGAGCGAAGATTTGGGTCCACCCGTGGCGGTTCCGGTCCCGGATCAGGAACTGTCCTTGATCTGGCACATATTCACCCGCGCTCCATCCTGCGATCATCCGAGCCGGCACGCCGACGGCGCGGAGCATCACCGTCGCTGCGGAGCCGAAGTACTGGCTGTAGCCTTTGCGTTTTGTCACATCGCAGTCGGGCTGGTCAGAAGGGCACGGCTCGTTGATGGTCTTGAAAAGGAAGTAATGGATACCGTCGTCACGTGGACCGGGCCCTTTGATCTCGAGGGAGTAGACCTGATCCTTCAGAAACCGCCGGATTGCCGTCGTCTTCTCCCACGGCGTAACCGCACCAGCGTCTTCAACTATCTGCATCGATAAATCGCGGACTTCTCTAGGTAAGTCATCCGGCAATTGGAGATAGCGGTCGGCAATCCAACTGGGGTACTCTTCGGTGGATTTTTCGAGCTGCGAAGCCTCGGCTGTAGAAACATAGGTCGTGACGTTGTAGTGCTGGTTCTCTTCGAGGATCTCGTCAAACGTTACGGTGTTCTGCTCGGTAGGTCCGCGGCGTGCGAGGCGCATGAGTTTGGCGTTGTTGCCGTCCTCGTCGGCGAAGACTCTGAAGTTGAACGATTTCCAAACGATGCCGCTACGTGCGAGGTCCATCGTTTCGAGGTCCCGGTCGGTGACCCTGAAGCGAGTAGTGTCACGGCGATTCGGTGAACCGAGCGGATCAAGGTCGGGCTGCACCAGAGACATCAGGTCCTCAGACGTGATCACGAACATGAACCTATCCGGCGGCTCGACGCCGTTCTCGTCTGCATGCTCTTTTAGCGCCAGAGAAGAGACACGGATCCCGACAGATTCCGGCGTGTCGTCGGATGCGTTCAACAATTCAGACAACGCGGTGTCGGACATGGTGAAGATCATCGATTCGAACTCACCGGCGGCGTCGAGGGACATCTCTTCCAGAGAACTGGACGTGATCGAGTAAGTTATCTGTTGTTCCAAACTGGCCGGCGTGAACATTCCAGATTGGATCTGACGGATTGCGGTGTTGACCTCGTCCGCGGTCATCGCGGGTTGGGTGTTCAGCGTGAATGGCGCACGGTCGTTGGCGCTTTCTGGCGGGGAGTAGGCCGGAGATTCTTCGGCCATACTCATAAGCCGCTCACGGAGCGTGAACGCGAACTCTCGAAGGTCGTCGGGAAGATCGGCGAGCAGAGCGGGACTGCCAGCAAGTGGCACGTCCCAACTCAAGGGTTCTAGGACTTCGATCTCGGCTGAGTAGTCGACCGCGTGGACCGCGGCCGCGGGGACGACGAGGTCGGTTTTTCCAAGCAGTTCGACGGCGATGTCCACACGCTGACGCTCTTTGATATCGATTTCTGATGGACTATTCAGGAGTTTGGTCCCGGCGTCGGCTGGGAGAGTAACGCTCGGCGCGGTGATCCATCCTTGCGAGGTGTATTCCTGATATGCGCGGGATGGATGCAGCTTCGCATACCGGGTCCGGATCCACATGACGGGTTCGTCAGTAAGCTGAATTCCACCTTGGAACGGCAGCACGGCGTTTGGCGAATAGATCAAGTCGTCGTCACCGCTAGGGATGCCTGCGAGCAGGCGTTCCGCGGTGTCACGGAACTGGGTGAAGGGATCTAAGAAGATGGCGTTCCATCTCACGCTCAATTCCTGAGAACGAGGCACGACCATCGGCATAAATGCGGCGACGATCATGACGACGAAGCCGAGGATCAGGCCGTCCCGCGCGGCGATCCACCGGGCTTCTCTGGGCACCGCGAGTCCCGAGTTACGCCACTGGTTGATTCGACCCACGGCGACGAGGTGTGCGAACAGGGCTACGGCGGCGAGCATAAACAAATAAAAGGTCTGCTCGTGCAAGTGGATCCGGTGGCTGAGGTTGGTCAAGATCGCCGTGCCGAGTATCGCGGCGGGTATCCAAGGGCTGTTGAACTGGAACGTCAACGCCGTGACGACATATGCCGTGACCCACGTCACCGTCATCATCAGCATTGCGAACGGCAATTGGTCGGCACTGACGCCACCGTAGATTGCGATGTCGAGCCAGATGCCGAATCGGTCCCAAGCATCGATCGATCGAGTGATCGGGTCTCCGCCTTCGGCGTTCAGCGATCCTTGCCAAAACACGACCGCGACACCACCGATCAAGAACACCACGAATTTGATGAGGATGCCCCATTTGATGGTTCTGTTCGCATCCGGGACCCGCATTCGCGCCATAAAGAAAGCGAGTAGCGCGCCCATCAGCGCGGTCGGAACGATGTTGGGTAGTTCGCCCCACTGCGCGAGCTGAACGGACCAGCCGACCATAGCCAGCATCCATGCCAACAGGCCAAATGCGATCCAGTCGTTTACCGGGATGTCGACGAGGAACGCCCGACGCATCAACCTTCGTCGCCATAGGCGTCGCGACCTCGCCGATCTCGTGGAGCGGCCGAAGATTTTGCCGAAATCTGCGGTTGCGGTAGTCACGATTCTTTGGTTGTCGCAGCGGCTGCGATCGCTTCGGGGGCCGGGTCAGCCTCGTCGTCCCTGCTCGACTGCGGGTCTGAATCCACCTGCGTTGCGCCGGAGTAGAGAGCGGAGATACGAGCGGCGGTGGCATCAGCGTCGGCGGTGGTGCCAAGCGCATCTGTGATGTCGTCGCCTTTGTAGATCCGGTACGTCGTGATACCGGACATCGAGAGACGAGGTATGACCGAATCGTTGGGTTCGCCGCCGAAAGATTCGCGGTCGAGGATGATACAGATGACTTGCACCCCCCGTCGTCTCAGAGTGCCGAGTGCGTCGATCCAGTCTCCTTCGTCAGCGGCGGTGATCACGACGATAGTCGAGCTGACGAAGAGTTCGCGGTCGAGGACTGCCAGCGCGTCCATGATGGGTACGTTGCCGACTGGTTTGCTCGCGGCGATGTGACGGAGGATGTTTTCTCGGTGCGAGGCGGTGTGCTCAGGCATCGCGATCAGCGAGTTGCTGCCGTATGCGAGGTATCCGACTTCGGTGAAGGTGCGCGTGTATTTGTCGATCACGGACGCGGCGATCGTTGCACCGTATTCGTCGGTCGATTCCTTTCCGGAACCGGCCTGGGCATCGATGTGCTGATCAAAGATGACCCACATCTCGCCGGCGGAACCTTGATCGAACTGTTTGACCATCAGATCGCCAGTGCGTGCGGTCGTCAACCAGTGGATACGCCCGATAGGGTCGCCGTCCGCGTATTCACGCACGGATGCGACATCTGTAGACAGGACATTCATCCGCTGTCGCCGAGAGTGTCCGTCAGCAAGCAAGACACGCGAGGCGGCGAGGTTCGGAATCGGTATCACACGTGGATACACGAGGACCTTGTCTACGCCCTCAAACTCGATGTCACGCGGAAAAAGGTTGAACGGATCAGATGCCCTAATGACGAGGGGACCCAGATCGTATTCGCCGCGTTGGGTCAGCTGCGCTTCCATTTCGACGCGTTTGAAGGTAACCATCAGCCCGAAGTTGGTTACTTCGCGGAACTCAACGTCGGGCAACGTGGTCTTATCTTCGACTTCGACCCAAGCCTTCGGAGCTCCGTTGGAGTTTTGGATAACGATGCGCTCGCTCAGCGTATCGCCAACTGAGAAGGGACCGGTCGGACGGTTCACACTAGCCTTCATGTTCGCGGCACCGACGCGCGACCAGACCCACGAGATGATGATGAGGATCATCAACAGGTATGCGAGCCGCATCGAGAGGTCGAAACCGGTCGCAACGGTGTTGACCAATTTTGCGCAGATCACGAAGAGGATGCCGATGAGCATCCGATGCCGGAGAAGCGCGTCCAAAAGTCTGCGTAGCGCGCTACGGCCCTCAACGTGATCGACGATTCCGCGTCCTATCTTGGGTATCGTTCCTTGCACAGTAGGATCATTAGGTTTGGTCTGGGGACAGCCGTCACACCCTCGCTACGCTAGCGACGCGTCCGCCTCCCGAACCAGGCACGGTTACCTGCTCCATCGCTTCGTCGACGATGGAACTCTGATTGACACCTCTCATGCGGGCGGAAGGCGAGAGCAATACGCGGTGCGACATCACCGGAACTGCAATGGCTTTGACATCGTCGGGTATCACGTAATCTCTGCCTTGCAGCATGGCGTATGCCTTCGCGCCTTTCATGAGGTTGATGCTGGCGCGCGGCGAAACGCCGAGGGTAGTGTCCGGATGGCTGCGAGTGGCGTTGGCGATTTCCACGATGTACTGCTTGATGAGATCGTCTATGTAGACCGATTCGGCGTATTGCTGGAGATCGATGATATCGGCGGCGGAACAGCTGGCGGTGAGAAGATCGATAGGGTCGGTGGCTTCTCTGCCATCCATAATCGCGACTTCCTCGCGGGGGTCAGGATAACCCAAGGAGATTCGCATAAAGAACCGGTCTAGCTGCGCCTCTGGCAGAGGGAATGTGCCTTCATATTCGATCGGGTTCTGCGTGGCGATGACCATGAAAGGGCTGGGCAACGAATGGGTGATGCCTTCCACGGTGACCTGTTGCTCGCCCATAGCTTCGAGAAGGGCAGACTGAGTCTTCGGAGTGGCGCGGTTAATCTCGTCGGCGAGAACTACTTGGGCCATAACCGGGCCCGGGCGGTATTCGAACTGACCGATCTGCTGGTTGTAAACCGAAGCGCCTGTCACGTCGCTAGGCAGCAGGTCGGGGGTGAACTGGACGCGTTTGAAGTCGCATCCGGTCGTGATCGCGACGGAACGAGCGAGCATGGTTTTTCCAACGCCGGGGACATCTTCAACAAGGATGTGGCCACGGCTGAGGAGAGCGACTACCGCAAGCCGCACGGCGTCGTCTTTGCCGATAATGACACGTCCGACGTTTGCGACGATACGCTCGATAGTCTCCGCGTGTTCGCGGTCAACGGTGGATTCTGCAACTGTTCCTGTCGATGTGGTCAAACGAGACATCCTTTCGAGAGTGAAGTTTCGCGGCTATGGCCGGTTTGATCATGTCATGAGAAAAGTTAGGGCTACCTTCACGTTCAACCTAGGACTTGCGCCAAATATAGCATCAGGACGCGCCGTTACATCAAATCCGGTTGCACGAGAGCATCAACGGCCTGAGACGGACGCGAACTAAAACGTGATTCGACATGACGCTCTACGGAAGACGACGTGAAACGGTTTCGTGCCAAGAAGCGACCAGCGGAACTACTCGGAAACTGCATCTCGGTGACAATCTCGAGGTGATGTGCGGAATGGCGTCTGAAACCGTGGATTTGGTGTACCTGGATCCTCCTTTCAATTCGAACCGCAAATACAAAATCGTATTTCGCGGGCCACCGGGATTACGCCCTAAGGCGCATCTACCAGCCTTTGAGGACGTGTGGGAATGGGATGAGGATACCGACCAAATCAGCGAAGGCCTGCTTGGCGGCGAGTGCGGATCCAGGGTTGCTCGAACCGTTGCGGGATTGATTGAGATGGTGGGGCGCGATCGTTTGCTGGCGTATCTAGTGAACATGACCCCACGTCTTGTAGAGATCAAACGCCTGTTGAGACCAACCGGCAGCGTCTATTTGCACTGTGATACCTCAGCGAGCCATTACCTAAAAGTGGTGATGGATTCGGTGTTCGGAACCGAAAACTTCCGCAACGAGATCATCTGGTGTTACCGCGGGGGTGGCGTCCCGAGACGAGACTTCGCCCGGAAACACGACATAATCCTTCGGTATTCGAAGGGCGGAGATTACATTTTCAACCCCCAATACACGGAGTATTCGAACGCATCTAGGGAATTAGTCGAATCGCGAGGCGGTGTGAGCATAGACGATCGCGAACGCGACCTCGATCGCGGCGCACACATGCCCGATTGGTGGTCGGACATCAACTCTTTGCAGACTTGGTCACCGGAACGCACCGGGTATCCGAAGCAGAAGCCGCTCAAATTGTTGGAGCGCATTATCCGGTCGTCGAGTGATGAGGGAGATGTGGTGATGGATCCATTCTGCGGCTGTGGAACGACGATGTTGGCAGCGGAACGTTTGGGGCGGTCGTGGATCGGGATCGATGTCGAGCCGATGGCGCTGAAGGTGCTACATGACCGGTTTAGGCAGGTGGAATTAGACGTTGGGTTTGAAGTCGTCGGGCTGCCGTCGATTTGTGGATGCGATGATGGAGTTTGGAAGGAGATGGCGGAGTCGCAGCCGTTGAAGTTTGAGCGTGCAGTAATCAGTCAGATCGATAACTGCATTCCTTGGCGAGACAGGCAAGATGTAGGTAAGGGTATTGATGGTGTCATTACCTTTGCCGTCAGTGTTGATGAAATCCGTCACGCGATTGTGCGAGTGCGAGGAGGCGATTCACTGGCAGTGTCGGATTTGCGGGACTTGCAACGTTCGGTTGACGATGAAGCCGAGCACGGCGTAGTCGCGGGGTTGCTCGTTTGCGGAACCGAGCCGTCGGCAGAAATTATGGGCGCGGCTCGAGAGGCTGGTACGTACGAGGCAAACGGCCAGAGCCATCCTTGTTTGAGGGTTACAACAGCAACAGAACTCTTCTGGAATCTGCGCTACGGCAATCCGGCATTGTCTTCCGTGTTTGGATCCGATTAACGCGGTGCCGCGGAATCGCCGAGGAGTTGTTTCAATAGTCGCGAGTGTTTATCCGGCAAAGACGGGTTATCGAACGCCGCGACGTTGTCTTCAAGATGTTGAATGTTCGAGGTTCCGCTGATGACCGTCGATATCGCGGGATCGTCTGCAGCGAACTTGTAGCCGGCGGCGATGATCGATGGAACATCTTCGCTGATGAGCCATTTCAGACCGTCACGCAGTTTCGGATGTTCAACGTCGATTTCACCTTCAGAACGCCAGGTTTCTAGCAGCAGCTCAAATTCGTGCTTCCGGGTGAGCGTGAAACGTACGGGTGCCATGTTGAGGATAGCTACTCCGTGTTTCTTGGCGAGTGGCAGGACTTTCTTTGCAGCGTATTGGTTCAGGATGCCGTATTTGAGCATGATTGTGTCCCAAAGATCCGGATGCTCTTCCAAGGCTTGCTGCGGCACGGTGTGTTTTGGATCCTGGACCATCATCTCTGAGAATCCGATCAATCTGGCTTTGCCTTGTTCTTTAAGCCTTAACAGAGTTGACCCGTATTTGTCTGTAATGTCGTCGTATTGTCCAGGCAGGATCCCATGTATCTGCATGACGTCAACGTGGTCGGTGTGCAGCCGCTTCAAACTCCGCTCTGTGGATGCCACGAGGTCATCAGGATCGGGCAGGACGCCCGTAGCTGTCTTCCATGTCCACTTCGTGGCCACGAGATAGGAGTCGCGGGAGAACCCTTTCAAGGCTTCGCCAAGCCAAATCTCGCTGTCGCCGTAGTTCGCCGCCGTGTCAAACATGTTGATGCCGAGGTCGAACGCTCGGGCGATCAGGTCTCGTCGCTGGTTTGCGTTCAACCCGGCGGCCTTGCCAAACTGGCTTGGACCGCCGCCTCCGTATGAGACCAGAGAGACTCGAATGCCGGATTTTCCGAGGGTTCGGTAGTGCATATGGCTTCAAACCGCAAATGTGCGGTTAATTGACTGCTTGAGCTTCGAGGCGACGTCGCCTAGTCGTAAACCATGATGGCCCGACCGAGGATCTCGCCGTTCTGGAGGTCGTCGCAGGCTTCGTTGATCTGATCCAATGAATACGTGCGTGTAACGAGCTTGTCGAGTGGGAACTTGCCCTCTTGGTGCCAACGTAAGAACTGTTCGAAGTCCTTTTCGGGGTATGTCGCTCCAAGCGAACCGCGGTACTGCTTCTGGTGGTACATGAATTGGCCAGGGTCGAGCGTCATCTGAGGCGCGGGCATGCCGATGAGCACAGCCATTCCGCCGTGGTTGTCGGCACCGGGACCGCCGCCGCGGACTGAGGGCAAAATCTGTTCACTAGTTATCTGCAGACCGATCGCATCAAAGGCATAGTCAACTCCGCCACCTGAGATCTCGTGTATGGCCTCGATGGGGTCTTCCTTCGTCGCGTTGACCGTGTGCGTAGCCCCCATTTCAATCGCGTACTCAAGTTTCGAATCGTCGATATCGATCGCGATGAGAGGGTAGGCTTCGAGGATGCTCGCCATGATCAGCGCCGAGGTCCCGACGCCGCCAATGCCGTAGATCGCCACCGAGTCGTTGGGACGAACGCGAGCAGTGTTCAAGACCGCGCCCGCGCCGGTTAGGACCGCGCATCCAACGATTGAGGAGATGTCTTTGGGGTTGTCGTCGTCGATCGGAATTACGTATCCACCCCATACCAACGCGTCTTCGCCCCAAGTGTAGGTGGCGCCGTTGAGCGGCTCTTCGCGATAGGTAGCACCGCTGGGTTCGGGCGTCCAACGTCCTTGAATCGGGTCTTTTGGGACCCATGTCACGATGGCGAGGTCGCCTTCATTGACATGTGATACATCCGAGCCAACGGAGATGACCGTGCCAGTGCCTTCGTGTCCGAGGAGGGATGGCGTGGGGGTCTGTGGGTTGTGCATCTGGTGGAGCTGCGAGTGGCAGACACCACTGGAGTGCAGCTTAACGTGTACCTGATCGGCACGCGGGTCCGGGATTTCGATCTCGTCAACAGTCAACGGCTTGCCGTGTTCTAAGTGGATTGCTGCCCTGCTTCTCATCTCGATGCACTCCTAACGCAGTTTTCAGTTGTAGATCGTCTCGAGACGTCGTTGTGTATCGCAAATGATAAGCGTTAGCTATTCGAAGCGCGGATGCTCGTTGGAAAACCGAAACACCACCACATTCACTGACCGGCGGTGAGGTCCAACGTCACGTCGCAAGCCTGCAACGATCCGAGCAGTGGAGCCAATGCCATGATGTTCAATGTTTCAGCCTGCTGCTCCTCGGTGATGGTAAAGAAAGTGAGAAGAATCTCGACGCCCGAGTGCTCAATTACACAAGCTGCATCTTCGCGCGTGATTTGAGCCACGATCGGCGCAAACCTTTCCGGCATAACGCCGCAATGTGACAGCGGTTCTGCGGCGTCAAGCAGGTTGAGGATGTGTTCCGACTCGGCCTCACCTTCAGCGTTGAGCGCGGCAGTGATCGCGGCGATTGCTGAGAACACCTTTTCCGTGGTATCGGCGTCTGCGTGTTCTTCAATACACGCGGCGTCGTGAGCAGAAAGGCCCGGAGGACTGATTTCGTCGATCGGTTCCTTCGTCGCTTGAGACTCTTTGGGCGCTTCGGTCGGCTCCGGTGTAGCGGTTGGCGGTACAGACGTCGCGGTCGGTGGGACGGGTGTAGGCGTCGGTGGCACCGGAGTCGCCGTTGGCGGCACTGGCGTGGGCGTGGGAGGTACCGGCGTCGCTGTGGGAGGAACAGGTGTTGCCGTCGGAGGCACAGGAGTAGGTGTTGGTTCGGGTGAGGAACATGAAACCAACAACATTGTTGCCGCCATCGCGACTAGGATCCCGAGTGCTGCGAGTTTGGAGGTTGTGGTCAACGAATTCATTGGGAGTTCCTGCTAGGTGTCAGGCTGTCAATCGGCAAGTAGGTGTTGTCGGAGGGTTCCGAATGCATACATGGCAGCCCGCCGACGGTCTGGCGCGCCGCTGCCGGCAGATCTAACGTGACGCATCTCTGACTTTTCCGCGTCGCTTATAACGATCCAAGTGTCTCCTCTAGCGAGGTTGACCGCACTACTTTCAACTTCGGGGATGCCGTGGACAGCGATGCCGATAGTGGCGCCGGAATGCTCGCGGATCGCCTCTGCCAATGCCTTGGTTCGTTGTTCACCTGACATCTCCACGCCGTTTTGGTCTCCTATCAATCGATCGCGCGGAAGATTAGTGTTTGCGACGATGGCTTCCAAGAACCTGTCGCCTGCGGCAGTTCGCATTGAGTCTGACACCGCTCCGCCACTGAGATCTTCATAGACGGATACTGATGCGTCTCGCTCCCGCAACATGTCTCCGATGACGCTCTCGATGGTCTCGTCATCAGATCCGAACACGTGGTTTCCGAGAAGCCGTCTCACTTCGGCTTCAACTGGCTCGATTAGCGTATTTGCCTCGTTGATGGTGGCGGCCCGTGCAGCGATGCGCACATCTACTTGGCCGGGACGGGCTAACACACCTACGGTTGGGTTCGAGGATTCGGCGATGAGATGCCCGATTTCATGGTCAACCGCACTCTCCCCCAGATCGGCGACCTTTAGCACTCGATAGTGGATAGTTTCGCCGAGGTCGTACTTAGCTCTCAGGTAAGGGATTATTTCGTTCGTGATGAGCCACTTCATCTCAAACGGCACGCCAGGCAGGCTGATGATTGTCCCTTTGTCGGATTCAACTCGGAATGCGGGCGCTGTGCCATTGGGATTGCGGATGACCGTGGCTCCCGCAGGTATCTGGGCTTGACGTTCGTTGTTTTTCGTGAGGATGAATCCGCGGTTCTGGAATCGCTCGCGAAGTTCAGTCAGCGATTCAGGGTCGGTGACTACATCGACGCCGAATACTTCGGCAACTGCCTCGCGGGTCAGGTCGTCTTGTGTCGGGCCGATTCCACCACCTGTGATAACAACATCTGCTCGATCTAGTGCGATCCGTAGGACCTCAGTCATGCGGTCAAGATTGTCGCCGACGCACGACTTGTAGTAGACGTTGACGCCGTTCTCAGCGAGTCGTTGGGAAATCCAAGCGGAGTTGGTGTCGACGATCTGTCCGAGTAATAGTTCGGATCCGATGGAGACGATCTCAACGTTGACTGACATTTACGAGGATCCGGTGGTTGCTCAGGAATTGTACCGATGTCCATTATGCACGAATTACAGCAGTCAGAGGAAAGCCTCGTGGATAGGGTCCGATTTCAGAAATATAGGAGATGCGACTTGACAAGCAATTGGATACAATGTATGTTCTAATTAGAACTAAAGTTCGATACGTGATAAGAGCAGGTCACATGACAACTCAGATTTTGGAACGGAACATTCATCAACGGCAGTCGAGTCGGGCCCGCGTTCACGGCGCGGATTTGCATCAACCGAATGCATCTGTGTCACCGGTTGATCGTGCCGTCGCACTGCCATCCGAACTCGATTTCGAGGCAGAGCTTAGAACGTTGACGGCGGAGGATGTGGAGTTTATCTCCGAGCGGGATGAGCTCGGTCGGCGGATCATGGCATCAGCAATGTCAACTGAACGAGACATTTTCGCTGTGAAGTGCCGCTCGGTAAGTCACGCAACCGATTTCGCTACACCTATGCGGAGCACGTTGCTAGCGCTCACTTCCGGCTTCGGAGGCATCAGCGTGACTGTTTCTCCGTCGCTGAACCTCAACACTTGGCCAGCGATGGACATGTTGGTTGCCGCGCTCGAACAGTCGGGAGCCGGAGAGCTGTGGCAACCGATCGGTGAACGGAGCATCGGGATCGGAGCCTCTCGCCACATCTTTGTCAGTGCCGATAATCCAGTGCGTAATGATGCAACACGCGTGTTCCCCAATGTGCTCTTAGAGGTTGTCGGAGCGCACCTGATAGATCCTGACTGGTTCGACCGCGTAATCGCCCCGCGGTGCCGCGATGAAGCGCTGACTTTCGCGTTCTACGGACAAGCGGGATTTACAGGATCGCTGTTTGAACGAGTATGGCAGGAAAGTCGAATTCAAGGACGAATTTGAGAGATGTTACCGGCAGATTATGGGTTAGTTGAATACGAAGTCGAGGACCGGACCAACCAGCGAACATTCAGCGCTAGGAAGATTTCGACCGATCGAGGATTACCAGAAAATACAGAATATGCGGATACGGGATGTGAGCTAGCCCATTCCTGTCTCGAATGTCCTCTCGCGCTCTGCAAGTATGACGATCCTGATCTACTCATGCGTAGCAACAAGGTGATGCGCGACACCGAGATCTTGAGGCTGTACCGCAGTGGCGTCAAAGTCTCAAAGATCGCGGTGATCGTAAACACGAGCGAGCGAACCGTTTACAGGATCATTCAACGGGACATTGGATCTACTCATCGCGTGCGTGCAAACTCGCATCCACGTCGTCGCAGTTTGCCATCGACACACGCCGTCAGATCGAGACGTCGACAGTCCCGACCTCTTCAGATGCCTTAGATGGTCGGAGTGGGGTGATGTGAGGCACTACTGTGAGTTCGAACTGCGTAAAATCTGATTGAGTGAAGGTCAAGAGACGACAAGCGAGTCTGACGAGTGTCATACAACGGCAAACGAGCATTGGAACTTTTAAGGATCGGGACAGCCAACCCCGATGCTACGTTTCGAGACGGTCAAGAGAACGCGATCCGGTCTGTCGTAGAAGGTCGCGATCGACTGTTGGTTGTGCAACGTGCGGGTTGGGGAAAGAGTTTCGTTTACTTCATCGCAACTAAACTCTTGCGAGAGCAGGGACAGGGACCCGCTTTGCTGATTTCACCTTTGCTTGCTCTGATGCGCAACCAGATCAGCGCCGCGCAAAGGATGGGGGTCAACGCTGAAACGATCAATTCCGACAATAAGGATCTTTGGGAGGAGGTCGAGGACCGCATCAAAAACGACCTGGTCGATATGTTGTTAATTTCGCCGGAACGGTTAGCGAATCAACAGTTTATCGATTATGTCCTGACTTCCATCGCCTCAAACGTGTCCGTGTTGGTGGTAGACGAAGCGCACTGCGTTTCGGACTGGGGTCACGACTTTCGGCCAGATTATCGACGTATAGAACGCATCCAGCGCAATCTTCCACCGAACACACGGTTGTTGGCGACAACCGCGACAGTTAACGATCGGGTTATGGACGACCTGCAAGAAGTACTGGGGACGAATGTACGAGTAATCCGTGGCGACTTGGGATTACCCAGTCTGAAATTACAAACGATTAGGATGCCAGATCGCGCCGAACGCATGGCATGGCTGGCCGACACGATACCGACGTTGCCTGGAAGCGGTATCGTCTACACTTTGACGGTGCGCGATGCTGTACGGATAGCTGAGTGGCTCCAATCGCGTGGGATCGATGCGGTTGCGTATTACAGTGGTCAAGAGAACCGCGCCGAACTTGAGCGGATGTTGCTTGACAATCAGGTCAAGTGCTTGGTGGCGACCACGGCTTTGGGCATGGGATTCGACAAGCCCAATTTGGGGTTTGTCATACATTACCAAACTCCTAGCTCCGCTGTTGCATACTACCAGCAGGTGGGACGCGCTGGGCGCGCCATAGATTATGCCTACGGCGTGTTGCTCGGTGGAATCGAAGACGCAGAGATAAACGACTACTTCATCACATCTGCTTTTCCTACAAGGGAAGAGGCGTACGACATATTATCTGCACTCGAAGACGCGTCCTCGGGGCTGTCAATCTTGGAGATCCAAGCCCAAGTAAACGTGAGCGCAAGACGTGCTGAAATTGCTACCAAGATCCTTGCATTGGAGGACCCAGCTCCAGTTGTGAAACAAGGTTCCAAATGGATGCGTACTCCAGTGGATTTGGCAGAAGCGTTTTGGGCGCGCGTCGATCGCCTGACTGAGATTCGGCGGGCAGAAGAACTCCAAATGCGTGAATACTTGACATTGCCATCAGGCCACATGGAGTTTCTGGTGAACGCGATGGATGGGAAACTCGATCTCGCAGAGAGTGGTCGATCATTGCCACCATTACCAACTAACGTTCAAAGACGAACCGTTGCTGATGCGATCGAATTCCTACGTCGTACTCAAATAGTGCTCAACTCACGTAAGCGATGGCCGACGGGAGCTTACAAAACGAAAGCTACTATACCTGAAGATCGCAGGACCGAAGAAGGCCGGGCATTATGCATATATGGCGACGCGGGATGGGGCAAGCTGGTGCAATCGGGAAAATACAGCGACGGAAAGTTTTCAGGTGATCTCGTGGACGCTTGCGTGGAGTTGATGGATGGTTGGAACCCTGAACCGCGTCCCACTTGGGTGACCTGTATCCCTTCGTCGCGAAACCCGTCTCTGGTACCGGATTTCGCCGCTCGGTTGGCGCAAAAGTTGGCTCTACCCTTTAAGTTGGCACTGGCTACTAAACGGAGTATGCCTGAGCAGAAAGAGATGAACAACAACGCATACAAAGTCAGGAACGTTGCACATTCAATCAAGGCGATTCCATACGAAATCTCTCACGAACCAGTGTTGCTGATTGATGACATCATCGACTCTGGATGGACGTTTGCCGCGGCGGCTTGGATACTTCGCGACGCGGGTTGCGGCCCCGTTTGGCCATTGGCACTTGCGAGCAAAGGCAATAGGTGATGCGTCCCAGGGCAATTAGCGACGCAACGAAGGCGTATCTGCTACTCACCGGCAGACTCGCAACTAGTCGACGTTCCCGCAACGGCACCGAATCTGCCCCCACGCCGCTGACAATCAGCACGTTAAATCCTCTGGTCTCTCGTCTCAATGATCTGGGTTCCAGACTAGAAGATCTGGTGTCCCCTCGGGGAAACGAGTTAATTGATGAACTTGGAACGAACTTCGATGTCGATCATCTACGTGGCCTGCTAGGACGAGGACTGAGAATGTCTCTCGTGATCGAGCGTTGGCAACAACGAGGTATCTGGGTGTTATCCCGCGAAGACGAAGAGTACCCCAAGTTGTTACGAAGTAGGATGAGGCACAAGGCTCCCCCGATAATCTACGGTTGTGGAGAGTCTTATCTATTCAACGAAAATGGGTTGGCGATTGTTGGATCGAGGAATGCGAGCAGATCGGTACTTGATTTCGCAGAAAACATAGGTCGCCAAGCCGCCGACAATTCCTTCAGTGTCGTATCGGGAGCCGCGAGAGGTGTGGATAGGGCATCCATTACAGGCGCGTTGGACGCTGGTGGGAACGCCGTCGGCGTGTTGGCAGATGGACTGTCCCGTGCCGCTATATCGCAAGCCAATCGGATCCCGATCTCTGAGGATCGGTTAGTACTGATAACACCCTACGATCCAGATGCTGGGTTCAGCACCGGCAACGCGATGGGGCGAAACAAGCTGATCTTCGCTTTGAGTAATGCGGGATTGGTTGCCGAAACTGATTACGAAAAAGGCGGTACCTGGGCGGGTGCAACTGAGCAACTCAAACGGCTCAAGTTCGTGCCGATGTTTGTGCGCGCAACCGGTACTCCGTCACAAGGTTTGGACGGGTTGAGGAGGTTGGGTGCGCGTGAATGGGCCGATCCTACCGATTCAGATGCGGTACACGATATTTTCGAAAAGCTACGTTCGGGTGTATTAGAAACGGATGGACCGAACACTGCACCGCAGTCTCTGATCGAAAACCCGCGACAAGCCGCAATGGTAATGGACCATGGTGAAACCTTTGGACAGGACAAAGATCAATCAGCCAAAGATAAGGTCGAAAGTGGTCCACCGGATGCCCTTTTCCACCTGCGTCCGCGTATCCTTTCGATGCTTCAGCAGCCAAAATCTCGCGATGAAGTAGCAACAGAATTGAAGGTATTTAAGAACCAGGCAGACCAATGGCTTGCTCGCTTGGTCGACGAAGGCACCGTCACTAAATATAATCGACCAGTCCGGTACGTCGCCAATGAATAACCACTAGCAACGCGACCGCGTAAACTTCACGGCAACGATTTTTGGATGCCAACGGAAGTTTACCGACATGAAGTATGACGTGATCATCGTGGGGGCCGGTTCTGCCGGTTGCGTTCTCGCATCCCGCTTGTCTGAAGACCGTAATCGATCAGTTTTATTGCTCGAAGCTGGACCCGACTACCCAAACTTCGACTGGTTGCCGGACCACATCAAGTACGGCGTCAGGCCGTGGTACGAGTCTTACGACGTCGATGAGCACACCTGGGGTTACGAGGCCCTCGCAACCCCTCAACAAGATCCTTTCAATCTGCCCCGTGGAAAAGTCGTCGGAGGATCGAGCGCAATCAACGGACAGGTCTGGTTTCGCGGAATCCCTGAGGATTATGACGAGTGGGAGGCGATGGGCAACGAAGGTTGGGGCTATCTCGATGTCTTACCTTACTTCCGCAAGATCGAGACGGACCTCGACTTCCCCGGAGACGATTTTCACGGCTCAGACGGACCGATACCCGTTCGACGCTATCGAGAAGATGAGCTGATGGCGAGCCCGAAAGCGTTCATCGACGCGTGTCAGGCCGCTGGATACCCCTTCACTCACGACCACAACCATCCGGAATCGACAGGCGTGGGGCATTTGGTCCTCAATCGCGTCAATGAAATACGGATGAGTACCGCAGTCACCTACCTGCAAATGGCGCGCGATCGCATGAATCTCACGGTACGCTCCGGAGTCTTCGTCAACCGCGTCTTGATCGAAAACGGCACGACTCGCGGCGTGGAGGTCGAATCGGGCGGTCAAACCTACCGATTGGAGGCCGATCTCACCATCCTCAGCGGTGGAGCAATCAACTCGCCCCAAACGTTGATGCTTTCTGGCGTAGGACCTGCTGAACACTTGAGGGAGCACGGGATCGCGGTGGTCGCTGACGTTCCGGGCGTAGGACAGAATCTGCGAGACCACATCGCGGTTTTCATGAGCTACGAAAGTGATGTTGACGAACCGATTCCGGACCGACCGCCGCCCCTCCAGATTGGCATGCGCTACACGACCCCCAACTCGCCGTTTCGGAACGACATGCACATGCGACCGATTTCGATCCGAACAGAACACGTCCCGATCGATTTCGATCCGACTCTACGCGCGTCTCCGACCGGCTTCAGCATCGCGTTGCAAAAGGCCGTCGGCAAAGGGGAACTGCGTCTGGCGACTGCAGATCCGCACGATCAGCCCATTCTTGACTACCGCTACCTGAGCGAACCTTTCGATTCCGAGCGGTTGCGAGGGGCTGTGCGCCTCGCCGCCCATCTTTCTGAATTGCCCGAATACGCACCAGCCAAAATGCGTCGACTGACGCCCACGGACGACCAACTAGCTGACGACGAAGCCTTGAACAATTGGCTGCTTGAGAACGTCAGAACCCAGCACCACTCATCCGGCACCTGCAAGATGGGTCCTTCATCCGATCTCATGGCAGTCGTTAACCCCAAGTGCGAGATGCATGCCATCGAAAATCTGATGGTTGTGGATGCCTCGATAATGCCGGATGTGATACGGGCGAATACGAATGCGACGACCATCATGATCGCGGAGAAGGTTGCGGCGGGATGTTAAGGGATAATGATCATGTGATGACACGTCATACGGGTGCGCCGAACAAACGCAACCCAAGATCTTTGATACACGTGAAATGAAATTGTGATAGTTCACGGAACCAGAAAATTGGAAAGGTTTTGGACGCGTCATCCCAATGCCGAGAGATATTTGAGACTGTGGATAACAACGGTGTAACTATGGCGATGAGTAAGAGGATACGGAACGACGAAGAGCTTGACGCCGCGTTTGAACGCGTCGATAAGCTATGGGGTGCGCCAATCGGCACACCCGAAGGCGACGAACTTGATGAATGGCTCGGTCTTATCCATACGTATGAATCCGCAACCGTGGATCTGGGGCAGCCTGACCCAGCCGGCGCTATCGAGTACCGACTCGACCAGCAAGGCTTGACGGAATCCGATCTTGTGCCCATCGTCGGCAGCCGTGATGCAGTGTCGGAACTGCTAGCCGGTAAGCGCAAGATCACCAAGCGTCAAGCTGAAGCGCTGCACGAGTTGCTGCGTGTGCCGATGGATCTGCTGCTCCAGATCACAGACGCCGCTGAACCGCAAGTCACTAGCAACGACGCTGAACCGGAACTTTCGAGGCGGTAAAGCGCGCCTCTTAGGCTAGTGGCCGCCCGGACCAGATTAGTCTAGTCTCTGTTTCGTAACCGTAGAGTGTGCTTTCGCCGCTATCCGCCCATCCTATCGACCTCGCACGCTCCACAACCGATGTTGGCAACATTGAACCGTTGGTATAGGCGGGGACGCAGTCCTGGTTGGATTCTCTGACTAGAGACTTGCGCAAGATTGGACAGATGTGATATTTCTAGTTGGTAATTACTGGTCATCACGAAAACTATCGGAGGACTATGCCCACCGTCGCAAGAGATATCCTGTTAGGACGTTACTCTGTGTGGCGGATCATGCGTGAGCACAGAGCCGGGAAGTTATGACAGCAGAGAGAGGTACAGAGCCAGAGGCACGTCCACAAGGTCACGTGTCGGCGAGCGATTTCGCCGAGGTTAAAGCCGATCTCAGGTGGATCAAGTGGCTTCTGGCTATTCTGGTTCCGCTCACGCTGGGGGTGAGTGTATTGGATCTCGCTTTGAGAGCGTTTTGATTAGTAGCCATGCGCGGATCGAGAAGCAACGAAAGAACGAGAATCTGGCTCGGATTCGGTTTCACTGTGGTTAGCGTCTTCGCTATCTTGCTGGCCATCGCGATTGAGACTTGGTGGTTGATCGCGTTGGGCATAGGTGGAGCGGTGATCGGTGCGATGTTGATGCTGAGATGAAGCGTCGCAGGTGACTGGATGACCTTTTCAGATGTTGATATTGGGAACGGATAAGCTAGAACGATTTTGGCGGCGCGATCAGAATTCAAAGCGTTGGTTGCAGGAGTGGGTTAGGGATGTCAACAACGAAATTTGGAGAACCCCACACGATATTTTGGCGCATCACCCTAGGGCAAGCGCGTTACCCGGAAATCGTGTCGTTTTCAGGGTTAGAGGCAATCGATACCGATTGGTTGTCGGGGTCAACTATCAAGTGAGTGCTGTAAGCATTCGGTTTATAGGCACTCACGCGGAATACGATAGGATTGACGCGAGGAGCGTATAACGATGCTGACACTGGAGAAGATCACTGACGACAAGGAACACGCTGCAGCGATGTCCCGGATAGAAGAGCTGTGGGAATCGGAACTCGGCACCCCGGAAGGGAATGAACTGGATGCTCTGATGAAGTTAGTGGTGGCTTACGAAAAGGAAACGGTCGATTTGGGCGAACCAGATCCAATCGCGGCCATCGAGTACCGTCTCGATCAGCAGGGCTTGACGGAAGCCGATCTTGTACCTATTATCGGCAGTCGTGATGCAGTGTCGGAACTCCTAGCCGGTAATCGCAAGATCACCAATCGCCAAGCCGAAGCACTACACAAGCTACTACGTGTGCCGATGGATCTGCTGCTCCAGATCGCGTAAGGTGCGGGACCTGCCGCGCTGAACCCGAGACTGTGAAGCGTGCCTCCTAAGGCTAATGATCCGCCACTGGTCAGACTAGTCTAGTCTCGGTTGACCTTAGCGTACGCTTTCAATCGCTGTCCGTCTAACCAGTCGACGTCGGACGTGGAAGACACACGGCGTTCAATCCCCTGAAGCGCAATCGGGCATCTTGCCATTTTTCAATCTCTTCCTTCAGTTTTTCGGATCGAACACCGACCTCTCTAGGATTCAACGACTGATCCTGGACATCAACGCAGTAGCTCCGAGCATTGATCGCATCGCACTTGACTTGCAGGTTAGGGCCTAACAACTTTATCTTCCGCCCGTTTCGCCGGAGGTCTATCTGGTACGAATTTTGCGAAGGCGGTGAATTCAGTGAAATGCAAGACACGGGTACCAACCAAGTATCTTTGGTCAGGTTCGGAGAATGGTCAAGTATCTTTCTCCACTTGCTGTAGAGCGGAAACACATAGTAAGCCGCTTTTGGGTTCCCTATTGCTAGGCTCTCAAGTGCTTCATGTTGTCGTCTGTTGATACTGAATTTGTAATGATCATGGGTGGAAGTCGCATAGGGCGACTTGAATTGGAGCATCAATGAATGCCCCCGTGCGTTGATCATCGTCTCGTCGAGTCCGGTCCGGCGTTCTTGCTGCTGCGTCATGCCGAACCAAACGGCCCCTTCACAACCCTTGCGCGCTCTGATGCATTGGATTAACTCCGCGCAGAGGTTCAACTCTAACGACTTTTCCGATACGTGTCTCCTAGGACTCAACTGGTGAAACCTGGCTTGGATTCGCGTGTCCGATCACGGCATTGTCCGATGACCGGTTTCGTAGATGTCGCGCCTTGTTGCAGTTCTTGCAAAACAACCGCGAGGCCGCCGATTGTCCGCCGGCTTTGGTTACGACTACTGTTCATTCTGAGCACTCACATGATAGCGTGATACAAAAGGCACAACCAAGGAAGAACCTGATGAACAGAAACGATATGATCGCAGTCGTCGCGATGTTAATCATCGGCGGCGTCTTGGCGTTTACAGGATTCACGATTGATGATGTTCCTAGGGTGTTGGGTGTAATCGGAATATTCGTTATGGCGGCAGGTGTGGTATTGGCCTTCATCAAAAGATGAAGTTGTGCAAAGACCGGCACTAGATGGAGTCACAGGGTTATAACTCTCACTCGATTTCGCATGTACGACCTTGACCTCGCACGTTCCACAACCGACAGTGACAACGAACCGTCGGTGGCGAAGCTCACTCGAACCTGATTGGGTTTTTAGGCTGTAGGTGCATCATATGTAACTGACGTATGAGGAGGAAGTTGCACATCATGGATTTTCTCAAAGCAAATTGGGCAATCTTGTTGGCGATCGTGTCGGCAATCGTGAGCCTTGCTTTCGTGATTTGCCTTGTGTACGTCTCCTCCGAACGACAGCTTACTCCCCTTGAAGCCATCCTGATTCAGATCGTGATTTTGGGCGCGGGTGTCTTCGCCTCGTATCTCATAAGTCAGAGATTTGCTAGAACGGCTGCAGAACAAGCTAGAGCGGCTGCAGAGCATTTGATGATGGGGCACGCGCGCTCAGCGTTTCGTCGTGTAAAGAGTCTGTACAGCGGGCTTTTTTATCTAAAGAGAGTCATTGAACGACATAAAGGTCCTGACCCGAAAGCTCAAAGTCAAGAAGTCGCGGTAATTGAAGCGGTGGTTGATCAGCACATCAACACGGTCCTTGACGCTTTGGAGGATTGGCGAGACCTAGTTCCCAAGGAGGTCGAAGACCTTGAGCAACAATTTATCAAGCACGAGAGCGTCGAAACGGAGGATCTTGGACGATGACGAGTAAATCTGAGCCAATCCGGGGAAAAGTGGCCCGCATACTAAATTCGAGAGAATTGGCACTGAATATCGGTTTAGAACAAGGAGTTGAACTCGACATGTTTTTCAACGTCTTGGATCCCAACTCAGAAAATATCCAAGACCCGGATACAGGTGTAATAATCGGCTCTCTGAGCCGTCCGAAAGTTAGAGTGAAAATCGTGGACGTTCAAGAGAAGATATCTGTTGCGAGTACTTACAGGAGCAAAGATGTTAACGTCGGTGGCTCAGGCCCGAGTTTTAACGCTTTGGCTTCTGTTTTTGCTCCACCAAGATGGGTGCGAGAAGTTGAAACACTAAAGACAGAGGAAGCCACTTGGGAGGATCTCAAAGAGGAAGACAGCTACGTGGCAACGGGCGACCCTGTAGTTCAGGTGATCGAAGAAGAGAGTGGCGATTGATACCACTCTACCGCTCTCTCAATGAGACTCGGGGAGTTTTGCCCGCACGGCGTGAACCCCCTGCGAGTTTCGCTTTACTCGCGTCCCTATTTTGCTACGCAAAAAGGGGAAGGTACCTATCACGTCAAAAGTTGCTGAACAGCCGTTTCGATGGCTTGGGCGGTTCGGCTGTTGGGTTGCCATTGGTGGCGGAGGATGGAGCGGGCTTTGGTGACGGACATGTTCGGGTCGACCAAACCGGTGATCATCTTCTCGGCTTCTGTAGCGGCGCGTTTGCCTAGCCGAGAAAGATCGACGTGATCGGAGTCATTGGGATCGTAGGCCGGGATGGGCAATTTCCAGAGATGTTTATGGAGGTCGCGGATTTCTTTCGCCCAGTTAGTTGGGCAAAATGGTTTTGCGGCTTTTGCCAGCGTATTGCTATTGATGATTGCCAGCACGAAATACGCCTCGTTTAGATCCCGGCAAGATACTTGATACAGTTTGGTGTCGATGATGGCTTTGTCGTTGCTGATCATCGCCGCAGTGGGTGCACCGTTGGCGGTGTAGGCGATGCGGACTGGACGGTCGCCCGGATCGCGTAACCATTCGAGTTGGCTGGTCAATTTGCTGAGGTAGTTGAGGTTCTGGTAGAGCGACTTTTTGTTGTTTTTTCCTTTGTTGGCATCCCAAAGGGCTGACATCCTTTTCCAACGCGATTGCATCCGCGTATCTAACTTGGTGACATCTATTTCACATGCGTTGTGCTTGACGACACTGGATTTGGTATTCGCAGGGCGCTGGCTGTTATCGAGCGGCACAGTCATGGATGGTTTGTCTATCGGCAGCGCGGCCGTTAGGGGTGGCAGGGTCACGTACGGCGCGATGCTTTCGCCGAGATAGACATCGAACAGATTGTCTTCGTGGACAGGATTGCCATGTAACGCGCTGACATCGTACTTCTTTTTGTCTTGACCAGAGGTGCGCGGATAGGTGATAAAAGTGCCGGGCGCAGCCATTTTGGTCTTGTTTGGTTCGGTCCTCACGAAATACAGGCGGCGGTCGAATACATCAGCGCCACGCATTGCGACATCGGCATAAGGTGAATGGAACTCACCATCGTCGTGGTGCAAGGTTTCGACGTTGCGGGTAACTAGGGGCGTGTTAGTTGGTCCGCGCCAAATCTCCACATTCCCGGGCGCTAGGGGGCGAGTCTGTCGCCGGTTTTTGTCGGATTCTTTGCCGATAGTGCGTTTTTTAGCGAATACAACTGCACTGGCGATAGGAAAGAACGAGTTAGGTTCGAGGTTGTCAAGGTCGTAAGGCGTCTTTGTGGTGAAATCAACGGCTACTTCCCGCGGGTTGCTAGCATCTTGTCCCAGCCAGTAACCGCCACGCCACTTGAGGTGTTGGC
The DNA here is from genome assembly GCA_965204135.1 of Dehalococcoidia bacterium. Lineage (GTDB taxonomy): Bacteria > Chloroflexota > Dehalococcoidia > Lucifugimonadales > Lucifugimonadaceae > Bin127. The sequence goes on along the minus strand of CBDBDX010000011.1, from coordinate 52,780 downwards.
CAGAGCGTAGAGCGCTGTGCGGCAAGACCATTCCGATCATGCCGTCTGGTTTCAGATAAAGATCGGTTACGCGGCTGAAGAATAAGGAGGCGATGTCTTGGTTCGGTGCTTGTTTGCCACCTGCCCATATGCCATAAACGTTCTGACTGAGATTCACTAGTTCTTCGCGGACGATGTCCGAACTGCGGCTGTACGTCAGCCATGGCGGATTGCCGACGATGGCGTCGACGCGTTGCTCGCTGATGACGGCGGGGCGTACCATGTTGCGCAGGTAGTATGCCCACACGTGGTTGCGGTCGATGGCTTGCAGTTTCTGCATCTGCACCGCAGTCTGTGACATAGCGGTGCGTTCCACTTTGTCCGTTATCTGGTGTTGATCAAGCACGTCGTCGGTATCAGAGTCTTGGACGACGGCTTGCGCGAGGTCGAGCAACAGAGGATCGAAGCGATCGCTCTGTTGGGCTAGGGACATAGGGATGCCAAATGTGACTGGCTCTGTTTCGCCCGGCAACTGCTCGGTAGTTCGAAGGGATATATGGCCAGGCTGGGTGAGGACGTTGCGCTCGTAGCGGAGCTGGAGGGAATCACCCAGGTATATTGGCGGTGCAATGTCGTCCTTGTATCCGCCGTATCGTGCGGCGTTGATGACTTCGTGCGAGTTGAGCACCCAAGTCGCCTTTGCGAGTTGGACGGCGACGGGATGCAGGTCGATGCCGATGACGTTGGTTTGTAGTTTTCGAAGCGTGTCGATGGGATGCTGGTTGTACGAGTGGTCGATGATGTTCTGGACGAGGCACTCGATGAAGGTACCGGAGCCGCAGGAAGGGTCCATTGCGACGGTGTTTTGCGGGTCGGTGATCAGCTCTTTAACGACGGTTTCAGCAAGCCAACGAGGGGTGTAGTACTCGCCCATCTTGCGGCGTTCTTCGGGCGTGATGGTGTTCTGGTAGAGGATTGCTGCTAGTTCGTCGGCGCGTTTTGACCAGTCGAATTGTGCGACTTTGCGAGCGATGGCGCGAATGTATTCGATGTCACCGATCTCCGCGGACCACTGGAATAGGTCGGATTCGATAACGCCTTTGAGATTGGTATGTGCACTTAGAGTCTCGCCGTTAACAAGGGATTTCGGATCGGTCTCTGCTGCGTGCTCAATATCAATGTCAAAGTATGACTGGAGGATCAGAGCGATGAGGGTCGTGAGGTAAGTGTGGCGGATGAATAGCCAATCGGCGGTATCGGGATCGCCAGTGGAGTCTTGTCCGAGTGCGACTTCGAGAAGGTCTTGCCAGAGTTTCCGCTTTACGGCTACCGTAGGGTTGTCTCGGTTTGCATCGTGCGTGTCTTTCAACAGTGCGGTCGCTTGAGTCAGCAGGTCGCTACCGAGTGCGAGATGCTTGGTGAGCATCTCGGGCTCTGGCGCGATGTTGCGCGTGTCCGTATTGATGATGTCGTAGAGATATTCGCGAAGCCTAGGTCCCAGTTTCGGCTGGTCGTAAGTGTGTGAAGGGTTCCCGGTGAGCGGTAAGATGCTCTCACCGATGTTGCGTTTGAGGAAGTGTTTGCCATCGGTAAGAATCCCGTTCTGGATGCCCCATCCAGACTTGTCAGATTCCAACAGATAGCCGTCCAACTGCGATACGTAACCAGGATCGATCTGCCCGTTAACGATGAGGTTTGTTTTGAACTCGATGTAGGTGTTGCGCGTATACATATCGACGCGCTTGATACTGTCGGTAGCTGGCGGGACTTCGGTTTTGATTTCTGATTCGTCGCCAATGATCTCGGTGTGCAAGATAAAGTCGCGGAAAGCGGTCCGGATATCGTTTTCCGAGTCGCCGCGATTATGGCGTTGGAGAAGCCTGCCGAGATCCTCGATCGCGGTGACGTTGAGTTCGTCAAGTTTGGTGGTTGTTGATTGGGGCGGGGGCATTACGCATGTGTTCTGTTGCGTACTCTCATCGTGTTTCGTCTCAATTCTGGACGATGTGGACTTTTATGGCGCCGGTGGTTTTGTCGAAGGCGGTGTTGAAGGCGGGGGCGATTTGTTCTAGGTCGAAGCGATGTTTTACGGTGTCGCGGTAGGGGTATTGGCCGGTGGCGAGGAGGTTTATGGCGACTTCGTAGTCGTGGACGCCGTCGATGATGCCGTAGCAGTTGGAGGAGATGATCTTGATCTCGCGGATGAGAGGGTCGAAGAGGTCGACTTCCATGGGTATCTTGATGCCGCCGAGGTAGACCATGGTGCCTTGGTTGCGGGTGGCTTTGATGGCTTCGTGGAAGGAGACGGCTTGGTGTCCGCCGACGGATTCGACTACGACGTCTGCTCCGACGCCTTGGGTCTCGTCCATCACGCGGTCGGCGAGTTCGCCGGGTTCGGCACCGGTTACGATGTCGGCACCCATCTTGGCGGCGAGTTCGGCCTGTTGAGGATACTTGGCGGAAGCGATGACTTTGCTGGCACCGAAGGCGTGGGCGCTGGCGATAGAGGAGAGTCCGATGGGCGCGGAGCCAACTACTGCTACGACATCGCCGGGCTTCATTCCGGCGTAGCGCAGACCATGTACTGAGACCGCCATCGGTTCAACGAGCGCGCCGTCGGTCCAGTCCATGTCGTCGTGGAGCTTGAAGAGTCCGAGGGGGCGACGGGTCATGTATTCGGCGAAGCCGCCGCCGGAGTCGTCGACCATGTTCATACAGTGTCGGTACTGTCCGTAGTTGCAGAATCGGCAGTCGAAGCAGGCACGGCCGGAGCAGACGGTGTCGATGGCGACGCGGTCGCCGACTTCGAGGTTGTGGTTGCCTGCGGGGAGTTCGACGATCTCGCCAGTTACTTCGTGACCGGAAGGGAGGTCCTGCGCCTCTTCGCGGCGGGTGGTCATGTGGAGGTCGGAGCCGCAGATGCCGGTCTGGCGGACGCGGATCATGGCCGCGCCATCGAACATCTCGGGCATGGAGACATCTTGGGTTTGGTATAGGCCGGTACCGTTGTCAAGGGCTGCGCGCATCGTGTTTGGCATGTTGTTGCCTCGGATTCTGAACTATGATTGCTGTGATCCCGGTTCAAGCCCGGGACATGTTTTGGATGATTGCCATGATACTTGGGTGTCCTACGTCCGTCGGCCCCGGGCATACCCCGCACACTCGCTTCGCTTGTGCGCGCCCCTTTCGCCTTGCGAAAGGGGCTGGTCTTACTTGCCCGTCCTCTCTGGGTTCCCGCCTGCGCGGGAATGACGGTGGTGGTCGCGGGAATGACGGGTATGAACCCCCTGCGAGTTTCGCTACGCTTCACTCGCGTCCCCCTTTTGCTTCGCTGCGCTACGCAAAAGGGGAGGGATAGGGCTTTGCGTATAGGATCGTAGGTGCCATGAAAATCACCAATGTGAAGATGTCGATTCTGGAGATGGATGGGGAGGATCGGTATTTCGATCTGATCAAGTTGCAGGGGCAACGGCGTGAGCGTTGGTTGCATCACACGGTACCGGCGCGGGCGAAGACGCGGTACGAGTATGTGTTGCATGTCGAGACTGATGAGGGTGTAGTGGGGGTTTGCACCACGCCGGGTGATGGTCACACGGGGTTGCATCCGGCTGATGTGCCGCAGTTGCAAGCGTTGGTTGTGGGCGAGGATCCGTTGAAACGGGAGTATCTGTATCAGAAGCTGCACCAAGGGACGCGATGGGTGTATCGGTCACCGAGTTGGTTCGGCGGATTCGACAACTGTTTGTGGGACATCGCGGGCAAGGTAGCGGGGTTGCCGGTCTATTCGCTGCTTGGGAAGGTGCGGGACGAGGTTTATGCGTACTACAACACGCGTGGGTCTACGATCGAGGAGGCGGTTGAGGATGCACAAAGGGCGTTGGATCTGGGTTTCGTAGCGGTCAAAGACCACTTCTACCATCCGGTCGAGGAGAATATCCAGTGGTTGACGGCGATACGGGAGGCGGTTGGCGATGAGATCGATTGCATGCACGATCCGGTTGCGATCTACACGTTCGAGGAGGCGTTGAAGGTGGGGCGTGCCTTGGAGGATTTGGATTATCGCTGGTTCGAGGAGCCGTTGCCGGAGCGTAGCCACAATCTGCTGGTGCGGTTGGCGGCGACACTCGATATTCCGATCATGGCGACCGAGACGTTTATGTACGACACAGATTTATGTGCGCAGTATCTGATTTCGGGTGCGACGGACCTCATACGCCAGAACGCACGGCACGGGACGACGAACTTGATGAAGTTGGCGCATTTGGCCGAGTTGCATGGGACGAATGTGGAGTTGAACGGGCCGGGAGGGCTGTACGGGTTGGTTCATGCGCATCTGCTGTGCTGTATTCAGAACACTTCGTATTACGAGTTCTTCCCGGGTGGTCACCTCGATTTGGATGGCGAGCAGATCGGACTGCTTAATCCGGTCGTGCCGATCGATGGCAAGTTGAGTCCGCCTGATAGGCCGGGTTGGGGCGCGGAGTGGGGACTGGAAGCAGTTCGAGAAGCGGACGGTTGAGGTTGTTGAGTGAGTCGGGATGTCGCGATCAGGGAGTTCGTCGACTCGCTAACCAAGGCTGACACACCAGATGATCGAAGCGTCAACATTTACCGAAATGCTGTTCGATGCGCCAATCTGATGCGTTGGTTCAGGACTTTTGAGAATACGTCTCAATCGGCGATTTTTGTAGGTGAAGCGCCGGGGCGTGATGGTGGCGCGATCACGGGCATACCGTTCGTGTCGCCGAAGGTGCTGACGTCTGAGAACGATCCTTGGGGTGAGTTCGGGTGCGAAACGCAGTATGAGTTGCCGGTCGGGCAAGATGCGAATCATCGTGAGCGGACGGCGACGAGGTTTTGGAAGCATGTTCCGAAGTGTTTTTCGGATTTGCTGCGTCCCTTGACATGGAATATCTATCCGTTCTGGCCGTTTGCCGTTGGCGGAAATGACAGGAGAATCAATCGGGCACCGACTAGGGATGAGATTGCATTTGGTTCTGACTGGTTGGTGCGAGTAATCGAGATGTATCCGAACGCTCGTGTGGTGGCGGTGGGAGTCAAGGCGCACGATACCCTTGAAGCGATTGGTATTGAAGCGCCGCTAGTGCCTCATCCTTCCCGCGGGAGTGACGAGAAGTTGGTCAAAAGCCTGGAACGAGTCGCTGAGAATTTGCGCGCAGATATGGATCGAGAATGAGTGCCCCTTGCCCAACCCCTCTGGATTCCGGCTTCCGCCGGAATGACGGACTTCGTCGCGATCCCAAGCGGTACGAGCGCGTCAAGCTGTGGATCGGGTTGGTGAATCTCGCGATCTACATCTTGGTGCCTGCGATCATTCTGGTTACTGGAGCATCCTCAACCATTCGAGACGTGATTGCAGACGAGATTACGGGCGTCATTGTGTTGGGTGCCGTTGTCTACATCGTCTTGGGTTCGATTGTGTTGGAAGTGCTGACGTTGCCTTTGGGTTATTTTTCGGGGCATTTTCTTGAAAAACGTTATGAACTGACGCGACGGTCGGTAGGCGGTTGGGCTTTGGACTGGTTGAAGGGGTTGGGATTGCAGACGGTGTTGCTGGGGGTGTTCGTGGCGCTGCTGTATCTGTTGCTGATGGCGGATCCTGATTTTTGGTGGATCTGGGCGTCGTTGTTGTTCTCTGCGATTTCAGTGTTCTTGGCGGCGATTGCGCCGACTGTGCTGATGCCGATCTTCTTCAAGTTCGAGCCGTTGCCGGATGGGGAGTTGAAGGATCGTCTGATGCGGCTCTCAGAGCAGTTGGGGACGTTTGTGCAGGGGGCGTATGTTTGGAAGTTGGGCGATAAGACGGTGAAGGCAAACGCCGCACTGGCGGGTTGGGGGAAGACCAGGCGGATCATCATTTCGGACACGCTGATCGAGAGTCATGACCCGGACGAGATCGAAGTGATCATCGCCCACGAGTTGGGGCACCACGTCAACGGGGACATCTGGCGCGGTATTGGTGTGCAGGTGGTGATCATCTTCGTGTCGATGTGGGTGATTGATCTTGCGTTGAGGGCATGGTCAGATTCGTTTGGGTTGGATGGGACGTTGCACGACTTTGCCAATCTGCCGTTGCTCGCGCTGGTGAGCACGGCTGTCGGACTGGTGGCGCTGCCGTTGGCGAACACGTATTCACGTCGTCGAGAGACGGCGGCGGACGATTTCGCGATCGCGACGACGGATATGAGAGCAGAATTCATTTCAGCGATGGAGAAACTGGCGAAGCAAAATTTATCGAACGCTGATCCTCATCCGTTGATCGAGGCAGTTTTGCACAGCCATCCGAGCATCAGCCGCAGGGTTGAGAGGGCGAAGGGATCGGTCGGTCCGTAATATCGGGCCGCGAGTACGTGGTCACTCTGTGATTTCGGAGCGGGATTCCAATGAGTGAGCCAGGGTCGCGTCGTCAGCGTATTCGATATCGGTGCCAGACGGGAGTCCTCGGGCCAGCCTCGTTACTTTGATGCCGGCGGGGGTGATGGATCGTTGAAGGTACATCGCGGTAGCTTCACCGTCGAGGTTGGTGTTGGTGGCGATGATCACTTCGCTAACGGTCTCATCGTGCAGCCGTTCCAAAAGTTCTTTGATCTTGAGGTCTGAGGCGGCGATGCCCGATGTTGGCGAGATGGCCCCATGGAGGACGTGGTAAAGACCGTTGTAGGCGCGTGTGCGTTCGAGGGCAGTGACGTCGAGTGGTTCTTCGACAACGCAGATAGTGGAACAATCGCGGTTCGGATCTGTGCAGATCAGGCAGATCGGCTCCTCGGTGATGTCGGCGCAAGTCTGGCATAGGTTGATGCGTTGTTTGACGCCGGTGATGGCGTCGGAGAGTTCGGACGCTTCGGCTTCCGGCATCCTTACGAGGTGATATGCGAGCCGCTGGGCGGACTTGGGTCCGATTCCAGGCAGCCGTCGGAAGGCTTCGATCACTCGAGCGACGGGAGCGGCGACTCGGCCCGGGGCGTCGGAGCGCGGCGCCGCTGGTGTGATAGGACGGGGTGGATCAGGTCGGAACGCGGCCATCGTGATCGCTGGGACTTCGGTTAGAACCCTAGGCCTGGGATGTTCAAGCCGCCAGTGATGGCCTGCATCTTCTTGGCGGCCATCTCTTGCGCGTTGTCCATCGCTTCGTTAACGGCTGCCATGATGAGGTCTTCCAGCATCTCGACATCCTCGGCATCAACGACTTCCGGGTCAATGCTGATGCTTTCGATGCGTGAGCCGCCTACGACTACGACCTTGACGACACCACCGCCTACCGATGCTTCGGACTTGGCCTCGGCGATCTCCTGCTGCATCTCTTGGATCTTCTTCTGCATCGCCTGAGCTTGCCTGAGCATGTTGCGGTTCATCATGATGCGGTTGCCACCTATCCTCGATTCGTCGGTTCCGAAAGTGCGGGAGCTACGGCTTCAATCTTATCGCGGTGCGTCTTTGTTGCTAAACTTGCGTCTCATCATGCCTGCTACCAGCAGCTCGGTTGAAACCTCTGCGCCGTCTACTCGCTTGACTAGTATGGGGCGTCAGGAACAGAGCGACGAAGAGTCTTTGTGGCTGATGGTCGGCATCTCGGCGGGCCATGGCATCAAGCATTTCGGTCAGGGTGCGCTGTTGGTCATGATGCCGTTTCATAAGGTCGACCTTCGCCTTGGGCGACGTGGCTTACGGGACCATCTTCGCGATTTCGTCCATCTCATCCGGCGTGGCGAACGTCCCCGCGGGAATGCTCGCCGATATGTACCGGAGGCGGGTCGCGTGGCTCCTCACCATCAGCATGCTCATGGTCGGCGCCGGTTACTTTCTGATCGGCGTAAGTCCATGGATATGGCTCATCGGCCTCTCCGTCGCGGTTATCGGCTTCGGCACCAGCTTATGGCACGCCCCAGCGTTTGGAACCCTCGCGGCGAGATATCCGCAACGCCGAGGCGTAGCGATGGCGGCCCACTTAACCGGGGCGCAAATCGGCAATACCGTAAGCCCGGCGATCATTGGCTTCCTGCTTGGCGGTGCTATCGGCGGCTTCGTATTCGACGGCTTTGACTGGCGATTCGTCGCGGTCGGGGTCTCGATCCCCATGTTCCTAACCGCGATCGCCGTCCTGTGGCGCTTCAAGACCGCGGGTGCCGAAGCCACCCACAACCTAGACCTAGCCGAATATCTTCAATCCGCCTGGCGCCTCCTGTCCAATATGCGCGTCCTCGGACTCGTCAGCCTGGGAGCATTCCGAAGCGCCATCCACACCTCACTCCAAGCCTTCATCGTCGTCTACATGAAGGAAACGCTCGAAATGTCGGCCTTCACCATCGGTTGGCACGTTTCGCTCCTCACTCTAGCTGGCATCGCCTCCACACCGGTTATGGGCTGGCTCTCCGACCGCGTCGGCCGTAAACCCGTGATCTTCGCCGCCATGGCAGCAATGGCCGTCATGGTCTTTCTCTTCCTGCCCATCAGCCAAGGCATCGGCTTCACCGTCCTGCTCGCCTCCCTAGGCCTCTTCTTCTTCTCAGTAATGCCCATCATCACCGCTGCAACTATGGACCAGGTCGAACGCGGTTCCGAAGGCTCTGCCACAGCTCTCATCTTCGCCGGCGGATCAGTAGTCGGATCACTCTCGCCGATCATCGCCGGCAAGATCTTCGAGACCAACGGCTTCGAAGGCATCGTCATCTACTGCGGCACCATCGCGGCTGTTGGAGCCGCGCTCGCATTAATCATGCCGATGAGAAGATCCGCACCCTGACGATCGCTCAACGCGTCAACGACTTCGGTTGCATCAGCGCTGTTAACGTCCCCGAACCCTGTGCCGCCGGAGCCATACCTGTCTCCACTACTGCCACCGCGCCCGTCTTCAACTCCGTCGCGCCCAACCGATCTGCCCCGATCAGATAACCCGGCAGGAACGAAAACGTCGGGTCATGCCCGACGATCGCATATGTCCCGGCAACATCCATAGACCGCAGTAAGTCCATTGCCTCATCCGGGCCGAAATGCGCAGATAACCGATCATCGATCTCAACCTCGCCCCAATCCGTACCCTCACACAAAACCTCCGCCGTCCGCAAAGCCCTCGCATACGGGCTCGAAATCACTTTGGCACCCTCAGGCGCCAAGGCCTTGATCGCTGCAACTGACTTCGCAAACCGTCGTTCACCTTTCTTCGTCAGTGGCCGCTCACTATCATCCGGCCACTTCCGCGGATCCGCATCGTAAGCCTTGCCATGCCGAATAATTAGCAGTTTCATCGCGTACCAACCCACTGATTTGGCTCGTTTTGCTTTGTTATGTTAACGGCAACGCTAGCTAGTCACGTCGGCTGGGCGATGACCGACGCGATGAAAATTCTGCGGACCGATTCCCCGAAATCCGATGCCCCAAGGCTTGAAAAACTCCGCTTCAAGCGGTTCGGCTATCTCGAATATTCATCGCTTCGTCCGTAGTGTTGCAGCACTAGTTGTTTCGGCTGGTCTGATCGCCTTCGGGATCGTCGCCACCTCGTTGCCAGCCGAAGAGCAGGTAATGGGACAGAGCGCTAATGGTGCATGTGCCGAACCGCCGGTTGAGCCGCGCAACGTTGAGCTTTGGGAACATGACAACGGAATTCTTGTCCAGTGGGATGTGTGTCCCAACCACAGCTACGAGATAAGGTGGCGTGATAGAGCTGAAACGGTTGACAATCCGTTCCGTTGGCCCAACACAACGAGTGCCGGTCGAAGCGGCCTGTTTGATATCCCTTACGACACTCCAGACACCGACAGTCCGGATTACGTCGATCCTAGCGATGTCGTGCCTCTGCAAAACGGACGGAGATACATCGTTCAACTGCGGCCAATTCACTTTGAAAACAACCGCATTGACAGGGGGTCATGGACCGATGACTTCTTCGGTTCGCCCGGATACTGCGGTGACCTCCCCGAAATACCTACCGGCATCCGCGTATTGGCGGGCGATTCCAATCTCACAGTCTCATGGAACAGATGTTCCGGCATGAGATCCCATATCCGATGGCGATCGATTGCGGGTACTACGGCTAACGAATGGTCAGAGCCCGTCGATGTAGGTAGTGACACATCGTACGAAATCGATGGTTTGGAAAACGGTGTGACGTACGATGTCCAGCTCCGTTCTGCAATGTCAAGCCCGGCGCGCGTGACAAACCTAGATGGCGCCCCTTATCGAACCGATTGGAGCATCCCAGTCAGTGGTTCGCCAACGTCTGCGTGCCCGGAAGAGGAACCCGTCGTACCGAAAGATTTCGTAGTCGTCCCCGGAAACGGCGAACTTTTCGTCAGTTGGCGGCCATGCCCTGACCACGATTACGAATTGGCGTACCGATCTAGAGGGCTGACCCTGCAACCGGATTGGCCGACGTCTAGCGACTGGCGCGATGTCGGTATGGACGGCCACACTATCGACAATCTTGCGAACAGTACGCGTTATGAAGTTCGATTGAGGAGTGTTCGAGATGGAGCCGCCAGCACCGCAACTGGTTCGTATGTAGCGTCGCCGCAACGCCCTCCGGACAACAACCGGTCGCCTGGCTGGAAGAATGTGCCCCGACGTCTAAAGCTCGCAGAGAATCGGAACTATGACGCCCCGATCGCGACCGTCGAAGCGGCGGATCCGGACCGAAACGATGAAATTCGCTACGAAATTGTTCCGCCGTTCCCCCGACCTAAACTCTTCCCCTTCGCGATCAATTCTGAGAATGGCGACATTTACCTCTACGACAAGCTCGACTATGAAGTCATTGAACAGTACGAATTGACGGTTCGAGCAACTGACACGGCAGGTGCGGAGATAACCGAAGTTATCAGGATCGACGTAGTAGACACCGAAGGCCCCCCGCCTCCGGTACTCTACCGGGTCTGCTCAACTGTCGATGGCGTAAAAGTGGCTTGGAGCAGCGATAAAAGCAAGTATTCATTCCAACTCCAGCATCGGTTGCTGTCCGCCGCCTCATTCCCGGAACGCAACTTGATCGAACTTGACACCACGTCCTACAGCACTTCGTCCCTCATTGACACCGCGACCCATGTGTTGCGTGTACGTGCAATAGACAGGTTGACCAAGGAACAGAGCAAGTGGTCTTCGGAGGAAGCGGTTTACGCAGGTGGAGTCGCAAATAATGCGCCGAAATTCCGACGAGATGAGTGGGCTTTCGACGTTGTCGAAGAGCAACTTGCGGGAGTGCACGTCGGCTTCGTTATAGCCAATGACCAGGATCCCCATTCTTCCCTGCGGTTCAAGATATTCGAGTCAACGCCCGAGGATGCACCGTTCGACGTCCATCCGTTTACGGGTGCAGTCACAACCGCAGGCCGATTGGACTTCGAGACCGAAAACAGCTATTCACTTGTCGTCGGAGCGACCGATCTGTGCGGTTCAACCGATTACGCTGACGTGACGATAACGGTTATCGACGACCCGAACATCGACGTTGTACCGTTGATCCCCAACGCGCCCGCGATCGTTGCGAAGCACGAACAGGTGATCGTGCTGTGGCCGACGAATTACAAGGATGCGTACGATCTTGACTGGCGCAAGGTGGGTGAGAACTATCGTTCGAGGCCGGAGGACACCGATGCGACGATGCCACGTATCGTGGATCTACCGGATCCGGATAGCGCGTATGCCTTCCGGCTGCGTCGCGTAAATCAACTTGGCGAAGTAGGAGATTGGTCAGATGAAACGATCATCGATACCAACATCCCATCGCCGAGAATCGAACCGATAGAGGTCCCGCGTCAGGGCCAAGTATTGGGTGGTGTGGAGCTGTACATCCCGGGCATCACCCTCAAACAGGGTCAAACGGCTAGGTTGGGGTTCAATATGTTTGGTATCGATGGGATGTTGGACAACTCGTTGATAGACCGTGGCGATGTGACCGCTTCTTGGCGCATCAGCGATGGCGATATTTCGGATGACAGAGCCCGAGTGGCGAATTACACAGCGCCGGAAACAGAGGGCGTGTACGACATATCGATCGTGGTGAAGCAGACAGTTCCGGGTGGCATTGTTCAACGCAACCTCGAGATGGTAGTTCACGTTGTGGGCGACAACCAGCTGGTCAAACCGTACGACTCCGGTGACGAAGTCCCTCGCAACTTCGAGGTTGACGGCGTTGTCTACGGTGCAATCTCATACTTCCGGGCGAAGGAATATCGCCCGCCCGAAGCACCGAAAGCATTATTCAAGGTTCGTGAGAAGTCGATCCCGAGCTTCGAATGGGTCGGCGTGCAGATCGCGCCCGGAGACGAGGCGTCAACGTTGCAGCCGCAACTCGACGGTTACACCGCGGCCGGTGCCATCTTCACCTCGCGCTTCGTAGCGAAAGACGGTACGCCTGTCATCAACATGTCTTTCACGAGCAACGCGGCGATGTGTCTGCCTGTCCCGGAGGATTGGACGTATTTGTTGCAGTCGCTACACGTGATGCGCCTGACGCCAGCGGGCGAACAGGTTTTGTTGGATCTGCCTGTAAGGTTCCAACCCGATCCGACGTTCAACGACCCGGCACTAGTGTGCGGTCACTCCACGCTGTTCGACGGGCAACTGTTCCTGGCGATATTGAATGAAGACATAGTAACCCCCACAGCGACACCGACAGTTCCACCCACTCCAACTGAGACTCCAGTCCCGTCGCCGACTGTAGAGCCAACAGTTACACCGACTGATACCCCCACAGCGACGCCGACTATGGACGCTTCGCCGGTCGTGGTTGTCAGCACGCCGACGCACACGCCCGCTCCTGCGACAGTAGCACCTACCGCTACGTTCACACCCACAGCAGAGCCCGTACCGACACACACCCCGATTCCAAGTGCTACATTCACCAATACTCCAACGCCTGAGCCGACAGCGACCTCTACGGCAACTGCCGTCCCGACCGAAACGCCCACCGCAACTTCAATTACAGCTGATACCCCGTCGCCGAGCGCGACTCCTGAACCGACGGCGACATCTACGCCTACCGCTACCCCGACCGCGTCGCCAACCGCCACAGCTGTACCAACGGAAACGCCTACAGCTACACCTCAACCAACTGAGACGCCGCTTCCAATAGTCGTTCAACCGACGAACACACCTGTGCCGCCGCCCAGCCCGCCAGATGAAGACGAGAGCCGCGAATTTGGCATCGATCCCCTGATAATCGTCGTCTTGATCGCGTTCCTGATTATTGGCGCAGCTGTTGTGTCGTTCAGCATTTATAACAATCGAGTGCAACGGCAGTTGGCTGGCACGTCAGAACCCATCGAAGAATCTGAGATGGTTGAGGGTAGCGAGATGACTGTTGGTGGTGAGGATGAAGCGGTATCCAACAACGACGAAGGCGCTGCGGATGATGAAGCGGATGACCAGTACGACCGTTTGCGATACGACGGTTGATCACTCGCGGAATTGCCATTTTGGGCGCGCCGTAAACCGCTGATTCTTGTGTTGTCGCTTTGCTATGTTTACGGCATCGAGTTGATCCAGATGCCACTTCCATACTTTCCGGGCTAATGAAATACCCTCATCTAAGCCAATCGCGGCGTGCGTCCGCTCGCATAAGAATCCGACGATTGTCCGCGATATTGGTTATCGCGTTCGTCGCGTTCGCTGCGACCAACGGGGGCCTGTTGTGGTTCGCCTCCAACGGTGTTGACCATATAGCTGCGGATCATTCTGAGAGACCTGCGGATTTCGAGGTCGTGCGTGGCAACGGCAGACTGCACGTCTCGTGGAGGCCGTCCGCTGGACATACGTACGAGCTGCGTTGGCGGGCACAAGATACAGCAGGGTCGAGGTGGAACTTAGTGCAGGACCCTGGTCGCTATCGCTATGAGATAACGGGTCTGGCAAATGGTACGGAATACGATGTCCAAGTGCGGGCGGGGTCAGGAAACATCTGGAGCGAGTGGACGGACATCAAATCGGAGGAGCCGCGCGCATTGTCCACCGTAAGCAATGATGCTCCTACCTGGCGCGAGACGTTTGATCGGGCATCGGTTAACGAAAATTCAATCCCCAGTCATCCGTTGGCAACGTTCAGAGCCATTGGCGGTGACACGAATGATGTAGTGAATTACAAGATTCTGAACCCGGTTCGCGGTCCTTTCGCAATGAATGCGGCCAACGGCGAGGTCTACCTATACGAAAAGCTCGACTTCGAAACGACCGAGCGGTACAGCATCACTGTTGCGGCAACAGATCTCGGCGGCGAATCGGTGAGACATGATTTGATAATCGAAGTCGTTGATATTGCCGGCCCGCCGATACCGAGTGTCAAACAGGTCTGCGCCGGCAACGGCCAAGCTTTCTTAGTTTGGGATCAAGCGAATACTTCAACCTATGACATCCGATGGGCGCGTTGGGAAAACGGCACCCGCAACTACAGTGCTGCCGAATCGCTTAACCTGCGGTCTATCGATGCTGACAGGAAGATCGTAGAGAACCTCGCAAATGGCGTTGAGTGGGCATTTCAAGTGCGGGCGGTTGACAAGCAGACGGGTGAGCAGTCGAAATGGTCAGGCGACTACGTAGTCGTGCCTTCGGCTGACGAGAGCAAGGCGAATAGTGCACCTTCGTTCCGCAAGGACGCATACGCTTTCAGCGCCAGAGAGGAACTGGCGGCGGGTCTACAGGTTGGCTCGGTGTCTGCAACGGACGCGACCCCTCGCGATATAGTCAGGTACTCGATATCGGAGACGGATCCGCCGAACGCTCCGTTTGAGATCGACGCATCCAAAGGCGTCATCACCACCATCGAGCAACTGGATTACGAAACATTCGCCTCGTACACCCTCACTGTCGTCGCCAGAGACTTATGCGGCCTCGCGGATCAGGTCGATGTCACTGTCACGGTTACGAATGCGATAGAAGTTGATGTTCCCGCGGTAACACCGTTAGCACCGGCCGTCGCCGTCGGTCACGAGCAGGTCGTAGTTCTGTGGGACAATTTCACGGACTTCAGATATGACCTCGATTGGCGGCGATCTGACGAACGTTACGGTTTGGTCCCCAAAGACGAGAACGCGTCGTCCCCTAGAGTAGTTGAGATCGTCGATCCTGATATCCGATACGCGTTCCGCATTCGCACACGAAACCTTCTCGGAGAAGTGGGAGCGTGGTCACCTGAAACGGTTGTGACTCCACTGGCCGAGACGCCGACGGTACTGCCGGTAGTTTCTCCACGTGAAGGCGCGGTGCTCGGAGATGCAGTTCCTTATCAACAGCACATCAATTTGCGCAAAGGACAAGATACGCTCGTCGGAGTGAACCTGTTTAACGTTGACGGTGGGTTAGATAACTCAATCTTCGACCGCGACGATGTAACTGTACGATGGACGGCGTCGATCGGTGATTTCAATGAGCCCGAGGCGCGTTCAACCCTCTACACAGCACCGCATCGTGTTGGCGATTTCGCCGTGTATGCCAACATTTTCCAAGCCATCCCTGACGGCGCGGTTCATGTGCGGCTACGCATCCCTGTTCGCGTTATCGGAGAAGACCAGGAAGTCCAGATCTATACCGGTGATGGACCTCATCCCACTGAAACCAGGTATCTTGGCGAAAAATATGAAGTAGCCACATACAATCGCGGCGGCGAAACCGGAGCTCCTGACGTCCGTGGAGCGTCATTCATCGTGCCAGCATTGTCGATACCGGCGCGCGACTGGATCGGCGCGCGGCTGATCGTCGGTTCGGATGCGAGCGTGCTGCAGTCAAATGTCAGACGTTTCGACACTGTTGGCAATTGGTATGAGGTCGCTTACGTTTCGTCCGATGCACTACCGTTGACGGGTATGGCATTTGCCCCGCACGCGGAAGTGTGTTTGCCTGTCCCGCAAGAGAATAGTCGGTCGCTGGACGATATCGAGATCATGTTGCTACTCGATAACGACGTACGACAATTGCTGAACTCGCCGATACGGCATGTTACGGAACCGAGCAAAGGCCTTCCAGCCAGAGTCTGTGCGCGAGCCTCCACTTTCGACGGAGTGTTCTTCTTGGTGCAACCTGAGACATCAGAACCTACTCCAACAGCGGTTCCACCGACTGTCACGCCAACTCCGACGCCCGAAATGGTGTCGCCGACCGTAACGCCCACACCGACATCGACGCCAGTGCCGCCGCCAATACCGACTGCGGTTGTGATCCCGCCAACTGAAACGCCGATTCCAACGGAGACTCCAACGTTCACGCCGACCGCAACCGCGACTCACACGCCGGTGCCGACGGACACACCAGTGCCAACTGATACTCCCACTCCAATACCGACGGACACACCCACGCCGGTTCCAACCAACACACCGACGCCGACGAGTACACCGTTGCCGACCGATACGCCAGCTCCGACTAGCACATCGACTCCTACGCCGACCGCGGAGCCGACCCGTACGCCTACGGCCACAAGCACGTCTACTCCGTTGCCGACCAACACGCCAACTGCGGTACCTACCGATACACCGACGCCGATACCGACCACGATTCCACCGTCCATAGAGGACGATGAACCGTCCTCCAGAGGATGGATCATAGCGATCGTGTTGATAGCGATAATCGCGGCCGCGATAGCGGGTGGCGCGGCTATCTACCGGGCCAGGATTGCGCCTTCAGACACTGGCGGAATCGACACGCCTCCAGAAACCAAGGTGGATGAAGAGGCCGACGATTCGCCCGATGATGATGACGAATCATCGGAAGACGAGTACGACGTGTTGCGTTACGACACGCCGAGGGGCGGGTGATCGGTTTCCATAGAACAACTGACCAGATCGATCAGTCTCGGGATTGGAGTTAGCGTGGAATGGTCGGGGAGCCGGGATTTGAACCCGGGACCTCTTCGTCCCGAACGAAGCGCGCTACCAAGCTGCGCCACTCCCCGCCACTTCTCGATTATACGTTGATACGGGATACGCTCCGATCGTCGGAGCCTTCATCGTGGGGAGCCTTGCGCCTAATCTGATCGTGAGAAAGCCGGTTAAATACCTTGTGCGTCTCAACGTGCCGAGGCGGCGAAACGTGAGAACGACAGTACTGATGCGCCAAGAAGACTCACATCGTCGCCCAGGCGGGTGACTGATACTGGTACTCCGCGCGTCTCATACCGCGGCAATCCGTATGTTTTGATGGCTTCGATCACTTCGTCCCATCGGTTTTGGAGACTGTGAACCACACCGCCACCTACCACTAAACCATCGGGATCAAGCACGGCGAGGATACTGGCAAGCCCGCGGCCCACGTTTTCGATGACCTGATGAACGATTTTTTCGGCGACGATATCGCCTTGTTCGGCTGCTAGGAATGTTAGGCGGGCATCGATTTTGTCAACGTGGCCGTCGGCGAGCTCGATCAGTGTCGATGCGCCGTTGGGATCGTTTTTGGCGGCTTTTTTGGCCATTCTGGCGATGTTCGGGCCGGAAGCGTTGCCTTCGAAGCAGCCGTGGCAACCGACACCGCATGCGAGTGCCTCTGGGTCTGTGCGGACCGTAATGTGTCCGAGTTCGCCAGCCTGTCCAGTTGAACCTGTAACCATTTCACCGTTGGCAACGATGCCGCCGCCAATGCCGGTGCTGATTGTGACGTATACGAGGTTTTTGGCGTCTTTGAAGGGTCCGAGCTTCGTCTCAGCAAGTGCGGCTAGGGTGGCGTCGTGGCCGATTGCTACTGGCAATGAGGTCAGGCGTTCGAGATCGGGCTTCATCGACTTTCCATGCCATCCAGTCAGATTGGGCGGATGATCGTAGGTGCCGGAGGCGGGATCGATTGGACCGGCGGTAGACACGGCGAGACCGACAACGGCATCCGCGCTGGCGGTTACTTGGTGTATCAGTTCAGAGAGTCGTTCGGCAGCGTCTTGAATACCCTTTTCAGGCGAGGTGGAATCGTGGGCTTCGTCCAATATTTCGCCTTTATTTGTGACGAGGGCAGCGCGGATCTGAGTACCGCCGATGTCCGCGGCGGCGGTTAAATTGGAGGTCGGGGCGGTCTTGATCATAGAAGGGATATTATCGCGGGATTAGGGAGTTTCAAGGTCAGGGATGATCGGCGCATCAACCAGAATTTCGAGACTGCGGTCGCTGAGCTGATTTGGTTAACCTCAGAACCATGGACATCGAAGATCTGCGGTCACGAGCTTTGGAAGAGATGCTCCGGAATGTTCGAACCGGGGTCGATCCGTTCTATCGGCGACGCTACACGTACGTGATGCCGTCAGCGGGGCGTTACGAATGGCAGTGGTTTTGGGATTCCTGTTTCCACGCGATTGCCTTGTCGACGTTGGATGTGGAGCTGGCTAAAAGGGAGTTATCTACGCTTCTGATATCCCAGCAAGAGGACGGTTTCGTGGGGCATATGACGTTCTGGGGGCGGTGGGGCGCTCTCGCGAGCGCGGCTGCTGGACAGAGCCGTCCGGGGGAGTGGCGGAGGCGACATTCCGGCATCATTCAACCTCCGGTTTTGGCGCAGGCGCTGTTGCGTGTGTGTGAGGAATCTGGCGATATCGAGTATCTGAAGGAGATGTTGCCCAAGGTCAGGCGCTACTACGGGTGGTTACACCGTGAACGTGACACGGAAGGTGACGGATTGATCGGTGTCATTTCTCCGTATGAGTGTGGATTGGACAACTCTCCCGCGTATGATGCCGAATTGGGTTTGCATGAACCCGGTCGTGTTGCGCTGCTTTGGAAGAACTGGCTGTTGGATTGGCATAACGCGCTTCTGGGTCAAGGTCATCACTACGATCGTTTGCGAGAGAGGAATCGCTTCATTTTGGTCGAGCCGTTTATGAATGCGGTGTACGCGGACGGTTGGGACGCGATCGCCACGATGCATGGTTTACTCGATCAAGACGATGATGCTAAATCAGCGTTAGCTATGCGCGATCGAACTAAGGAGGCGCTCAACGATAAGTGCTGGGACGCGACGTTAGGCCGATGGGTCTACTTGCGCGGGACGCAACAAACGCCTGAGCGGACTCTTGCTGTGGGTTCGATATTTCCGACCATCATCGGGGAGCAGGATCGCGACAAGATTGAAGAGGTTGTGGAGCGGCATCTAACGAACAAGGATGAGTTCTGGACGCGGTATCCAGTGCCGAGCGTTGCGGCTTGTGAACCGACGTTTGATCCGGAGGGCGAGTCGACGATATGGCGCGGGCCGGTTTGTCTAAATCTGAACTGGTTGTTGTCGCGAGGGTTGCGGCGGCACGGTTTCGACGATGTTGCCGGGGTGATCGAGATGAAGTCGATCGAGATGGCGAGCCGAGATTTTCGGGAGTTTTACTCGCCGTTGACGGGTCGAGGTTTGCGGGGGACAGATTTTGGTTGGGCCAAGGTTGCTGTTGATATGGTGTCAGCCCTCCGCTAACGGGGGGTAATGCTAGTTGGCGACGGCTGCTTGTGCTTCGGCGTTGCCGCCGACGATGACGCCGGTGGACATGAAGATGGCACGTTCGGCGATGTTGGTTGCACGGTCAGCAACTCTCTCTACGTTGTGTGCCACCCACAGCAGGAAAGTTCCACGAACCGCCCGTTGCCGGTCCTCTTCAACGAGCGTCAAAATGTCCTGTTGGACCTTGTGGTAGAGGCGGTCTACTTCGTCGTCGTCGTTCTCGATTTCGATCGCTATTCGAGCTGATTCTGCTCGGTCGGTGATGGTCATCGCGTCGATGCTGCGCTTCATCATCGAGACTGCGAGGTCGGCCATTTTGGGGATGTCTTCGAGTTCCTTCAAGGGTGCCTCGTGTCCCATGTTTATGGATACTTTGGCGATTCCTTCGGCGTAGTCGCCCATGCGCTCGAGTTCGTTTGCGATGAACATCATGCCGATGATTCTGCGGAGGTCGGCGGCGAGGGGCGCTTGACGGCGGATCTGCTCAACGCAGTCGTTTTGGATCTTGGTCTCCAGGTCGTCGATGCGATCATCTTCGGCGATGACTTCTCTCGACATCTCAAGGTCGCGGTTTCGCAAGGCGCGGATGGATTTGAAGATCGCGGTTTCGACTAGTCCTCCAAGCAGTACGATTTCTGCCTCTAGATGGGCCAGTTGGTAGTCGAGTTGTTCGTTGGGCATGCTGTACAGCCCCCAATTCTTCAGCCGATACGGCCGGTTACGTATGCTTCGGTGCGGGAATCGACGGGATTTCCAAAGACTTGCTCATTAGTGCCGTACTCAATGAGATGCCCTACGCGGTCTTCACCCACCATCATCACGGCAGAATAATCTGAGATTCGGGTCGCCTGCTGCATGTTGTGAGTGACGATGATGATGGTCACTTCCGAGGATAGTTCTCGAATCAAGTCTTCGATCGCCTGCGTCGAGATGGGGTCGAGGGCGGATGCGGGTTCGTCCATAAGTACGACATCGGGGTCTACTGCGAGTGCTCGGGCGATACAAAGCCTTTGCTGCTGACCGCCAGATATACCCAATCCGCTGTGATCCAAGCGGTCTTTCACCTCATCCCAGAGCGCGGCTCGGCGCAGTGATTCCTCTACTACTCGGTCGAGGTCGTCGGTCAGGCCGTTGACCCGAGGTCCGAACGCGACGTTGTCGTAGATGCTTTTAGGGAAAGGGTTTGGCCGTTGGAATACCATACCGATGCGGAAGCGGATGTCGGTGGGATCGACGTCGTCGTCGTAGACGTTTACGCCTTGGTATTTGATGCTGCCGGTTACGCGTGCGCCGGGGATGAGGTCGTTCATGCGGTTGAAGCAACGCAGTACGGTGCTTTTGCCGCATCCGGAGGGTCCGATCAAGGAGACGATGGCATTGCGGGGAATTTGCAGCGAGACATCTTCGACGGCTAGGGCATCACCGTAGAACACGCAGGTGTCTTCAGTCTCGAGGACGAGGTCCTGATCGTCGAATGTGATGATGGGATCTGGCATGGAGTGAAATGTTATTTCGAGGATGTAAACCCTATTTTGCACGTCAAGTCGGCTCGGATTGGGTGCTAGGCGCGCGTAATCCTCCCTTTAGGGGGCATCCCCTGCGAGGATCGCTTCGCTTGCGTTGCCCCCATCGCCTTCGGCACTTCCCCCAGAGGGGGAAGGGGAGAGAAGGCGAGGGGAAGGGTTGGGTTCAGTCGAATCATCGCCGCGTCTTCGGGGTCGCGTGCGATAGGTTGCTTGTACGTTCTTCAATAGTCCAGCACCGCCGACGTCGCCAGACCGTCGGCCCTCCGGGAAGCGCGGATCTGAAAGATCGGCCCCCGTCATCGCTCGATTCGTACCTCTCGCTGGTGCTGCAGCCTCTTCCGCCCGGCGAAGCGGAAAGACGTGTGCCGGGTAGAGAGACCGTTCGCTCGGACCTTGAACGGGCATCCCCGTGCGCGGCCCCTCCCCGCTCTGGATTCCGGCTTTCGCCGGAATGACGTGGGTTTGGCGTGCCCCCTTTGTCCTTCGGACGTTTCCCCCGCTCGCGGGGGAAACCTTATCGGGGCGGGGATGACCGTCTGGCTCGCTATTGTTGGCGGAGTCCGCAGCACCCTCCGCGTCCGAGCGCTTCAGCGACAACGGTCTTCGTAACCGGGTTGCGGCAGCGTTGCGCCCGTCTTCATCGGAAGACGTCTTTCAGCGGCTTGTGGCGGGACACCGCCGGCGGGCCGTGTGTTGGCGACCCTGTGCTATGCCGCCCGCTGCCGTACTTCATTCAATTGTTCTTGCTGCGTCTTGAAAGGTTTGCGCGCAACCCTTCTCGACGCGGCGATTCTTCGTTTTCGGTGCGCTGGTCCGAGGGTGGGCGGATCGGCGCTTGGTTGTTATATTAGCACCGATGTTGCGGTTGTCAAGTTTTTTGAACTGTGACGGGCATGATTCTGAATGATGGGCTGTGATGGGGTGGTGGTGGTTGGGGGGCTGCTTCGGTGCGGGTGTATGAACCCCCTGCGTCTCGCTGCGCTCGACGCGTCCCCCTTTTGCGAAGCAAAAGGGGGAGGGTGTGTATGGCTGCGCGGAAGGGGTGAGCGGTGAGCCCCCTTTGTCCTTCGGACATTTCCCCCGCGAGCGGGGGAAACCCTGTTGCCCGTCCGCCCTGCCCGGGCATACCCCGCGCACTCGCTTCGCTCGTGCGCGCCCCTTTCGCTCTGCGAAAGGGGCGGAAGGGGTGTTAGTTGGGTTGCCAGTTCCAGAGTTGGTCGGCGAAGGCGAAGGTTTGGGGTAGACCGCCTGAGTGGATGAAGACGATGGGGGTTTCGGGGTCAACGTTGCCGAGGCGGATCTGATCGAGCAATCCCGACATTGATTTGCCGGTGTAGTTGGGGTCGAGCATTATGCCTTCGGTGCTGGCGACGAGGTGGATGGCTTCAATGGCGCCTTCGGTTGGATATCCGTAGGTTCCGGTGTATCCGGCGATCGTCGTAATGTCGCCCGGTTCGAGTGCGGTGTCGAGTTCGAGGAGGTCGGCGACGCGGGCCGAACGGTCGAGGTAGATCTCTTCGTAGGTATCTGGGTATTCGAGTTGCTGGGCGACCGCGGTTGCTGTCCATGGCTTGTTGGTGTTGCGGGCGTAGAGTCGGATGCCGGCGAGCGAGCGGCCGCAGAGTCCCCAGATGTGGATGGGGGTGTCGGGGGCAAGACCCCCATCGCCTTGAACTCCCTCTGAATCTCCCCCTAAAAGGGGGAGGGAATGTGCTCGCGGGGGAAGGGGATTCGGATGCGAACGGGAGGGGAAGTTGGAGATTTGGACATCAAGTTCGGCGCCGGTTTCGAGGAAGCCGATCATGCCGGCGATGTCGAAGAATGGGTTGTCGGCGACGATCGTGGCGTTCCGCCCTTCCGCCAGTTCTGTAGCCAGCAACTCTTCGGCGAGTGGCAGCGAGTCCTCCTTGGGCACCCGATGGATCTCCGCACCGGACAGATGTCCGATCAGAAGGTTTCCGGTCACTGGTTCGTCGACGTGGTCGAAGGAGACGAGGTGGCACTTCATGCCCGTCCTCGCACTCGCCGCGGCGATGAAACGGGCGTTGTTGGAGTCGTAATGGTTGGTGTTGATGATCGTGTCGACTCCCCGTTCGAGGAAGTGTGCGAACATGAACTCCATGTGTCGGGCTTTGTTTCCGCCGAAGGCGAAGCCCGTGGTGTCGTCCCGCTTGATGAATAGGGGTGGGACGGAGTCGATATCGGCGTCCATAGAGTCGGCGATTGCGACTCGGAGTCTCGGCATCTCCTCGAAGGGCGTGTTCTTGCGCGCGAGTTGGATGCGCGGGAGTTCGGCGATGGAGTCGAGGATGGTTTGGGTTTGCATTTCTGAACTGTGATTTTTGTGATGGGCTGTGATTGGGTGTTGATTGTTTGGGGTTTCTTCGGTGAGTGGGGCTGGTTGTGTGGGGTGTGCTGCGATTGATGTGGTATGAACCCCCTGCGAGCGGCGCTTCGCTTGCTCGCGTCCCCCTTTTGCTGCGCAAAAAAGGGAGGGGCACCTTCACCCTCTGGATGGAAGTTCCGTCCGCTGAAGCGCCCGCCTACGCGGGAATGACGTCACTGGGCTTGCCAGTTCCATAGTTGGTCGGCGAAGGCGAAGGTTTGGGGGAGGCCGCCGGAGTGGATGAAGACGACGGGGGTTTCGGGGTCTAGATTTCCGGCTCGGATTTCGCCGATGAGTGCGGACATAGATTTTCCGGTGTAGTTGGGGTCCAGGATGATGCCTTCGGTCTTGGCGACGAGGTGAATGGCTTCGAAGACGCCTTCGGTGGGGATTCCGTAGTCGGAGCCGGTGTAACCGGTGATCGTGTCGAGGTCGCCGGGTTCGAGTGCGGTGTCGAGTCCAAGGAGTTCGGCGACGCGGGTTGAGCGGTCGATGTAGACGGCTTCGTAGGAATCGGGCTGGGTGTGGGAATAAGCGGTGGCGGATGCGGACCAGTCTTTGCCAGTGTTGAGGGCGTAGAGGCGTAGGCCAGCGATGGATCGACCGACGAGGCCCCACATGCGGAGGGGGGAGTCGGCGAGGTCTGGCATCCCCTGCGTTCGCTTCGCTCCCGCGGCCCCCATCGCCTTCGGCACTTCCCCCAGAGGGGGAAGGGGTGATTCGCGCGAAAGGGACGAGATTTGTGCATCGATTTCCGCGCCAGTTTCGAGAAATCCGATCATGCCGGCGATGTCGGAGAAGTCGTTGTCGGAGAGGATGGTGGCGTTACGTCCGGCGGCGTTCTCGTCGTTGACGAGCTTTTCGGCGACTTCGCGGGAGTATTCGCTTGGGACGCGGTGTATCTCGGCTCCGGTTAGGTGTCCGATTAGTAGGTTGCCCATGACTGGGGCATCGACCATGTCGACAGCGACCATGTGGCACTTCATGTCCATCTTGGCGCAGGATGCGGCTACGAATCGGGCCTGGTTAGAGTGGTAGTGATTGATGTTTACGATGGTGTCGAAGCCACGCTCGATGAGGTGTGCGAATAGGAACTCCATGTGGCGCGCCTTGTTTCCGCCGAATGCGAATCCTGTGGCGTCGTCTCGCTTGATGAAGAGTTGCGGGACGGCGTGGATGTCGATGTCCATCGATTCGGCGATGGCAGCGCGGAGGCGCGGCATCTCTTCGAAGGGTGTGCAGAGACGGGCGAGTTTGATGCGCGGGAGTTCGGCGATGGAGTCTAGGATTGTCTGGTTTTGCATGGTTGGGGCCTTTGAACTAGGATGGGCATGATCCCGGTTCGAGCCCGGGACATGTTTTGAATGATGAGAATGATGAGTGATGGTTGTTCTTCGTTGATGCGGATGTATGAACCCCCTGCGAGCGGCGCTTCGCTCGCTCGCGTCCCCCTTTTGTTTCGCAAAAAGGGGAGGAGTGGTTAGTTGCTGTCTGGGAGCCATCCCCCTGGTCTTGGTCCGTAGTCGATGGGCATTACTTGTCCGGCGCGAATGCAGGATACGGGTTCGAGGGCGTATGGTCCGATGTTGATGTTGTTATCGCCGTCGATGAATTGCCACTCGCCTTCGTGCACTCGGAGGATGGAGAGGTCGGCGTGAGTGCCGGGGGCCATGCAGCCGAGCATCTGCTCGAAGCTCCCATCGCCTTGAACCCCCTCTGAATCTCCCCCTGAGAGGGGGAGAGGTTGCGCTCGCGGAGGAGCGAAAGATCCGAGTACGGCGGCAGGATTGCGAGTCGACATCACCAGTGCTTCTTCTAGGCTGATGCCTAGTGAGATGACTTTGCCGATGCAGTCGACTTGGGAGAATGAGGTGCCGGCGTATCGGCTTTGGAGCGTAACGTCGGAGCTGATGGTGTCGGGTATCAAGCCGCCGTCCAAGACTCGTTTTGCAGCGTCGAACGAGAAGTTTCTGCCGCCGACGCCGATGTCGAAGAAGACGCCTCGTTTGCGGGCGTCTAGGGCTTCGCGTAGGAGGGTTCGGCCCCCATCGCCTGCAACCCCCTCTGAATCTCCCCCTGAGAGGGGGAGGGGGTGTGCTCGCGGGGGAAGGGAAGATGTAAGGAGCCCGCCTCGAGCGCCAGTGAAGGAGTGGGTGACTATGTCTCCTTTTGTGAGGATTTCGGAGAGGATCCGGGGTGCGGCATTCAGTGCGACATCGGTTTGTCCAGTGGTGTCGCCCATGTGGACCATCAACCTGACGCCTGCTTCGTCGGCGATGGCTTTGGCGGCTTTTGCGATGTAGGGCACCCCCTGCTGTCGCTTCGCTCCCGCGTCCCCCTCGCTTCGCGAAGGGGACAGGATTGAGATGCCGGGCGATACCATGCGGGCTTTGACGCCGATGATGACGTCTTTTCGTGCTTGGATGGATGCGACTGCGGCATCGTGTTCGATGTCGAGGGCGGATGTTACTTCGGGTACGCGGTTGACACCGTGCGTGCCGACGTTCAGGAGCGCGAAGACGCGGGTCTTGGAGTTTGGAATGACGTGGTTTACGAAACCGCCGATGCTTGCGATGCCGCACGATCCGGCATCTACGACAGTAGTTACACCAGAGTTTACGCCAGCGGTGTCGGCGTCCTGCATCATGTCCTCGACGTACGGCGACGAGCGTCGGAGGCTGCCGGCGACGTGGGTGTGGATGTCGATGAGGCCGGGGGTTACGATGAGGCCGCTAGCGTCGATGGTGCGGTTGGCGACGTAGTTTTCGGAGACGTTTTCGATGGCGATGATCTTGTCGCCTTTGATGGCGACATCGCCAACTTCCAACGTGGAGGTGTCGGTGTTGAGGAGTTTTCCGCCGTTGATGCGGAGATCACATTTGACGGTTTCGGTCATCTTTCCCCCAGAGGGACGCGAATGTGGGGGAAAGTCTAACAGTGCATCAGGTCGATAGTTTACAGGGGTAAGTGTATGAGCCCCCTGCGTCTCGCTGCACTCGCCGCCTCCCCTTTTGCTTCGCAAAAGGGGAGGGACAAAGGTCTCTAATGAGGGTGTTCGTGGGCGTTGAAGTAGACGCCTTCTAGGGAGCCTGGCGGGCCTTCAGGTTCATCGGCTTGTCCGAAGGCTAGGTAGTGGGGAGGTTCGCCGTCGATGATGATGTATGCGCTGAGAGTGCTGGAGAGTGGGTTGTGTCCGCCGAGCCACTCAACCTCGGGGCCGTCGATGAGTTGGACGGGTCCGTGACGGACTGGGCGTCTTACGTCTTCGAAGCTGACTTCGGTGGCACCGGGTGGCCCGACGCCCCACCTGACTATGCCTTCGTAGTCGGAAGGGATGATGAAACGCCATCGAGGGAGGAGGCCCTGCCATGGGGCGACCTCGATTGCGGCGCGGTGGTGGATGTTCTCGAAAGGGTGATGGATCTGCCAGCGGTATCGGGACTGCGGCTCGTCGTAGGATACGGTGCCGTGGGTGTGGACGTGTTCGGCAGATGCGTCGTCGCGGTGATGGTGGGGCTGGCATCCCCCGCGGTTGCTTCGCTCCCGCGCCCCCTTCACTCCGTGAAAGGGGCGGGTTGGCTGATTCGGTTGCATCAGCTCGCGAGAGCTTTGTTGAGACGTTTGGCCAGCCGGCTCTTCTTGCGTGAGGACTGGTTGCGGTGGATTACGCCTTTGCGAGTGGCGACGTCAAGGGCGCTGATTGCGGCGCGGACCGATTCGGTGGTGGATTCTGCGGAGGGAGTTTCGTCGATCGCCTTGCGTGCGGCGGTTACGCGTGTCCGCACGAAGGACCGCACGGAACGGTTTCGCGCCGCTCGTCGGCGCTGAACGCGCAGTGATTTGGCTGCAGGCATTGGTTACCCTTCGGTTGGCGATAAATATGAGGGCTGGATTCCGGCTTTCGCCAGAATGACATGCCGAGTTCGGTTTATAGACTCGTTCGATTCTATATTTGGCGCATTGGATCTGCGACGAGGCGGATGTGTTTCAGTTGATGCGCATGACGGAAGAAACGCCTCGAACCGACTCCAATCGATCGAACAGCTTCACTAGTTGTTCCAAGCCAGAGGTGTATACGGTGAAGTTGATGCGTGTGATGCCGCGTCCGATGTCTTCTCCGGAGGTCATCTTGTGGAGGTTCATGCGTTCATCTCTGATGACTCCGCAGATATCATGTATCAATCCGATGCGGTCGGAGCCTTCGACACGTAGTCTCGCGGGGAATGTTCCTGCCATATGTCCCCAAGCGACTTCCTGAACTCGGTCTGGGTCGATGTTTCTGAGGTTGCGGCAGTTGTCTCGATGGATGGATACGCCCCTGCCACGTGTCAGGTAACCTACGATGTCGTCACCGTAGACGGGGGCGCAGCAACGCGGGAAGTTGACTTGGATGCCGGGCATTCCCATTACGACAATGCCCTTTTCGTGGTCACTGCGTGCGCTTTTGTTGGCTTCGCGCTCGCCCGCTGCAAGTTGCTCAGCGAGGATATTTTCTGGTCGACGATCGTCGATCCCTTTGACGACGGTTCGGACGATAGCCGATGGTTGCTGGTGTGTCTTGCCGAGGTCGGTGACCAACTCGTCAGTGGAGACGTATCCTGACAGTTCAGCAATCTCGTCAGGATCGATCTCATGTCCGAGTCGGTTTAATTGATCGACGACTCTTCGTAGTTGCTGGCGTCCCTGTTGAAGGTTGGTGGCCCGCTCTTGTCTGCTGAACCACTGCCTCACTTTAGTTCGTGCGCTATTGGTTACGAGATAGCCTTTTTCAATGTTTTGCCAATCGAGGCTCGGTCCGCGTGGAGTTCGGGCTTTTTTGATCTCAATGACATCGCCGGGCTGCAACGCGGTGTTGAGCGGGACCATTTTGCCGTTGACGACCGCTCCGACGGTGCTGTGGCCCAGGTCTGTGTGGATGCGGTAAGCGAAGTCGAGCGGTGTTGCATCGGCAGGGAGTTCGAGGACGTCGCCGGCGGGAGTGAAGACTTGGATTCTGTCGGTGCTTAATTCCTGATCGACGGTGTCGATGAATTCGTCGGTGTCTTCGGGTGCGTCGCCGAGTGCGACCATGTCTTTGAGCCAAGTCATGGTTCGATCTGACGAATCTTTGTCACCCTGGTTGTTGCCGCCTTGTTTGTAAGCCCAGTGTGCGGCGAAGCCTTGCTCAGCGACCTGGTGCATCTCGTGGGAACGGATCTGAACTTCGAGCGGCGTGTTGTCGGGTCCGAGAACGGTTGTGTGTAGAGAACTGTAGCCGTTGGACTTGGGTTTCGAGATGTAGTCGTCGAAGGTGCCTTCGATCATGGGCCACAGTCCGTGGACGATGCCTAGGGCGTTGTAACAGTCGGCGGTGTTTTGGGTGATCACGCGTAGGGCGATCAAGTCGTGAATCTCGTCGAATGTCCTGCCTAGTTCCTCGTAGCGTCGCTTTTTGCGTGCGATGCTGTAGAGGTGCTTGGCACGACCGCTGATGGTTGCTTTGATGCCACTTCGGTCGATGATCGCGTTTTCGAGTATGGTTACGGCGCGGTTGGTGTATTCCTCACGTTCTCGGCGTTTGCGCTTAACGAGCCCGGAAATGGTGCGGTATTCCTTGTGATCGAGATGGTAGAAAGCTTGATCTTCGAGTCGCCACTTCCAATCGTTCATTCCGAGCCGATCGGCTAGGGGCGCGTAGATGTCCATGGTCTCGCGAGCGATGCGTTCTCGTTGATTTTCCGACAGGAAGCGTAGCGTCTCGATGTTATGCATGCGGTCGGCGAGTTTTATGAGTAGCACTCTTCGATCCTCGCCGGCAGTGACGAACATCTTGCGGAGGCTTTCGATCCTCTCCTGTTCGCGGTCGTCTGCGTGTCTACGTTTTTCGGTTCCGCCGTCGATGGCCCTCAACTCGATTCGCTTCAGCTTAGTGACGCCGTCGACAAGAAGTGCAACGCCGTCGCCGAACTCTCTGCGGAGGTCATCGACCTCGACACCGCAATCTTCGACGGTGTCGTGGAGGAGTCCGGCGACTATTAGGTCGGCGGTGAGTCTGAGACGCGCGAGGCGCAAAGAGACGTGAACGGGATGAACGATGTACGGCTCGCCGGATTTGCGTTTCTGTCCGTCGTGTGCGAGATAGGCGTATTCATAAGCTGCCTTGACGAACTCGATTTCATCAGTAGGGAGATACTTTTGCACCTCCTGCATGAGTTGGGTGAGCGAGCGTTCGTACCCGTTCCTAGAAGACGGTCTCGTCGATTTCGATGGTTTCGAAGCGAGTGTCTGGGTGTTCGCCATATTTCCGATCGTGAGCCGCACGGCGAATTGGCGGTGATGCTGTGTTTTTCAGTTTACACGGTGTGGATATACGCGCGTCAGGAGTTTCGTTTCAGTGTTTGGCGAAGAACCGAATCGATCAGGTGGCGCGGTGATAATGGTTTGAAGGCGAACCTAATATCGCGATTCAATCAGGACAGGGGCTGAAAATTGAGAAACGTCAGTCAAATCCGTTGGGGTGTTCCGATGGCTGTACTCACAGCTGCGGTCGTCTCAGGGCTGTTGTTCGGAGGCGGGGCGACGGCGTCGGATCCGAGTCCGGTGAATCCGCCCGAACCTATTCCGGTTTTCTTGGTCGATGCGGAAGGCAAGAGGTACGAGGTATTTACGCCGGAGGAGGGAGGATCGGTCATTGGTGATGATTTCTCGCTCATCGCGCAGCCTGGAGACGTCCCGAGCGCGGTGATCGTAGGTGTGCAGATGACGAAGGGCGGCGAGGCGTCCAACGCGGGTATGACGCATCATCGGTACACGTTGGGCGGCAACTACTATGCTGTGGGAGCGGTTGATGCTGGCGGCAACCGGGTTTCGCCACCATTCACGTTCCGTAATCCGCCGATCGCGTGCGTGCCGATGCCAAGCATGTTCTTGGCCAATTTGGATTCGGTTGCATTGATAGCGATGGACGAGGAGGGTGTGCAGCAGACGGTGTTGAACTCCGGTGCCTACTCGGTCGATTTGGACAGGGTTGTATTGACATCGGAGAGCGAGGATGGAGTGAAGCGGACGGTTCTAAACCCCGGAGGGAAAGCAGGAGTGCGCGGATTGCAGGTTTGTGGGTACGTCGGGACGGTTCCTGCGATACTGGCTGTAGGTTTAGAAGGTGCGCCGGGGCCGCTACCGCCGACGCCGGTAGTTGAGATTCAGATCGTTGAACTCCCGGTTACAGGAGGGGCTGCGCCGTCTGTTGGAGTTTTGGTGACGTTGCTGGTTTTCGGTGTCGCATTCGCTGGGTCAGCTTTGGTGTTGGTGGGAGTATCAGCGCGCTCGGAAAGCCAAGGTTGATTTGATCAACGTAACGTCGTGATCGCCTCCGCGACGAGTGTGATGATGTCTTGAAAATCCGCGATCCTATCAGCAACTTCATTGATCTCGTCCCGAAGTGCCTGCACGTCGCCTTGGACGAGTTGGATTTCGCGGTTCAATTTTTCGGTTTCGATTGCGAGACGGGCTACCTGGAAGCGGAAATTCCGTAAATCGGTTGGTAGTTCCTCAGCTTCCAATACCGCGGCTTCTGCCTTGACTACCAATTCGTGGTACAGATCCAATGCCTCGTCGTTACGTTTAATGGCGTGTGCCAACTGGTCGTTGATATCACGTCGGTTAGTTTCGATGTCTTCGATGATCTCGTCATAGAGATCTAAGGCACGGTCATTGTTTTCCAATGCGCGGTCGAACTGGTCTTGCAACCTGTCAACCTGTAACTCGATACGGGCGATGTCGGCGCTGACTGATATGTATAGACGAGTACCGAAGAAAATGGCTGCGACGATCCCCACAACGACCACGGCGAACAGCAGCCAGCCACAGCCCAGCCGCAACCACGACTTCCACTCGCGCTTTGCCCCTTTGTTTTCGTCAACCACTTGATCTTCGCCCTGACCCGCGCCACGTTAAGAGATCCGAGATTTCATCGAGTATCTTGTCGAGTTCTTCGCCGTCGTAGCTATCGAAGGCTTTTGATCCGGGTTGGCGGGTTATGGGCGTCTTGATGATGCCGCGGCGCCAGAAGGCTTGTTTGTAGGTTGTTACGCCGAAGAAGAACTCGAAGTTGAGGGACGGGAGGATGCGGTTGAATAGGACTCTGGCTTCGTCGGTCACCACCTGCTGTCCGTTTTCGTCGATGCCGCCGGCCTCGAGGGCGTCCCATACCGCGACGTGGGCTTCGGTGATGTGACCGGCTGGCATGGTGCCGGCGCCGCCCCTGCGGTATTCGGCCAGCAGGAAGCGGCCGCCCATACCACCCATGATCGCTTCGACTTTGTCTCCGCAGGCCTCAAGGACCGCGGTCATCACGTTTCCGGGCAGCAGGCTTTCTTCTTTGAGGAGTCTGGCTCCGGGGATATCTTCAATGATTCGAATGATGGTCGGCGTAGGGATTGTGGGCCCGGTAGGCGGTTTGTTGTTTTGGAGCCAGACCGGCAAACCGGTGGCTTCCCATAGCGCCGCGTAGAGATCGATTGTCTCTTGCCCTCCCCCCATGCCATTCACGGGCATCGCGATGATTGAGTCGGCTCCGCACTCGACGGCGACTCGGGCTCGCTCGATGCAGTGTTCGGTTGAGATGCCGCTGGCACCTGCTACTACCGGAACGGCACCGCCGACGGTTGCCACGCCGACTCGCAGGACCTCGTCGCGTTCCTCGTCCGTCAACCTCGGTCCCTCGCTGGCGTTGACTGGCATGACGATTCCGTGGGCTCCTGCTTCGACACAGTAGCTCACGCAGCTGCGCAACGATTCGTAGTCGACGCTGCCGTCCTCGTTGAACGGAGTGACTGGAATTGAGAAAACGCCGCGATTCTTGGACTTTGTAGCCATGTTTTTCCGCCTTGAGTTGGAATTCGGATGTGCGTATTTTACGCATCGCTTGTGTTTCATTGAAGTGGACGGGTTGCGCGTTGAAGCGCGCATTCGTAACATTTGCCCAAACCACACAGAAACATTGAGGCCCCTGCCTTAGAGGCGGAAAGACAACGCGACATGAAGATCGAGCGCATTGAGCTCCACCAGTTGAACGGGAAGGTTGCGGCACCGTACAAGTCGTCGATGCAGTGGAAGACGCATCGTGGAACGCTCGCGGTGCGTGTCGTCGCGGATGACGGTACTTATGGTTGGGGCGAAACTGGAGCCGACGCGCGTTCGGTTGATGGTGTCGTCGCGCCACTGATCGGTAAGAATCCTGAAAACTTTGGCAGTATCTGGCAATCGATTGTGAATCCACGGTACCAGAGCGGCGGATACGGTGGTATCGCATCCAAAGCAGCGAGTGCCATCGACATCGCGCTTCACGACTTGGTAGGCAAAGCGCGCGGGGTGCCGGTTTACGCACTGTTGGGAGGCAAAGTCCGGGATCGGATCTGTGTCTACGCGACGGGTCTGTTCTACACGGAGGACGATCTGACCGATCCGACGTGGTCCGGGTTCCTTGACGAGGCCCAGGGCCACGCGGAGGCGGGCTTTCCAGCGATGAAGATGAAGATCGGCGGTTTCACTTTCCGCGAGGATGTCGATCGCGTTTATGCTCTCCGGCGTCAGGTGGGCGATGGTATCCGGATCATGGTGGACGCGAACGAGGCGTATGACCCGATGACTGCGATCTCGATGGCGCGGCGCATTGCAGATGCCGATGTCTTCTGGTTCGAGGAGCCGACTGCGTCTCGGGCACTGGATGACAACCTGCTGATCACGACGCAATCGCCCGTTCCGATTGCCGGTGGCGAATCGGCTAACACACGCCGCGATGTAGCGCGGTTGTTGAGGCAACGCATCTTCGACATCATCCAGCCGGAGGTGGTGAATGTTGGCGGCATCTCGGAGTTGAAGCTCTCGTCCGACATGTCCGAGGCTTTCAACGTGAGGTGTATCCCTCATTTCTTCAACACGCACATCAGCCTAGCGGCGATTCTGCACACTTTGGCGGTTGTCGCACAAGCACCGCCGGCGCATCCGAGAGAGCCGTTCGTAAACGAGCCGGTGACGGAGTTCGACCAGACCTCGCATCCGGTCCGAGAGGCACTTACTACGCCGTTCTTCCAGCAGTCAGGCGGATACATCGAGGTGCCCGATGCTCCCGGGCTGGGAATCGAGGTGAACGAGGACGCGTTGGATCATTTCCGTCAGGGCGATGTAATCGTTGTGGATTAAGATTTCGTCTTGGACACCAACGATAAGTCGATCCAGAGGGCTCATGAATTCCCCGACGATAACGAACTTCGTAGAGTCGCGCCTGCAACTGGGCGACCGTCACATCAACTATGCCGAAGGGCCAGACTCAGGGCCTCCGATGCTCCTGATACACGGCATAAGTGGACGTTGGCAGGACTGGGACTCGGTATCGAAGCAGTTCGCAGCCGAATGGAAGGTTTTCGCAGTCGATCTCCGAGGTCACGGAAAATCGTCTTGGGTGTCCAACGGATACCACTGGCGAAACTACGCCATGGATCAAGTCGAGTTCATTGAACGGGTCGTCGGTGAACCAGCGTTTGTGGTCGGGCATTCACTGGGCGGTGCTACGGCACTGGGGCTGAATGCCGAGCGATCGGATCTGGTTCGGGCGGCGGTCTATGAAGACCCGCCGCTATTCGTGCATCGAAGATGGGAAGGAAATCAATTTCGCGACAGTTTCACCGCGACTTTGGAAGTCTTGGACACAAATCCCGATCTCCAGACACTGGTTGATCATGTCAGATCGACCAACCCGGAATATGACGAAGCGCGTTGCTTGGAGCGCGCGGAGAAGTATTTGGCGATGGATCCGGACGTGTTCCGATCGACGTTGAGCGGTAGGGCTCGTGCGAATTGGCGAACCGAAGATTTGCTCGAGCGGGCCGCATCACCGGGTCTCTTGTTGCAAGCTGAACCTTGGTTGGGTTCGGCGTTGAACGATGAAGAAGCGGAGGATGCGATGAGGCTCTTGCCGCGGGCGGAATTCGAGAAATGGGACGACAGCGGACACGGGATGCACAGCTCTTTCCCTGAAAGATTCGTCGAGCGTGTCCAGGTGTTCTTCTCCACTTATGGAAGTTAGGCTTTGAGGCGAAGTGGGATTTTCAGCGACGTCTGGAGTTTTGAGTCCGATGTCGCGAATAGCGAATCGCAGGTATCCTTATCCTGCTAGCTGGCACATCCCAGGCTTTGATTCCGATGCCGCGCGGGATTGTGTGCGTTTAGAGGTACTGAACTGAAAATGAAAGATCGTCTTGCATCGCTAAGTTTGATAGTTCCGTATCTGATCGTCTTCACGGCGAGTGCTTGCACACTCATTTTGGAGATCGTGGCGGGGCGGATTCTTGCACCGGTGATCGGGGTTTCGCTTTACACATGGACGAGCATCATCGGCGTGGTTTTGGCGGGGATCAGCGCGGGCAACTACATAGGCGGTCTGATCGCGGACAAGTTTCCATCGCGTTTGACGCTGGGCATCATCCTTCTCATTTCAGGCATATTCACGGTCATCATCTTGCCGTTGATCTCTGTGGTTGGCGAAGCGGTAGGCTCTATGCCGTTGCTGCCTCGCATCGTCACGTTGACGGCTGTGTTGTTCCTCCCTGCCAGCGTGATACTTGGCATGGTGACGCCGATCGTCATCAAGCTGGAGCTTCGAGACCTGACGAAGACCGGAGATATCGTTGGAAGGTTTTATGCAATTTCGACGGCGGGATCGATACTCGGCGTGTTCCTGACCGGATTCGTTTTGATCCAGTGGATAGGGACACGACCAATCGTTTTAGCGGTCGCGATCGTGCTGTTTGCGATGGCGTTGCTATTCGGCGATCTCTGGAAGGTGCGGTACAACTTTTTGGCGGTAATCGCTGCCCTCGTGGTCGCGGTATCCGTGGGTCTGACGATTCGATACGACTGGTTTGATTCGGGTTGCGACGAAGAGAGCAACTACTTCTGCATCAAAGTAAGGGAGCGCACGATCCAAGACCAGACGGTTAGGACACTGACGCTTGACCAGTTGTTGCACAGCTACGTCGCGAAGGAGGATCCGTCTTTTCTCGTCTACGGATACGAGAAGATCACGGGCGACTTCGTGGCGCTGCAAGAGTATCGGATCGGGACACCGAAGATCATGTTTATCGGTGGGGGCGGGTATACGATGCCGCGGCTGATCGAGCACCGTTATTCGGATTGGGAAGTCGAGGTGGTCGAGATAGATCCCGTAGTGACTCGGATCGCTCACGAGTATTTGTGGTTGCCTTTGAACACGAGGATCATCAGCTATCACGAAGATGCGAGGATGAAGGCCCGTGAACTGCCAGTAGGAGCGTATGACATGGTGGTCGGGGACGCGTTCAACGACTTTTCCGTGCCGTACCAGCTGACGACACATGAGTTCAATCAACAGGTCAAACAGTTACTCAACCCCACTGGCATCTACATCGTCAATATCGTTGACAACTTTGAGTTCGGCAACTTCCTGCGTTCCTACGTCAACACTATGCAGCACACGTTTGAGTACGTCTATGTGCTGCGTGACGACGATTTGTGGGAAAAAGACGAACGCTCTAACGTGACGTACGTGGTTGTCGGTGCGTCGCAACCGATAACGTGGGACGACCTAGCCGAAGCGAACGAAGCGGTGGGATGGCATGAACCGATAACTCGGTTTATGCCGGATGATCTTTTCTACCGTTGGTTCCATCAAAAAGACCCCGTGATGTTAACCGACGGCTTTGTGCCTGTCGATCAGATGCTCGCTCCGGTGTTCCTCTATAGCAGGTAGTTGGGGCTGAGTTCGGCTTTACCTAGGGTTGAGGCTAGAAAATCTCGGACAATGCATCATCAGTTTTGCCGAACATCACTAGTTCGTCCTCGGGCGATGCGTGGTCGTAGCCGAGTAGATGCAGAGTTCCGTGGATTGCGAGCATGGCCAACTCGCGTTTGAACGGTACGCCTTTATCCAGTGCTTGTCTCTCGGTCTGGGGTATGGAGATCGCGATGTCGCCGATGCGATCAGGAGACCACTCGTCGGCAATTGCTGCAAATCCGCCGTCCGGTTCAGCCTCGAAACTGAGCACGTCGGTCATATGGTCTTCCCCGGCAAACTCTTGATTCAACTGGTGCAGGCGCGCGTCGCCGGTGAGTAGCACGGTCACCGAGGCTGAACGTTCGCCTACGAAACCCTCGCGTAGAAGGATCGTGCGAACTGCGAGTTCAACCACATTTGCTGCGTGGCTTGGAACGCTGACCGCGCCGTGATCGATCTCTACTTCTACTCGAACGGTCATCGCGACGAGCCAAGATCAGGCTAGGTTTCTCGAAACAGCTTCGCGCAGTCTTCGCAACATGCTCAGCAGAGGTGAGTATTTGGCGTCGATGTCTGCGAGATCAGACGCAACTGCGGTGGCCTCTGCGATACCGCTGCCGATCTCGGGTGCCGAGGTCATATTTATCTCGGCGTACATCTTTGCTTGCATCAGATAGGGAGTGAGGCGTTCAGAGATGATGTCGGACTGGGTGTAGTCTCCCCGAGCAACAGAGGTCAGAGCCAACTCTTCCGCGGTCTCAATCGCCTCTGCGATCGCGACTGTCAACTCCGTGGCAGATGCTGGTTCGTCGCGTGACATTTTTGGTCATCGCTAACTTGAAGTATCGCTTCGGATCATTCCTCGAACCACTTCGAGTCGAACGCCAAAGACATTGGAGCCCACCAGTCTTCAGGGCCGGCTTCGGGCACCTTTTGCTGGTAGGTCATCATCAGGTCGTTCCATTCTTCTGCACGTTTGGTGGAGGTGTAGCTTTGGAAATCTCGGCTCGGATCGAAGTCGTCGGGCGCGGTGCAGTACATGAAGAGGTGATTTCCAATCCTAAAAATCTCCATTCGCTCGATTCCGATGCCCTTCAATGCTTGGAGAACCTCCGGCCACACGTTGCGGTGGTACTCCTCGTATTCTGCGATGATCTTCGGGTCGTCTTTGAGGTCAAGGGCTTGTGCGAATGATTTCATGGGGCGTTGCACCGTTCGATAGGGTTGTTGTCGAGTTGCGGATACCGCAGTGAAGTGATCCGTACCATTCAGTCGCGCAGTTTAACACTGCATCGCGACGAAAACCGAAAGCTGTCGCTGACCGACTACTCGGGGGAATTGGGAGTTGCACTCCAACTATGGTTCCATCTTGGGTGCCGGCGAAGAGCATGTTGCCCTCGATCGCGGGGGTTGATCTGCACAATGTGGGGCAGGGATCATCGCCGGGCCAGATGTCCAGCGTGTAGCGTATCCTGCCTTGTTCCAAGTCAATCATGTACAGCAAGCCGCGACTATCGATCACATACACGAAGTCGCCACTAATCACCGGGCCCCCAACGACCCACCTGTCATCCTCGATGTACCGTCTCCATAATTTTTCCGGAGTTCTGCCTTCTCCTGCAACTCTGTTTCTTCTCGCTTCTTCCGGATCAGGGTTGACTGCGTAGATCGCGCCCGAACGATCAGCGAATACCACTATTTCATCGGTGGCAGCGATGTCCCCTCTCACGCCCCTCTCTGCCTCTGTCTTAAAGACCCAATTTATGGAATTGCTCTTGTATTGGATTAGCTCACCTGCGTCGTTACCAAAATAGATGTAGGAACCGTTCCTGACGACTGCGGAGCGCAAAGGTTCGGGATCGTCCTCGCCCGTTCTACAGTCCTCGTCCTCTTGACAATACGGCATCTGCGTGGCGCGCAACCGAGCGCTTCCGTTTAGACTTCCTGCGTCTATATTGACGCCGTGCAGGGTTCCATCATCGTTCCCGATGTAAAAAGCGTCGCGATAAGCGGTTCCAGCTTCTCGGAACCTTCCGAAATCGCTATCTTGTTTGATTCTCGGATATGCCCAAAGGAGGTTGCCCTCCTCTTCGCTTTCGGTGTCAGCATTGAACGCGTAGATGCGGTTATCTCCCGCAGCTATGACAGTGTTTTCGTAGAGCGTCGGCTTTGCTTCGAATGTTCCGATCCTTGGCTCTGGTTCGTAACTCCAGCGCCTTGAACCATCGTCCGTGTCAAGCGCGTAGAAGCCGGTATTGTCTGTTCCGAACATTATGACTGTTCCGTCGGCGTTCAAGATCCCGCCGCTGGTTACATCGCTACCCGCGTTGTAGGACCATCTTTCCTCTCCTGATGACGCGTAGATGGCATACATCCTGTTGTCTTTCGAACCTGCGTAGACCACGCCGTCACTGACGATCAAATCGGCATTGACAGCGGACGTCGCGACGCCCCCGGTAACTTTGGTTTGAAACACCCATCTGATGGTCAGGTCGGTTACTGGTTCTGGCGTAGGGGTTGGTGTGATCGTGGGGGTGGGCGTAACCGTCGGGGTGTCAGTCGGTAAGGGCGTGTTAGTCGGAGTCGGGGTTGGCGTTTCTGTAGCGGTGGGCTCGGGGGTTGGGGTAAATGTTGCGGTCGGTTCCGGAACGGGCGTAGGCGTCGGTTCAGGAGCGGGT
This sequence comes from Dehalococcoidia bacterium, assembly GCA_965204135.1. Classification (GTDB taxonomy): domain Bacteria; phylum Chloroflexota; class Dehalococcoidia; order Lucifugimonadales; family Lucifugimonadaceae; genus Bin127. Next base: position 14,026 of record CBDBDX010000011.1, on the reverse strand, counting down.
GTCTCTGTAGGAGTCGGCTCCGGTGTATGGGTAGGAGTCGGTTCCGGTGTCGCCGTATCGGTTGGGGCTACGGTCGGAGTGTTCGTAGGAATGTCCGTGGGCGTGGTTGTCGCAGTAGATGTAGGAGAAGGCGTGTTCGTCGGCGTGGGAGTTGGCGTTGATGTGGCAGTTGGACTTGGTGTGGGGGTAGTCGTCGCGGTCGGCGAAGGCGTATAGGTAGGAGTCGGTTCCGGCGTGGCCGTATCGGTTGGCGTGGGAGTGAACGTCGCCGTAGCGGTGAAGGTGCTCGTAACCGTGAATGTGGGGGTGAAGGTGAACATCGGGGGTCGACGCTTCGCTGCTTCACCATCGGTCGGTGCTTTCTCGGCATCGACCGCGGGAGCAGGTTCCTTCGGCTCGACGACGGGAGTGTCGACTTGTGCCTCGTCTGTGCAAGCGACCAAAGCCGCAATCGCGCCGCTCACTATCACGACCGTCGCAAAAAGCGAGGCGCGGCGCGATAAACTGCTGCTGTTGCGCAGAAACATCATCCTTAAAGGTTAACGATTCCCATACGTCGATTCCACATCGCTCGGTTCCATCACGCATCTCGGAGACCGCTTCACCTTGCTTGGGTATCGGGTATAGTCATCCTTGTCGTCAACCAAAACGTAACGGCTGCTCGCCAGTCGGAGGTAACCGAAAATGAAACGCGTCGGATTTCTGATGAAGATCAGGCCCGAAACTTTGGAGGAGTACACGGAGCATCACGCGAATGTGTGGCCGGATATGCTGGATGCGCTGCGTCGGCATGGGTGGCGCAACTACAGCATCTTCGCCAAGGATGATGGGACGTTGTTCGGGTATGTGGAGGTGGACGAGTCGTTCGAGAAGTCGTTGGAGGGAATGACGGGTGAAGAGGTGAATGATCGTTGGCAGGAGTTCATGGCCCCGTATTTCGAGATACCAGAAGGTGGGCGTCCGGACCAGTTCATGATCGAATTGACGCAGGTTTTCTACACGGACTGATAGATCGGAGAAAGTTATGGCCTTGCCGCCGTTCATCGATACGCACCACCATCTCTGGGATCTTGAGAACAATCCGTATCCGTGGTTGACGGAGGGGATCGATCACTTTGTGGGCGATTACTCGATCTTCCGCCGGACGTATCTGATTTCGCACCTGCATGAGGATGCGGAGGGTCTGCCGCTGGTGAAGTCGGTGCATGTTCAAGCAGAGTGGGACCATGAGGCCGACCCAGTTGGAGAGACTGCCTGGCTGCAAAGCGTCGCCGATTCTCCGGATTCCCGCGGAATGCCTCATGCCATCATCGGGTATGCGGATCTGTCGAGTCCCGATGCCCCGGAACTTATTGCCCGGCACGCCGAGCACGCCAACTGGCGTGGCATCCGACACATGCTGAACTGGGCGGAAGACCCCAAGTGGCAGTTCACGGACCGTAACGACTTGATGACGGATTCAAACTGGTTGCGCGGCTATCGAGCACTCGCGGATCATGACGGTTCATTCGACTTGCAGGTGTGGCCTTGGCAGCTGGAGGACTCGGCCAGACTGGCGCACCGAGTGCCTAACGTCCCGATCGTCCTCGACCATACGGGGATGCCTCGTGATTGGGACGATGCCGGTGTTGATCTTTGGCGCAAAGGCATGTCGGCGCTAGCAACCGCAGATAACGTCTCAGTCAAGATTTCCGCGCTAGGCATGTTTTCCGGGGAGTTCACTGCGGACCGCATACGTCAATTCGTTCTCGACACGATCGACATCTTCGGAGTGGATCGATGCATGTTCGCGTCCAACTATCCCGTCGATATGCTGTTCACCTCGTACGCTGCGATCTGGAATGCGTACGATGAAATAACGGCGGACTTCTCGGAATCGGACCGGACGAAACTCTTCGAGACGAATGCTGAGCGGTACTATCGCATCTGAGCGCCTTGCAGAGAGCGATTCGTATTCGATAAAATTACGGAGCGTGAACCGGCATCGCCGCGTAGAGATTTGATGTTATGACTATAGTCCCCCCCCCCCCCCCGATTCTAAGCATCGTCTAAATAGCGTTTCAATTCGTTCCGCGGTAGCGGTTCACCTCCTACTGGCAGTTGCTACGTCGTTTCTGGTGTGGATCGGTGATGCAGGAGATGCCGCAGAGGCTCAATCTAGCCAAACAACTCATCAGGTCACGCCTGCCACCTTCAGCACCTATTTCGACATCGACTCGTCGACCGAGGTGGCGACGCTGAAGGATGCTTACAAGAGCGATACGACGCTCGTCTTTGGGGCGGGAGAGTATCGCAACGCGATGCACATCCAAGACGCGACTAACGTTGTGCTTCGAGCCAGTAACGCGCCTGATTCGACATCGGCTGCCACCTTGAGGCCCAGAAGGATAGTCGAAAACTTGGACAGCACCCAAAGAAGACATGCCGTCTTCGCGGTTACAGCCTCCACCAACGTCACGATAGACCGCTTCAACTTCGCGTTCGATTGCGTTTACGACCGCACGGGCGGACAAGGCGCGCTCGCTGTCTGGGGCATATTTTTCGAAGATTCTTCTGGCGTCATCTCCAACAACCTGCTCCTAGACATTCTCGACGAAACGCGCGGCGTCCAAAATCCACGCCGTCATGAAGACGCTTGTGGTGGGACGATAGGCACCTCGAAGGGTGCGGGTATTTTCCGGATGATTCGTGTGCAGACCTCCGCATCGTATGTTCCCGATATAGATGATGCGGGGATGGTGACCAACCGTCTGCCGATCCATATAACCGGCAATCAGATCAACAATGGAATTGCCATAGGAATACACATAAGCGGCTATTTGAACGCAACCGTTAGCGAGAACGTCATCTCGGATACCGCGAACAACGCCATCAACATGGTGGGAGCTTCCAGCGGCGTGCTGTCAAACAACAAACTCACCAACATTGGTTCAGCGGCCATCGCATACTACCCGAACTGGTTCGTGCCAAACTCCCCGGACGGCGAAACCATTGAGGCTAACTTGGAGATCCGGGAGAACGACATCGGGCAATCCCGGTTTTTCGACATAGCTTTAGGTGTGGGCTGGTGCGCTTCGCAGGACGGCACGACGGTGAACACCAACGCGAAGATAATCGGCAACCACATGCACGACGGTGCGCATGGAATCCAAATAAACTCCTGCGCCGGCAACGAGGATGAACGGATCAAGGCGGACATCATCGGCAACACCATGGAAGGAACATCGAGTTCCTTTGGCATATTCGCCGCGACTTCGTTCAACAGCGGCACCTCGGCTACCGCCTGGTTCGAGGTCAACGCCAAGTACAACGTTATCAGCGGATACGGGATCGGAATTCGGATCACGAATCAAAATGCCGGCAACACATATGGAGTCAATCGTGCGAGGGTCCACGCCACTCACAACTATTGGGGAACTAACACGGAAACGCCTCGGCCTCTGATACACGACGTGATACAGATGCCGGATGTAGCGGGGATCACCTACGAGCCTTGGCTGCACGATACCAAGCTGGCTGGTCGAAACGGCGTCTACGGGAAGGGCGAGCGACAGTTGTCGGACTTTTCGGAGGGCCCCAATGTAGTCCTTGCCAGCATACTCGTGCTTAACGAGGCCCGCACATCGACTTTCGATGTCAAACTCGATGCGCAACCTGCAAGAGATACCCGCGTGACGGTTGGGTCTGACAACCCGGACCTGTCGTTCAGTCCGAGTTCCGTCACGTTCACTCCGGACAATTGGGACACACCGCAGACCGTGACCGTTACTGTCGCGAGAGACGGTGATGTGGAAGACGAACAAACTTTGGTATGGGGCATTTCCGATGACGGTGTCTTGGCAGGCGGTTTTAAGGTGATTGCGAACACGCGGGTCAACGATGCGAAGATCCAGGCACATCATTTCATCAACAAGCTTGAACCCACGATCTCGAAGTTCACAACGGGAGGAGGCGAGACAGTTCGTCTCGGGATCGTTCCGTATGGCCGGCAAGACATCGTAGATAATGATCTGATCGACGGCAAGACAGATGTGGTGTGGAGTGTGGAAGGCGGTAGTGGAGGCGAATTCCGTGAAGCCGATGCATCTCTGGACTCGGACAACGATCCGGATGATCGGGTGATTCTGTTTACATCGCCTGAAACGCCCGGGACTTACACAGTCCACGCGACGCTCGCTTCATGCGGCATTGACACATCGGTTGATTGTCGTGCGACGTTTACGGTGAATGTGCGCCGAGGCGCGCCGGCGATTCTGGAACCCACGGTTGCACCGATGAACCCGAATGGCGCTATTCCGGCGGTTCTAGTAGATTCAGATGGCGGTCAGTACGAGGTCTTCACGCCGGTCAGTGGCGGACGTTTCGAGGGCGAAGGGTACTCCATCTTAGCCGGGTCATCGGCGGTGCCGAACGGCGAAATCATCGGCATCCGCATGGCAGAAGCTGGTGCCGCGTCGAACGTCGGAATGACGACGCAGCGATACACGTTGGGAGGAAGCAGATACGAGGTGTTGGCGGTCGATGCTGCGGGCTCTGCGATCGCGTCGTATGCCTTGAAAGTTCCTGCCGAGGTTTGCGTGCCGTTACCCGCGGAGTTGAGGGGCAATATACGAGACATCGCCTTGGTAGCGGTCAACTCCGATGCATCGCTGACCATATTGTCGGCCCGAGTGAAAATCGGCGGTCCGTCTTTGCAGGTATGCGCTAATCTGAGCGCGCTGCCCGCTGCGGTGGCGGTTGGCACTGCGGGTGCGCCGGCCGCGATTCCTACACCGGAGCCGCAGGCGACGCCCGAGCCACCCGCTACGGGTGGATACGCGCCGGGGTTCGGTGCCGGATGGTCGATGCTGCTGATATTCATCGTGGGACTGGTCACTGTTGTGTTGGGACTCGGCGTGGCGTTGTCACGTCGTGGGGCAGTGTGATTACAGACGGTCCGCGACTGGCTTCGGCGCGCGCTATAGGGGAACGCGCGCCGAAGTTCCTCCTACTCGCGATGTGTGCCTAACCTCAGTCATTCCCGCTATCCGTCATTCCCGCCCCCGTATCGGGGTACGGGGCAGGCCCCGAGGGAATCCAGTCCGATGGTAGGGTATCCAACCGTCCGCCATCCTTCTGGATTCCGGCTTCCGCCGAAATGACGGTGTTTTGCCATGGTCTCATCTGAGCAGTAGTCCAAAAGGAAATAGATAATGTTCTAGTGGCAATACGATCTGCTGCGCCAGTTGACAAGGAGAGATAAGACGATGACGATTGCGCATCTGCGAACTTACACGATCAATAAGGGCATGATGGATTCTTGGCTGAAGCTGTTTGATGAAACCCTCATCGACGTGATGGACGGTTTCGGGATGAAGGCGGAGACGGTGTGGGTTAACGACGAAGAGTCGCAGTTCATCTGGATCCGCTCCTACGGCGACACGATAGAAGAGTTAGAAGCAAAAGAGGCGGCGTTCTACGGCTCCGAATGGTGGGAGGAGAACATGCCGCTGGTGCGGGGTCACCTGGCCCACCGCGACATCAAGCTCATTAAGTCTGTGGACTAAACCTCGCCGACGCTTTCCGAGAAAATCGTCGCCCAAGTGCGGTCGGCGCGAACCGAGCAGTTCAATTTACTTGGACCGCATAACAGCGTCTCGAGGACGTTCGTCATTCTGGTGGTGCCTGTTCTCAACCTACTCGGTTGGCGCTTGAGCCATCCCGAATTCTGGTTCATCCCGTCAACGCTCGACGATGCGGACGCGCGGATGGTCCATGCTTTGCGATCAGACGCGGTACCGGATAGGACGCTGGCGGTGGTTGAGACGCGGGCGTTAGGCGCGGATATCGTGGAAGGTATCGAGTTTCACCTTCAAAGGTGCATCGAGACTGGCGTAGCCATATTCGCGATCACCGATGGGCGATACTGGCACCTTTATCCGATCGTCCGGGGTGTGACTCCGGGTGAACCTGCTGCGAAGTGCGACCTGTTTAGTGAGGAAGAAGCATACGCATCGGCGATGACGATGCTGATGTGTCGGACGCCGGCGTTTGATGATGCTACAACCGAGCACATAGTTTCTTGATCAGGAGATTTGGACATTGGCCGACCTGAGGAAATGCAAAGCGTTGACTTTTGACCTGTTTGGGACGGTGCTGGATTTGGGAGGAAGCCTCACGCCTTTTATCGCGGAGTTCATTCAGGGCCGGGATGCGCAGGATCGTGTGGATGCGTCCACTTTTTGGGCCGAGTTGCGGCATCGGCAGCGCATCGAGCAGTATCAGGATTCGCTGGTTGAATTGGGGCATTCGGGGTATTTGGAAACGGCGCAAAAGGCGTTTGTTTACGTTGCCAAGTTGAACGATTTGGCACCAACCACAGAGGAAGTGGACGTGTTCATGGCGGGATGGCAACAGCTGCAACCGTTCGCTGATTGCTTGCCTGGGCTGGAGCGGTTGAAGGCGTCGTACAAGTTGGTGGCGTTATCGAACGGCAACCCGTGGTTCTTGGACCATCTGGTTGAGAACCGCATCAAATTTGATTTCGACGATGTGATTTCGGTTGAAGTCGCAGGAGCGTTCAAACCGCATCCGGGCGTCTATCGGAGTGCGGCGAGGTTGCTGGATATGGAGCCCGGGGAGTTGATAATGGTTTCGTCGAATTCTTTCGATGTGATGGGGGCGCGAACGTGCGGGTTGCGAGGGATTTACGTGAACCGATACGAGTTGCCGTTCGAGGATACCGATGCGCGGTACGAGCCTGATTTGACGGTTGCGGATTTCGGGGAGATGGCGGATCATCTGCTTGCGAAATGAGATGGTCAACAATTGATGGATGACCTCACCGACAAGATCGAAACAGGTTGGATCCACGAACGGGAGTGGGTTGTTACTGATTCGATGCTCTATTCGCCGGGCGGCGATCCGGCTCGTGCCACTCTTTCTAGCCCGTCGATGATCAACGAGTTGGAAACCACGGCGATGTTGGGGTTGGATCCGAGGCTACCAGACAACGGTTTTACGGTCGGATTTCACGTCGATATCAAGCATGTCGCGCCTGCACCGCCCGGAGCGCGCATGAGGACGACGGCCGAACTCCTAGAGGTTTCAGGTACTCGTTTCAGGTTCCATGTTGAGGCACACGACCTCGACAGCGGCAAGCTGATCGGCATTGGAACGCACCGGCGCGCGGCGATCTTCCCTTAGGTCCTAGAGGTTCAGAACTGGTGGGCGGACGCAGAATCTTGCGTGCGATCGCGTCTCGTTTCCAGATCGGTCTTCGAGACTGTGCCGATTAGATATCCGTTTTCGAAAACCAGCAGCAAGTCGATCGCCCGTTTCGACAGTATCTCCTCAGCCAAAGAGACATCGGCTTGGGGTTCGATGGTGAACGTCGAGACTGGCTGCGCGACATCGGCCACAGTCAATCCGGCGCCTTGGCTTTGACTCAATCCCAGCGACACCACGTCTCCCATAGTCACGGTGCCTGTAACTTGCCCGTTGGTGATTACCGGGATCCCCGAATCGGGATGTCTGGAAATTACGTTTCTGACAGCAGCGTCTAGTGGCGTGTTCGCGTTGAGGGCCGTTGGTACCGACGACATGATGGAGCGCACCTGCACTCCAGGCTCTCTAGCTCGTGAGCGCCTTTTTCGCGCTTGTGCCGCCTCCGCCATAGATGTTGGCAATATAAACATCGCGATGACCAAGAGCCACAATCCGCCTGACAGATCTTGGCGGGCGACGATCAAGTAGATGGCCCCGGCGATCATCGCGAACCCTAGGATCTGCCCTGCCCTTCCTGCAAAACGAGCTGCGAAGCGTCGGTTGCCGGTCAGCGCCCACACTGAAGATTGCAAGACTCGACCGCCATCCAGAGGCAGGCCGGGGAGCATGTTGAAAATCGCAAGTGCTACGTTCTGCAAGGCGATGTAGAACAGGATGCCTTGCAACATTGCTGCGCCGCCGGTGTGGAATGGGTCGCGGTAGGTGATGTATAGAAGCGCGGCAACGATGCCGATTAACAGGGACATGCCTGGTCCTGCGGCTGCGATCAGAAAATCGTGGGACGCGCGTGCCCGCAGTTCGGCGATTAGGCTCACGCCGCCGAAGATCATCAAAGTGATCGAAACGACTGAGTATCCAAGGCGTTTCGCGGTGAGGGAGTGGGCCAGCTCATGCGCCAAAACCGACAGGAAGAGGCAGATCGTCACAAATCCGGCGAGGATCCATTCTTGGGTTACGGTCAGGTTGATTGAGATGAAAGGTAATCCGCCCGAGGCTAGTATGGCGGTCAGGAATGCAAATCCGAACAACCAGGACCAGTGGATCCGAATTGGAATCCCGAACAGTTTACCGATGCGCATGCGGGTTGTTTCTCTGGGGCGAGGGCGTTCAAGCCCGACTACTATCTATCAAAACGGCCTAATCATCCATACGAACGTTAGTATCCAGAGTATCTGCCAACCTGCAATTATGATGCTCGTCCACACAGATTTCCGCCGTGATTCCACGCGTATGTTCAGTCCGAAACTTGTAACCTATCGGAATGCAAACGGTTGACTCCTTCGACGCCACGATAGCGGCGGCCCGGCGTGCCGATGTCCGCTTCGAAGACGACTCTCCGCCGACCGTTCACCGGATCCGACAAAACGACGAATTCGATCTCCATTTCGTCGATTGGGGAGACTCGGCCGGCACCAAACCCGCGATCATCTTCATCCACGGCTTCATGCAGCAGGCACGCACTTGGGACTTCACCTGCCTCGCCCTCCGCAACCGCTTCAGATGCTTCTCGTTAGACCTCAGAGGACACGGCGACAGCGGACGTCCAAAAGAGGCCGACTACACCACGCACTACTACTTGAGTGACTTGCAGCGGTTGGTTGAACACCTCACTAGTGAGATGAATATCGGTCGTTTCGGCCTGTGCGGCCTGTCACTAGGCGGGAGCCTCTCCTACATTTATGCATCCAAGAATCCCGACATTGTTAAAGCCGTCGTTGTCGTTGACGTAGCGCCTGAGACGAACCGCGAAGCAAGTAGAGGCATCAACCGTTACATTTCGGCTCTCCCCAAAGACGGGCATTTCGAAGAACTCGTCGACAAAGTCCACAAAATGAGTCCGATGCGCACACGCCGTGCCGTCGAAGGTTCGCTGCTTAGGGCCACCCGGCTCCTTCCCGGCGGTGGTTGGGAATGGAAACACGACCCACGACTGCTCGACCATCACCGGCGCTCCTACACCCCCGACGACTATTGGGCCGCACTCGCTAAAGTTACGACTCCGACTCTCTTCGTTCTCGGTAGAAACTCGAAGCTCGTCAGTACCGACACCGTGCGGCGGATGATCGAGACTGTCCCTGGCAGTTCTGCCACCTATGTCCCGAACGCAAGTCATCGCGTCCCTGGTGATAACCCGATAGGTTTCATTAAAGCCGTTAGCCCATTTCTCGACCGCTACGTTCTAAAGAAAGACGTCGGGAGGCACCACGACTCTAAACAAGCGCCGACCTAAGATCTTCTTCGGCTGGTGGATCGTGATGGGAAGTGGGGCGGTGCAGTTCTATACATCAGCCGTCTTTTGGCGCGGTTTCCAAGCGTTTGTCGATCCCGTGCTTCGCACTTTCACGGGATGGGGTTCCGGAGTTTTCGGTACCGCGATGGCGATCCAACGCGCTGAGAGCTCGTTTATAACGCCCTTTGTTGGTGCTGCCATAGACCGGTTCGGACCGAGGCCTGTTCTGGCCTTTGGCTCCTTTGTGACTGGATGCGGCTTCATTTTGATGAGCCAGGTGCAGGAGCTCTGGCATTTCTACGCTGTGATGCTCGTGCTTGGGGTTGGGTTGTCGTTCGGCGAGTTCATCGTGTTCGTATCGACGATTGTCAACTGGTTTATCCGCAGGCGATCTCGTGCTCTCGCAATGTTCATGACTTTTTCGGCCATGGGGGCGGTTGCACTCCCCTTACTCGTCTGGGCCATCGAAACTTTCTCGTGGCGGACAGTGTTAATCGGTGTCGGTCTCTGCTTCTGGGTCATCGGCATTCCGGCGCTGGTCCTGCTCCGCCGACGTCCGGAGGATTACGGATTGCTGCCAGATGGCGACTCGGAGGTTGTGGCCGGCACGCATCGGTTTCCACGTCAACGCCGACAGTTGCGAGAAGTCTCGATCGGTATCCGGGAAGTGTTGCGCTTGCGAGCCTTCTGGCAGATCGTCTTGGCCATCAGCATCGGCGAAGTCGTCGCGATGACCAACCTCTACCACCTTCCTGCGCTTCTGGAGTACAAGATCGACCTTTGGCTTGCGTCGGTTGCCGCTGGCGCGGTCGCGGTCGGTGATGTCCTGGGCCGGATCACTATCGGAATCATAGGAGACCGTTACAGTTTGAAGATCCTCCTTGCAGGAGCGCTCGCGTTCCAAGTGATCGGTGTCTCGTCACTGGTGTTGATCAACTCTGACTACCTGGGGATATCTTGGGGGCTGATGCCGCTGCCACTCTTCGTCTTTTGTTCGGGTTACGGTTTCGGTGCATCTATTCCGCTTCGTCTTTCGATCCTCGCCGACTATTTCGGAAGGCGAAGCTACGGCACGCTGGTCGGCGTCGCAAGCTCGATTTCGTCGGTCTTCGTCACTGGAGGTCTGCTTTTTGTAGGTTTCATGTCGGATTTAACCGAGTCGTACCGTCCCGGGTATACGATATTGACACTTCTGCTGATACCAACGATTCCACTCACTCTAGCTTTGGAATCCCCGGCGAGAGTAGCCGCCAAAGTCCGGCAAACGGCTCATACGCGCATTCGAAGGTTAGCCTTGGGGCGCTGAGTTCGAACTACGATGCCTTCCACCGCCCAGACCTCACCGCGTGTGACCGTGCCGGTTTCATCCAAGCCAAAAATCTTCTACGGCTGGTGGATATTAGTCGGCGCCGCGGTAGTCTCATTCGTCGCGGCCTTAGCATCTCTACACGAACTCTCGACCTTCACAGAAGCCATCAAAGACTCCTTCTTTGAATCCGATCCTCTCTATCGAATTAACAACAATTTGCCATACGCGTACCTATCCTTGGGATCGTTTTTCGCTAGGTTTATCTCCGGCTTGGTGATCGTTCCAGTCGTTGGCTTCTTACTTGACCGACATGGCCCGAGACTCGTCATGCTGTTCGGTGTCTTGGTTACAGGATCCGTATTTCTTCTGATCACCCAAGTCCAAAACGAACTGCAGATGCACGTCGCGTTGTGGATCATCAGGACCGGCGTCCTCTCAATCACAAGCGTCGTTGTAGTCGTCACGCTCGGAATATGGTTTGTACGCATGCGCGTTCTTGCGTTTGCAATCGTGTCGGCATGCTTAACTTTCGCTTCGATGTTCTCTGTTGACGTGATTTTTGCAATCAGCGAATACGGATGGCAAATCACGGCGATTGTCGCTGGCGTCACGTTCTTGATAGTTGGAATCCCGGTCGCTCTAATGATGCGACGTCAACCCGAAGATCACGCCCTACTTCCAGACGGCGCCGCAGAGTACGGGGATCACCACAATCATCTGCACCGAAAGGTCTCCGCCAACGCGCGTTCCGCCATTCGAATCCCTGCGTTTTGGCAACTCGCATTAGCCGTCGGCTTAGTACTTATAGCTATGTCCGCGCAGCCGCAAGACCTTAATAACACCATCGGTTTAATCTACGTGCGGTTGTTCGACATCTTCCGTATCTCGTACTTGGCTATATTTCTAACCACAGTTGGAATCGTAGCCATAGGTTTCATCAGCTTGCGCCTCAGCAAAAGGATTTTGATCTTAGCGTCGTTCGCCTCATTGATAGTAGCCTACGCCGCGTTCATCGTCATCTACCTAATTGATGGCTTTTCCTTTGAACTCCCAATATTTTTCGTCTTCTTTGTCGTCGGTTCAGTCGCTCAAACGGCAATTGTGTTCGTCCAGTTCGCGATCCTTGCTGACTTTCTCGGCAGACGTAATTTCGGCGTTGTCGTCGGCATGGCAATCGCAGTCCATACTGTCGTAAGCGATCTCTTCTCCAACTTGCCTTTCTACGCATACGACATCCTAGGTCATGACCTCGCACAGTTCGGTGTGGGGTTGATGGCGTTAATAATTGCTGCATTCCTCATCCTCAAAATGGAACCCCAATCCCGAGTCGCCGCCAGAATCCGACGCGCAAGTCGTCGCCAAAATCCTCAATCCGCGCCATAGCCCCACCCTATTTCCCCTTCGAATCGCACTCAAATCCGAGATTCCTACCGCTTCCGCGCGATATCCTGACTCACGCATTAGGGGTACCAACCCACGTTTGACCGCGCCCCGCACTTCGCACGGAATCCGATCTTCTGGAGGCATCGCGTCGCTTAGAAAACGCCCTTCTGAAATCTTTTACGGCTGGTGGATCGTGCTTGGGGGCGGGTTCATGCAGTTCTACGCCTCCGCTGTCTTCTGGCGCGGTTTCCAAGCGTTCGTAGATCCCATCCTCGCGACAACCGGTTGGAGCCGAGCGGCTTTCGCCGCCGCGGTTTCGATTCAACGCGGCGAAAGCGGGTTGATCTCGCCCTTCGTCGGCGTCGCTCTCGACCGCTTCGGGCCCAAAGTCGTCATGGTGTTCGGCGTCATCGTCACGGGGTTCGGTTTCATCGCCATGAGTCTGATGCAGAACCTGTGGCATTTCTACGCCTCGGTCCTGCTTCTCGCGCTCGGGATGAGCTTCGGGACGTTTATCGTGTTCGTCGCAACCGTCGGAAACTGGTTCGTTCGACGGAGGGCCCGGGCCTTTGCCGTTCTGATGACATTCTCCGCTGTCGGTGCCATCGCTCTGCCACCGCTTGTATGGCTGATCGAAACCTACACGTGGCGTCCCGTCTTATTCGGCGTCGGTGTCGGTTTCTGGATCATCGGCATCCCAATCGCCATCATGATGCGGCGCCGGCCTGAAGATTACGGACAACTGCCCGACGGTGATGCAGAACTTAGGATCCGTGATGAAAATGGACAGCCGCGCCGTGCTCCGCGCGAGATCTCCATCGGAGTCAGAGAGGTGCTCCGACTTCGGGCGTTCTGGCAGATCTCTATCGCCGTCAGCATCGGTCAACTTGTCAGTGCCACGAACCTTTTTCACCTTCCTGCTCTCCGCGAGTACGAGATCAGCGCTTGGCTTGCAGCCAGTGCCGCGGGAGCGGTGGCGATTGGAGACATCCTTGGCCGCGCCGGAATCGGTTTCGTTGGTGATCGATTCGATAAGAAACTGCTGCTTGCCGGTTCGTTTCTGATTCAAATGCTTGGCGTCGGAGCACTTGCGACCATTAACTCCGACTATTTCGGCATCTCGTGGGGGTTGATACCGCTGCCCGTATTCGTGATCGGATTTGGGCTGGGATTCGGTGCTTCGATCCCCCTTAGGCTGGCCATCCTCGCCGACTACTTCGGACGCCGCAGCTATGGGTCCGTGGTTGGAATCGCCAGTTCGGTCAGCGCAATCTTTGGAACGATCGGGCCGCTATTCGTTGGACTGATGTTCGACATCACTGGTTCGTACCGACCCGCCTACGCCGTGATGGCGGTTACGATGCTCTTAGCGCTCCCGCTGATCCTCACGCTCGAATCGCAGACGCGAACCGCCGCCAAAGTCCGCCAAGCCGCCCGCAACCGTGTCCGTCGTCTTGCGTTGCGCCGTCCGAGTTAACAGTGCAAACTTCCCCTTCGAATGCGCCCTCGGACTGCTACTACCATCACCACTTTTCGTTGCACAGCATGGGGCGATTCCGATACCCAGTGCTAGACTCTGTAACGCATTAACGCAAACCGAACCATCCAAACTCGCCCAAAGGCAGAAATTCCATGAAGATCACTGATGTCAAGAACTACCCGGTATGGATCGGGCATCGCAATCAGATGCTCGTCAAGGTGGAGACCGATGAGGGCATTTACGGATGGGGGGAATCGGGCTTTTCAAGTCGTGAGCTGGCGGTGAGCGGGATGGTCGACCACTTCCGCGAGTTCCTAGTAGGTCAGAACCCGATGCAGCGAGGGCGGATCTGGCAGGA
>CBDBDX010000010.1:0-34627 GCA_965204135.1 Dehalococcoidia bacterium | reverse complement strand
CGCCAAAGATGCTGGTGTTTATGCATCTGTCGATGCAGCGGGACAGATCTTCCCGCTTGAGAACTTCGGCAAGTACGTGCGCATGGGGGCGGACTTCCAGTGCATCGCGGCCAAGTACATGGGCGCGCCGCACTCCACGGGCTTGGCGATGGGCACCGAAGAGATCATCGACGCTATCAGCCGCCACTCGTTCGTAGGCTATGAGTCGAGGCGCATCAGAGGCGTAGGCAGACCTCACAAGGTTGACCGACAAGAGATCATGGGTTGCGTCGCCGCGGTGCAACGCTGGTTCAAGCTCGACCACGAGAGCCGACTTGCGGCGGCCGAGCAGGAAAGCTTGGAGATCATCAAGCCGTTGCAAGGCATTCCCGGCGTTACTGTTGAGTTGATCGACAACATCATCGCCCACCAGCCCTTCGGCGTGACGATAGGCGTCGATGAAGACGTCGTAGGTTTCAACAACGAAGATCTCGTCGTGAAGCTGAAGGAGGGTGACCCTCCGGTCTGGACGCGCACGATGGATAACGCCCCGTTGACCATCCACGTCTTTGGCCTCAATCCCGGCGAAGCAAGGTTGGTCGGTGAATCGATCGCCGCCGCGGTGCGAGGTTGATCATCGTTTTGTGACCCTCTCCCGTTAGACGAGAGAGGGAGCCTTTCGAACTCGCCGAACGCGTTGCCGGTCGGCGCGAGTCTGTTTCGCTCACCGTCAAACTGACTGTGGTTCATAGGAGGACATCGCAAATGGAAAGCGTGAATACCGTCGCGATACTGAGCCCTGGAGAGATGGGTTCGAATGTCGGCCGTGCTCTGCGCGAAAACGGTTTGGAGGTGGTTACCTGTCTGACCGAACGCAGTCAACGCACGAAAGAGCTTTCCGAGACCGCCGGGATCGTCGACATTACGGATTTCGCAGAGATGGTGGATCGAGCAGATCTCGTTCTGTCAGTACTGGTACCGGAGAGGGCTGTAGACGTCGCCCGTCAAGTGGCCCGCCGTTATTGAGAAATCAGGGAAACCGTTGCCTTTCGCCGATTGCAACCCCGTTGCACCCGCAGTCGCTCGGCAGATGTCTGAGATCATCGAAGCAGCAGGAGGTAAATACATCGACGGCGGTATCATCGGTGGCCCGCCCGGCAGGGGAGAGCCACCGCGCTTCTACGCCTCTGGTCCTCACGAAGCGATCATGGGTCAACTCAACGGGCGCGGTATATCTGTTCCGATGATGGGTGGGGAGGTTGGGCGTGCGTCGGCGATCAAGATGTGCTACGCCTCGCTGAGCAAAGGCGCCGCCGCACTGAATGCATCCGCGCTGATATCGGCCATGAATTTAGGGATCTATGACGAGTTCATCGCCGAGATGGAATCGAGTCAGCAGGGCGTGCTGAGGAATATGCAGGGTGTCAACAGTCTGGGTGCGAAGGCATTCCGGTGGATCGACGAGATGGAGCAGATCTCGGCGACCTTCGGCGCGGCGGGCGCGACACCATACTTGCATAAAGGCGCGGCTGACGTGTTCAGGCACGTGACCGCATCGCCAATTGGTCATGAGAGGCCGGAAACGGTGGATACCTCGCGGTCGCTGAGGGAGACTGTGGAGTTACTGGCGGACGAATCAGGCGGGGTTGCCAGCTAACTGTCGCGTAACCCCCAACGCAACATAATCGAATTCGGCCGCGACGTCGTCATTGGACAACACTGGAGGTTGTAGCGCGTCGAGATAGTCGGGGCGTAGCGAGATCGCTCCTAGGAATGGTATGCCCATCTCGTAAGCCAGCTCTTCTGCGGCACCCTGCCCGAAAAGTCCACCTGACATGTTCTCGACGACGCCCAATACGTCGAGGTTCATCTTGCGGATCATGTTGATGGACCGCTTGGCGTCTAGGGCGGCAAGCTCTTGAGGGGTGCTGACGATGACGAAACCGTCGAGGTTAAGGGTCTGCATAACTGTGAGCGGCGCGTCGGATGTCCCCGGCGGCAAATCCACCACCATGTAGTCTGGCTCGCCCCAATCGGTCATCTGAAGGAACTGGTTGATGGCGTTATGGATCATGGGGCCACGCCAGATGATCGCCTCTTCTTCGTTCTGCTGGAAGAAGGCCATCGACATCACCTTCACGCCGAATCGTTGCGATGGTACCATCCTGCCGTCGCGTTCAACAGGACCTTCAGAGATGCGTAAGACTCGTGTAACGTTGGGACAGTCGATGTCGCAGTCGAATAGGGCGACATCGCGGTCCTGTTTGGCTAGAGTTGCGGCGAGGTTGACGGCTACGGTCGTCTTTCCGACACCGCCCTTTCCGCTGTAGACGCCGACGCGTTTTCCGATGGATTTGAGCGAATCGGCAATGCGCTTGCGTTCTTGGAACTGCCGTCTGGCTTGCGCCAAGCGCGCTTCTTCGGCGGGGGTAGTTTTACGAGGAGTGGTCAACGGACGGTCCGCGACGTTGCGAATTTCGGTTAGTCGATCCCGAGAAGCCGTTTGCCGTCTTCGGTGATCATGTCCGGGTTCCACGGCGGGTCGAATACAAGGTCAACCTCGACATCCTCGACGTGCTCAATCTCGGCGATGCGCCACTCAGCCTGTTGTGCGATGTACGGTCCCATGCCGCAACCCTGCGCGGTGAGCGTCATCTCCACGAATACTTCGTTGTCTTCGACGTCGACATCGTATATGAGACCGAGGTCAACGACGTTGACCGGGATTTCGGGGTCATAGACATCTTTGAGGGCTTCGTAGACCTGGTCTTTGGTTACTACGTTGGCTGTTTGTGCCATGTTGTGGACCTCCGCGTTGATGAGCGGCTGGACGGAAGAGGATCTCTTGTGGTCAGTTTATCAAACTTAGTTCAACCGCCCTTAGTCATCCACCTCTGGGCGCAGTCTCATCCCCGTGTAGAGTCCGGCGTTCGGCGATGATGTCGTTGAGGGCTTCCCTCGCCATGTCCAAAACATCATCATCAGGTGCATCGTCGTATGAAGCGGACTCGGCGGCTGCGATCCACTCCCAGATCTCTTCCTGCGCCAGACGAAGCTCCTTAGCGTTCATCACCGAGAAGTCGGCGTGGACGGAAGCGGGTGGTGATGGTAAGGGCATTGGAGCGGTTGTGTCCAACTGGAAGTGACGATGCTCCTAGTTTGATGATAAACATCGGTAGGCAATAGCTCACACCAAGTTGTGGCGGTCGATCTTGGAACCTGCTAGGAAGACGTCGTTGACATTGCGAAGATCGGCGATGTCGCGGATGGGATCGCCATTAACTACCAACACGTCGGCTTGTTTGCCAACTTCGAGAGTGCCTACCATGTCATCGACACAGCATGACATGGCGGAGGCGCGGGTCGCTGAGACGATTGCGTCCATGTTCGACATTCCGGCCATGACGTGTGCTTCGATCTCGGTCTGGAAATCACCCATCGGATAGTTCGCCCAAGCGGAGTCGGACCCGGCCACCATTACGATGCCGGCATCTCGCATTCGGGCAACGTGATCCATCCGAACCTCCGATCCGCGCCGCATGACGTTGACGTCTTCGGTTTCGAGAGCTAGGTCGGGATTGTCCTCGAGTTGGCGGATCCTGGCCAAGCCTTGACCGAGCGTCGGGTTTACAAAGACTCCTTGTTCGGCGATTCGGTCGGCGATGTCGGGACGATAATCGTCGTTGCCGTCGAAGTCGCGGTGGACGCCGTGGATGATGGTGTCGACGCCTGCTGCTAAGGCGTTTTCCATGCCTCCGGAGGATGTGCAGTGCGCGCAGACGTGCTTGCCGAATTTATGGGCCTCGTGGGTGATCGCCGAGAACTCGTCGACGTTGAACGATGGCCTGGATGGATGGCTAGTGCGGGTACTGCCGCCGGTGGCGGTTACTTTGATGAAGTCAGCGCCTTCCTTGATTAGTTGTCGGACCGCGGCACGACATTCGGTCGGCCCGGTCGCCTGCGTGCCGAAATATGAGAGGTGTCCGCCGATTATTGCGATCGGCCTTCCGGCTAAGATCAAGCGCGGTGATGGAACTATGCCCATTTGAACGGCTTCGCGCAGGAGAAAAGTAGTGCGATTCTTGGCACCGCAATCTCTGACCGTTGTTACGCCAGAGTAGAGGTGTTTCCTGACGTTTTGTGCGGCTTGGACAGTCAGGACTTCGTCCGGCAGCGTGACGAGATCGTCGCCGGCGCGGCCGTCACCGATGCCGATGAGGTGGACGTGGCAATCGACCAAACCGGGAAGGATCGTCGCGTCGCCGTAGTCGATCTCACGCGCCGACGCGCCGTCAGGGGCTTGCACGGTTTCTTTGGTGCCGATCTGCCGGATCGTTTCACCTTCGAGCAATATCGCGGCTTGTTCAGCAACTGGTCCGCCGTTTCCGTCAACCAATCTCGCCGCTTTAAGGATCGTGAATCGCTCATTTTTGTCGCTCATGATCTTCCTCTGTCCAGCTAACCCCTACACAGACTAAAACGGTTCGGGTGTCTGAGTTACTGCCTTTAGAGATTCTTCGGAGCCGCGGTCTAGTTTTTCGCCTTTGAAGAAGACATCGGTGACGTTCCAGAGGTCGTTGATATCTTGCGAAGGGTCGCCGTCAACGATGAGAATGTCGGCTTGTTTTCCGGGTTCGAGGGTGCCTACGATGTCGTTGACGCCGAGTGCTTCGGACGCCCATTTGGTGACGGATAGGACGCCTTGCATGTGGGAGTAACCGGCGTCGACGAGGAGTTCGGTTTCGTATACGGTGTTGCCGAGTTGGTAGTCGCCCCATGATGAATCGGAGCCGGTGATGACCTTTACTCCCATTTCGATCATGCGTCGGTTGTCTTCGAGGCGCACTTCCAACTCGCGTTTCGTTTCTTCGAGCGCGAGACGATCTTCTTTGTTTGAACCATGTTCACGTTCTTGTTGGATCAGGGACCAAATCCGAGCTCGACCGACGTGTAGCGTGGGATTGACGTAGGCGCCTTGTTCACCGATTCTTTCGGCGACATCTTGACGGAAGTTCCATTCGCCGTCCGGTTCTTGATAAACGCAGTGGATGATCATGTCGACTTCGGCGTCGAGTGAGTTGATGATGCCTTGCGTTGCGGTGCTGTGAGTGGCGGTGAGTTTGCCGAACTTGTGGGCTTCGTCTGTAATCGCTCGTAGTTCGTCGACGTTGAAGGCTGGACGCAGCTGGAATGATGTCGGCGTGCTGCCGCCTGTGGCGGTGATCTTGAGGTAGTCGGCACCTTCCTTGATGAGTTGCCGTGCCATCGCTCTGCATTCGTTTTCGCCGGTGACTTCGCCACCGAAATACCCCATGTGGCCGCCAATTATTGACACTGGTCGGCCGCAGAGAATCATGCGCGGACCGATTGTGAGACCTTCATTTATGGCGTCGCGGAGGCGGAACATGGTCATGTTCTTAGGACCGTTTTCGCGGATGGTGGTGACGCCGGAGAATAGGCTGCGCCGGGCGTTGCTGGCGGCTTGGATGGTGAGGATTTCGTCTTCCAATGCGGCTAGGTCTTGTCCGTTGCGACCGTCGCCGAAACCGTTGTTGTGCGTGTGGCAGTCGACCATGCCGGGCAGGATTGTGGCGTTGGGGTAGTCGTAATGCGTCACCAGAGCGCCGTCGGGGGCGCGGATTTCGTGGGAGGGGCCGACGGCGATTATTTCGGAATCGCGGGTTAGGACGGCGCCGTTTTGGATGAGTGGACCGCCTTTGGCGTCGATTACGCGGTCGGCGGTTAGGAGGTTGTAAGAGGGAGTCATGGGATGGATTTTATGTTGGATTCTGTGAGGCTACGTTTCGGCGCGTTTTGCCTGAACTTGCCCCGATTTTGCCCTTTTTTGCTTCATATTGCCTCTGAAGGGGCAAAATCGGGGCAAGATGTTTTTTGACGAAGTTCAAAAAGTTGGGGTGGGCATATCCCGCTCTCGTCGTTGATCTCTTTGGGTTTGCGCCCTTTCGCTTAGCGCAAGGAGCTGGAGGTCACGGTTGTTACGGTTTCTTAGGTGAACAGGAGGCGGGCAGGATTCGATTTTCTGACATTTGTTGAAACTTGTTCGAAAAGTGGAGGTGTGATTGCTGGCGCGTTGTGCGGTTACGATAAGAGGGTTGCAAGGACTGCACTAGTTCAAACAAAGTTAATTGACTTCGCAACTTACTCGATTCAAAGGTTTGATTGGACTGCGCTTCTGGGAGGCGCGGTTGCATTTTGTGTTGGCAGTTGGGGCGTTGGTGGTTTGGGCGGGAGTGCTTGCGGCTCTGATGGCTTGCGAGCAGGCAGAACCGACGGCTACTCCGAAATCGACGGATACGCCAACCCCGCTGCCAACGGCTACTGCGACGCGCACAGACACTCCGACCACGACGCCAACTCCGAAACCGACTGCTACGACGACGCCCGTTCCGACTGTTACATCGACACCGACGGTCACGCCTACTGCGGTCCCGACTGATACGCCGACGGCTACGCCTGATCCGGTGCTCGCAGATCGTGCAGTGTTGGTCGAGCTTTACAACGCTACGGATGGCGGTAGCTGGAAGGTGCAGACCAACTGGTTGAGCGACAGGCCTATCGGTGAGTGGTTCGGGGTGACGACGGATCGGTATGGGCGGGTCGTCAAGTTGGAGTTGATGGACAACGGATTGAGAAGTGGTCTGCCTGAAAGCATCGGTGATCTGACCGAACTGGAGGTTTTGCAACTCGGCAAGAACGATATTGTCGGACAGTTGCCGGCGTCGATCGGCGAATTGTCGGATCTGAGAGAGTTGATCCTGGAGGAGAATGATATTTTCGGCGAACTACCGGTTGAGATGTCGAAGTTGGGCGATCTGGAGGTTTTGAACCTCTTTTCCAATCGGTTCAGCGGCGAGATTCCCGGGTGGGTAAGTGATCTTGTTGAATTGAGGGCGCTGGACTTTGGTTCGAACCGATTCGGGGGCGAAATCCCACCGGTGTTGGCGGATTTACGGCGATTGAAGGTGTTGAGGCTCGACGATAACGATTTGGAAGGCGAGATTCCGCCGGCGATTGGCAATTTGCGCGAGGTCGAGGAGCTGCTGCTGAGCGGCAATGAGCTTTCGGGGTCGATACCGGCCGAGTTCGGTGGGCTTCGATCGGTCAAGTGGCTGAGGTTGCAATCCAACCTGTTGAGTGGCGCGATCCCTGACGAACTCTCGCAGCTGTCGAATCTGATTGAGCTCGATCTCAACAACAATCGTTTGGAAGGTCCGCTGCCGGAATGGTTGAGCGAATTCGAAGGGTTGACGGCGTTGCACATCTCCGGCAACACGGGCCTCACAGGGTGTTTGCCAGAAGGGCTGTCGCGGTTGGAGAACAGCGATTTTGGTGAATTTCATCTGGGTTGGTGTGGTGTTGAACCAGACGATCGCCAAGCGTTGGTGGCGTTATACGAGACGACGGACGGAGAGAACTGGACCAACAATACACGCTGGTTGAGCGATGCTCCGATTGGGGAATGGCATGGTGTCGAAGTCGATGATGACGGTTTTGTGACCGAATTGCAGCTGCACGGCAACGGATTGAGCGGAAAGATGCCTTCCAAGTTGCGTTACCTTCAGCAACTTGTGGTATTACGCCTAGACGAAAACGATTTGACGGGTAGTATCCCGCCTGAACTGGGCGAACTGTCGAATCTGGTGTCGTTGGAACTTTCGGACAATCGACTGAGTGGCGCAATCCCGGTGGAACTGGGTCGGCTATCAAAGCTCAAGACGTTGGTGCTGGCTCGCAATGTACTGAGTGGCGAGATACCGAGCGAACTGTCCCGCCTTTCTGAATTGCAGAGCCTCTACCTCCATGAGAATCTGCTGACCGGGCAGATCCCGTTCGAGCTGAGTGAATTAGGCAACTTGATGGATCTTCGTCTCGACGGTAATTGGTTGAACGGTGAGATACCGCCGGAACTGGGCGAATTGCCCGATTTGGAGATCCTGTTGATCGCTGGGAACCTTGGACTGACCGGTTGCGTACCGTCTGAACTGCTGGAGGTACCGGAAAACGATCTTTGGGAACTGCAACTGGCAATTTGCTCGGGCGTGGGCGTCGAACCCGCCGGGAATTTTGATCGCGACGCGTTGGTTGCTTTGTACAACGCGACTGGCGGTCCGAACTGGACGAACAACACGAACTGGTTGAGCGATATCCAGATTTCGCGTTGGCACGGTGTGGTTACGGATAACCAGGGCAAGGTAATCGAGTTGAATCTGACTGAGAACAACCTTGTTGGCTCGATCCCGCCTGAAATCGGGGATTTGACCGAACTGATAGCACTGTATCTTTCGGAGAACAAGCTGTCAGGTCCGATTCCAATCCAACTCGGCAGCCTCGAACAATTGAGATATCTGATCCTCTTTAAGAACCGTCTGACCGGCAATGTGCCGAAAGAGCTGGGGGACCTGTTCAATCTTCGAAACCTCCGTTTGGATTTCAATCGCTTGACGGGTGAGCTTCCGGCGGAATTGGGCAAACTCACCTGGTTGGAGAATTTCGAGATTCTGGAGAACAATTTGAGCGGTGAGATTCCGGATGAACTCGGTGATATTCCAGGCCTGCGACAGCTTTTCGTAAGCAGGAACTACGGGATTACCGGATGTTTGCCCAATGGTTTATTGGATTTGGCATCGGATGATTTCCACGACGTCTGGCTCGACGGGTGTAGTACGTATGAGGAGAGGGTTCTGGTCGAGTTTTACGAGGCTATGGATGGGGTTAACTGGGAAGACAACGGGGGATGGTTGAGCGATCAACCGTTGAGTGCGTGGTACGGGATTACTGTCAACCAATACGGACGGGTGGTTGGTCTCGAGTTGTCGGACAACAATCTCAACGGTGTACTGCCAGAGACGCTCGCACTGTTGACGAAATTGGAATCTGTCCGAGTGTCCGGTAACGCCATTACGGGGTGCATGTCGTTGTCGTTGTCGGGAATATCAGATCATGATTTCGACGATCTGATGTTGAGCCAGTGCAGTGTTCATTTTCCGGATAGTTGGTTGAGGGATGAGATGTTGGAGAGGCTCGGCAAAGAGCCGGGTTCAGACATATACGCGTTGGAATTGGCCGAATTGGAGACCTTGGATCTGAGCTGGAGTTTCGTTAAAGACCTCGAGGGATTGCAACACGCGACCAATTTGAGGAAATTGACGTTGGGAGTTTCGCCGCTGACACCAAGGCCTGACGAAAACAGTTTTACGAATAGGATCTACAACCTCGGTCCCATCAGTGAACTCTCAAATCTTGAAGAGTTGCATCTGGCGCGTTGCAGTTTGACGGATATTGCGGCTTTATCGAATTTGACGAAGCTGGAGTATCTGGATATCGGTTTCAACCGGCTCGATCACATCGGGCCTATATTGGGCCTCGACAATCTCGAGACGTTGCTGGTTTCGAGCAATCATGTCGACAACATTACCGGGATATCGAGTTTGAGTAATTTGGTTCGTTTGGACATCTCGGACAACAAAATCGACGATTTTACGCCGGTTGTTGGGCTGGACAGGTTGCGGGAATTGGACATCAGTCATAACGAAGTGATGGATGTCGCGTTTGTTTCGAGTCTTCAGCAGCTTCATCGCTTGGGGATGAGCGGCGTTGGTTTAGCGGATTTGTCGCCGATCGAAGAGTTGCGGGGATTGATCGATTTGGATGTCAGTTGGAATGAAGTTGAGGATCTTACGCCGCTGAGTGATATCGATGCTTTGCGAAGGCTTAAGATCGGTCCGGCACCGGTGACGGACGTGACCCCACTTTCGGAACTTGCGGAGTTGCGTGAACTCTCGATTGCGGGGACGGAAGTGGCTGATATTTCTCCGCTCGGAGATTTGGGGAATCTGCGTTCGCTCGTTCTTTCCAACAATCGAATATTCGACTTGTCGCCGCTTGAGGCTCTCGTGGAATTGCAAGTGCTGGATTTGAACTTCAACGACGTTGGGGATGTTTCGCCGTTGGAGGGGCTTACGAAGTTGGAGGTGCTGAGGTTGAACGGCAATAATGTTGGAGATATTGGGCCGTTGGTGGCGAATCAAGGATTGGGGCGTTCGGATCGAGTCGAGTTGAATTTGGATGTTCGCCGCTTTGCCGAGAATCCCGATTTGGCTCGGCGTCTTGTTGATCGGAATGTCGATCTACATTACGACGCGATCTACGCGACGGGTTACGGTGAACCGAAGATTCACAATGAGAACGTTTTCGTCCTGCCAGTTCCTGGGAGCCAGTTGATGGCGAACATCCGGCTCAAAGATTTCACGACCGATTTCTACGAGAGTTTCCGCGATGAGTTTGATTTCCTGATAATCGTCTCGAACGTCGAGTTTGGGGATGACGTTGTAAGGCAGTACGGAGGTATGTTCGCCTTGGTGAGAAACGACGTGGAAGGCATTGGGATCGGTCCGTTCCACGACGACGGATGGGGGTCTAAATCGCGGTTGCAAGGCGTCGTACATTTGCCGTTTAAGGAGGGATTCGGTCACGGTCCTGTGTTACACGAGTTGATGCACAGGTGGGGTAACTCCATTGTCGAAGGATACCCCGGGCACTGGGGTTGGAGCAGCGTGCATGGGCAACTTGGCGGGTTCGATGCCGACGAATTGGTTGATTTGGGAGGAGGCCGGTACAACGCTGGAGACTTCAGCCTTTACGGTTTCGGTAACGATCACTTTCCGTATAGCGAGCTTGAGTTGTACTTGGCGGGGCTCGGACCGGCTGATGAGGTGCCGGATTGGATCGCTGGGGTGGATGCGGAATTCGAGTTCGGGTCAGATGGCAGGGTTGAAGAGTACGAAGATCGAGGGCCTGTATTCACGGTCACAGAGTTCAAAACGTACACGATTGAGGACATCATCGCGAAGCATGGACCTCGGGTACCGGATTACTCGGCGTCGCAAAAAGAGTTTCGCGTGGCGGCGATTCTGCTAATCGATGAAGATCATCCGGCGATGACTGAAGTTGTGGACGAGATCAGCAGGCAGGTCTCACGATTCAGCTACCCAGGCGATGACGACGAGTGGCTTTACAATTTTTACGAGGCGACGCGGGGAAGAGGGACGATGTTGATGGGGGATTTGTCGGAATTTTTGAAGGAAGGTGCGGAGGAGTAGCGGATTCTCAGGGTGCCCATAAAGCGCTTTCCGATTCGGCGGCGCGGGCTGGGGCGTTATCGAGGGTGGCGAGTGGGAGACCGTGTCGCAATGCCAGTTCGAGGTATGTAGCGTCGTAGAACGTCAGGTTGTGTTTCGTGGCGAGTTCGAAAACGTTGTCGAAATTCGGATGAATGTCAGTGTGGATCGGTAGGCTTTCAAGCGCTCTATTGGTAGTACGGAGTTGACCTGCGCGCCTGCCCCGTCGGGTCGCCGTTAAGATGACATGCCTGATCTCGAAGTGGAATAGTTCAGGCACAGTTCTGCCATATTTGACAACGAACCTGAGTGCCTCGTCAGCGACCGGGTCGTCTTCATCATCGATGTACCATACGGCTGACACCGAAGCGTCGACTACAACGCCTGTCGTCACCGGAGGCCTTCGCGTCGCCACGCTAGGATCTCATCGATGGTTGCTTTGATGCCACCGGTTTCAGTTCGGAATTTCACGAACTGTCGGATCCCTGCCCGCCTGCCCGTGCGTTCCGGATCGAGGTCCGGAACGATATAGGCGATATCTTCGCCATCGCGAGTGATCACCACCGAATCACCGTCCTCAACGATCCTCAATATCTCAGGCAATTGCTCGCCAGCTTCGGATGCTTGTACTTCGCGCATGATTGATCCTCTTACATTTTAGCCAGACAGATATAGCCTTTGGATTCTGTTGTCAGGTCTCGAGTCGGGCTATGGGCATCCGCTGCGAACTTCGCTCGTCTACGCCCCCATTGTCCTTCGGACATTTCCCCCGCGAGCGGGGGAAACCGATAGTTCACACCGGATTTGACCAGTAGCGGTCTGGGGATATGAATTGGTCGGCGGCGTTGGGCCCCCAGGTGCCGCGTTCGTAGGGGTAGAGTTGGGCGGCTAGTTGGGTTTCCCAGGCTTGGATGTAGGGGTCGACGACGGCCCATGAGAGTTCGATTTCGTCGGAGCGGGTGAAGAGGGAGGCGTCGCCAGCGATGGCGTCTAGGAGGAGGCGTTCGTAGGCGTCTCTCATGCCCATGGGGAATTTGTATTCGAGTTCTTGGGCTTCGGCTTGGAGTCGGGTGCCAGGCTTCTTGTTGTCGATGGTGAGTCGGATGGCTTCGTTGGGCTGGATGACGATGCGGAGCATGTTGGGCACTAGACCCGAGGCGTCTTCGTCGTCGAAGATGCGATGCGGTGGTTCGCGGAACTGGATTGCGACTTCGGTGTATTTTTGTCGGAGAGCTTTGCCGGATCGGAGGTAGAAGGGCACGCCTTGCCAGCGCCAGTTGTCGACGAAGAGTCGCAGCGCGGCGTAGGTGGCGGTGGACGATGCTTGCGACACTCCGTCTAGCTGACGGTAGCCGCGGTACTGTCCTCGAACCGAGTTTCTGGCAGCCTGATCCGGTGTCGGTTTCCGGATGGCGCTTAGCACCTTCGCTTTTTCGTTTCGCAACGAGTCGGCGTGGTTGGTGGCGGGCGGTTCCATCGCCGCCAGTGCGAGCAGTTGGAGCAGGTGGCTCTGGAACATGTCGCGAAGCACGCCGGAGTGTTCGTAGTACGCGGCGCGATCGCCGACGTCGAGGTCTTCCAATACCGATATCTGGACGTGATCGATGTAGTTCCGGTTCCAGAGGGGTTCGAAGATGGTGTTGCCGAAGCGGAATACGATCAGGTTCTGTACCGTGTCTTTGCCGAGGTAGTGGTCGATGCGGAACAGCTGGTGCTCGTTGGCTTGCGTATGGATCGCCTCATTGAGGAGGCGTGCGGATTCGAGGTCGGTGCCAAACGGTTTTTCGACCACCAATCGTCGGACGCCGTTGGTTTCGTCCAACATGCCAGCATCGCCCAAGGCGTTGACGGTGCTTTCGTAGAGATTTGGAGAGAGCGCCAAGTAGTAGAGGCGGTCGTCTTTCGCTTCCCCGTGAGTGTCGGCGCGGATGGAGTCGTCGAGCTGTTTGAGAGATGCGATGTCGTTGGATGACCCTTGGAAGTATCTGACTTCATTGGCGAAATCCAACCAGCTTTGCATGTCTGATGCAAAGTCGTCGGTTGAGACCTCGAAGAGGAGTCGACGGTAGGATTCGTCGTTCAGTTCCGAGCGCGCAAACGCGATGAAACGGCAACGTTCGGGCAGTGCTCCGATGGCGTGCAGATGGAAAAGCGCCGGCGCGAGTTTGCGTTGTGTCAGGTCTCCAGACGCGCCGAAGATGACGATGGTGAATTGGCGGGGTTCGTTATCCGGCATTGGGATGTTTTGCACCGCCTTTCCCCTTTCCCTCTGGATTCCGGCTTTCGCTGGAATGATGGTGGGACTCGCGGTAATGACGGGGGTTCAGGCCACTCGTTCCCTCCTCTGCGACGGCATGAACCCCCTGCGTCTCGCTACGCTCGACGCGTCCCCCTTTTGCTGCGCAAAAAGGGGAGGGATGCAAGTTGCGCAAAGGTTTCATCAATGGAGAGGGGATTAGGCACGTCTGACGCTGTGGCCGCCGAAGGCGTTGCGCATGGCGGCGAGTGCGCGCCCTCCAATTGGGTTGTCTTGCCGTGACCGGAATCGCATCTGGAGCGCCGCGGTGATCACTGGTGCAGGCACCGCCAACTCGACCGAGGCGTCGACTGTCCAGCGTCCTTCGCCAGAGTCCTCGACATATGACGACAACCGCTCCAATCTGGGATCTTCTTTGAGCTCGTCCGCAGTGAGATCGAGAAGCCACGAACGGATGACGCTCCCGTAGCGCCAGTTCTCGCAGATCGCGGCGAGGTCCAAATTGAAGTCCGACTTTGCTTCAAGCAGTTCGAGTCCCTCGGCGAAGGCCTGCATCATTCCGTACTCGATGCCGTTGTGGATCATCTTGACGTAGTGGCCGGATCCGCTGGGACCGACGTAGAGGTTGCCGTCGTTTTCGGGAGGGGCGAGCGATTTGAAGATGGGGCGGTTGCGCTCGTAGGCATCTCGATTGCCGCCGATGGTGAGGCAGTATCCGTTTTCTAGGCCCCATATACCGCCGCTGGTACCGCTGTCCAGCATGTCGATGCCTTTTTCGGCAAGCTCATTAGCCCGGCGGATCGACTCTTTGTAGTTTGAGTTGCCGCCGTCGATCAGCGTGTCGCCAGAGGACATGTGATCGGACAGTTCGTCGACCGTCGATTGGGTGATGTCCCCTGCAGGTACCATGACCCAGACGGTGCGAGGGGTATCGAGGGCCGCTACGAGGTCGGCGAGGGAGGATTTTCCCGTGCCGCCGTGAGATTCGAGTTCGGCGAGTGCGGCTGGGGCGGGATCGTATCCGACGACTCGGTGTCCGTCGCGGAGAAGGCGTAGCGCCATGTTTCCGCCCATGCGTCCGAGACCGACTAGGCCTATCTGCATTTTTCTGCTCCTCAGAGGGTGTTTGTATTACTTCCGTTTGCCCTTCCCCTCTGGATTCCCGCCTTCGCGGGAATGACGGAGAGTTTCGCCGGAATGACGGGGCACACGTCCATTAGACCGAGACTTTTTCGACTTTCAGGGATTCTGAAACTGCGATCAAGCGGGATGCTAATGCCGATGCTATGTCGTTAGAGTCGTTGGACTGGTTGAGGCATGTGGCGTATGTTTCGGGGCCGATGATGGGTTTAGCGTTTCCAGGCATATTGGCGATGGCGTCGATAGCGACGGAGACGGCTTTGGGGAGAGCCGTTAAGGAATCTCTGGGCGAGTCGTCGTTTTGGTTGCGGAAGACGGTCCAGAATATGGTTTCGAAGGCGAAGCAGGCGATGATGTCGTTGCGGTCGTCGATATGGGTGCGTGCGCTGAGTGTTTCGGCGACGATACGAACTGACGGGAGGTTCATGATCCACATCGTCGGATCGAGGTTGGCGTCTTGGAAGCGTGAGATGGTCTTGAGGGCGTTTTCGGACTGGAGCATAGGGTCGGGCCATTCGCCACGCGGTTTGCGGATGTCCCATGCGATGTCGACGCCGAACGACTTTGCGAAGTCGTAGATGCTGATGTGTTTGTCGATGGGAGTCATCGAGCGCGCCGTTTGAGGGGATGAAGTCGGAGCGCTGATTTGGCCCATATCTTCGGCGGCGTTTCTGACGGGTAGGACTAGCATGTCGGATTTGAACTTGGTTGTGACTTCGTTCATCTCTTCGATTGCGGCTTCGAGGTAGTCGCGCACGTCGAAGTCGAAGTTGAGCATAGTCGGGATATTTGCGGACAGGGCGCGGAACAGAGAGCCTTCTCCGATGTCGGCATCGAGCCATAGCCAGACATCATCGCGGGGGAGGCCGCGTTCGAAAGCCAGTTCCAATGCGTCGATCAGGGTGTCAACGTAGCCGACGATTAGGGCGCGGTCTTCGGGATCGGAACGGTCTAGTTGTAGACCGCGTTCCACCTCGGTGGCGTTGAATATGAATCGGGGTTTCATGGTTTGGGACGTCGTGTTCATCCTCATCCTATCCCTCTCCCATCGAGGGAGAGGGCAGGGCCCCTCTTTGTCCTTCGGACATTTCTCCCGCGAGCGGGGGAACCTGGGTCGCGAGCGTTTCGATCTCTTCGATGGCGTTATGGCCGATGCGGACCAGTTCGGCGCTGCGGTTTTTGTTTCGGAGGGCTTGGACATCGCCAGTGGCTTGGGCCGCTAGCAGGTCGCCGAGGGTATAGGTCTGGTTGGGGACTTTGATGTCTATGTCGGTCTCTTGGGTTAAGGCTAGCAAGATCACGGAGGAAGGTCCGCCTTTGTGGAGTTGCCCAGTTGAGTGGAGGTAGCGGGGACCGTATCCGAAGGTGGTTGCGATGCCGGTTGCGTTGCTGATGGCTGAACGGAGGTTCGAGATCGCGTTGGTGAGTTGGTCGGATTCTGGGAGGAAGGCGGCGATGGCTACATAGTCGCCTTCGGAACTAGTGTCGATGGTTCGGTTAAAGGCGTCGTTTAGGGAGGTGCGTGAGATGGTTTCGTCGTCGTTGGATTCGAGGGCTGCGCGGGCGAATTGTTTGGCGGCTTCGACGTCTGGTTGGTCGAATGGGTATACACCGATTGCGCAGGCGGCTACTGAGGTTGCGAACTCCCAACGGAAGAACTCGCCGGCGATGGCGGCGCGGTCGGGGAGTTCGATGTCGTAGGTTGGGTGTTGGTTGAAGGCGGAGTTTTCGGGTTTTGGTTCGCCAGCAAGGGTTATTCGGATGAATTGTCGGTCGTTTCCGTATGCGTCCGCGGGTAGTGATGGTTCGCCTGCTACGGGTATTAGGCCGCGGTTGTTTTTGCCAGTCGATTCAGCGAGGAGCTGCTCTAGCCAGAGACCGAAGCGTTCGAGGCTTGGTGACATCGCGAACGTGACTTTGTCTCGGCCGCGCAGGGCGTTGGAGGCCATGAAGAGGCCGAGTTCGATGCCGGGGTTGGTTTCGGTTTGGTTGCGGCATTGGCCGGCCATTGCGACGGCGCTGCGGACCATGCCTTCTCGAGGCATGTGGCAGATCGACGCGGGGAACATTCCGAAGGAGGTGAGTGCGGAGAATCGGCCGCCGACGTTTTCGGGAGTTTCGATGTGGAATGCGAATTGGCTATCGGCCGCGCGGGCGGTGAGCGGCGTACCGGAGTCTGATATGGCTACAAAATGTTTGGACGGGTCGGTTACTCCTGCTTCGTTGAGGGCTGTGCGGAAGACGATTTCCAACGATAGAGGCTCGACGGTGGTCCCGGATTTGCTGGCGACGACGAAGGCGGCGGTTTGGAGGTCGATGTTTTGGAGCGCCGCGGCGATTGTCGTGGGGTCGACGGTGTCGAACACGTTGAGTGCTGGTTCGGTGTCCGGGAAGAGGTTGCTGAGGACTTCGGGTGTGAGACTGCTGCCGCCCATGCCCAAGATGTTCAGTGAAGTAATGCCGTCTAGCGCGTTTCGTTGGGCTGCGCTGGCGAACCCATTCCCGTCGCGGATCAATGTGGGTAGCCTTAGCCAGCCCATCCACTCGCCGCCTCCGCCGGGTGAGGGTTCGGGCCAGAGGGAGTAGTCGCGAGCCCATATTCGGCGCACGATATCTGCTATACCGAAGCGGGATTTATTGGCTGTGCTGGTTACGGTGTTCAAAGAGATTTCGCGGGTTGGTATTGGGATGGTTGCTGATCATCGCATCTAAACCCCCCTTTAATTCCCCCTTGGACATCAAGGGGGAGGGTATGCACTTCGCGAGTGCGGCGCTCTTCAAACGCTGGCTAAAGCGGAAACTTTGGCATCGATACGGGCCATGAGGCTGTCCCAGGAATCGGCGAATTTCTCGACGCCTTCGACTAGGAGTTGGGCGGTAACTTCGTCGTAGGAGACGCCTTGCTCGGCGAGTTGGGCGAGTTGGGCTTCGGCTTCGTCCATGCCTGTTGTGAGGGCTATTTCGATGGTGCCAGTTTCGAGGACGTCGTCGATTGTGGCGAGAGGAAGGGTATTGACGGTGTCAGGTCCAAGCAGCTCGTCGAAGTACAGGGTCGGCGGGTATTCCGGATTCTTGACGCTGGTTGATGCCCAGAGGGGGCGTTGCGGTTGGGCACCTATGGTGTTCAGCGAGAAGAAGCGCGTGTTGTCGTTGAGATCGCTGGCGAAGATGTTCTGGAACTCACGGTACGCGAGTTTGGCGTTTGCGATGCCGATCTTGCCGATGAGGTCGCTGTCCTCAGGTAGTAGGTAGTCAACGAGTGTGTCGACTCGGCTGACGAAGAAGGATGCGACGGAAGCGATGCGGGCGGGTGATCCGTTACCAGTGTCTGCGTATTGCGTGATGCCATCGAGGTAGGCATTGGCGGCGGTGATGTAGGCATCTAGGGAGAAGAGGAGGGTGACGTTTACGTTGATGCCCTCGGAGATCAGGGTTGTGATCGCGGGTGCGCCTTCGGGCGTGCCGGGCACCTTGATCATGATGTTAGGGCGGTCGACTGCGGACCAGAGCCGTCGTGCCTCGGCGATGGTGCGGTCAGTGTCGTGGGCTAGGTGAGGATTGACCTCGATCGAGACAAAGCCGTCGCGGTAGTTTAGGGCTTCGTAGGTGGGGCGTAGGATGTCGGCAGCGTCTCGCACGTCTTCAACAGCGATTCGCTCGAAGATGACCTCGGGAGGGCTGCCGTCTCTGGCGTATTCAGCGAGATGGTCGTCGTAGACATCGCTGCCTTCGATCGCGCCGTCGAAGATGGTGGGGTTGGTGGTAATCCCGCGCAGACCGTGATCGACCAGTTCTTGGATCTCGCCGCCGTCGATCATGTCTCGACTGATCTGATCAAGCCAGACGGCCTGACCGAGTTCGGCTGCTTTCGCGATGCTGTTGTGTTCGTGGTGGCACATGGTTTGCCTCGTGGTGTGTCTGTTAGCTGGTGCCGAAGTTGGCGGTTTCGATGTCGATAAGTTTTTGGAGTCGTCGGTGGAAACGATGTTCGTCGCCCATGCTGGCGGAAAGGAACGCTTCGACTAGCTGTGTTGCGATGGCGTCGCCTACTACGCGGCCGCCGATGCAAAGGACGTTCATGTCATCATGTACCACGCCTTGAGCGGCGGAGTAGGAGTCATGGCACACGGATGCCCTGACTCCGCGGAATTTGTTGGCGGTGATGGCGGCACCGATGCCGCTACCGCAGAGCATAATGCCGCGGTCGGCGTTGCCGGATTGGACGGACGCGGCGACTGGAGCGGTGCAGTCGGGGTAGTCGTCCTCGGCGTCGTATTCGTGCGCACCGAGGTAGATGGCCTGGTGTCCTGCGGCCTCGATGGTGGAGATTACGGCTTCTCGGAGGCTTAAGCCGGCGTGATCGGCTCCAACGGCTACTCGCATAGGTGGATCGGTTCCCAGATGGAGATCTGGCACGATTTTTGGGGCGTGCCTTTTACGCGGTAATGATACTACTGAGAATTATCGCTTCCGATAACAATTCGGGCGATCTGCAGGCAGACGCTGCTCAATCGTGTGTCAAAAACACTCGGCGAAAGGAGAGAGCGGTTATAGCAACGCTCGGGCGGTATTGGCGACGTTTTCAGTAGTGAAGCCTAGGTTGGCCATTACGGTGTCGCCGGGGGCGGAGGCTCCGTAGTGGTCGATGCCGATGGTTGCACCGTCGAAGCCGGTGTAGCGTTCCCAGCCGATGGTGGTGCCGGCTTCTACAGAGACGCGGGCTCGGACTTTCGAGGGGAGGACGGATTCTCGGTAGTCTTCGGGTTGGTTTTGGAAGAGTTCCCACGAGGGCATGGATACGGCTCTTGCGGCGACGCCTTCTTCCTGGAGTTGGAGGGTAGCGCCGAGGGCGAGTTGGGTCTCTGATCCGGTGCCGGTGATGATCACTTCGGGTTCGGATTCGGTGTCGGCGATTACGTAGGCTCCTCGCTGGACGTAGCCGCGGGCAAAGCTTTGGGCTCCGAGTGTGGAGAGTTGCGGGAGGTTCTGTCGCGTCAGGATGAGGGCGGTGGGGCCGTGACGATTTTCGATGGCGATGCGCCATGCCTCGAAGGTCTCGTCGGCGTCTGCTGGGCGGATGACGGTGAGATTGGGGATCATGCGTAGGCCCATCAGTTGCGAGATGGGCTGGTGCGTGGGACCATCTTCACCTAGTCCGATGGAGTCATGGGTGAAGATCCAGATGCACGGGGCGTGTGAGAGCGCGCCGACGCGGATCGCTGGTCGCATGTAGTCGGAAAAGATTAGGAAGGTTGCGGCGTATGGGATGACTCCTCCGTGTAGGGCCATGCCGTTCGAGATTGCCCCCATGCCGTGCTCTCGGACGCCGAAGTGGAGGTTTCGACCGCCGGGCAGTTCAGGTGAGAAGGAGCCGCGTCCGTCGACTTCGGTGTTGTTGGATTCGGCTAAGTCTGCTGAACCTCCGATGAGTCGGGGGAGGCTGGGTGTTATGGCGTGCAAGGCTTCGCCGGAGACGGCGCGGGTGGCGATCGGGGAGTCGTGCGAACCGACGAGTCGGTTCAGGGAATCGTCCCATCCTTCCGGCACGATGGCGAGGATGTCTTGGATGAACTGCTCGGCGAGTTCCGGGTATTCCTCTTTGTAGGCGTCATAGCGGAAATGCCACTCGTCGGAAAGCGCTTGGCCGCGTTCGACGGCTGACTGCATGTGGTCGTAGACGTCGGACGGGACGTCGAAAGGATCATAGTCCCATCTGAGTTGGGTCCGTGTCAGTGCGACTTCATCGCCGCCCATGGCCTTTCCGTGGACTGCGCCGGTGCCTGCCAAGTTGGGGCTGCCGTATCCGATAACGGAGCGGACGGTTACTAGCGTGGGTTTATCGGGCTCGTCATCGGCGGCGTTGAGGGCGTTGACGATGCTGGTGAGGTCGTTGCCGTCGACGGGATCGACGATATGGAAGCCGTACGCTTCGTAGCGTTTGGAGACGTCCTCGCGGAAGGCTTTGTCGGTGTCGCCTTCGATGGAGATCTGGTTGTCGTCGTATATGACGACGAGTTTTCCGAGTTGGAGGGTTCCGGCGAGGGATGCGGCTTCGGCAGCGACGCCTTCCATCATGTCGCCGTCGGAGCAGATGGCGAAGGTTCGGTGGTTGACGATTTCGTGTCCGGGGCGATTGTAGGTGTCGGCGAGGATTTTTTCGGCGAGGGCGAAGCCGACTGCGTTGGCTAGTCCTTGGCCGAGGGGGCCGGTGGTTGCTTCGACGCCTTCGGTGAGGCCGAATTCGGGGTGTCCGGGTGTCTTGCTCTCCCACTGGCGGAAGTCTTTGATTTCGTCGAGGGGAAGGTCGTATCCGGTGAGGTGGAGCATCGAGTATAGGAGCATCGACGCGTGGCCGGCTGATAGAACGACGCGGTCTCGGTTGGCCCAAGCGGGAGTGCCGGGGGCGTGTCGGAGTACATGGTGCCAGAGGGCGTAGGCGGTTGGAGCGAGCCCCATCGGAGCGCCAGGGTGACCGCTGTTCGCCTTCTCGACGGCGTCGATGGAGAGGAAGCGAATGGCGTTGATTGACCGCCACGCCACATCGCTGTTGACGGCGGTTTCGGAGACAGATTGGACGTTTGACAAGGCGGGACGGTGTGGGTGTCTTGGCGTTTATGGCGCGCCGAATTGCGAAATCGGCAACCTACGTGATTCTATTAGGGCTTGAGGACATCCAATGGCGAGATTTTCGCGTCAACGCAAAAGGAGTACACATTCGATGCTAAGCGAACGCTGTTCTGGATTGAAGTCATCTCGAACGCTGGTTTGAGCGTGTCGGCAGTCTACCCCTGTATTGCTTCACAACAAAAAGCAGCTGCCCGCGAGAACCAGCGGAACAGCGAAGACGCCGATCATGACGACGACATCGCCTTTTGTAGTGGTGAGTTGCGTACCGTAACAGTCGGTGAAACGGCCTCTGAGCATGGCAGCTAAATCGAACAGCGACCAAATGAATAGTCCGCCGAATGTCAACAACATCAAGAGGCCCATGACGGTTTTGCCGACGTAAATCCTGTGGAGGCCGTGAATGCCAAAAAGCCCGAGTAACAGCAATAGGCCGGCTACTTTTCGTTTCTTGTCCCAGTCGTTAGGTGCGGGAAGTCGGTGCTCGTCCCGCTCGATTTCTCTCGCTATCCCTTGACGGGCGAGGATGCCACAAACCACCATCGGTGCCGTGATGAAGATTGTCGTCGCGATCAGGATCAATATTGGGGGAATTATGGGATCTCTGACATCATTGGCTACGGCTTGAATCGTTATTGCAAGCGGCAGGCATAGCGAAAACACGATAAAGGGAAGCGCCAAGCGCAAAGCACCTCTTTTCATGTCTCCGGCAGCAATTGCGATGAACGACAGGCTGATCCATAGCAAGACAAAAATCGGTATAGAAACTGGCGCAGCGTCCGCTTCCGATTTCCATCCCCATTGGACGTTCACGGCAATGATGAAGTCGCCCGTCGCCAAAGCAGCAACGGGTATTGCCAAAACTATCGGTACGAAGTATCTCTGGATAGTTGCGTAATTCATCCTCCCTTTCCCAGCTCTTTTACGCCCCCGCAACATTGAGCCGTACCGAATACAGAGACACGTCGCCGCAGATGTATAAGGTTTTACGGTCTTGGTCGCCGAAGGTGCAGTTGGCGGTTCGTTGTTCGGGAATGAGGATTTTGCCGATTAGCTCGCCCTCGGGTGTGATGCAATGGATGCCGTCGTGGGCGCTCGTCCAGATGTTTCCTTGCACGTCGCAGCGGAAACCGTCGGCGATGCCGGGACGTACGACGGCGAAGATGCGGAAGTTGCTGAGAGATTTGCCGTCTGAACTGACGTCGAAGGCTGCGACGTTCCGCGGTTCGCCGCTGTCGGCGACGTAGAGGATCGACTCATCGGGTGAGAATGCTAGGCCGTTGGGGCGGTCGAGTTCGGTGACGACGATCGAGATGTTGCCGGTGTCGGGTTCGAGGCGGTAGACGTCGTTGCCGTCGAGTTCGGATTCGCGTGCGTTGCCTTCGCGACCGCTCAGGATGCCGTATGGCGGGTCGGTGAACCAGATGGAGCCGTCGGATTTCACGACTAGGTCGTTAGGGGAGTTGAGCTTCTTGCCTTCGAAGCTGTCGACTAATACGTGGTGTTCGCCATCGTGTTCAAGCCTGCTGATGGCGTGCCGTGCGTGTTCGCAGGTTACTAATCTGCCTTCGTTGTCGACGGAGTTGCCGTTGCTGTAATGGCTGGGGTCTCGGAAGGTAGTGGTCTCGCCGCTAGATGGATCGTATTTCAGCATCCGGTTGTTAGGGACGTCGGAGAATACGACGAAACCGCTGGACCCGTTGCGAGCAGGTACATAGGCCGGACCCTCTGCCCACTCGGTGCCGGTGTAGTGCTTGTGGATCTCAACGTCGTCTCCGCCGATGAGGTCGCGGAAGCTGGGATTAATGATTACTGCGCCGGAACGCAGATCGGCGTCGGGACGGAACTGGTTTCGATTTGGCCAGGTTTTGTTGGGTGCGGTTGACATGAGCGTTTGGTCGTTGGGATTCGGGCTTCTAAATCGATCTCCATTACCTTAATCCACGGCGATTACGTTGATGGCATCGCGGCTAGCAGTTGTTCCAGAGGCATATCGGCGAGGGAATCTAGGCGCATATCGGCGTGATCGTAGTAGAGGTTTTTGGTCATTGGGCGGGGCACTGCGACGCAGTAGAGTCCAGCGTTTTTCGCGGCTTGGACTCCGGTGGGCGAGTCTTCTAACGCGAACGCTTCTCCAGCTGTAACGCCGAGGTTTTCAAGCGCGGTCAGGTATGACGCGGGATCGGGTTTGGGGGCGCCCACGTCGTCACGGCACACGATGGTGTCGAAGCATTCGGTCAGTCCGATGTGATCTAGTTTGGGGAATATCCAATCTCGGTTGGAATTCGAAGCGAGACCGATGCGCATGTCGAGTCGTTTTGCGGTGGACAAGTATTCTTCGACGCCGGGTAGTGGAGGCACGCCTTCGAGCATCTTTTGCATGAATGCTAGGAGGCGTGGTCGCATCTCTGCGCGTTCAACTGGTATGCCGGACCGTTCAGAGAGATGGGCGTATACGTTGAATTGCTCGTATGCGGCGCCGACGTGGGGCAGCCAGTCGGAGAGGTTCAGTTGGACGCCGTGGGCTTGGTAGATGGAGCGCCACGCCTCGAATTCGTACGTTTCGGTGTCGAGTATGAGGCCGTCGAAATCGAAGATGATGGCTTTGATCTTACTCATCGTTGTTGCGCCCTCACCCGCTAAGCGGGAGAGGGGATATGGCTTCGTGCCCCCTTTGTCCTTCGGACATTTACCCCGCGAGGGGAGGAACCCTATGCCCCCTGCGCGTTGAGGTCGATGGACCACAGCGAGGAGGTGGCGCCTATGAAGAGGCGTTGCCGGTCGGACATGCCGAACGAGCAGTTTGCCGCGACTTCCGGGGTAAGTATCTTGCCGATCATATCCCCATTGGGGTTGAAGACTTGGATGCCATCCCCAGCGGATACGTAAAGGTTTCCGTCGGTGTCGCATCGGAAGCCGTCGGGGACGCCGGGCTCGATGTCGGCGAAAACCGTAGGGTTGACGATGAACTCGCCTCCCGGGGATACGTCGAAGCGCATGACGCGGTGGTGTCGGAACTCGCCGTGAGTGCGGCCGGTGTCGCCGATGTAGAGGACAGACTCGTCGGGTGAGAAGGCGATGCCGTTGGGTTTGTCGAAGTCTTCCGAGACGGCGGTGATTGCGAGCGTGTCGGGATCGACGCGGTAGACGCGGTTGCGGTCTTGCTCGGGCTTGTCGCCGTGCCCGAACTCGGGGTGGAGAAAGCCGTAGTCCGGGTCGGTGAACCATATCGAGCCATCGGATTTGACGACGACGTCGTTGGGCGAAGTGAGTTTGCCGCCCACGTAGCTTTCGGCGATGGGGACTAGGGAGCCATCGTGTTCGAGACGCACGACGGTCCGGCCGCGTGTCAGGCACGAGAGTACGCGATCTTCGAGATCGACAGTGTTGCCGTTTGCGCAGTCGGAGGGCTGGCGAAAGATGCCTATCCCGGAGGATTCGTCCCACTTCAAGATGCGGTTGTTCGGGAAGTCGCTAACGATGACGTAGTTTCGGGATGGCAACCAACATACGCCTTCGGCGAATACGAGGTCGCTGGAGAGCAGGCTGAGTTCTGGCGATGATCCGAGAATCTTTTGGAACTCGTCTGAGTAGATTTCGAAGGAGCTTGACATTCGAATCGACTCCTAGTTGGAAGGCTTGATTTTCGGTAGCGCGTTTGCGCTGTGCGAAGTTTATCGCATCGGTTCAACGGTTGTTTTGAACTGTGATGGCCGTGATCTGGAGTGATGTGAATGATGGGGTTTTGCCCTCGCGCGTCTTGCCGCGAGACCGCATTGAGGCGTGTTAACCTACGCGCAACGACGAAAAAACGAATCGAGTCCGATAGGGGACGAAAAATGAAGATGTACGTAGCTGGTGAGTGGATTGATCGAGATCACCGGATGGATGTGATTGATCCCTTTTCGGGGGAAGCATTTGACACTGTGCCGAGTGCTTCGGTTGAGGATGTAGTGTTGGCGGCGAAGGCCGCGGAGGAGGGCCGTGCCCAAATGGCGAGGCTCACCGGCATCGACCGGTACGAGATCCTGATGCGCGCCGTCGAGATCATCAAAGCGCGTAAAGAGGATCTTGGTCAGACGATCACCCGGGAGGAGGGGAAGGTGATATCGGAAGGCCGATTGGAGGTTGATCGGACGGTGCAGACGATGACGTGGTCGGCGGAAGAGGCGAAGCGTTTGCGCGGGGAGACGATACCGCTCGACGCTTCACCAGGGAACGCGGGCAAGTTTGGCTTCACGGTCAGAGTGCCCGTTGGGATCGTGGCCGCGATCGCGCCATTCAACTTCCCGCTGAACTTAGTGGCGCACAAGGTCGGTCCGGGTCTTGCCGCTGGCAACGCGGTGATTATCAAACCGGCATCGGACACTCCGCTATCAGCGCTGAAGTTGACAGAGATTTTGCTGGAGGCGGGTATTCCCGATATGGGGGTGCAGTGCATCACCGGATCGGGTGGGACTATCGGCGACGCGTTGGTATCGCAGCCCAACGTTAGGAAGGTTACATTTACTGGATCGCGTGAAATCGGCGAGCGGATCACTCGGATGGCGGGATTGAAGAAGGTGACGATGGAGCTAGGTTCGAACTCGCCGTTGATCGTGATGCCGGATGCCGATATGGACAAGGTTGCGGCGGCGACAGCGCAGAGCGGCTATGCAAACGCTGGTCAGGTCTGCATTTCCACGCAGCGGGTCATCGTGCAGGAAGAGGCTTACACCGACTACATCGATGCTCTAGTCCCGAAGGTCGAGGCACTTTCTTACGGCGACCCGATGCAGGACGAGACGAACATGGGGCCGCTGGTGCGCGAAGCGGATGCGGCCAGGGTTGAGAGTTGGGTACATGAAGCGGTTGATGGCGGCGCACGCGTAGTGTCTGGGGGTACGCGGGACGGTGCGATCATGACGCCGACGATTTTGGCGGACGTCGATCCGGATATGAAGGTGTCGCGAGACGAGGTTTTCGGTCCTACGGTCGCGGTGACTCCTGCTGCGGACATTGACGAGGCGATCAATCTGGCGAACGACACGAACTTTGGTCTGGCAGCGGCGATCTTCACGCAGAACGTCGATCACGCGATGCGGTTTGCATTAGAGGCCGAGGCTGGGAACCTGAACATTAACTCCGGTACCCAGTTCCGCGCCGACATGATGCCGTACGGCGGATTGAAGGACAGCGGTTTCGGCAAAGAAGGCCCACCTTACGCCATCGACGAGATGACCGAGCTGAAGATGGTGGTTTTCCACTGAGATAAGCGAAGTCGTACGGTATTTCCTGCGCCTGTCGGTTCGCCCGTCAAGCGCGTCGAATCTGATTGATACGACTTCGCGTCGGAACGTACACTAGCGCGAAAAGGTGCGGCGGCGCCCAATGTCCGCCCAATGCCATCGCATCAATGCGATTGAACTTGATTAGGTTCGGAGTTTGCAGCTGTGTCCATTCGGAAATCGTTGATGTTTGTGTGGCTGCTAGTAGC
Source organism: Dehalococcoidia bacterium (assembly GCA_965204135.1). Taxonomy (GTDB): domain Bacteria; phylum Chloroflexota; class Dehalococcoidia; order Lucifugimonadales; family Lucifugimonadaceae; genus Bin127. The sequence goes on along the minus strand of CBDBDX010000010.1, from coordinate 8,013 downwards.
CGTTTCAGCACTGGTGGCGTACGCGTGCCAAGGTGGCGACGAACCGACGGCGACCTCTATTCCAGCGCAACCGCCCACATCAACCAATACACCGCTCCCCGAACCTACGGACACGCCAGCACCAGTTCCTACTGCCACCGATACGCCAGTCCCGATACCGACGAACACACCGCTCCCCGAACCGACGAACACGCCGGTACTAGTGCCTACTGACACTCCGGCTCCTGAACCCACCGATACTCCAATACCCGAACCGACGGACACTCCAGTACCCGAACCGACGAACACCCCGGTACCTCCACCAACGCCTGAACCGCCTACACCGACACCAGTTGTCGATCCCACGGTTACTGCGACTCCGATGCCGTCACCTGCTGAAGCAGGTATGACGGTCGACGAATACATCGAGACCTGCGCGTCAACTATAGGCCCCTTCGCCTCGACTGGGGTGCCACTCGGCATAACCAATGGCCAACTCTCCGAGATCATTGGCAACTTCCATATGCTCTTCAGCGGGATGAACCCACCACCAGAAATTGCTGAATGGCACAACGTCCAACTTGACGTATGGACGGCGATGCGGGATGCGCTGGGCCAGCAGCCGGCAGACCAGCCGTTTAACCCCGAGATCCTGATCGAAGTCATGTTCGCAAACTTCGAGGCGATGATGAGCATTCAGATCTCTCAAGAGTTGATGGACAGAATCGTCGCCGCAGGATGCACCGGTAACCTCGTCGATGCTGAGCAACTGACTGAGGAGGACACGCTTCCTGTAGAGGAGCCTGAACCTACCGCTTCGACACCGCCCGACGTGCTGGCCGAAGTTGAGGTCTACGCGACTGGATGCGCGGGTCTCGGACAGCAATCGGCTGCACCACCCGAAAGCGCAACCTATGGCGAGACGGCGGAAGGCATCAGTCTCATCATCGACTTGTTCATCACCTTGATGCCGCCCGATATCCTCGTCGATTGGCACAATGCACAACTCGGCCTTTTTGAAGGCGTCAAAGAGATCGCTGAGGCTGAACCTGCCAACGAACCACTCGATCAGACAAAGATGTTCGCACTCATCCCGGTATTCCAAGCACTAGAAGCCGCTCGAATCGAATTGCCCGAAGACGTCCATGCGATTCTCGTGGAAGCCGCCTGCATAGCGCAATAACAACCGCGCCCAATATGCCTCCCCGAGTAATAGGGATGGAGGGGCTCCGCTGCTGTCGATTACGCATCTCCTTCGCTTTGCGAAAGGGACGTACGCGCAGCTCTCGTGGTTCTGTACGCAGGGGATGGTGACCATTCTTTCAGCATCCGCCTTGCGTTAACATTGCGTCGAAACTTTGTACGCGGTTGCCTCTGGGAGGAAAATTCACGCCGTATGCCGCCCAAAATATCCCTGATCGGAGCCGGGAGCGTCGTCTTCGCACGTCGCCTCTTGCAGGATGTCGCCTGCACGCCCTCCCTGCGCGATTCGCACATCTCGTTGATGGATATCGATGAGGAACGGTTGCAAGTTATCGGTGACTTCGCCAAGAAGCTGTTCGCCGAGGTTGGTTCTGCAGCCCGGATCGAGACCACGACTGATCGCCGCAAATCACTCGCCGACGCAGATTATGTGCTGACTACGATTCGCGTTGGCGACACATTCGAGCGGGACATTGATATTCCTCGCAAGTATGGGATCGATCAGGCGGTCGGCGATACGGTCGGCCCGGGCGGTGTGTTCAAGGCACTCAGAACTGTGCCGGTGTTGATCGACATGGCGCATGACATCGACGATGTTGCGCCAAATGCGACGTTGCTGAACTACACGAATCCGATGGCGATGGCATGCTGGGGAATTACGTCGGAAGCGGATGTGCCAACGATCGGGCTTTGCCACAGCGTGCAACGGACTACTCAGGATTTGGCGGACTACATCGGGGCGCCCCGGGGTGAGGTGTCGGCATGGGTTGCGGGGATCAACCATCTCGCTTGGTTCATGCGGTTTGAATGTAACGGTGAGGATGCGTATCCGGCATTGCGGGAGGCGATGAACAATCCTGAGATCTTCGCTCTTGATACCGTGCGTTTCGAGGTGATGAAGCATTTCGGGTATTTCGTCACGGAGTCGACGCGGCATATGTCGGAGTATGTTCCGTATTTCCGAACAGACGGTGTAGTGATGGACGAGTTTCGGCTGAACGAGATACGGCAGGATTTGCAACGTCGTGTTAAGCGAGTCGACGACCATATGACGCAGTTGGAGCATGACGCGTACTCGGATGACCCGATCTCGCCGAGCCGCTCGGATGAGTATGCCTGCCGGATTATGGAGGCGATGGAGACGGGAGACAAGATCGTCATCAACGGGAACGTCCCGAACGATGGTCTGATTGACAACTTGCCTTTCGGTTCGTGTGTCGAAGTGCCGATACTCATCGACGAACTCGGATTACACCCGATGCTGGTTGGCGAGCTTCCGCCGCAGTGCGCTTCGCTATCGCGAGCCAATGTTGCCGTGCAAGAGATGGGCGTTATCGCCGTGCTGGAGCGATCCAGAGAAGCCGCGTTCCACGCCGTCGCTCTCGATCCTTTGACCGGCGCGATCCTCTCCCTCGACCAGATCCGCGAGATGTTCGACGAGATGTGGGAAGCCCACGGCGACGAATTGGCGGAATATAACTAGACAATACCCGCCCCCTCGATATCCAAGGGGGATCAATACCCTCCCCCTTGATGTCCAAGGGGGAATTAAAGGGGGTTTAGAGTCGGAAGAACGGGTGTGTGTACGCCCCCTCCGTCTAGCCGCGTCCCCTTTTACAGCGGCCCAAAAAGGAACAACCAACTAATGAGAGCAGCCCAATCGTTCGGTGTTGACGACATTCGGTTTGTCGCCGATGCACCCGATCCTGAACCGTTGGAGACCGACGCCATCGTAAAGACCGAGATGGCGTCGTTGTGCGGCTCCGATCTGCACATGGTCGGCAAGGGCTGGCAGATGCCGGAGTACCCGGCACCGCCCGGACATCCCGGTCACGAAGGCGTCGGCATCGTCGAAGAACCACCGAAACGATACCCGGACGGCGAGGGAATCGACATCCTCGAATCAGGCGATTTGGTTCTGACGGTTCCGCACATCTGGTACGCAAAGTGCTTTGCCGAGTACCAAGCCGTTGACGCCGCACACATGCTGAAGATGCCCGCGGGTGCCCCCGTCGAACACGTCTTGATGACGCAGCAGCTTGGGACAGTTATCTTCGCGACGCAGCGGTTGCCCGAATCGCTGGAGGGTAAGACCTGCGCGGTGCTCGGACAGGGCAGCGCTGGACTGTTCTGGGACTTCGTCTTGAGACGCCGCGGCGCGTCAAGAATCATCGCCATCGAGCCTGTCGACAGTCGTCGCGGGCTCTCAAAACGATACGGTGCCGACGAAACCGTGGACGTGATCGGCGATGCCGCCAAGGACGCAGTCTACGACCTGACCGACGGCAAAGGCGCCGACATCGTGATCGAAGCCGTCGGCTCAACCCCCACGCTCAGCAACGCCTTCCACATAGTCGCCGACGAAGGTATGTGCGTCCTCTTCGGCCTCCCCGACAGCAACGATCCTCAACCATTCGACTACACCGAGATGTTCAAAAAGCGCGCCAACGCCTACTCCATCCTAGGCGCTCAAGAAGAACCAGGCCTTAAAACCTTCCGACGCGCCCTCTCATGGATCGTAGAAGGCGAAATCGACATGGCACCCATCGTCACCCACCTAATGCCCATCGAACAGGTCACAGAGGCATTCGAGTTGTCAGAGTCGCGCGGGGACGGAGTCGTTAAGGTCGCGTTGACGTTTTGAAGTAAGATCTTTGAAGAAATCGCATATTTCCGGTTTCGGGTGGTTAAACGTCGTGCAGTCAGCTATGTCAACTCGCTAGAACCATCCCGCGCAAGTTCCCACGACGACCGCTGCTACGAGTGCAATCGCCGCCAAGCATCCGCACGTCCTGATGTTCCGCCACATTATCCGACGTGAACACGGACGGCAATAGTTCAAGCTAGGCGGAACTGGACGCACGCATACCGAACCGTCCGCGAACGCGATGCCGCATGTTCCAGGTGGCGAATCGTATCGTCTGTTCATCCGAAATCAACCCTTTGTCGACGGTGGGCGTTCACGCCTTGCTAGGATACCGCAACCCGCATTGACTGCATGGCAAGACCGTTCCTGTTGAATTTGGGGGTCATTCTAAGCGTCATCGTAGGCATGGTAGGGTATCGATGATGGTCAAATACACGGACAGACTGATGGTCAAGAAGGAGTGGATCGGTCGCGGGGTCGTTCTGTGTTTCCCGTTACGAGATGCGATGTATCAGGTGCCGCACGACACCCTAATCGCCATCTTGGAAACAATCGATGCCCCATATTTCGACACGTATGCGTGGCGAGTGGACGGTGTTTATTCCACCGGGTCGCCCGGTGAGTATGTCGTGAATGCTCTGTTGGACTACGAAGCAAGACCGTACAAGTGACGTGTCACCAACAACATTAGGTGTGGTTGTCCGTCTCGTCCTCATGGGCTTTAAGTAGTTCGTGCATTGGTCTTATGTGGTTGTCAACCTCCCGCAAACAACGGAAGCAACCCTTAGCGTCTCTACAACGAATGCCGCGGACCCACTTGGGGATTTCCAGAAGTAGGGGTGTGGCACGACGCGTTAGAGGTTGTCCTACAAGTGTTATCCTGACAGAAGGAACCATCGATGACGACGATCAGTGAAATTCAGGAAGCCATATTGTCTCTGCGCGAGCCTGAGTTTGCCGAGTTGAAGAAGTGGTTGTCGGGGCTGGAAGCAGAACGTCGCTGGGAGGAGTGGGACGAGCAGATCGAAACTGACTCGGATGCGGGTAAACTCGATTTTCTAGTTTCTGAAGTGTTGGAAGCCAAGGCGAACGGTACGCTCACAGAGCTTTAAGTGCACCGCACAACGCCCCAGTTCAGGCGGAATTTCGAGCGACTTCCACCGTCCGTGCAAAGGATTGCTCGACGGAACTTCCGTCTTCTCTCTGAAAACCCCATACATTCCTTCCATCCTTAAAATCCTTCCAATCCGGGTTCAGACAACGCGCTTGACATACGTGCAACATCTGTAGTATATTAACAACCAAGGGCGTCAAACGGACGCTCAGACACGAAGAATCGCCGCGTCGAGAGGGGTTGTGCGCAAACCTTTTTAGACGTAGCTTATTGACAACTGAATAATGAAGTACGGCAGCGGGCGGCATAGCACAGGGTCGCCAACACACGACCCTCCGGCGGTGTTCCGCCACAAGCCACTGAAAGACGTCTTCCCATGGAAGATGGGCGCAACGCTGCCACCACCCGGTTACGATAGACCGTTGTAGCTGAAGGGCTCGGATTCGGAGAGGTAACTGCTGGCTCCGACGAAACCATAGCAAGCCAGACGGAATTCCCAAGCCGTGGGTGCAACCCTAGTGGTCGCCCCCGCGCAACCGCCGAACCAAAGTTAGTACCGCGCAGGTGGGAACCCGGAGGGGAGGCACGCGAGAGGAGCAGGTTCTCGCATCTGACCTCTCGCAAGGGGATGCCCGTTCAAGGTCCGGGCGAACGGTCCATCTATCCGGCACACGTCTTTCCGCTTCGCTGGACGGAAGAGGCTACAGCACTAGCAAGAGGAACAATCGAGCGATGACGGGGGCGCCCCCCGGAGGGCCGACGGTCTGGCGACGTCGGCGGTGCTGGACTATTGACGAACATACAAGAACCTTTCGCACGCGATCCCGAAGACGCGGCGATCCTTCGACAACCCCCCGTCGAACAAAACCTCCCCGAAAGGGAGAATTAAACGCGTCTACGTACCCCCTTCGCAAAGCGCAAGGGGGACGCGGCGAGCGAAGCGAGACGCAGGGGGATGCCCGAGGCGGACGGGCGGGGTTGCCCCCACAGGAGAGCCGCCGCAAGCAACTTAGTCGTAGTGATACCGCTGTTCGCGCCAGGGGTCGCCGTACATGTGATAGCCGTAGGCTTCCCAGAAGCCGGGGGCGTCGGAGTCCATGAAGCGGATGCCGCGCACCCATTTGGCGGATTTCCAGAAGTAGAGGTGGGGGACGATCATTCGGATCGGTCCGCCGTGTGAGGGTTCGAGGGGCGCGCCGTCGTATGTGTGGGCGAGCATGCCTTTGCCGTCGATGACGTCGGCGGTGGGCAGGTTGGTGGTGTAGCCGCCGTCGCTGTAGGCCATCAGGAAGTCGGCAGGCGGTTCATCCAAGCCGGCGTCGGCAAGGAAGTCGTCGATTGTCACGCCGCGCCAGTCGGTGTCGAGCTTGCTCCACTTGGTTACGCAGTGGATGTCGGTGTGGATGTCGGTCTGGGGGAGGGCCATCATCTGGTCCCAGTTCCAGACGCCGATATCCTTGCCGTTGTAGTCGATGCGGAAGGTCCAAGTCGCGGTGTCTACTCGCGGCGTCGGTCCGGCGGAGAGGACCGGAAACCCTCGATCGACATACTGCCCTGGCGGGACGCGTCCCGCGGTCTCATCCCCCTCTTCCTGCCGTCGTCGACCGAAGAAGCCTCTGGTGATAATTCCCATCGATGCACTCCCATGCTCTCAACTGTTCCCATGCCGCACAAACTGCGCATAATGTTAATACGCAGCGAGCAACCCTTAAGTTTCGCCGCCGGTAGACATGGCGGCGTCTGAACTAGCTTAGAAAGGCGAAGTACGATGAGGCGATTCGAAGGCAAGACAGTGATCGTAACTGGCGGCGGGACTGGCATCGGCGAGGCGATATGTCATCGTTTCGGGGACGAGGGTGCGAACGTGGTGATTGCGGAGTTGGAATCTGACAACGGTCAGGGTACCGCTGCCGACATCAATGGCAACGGGGGGGCCGCGGTGTTCGTCGAGACAGATACGTCGAACTTGGATTCTGTTAGGGCGATGGTGGCGAATGCAGTTGATCAGTTCGGGACGATAGATATTCTCGTCAACAACGCCGCTGCGTTCGTGTTTGGGAAGGTCGAGGATCTTACGGATGCAGATTGGGCGCGGGTGTTTGGGGTGAACGTCATCGGGTATGCCAACTGTGTGCGTGAGGTGTTGCCGACTTTCAGGGGCGCTGGAGGTGGAGCGGTAGTGAACATCGCATCGGTAAGCTCGTTCATCGCGCAGCCAGAGTTCGTTCCGTACAACTCGTCGAAGGGAGCGGTTGCCCAGTTGACGCGGTGTCTGGCGATGGACTTAGCGCCTGACAACATTCGCGTGAACGCCGTATGTCCCGGATCAATCAAGACGCGGGCGACGGATATGCACATCGACTCGCTAGGACTAGACCGCGAGCAGTCCTACATCGACTTCGGACAGGACGCCCTCATGAAGCGGATGGGAGAGCCTCGGGAGATCGCGGCGGTCGTGGCGTTTCTGGCGTCGGACGACGCGTCGTATATGACTGGGGCGCATGTGATTGTCGATGGGGGGATGAGTATTGGGTAGGTGTTGCTCCTAGTTGTTGGTGAAGGCGCCATCCGGCCGGCGGAGGTGGGGGGACCAGCCGCGGGGGTCTGAGAGGCGTTGTTCGGCTACTTCGATGTCGAAGTCGACGCCCGTGCCGGGGGTGTCGGGACACCAGGCGTAGCCGTCTGCCCACTCGATTTGCTGCGGGAAGAGGTCGGTTGCGAAGGTGCCAGGTTGGCGCGGCATCTCTTGGACACCGACATTGGTGACAGCCATGCAGACGGAAACGCAGGCGGCGGCGGAGACGGGTCCGAGCGGGTTGTGGGGGACGATGTCGATGTAGTGGGTTTCGGCCCAGTGTGTGATCTTGAGGGTTTCGGTGATACCACCGACGATGCAGAGGTCTATGCGCAAATAGTCGACGCTCTCGTCCTCGATGACTTCGCGGAAGGGCCACTTGGACCACCAGTGCTCGCCGGCGGCGAGGGGCACGCTGGTTTGGCGTCGGACGTTTCGGTAGGAGGCGGGGTTCTCAGAGCGGACGGCGTCTTCGACGAAGAAGGGTTTGAACTC
>CBDBDX010000009.1:0-323134 GCA_965204135.1 Dehalococcoidia bacterium | reverse complement strand
TCCCCTCCTTCGGAGAGTCTGTCTATGCCCGGCAACTCTCTCGGGCGTGTGTAAGAGAGCACATCCACGTTCTTGTCATGAACCACGACGACGGGTGGGGTGATCGGTTGACCTCTCGTCTGGTTCTTCAAAGTCGCCCCGACCTCGAAGGCTCTTCGAGGTTGTGCTCCGCGCCGGTCGACCACAATCTCCATCACGGTGCGGTCCCATGCAAATACCTGCCCCAGGTCCCCGGTTCCCACCAATCCGGGGTGCCGCTCGATGGTACCTTCGCCATCCGCGGTGTCCAGATTGGATACACCTTCTCCGTCTAGGCACGGTACACTAGCCCGCGATTCGTCGTTGTTCTCTGTACCCGCGTCCCAGACTACGCCCGAACCGAAGGCAGGTGTGCCACCGTCCGTGACGATTGCAGTGCCAACAACGATTGCGTCGTTAGTGCACTGGAGCATGCCGATAACACTGATGTGGTCGCCATGGCTCCGCTTCGACCCTCAGCAGTGTCTGCTGAGACTGCGGTTGCAAGACACCGCCGAAACTCAACACGCGGTTGACTCTTGTCCGTTGGCTTAGCGACTCCATCAACGTAGGTTGAGAACCTGATTCTGCGAACTCTTCCAAACCTTCCAGCCTTTCGGCGGTTGACGGAAGCAGTACAGCGTTGCTCTCGTGGAACCACAACGATCGGCGGTGAGATTGGCTGTCTATTGGTGATATTTCGAACCGTTAGCTGAAAATCGAGCGTTTGTGCTTGCGTCGGTTGAGAGTTGAGTGTCAGCGTAGCAGAGACAAGCACGACAGCTACCGCGGTAATCAGGGTTATGGCAAATATGCGTGTCAAGAACACACCTCTTTGTTGACGCGCCAACATAGTCCAGCGTTTGGGGTCTTTATCCAACAGATACGAACAGGACGCTGTAAACGTTCTGCGTTTGACCCACTAACAAGGCTAAATCACTGCGTTAGTCTACCCTCGGAGGCGCAACAGGATCAGACGCTGATAGGATCGGCGATTACGCGTTTAAGCAGTGTTGCAACCCTGCGATGATCTGTGTAATTGCGCCCAATCAAAACATAATGACCGAGCGGGCCACTTCTCCGGCCTTCATCGCGCGGAACGCTTCGTTGATGTCTTCGAGTTCCAACCGGCGTGTAACCATTTCGTCTAAAAGCAGCCTGCCCTGCTTATAAAACTCAACGTATCTCGGCATATCGACTTTGAAGCGGTTAGAGCCCATGCTGCAACCTTGAATCTTGCGCTCCCGCATCCCGGTAGTCGGAATCTCGATCTTTGTCCCTTCGGGGATCATACCGATCAATGTCGCGGTTCCGCCTGTTCCAAGCGCATCCCAACAAGCTTCCGCGGTCTCTTTCAAGCCGATGGCTTCAAAAGTGTAATCCGCGCCGTCGTCAGTGATGTTGATGATCGCATCAACCGGATCGCTGTCTGACGCGTCTACGATGTCGGTTGCACCCAAGTCCATAGCAGTCTTGAGCTTGTTCTCGGATATATCGACCGCGATTATGCGGAGCGCGCCAGCGATCCGAGCTCCTTGTATGACGCCCAACCCAACACCGCCCGCCCCGAATACCGCAACTGTAGAACCGGGTTCAACCTTGGCCGTGTTCAATGCGGCTCCGACGCCGGTAGTAACGCCGCAACCGATGAGCGCGGCGCCTTCAAAAGGCATGTCTTCGCGAATCTTGACGACACTGTTTTCGTGGATCAGCATCTTCTCGGCGTATGTGGCGAGGTTCGCCATCTGAACCAGGGGCTGGCCGTTCCACGAGAGCCTAGGCGATTCGTTTTCTCCGCGCATCGGCTTGGTCTGGCAGCGCGCCGGGTGGCCAGTGATGCAGTGCCTGCACCGTCCGCAGTAGACGGAAAGACAGAGGATGACATGATCGCCGGGAGCCACGTCGCGAACCAAATCTCCGACCTTTTCGACAATGCCAGCGCCTTCATGTCCCATGACGGCTGGAGTCTCCATCGTGTAAAGACCTTCAACGAAGTGGAGGTCGGAGTGGCACACGCCAGTAGCCATCGTTTTGACGAGCACCTCGTACGGGCCGGGATCGTCGATGTAGATGTCTTCAACGGTCAGTGGCTCGTTGATGGTCTGGAATACTGTTGCTTGAGGCATTTTCCCACCTTTCCTATCAGGTTTGACGCACGGATCCCTCGATAACTAATCGTCTTCGAGCGTTGACGTGTCGCCTTCAGGCAAACCAAGTTCGCGTGCCTTGAGCAAACGGCGCATTATCTTGCCGGACCGGGTTTTGGGCATGATGTCGATGAAGTCGATCTCGCGCGGCGCGACACCTGCCGAGAGATGATCGCGCGCAAACCGCATCAATTCACGTCGGAGTTGAGGCCCGGCTTCGTAGTCCGGATTCAGGGTCACGAACGCTTTGACAATTTCCATCGCGATCGGATCGGGTTTGCCGATGACTCCCGCTTCTGCAACCGCGGGGTGCTCAATCAGCGCTGATTCAACCTCGAACGGACCAACAAGGTGACCGGCGGTGTTGATCACATCGTCTGCTCTGCCTTGGAACCAGAAGTAACCATCCTCGTCAATGCTGGCTTGGTCGCCAGTGATGTACCAACCTTTCTTGAACCGGGAGTTGTACATCTCGTCCTGTTGCCAATACGTGTACATCATGGACGGCCAGCCGGGGCGGACAGCGAGGCTGCCTGCGGAGCCGGGGCCCATCTCATTGAACTGGTCGTCGAGGACGCCCATTGTGATGCCGGGAAACGGTCGACCCATCGAGCCGGGTCGAACCGCCATGGAGGCGAAATTGGCGCACATGATCGCGCCAGTCTCGGTTTGCCACCAGTTGTCGTGGATCGGCATATTGAAGTAACGATTGCCCCAGACGACCGCTTCCGGGTTGAGGGGCTCGCCCACTGAACCGATGAACCGCAAGGATGACATGTCATACTGTTCCACGACATCGCCGCCTGCGCGCATAAGTAGCCGAATGGCTGTAGGAGCTGTGTACCAGACCGTGACGTTGTAGTCCTGGATGACTTTGTACCAACCTGATGCGCTGAAACCGCCTTCGTAGATGATTTGCGTCACGCCGTTGGTCCACGGAGCCATCATGCCGTAGGACGTGCCGGTTACCCAACCTGGGTCTGCTGTGCAAAAGTAGATATCGTCGAACTTGAAGTCGAGCGCCCAGTGGCCGGTGATCCATTGCTGGATCACGGCTTGGTGTCGGTGGAGGACACCCTTAGGTTTGCCCGTCGAGCCGGAGGTGTAATGCATGATGGCGAAGTCGTACTGGGTAGTTTCGGCCATCGTGAAGGAGTCAGGGTCGGCACTCGACATCAGCTCGTAATAGTCGAGGTCGCCTTCGTGCAAAGGATCGTCAGAGCGGCCGTCTTTGTTGACTGAGATCACGTTTTTGAGGGTCTCGATATCGGGTAGGATGCTTGAGATCTTCTCGCGCAGATCGGGGCTAGTAACGAGGTATTTGGCACCTGCGTCGAGCATGCGGTCGCGCACCGGGTCAGGGCCGAAAGCTGAAAACAGCGGCGCGATGACGCCGCCGGCCTTCAGGATGCCCATCGCGGCGATGTAGAGCTCGGGCAACCGGTCCATGAAGATGAAGACTCGGTCGCCCAACTCGATACCCAGATTGTTCATCACCGCGCCGAAGCGGTCCGACTCGCGTTTGAACTCGGCGTACGTGTATCGCTCCTCTTCTCCGTTCTTGCCGATCCAGATCATCGCGAGCTTGTCGCCGTGACCATGCGCCACGTGCCTGTCGACGGCTTCGTAGGCATTGTTTAACCCACCACCCGGCAACCAGTCCATCTGCTCGAACGCGTCCCTCCACCAGTCGAAGTCGGCCCGTGTTGCAACGTAGTCCGTCAAGTTCGGTTGCTTTACAGGATCGGCAACCGCAGTTTTATCGATCTGTTCGAAATCCAAGTCGCTAACTCCCAATGCGTCTGTTCGGTTTCATCTGAGAATGGGTTATGCGGTCATATTACCGCGTGCAAATCATCTTCGCATGTTTCCCACCATTCTTGCGGTTCAAACCGAGTTGTAGAATCTGAGGAAGTCCACTGATAAACGTGCTGTCGCTCCAATCCGCGAATAGCGCTACGCACAGCTGAGATACCGCCCTCATGAGAGTTCTGTTCCTTGAAGATCAACTACCGACCGCGCGTGCCGGCGACATTCGCGACGTGAAGAACGGCTTCGCCCGCAACTACCTGATCCCGCGCGGCATCGCTGTTCTGGCGACTGAACATCAACTGCGGCGCGCCGAGAAGCTTAGGGCCGAAGCCGAAGAGCGTCGCCTGCGCGAACTCAATGAATGGCGCGACATCGCGGCCGAACTCGCAGAAAACCCAGTCGACCTTACCGTAAGGACCGGCCCAACCGGACGTCTGTACGGCTCCGTAACCAACACTATGATCGCGGAGCGTCTCTCCGAGTTGACCGGCAGACTGATCGAGCGCAAAAGAGTCCGCATGCAGGAACAGATCCGCATGGTCGGCTCTTATCGCCTTCCCGTTCGCTTCATGGACGAGGTCGACGCGACCATTACCCTGAATGTTGTTTCCGAAGATGTCGTTGAGAGCGAAGATGACGTTTCCGAAACCGATCCCTACGCCATCACGGACGAAATCTTGGCCAGCGGTGAGATCGACATGCACGGTTGGGAAGAGCCTCAAGCGGTCGACTCTCTAGGTCTCATCGCCGGGCGCATTTTGGCTCGCAACATCGCGCAGTTCAGGATCATTCATGGCAAAGGCGAAGGCACCTTGCGCCAAGCCGTTCGCGATCGCCTCAACGAAATGAAGACCGAAGGCACAGTCATCCTATGGGGACCGGGCAGAACTGACGGCGATACCGATGCAGATAGCCTAGAGGCTGTATCTTGGTTCACAGTTAGCTGAAGCAATCGGCCTTCACACCGCATTGCCAAAAGTCGCGGATTCGCCCGCTTAAACGGCGCACAACACGTCGTTCTTCGGGATAGGATTCGAGTTAATTCAAACCTGATTCCACGCTCCCACCAACGCCGAATGCAAGAACCGACAACCTTTCCGTCAGACGCCACCCCGCCATCCAACCTCGACGCCGAAATTGCGGTCATTGGGTCGCTCCTCATTGACGGCGATTCGGTACTGCGCATCGAGCCGTTTCTAAGGCCAGAACACTTCTACGGTGAGCAGAACGCAGAGATCTACCGGGCATGCCATGACCTCTTCATGGAGTCGTCCAAAATCGACCAAGAGACGGTCCGGAATCAGCTGATCGCGAGGGATCTCCTCGAAGATATCGGCGGTGACGCCTATCTGAGCGCGGCGGTCGCGCAGACCCCCCACGCGGTGCACATAGTCGACTACGCGAAACTCGTCTATAACGCGTTCATCATCCGTCAAATCGGACGAGCCGGCGAAAACATAGTTGATATCGGGTCAGATTACGGAAACACTCGCGACGTCGATAAGGCGATCAAAGAGGCCGAAGAGATCATCTTCAAGATCGGGCAGAGTTACGAAGCTGCCGATTTTGTACCGATCAGACAGGCTCGATCCATCGCCGAGTTCTTCGATCCTCCAATTGCTGATGGCGACGAATCGAACCAGCCCATCGCAACCGGTTTCGAATCGCTCGATCGCGTGCTCGGCGGGTTTCATCGCTCCGACATGATCGTGCTGGCGGCCAGGCCCGGCTTCGGTAAATCCACTTTGGCACTCAACATCGGACTGAACGCCGCAAAGAATGGCAAAACAGTCGGTATATTCAGCCTCGAGATGGGCATCGACCAAGTCGCCCACAGAATGGCCGCCGCGCACACGCGTCTGAACATCCAAAACATTCGAAACGACACGCTCAACGATTTCGAACGCGACCGGCTGAGCGACGCATACGGCTTTCTGAGCGACATGCGCATCTATGTCGATGACGGCGCGCTCCAGACCGCGAGCGGTATGAACGCCAAGGCGCGCCGCTTGAAGTTGCAGACTGGACTAGATTTCCTGATCGTCGATTACATGCAACTGATCAGCGGATCATCATCTGGGCGCGAAGCCAACCGCGTACAGGAAGTTAGTGAGATATCGAGGTACCTCAAAGCCATCGCACGCGATTTGAACATACCAGTGCTCGCCGTGTCTCAGCTCAGCCGCGCCGTGGAACAACGCAAAACACATGAACCCCGGCTCGCCGACCTACGCGAATCAGGCTCAATCGAGCAAGACGCCGACGTTGTCATGTTCATCCACCGCGACGACAAGAACATGTCGGAAGAAGAGTGGAATCGTCGCAACCCGACGCAGGTATATCCCCGCGGCTTGACGGACATCATCATCGCGAAGCACCGTCACGGCCCAACCGCGAACATCGAGATGTCCGTGCGCGACGAATGGGGCCTTTTCTCTTCGGACACCGAACCGGGCATGGATTGAGGGGCGCACCATGCCACCTCAGTCCATCAAAGGCTTCCCCCTGCCAGACGACTTCGCGACCACGCGGGTTCCGAATGCAGTGCTCGGCCGCGTATTGTCTACCATAGACGATGCCGATGAAGTCAAGATGATACTCCGAGCCATCTGGCTCCTCGAGCACCAACGCGGCTACCCGCGCTACATCACCCGTGACGACTTGCGACGCGACCGCGTTCTCTCCGTGGCCATTGCCGTCCAATCCGATTTCGACCGAATCCTGAAATCAGTGATCGAGCGTGGCGTTTTTGTCGAAGTTTCAATAAATGACAACACTTGTTTAATGCTCAACACCGCGTCGGCACGGCGTGCTTCGATTGAGGTTCCTTCAACGACAGATATTTTGAACAAAGATAACAATAATTGGGAAATCCCAGCTGCCAGCACTAGGCATGCCGACGCGTTTAGGGCGTATGAAGAGAACATAGGCATACTTTCGCCGATGATACGGCAGAGCATCTTGGCGGCTTTGGAAGATTTCACCGATGAGGACATAACCCGCGCCGTTAGAATCGCCGTTGAGAACGAGAGCCGAAGTTGGTCTTTCGTCGCCGGCATCTTGAGGCGTTGGACAAGAGATGGAATTCCCCATGAGCGAACAGACAGAGCAGCCGGAGCAGGATCCCAACGAGAGCGCATTTCGCAGGCTGAACTCCGCAGATACTTGGACGCGCAACGGAAACGGAATCGAGCAGACTAACGGAAGCGCAGGTTCGACGCGCTCCGAAATCGCACCGGAATGCAACCGATGCAACGATTCAGGGTGGATATTGGCATCGGGCGACGTGCCCATCGGAAGTTGGGCATCAGTTCCGTGTCGCTGCCAAGCCGCACAGTCTGGTGCTCATTCGAGGTTGAAGACCTATTCGCAACTCGGACATCTCGAACGCATGACTTTTGACGCCTTGCTCCCCGAAGGACGCAAGGGTCGCGTCGACGAAGCCATGTTTCGGGCAGCGACGGAGTCCGCGAAACAGTTCGCCGCCGAACCGAGCGGGTGGTTGGTTTTAGAAGGATCAACTGGATCGGGGAAAACCCACCTCGCCGCCGCAATCGTCAACGAAATCATAGATCGCGGCGCGCCTGCCAAGTACATCTCCGCGCTCGACATTCCCGATCTGCTGCGGAACGAGCGTTTCGATAATGCCGAGGACTCAGAGGGCGGCACATTCGCGTCATTGTTGAACGCTCCGGTGCTGGTGATCGATGACTTCGGCGCTCAGCAAGCTGCGAGCTGGATCGACTCTAGGATCGATCAACTCCTGACTCATCGCTTCAATGGGCGACAATCCACAGTCATCGTCTTGGCCAAACCGATCGCCGAGATGCCAGAACGCATCGCCCTGAAGTTGGACGACCCGGGACTATCCCTCGTTGCCAAACTTACGGGCGACGGCACAACAGTAGGCGAAAGACGCATCAATATCCCGAAAGCGATGCTTGAACGGATGACGTTCGAAACATTCAATCCCGATGGAGCACAATCAGCGACTTTTCATGACCGAGCAGCTGTCAGTTTGGCATTTGAATCTGCAAAGCAATTTGCAAATTCGGAACTCCCGACACCTTGGTTGTATATTCATGGGCCCACAGGTGTTGGGAAGACACATCTAGCTGTTGCCACCGCAAACGCGCTTGATGATCTGGGTTCTTCTGTCACTTTCTGGTCGGTGTCAGACTTACTTGACGGCTTGAGGATGACGTACTCAGCTTCCAATGAATCCGACTTCTACACATTGTTCGAATCAGTTAGAAATGCTGAGATATTAATCCTCGACGAATTCGGCCAACAAAACATGACCGACTGGGCGCTAGAGAAACTGCATCAACTTATCGGTTATCGCCATGATCGTCTATTACGTACAGTCATTACTAGCCAATACATCTTGTGGGAATGGGCTGACAACAGTGATTGGGGTAGGGTGCGCGGCAAACACCAGTGGGAATCGATTCGTTCCCGCCTCAACGACTCCAGCGTCGTGACTGAGAAATTGATGGCCGCACCCGACTACCGAAACCGAGGTGGCGGTGCCGATCCAGACAACTAGACGATGACTCTGGCGAACAGGGGTTGGCAGTTGGCGACGGTCAAGGCCATCAAGCGGGAGACCGGCGATGTCAAGTCATTCACGCTCGAACCCGAAGACGACGGTTTTCGCTTCGTCGCCGGTCAGCATATCGATGTTCGACTAACCGCCCCTGACGGGTATCAAGCGCAGCGCTCTTACTCCATCGCCTCCGCGCCTGAACGCACCTCGTGCATCGACGTAACTATAGAGTTACTTGAAGACGGCGAAGTTTCGCCCTACTTCCACTACGTCCTCGAACCAGAGGACAAGATCGAGATACGCGGCCCAATCGGCGGCCCCTTCACTTGGCGCGCCAAACGTAACACCAAGCTGCTTCTAGTAGGCGGTGGCTCCGGAGTCGTGCCACTGATGTCCATCCTCCGGCACCGAGTCGCATCTGGTCTTGCAGAAAGCGTGCCTACAGCCCTCCTCTACTCGTCTCGGACCGAGCACCATATCATCTACAAAGGCGAATTGGACAGCATGGATGCTACCGACGATAATCTCGCCGTGTTGCATACGCTGACTCGACACCAGCCGCCGGGATGGTCTGGAAGACGTCGACGCGTCGATATCGATCTGATGCGCGACGCCATCGAGACTCTCGAGGGCCTCGATCCTAATGCAGAGGGCGATATTCTGTGTTACATCTGCGGACCAAGCGATTTCGTCGAGAATTCTGCCCAGTTCGCGGTTGAACTTGGCATAGCTCCCGAAAACGTCCGAACCGAACGATTCGGCCCCACCGGAACCTGACCCCACACTCGTAGGAAACATCGGAGCCCGACATGCAAAAACCGAACTTCGTCCTGATTATGGCCGACGACATGGGCTACGGCGATTTCGGGATATTCAGCGAAGGACGCGTTCGCACTCCATTCCTAGACTCGCTCGTTGGCGAGAGCGTCTGTCTATCTCAGAACTACACCGGCAGCCCGGTTTGCTCCCCGTCGCGCGCCGCCATGCTTACCGGCAGGTACCCGATCCGCACTGGTGCCGTCACTCCGCAAGAAGCTTTGGGCTACGATCGCATCGCCTTACGTGAAACAACGCTCGGCGACATTTTCAAAGCTAACGGTTACGCCACCGGTCTCATCGGCAAGTGGCACAACGGCGCGCTTGACCCTCGGTACCATCCGAATGCTCGCGGCTTCGATGAGTTCGCAGGATTCCGCGGTGGTTGGGCAGACTACTGGTACTACAATCTCGACCGCAATGGGACGATGGAGCCGTCTGACGGCACTTATATGACGGATCTGCTGACCGATGAAGCGGTCCAGTTCATCGACCGGCACGCCTCTGAGCCTTTCTTCCTCAGCGTCATGTACAACGCGCCGCACACGCCACTACATGCGCCTCAAGAGTTCGTCACCCCGTACATCGAAGCCGGCTTCAACGTCGATGTCGCCATTGTCTACGCCATGATTGAAGTAATGGACCGAGGCGTGGAAAGGATCTCCGAATCTCTTCACCGAAACGGCATCTTTGAAGATACCGTGTTTATGTTCACGTGTGACAATGGCCCAGCTTTCGGCGTGCGTTGGGACCACGTCCCACCGGGAGGCACCGGCGACACCACGCGCTTCAATTGTGGCTTGAACGGTGCGAAAGGATCAGTCCTCGAAGGCGGTATTCGCGTGCCCATGATCCTGCGGTGGCCGTCGGGACTCGACAGCAGTGTCGAGAATCACCAGATGGCGCACTTTGTCGACTGGTTGCCGACGTTCATGGAAATGGCCGAAGTTGGCCCGATCGACGGGATGCGTCCTTTGGACGGTGCTTCTGTGCTACCGCAGTTGCGCGGGGAAGTGCCGCCGAGTGCGCCGCGGCGTTTCTGGCAGTTCAGCGCCTACTCGCCGATCGGCGTCAGCAATGCCGCGGTGCGAGACGGCGATTGGAAACTGGTCCGCCCTGCCCTTCCGCTACAACCCGCGACACCTGAAGACCAACGATTGACCGACGAGTACGTTCTGATGGACATCGCCTACAAGTATGAACCCGAACGTGTACCGACCATCTTCGACTGGCCCGAACCGACACGCATCATTGATGATCCACCGCGCCCCTTGCTCTACAACATCGCTCAGGATCCACTAGAAGAACACGATCTTTGGGATGAACATCCCCAGCGCGCCGCCAAGATGTTGAACGATCTCGAAACGTGGTTCGACGAGGTCGAGTCTGAGAGACGAACTATACCCGACTCGGAGCGCGTCGGGGTTTGAGCGACCGTTGAATTAAGATTGAATATGCGTACCTCCGCTCTCCTGCGTGCGCCTTGTTGCCAACGTAGCTCAGTGGTAGAGCAGCAGTTTCGTAAACTGCAGGTCGTGGGTTCGATCCCCACCGTTGGCTCCACTCAATCCTTGTCAATAGTGCAAATGGCACCCTGTTCAGCGACCGAAGATTTCGCAATCGCGACAGATGCTAGACTTGCACCAACTTTGACACCCGATTCCTGATCCAATCTGACGGAGCACATGATTTGAGCGACCAGTTGCTGATTGCAGAGCAGCCAGACTTAAGCAACGCGCTCATGATCGCGGCGTGGTCTGGATGGTCGGATGCCGGAGAATCCGCTACTCGCGCCCTCCATCATCTGACGCAGGAACTCAACACTACTAAGTTCGCTGAGATCGATGCCGAGGACTTCTACATCTTCACCGAGGAGCGACCATTCGTCGAGAACGCCTCCGAAGGCGGCCGAAGATTGATCTGGCCCAAGAACGAGTTCTTCTACCTGAAATCCGACTCCGAAAACTTCCCGGATATCGTGTTCCTGATCGGCACCGAACCGCACCTCAAGTGGCGAACCTACACAACTCTCGTCGCAGATGTCGCTAACGCGATGAATGTCGACATGCTGGTCACTGTAGGCGCGCTGTTAGACGAGGTCCCGCACACGCGTTCAGCGGTCGTCATGAGCACGACGATCTACGAAAACTTGGGACCGAGGTACCAGCATGTGAACTACTCTCGGCCCAATTACGAAGGTCCTTCGGGCATGACCTCAGCGACGATGGATGCGTTCGCCCGGCGAGGCATCATGTCGGCATCGATCTGGGGACACGCGCCACGCTATCTGCAAGGCGCCCAGAACCCGGCCATCACTCTCGCCATAATCGAAGAGATCAATCGCTTCGCCAACTTGTCTGTTGGGACTTCGGATCTCGAACGAGAGGCGGAGGATTTCACGACGCGGGTAGATTACGCACTTCAAAACACTCCAAAGGCTGTCGAATACGTCCGGACGCTTGAAGAGCGGTACGACTCTGAGTTGGAAGTCGCTGACGACCCGGAGCCAGCCGCGTTGATCGATGAACTCGACGAGTTTCTGCGAACGCGAAATCCCAACGACGATGACGCGTTGCGGAATTAAGGATTTATCCACGAATGAAGCTGCACAACTGGGTGCAGCCACTCTTACGATAGGCTGAGAGACCAACATGAAACAGGTAACTTTACTAGGAGTCGGCCAGATCGGCGCGTCCATCGGCCTCGGCCTTCGAACCGAGCACGCCAAAAAATACCGCGTAGTCGGGTACGACCCTGACCAAGACATCCACGCCCAAGCCGAGAAGATCGGCGCGGTCGACGACGCTGAATGGAACCTCGATACCGCTGTGCGAGATGCCGACGTAGTCGTCATCTCCCTTCCCGTAACTCGCGCATATGAGACGTTGGAAAACATCGCGCCGTACCTCCGCGACGACGTAACGGTAACCGATACGTGCAGCACTAAGCGCTCAATTCTTCATTGGGCCGAAGAGCTGTTACCAACTAATGCCTCCTTCGTTGGCGGTCACCCGTTGGTCAAAGCTGATGCCACCGGCCGGGATGAACCTTCCCCTTACTTGTTCACACAAGCTCCTTACGCGATCATCCCGCATCCACGGAGCAGGCCGTCGGCAATAAGGGATGTCCAAGAGATTTGCAACGATCTTGGCGCGCGTCCTTTGTTCATGGACCCCGATGAACACGATAGCTTCTCGGCCGCGGTTGAAGGTGTCCCAGCCTTTGTTGCCGCTGCTGCGTTGAATGCTGCGTCAGATTCGCCTTCTTGGCACGAGATCAGCAAGTTCGTCGGTAAAGACTTCGTGTCGATGAGCCAACCGATGGCAAACGATCCTGCATGGGTCAACGGGATGGCATCGACCAACCGCGACATGCTCATCTATTGGATCGACCAGATCAACTTGAAGCTCGCGAACATGAAGCGGATATTGGAGAGAGAAGAAGAGGTGGGGGATCCTGACGGCCCGTTAGCTGACATGCTTGTGAACGCATGGGAGAGCCGATTACGCCTCGACCTCGGCATCCAACCGTCGCCTCCGACGAGTCAGCCGCCGCCAGAGAAATTGCCGAGCAGTGGTGAGGCCACCGCGTCGATGTTGATGGGGGGCTTCATAATGCGCGCCTTCCGCGGCTCTCGCGACAAAGACGACCCGACGAAATACGACCGCCGAAAGCTATGAAATCACCAGTACTTTTAGCTGTGCAAAGAGTAGTTCAAATATGGACTTAACGGTTAGCGGACCCCGTAGATTGGCCGGGGAAATCGTAGCGCCAGGTGATAAATCGGTTTCCCACCGAGCAGTGATGCTCAACTCCATCGCCGACGGGCGAGCCACAGTTAAAAACTTCTCGCCAGGCGACGACTGCACCTCTACGATGGGCATCATGCGCGCGCTCGGCGTCAAAATCGAACGCTACTCCACTTCCAACGATTCAGGTGACACCTTGGCGATACAAGGCGCAGGAACCGATGGGCTGCGCGAGGCCGACGACGTTTTGGACGCTGGCAACAGTGGAACGACGATGCGCCTCATGTCCGGGATCCTCGCAGGCCGAGATTTCAAAGCGACGATGACCGGAGATAGTTCGCTCCAATCGCGCCCGATGGGCCGCATCATCAAGCCGCTCTCCATGATGGGTGCCGTCATTCGCGGGCGCGAAAACAACACGCTCGCGCCGCTTGAATTCGACGGCGGCAGATTGTCAGGAATCGAATACGACTTGCCAGTCGCGAGCGCGCAACTAAAATCTGCGATCCTGCTGGCTGGCCT
This sequence comes from Dehalococcoidia bacterium, assembly GCA_965204135.1. GTDB lineage: Bacteria > Chloroflexota > Dehalococcoidia > Lucifugimonadales > Lucifugimonadaceae > Bin127. The sequence continues at coordinate 309,521 of CBDBDX010000009.1, read as the reverse complement.
GCGAGCCGAAGGGAAGACGAGCATTACTCAGCCCGCAGCTTCGCGAGATCACACCGAGCGGATGCTAACCGCGATGGGTGCCGAAATCACTGTCGACGACCTCAACGTCAGCGTTGCGCAATCGGACATAAACTGCGTCGACGTCGATGTCCCAGGCGATATCTCCAGTGCGGCATTCTGGATCATTGCGGGGCTCATCCATCCAAATGCCGAAGTTGTGGTTAAAGGGGTAGGCATCAACCCAACCCGCGCCGGCGTGATTACCGCCCTGCAGGACATGGGAGCAAACATCGAACTTGTCGATGAACGCGACGTCGCCGGAGAACCAGTGGCAGACATCGTGGCGACCTCCAGCAATCTACGCGGCACCGAGTTGGCTGGCAGCATCATGCCGCTACTCATGGACGAAGTCCCCATAATCGCGGTCGCTGCGGCGATGGCTGAGGATGAAACGGTGATCCGAGATGCCGCTGAGTTGCGAGTCAAGGAAACGGACCGGATCAGCGCCACCGTCGACTGGCTCGTAGCTGCCGGCGTCGAAGCCGAAGCGAGCGAAGACGGCATGTCGATCGCGGGTACAGGTCGCATCGCGGGCGGCACATACCAAAGCCAAGACGATCACCGCATCGCCATGGCCCTTGGAATTGCTGCGATGGTATCCGACGGCCCGATCACTGTAGTGGATGCTAGCTGCGCCAGTATCTCATACCCTCAATTCTGGGACGAGCTAGAGTCGCTGGGCGGCATCGTTGACTGACGGCGACGCACTACCAGAATCCGACGAATTCAATCCGCTCGTTGTCGTCATATCAGGGCCTTCGGGCGTCGGCAAAGACGTTCTCATCGAAGGCATGGCCAACCGCGGCCTCAACTGCCACTTCACCGTCACCGCAACCACGCGCGACCCAAGGCCGAACGAACAGGAAGGCGTGAACCACCACTTCCTGAGCGTCGCCGAATTCCAGCGCACCATCGAGGAAGACGAACTACTCGAGTGGGCTCGCGTCTACGGCAACTACTATGGCGTTCCCAAACAGCAGGTGCGCGATGCCCTCTCGCATCGCAAACACGTCATCATCCGGGTCGATGTCCAAGGCGCGTTACGGATCAAGGAACTCGCCCCTGAAGCCCTTATGATCTTCGTCCATCCGCCCGACATGGACGTGCTTCGCCGCAGGTTGGAGCGACGCGGCGTCAACAGCGACACCGACATCGACGCACGGTTGACATCAGCCGCAAACGAAATCGACCAGTCCGCTGCCTTCGATTACCAAGTGGTAAACCACGAGGGAAAATTGGAAGCGGCAGTCGACGAAGTCATCGAAACTATCCACAAAGAGGCGCGACGCACTCCTCCGCGCACCGCCAAAATCTGAGACGCACTAACCGGACAGGTTTGTGAGATGAAGATCGTAATCGCCCCCCAAGAGTTCAAAGAGAGCCTCAGTGGCATCGAGATCGCTCAAGCGATGCAGCAAGGTGTTCTGCGCGTCTGGCCCGATGCCGATACGCATCTAGTCCCGGTCGCGGACGGTGGAGACGGCACATTGCAGTCACTCGTCGACGCGTCTGGCGGCAAAATCATGACCGCAACTGTAGACGACCCCTTGGGTCGCCCTATCGAAGCAGTCTGGGGAGCGTTGGGAGACGGCCAAACCGCCGTCATTGAGATGGCCCGATCCTCCGGACTAGCACTTCTGGCACCAGAAGAGCGTAATCCGCTCATCACGACCACGTACGGCGTCGGACAGTTAATGTCTTTGGCACTCGATGCTGGTTACCGTCATCTGATCATCGGCATCGGCGGCAGCGCCACAAACGACGGCGGCGCGGGCATGGCCCAAGCGCTGGGTGCGAAACTACTGGATGCGCAAGGCCAAGAACTCGCTCGCGGCGGTGGCTCGTTAGCTGAATTGAGCAGCATCGACACATCGGCTCTCGATCCGAGACTGGCGAATACCTCTATCGATGTTGCCTGCGACGTGAATAACCCCTTGTGCGGGGAAACCGGCGCATCTGCGATCTTCGGTCCACAGAAAGGCGCTGACGCCGAAACCGTCTCCTTCCTTGACAATGCTCTACATCGCTTTGGCACCCTCCTGAGACGGGATCTTGGACGCGGCGTCATGAACACACCTGGCGCGGGCGCTGCAGGTGGGCTCGGAGCGGGACTCATGGGTTTCACAAACGCACAACTTCGCCCCGGAGCGGACATCGTGATCGAGGCTCTCGATTTCGAATCTCGCCTCGAAGGGGCTTGCTTAGTGATCGTAGGTGAAGGACAGACAGACCGCTCGACGATCTTTAACAAAGCGCCTGTAGCCGTTGCGCAGCGCGCCCGCGCGCGCGGTATTCCGACCGTCGCCATATCAGGAAGCTTGGGCGAAGGCTTCGAGCAAGTTCACGAGCACGGCATCGATGCCGCTTTCAGCATCTTGGACCACTGCATGACGCTTGAAGACGCTATGTCCGACACCGCGCAACTGGTATCCAACGCCACCGAGCAGGTCTGCCGGGCGTTGAAGGTAAACGTCAATTCTTAGCCAGCGGCTCTCAAGCGAGAGACTTTAACCGACCAAAACGATATGCGTCTCGATCGGGCCATGGATACCATGCACGATCGTCGCTTCGATATCACCGGTACGAGACGGACCTGATATCAGATTCATCGCCGCGTGACGATCACCGGTATTGAGATCAACGTGTTCCAAGAGGAAAAGCTCATCTAACGACGGGAGTACCTGTCCTCGCTTCATCACCGCGATATGAACTGGAGGCGCAAGCGAGACCAATCGCGAAACTTCCTTCTTAGGATGGATCACGAGTGTTCCTGTCTCAGCGATAACGTAGTCGCCGCCTGTGATTCCGACGTTCGTCCGGAACACTTCCTTCTTATGCACTGATCGCATCTCATCACGCTCGGAATCAGATATCCCATCTTCCAGCGTCATTTCTTGCAACTCAACACCTGATCGTTCCAACGCCGGATCAATCAACGCCTCATCTAAAACCTCGTGACCTGAACGCATCGCCGTCGTCGCGCCGATGTCGCTGCAGATGCCCGCGATGAGGTCTCCCACATCTTCCATCGTCTCCGCACGATGCACATTCCACCCTGATGTCGTCAACGCCTCAGTCGCTTCCTCAAGCAGTTCTTCAGATCTCTCAGCAGCATCGCCGCGCGCCTTCTCAGCGGCGATCCGAGCTTCGTTTAGGTCCGGGTATCGCACAGGAGACCGACCGACATCCAACGGAGGCGCGGCTCTTCCTAAAGCGGCACTCACATTGGACAGAAATTCTTGGCGATCCATAATCGATCCCGGCGGGAGTATGCAGGTCTCATTCAGCTTCGTATGTCGTTACGCGCCCTCTTGCGGTCTGCGAACATCTTCCCGAAAGTCTTGTCCGCTGGCGCTGGGAATTCGCGGCTGTCAGTCCATCCGGAGATTGGGGGTGGCACTTTGCTCAACCAACCATCCCGCTTCATAGGCGATGTAATCAACTTTCCTACATTCGCTCCCGCTTCGAATCGCCGACGGCTCATCATCCCCTGACGCCAAGCTTTCCACGTCATGCGCTCCCCGAATCCTGAAGCCTTTTGTGCGGGATCAGGCTCCCCCTGCGCGGTCTGTGATCTTAACTCGAGCAACATGCGGGGGATGTTGATCTTTACCGGACACGCTTCGTGGCACGCCCCGCACAGAGAAGATGCCGCCGGCAGTTTCACCCCGTCTTTCAGACCTGTCAAAACCGGCGATACGATTGATCCAATCGGTCCGGGGTAGACCCAGCCATATGAATGTCCACCTACTTTCCGGTAAACCGGGCACGAGTTCATACATGCGCCGCAACGAATGCAGTTCAACGATTCACGCAACGATTCATCGCGTAGCAGACGATCACGGCCGTTGTTCATAATCACCAAATGGAACTCTTCTGGACCGTCTTCCTCGTCGTGCGCTCGCGGCCCGTTCACCATCGTCACGTAGCACGATATTCGTTGACCGGTAGCTGATCGGATCAATATTCGGAGCATCGTGCTCAGGTCCGCGGCCGACGGGATCAGCTTCTCCATACCCATCGCAGCGACGTGAATGCGCGGCATTGAAGTCGCCATCCGCCCATTGCCCTCGTTCGTCACTAAGACGATCGATCCTGTTTCAGCGACCGCAAAGTTAGCGCCTGTTATCGACATATCGGCGCGTTGAAAGACTTCCCTCAGCATCTCTCTAGCTTGACGAGTCAACTGCTCAGCGGTTTCCCGTTGCTCGGAATTCGACTCTTCGGCCAGAAGCTCGGCGACTTGATCCCTAGTTTTATGTATCGCCGGAGCGATTATGTGGTAAGGTGCCTCCCCCGCCAATTGGACGATGTATTCCCCCAGATCCGTCTCAACCACCTCGATCCCATCGGCCTCGAGAACGTGATTGAGGCCCATCTCCTCCGACACCATCGACTTGCTCTTGATGACTGTGGACACGTCATTTCTGGCCGCCAAGTCATGGACGTATGCGTTCGCATCTGCCGCATCGCGTGCGAAGTGGATCCTGCCGCCGTTTTTCTCGACATTTGTGGCGAGCATGTCCAAGTAGTAGTCGAGATTGGCGATTGTATGGTCCTTGATCGCCTTGCCTAGACTCCTCTGCACCTCCCAATCTTCGGTGTCTCCGGCAGCTAAGAGTCGAGCGTTGTGAAATCCGTTGTAGACAACCTCGTGCGCTTGCTGCAACCGCACGTCAGCGAGTGCCCGCGACGCTGCGCTCCGGAATTCCTTCGTAGCCACCTTCATGATTTCGCGTCCAGTAGTTCGGCGATGTGGAGAACTTGCACATCCTCTCCGCGTCGACGAAGTCCGCCCTGCATGTGCATAATGCAACCTGTATCTCCAGCTATAAGCGTCGATGCGCCGGTCGCCAACACATTGTCCAACTTCTCGTTCAACATCGCCGTCGACACATCCGACATCTTCACCGAGAACGCACCTCCGAATCCGCAGCACACCTCATCACGAACCATCGGTCTCAATTCCAACCCGCCAACATTTTCGAGCAGCGCTTTTGGTTGATCATCGACATGCAACTCGCGCAACAGGTGACAACACCGGTGGTAGGTCGCGCCCATCTCTTTCTGTATTTCGAGATCCTCAACACCTAAGACATCTACGATGAACTCAGTGAACTCGTATATGCGCTCGGATAGTCTTTTCGCTCGTTCCAATTCATCCGGATAGCCTCGGAACAGATCCTCGTAAAAATTCCGAACCATCGCAACGCATGATCCTGAAGGACAAATTATCGGCCCGTCGGTCGCCTCAAATATGTCCAAGAAGCGCGCCGCCACCGGCCTCGCATCGTTTCTGAAACCACTGTTGAACGCTGGTTGACCACAACACGTTTGGTCTGGAGGGAAATGGACATCGATCCCGAGAGATTCCAAGACGTTCACCACGCTCATGCCCACGTTCGGCACGAACTGATCGACAAGGCAAGTGACGAAAAGATTGACCTTGCGCGGCATCTGGATGGCTGCGTCGCTGTCCATAACCTATTCAGCATAAACGCATCAGCCAATATCTGTTCCCCTAGCCACTGCTAAACTTGAAATGTTGTCACGGCACGGCGATTTTCGGGTTCGCACGTCGCTGTCGACAGGTGGAATTTCTGACAGCGAGGCTTGAAAATTGAGCAACGTTCGGCAAGATGTAACCGTAGTCGGAGCGGGCCTAATCGGGCTTTCAACGGCGATGCAACTCCTGCAACGCAAGCCCGGATTGAAACTAACCGTCGTCGAAAAAGCAAGCGGCCCTGCATCTCAACAATCGGGGCACAACAGCGGCGTTATCCACTCCGGCATCTACTACAAACCCGGATCCTTCAAGGCCCGTTTCTGCGTCGAAGGCCGCGCCAGCATGACGCAGTTCTGCATCGATAACGAGATCCCCGTCTGGACCTGCGGCAAGCTAATTGTCGCCACCAATCCCGCCGAAGAAGCGCGCCTAGACGATCTCTTCGAACGCGGCACTAACAACGCTGTCGAAGGCCTCAGGATCGTCGACCGCGCCGAGATGGCGGACATCGAACCCTTCGTGGAGGGTACGAAAGCGTTATACGCGCCCAAAACGGGAATCGTCGACTACCGCAAAGTGGCAGATGTCTACAGCGAGAAGGTGCAGTCTCTAGGCGGTGAAATCATATTCAACTCCGAAGTAAAGAGCATCAGCAATGGCTCCCGCGGTTTTGATGGACCCAACTACACGATCGAAACCACTTCGGGCGAGGTTGACTCCAAATATCTGGTCAACTGCGCCGGTTTGCACTCCGACTTGATCGCCGTGATGAGCGGCGTGAATCCGGGGCTGCGCATCATACCCTTCCGCGGCGAGTACTATACTCTCGCGAAATCGAGCGAGCACATGGTCAAAGGCCTCATTTATCCGGTTCCCGACCCTGCGTTCCCATTTCTCGGTGTCCACCTGACTCAAACGATGAAAGGATGGGTTGAGGCTGGACCAAACGCTGTTTTGGCACTGAAACGGGAAGGTTACCGAAAACGCGACTTTTCATTTACCGACTTCGGACGTACCATCACGTTCCCTGGTTTCTGGAAGATGTCGTTGGACAGTTGGAAGGTCGGCCTTTGGGAGATGAACCGCTCGTTGCGCAAAGGCGTTTTCCTCAAGAGTCTCCAGAAGTTGATGCCTTCTTTGAAGAAATCTGACCTCGCCCCCGGCGGATCTGGCGTCAGGGCACAAGCGGTCCACAGCGACGGCACACTCCTAGACGATTTCCGCATCGACGAAAGCGCAACCGCAGTCCATGTCCTCAATGCACCATCGCCAGGTGCCACGTCTTCCTTAGTAATCGGCAACTATATCGCCGACAAAGCAGAGGCGAATTTCAGTCTCTAAATCTGGTGCTGGGCAAAGTCAGTTGGCCAGCATCAAAAGTTCGGCCGATTCCAGCGACTGCTTGATCCGCATCAAGAATTGCACCGCGTGGGCGCCTTCAACGACGCGATGATCATAGGTCACTGCTAGATACATCATCGGACGAATCGTGATCTGATCGTCAACCACCACGGCTCGGTCCACGATGTTGTGCATCCCCAGTATTCCGACTTGCGGAGGGTTCAAAATCGGCGTAGACATCATGGAACCGAAGACTCCGCCGTTCGTGATCGTGAACGTCCCACCCACGAGATCGGCAAGACTGAACGAACCTGTGCGAGCTCTCTCAGCGAAACCTCCTATCTCCCGCTCGATCTCCGCGAACGACTTCTCGTCCGCGTCGTGAATCACCGGAACCACTAGACCGTGATCGCTCGCAACAGCGATACCGATGTCGTAATACTGCTTGTAGACGAGCTCGTTGTCCTGCAGCTCCGAGTTCAAGATCGGATGAGCCTTCAACCCGCTCAACACGGCTTTCACGAAAAACGACATGAACCCCAACCTCACTCCGTTCGTCTCCAAGAACTGCTCTCCGAAATCCCGACGGATCCGGATCACCTCGTACATGTCGACTTCGTTATAAGTCGTTGTCATCACTGCTTCGGCCTGGACCTCCGCCATACGTCTCGCCGCCGTCAGTCTGCGTCGAGAAAGACGCTCGCGCTGAACCGGCTTGCCTTCCTCGATCTCTCGCAACTCAGCGATTTGAGACCCAACTCCTGCGCTTGAATCAACAGGAGGTGTTTCAGATCCGGATTCCCGTCCGCCCTCAGCAATCTCCGACACGACTTCATCTCCGATCTCCGATTCCGTCGCGGCGACGGTTTCGACTTCGGTCTCTCCAGCTACCGTACTGGATGGCGATTCTCCGACAGAAGTAGATGGCACCTCGACAAACGGGCTCAACTCAATCACAACATAACCCTCGTCTTCATCGTCTCTCGATTCATCAATCGCGCTTTCGCTGATTTCCGGCCCGTCTTCGATTTCGATCACTGAATCCTGGGCCTCCTCTTCCCCCTCTGGGGTCGGCGCAGACTCCTTGTCAGTCAACTCCGTTTCAGCGTCTTCATACTGAAACTCGCAGAGTGCTTCTCCGGGGCGGACGATATCGTCAACTTGCTTCAAGATAGTACCGATAACGCCGCTTCGAACGGCGTTTATCTCCTGCACCGCTTTATCGGTGTGCAATTCGACGATCGACTCTCCCGCATGCACAGATTCTCCTGCCGACTTGAACCACCTGCCCACTGATGCTTCGAAAACCGACTCTCCGAAATCTGGTGCGACTATCTCTTCCATGTATCTGTCTGTCCTATCCCGTTCGTCGACTCTTCACTGCCGTATTCTCGCCAATGACGTCGCTCACCTATCGGGATCGAGTTTCAACGCGATCCTTATCAGTCTGTCCTGTTGTTTTCGGTGCAGCCAATTCGATCCTGACGCTGGGCTAGGACTGCGGGGACGACCGATGTAGCTAACCCCGGTCTTAACGATCGACCCTATCGGCGTACGTACGAAGTCCCAAGCTCCTCGGTTGCGAGGCTCCTCTTGCAACCACACCACATCTTCGTAGTTCGAAAACGACTGGAACGCCTCGACCAACAATTCGTCGGGGAAGGGATACAGCTCCTCGAGAACGATCAACCCGATGTCCTTGACATCACCGATCTTCGGGTGCGTCGCCAAATCGACGAATACCTTCCCACTACAAAGCACGACGCGTTTTACGGCATCAGGGGGAGAATTCGACAGCGTGAACTTGCGAATCTGCCGGAACTTGCCTTCGGTTAAGTCGTTCAGCGAACTTGCCGCCATAGGATGCCGCAACAGGCTCTTAGGCGTCATGACAATCAATGGTCGCGCCCGTTCCGGCTCGCTCAACAACGCTGCCTGAGTCCGCAACAGATGGAAATACTGCGCCGCCGTAGTCGGGTTGGCGATACGCATGTTACCGCTCGAAGCCAAGTCGAGAAAACGTTCCAGGTGCGCGTGAGAGTGGTTCGGCCCCTGTCCCTCATAGCCGTGTGGCAACAGCAGAACCAAGTTGGATCGTTGCCCCCACTTCTCGCGTGCCGAGACAATCATTTCGTCAATGATGGCCTGTGCGTTGTTCACGAAATCTCCAAACTGCGCCTCCCAAAGAACCAGACTCGATTCCGAAAACACGCTGTAACCGTGCTCGAAACCGACCGGTCCTGCTTCCGATAAAGGACTGTTGAAGACCGAAAACTTAGCGTCTTCAACTTGCTGCAAAGGACAATAGGTACGACCAGTGCCTTCCTCCCAGACGACGGCGTGTCGTTGGCTGAACGTGCCCCTTGCGCAGTCCTGACCAGTCAAACGGACCGCAACGCCGTCTTTCATGACTGATCCGATCGCTAACGCCTCTGCGTGCGCCCAGTCAATGCTTGGTTTGGTCGCCATTAAAACTTGGGCGCGACGGGCCAAAGCGCGCTCCACAGTTGGGTGCAAATTGAAGCCATCGGGAACCTTGCTGATCTGCTCATTGAGTTTGATCAGTCCTGCCTCGTTAATCGGTGTCTCGAAGTATTCCTCGCCTTGCATCGGTTCCGGTGTTAAACCCAAGTCAGGTGGTGCCTCACGCGAAGTCCCAGCTCCCGATCGGTCGACCGCTTTCATAGCGGCACTTAACACGTCGGAAGTCGCTTCAATGTATGCATCCGACTCCTCCTGCGACACCACTTCCTCATCAATTAGACGTTGCGCCCACTGCTCGCGCAATGTTGGGTGATACTCGATCTTTTCATAAGTTGCCGGCTGCGTAAACCGCGGCTCGTCGTTCTCGTTGTGACCGTGGCGACGGTATCCAACGAGGTCGATAACGAAGTTTTTCCGGAACTTCAGCCGGTACGAAACCGCCATTTTGGCGACCAGCGCACACGCTTCCAAGTCTTCAGCGTTCACATGCGCTACGGGGATTTCGTAACCGCGTGCGATGTCCGAGCAGTATTGTCCCGAATATCCTTCATGTGGCTCCGTGGTGAAACCCAGTTGATTATTGGCAATCACATGGATCGCACCGCCAACCGTATATCCGTCTAGATTTGCTAGGTTGAGCGATTCAGCTACGATTCCCTGTCCAGCAAACGCTGCGTCGCCGTGTATCAGCAAAGCCATCGATTCAAGATGCGGGTCGCTATTAACGGATGCCGCGTCTTGCGTAGCTCTGACCGCGCCCAAAACTACCGGTGCAACCATCTCCAAGTGACTTGGGTTCGGAAGCAAACGCAGTTGAATGTCTGTGGTACCGTCCTGATTCACGTCCACGTCGGCGCGAGACCCAAGGTGATACTTCACATCGGTCATCCATCCAGCGGCTTCCATAGCCGCTAAGTGCGCAAACCTTCCTTCTAGGAATCCTGTAAGCAACGACTCGTAAGGTTGCTCTAACAGGTGCGCTAACACATTTAACCTACCCCGATGCGGCATCCCCATCACGATCTGCTTGATGTTGAAAGCCGACTGGAGAATTATCTGGTCGATTAGCGGAACTAGCGCGTCAAGTCCTTCCAGCCCGTACCACCGTTTGCCAGGGAAAGTCGCGTGCAGAAATTTCTCGAACCCTTCGACCTTCGTCAGCAGTTCAAGTTGATATCGCTTCTGTGAGTCCGTCATGAACTGCATCGCCGACTGATTCTCAACTTGATCTTGCAGCCACAGACGCTCCTCAACGCTATGGATGTGGTCGAACTCGTACCCTATCGTGCCGCAATACGATGACCGCAACTCCTCGATTGCCTCACCAATGGTCGGTTTCGCGAGCCAAGATCGAAGTTCATCATTCGCTTCTGCAAGTAGCGTCGTCGACGACGCCAGGGTTTCAGGCAACACTCCGAAGCGTTCCGGACGCAAGTGGTCATCCTCCCTCGGCAACATACCCAGTGGGTCGATTTCCGCTGCGTGATGACCGTCCTCGCGAATGTGGTTTATCAATCGCTCCACCCTGACGACCTGATCTACCGACACACCGCCGTCGGAAATTTCAGATCCCCTGCCGTCGTTTGATGTCCCAACCTCGACGCCTTCGGATCCTGGAACGTTATCGTCAACATCTTCGACCTCATCGTCGATAGAAACATCTGCTTCATCCGCCGCGATTGGTACAACATCTTCGTCAACTAAGTTTTCCGGTGTTCCATTGGTCTCCAGTTCATAGACATACGAGAAATCCGGATCCAGCAGCAATCCCGTGTACTCGAGATCGGTATCGATTGCTACCGAACCGCGCTTGTCGTTTGTGGTCGGACCACTTTCCAGTAAGTCAGCGACGTACGGTTCGTTCATGCCGCCAAATACTTCGAACAATTCGTCGCTGGATTGCTCTCGCGATTTGTCTGTCATGTCCTCAGGCGTCAGTTTGCGGGAACAGAATCAATCGGGAATCGCCGCGCAACATCCCCGGTCCCTACTAATACATTGTGGCAGTTTACGCCCGTAAATATCTACTTCGAATTTTCAGCATGCATCCTCATATACGCACGTCAGCCCGTAGAGAGTCAGCGCATCCGGCCAGGTGACCGCCAGAAGTCCGCGTTTTCGCCCAGCGTACGCTTCAGGCCGTCCGTAGCAGCAGAAAGCTCGGCCTCCGCACCTTCGGGCAGATCGTAGTCGAAGCTCGGAGTGTTTAACGCCACCTCGGCAGCGTTGCGCGCTCCGACCAAGAGACTCGTCACACCTTCTTGCGCAAGCAACCAGGCCAACGAGATCTTCGCCGGGTGCTCGCTAACTTCCTCGGCGATCTTTAACACCGCCGCAATCGTCTCAAATGTCTCTTCTTCGCAACCGTCCTCCCCGTGAATCGCTTGTACTCGATCATTATTGAAATGACGGGTACGTGACAACCCGGCCGGAACGTCGTCCGCCGTCGCATAGCGACCAGTCAACAGCCCCTGCTGTAAAGGGCTGTAGCAGATAATGCCTACGTTGTTGACAGCACATGTCGGCTTAATGGCGAACTCCAGCGCACGCCAGATCAGGTTGTATGGAAGCTGGTTCGTAACAATCGAACCACACTCCAAGATGTCCGTAAGATCTTGAACTGCGAAGTTACAGACGCCGAGAGCGCGCACCTTACCACTGTCTTGAAGCTTCAACAGTTCTGCCATCGTGTCAGCTACCGGAACATCGTGGTTAGGCCAGTGGATCTGGTAGAGGTCGATGTAATCCGTTTGCAACCGCTTAAGGCTCCCTTCGCACCGATCAGCCACCATAGAGGGATACAGGTGTGCATCGCTTATCTTGGTCGCAATAACAGCTTCACCGCGACGCCCCACCAATGCCCGGCCGAGGATCTCCTCAGAGTTCGCATCATCGTCATACCCTTCTGCCGTGTCAAAGAAGTTGACCCCGGAATCGAGGGACGCGTGAACCGCCGCGATCGAATCGTTGTCCTCTTGCTGCCCCCAAACTTTGCCCCCGGCGAAAGGCCAGCAGCCTAACGCCATCCTCGAGACCTTGATACCTGAATCACCTAGCATTGCGTATCGCATGTCTTAACTCCTCGACCTGACCTCAACTCAGGGCTAGCTTGCTGTCGATTTTGGCGGGAGTGCAAGGGAGTCGAACCCTCCGCGCACATCGAAGGATGCACGCCAGCGGATTTGAAGTCCGTGAAGCCCACCGGGACCTATCCACTCCCGCGCCTTCGTCCTACCACGATACCAAAGCGAGAACGGTTGTTAACCGTCGATTCTAGGCCCGACAAACGAAAAGGGCGGCTCATAGAACCGCCCCTCTTGAACCATCGCGTTAACTGCACTCACGCTGTCACTTGAAGGACACCCTGCAACTTGTCCTTCAACACACTCTCGGGCACCGCGCCCACGACCTGCTCCACCGGACTACCGTCGCGGAAGATCAAAAGGGTCGGGATGCTCCGTACACCGTACGCTCCAGAAAGACTTGGGTTCTGGTCAACGTCGACCTTCGCGAACTTCACTACTCCTTCGTAATCATTCGCGAGCTTCTCCACTACCGGTGCGACCATTTTGCAAGGACCGCACCACTCTGCCCAGAAATCTACTAGCACCGGAATGTCTGAAGAAAGTACCTCCGATTGGAAATCGGCATCATTAACATCAATTGGGTGTGCCACGTCTTGAGCTCCATTTCTACGATGATTTATAGCCATCCGCAACACCGCGCATCCTCGCGAATATCGAACGGCCTCCCATCTGTGATTCTACATCTCTAAACGTTGTATCACCTTTTGCCGCCGCCGCGGTCTCTTCACACGGCCGCTAATTCGCGCTCGGGTACCTTCGCCATGATTTCAACGGCGACCCTTCGGACATCAAGCCCTGGAACCGTAGGGGACGGATCCGGATACTCGCATTCTTCTATGTAAGTAGCCAACTCTGCGAACAACGTGGTGCTTTGGATTATCCCTCGCGGCGAGTCCGCGATTACGGCCATCCCTTCTGCTACAACTCGGCCGGTGTTCACATCTCGAATCAACACGGTGTCGCCTTCCGACACGCCAACCGATTCGGCGTCGTCACTGTGGAACTCTATGTACTCTACGCGGTCGATCACGTTCAGATAGTTACGCTCCGAAAGCGTAGTCTCGCGTTCGGGTTGGTGCAACACTCGCCCCGGAGCGAAATACATCCCGTTCCGAGCGAACGGTGAAAAGTCTGGTTTGTTGATCTCGAAGTTCTTGTCTCCCTCATTCGCCGTAGCCCTAGTGATGACACCACCATCCATCAACGCGTCGTGGCTCAGATCCGCGTACTCCAGTATAGCTTCGCATATCGCATTGAACACGTCGCTCGACGAAGCGTATTCGAACCTGGAACTGCCCATCGCCTTTGCCAATCTGCAGAAAAACTCCCAACCCGCCAACTCGTCGAAACGAGATCGAGTGGTTTGGCGCACGAGCTGGACTCGCGATTCCAAATTCGTCACGGTCGATGTCTGTTCGGTATATGCAGCAGCGGGGAACACGATGTCAGCTTTACTTGTGATCTCGTTATCAAACACCGACGAAACCACCAGCGTTTCCAACGATCCTAGCGCGGCGTCGAAGTCGCGGAATTGCCGCGCCGTGGGATTTACACCATCAGCCATCACGACCGCCGCTTTGATAGTCCCGTGGCGCATTGCATCGAACATTTCAACCACCCCATTCGGATCGGCAGCCGGGAAAGCTACGCCCGAAACCTCGCTCAATCGCGCCGCCAGTGGCATCTCTGCTGACAACGGCCTGCAACCTACCTGCTCTGATCCTCTCGAGTTCGCACCAAAGTAGAGCGGGTAGACACCTTGCCCTGAACCATCCGCAGTCCCATTCAACAGACGAAGGTTCATCACCGCATCAACCAAGGCATCGTGGCGCACCGTCGGCACGGTGTCCGCTCCGAGCAGCACCGCCATCTCTCGATGGCTCGCCAAAGCCTCTGCAGCATCAGCGAAGAGCTCTATCGGTACTTCGCAATACGCCGCCACACGACCCAAGTCGTAGTCCCACAACGCGGCTTTGAAATCTTCTGAGTTGATCGTGTGCTCGGCTATGAAGTCACCTTGCTCTAACGTAGCGTCGAACACAGCTCGTACGATCCCCATCACCGCCATGTGCGCCGTACCGATCCGCGGGCGTAGCCAAACATCGGCGTAGCGCGTCAACTCAGTTTCACGCTGGTCGATAACCACGATCTTGGCGCCGCGTTTAGCCGCCTGCTTCACGGGTACCGCCAAAACGTTCTGATCTTCCGTCGGATTACCGGAAACTACGAGAACCGATTGAGAGTTTTCGATATCCCAGATCGAACGCTTCGTGTGCTCGATGTTCCAACGCTCGGCGATGTGATGAATCAGATCATCGATAAAGTTGTGAGCACTGTCGACGTTATTGGTTCCCAAAACTCCTCTTGCGAACTGTTGCGCAACGTAATTGTCTTCGTTGCTGCCCCGCGGAGATGCGATCACCGCTACTTCATGAGGTTCGTACTTCGATAGAGACTCCGCAGCAGCGGCGAAAGCGTCATCCAAAGTCGCGTTGGTGAGGACTCCGCCCTTTCTGAAATATGCTCGCTTCAACCTCGACCTGTGATTCGGGTAATCGTAACCGAACTTGCCCTTGAAACACGCCTGACCAAGATTCGGCATGCCGTTCACGTCGCCCCTGAACCTGATCACTTTGTCGAAGCGATTCACCTCAGCGATCATCTGACAACCGACCGCGCAGTTGGTACAGGTCGTCGTTACCTGACGGGTCGCCTTTTCCCACTTATATTCGCGCTCCACCAGCGCGCCCGTGGGGCATACATCGATGCACGCGCCGCAGAACTCGCAGCCCGACTCCATCAGGGACGTTCCGTGCGATGTACCTACGAGAGACACGCCCGATCGCGACACGAGCGTCAGCGCGCTGTCGCCTCGAATCTCGTCGCAGACGCGTACGCACCGCGCGCAAACGATGCAAAGGTTGTAGTCGCGGTCGTAAAGGGGATCGTCGGCATGGATCGGGAGGTCGCGCCGGTTGTAGTTGAGCGGCGTCCGCAGATCCAACTCGACTGAGCGGACCGTGTCTTTCAACTCACAGCGCTCGTTCTTCGGGCAGATCGTGCACCTGTCTGTGACGTCGACGTGCCGCTGACATACATCCTGCGGACCGCACAATTCGATCCGGTGACAAGTTAGGCATCCATGTGGATGCTCGGACATCAGCAGCTCAATGATTCCACGCCTCAACTCGCTCACTGATTCGTTCTTCGTCTCGACCACCATATCTGGCATCGGTGTAGCGGTACAAGAGGCCAAAGTCATCTTCCGCCCGTTCGCCTCAGTGTCCACAACGCACGTGCGACACGCGCCATAAGGCTCCATGTGCGGGAAGTAACAGAGATAAGGGATATATATCCCGGCTTCGAGCGCCGTCTGCAATATCGTCTGGCCAGGTTCAGCTTCTACTCGCTGACCGTCGATCGTGAACTTGATGGAATCAGGCATATTGTGTTTCGCCGCGAGTGATCAGAACCAGCGTCATGGGCGCGTCCGGCTAGGCAAGATCATTGATCCGTCGCCGAAAGGCCCCGACTTTTCCAGTTCTCCGTTAAACCGCTTCTCGAACTCTTCGCCGAAGTAGTTGATTGCCGAAGAGATCGGGTTGTAACCGAGTTGTCCATGCCCGCACAGCGAGCCGATCTTCATGTTATTGCCGACTGTTTCCAGCAATTGCATGTCGCCGGGCTTCGCTTCGTTCTTGCACATCCGGTCGAGCACATCCAACATGTGGGTGTTGCCCAACCTGCAAGGAAAGCACTTCCCGCAAGATTCGAACTGGTTAAACGCCACGAGATTCCGTATAAGATCCACGACATCCGTGGTTTCATCGCCCACAATGATACCGCCCGAACCCAGTATCGCTCCCGACTTCGCCATGGCATCGAAATCGATCTCCGTGTCGAACGCCTCATCGCCCATGACACCGCCCAGCGGGCCGCCAGTCTGCAGCACCTTGATCCTTTCCGAACCATCTGCGACACCACCACCGATATCCTCCAAGACTTGGCGAATGGTCAAACCCATTGCGACCTCATACATCCCGGGCCGCTTGATATGACCAGTTAGGCAAACCAGCGCCGTACCGGTTGAAGATTCAGTGCCAACTTGCTTAAACTCGCCGCCACCTTCCATGACGATGGTCGGCACATATGCGATCGTCTTAACGTTATTGATGTTTGTAGGTTTTTGAAACAGCCCCGCCTGCGCCGGAAATGGCGGCTTGTATCGAGGTGTCGACCGTTTGCCTTCGATTGCCTCCATCATCGCCGTTTCTTCGCCG
Organism: Dehalococcoidia bacterium; assembly: GCA_965204135.1. Lineage (GTDB taxonomy): Bacteria > Chloroflexota > Dehalococcoidia > Lucifugimonadales > Lucifugimonadaceae > Bin127. Next base: position 292,764 of record CBDBDX010000009.1, on the reverse strand, counting down.
GCGACGTAAGAATCACCCGTTAGCGAAACCTCCATCTCGAAAGAAAAGTCTGAGCCTAGGATGTTTTTGCCCAGCAAACCGTGTTCGTACGCCTCATCGATCGCCTGCCTCGTCGCTTCAATAGGGATTTCGTGGCCTTGGCGGATAAACACCACACCGTGCGTGGAGTTCGTCGCGTATCCGTTGATGATCAACCCCTCAATCAGTCGATGCGGGTCACTTTCCAAGATCCCCTTGTCGTTAAACGCCCCAGGGTCGCCTTCCTCGCAGTTGCACAAAACGTACTTCACCGGAGCTGTGCTCGGAGCGAGGAATGACCACTTCAAACCCGTCGGGAACGCAGCTCCTCCACGCCCACGCAGTCCTGAAGTCTTGACCTCCTCAAGTACCTCCTCGGGCGTCATCGAAAGCACTGCCTTATTTAGCGCCGCATAACCATCGTTCGCGATGTATTGAAAGATATCGAGCGGGTCTATCTCGCCAAAGTTAGCAGTGAGAATCTTAGTCTGATGAGCATTCGCTGGGAGACCGTTCCAATCTGGCAAATGCGACGCATATCTGTCCGAATGAGCAACGTACGCGTATGCCGACTCGTGTAACGGGTTCGCATCGCTATCGTCAACATAATGCGCGACGATCTGTGGCACCATCTCCGGCGTCACCTCGGCGTAAATGACCCGACTCCCCATCGGATTTAGCACATCAACAGTTGGCTCCAGATACATCAGTCCATTAGCGCCGACCAACGAAAGGTTGATCTGATTCTTTCCCTCTGGCCCGTATTCCTTCAACGCCTCGTATACCGCCTGCGCACCGGCTGCCTGACCAGACGCGCCGTACCCCACGCGGACCCATGGCTTGTCACCATCCGTCAACTCGTTCCAACGCTGCCGAGCCCGAGCGCGCAGCATCGCATACTGAGTCTGCTGGCTCATCACCGCTGCATAAGTGTCTACAGGCGGTTCAGTGCGCGACACCATCTTGTAGCTCCTGTTGAAGATCGGAAATGTACCGCCTCGCCGATTCCGGGCTTGCACGCCCCAACAACACATGATCCCGCGCAATCACTGGCGCCTGAGCACAGGCACCCAAACATGTGCTGTAACGCAAAGTTATCTTGCCGTCTGAACTCGTCTCTTCAGAATCTACACCCAACTCATCTTGCACTGCTTCCAATACCTTCTGTGCACCCATCAAATGACACGTCGGGCCCCAACAAACGTCGACCGTTGTTATTCCCGGGGGCGTGAAACGGAAATTCGTGTAGAACGACGCAACACTCCAAACATCGTTGATTGTCGCGTCACAGAAAATCGCCGTCTCTTCGATCGCTTCGTCAGGTATGTAGTGCAACTCGTCCTGTATTGCTAGAAGCGAAGATAAAACCGTAACGCTTGGCGCTCGTCGCTTGCCGGCAGTTTGGGATTCCAGTGCTCCCCGGATGCGTTCTCGCAGTTCGGGGCGGGTCTGTTCCTGCGTTGTCGTCAATCTCGCTCCAACGTCGCAAAAAGGATTCGCTGTTAATCCAGACGCGTTGCTCTAACTACATGGCCTTCTTGATGGAATCGTAACAGAGCAACATTTACAGGCGCGGCGTCTCGCAAAGCCCTCGCGTCACCTGCTGGAACCCTCAGCCTCAGCAGCAGCCATGTCGCGCGTCACATCCCGTCGTTCGGTCGGGATCATCACTACCTGTTCCACGATCGTCCTCTGCGGCATCGCGGCGCAGAGGAATATCGCCGACGCGATATCCTCCGCCTGCATCATCGTCGAACGATCTTGGGCATCTGGTGGACGCGGACGGTTCTCCAAGATCGGAGTGTCCACTTCACCGGGCATGATCGCGCAAGCCCGAACTCCATGCTTAGCTAGTTCTGTATTCATCCCGCGAATCATGTTCAACGAAGCTGCCTTCGCGGCACTGTAAGGCGCACCTCCCATCAAGCCGGGATTAAGGGCCGCCATCGAAGAAACCGTGATCACTGTACCTTCACCGCGGTCGATCATATTCGCCAAAACCGATTGCGTCAGCCGATACACTCCCTCGACGTTCACCTTAAACACCGAATCCCACTCTTTCGGTCCCACATATCGCAGGGACCTGACGCGGCTACTGTGCCCCGCGTTGTTGACGAGGATGTTCACTTTCCCGAATCGCTCCAAGCTCCACTCCCCGAGCGCAGCGGCAGCATCACCGTCTTCCAAATCAGTCGGCCTCACTTCAACCTCAGCGCCGTGTTCACGCGCCAGTTCCGCAACCTCGTCGAGCGGAGCACGTCGCCGTCCTGCCAGAACCAGATCGGATCCAGCTTCAGCGAACATCTCCGCGGCAACCTTGCCGATGCCCGTACCCGCGCCCGTGATAATAGATACCTTCCCGTCCAAGACGCCCATTCGTCTATTCTCCTGATTGCATCAACGTGCCGTAGTCATCAAACTCGCATATAGGTTAACTCAGGGCACAATCATAGGACGTTACAAATCGTCGCCTCAGTTCGACTGCCATCCCGACCAATCCTTTGCGGCATCCTCTATCACCATCGCCGCAACTTCACGTCCCATCCTTATCGAATAGTTTGTGCCGCGATCCTCAGGATATATCTGCGTCGTATTCGCCAGATAGATCCGCTCGAAAGGCGTCCGATGCGACGGTTTCTGCGCACCGTAGTTGGTGCCGATGATCGGCTGTGCCGCGCTCACTGCGTTGTAGTGCACGTCCTTCACCCACGAACGATCGAAACTCGGATTGAATTTAGGCAAGTGATCCAGATAAAGGTCTGTCAACTCGTCTGCCGACAAGTTGAACAACTCGTCCTTGCGGTGCAGGTAGTTCGTCAAGTACACCACATGCCGATCGCTGTACCACTCTTTCGGCAACATGTTCGTGTGCTCGATGATGCCGAGAAACGGAACATCGTCCGATGCTATGTTCATCCAATAGAAGTCGGTCAACGGATGGTCCATCTCCAATATCACCACTACCGCCGCCAGATACTGCACTGACTCCAACCGCTCTAGATAACCAGCAGGAATATCGTCCATCAAGCTAGGCATGCTGAATGACGGGACCGTCGAAAGGACGCAATCAAAACGTTCAGCGAGTTCCTTGCCATCTGTGACCGACTGAATCCCAACCTTTCCAGATTCATCCTTCGGATGAACCTTGATCACGGGGCTCTCCAATCTTATGTCTCCGCCCTGAACCTTGATCGTCTCGGCCAGAGTGTCAAATACAACGTCGAAACTCCCAGTCGGATACCCCAAAACCTCCTTCGCAAGCAACCCTTCACGCGACGCGAATCTGGTCTGAATTTTGGACCAGAACCAAGGCATCCCAACTTCGCCATAAAACCGGCCGAACTTCCCTCTGAGCAACGGGTTCCACAAGACCTCATACGCCTTCCCGCCTAGCTTCTGGCCCAACCATTGGTCGGCCGTGTATGGCTCCAAGCTCTCCCAATCTTTGATCCGCTGGACGCGCAGCGTAAACAGCCCCATCCTGATCCGCTCATACATCGGTATCGCACTGAATCGCAGCAAATCGAATGCCGTAGTCGTCCGGTGCAACCCGCCATCTACATAAGTCCCGACGTTCGACGGATACCACTCCATCGCCGGGCCGATGCCCAACTCGTCCATCAAGTCCAATATCGCCCGGTCATTGGTGAACAAATGGTGATAGCCACGCTCCAGCGGATGTCCACCGACGAGTATCGTCGACGCCTGACCACCTATGAACGGGGCCGACTCGTATACCACCACTTCGTTTCCGGCCCTGCTGAGGTCGTAAGCGGCGGCCAATCCCGCCGCACCCGCACCGACGATGCCGATCCTCATGGATTCACCTCCGCACGTCGCTCGGGCCCGTTGTCGGCGCCTTCAACCGAGGTAATCGCCGCGCGCCGGGCTGCTCTCGCGCCGCGCGCCAAGTTCGCCATCGACGTCTTGTCGGCAAAAAGCAGCAACGCACCAGCGATCGTCACCGGTCCCCAAAGCACGACATGCACGGTCAAAGCATAAGCCGCCGCGATCTCCGCATCGATGCCCAACGCAGTCAACGCCGCCGCTCCGAAGAAATCGAACGGCCCCCAACTTCCCGCGCTCGAGGGCAACACCCCCGCCAAGTTCGCCGCTGCACCAAATGCCACGATCGCCGCTACAAACTGCAATTGGCTTTCAAACGCGCTGCGGATGTCGAACCCCAACGCAATGACGTAATACATCGCGATCTCCGAGATCCACACCGGTAGAGAAAGCACGATCACCTTGACTAATCCTCGCCACGTTCTAACGACCATCAACCCGTCGATAAGATTCATCGCTGTTCCCACGATCCGAGCCCGCATTCTCGGCGACAAGAACACCAACATCCCAGCCAACATACTTCTGACCTTGACTGGGGAAACGATCACGACATATGCAACGACCGCGAACACCGCAATGAACGGAAGCAGCGCCGCAAACGTTAGCACTGGCAACCCTCCAGGCACATCTTCAGCAATCGTTCCTACAGTCGACTGCACACCGATGGCTCCAAATATCGCCGCGACAGCTACCAGCAACAACAAGGCGATAACGTCAGAAGCGCGTTCCAGAGCTACTGTTCCGAACGTCGCCATCGTGCTTACGCCCTCCCGCAACGTCAGGTAATACGCGCGCATCAACTCCCCGATACGAACCGGTATCAGATTGTTAGCCATGTAACCGACGACAACTACCGGGAACAACGCTCGCTTCGTCTCTTCGCCCGAAATCGGCTTCAGCAGATACCGCCAACGCACCGTACGGAACCACAAAGCCAACGTGTAGAGAAGTAAAGACGGAGCTGCATACGCGTAGTTGGCGGACGCCAGCACCTCCCGTACCTTTTCATGGTCGACGAAAAAGAACGCCATTATTCCCAAAAATACGGCGCTCCCAAGCAGGCCTATCCAGAATGCGCGGCTTTTGATCACGTTGCGATGGTCATTTTAATAGCGTTAACCGCGCCTTTTTCAACACGGTTATCGTAATGGCGCCGACGGAGTATCGTTCCGGAAGTAGACATACGAGTCGACATAACCCATGTCTTTGGTCAGTTTCCGATGGAACCAGAAATCCGCAATCGGTCGCAACAAATCACGATTTGTCAGCCCGTTCCACACATCCCCAGGCGTCTTGTCTTTGTAAACCTCAGGAAACCACCATCTGTGAATCATATGCCGTCCGTCACCAAACCCCTCCGGCAACGATTCTTTGACGTTGTCGTGATTCTTTCCATTGATCACCGCGATCGTCCGATAATCGTTAATTGCCGCGTCTTCGCCTTCAAGGCTGATGTATCCAACTCCCTCTACATCACGCAAGTACCAGTTCCATGGCCAAGCGAAACCTTCTCTGGTATCGATGGCAACGCTGAACTCGCCTTTGTTCCACGCCAGTTCACGCGCTTGGTGGATCTCTTCAGCTGTTTGATGCAGGTCCTGCGTCGTCTGCGTATACACCAACATCTCGCGGGGCACGTCGCCGTGCTTGTAAACGGCGTTCAGCGCGGCACGAACCGTGAACGCAAACATAACCACTACCAGTACCACTCCGACGACACCCAGAACCTGCCTGAAACCCTGCGACATGCCGCTCTGGATCAACAACAGCAAAGCCACGCCGCAGAAGGCTATCAACGCCCATAGCTCGAAGAACTGACTAAGATCACGCGAGTTCGTTATATCGAAGTTGTCATAGAACTGGAAGAACACCAATCGGTACAACGCAACGAGGACAAGCGGAACCAGCGCGAATGCCATCCAACCCTTTCGATACCAGACCTGCCGCCAATCTATCGATCCGATCAGATCCCCCAACCCATGACCAGCCACAAAGATGAAGGGCACCGTAAGCTGCGCCAGCAACCAAGGCATCTTCTCACCAGCCGTCGACAACGCCAAAAACGTCGCGAACGCCCAGAACAGCGAAAATTTCATGAACCGCGGCGCGTTCAACGTCAACGGGACGAACAGCAGAGTCACGTAAGCTAGCACCAAAAACGGAAGTATCAACAGTTCCGGTGGTGGATTATCCGCCTTGTAGTACAGCGAGTACATCAACGCCGTCGATATCGCGAAGCTGATAATGCTTATAACGATCAACCCGATCGACCGCCAGCCCGTCTTGATCGAATAGTAGAGCGCAATGCCCACGGCCGAGAGCATCGGCAAAAATTCGTAAATCGAACTTATTACGAAGTAGTAGTACCAAGGCTGGCTGCCGCGCCTGACGTCGTGCTGCGCAAGCCAGTATCCGAGCGACTGCCACACACCCGTGATCACTCCGGGATAGTGGCTCCCGAAGTTGGTCATGATCACCACGTAGACCGCCCAGAATATCGCCAGCGCGACCCAGAACCGACGCCAGTTCCACCAAGCTCCAATCGCTACCCCGACAGCAAATACCAGCAACGTAATTACTGCTGCGACCGCAGTCGCAGTCGATCCGTCCGGCGCCCCAGTCACAACCCCGGGTGTGCCCTCTACCGCGGCCAAAGTCAAGCCAACGAGATCTTGGAATATCGCTATCCCAGCCGCGTAAAACGGTGCTGACAACCCGACAAGTAGCACTAAAATATGCCCCGATGGACTGATCTCGCTGAGTTTCATGTTGCCCAGCAACACGTCGCGGATCTCGTACCGCGTCACCCAGGCGAAGTAGACGGCGAAGATCACAACGAATATGTACGCTGATTCCTTCGTCGCCATCGAAAATGCCAACAACCCTGCCGTGATGTACAGCCAACGGTTTCGCTGCTCCACGATGTATCTCCACATCGCCACCACCAGCAACGCGATGAATAACGCCATCAAAATGTCGTTGCGCGCAAATCTCGAGAAGTAGAACAGTGCAGGCGAAAACGTCAACATCACCGACGTCAGCAACGCACCGACATCACCCAGTTGCCTCCGTAATAAGAGCGGCACCAGTATCAATGCCGACCCGAACAGCACCATCCCTAACCGCATCGTGAATTCGCTGTCTCCAAAAAGGAAGAACATCGCCGCGATCAGTTCGAAAAGGAACATCCCGTGCGTCAGCGGCGAGTGCTCATATTCGTTGCCGATCGCGATCTGGTACCCGAAATACCCGTGCAGGCTCTCGTCGTGATGCACCGCCTGTTCGCCGAGGCGAACCAACCGCATCCCTAGCCCCACCAGAAACAGAAGCGCGTAGATCGCGTACTGAACCCGTGGCGAAAACGAGAAATAGACCTCAGTCGCGGGCTCGACTACCGATCGGGGGCGCCTCGCTAACGCCGTCCACGCCCCGTCGGCCCATCCCGCTCGCGGCGGACCCGATCCAGCAGATGCTCCGGATGACACGTCTTCCGATCGATTATGTGCCGTGTCCAAGCCTACTCTCCCAAAGCGAAGATGATCACTTCTTGGTTTTCAAACACACGGCTGCCAATGCGATCGAACTTCGAGACATCTAACTCAGTATATTTTTCACGCTCATTTGGACTGATCACCAAATAGTCCGCTCCATAGCGGTCTATCAACATCCGCGTCTCGGAATCGTCGGCGCTGTTGTAGATACGTTCCACATCCTTTTCGCGATCTATCCATACTTCGTCCCCGCCGCGCCATTGACTCTGGTGCTGCGCCCAACCCAAGATAGCTGGTTTGCCGGTCCAACCCGAGAAGCGTCCGAACTTGCTGTAGCTCGTCCCCGATGCTTCAACAATCACATCGTCGTTGCGAACATTCTCACGAATCCAGTCCATAGCTTCCGGAACCGCCGTCCCGCTCCGCTCCAAGAACTTGAGGCCGTCAAGCGTCAACTCAGTTGCAGTCTCGCTCGATTTAGACGCCGTCGCCGCGAAGGGATAGTACAGCGAGACCGCGATCAGCAAAACCGCAACGAAAAACCCGACCGCGCTAACATGCCTTATCCGCCCGACAAGAGTAGGGTGTCTTCGCATCCAGTAGTAGATCCCATAACCGCCAACCACCGCGAAGAAGACCCAGACCTCGTAGTAAAACTTGAACACCGTGTTGTGCCGACCGCCGAAGAAGTCGTGCAACCGGAAAAGCTCGGCGACGTACAACAGGAAAACCGATATCGTCATCAGCAAGAGCAGAACCTGCACTCCATCGTCAGCTCCTCGCATCCCCCGGCGGTACGTCGCTATAAGGAACACCGTAAATAGTGCTCCTAACAAAGCGGACAATGGCAATCGAGTGAACAGATCCGCTCCGCCAGCGTTGTCGTTGAAACCGTAATGGGTGACAATCCACGTCACATACAAGAACACCACCAGTGAAACCGACGCGATCCACGGCAATCGCTCGCCTACGACATCCGGCATCTTCACACCACCGAAAACACGACGCATGATCGTCAACTCCCTCCTCGCCGTCGGAATCAATACAGATCCGGCAAAAGCCACCATCACGGTGATCAAACCGCCCCAAACCGTCAAAAAGTGGATCGGACGGGTCGCATACCGCGTTGGAATGATCGGCGGGAACTGGATCTGACTATCCGCAGTTACGAAGTAGTAATTCGAGAAGAATCCCGCTCCCACGGCCGCAATGATCAGAAACGGTGGAACTGCAACGCGAATGGCGGCCAGATGAGCGCGCCCATTTTCCCGGTACGACTTGAAATAGACCACGCCCCCTACCACGAGCAACGTCCACAACATATCCCAAGTGTTGATGAATCCCGCCGAACCAACCGCCAAAATCATCACAACCGTCGCTACCGGATTGCGCTTGAACCACCCAAAACCCCACCTGACTCGCGAGAACAGCAGATTGGCCGTCAACGAAATCATCGTCAACACGAACGGTATCGACATCACGTGGGGATGCAAATCGCCCAGCATCAGGCTGAAAAACGGGAACTCCTGAATCGTGAAGTCCAACTCCCCACCATCAGGACCGAACCTATTTATGATCCGCGAAGATGCCCACCACCACCAAAATCCTTCGGGCCGCCAACCCGAACCTTGATCCGTTAAGTCAACTCCTTTGATGCCCAGCCAATCGTAAAAACTCCCCGATCCGATCCCAGCCAGCGACAGCAGCTCCCAAAATCCGTTCAAATTCGAAATCACCAGCAGTAGCACTGCGGCGATCAACCCACCCGCGAGCATCTGCATCGTCGTCGCACCGTCACGTCGTACCAGATTCGAAACCAGCGAGAAGATCGCCGCGGCCGACAGCGCCGCTATCGACGCCAGCGCCAAGTTATACGCGACTCCCAATTGAACACCAGACATCTGCGCTACACCGCCGAACATCCAGTAGCCGAAATAGTAGTACGCGATCGGATATCCGCTTAACCACAGGTCGTTTGGCGGCGCGTGTTCTGCGCCGACAACCGCGTTCAGCATCGTCAGATCCATCGGTTTCTCGGTGTGATCAATGTCCGGGTTCAACGCCTTCACCGCAGCGAACACCAGGAAGAACACCAAAAACACCGCTTCAATAATCGCCAACTGCAACCAGCGATGACGCACGAAACGCCACAACCCACTCCGCTCTCGCCAAATGAGCCAGCCCCACCCCGCGACCGCGACAATCAATCCGATCAGCCACCACGACCATCCCACGTTTGGTAACAAGTGTAGAAGGCTCAACAACCAGACCGTCGCTCCCAAAATCAGCATCCCGACAGGCCTGATCAACCCGAAACCGCGATCCATCAGATTCGGAAACGCTAAGTAAGCAACTGGAAATGCAATAAGACCGATTGCGTAAACGGTCAGCAGCCAGACGATCAGATCGGACATTTACTTATCAATACCAAGCAGGCGACCACCTAAAGAGCGCAATGGTCGCATAAACGGTTCATCGATTACGGAGCCGGTAATATCGTTTCGGCAAACTCCCGAGGATCGAACGGTGCGATGTCTTCAATGCCTTCACCGGTGCCGATATACCTCACCGGCAAACCCATCTCACCGCGGATCGCGAGTATCACACCGCCTTTCGCCGTGCTGTCCAGTTTCGTCAGGATCACGCCATCGCAACCCACCGCCTCGGTGAACACTTTCGCCTGTGCCACGCCGTTCTGCCCTGTATTCCCGTCGATAACCAGTAATACGCGAGGCGTGTAATCGTTCGCGTGACGATCGAGGATTCGGCGCATCTTCTTCAACTCTTCCATCAGGTTGTGCGCGGTATGCAACCTGCCCGCGGTATCGATTACGACAAAATCCGCCCCGCGGGATTTAGCCGCGCTCAAAGCGTTGAAAACAACCGATCCCGGATCCGCTCCAGCCGCAGACGAAACAAACATCGTGTCGGTCCGTCGCGCCCAAGTTTCTAGTTGGGAGATAGCTCCGGCCCTGAACGTGTCCGCAGCCGCGATCAGCGGAACCCGACCGTCCAACTTTGCAGCATGGGCCATCTTGCCGATGCTCGTAGTCTTGCCCGAGCCGTTCACCCCTACGATCATCACTGCCACTGGACCGTCGTTGAAGAACTCCGAGACGGCATTATCCTCGCTCAATAGATCCGTAATCTCGGAGCGCAACAAATCATAGACCGCGTCAGGAGACCGAGCACCTCGCCACCTCGCCTCGTCTCGAATCTTCTCGACCAGCTCCATCGACGTCGCCACGCCTACATCCGCAACAATCAACGCCTCCTCCAAATCCTCCCAGAAATACTGGTCTACCTCGGACCGCCGGAATACACCCCCAACGACATTCGTCCAAGATCGGCGTGTCTCAGCCGAAGATTCAGACGTCTTCTTGCCTCTTCGAAGTAGTCGGAGCATGCGCGGAACGATCGCAAGACTACTCTGGGCGCTTATAAATTAAACGCCTGCCGGATGCCGATCCACCCTTCCTAAACATCGCCAAACTCAACCAGCTTCCAACGCGACGCACACCCTCTGCCGCCAAAGCACGCACCGACACGAGCTTCGTCTCACCCAATCCATTCCTCGCCACCGTTGATGTCTCTGCACATTCGTTTTTCATCTTGGCGAACTCCACCGGAACCCCGTTAGCGAACCGCTTCTGCGCGTTCTTCGCCGCGCTCTTCTGGGCCTTTGACTTGCTGATACCCAAACCAGAGGCGACTTCCCGGCCAGCTATCAACACCCGCGCTCTATATTGCTGCTGCCCCTCAGCATCAAATCCTGCCGCCTCTGTCCGATAACGCGGCGTCTTCAACCCGATGCCCTGCACCAACTCCTGAAACGCCGACTTCGGATCCTTTTCGACGCCATTCCGCGCCACGTGATCAATCTGTTCGCCCAAATGCTGGAACACGAACTCCCGCGCTGCCTCGTAGCCTTGGTCAACGTAGATCGCGCCGATGATCGCTTCAAATGCATCCTCCAGCACCGAATCCCTCACGTTCGGGCTGTAAACCACCTCCCCCCTGCCACGCAGAATGTGATCTCCTAGGTCTATGCGATCCGCCGCACTAGCAAGAGAATCCTTGCAAACTACATGCGCCCGACCCATCGACATCTCACCTTCGGTGGCGTCATCAGAACTCTCAAACAACGCCTTCGCAACGGCAAAATTCAGTAACGCATCGCCCAAATACTCGAGACGTTCATATGATCGAACTCCATCGCCAACCGTCTCCGCATCCCACTCGTTCACGAACGATTCATGCGTCAACGCCTGTCGCAGCAGATCACGGTTTGAGAACCTTACCCCGAGCTTGCTTTCAAGCTCCTCAATTTCGGCATCTAGAGTAAGGTTGGACACCAACGCCTCAGACCTCGACGCCCTGAGGCCAAGGCGGTTGCGGTCGCTTCAACTCCCCAAAATAAGGACGGTTCCGCGCCATGGTGATCATGTTCTCAAACGCTGCCAGCGATTCCTCTTGGGGCGGCGTGAAAGTCTTCAAGAACGCCGAAGTCCCATCCTCGAACAGGAACGTTGGTGTACCGAAAATACCTTGCGCAGCCGCTTCTTCGTGATCGCGTCCGATCTCAGCAAGACGCTCCGGCGAATCCACGTCCGCTACGAACCTCTCCATATCGAGACCCGCGCGTTCTGCCGCTTCTACGATCGCTTGACGGTCGCGAATGTCCCCTCGCTCCACAAACTTGAAATGCTGTAACTCAAGCATGTACTTGTCGTGCGCTTCGTAACCTTGCATCCGCGCCGCGATACCGCCCCGCAACGACCAAAGTCCTCTGCTCTCGTAGTCAGAGCCTTGCTCCCATGCCTTCCACTCCGGCCCTTCCTTGGAGTTCACCTGCTCCAACGCAAAGCTGCGGTAATTCAGTTCGAGGTCATCACCCATCTCGTCCTTCACCCGGGATAGCCAGATCCCAGCTTGACGAACCCAGGGTCACGTGTAGTCGATGAAAACGTCGATCTTGATCGGGAGGTGGCTAGTCATGAAATCGCCGACCTTTCTTGCGCACGAACGACCCGATGAGCCAGATATCCTTGCGGCGGTCGTCCTTTACAGTTTGTCTATGCCTGAACTCGTAGAGATTCTACCAGCGAACTGATTGTTCGTCCCGATTGAGATTTCGACCCGATCGCATCCCCAAGTGTCTTACCAGTCATCCTCCAAACCATCGCATCAAAAATCTCCAATCCGGGCGTTTGAGGGCTCAATAGACCACGACATCACTCAACGCCTGCGCGCGATCGCGCGCGTTGCCGACCAAATCGACACCAAGGTTTATCTCGTCGGCGGATTGGTCCGCGAATTCGTTGCCCGAGTTCCCACTATCAACACGTTGCCTGATATCACCACAATCGGTGAAGCCGCCACCTTAGCCGACGCGTTAGTCGACCAACTTCCAGATTGCAGCCTAAAATCCGTTTCCCAATTCCATACCGCGAAGATCGACCTCGACGGCATTCCCATCGACATCGCGTCGGCCCGCACCGACACTTACGAACCATGGGGATCGCTACCGCAGATCACTCTAGTCGACGACATCGAAACCGATCTGGCGCGCCGCGACTTCACCATCAACGCGATGGCGATCCCTCTCCTGCCGTCTGGCTTTGGCAACCTCATCGACCCATACAACGGACGCAAAGACGCGACCGACGGAGACATCCGCGTCCTCCATAGCGCCTCCTTCCGAGAAGATCCACTGCGAATGCTACGCGGCGTGCGACTAGCCGCCCGTTACGGCTACTCGTTTGAAACCTGGACCGCTGACCTACTCGCACAATCACTCGACGACCTCCGAACCATGACCGAATCCTCTCCTCAACGCGTCTTCAACGAGTTCCGCCCCTGGTTCCAACCCCACGAAAACCTCGCCAAATTGACCAGTATCGCCCAAACAACCGGCCTCCTCACCGCATTGGGCATCACGACCGATATCCCGCACAACGTCCTCCACCGCATCAACCAAAACGCCAATGAAACCCAACGCTTCGCGGCGTTCACCTACAACATCCCAGACGACGCGCTGAACGACTTGGTCACACGCCTACAAGCGCCGAATCATTGGCGTACCATTGCACAGCACGTCAACAAAATCCGAACCGCAACCCAACGTTGCTGCGACCCCGAGTTCACTGACACCGAACTGCACCGCGCCCTCATCGGCATCAACAACCAAGTCCTCAGCGCCATCATTAGCGTCGAGCCAGACACGACCACCACAACCCGATTGATCGACTTCCAAAGCCGCCTTCGATACGTTCACAACTTCCTCAACGGCGACGATCTGATCGCGGTAGGCGTCGAGGAAGGACCGATGGTCGGCCAACTCCTAGAAGAACTTCAAACCTTGCGCATCGAAGGACAACTCCATTCCGCCGATGATGAACGCCGCTACATCATCCGCCGTTTGTCCGCCGATTGATCTCATCCCGAAACATGTAAAGCTGCGCATACGCGGCATACTTACCGAACCGATCCCTAGCCCATTCACCAACCGACTCATTCTTGACATTCTCATCCAACCCATACAACCGGATCGCTGCACGCCTGACATGCACATCAACTGGAAACGCCTCGCCCTTGTCCAGCGAGTAAGCCAACACGCAATCCGCCACTTTCGGACCGACACCCTGAAATTCCATCAGCGCCTCTTTAGCCTCGTGATACGGAGCCTCCCTTAGCGCCGTCAACGCTTCATCTCCCCAACTGGCCAGTGCCTGGGCCGTCAGTGCCAAATGTTTGCCCCGGTATCCCAAACCGACTGATCGCAGATAACTCTCGCCAGCTTCCGCAACAACATGCGGTTCGGGAAACTCAAATGCCCAATCGTCCTTTCCGATCCGCCTACCCATCTGCGCCACAGACGCGACCATCTTCTTTATGCGCGGAATGTTCGAGTTCTGCGAGCAGATGAACGCCGCCAGACACTCCCAAGGATCCTGTCGCATCACGCGTATCAGCGGCGACTCAACCACATCCTGACCAAAACCCGGCTCATCTCCCAGCACAGACCTAAGCTCCGCAACGTCCGTCTCAGCCATCAGATAGTCATCCACATCGCGCCGGACACACTCGCACAAATTCTTTCCGATCCCGGTGACAACCATCGAGTTACCGTCGCAGCTGAGATCAACAACTCGCGAACCGAGCACACCTCGAAACGAACCACCCTCATCTCCGTACCAACCGAAAGCTTGTCCTCCATCTAGCGTCTGCTGAAAGTCAAACGGCTCAATATCTAACTTGATTGAGGCGATCGATGCCCCGCATTGATCTACAGTTACAACCGCCGTTTTCAAACCGGCTCCCCCGCCAACCACTTCTCTACGTAACTCGCGAGCGTTCCCAACGTAACCCGCCGCACGGTGCCTTGCGGGATCGACCTCTGGAACAATCTCCCGTAACTTTTCGAGATAATCCGTCTATCTAACACAACAAAAACACCCCTATCGTCACGCGAACGGATCAATCTGCCGAATCCCTGTCGGAATTTCGTGATCGCTTCCGGCACGAAATACCCGTTGAACGGGTTCTCCAGATTCTCTGATCGCGCCTCGTGAATCGGATCCCGCGGCACCGGAAACGGCAGCCGCGTCATCACCAGCGAGTTGATCGACGAATCCTGCAGATCGATCCCTTCCCAAAGACTCATCGCCCCCAACGCGACCGCATTCTCCGAATCGTTCAGCAACTGCATCACCCGCGACGCCGGGCCATCTCTACCTTGACCGAACACCTCTGTATCCGTGTTCCTGAAGCGATTGAACAACGCGTCCCGCGCACTGTTCAACGCGGAGTTCGCGGTAAACAACGCAAGCGTCCGACCATTCGTAGCTGAGACGATATCGTGAACCGCGTTCGTAACTGCCTCGTTGTAACCCGGCGTGTTCGGCTGAGGAATATCCTCCGGCACTAGAATCAGAGCCGCTTTCTTAAAGTCGAAAGGCGAGCCGATGCTCATCGTCTCATCCGCATCGAAGCCCAACGTCGTCTGAACCCTGTCGAAACTCCCCGCTTCGCTTACAGTCGCACCCGTCAAAATATGCGCTCGATTCTGACTGAACAATCTCGATCGCAACTCAGCCGCCACATCCAACGGTGCACCGTTTAGCATCAACTCCATGTTCCGGCGTTGATTCACCGAACTCCAGTAGACAAAGTTGTCGCTTGGCTCCTCGATCAGTGCGTACAACCACTGATTGACCTCCCGGATCCGCTCATACAACGCATTCCCGTTGATGACCGCTGCGTCTGGTTGACCATCAGTGGCCGCCAAATCGAGTAACGACTTCAAACCCATTACCACTGCATTCAATGCCGGGTGCAATGAAACCCAATGTTCGTCAACGCCTTGACGCCACTCCTTCGTAATGCGAGTCATACCTAATATCCGCATCTCCCGCGTCCGCTCCCTCTGCGTCACAAAACCCGTCAGGTCCCGCAACGCCTCGAACATCCTGCTCGTTTCCAATGTCGCCTTGTCCGCCGCATCAACGACCCTGCGCTGCAAGTCCGGCACCGACGACAAGACCTCTTCGCCGCCGCTCCGGGACGTCGCTAAACGAACCAACCGCGGAAACATCCCATCCGCCCTCGTCAATGCCCCCAAATCGTCCATGAATTGCGACTCACGGATCTCGAATCCCAAATGCCGCGTCGCCACGTCCCGCAAGTGATGCGCCTCATCGATCACTAAAACCTGATGCGGCGGCAAAATGCTGTTCTCTGCCGTCATATCGCTCAAAAGCAGCGCGTGATTAACGATCAGCACATCTGCCTGATGCGCGTTCGACCGAGCCTTCAACATGAAGCACGGCGGACCTTGACACGGGAACCCACCGCCAGCTGTGGTCGGTGGACATCCCTCCGCCGACAGCCGACTAAACGCGCCTCCGTCCCATCCCAACGACAACTCTGCGCGATCGCCTGTCTCCGTATCCGCAAGCCATGTCAAACACTGCGACAGTACCCGCGCATCCGAATGTCCATGATTCGACTGCGAAACCGCGTCACGCCATCGCTGAACACACAGATAATTCGACCGTCCCTTCAACTGCACTGCATCCAACTCGACCCCCGTCTCGCGCCGCACGATCTCTCGTACCGTCGGAAAATCCTTGTTCAGCAACTGTTCCTGCAAGTTGAGCGTGTTCGTAGAAATCACCGCCTTACCACCTTGACCAGCAACCATCAAAGCCGCCGGAAGCAGATATGCCAACGACTTCCCTATACCTGTCCCCGCCTCCACGATCAACTTCTGCCGCTCTGCGATCGCACGCGCAACCGCGATCGCCATCTCACGCTGACCATCGCGAGCTTCAAACGCCGGCATCGTCTCCTCTACCAACCCGCCGGGCAGAAACGCCATCTCCGTCTGAACCACATGCTCATCCGAATACTCCGTCTCAACATCGTCACTGGGTTCTGACCAAGTCGCCATTCGACCAGGCAATCGCAACCGGTCGCTCAACAATCCCTCATCTACGCCGAGTCGGCCCGCAACGTCATCGCTTCCATCACCCGCGGCGACCATGTTCGACGCCAACTCACTAACGCTCCAATTCGAACGTGAGCCCAACGCCGAAATCCGCGTCAACGCCGATTTCGGCATTTGCTCGAATCGTTCGAGGAGGATCATAAACAGATCCCGCGACGCCAGCGCGTCCGACAACGCCCGATGCGGATCATCATGCACAACCCCGAATCGCTGCGCCAATCTACCAAGCCCGAACTCGGGGCCTGCTGGCAATGCCACACGCGCCATCTGCTCGGTGTCGTAGCTCAACTTCTCAACCTTGATCCCATGCGACCGCAAAAACCCGACATCAAATTCAACGTTGTGCCCAACGAGCCTCGCACCGCCTATGAACTCTTGCAACCCGTCCTTAACCAAAGCCCAATCCGGCGCACCGTCAACATCTGTCTGCGTTATGCCAGTGAGCGAAACGATGAACTCCGACAACCTGACCCGCGGATTCACCAGAGAGTGAAAAACACCGATCTGCTCACCCCCACGAAACTTCACCGCCCCGACATCTATGATTCGATCCGCCGCCGAATTTAGACCGGTGGTCTCCAAGTCCAGCGCTACCAACGTTTCGACACACGGCGATACCGCCCCGCGCTCCCCCTCGCGACGAGGGGGAATTGAAGGGGGTGTGGGAGATCGTTCGGAAATCAAAACCCTTTCTTTCTCCCTCTTTCCCAAAGGGGGAATGCAAGGGGGTTACAACCGACAATCTGCAAATCAGAAACCCGCATTCGACAGAATCATTTCGATGTTCGATTCGTCCGGATCCAACTCGCCTCTATCCACCCTCTGCATTACATCTACTATCGAAGCAGTTACTGGCGTGTCCACTCCCACCTGGATGCCCTTCCGCAAAACATGTCCATTCATAAAGTCAATCTCTGAAGGTCTGCCGTTTGCAACATCCTGCCCCATCGACGGATACCAGTTGCCTGAACCAGCCCCGGCTGACTCCGCCATCATGCCATCCAATTCCTCGTACACCTCGCCATCGCTCGATGCTGCCGCCCATTTCTCCGGCGATGTCCCGCCAAAATTCACAACATCCAACCCCAACGCCAGACCTACCTTAGCCGACTCCGAAGCCAACCTGATCTGCAACTCCCGTCCGCGCGGCGACGATGCGACCGTAGCCGACCCGCACATCGTCGAACCAACGACCGGGTTGCCCATGCTGTTCTGACACAGCTTCGCCCAACGTTCGCCCCAAAGATTCGTCGTCGTCTTCCCTCCGTCTATCGGTTCCAAGATCTCGATCAACTCAGCGGTCCGCGTCGAGTCAGACCCATCATGCTCACCGGCACGAAAAACGATGTGACCCAAATCACGACGTCGTTTCGAACCTGCCCTCTGCGCCAAACCAGGACCACCAACACGCACCGCGATCGACGACATGATCAACCCGACGCACTGTTCAGCCCCGACCGCATCAGCCATATCTCCGTCCGGCATGCAGTTCTGGGAAGAAACGAAATACCCGCCATCCTTCACAAACCTCGCCGCGAACCGAGCCGCCCACGAAGTGTCGTAAGCCTTCACCGCGACAAATGCCAAATCGAACTTCGGCTCTAACGCCAAAGCCTGTGACTGGTGCAGGTGAAACGCCTTCGGATACGAAACAAACGGCTCATGCGGTCCCTCGACTCGCAACCCATCCGCGTTGATCGCATCAACCTGATCCGCCCAAGCATCCGCAAACACCACGTCATGACCCGTGTGCGCCAACCATCCGCCAATGTATCCTCCAACCGCGCCCGCTCCCACGATCAATACCCGCTTCTTGCCGCTATCTTTGCTCAACTAAACTTCCTTTGCCGCTCTAGGTCCAAAATCGCCTGTTAACTAACGATAGACCGAATCGAATAGAATCGCTATCGTCAATCTACACCAGCAACCTACTTGCACTACACCCAACGGAGCGAACAATGGGCGCACTCAACGCGGGCGACCAAGCCCCAGACTTCAACCTCAGATCCACCGACGGCGAAAACGTCGCCCTAAGCGACCAGCGCGGCTCGAACGTCGTCTTGGCATTCTTCCCTGCTGCCTTCACCGGCGTATGCCAGACCGAGATGTGTACCTTCCGCGACTCCCTCTCGGAATTCAACGACATGAACGCCAAAGTCTTCGGCATTTCTGTAGACCCCCCATTCTCACAAGCCGAGTTCCACTCCCAGAACGACCTCACCTTCCCCCTCCTCAGCGACCTCGGCGGCGCAACCGTCTCCGCATACGGCGTCGAACTCCCCAACCTCGCAGGCATCGAAGGCTACAACGTAGCCCAACGATC
The DNA here is from genome assembly GCA_965204135.1 of Dehalococcoidia bacterium. Lineage (GTDB taxonomy): Bacteria > Chloroflexota > Dehalococcoidia > Lucifugimonadales > Lucifugimonadaceae > Bin127. Next base: position 273,575 of record CBDBDX010000009.1, on the reverse strand, counting down.
CGTCTTCGTCATCGACGGCGATGGCAAAGTTGCATGGTCGTGGGTCTCGGATTCACCGCTGAACGAGCCTTCATACGACGACGTGAAGGCTGCGGTCGCCGCGATCTAAAACGCAGCGATCCACACCTCCCGTCATTCTCGATCCACACCCCGTCATTCCCGATCCACACCCCGTCATTCCCGCGAAGGCGGGAATCCAGAGGGCTGGGTCGTAGAGCAGTTCCCCTCTCTCCTACGTGTACGTGGGAAAGAATCAGGGTGAGCAAGTGACCAAGAGCGCACATGCACTTGACTGCATATGCGCTTTAAGGCATAATTGTTCATGCAGTACGTCGTAGATTTCCATCCCGATTTCGAACTTGAGTTCGATGCGTTGCCTCTAGTCGTGCGGCGCCGCATCTATGCCAACGCTAATGCGCTTGAAAGGTTCGGACCGGCATTGCGACGGTCGCGTGTTGGAACCTTAAGAGGTTCCAGACACGCAAACATGAAAGAGTTGCGTTTTAATGCAGCAGACGGCGTATGGCGTGTTGCTTTCGCATTCGATCCAACTCGCCGGGGAATCTTACTTGTGGCCGCCGATAAGTCCGGCGTCAGTCAAAGACGGTTTTATCGACAACTCATCAGGAAAGCCGATCAACGTTTCGACGATCACCTTGATCGATTGACGCGAAGGAGGAGATAACATGACCACTCTAGCCGAAAAATTGGCAAAGTTACCCGAGTCGGAACGCAGAAAAATCGAAGAACTCACACAAGAAATCATCGCTGAAGAGATGTCCCTACGCACATTACGCCAAGCGCGCGAGATGACCCAAGCCAGCCTCGCCGAACAACTCGGCATCAACCAAGAAAACGTCTCCCGCATCGAAAAACGCACCGATCTACTACTCTCAACCCTCACCAAATACGTCGAAGGTATGGGCGGGAAGCTTCGTATCGTCGCCGAATTCCCCGATTCCCCTCCCATTACCCTCAAAGGCATCGAAGACCTCGACGACGGCTTGACGGACGAAGAACGCGCAGGCTTTATCTCACAAGAACGAGGCGACACCACGGCGGCAGCGGCTTAAACGCCACCTTTTCTCGAACTCATCGCAATAACCCCATCGTTTCCGCGAAGGCGGGAATCTAGGGAGGTGGCCAAATCAGGATGTACTGCGGAAAACGTTCCATAGAGCCCCTAAAGCAATTTAATCGCACCTATATTGGCAATTTGCGTGATTATTTCAAATTCCCATCCTTTCCCCTCTCTCAGAGACGGTTGAAAGGCGCGTTTGGTGTTTTTTTGAACTAGGGTGGGCGTTGTTTGGACGCGTTTAATTCTCCCTTTCGGGGAGGATTCTGTTCGACGGGTTGTTTGTCGAATCATCGCCGCGTCGGCAGGATCGCGCGCGGCAGCTAGTTGTCAACTCACTTTTAGTCCAGCACCGCCGACGTCGCCAGACCGTCGGCCCTCCGGGAGGCGTCTGGAAGACCTGCCCCCGTCATCGCTCGATTCGTTCCTCTCGCTGGTGCTGCAGCCTCCCCCGTCCGACGATGCGGGTAGACGTCTGCCGGATAGAAGGACTCGTTCGCTCGGACCTTGAACGGCATCCCGTGCGCGTCCCCTTGAAGCTCCTCCCCAGTGCCGTCAAGGCGGTGGAGAATAGGGCCGCGTCCCCTTCGCATGTGCGAAGGACATGGCGAGATGGTATCCGTCTGGCTCGCTATTGTTTTATCGTCGGAGTCCGCAATACCCTCCGCATCCGAGCACTACAGCGACAACCGTCCTCATAACCGGATTTGCAGTCGCGTTTCGCCCGTCTCCCTAGGCTTGTGGCGGGCACCGTCGGGGAGCTGTGTGTTGGCGGCTACGTGTCGTCCCGCCCGCGACCGTTTGAGTATTCAATTGTTTTTGTTTGCTGCATCGAAGCAGGTGCATGCTGTCCGTCTCGACGCGGCGATTCTTCGTTTTCGGGGCGCCGTTCCGAGGGTGGTGGGATCGGCGCTTGATTGTTGTTGTAATACATGTGTTGCGCGATGTCAAGCTGCTTTTTGAACTGTGATGGGCATGATCCCGGTTCGAGCCCGGGACATGTTTTGAATGATGGGGTGTTGGTTGTTGGGGATGTCTGCGTCGATGCGGCGGTATGAACCCCCTGCGTCTCGCTGCGCTCGACGCGTCCCCCTTTTGCTGTGCAAAAGGGGGAGGGATAGATGCTGGCATCCCCTGCGTTCGCTTCGCTCCGCGTCCCCCTTCGCGGAGCGAAAGGGGACGGGCGTGGGGTTCGGTTGTTGGGGGCGGTACACTTGTTGGCATGATGGCTACGAAGACGGTGCAGGCGGGGGGTTGCAATGTTCCTAGTCGGACGATTTTCGAGGGGGACAATCTTGATGTGATGCGGGGGATGAATGATGGGTGCGTGGATCTGATCTATCTCGATCCTCCGTTCAACTCGAACCGGGACTATGCGGCGCCGATCGGGAGCGAGGCGGCGGGTGCGGCGTTCAAGGACACTTGGGATTTGACGGATGTGGATGAGGCTTGGCACAACGAGATCGCGGAGGCTGATCTGGCGCTCTACAAGATCATCGATGCGAGTCAGTTCAGCCGTGGTAGCGGGATGAAGTCGTATCTGATCATGATGGCGGTGCGGCTGCTGGAGATGAGGCGGATTCTGAAGTCGACGGGGAGCATTTATCTGCATTGCGACGACACGGCGTCGCACTACCTCAAGACTTTGATGGATGCGGTTTTTGGGTGGGATAACTACCGAAACGACATCACATGGAACCGAAGCGGCGGCAAATCTGATTCGAAGCGATGGGGTAGGGTGTCGGACAATCTGCTTTTCTACACCGCCAGTTCCGATTTCACTTGGAATCAGCAGTATCAATCCCATGATCCAGAGTACGTGAAAAAGACTTACCGCCATGATGACGGTGATGGTCGAGGGCCATATACCACTATGCCCTTGCACGGAGCAGGAATCAGGGGCGGGGAATCAGGTTTGCCTTGGGGCGGATATGACCCCAACAAGCAAACACGACATTGGGCTACGCCTAGCAAAGGCGTGATGCACGATTACATCGTTGATCAAGGGTTGATACCTGGCTGGCCGGCAGCATATCCAAGCGTCCACCAACGATTGGAAGAGTTGAATAAAGCTGGATTGATTGCGTGGTCGAAAAATGGTGTACCGAGATTGAAGACATATCTGCGGGCCACTCAAGGCATCGCTGCAACCGATATCGTTGCAGATATCCCCATGGCGTCGGGCAAGGAGAAAACTGGCTACCCGACTCAGAAACCGTTGGCGTTGCTCGAACGGATCATCAAAGCTAGTTCGAATCCGGGCGATGTGGTGCTCGATCCGTTCTGCGGTTGTGCGACGACTTGCATCGCGGCGGAGCGGTTGGATCGTCAGTGGATCGGGATCGATCTTTCAGCGTTGGCGGTGAAGTTGGTGGAGCAGCGGGCTCGGAACGAGCTCGGGTTGATGGGTGGTGTTCAGGCTATTGCGAGGTCGGATATCCCGAAACGGACGGACCGTGAGCCGGCACCCCCGTTGAGCGAGTCGAAGGTTGTGCTTTACGGTACGCAGGGCGGGAACTGCAACGGGTGTGGGACGCATTTCTTGCCGCAGCACCTGACGGTGGACCACATCATCGCACGGTCGAAGGGCGGGACTGATCATCTGGACAATTTGCAGCTGCTTTGTTCGCACTGCAACTCGTTGAAGGGGGATCGTCCGATGGAGTATTTGAGGGCGCGGTTGGTTAGGGGGATGGTGTGAGGGAGTGCGGATGCGGATCGCGCCGAGTGAGTGAGTGATAATTTTGGGACGCTGGAGTGTGAGGTGTTGGTGCGGGGGTGAGGGAATCCGGAGGAGTTCGCGATGAGACGGAACCTCAGGACGGGGCTATAGGTTCGTGTTCTAAACACTCCGCCATCACTCCGCCATCGACTTGCTGCGCTGCAATTGGCGCACACGGGCAAGCAATAATGCTCCTCGATCATGGTTGAAATAAACTGGCCTGTATATCCTCAGTTTGATGTATGCCCCCAGGATTTCGCCCGCGGGGTATTCGCCTCTCTCTTGGATAAAAGCATCTCGCACAGCATTGGACAAGTTGAGATGCAACGGCGTTTTATTTATAGGCGGCCCGCCGTACTGGTTGCAAAGTTCCGGCACGCCCCAAGCCAAGCCGGGGAATTTCGCAATCGCTTCTACGACCAACTCAAGTTCCTCATTCTCGCGTCGAAAGCCCTGGGTTTCAGAGAATCGTCGAAACGTATTGAATTCTTGATCGTTGACGTATGCGTTCGTTTTCACTCTAGGCATTGATCATTTCTTTGAGGACTATCGGGCGTACCGCGCGAGTTCGAATGCTACTCTCATCCTTTGTTCTTGATTCTACCGAGAGTAATCCGCATTCGAGGGAATGACGGGGTAGTGGTTGTCCGGGCTGGGCATCCTCTGCGATCTCGCTTCGCTTGCTCGCGTCCCCTTGCGCTTCGCGAATGGGAGGGAAAAGTAGACCGCGGGCCTAGCCGTGTAAAATAATCGGCAAGCACTAGGCGAACTGTTTCCAAACCCAGACGAAGCCCAAGAGACGAATAATGGCGACCAGCGAACATCCGATCACGCGTTCCGAGTTGAGAGAAGAGCTTCGCCATTACGCGACCAAGGAGGATCTTGCGAACCTCAAGTGGCAACTGGCGGTTTTTCTGGTCGCTCTCGTCAGCGTCCTTCTCGGAATTCTGGAGTTTAGGGGGTAAGGAGCGAAATTATGCGTCAAGACCTTACCGCTCTCTGGATGGGGCTGTTCGTCTTTGTTGCCGGATTGCTGATCGTCGCTTCCGCGTGGATTGGCGATTTCAGCTGGGCAAGACTGCTGTTCGGGGGGATACCCACCGCTCTCGGCGGTTTGCTTATGCTCAAGCGAGCATAGGACAGGACCACGTCCTAGCTTAACGCCAGCACCCGTCGCACAAAATCATGCACTAGCGGACGGTCGGACTCGCGTTCCCAGTCTTCCATCGAGTCGTGGTAGAAGTGTCGGTGGAATTTTTCTGCGGCTAGGAACAGGTGTTCGATGGAAGGGTCTTCGGCTTCTGCCGACAATTTGATGGCGGCGTTTTTGAGCGAACGATGGCTCTCGTGGGGCCATTCTCGTTCTTGCGCTGCGGCCATTACGGCGTGAGCGGCTGCACCCCACAGCTTTTCTGCGCCCTGCAACACGTCGCCGCGTTCGAACTCCTCGTCGGATGCGGTGAGGAAATCTAGCGCGACCTGTCGGTGCTCTCTGGGGGACATTGTGGTGGTTGCCATGTTTTAGGGCGCTCCAGTGTTGATTGTACTGGTTGTTCTCCGCGCCTTCCCTACCCCTCTGGATACCCGCCTACGCGGGTATGACGTAGAGGCGCGGGAATGACGTGACACACCATGCGGTGGTATGAACCCCCTGCGAAGTCGCTGCGCTCCTTCGCGTCCCCCTTTTGCGGAGCAAAAGGGGGAGGGAGGATTCTCTCATTCCCGTTCCGGCATGGTATTGCCTTTGAATCCTGCGGTGACGCCGCCGTCGATTAGGAGTTCTGAGCCGGTGATGTAGGATGCTTCGTCGGAGGCTAGGAAGCAGATGCCGTTGGCGATTTCTTCCGGCTCGCCCCATCTGCCGAGCGGCACTCGTTCAGACCGCCAATCGCGTTCGGAATCGACCTCGTAGATGTGCTCGGTGAAGGGTGTGTGAACCCATCCGGGCAGGACGGAGTTGCAGCGGATATTGAACTTGGCGAGTTGAATTGCGGAGGCGCGGGTGAAGTGCAGCATACCCGCCCGTGACATCGCATACGCCGATCCATACTCACCCGCAAACTTACCCGCCATCGACGACATATTCACGATCGCTCCCCCTCCCGATTCCTGCATCGCCGATATCACCGCACGCGTCCCCAGCAATATCCCCGTCGTGCTGATCTCCATCACCCGCTGCCACTGCTTCACATCAACCTCGTAAAGCGTCCCGCGATCCTGAGCCCCCGCCAAGTTCACCAAGATATCCAACCTTCCAAACGCCTCCACCGTCTTCGCCACAACCTCAGACCAATTTCCCTCATCCAAAACGTCCAGCCGCATGTAGACCGCATCATGCCCCTCCGCCCTCATCTGCTCAGCCGACGCCTCACCCTTGTCATCCTGAATATCCGAAATCACAACCTTCCCTCCCTCCTCCAGCATCTTCCAAGCCGCACAACCGCCAAAACCCATTCGCGCACCCTTCAGCGAAGACGCCGATCCCGACAACAGCGCAACCTTGCCCTCGAATCTTTGCCTATTGCTCATCGCTCGAACCTCCGACCATGTTCGCCTGTTTCATTCACGTCCGATTCTGCAACGCAATCACCGCATTCGGTATCAGAAAACCATAGATGCCAAATGCCAAAACCAAACTTATCGCTCCGTGCATCCAACGATCACGCAAGAAAAACATCGCTGGCGCGCCACCAACTATGAGTACCACCACCACCGCGACGAGATACTCAGCACTTGGGATCAAACTCAACATGTCGACATCTCCCAACGCCGCGTCCGCAACCAGAGCCGCGACGACACCAACCACCGTCCAAAAAATTACCAACCCAAACACCACTACTGTCACCAGATTCGCCGATCCTCCCTCCTCAATCCGTCGCTGAAACCACGAAGGCGGCCTAGATGCGAACAAGATCGCGGCATGTGCCGACGCGATCAGACCCATCAACGTCCCAACCAGCATCCCCGCCAATATGTCCAACAACGGTGTCATCCCCTATCTCCGATCTCCATCCGCGGCACCAATCCAACTGAAAACGCCTCGCACTGCACCCGCGCCTTCATCAACAACGCCCAAGCCGTCCCCACCTCTTTGCTCGGCGCTACCGCGAACATCGAGGGACCAGCCCCGGTCAAGACGATCTCCGAACTGCTCAATCCTGAGAAGGTCTGATACGTCCTCGCCCAGTCCGGAAACGCATTAGGCGCGATCTGCTGAAACACATTGAACCAAAACGCCGGGTGGCAATCTCCTCCATCCAACATCCGCGCATACAACTTGCGGGTGAGACTCCCGGTCGTATGCGCCGCCGGGCTGAGCAGTCCAAACATGCGCGCCGTCTTGCTCGGTCCGATCACTTCTTCCCCAACCACAGGCGAAACGATCACTATCCGGGTGATCTGCGGCGTCGGCAACTTTTCCAATTGCTCTCCACGCCCCGAAACCATCGCCGTCCCTCCACTCACCAGAAACGGCACATCCGAACCTACTCTTGCTCCGACCTCAACCAGTTTGTCCGCGGACAAGCCCAATTCCCACAACCTATTCAACCCCCGCAACGTCGCTGCTGCATCAGCCGAACCCCCACCAAGACCGCCAGCTACCGGTATCCGCTTCGTCAACGATATCCGCGCCCCGTAATCGACGTCAACATCCTCCCTTAAGGCTTCCGCCGCCCTAACCACCAGATTATCTCCCCCTATTAGTGAAGCCTCGGAACACTCAAACTCAATTCGATCGCTTTCCATGAATTCCAACGTGTCATGCAGATCAACCGTCTGCAAGATCGACGCCAAGTCGTGATAACCATCTTCCCGCTTCCGTATCACCTCCAAAGTCAGGTTCACCTTCGCGTATGCCCGCTCGACGATCACAACAAGCCACCCTCGTTCAGATCTCTGCGAACCCCCGCCGACCGGCCCTGACGGTCCAGGTTTCCCCCGTTAACGGGGGAAATGTCCGAAGGACAAAGGGGGCGCGCAGCAATCGCACTGCTACCCGTCCCCTCTGGATTCCCGCCTTCGCGGGAATGACTAAGACCCCGAATCACTCGCCACTCCCGCAGCAATGACAACCACTCTTCAATCCCCAAAGTAGCCGGCCTTCGCTCACTATCGATCCCCGCCGCCGCCGTAAATTCCTTCACTTCGTCCGTCGTCATTCCCAAGCCATTCGACAACGAATTATGCAGCTGCTTTCGCCGCCCCAGAAATGCCGACCGCGCCAGCTTGAACACCTCTTCCATATCATGCTCCGACACCAACGGCTCACTACGCGGCACCAACTCAATCACTGTCGAATGAACCTTAGGCGGCGGACGAAACGCGCTCGGTGGCACCGTGAACAGCGATCTCGGCTCAGCGTAGATCTGCACCGCCAACGAAAGCAGACTCATCTTTCCCGGCTTCGCGCACATATCCCGCGCCACCTCGCGCTGCAACATCACCACCATCCGCTCAGGACGACGCCTCCGCTCAAGAAACGACCGCACGATCGGGGTCCCCGCGTAGTACGGCAGATTCGCAACCACCTTGTACCCCATTCCACCGCGCAACTCCGGCAACTCCTCGACATCCAAATCCCGCGCGTCAGCGCAGATAACGCTCACATGAGGTTCACCACCGTATCGATCCATCATCCGCTGTGCATACTTCACATCCAACTCCACCAGCACCAACGATCCTCCAGTGTCATGCACGGCGTCAACAAGGTGATGTGTCAGCGCGCCGTTACCCGGCCCGATTTCAACAATCACATCGCCAACCGACACCTTAGCCGCGTCAACGATCCTCCTCGCAACCGAACTGTCGCGCAAGAAGTGCTGGCCTAGTCGTCGGCGCGGCATGTGCAGATTCGGTTCTCAGAAAATATCAATGCGGCCGCGCACCTCGATTTCGGCACCGAGTCCGAACATAGCAACCGCCTCGGCTCGAATCAGATCACCCTGCGTCGCCCAAAGCGGACCGCTTACCGCTGCTTCCTTCCGGACCTGACGGGGTTCACGGGACTCTGCCGCGCAAGAACCCGACTCTCAACACCGAACGTCGACTGCCAGTGGTTCGTACTGCGAAACCTCCATGAGGACTCCGGCCCTGCTGAGCGGATTGCAGGTTCAGGGCACCGCTAGCTCCCCGCTTGGCACGACCGCATCTCTGAATCGTAAACCATACCCTCTATTCAAACGTATACCCCTCCAGAACGCGTCAATCAACTCGGTTAGACTCGAGACAAATGACCTTAAACAGCGCAATTTCCGTAACCACAAAGGCAGTAATCCCAGTCGCCGGACTAGGCACTCGATTTCTGCCGGTGACCCGTAGTGTTCCCAAGGCCCTGCTCCCGGTACTTGAAATCCCCCTAGTCCAGTACGCCGTCAACGACGCTGTTGAGGCTGGTATCACCGACATCGCAATCGTCGAAGACGCAAGAAGCGTCGGTTCATACTTCCACTCCATGCCCGACCTCGAAGGCAAGCTCCGCCAGACCGGACGCCACGAACTCGCCGATCAAATGGTCGAGATCTCTAGCCGAGCACGCATCACATCCATCAAACAACTCGAACCCCTCGGCAACGGACACGCTATTCTCCTCGCAAAAAACTTCGTCGGCGATGAACCCTTCGTCGTCATCTTTCCCGACGAAATCCTATGGGGCGAATACTCATCTACCGCTCAGATCCTCGACGTCCGGGACCGCTACGGTGGAAACGTCATCGCTGTAACCGAGACCTCATGGGACGACGTCCACACCAAAGGCATAGTCGCAGGGCCCTCCGTCGAACCCAACGTCATCGCCATTGAACAGATGGTCGAAAAACCGCCACGCGATGAGGCTCCCAGCAACCTCGCAATCATTGGACGCTACGCCTTGGATCCCGCAGTCTTCGAGCATCTTGGCCGAATGGAGCGAGGAGCCGGCGGCGAGATATGGCTCACCGACGCCATCATCGCATGTATGGACGAATACCCCACGCACGCCGTAACCGTCGACGCCACACGCTACGACGCCGGTGTCCCAGAAGGTCTATTCGGAGCAACCCTACACCAAGCCGCCAAAAACCCCGTCATGCGCCAAATGATCCTAGACTTCGCAGCCGAACTGTAGAGACCACCGTAATCCCCGCGCGCCCCTCCGTCATTCCCGCGCAGGCGGGAATCTAAAAGCACAACTGTGTTAATATATGATCAGTTGATTAGTGTTAGGGTCAAGACAGAGGAAACGCTGTATGGCAATGACAGAACAACCGATCACCAGATCGGAACTCCGCGAGGAACTAGACCGCATCTTGGTGCACTACGCTACTAAAGCCGACCTGCACGCAGGATTGTCAGAGCTTGAAACTCGACTGACGAGGTGGATGATCGGTGTCCTGATCGGTTCGACCGTGGCAGCATCGGCGATTGCAACGCTGATCCAAACGTTGATCGGCAACTAGAGGAAAGTGGATCAGTTGCGTAGTTGCAACACCGCCATAAACGCCTCTTGCGGCACTTCTACCGAGCCGACCATCTTCGCGCGCCGTCTCTTTCCTTCTTTTTGACGCTCTAGAAGCTTCCGCTTCCGCGTCACATCCCCGCCGTAGCATTTCGCCAGCACATTCTTCCGCAACGCACGTATATTCGTACGAGCCACGATCTTCCCCCCAACCGAAGCCTGAATCGGCACCGCGAACATCTGACGCGGTATCAGTTCCTTCAACTTCGAGGCCAACTTCCGCCCCGTCGCCTCCGCCTCCGACGAGTGCACGATGCTGCTCAGCGCATCGACCTCCTCGTGGTTCACCAAAATATCCAGCTTCACCATGCTCGCCTCACGATACCCTGACGCCTGATAGTCCATCGAGGCGTAACCCTGCGTCGCCGATTTCAGCATGTCATGGAAATCCACCAAGATCGCCGACAACGGGGCCTCATACTCCAACATCACCCGAGCATTCCGGCCAGCCCCATTCACCTCAGCCACACCATTCCCCGATCCCACCGCCTGCGACTGCAAATACTCCATCCGCTTGAACAACCCGCGCTTGTTCGTCACCAACTCCATCACGTTCCCGTAATACGCCACTGGCACGATGATCGAAAGGTCCACCCAAGGCTCCAAAATCTCCGCGATATCCTGCTTCTCCGGCAATCGCGACGGATTGTCCACGTAGATGATCTCCCCATCGTTCAGCATCACCTGAAACTCCACGCTCGGAGCCGTCGTGATCAACTCCAACTCATACTCCCGCTCCAACCGCTCCTGCACAACCTCCATGTGCAACAAACCCAAGAACCCGCACCTGAACCCGAAACCCAACGCCGATGACGACTCCGCCTCGAACACCAGAGCGGCATCGTTCAACCTCAACTTCCCGAGCGCTTCCCGCAACTCCACATAGTCGTTGGCATCCGACGGATACAGTCCCGTAAACACCATCGGTTTCTGCTCTTGGTACTGCACACGCGGATCGACCGCTGCTTCCTTGACGAGCGTCATCGTGTCGCCCACCATCGCGTCGCCAACATCCTTGATGCCCGTCGCCACGTACCCGACCTCTCCGACCTTCAGCCCCTCCGGTGCACGCATCACCGCTGGCGAGAAATATCCCACCTCTAACACCTCGCCGCTCGCTCCCGAGTCCATGAACTTCGCCCGGTCACGCGCCTTGATCTGCCCGTCAAGGACGCGAACATACGCAACCACTCCCTTGAACGAGTCATACTTGCTGTCGAACACCAACGCCTGCAACGGCTCTTCCAACTCACCCACCGGCGGAGGCGTCAACTCCACAATCCGCTCCAGCAGTTCTTCCACGCCTTCACCAGTCTTGCCCGACACCCACAGCATCTCGTCTTCGCTGAATCCGAACGTATCGACCATCTCCGACGCCACCCGCTCCGGCTCAGCATTCGGCATATCGATCTTGTTGATCGCCGGGATCAAAACCAGATCGTTCTCCAGCGCCAGATACACATTCGCCATCGTCTGCGCCTGAATCCCCTGCGACGCATCGATCAGCAACACCGCCGCCTCACAAGCCGCCAAACTCCGAGACACCTCGTAGGAGAAGTCCACATGCCCCGGCGTATCGATCAAGTTCAGCTGATACTCGCTCCCATCCTTCGACAGAAACCGCAGTCGCACCGCCTGCGCCTTGATCGTGATCCCCCGCTCCCGCTCCAGATCCATCGTGTCCAGGTGCTGCTCCACCAACTCCCGCTCCGAAACCGCACCAGTCAACTCGATCATCCGATCAGCCAACGTCGACTTCCCATGATCGACATGCGCGATGATGCAGAAATTCCGTATGAAATCTTGCTCAGCCACCCTTCCAATCTTATCGAAGCACTATCCCATCCTCCCCTTTTTGCGAAGCAAAAGGGGGACGCGTCAAGCGCAGCGAGGCGCAGGGGGTTCACCAAAACCACTAAACTACCCCCATGACTCGCACAAACACCTCCCTCCACATCCTCGGTGCTGGCACCCCCACGCCTACGCCCACTCGCTTCGGCTCTGCATACGTCGCCGATGTCGACGGTGAGAAGATCATGTTCGACTGCGGACCGGCGACGACTCACAAGCTTGTCCAGTCTGGTCTCTGGCCAACCGAGATCGACAACCTCTTCTTCACCCACCACCACTTCGACCACGACATCGACTACCCCTGTTTTCTCCTTTGCCGCTGGGACCAGTCCATCGGCAAAGAAAACACGCTCAACGTCTACGGACCAACCCTCACCGAACGCATCACCCACGGCGTTCTCGACAAAGAGGAAGGCATCTTCGCACACGACTGGATCGCCCGCGTAAACCATCCTCTCAGCCAGAAAATCCACCAAAACCGCGGCGGTTCACTCCCTCGCAAACCTCCCGTCGTCTACTCCCGCGACATCGGACCCGGTATTGTCCGAACCGCCGACAAGTGGGAAGTAACCGCCGCTCCCGCCGAACACGTCCAGCCATACCTCGATTCCCTCGCCTACCGACTCGACATCAAGGGCGGCAAGTCCATCGTCTTCACTGGCGACACCCAGCCCTGCGACTCTGTAACCGAACTCGCCCGCGACGCCGACGTCATGCTCTGCATGTGCTGGGACGACCAAGAGGTCATGGACGAAGACGGCGAATCCTACGGTCAGTGCGGAACCACCGGAGCCGGGCGCATGGCACAAGCCGCAGGCGTCAAAAAACTCGTCCTAGTCCACATGGGACCCCACATCTCTCAACACGGCCCCCTAGAAAAAGGCATCGGCGACATCCGCCAAGTCTACTCCGGCCAAACCCTCTACGCCGAAGAACTAATGAAACTAGAAATCTAACCTAGTAGTCATTCCCGCGAAGGCGGGAAACCAAAGAAAAGCAAAGCACACCATTTCCCCTCCCCTTTCGCAAAGCGAAGGGGGACGCGGGAGCGAAGCGACCGCAGGGGGATGCCCATACAACCCATTCGAGCGGTTCCTAAGCTCCACCAACACCAAATCCCAAGAATCCTTCCAATCCTTTCAATCCCGGTTCAGACAACACCCCCAAACAGCCAGCACCCATCATTCCCATCATCCAAAATCCTGCCCATCATAGTTCAATGCCCACAACCCTCTACATCCTAGGCGCCGGCACTCCCCATCCAACCCCGACCCGATTCGGCTCTTCTTACGTGCTAGACATCGACGGTGACAAGCTGATGATCGACTGCGGACCCGCCACAACCCACAAGCTAGTCAAAGCCGGCCTCTTCCCCACCCAGATCGACCATCTATTCTTCACCCACCACCACTTCGACCACGACGCCGACTATCCCTGCTTCCTGCTCTGCCGCTGGGACCAGTCCATCGGAAAAGAAAACACCCTCTGCGTCTACGGACCGCCCCCGACCGAAAAACTCACCCACGGCATCATGGACGAAAAGACCGGCGTCTTCGCACACGACTGGTATGCCCGTGTCCACTTCCCCATCAGCCAAAACGTATACGTAAACCGTGGCGGCACACTCCCACGCGACCCGCCCGTCATCTACGCCCGAGACATCGGCCCCGGCACCCTATCCCCCACCGACAAGTGGCAGATCACCGCCGCACGCACCAACCACGTCCAGCCCTACCTCGAATCCCTCGCCTACCGCGTCGACACCGCATCCGGCAAATCCATCGTCTTCACCGGCGACGCCGAACCCTCCGACATCCTGACCGACCTCGCCCAAAACGCCGACATCCTAGTCGCCAACACCCCCAACGACCAGTCCACCCTCCAAACTCTTGGTCTAAACCGCGGCCAACTCGGCACAACTACCACGGCCCAACTCGCCCAAGCCGCCAACGTCAAAACCCTCCTCCTAACCCACATCGCCCCAACCCTAGCTCCCCACGGCCCCCAAGAAAAAGCTATGGGCGACATCAGAGAACACTACAAAAACAACCTAATCTTCACCCACGAACTAATGAAACTTGCAATCTAACGTCCCCTTCGCGAAGCGAGGGGGACGCGTCGAGCGCAGCGATGACGCAGGGGGTGCAGCGCCGCGCAATCAGCTGTCATCCCTGCGCACTCAACGTCACTCCCGCGCGGCTAACGTCATTCCCGCGAAGACGGGAATCCAGAATCGCAAACGCATCCCCTTCCCACTGCACTCGCCACGTCTCGCCAACTTTCTGCCACCAAATTTTGGCAATAATTCATTCCGCATAGCATAGACAAAGCTCGATCAAGCACCTATGCGCGACCAGAACCAACCACTCAATTACTACGAAATCCTAGGCGTGTCGCAAGACGCGACTACGGATGAAATTCGGCGCGCCTATCGCCGCCTCGCAATGGAGTGGCACCCGGACCGCAACCCATCTCCCGAAGCGTCGCGGATGATGCAACTCATCAACCAGGCTTGGGAAGCATTGGGAGACTCTGAAAAACGAGCCCAACACGATCGAGAAATTTCTCAACGCGCCCGTTACTACGAAGACCACAGATCACAACTAGATCCCTTCGAGGAATTCCGCGAAAGCATCTTGCCATGGTTGCTGGAACGCGCCATTGACCTTTATGACGTGCTGGACGTGTCGACCAACGCGACTCTTGATGAGATTGATCGCGCCTACATCTATCGCCAACAAACCATCGAGCACAACCCCGATTTCGCTGATGATCCCGCAGCGTCTGCGTTCATGAGTCTGGTACGGGTCGCTCACTCTGTGCTAAGTGATCCTGAATTCAGGGCCGAATACGACCGACACTACTTCAGCCTACGCGCTCGCATCGCCGAAGAGGAACGAGCGCGACAGGAAGCGGCCCGGCGTGAGTTCGAACGGCAAGAGCGAGAAAGACAAAGAGAACAAGCACAACGCGAAGCCGAAGCCCGCCGTCAACGCGAAGAGGCCGAGCGCCGTAAACGACAGGAGGAACGCGAGGCTAGAGAAAGACGAGTCCGAGAAGAGCATGAACGACGCGCACGAGAAAGACGGCGGGCCGAACGCGAAGCCGAAAGACATCGTCAAAGACAAGCAGCAGATCGACGCGCACAGAAGGAGAGAGAAGCCAGAGAGCGACAAGTGCGCGAAGAATATGAACGACGTCAGCGAGAAATACGACGAGCTGAACGCGAGCGTGAGGAACGCCAACGCCGTGCGAGCGAAAGGCGTCGATCCGCTGATCAGCGACGGCGCGTACGTGAGAAACGCGAAAAACAGCGCGATGAAGAGCAACAACAGCCTCAGCACGGAAGACAGGAAAATCAAACGGACGGATCAGGAGAATTTCCGCCCAGTCCTCCAATCCATGTCACCAACGACAGTAAAAAATGGGGCATTTCAAAACCGTTGGTGTTCCTGATCCTGTCGTCGATCATCATTCCCATCGCTTTTTTGATGTTCATTTTCAGACCCAACCAAGCAGATGCTCCTCCGCTAACGGATACGCCCACACCACTTCCTGTTCCGACACCTGAGCCGCGTACTAACCCGACGATCACGATAGAAATGGATCGGAACGGTCAACAGGGACTAGAAAGGGCGGTAGAAATTCAATTCAACAACTTGATCCCCAATGATCCATATTCATACGTTATCTCCGTTTCTGATGGCCGTTGCACCGGTCAAGGAATGGGAGAATTAATCCATATCGATACCGATAATCCCGAAATTGATCATTTAATCGCATCAGCTAGCATCTCTTCGATATGTGTCCCTGGTGCTCATGACCTCAAAGTAATCCTGTATCGCAACGCCACGCTCGTTGCAGAACGATCCATACTCTTCGCGGTGGCATCATCGACACCGACGCCAACATCAACGACTACAAATACTCCCACACCAACACTGACACTAACGCCCACACTAACGTCGACACCGACGCTAACTCATACTTCCACAGCCACCCCGACTCCTACTATCACATTTACACCTACACCCATCCCAACCTACACATCCACTCCCACTCCTACTCCCGCTCCCGAACCTACTGCAACTTCAGTACCAGTTTCTACTCCGACCAACACCCCGACGTCCTCTCCAAGTCCAACACCTACTGAAACTCCGACTCCTACGCCAACCGCTACGCCGACTCAGACTGCAACTCCGACTCCCGTTAAATACATAGAGGTAAGTAGTGGTTCATGGCACTCTTGCGCGCTCCGAGATGATGGGCACGTAGATTGTTGGCAACGAGACTCCGCTGAATTCGATCATGGGCAATCGCTCGCGCCAGCGGATGGTGAGTTCATGTCAATCACTAGCGGGCGATATCATTCTTGTGCCCTTCGTGAAAACGGAACAACCGAATGTTGGGGAAGCAACGACGAAGGCCAGTTGAGAGCACCACAAAACGAGACTTTTCTTTCGATCCACAGCGGACTATCCGCACTTCATACCTGCGGTCTGCGCCATGATGGGAGTGTCGTGTGTTGGGGTGCTAAAGGTGGTCTATACGACTACGGTCAAGTATCACCGCCACCAGAAACCAACTTCTTGTCCCTCAGCAGCGGGTTCGCTCACACTTGCGGGATCAGCGAGAATAGCGAAACTGTATGCTGGGGCGCGGAAGAGTTCGATTTCGGTCAAGCAACGCCACCACATGAACACACCCATTCCTTTATCGCGATTAGTAGCGGATGGTCGCATACATGCGCCTTGCGTGAGGATGGAAAACCTGTCTGTTGGGGCGCCAACAGAAGCTACACGAATCATGGACAGGCGTTGCCACCCACTACCGGAGGGTTCACTGCCATCAGCAGTGGAGTAAACCATACTTGCGCTCTACATGCAGACGGTACACCGGTTTGCTGGGGCGCGAATAAAAGCGACGAGAATTACGGACAGGCATCCCCGCCAAACGGCGAAGTGCTAACAGCCATCAGCAGTGGGCGCGATCACACTTGCGGTATTCGGCAGGACCGCAACGTGATCTGTTGGGGTGCAATGAAAATTAACACGGCCACGCTTGATACAGCTACGAGCGAACAACGCGTCGCAACACCCACTCCCGTAGCAACCGTCACGGTCACCATCGACACTGAAAACACTCCAACTCCAACTCACACACCCACCATCACACCCACACCAACACACACCTTAACTCCAACCGCAACTCATACCCCTTCAAGCACACCAACTCCAACCCCAACACCTACACAAACTACAACGCCGATACAACTTTCCGGTCTAAGTCAATCAGAGCTGGAATCCGCCCGCGAATACGCCTTGAACCTAATTAACAATGCCCGAACAAAGGCCGGCCTCAACGAAGTAACCCTCGACGACAACACCGCCGCCCAATCACACGTCGAAGACATGCGGGAAAACTGTTTCTTAAGTCATTGGGGAACTGACGGACTGAAACCATACATGCGATACACGCTCGATGGAGGCGAGCAATTCTCAGCCGAAAACATCAGCGGTACCGGTTACTGCCCTCCTGATCCTCATCGATACATTTCAATGTCCATCAAAGCAAATCTCGACCAAGCGATGGACGGGCTCATGAGGAGTTCCGGACACCGCCGCAACATCCTCAATCCGCATCACCGTAAAGTCGGCATCGGCATCTCATACCAGCGACCAAATCTTTGGTTAGCCCAGCTATTCGCGGGAGATTACGTCCGATACACCACAAAACCTGTCATAGAGAACGGGATTTTGACCCTTGCAGGCACCTTAACGAATGGCGCAACTGCTCAAATGAACGATGACCTAGGTATCCAAATCTATTTTGATCCACCAGTCAGGGATTTGACGCGAGGCCAGTTAACACGCACATACTGTTACGGCAACGGTACTCAGATTACTGCGCTACGACCACCGCTCGACCCTGGATGGTTTTACACCGAAGACACCTTGACCAAATCCACCGACCGAGTTTATTGCCCTGATCCTCACTACATCGACCCCAGTCTCCCTCCGCCAAATTCCTATGACGAGAGCCATCACCTATGGCAGCAAGCGTACAACTCCAGCCAAACCCGAGGAGTGTTTAGCGTAGGCACTCTGCCTTGGATCACCGCGTCGGACTGGGGCACCGCGGATAACCGACTCTCGGTAAAAGCCGACATCTCCGCCCTCTTAGACCAACACGGTGATGGCATCTACACCATCGTCGTATGGGCCGAAATCGACGGCGAGCAGGCACCAATCTCCGAATACTCTATCTTCTTGGAATAGTACCGGCGTGAAGCGTTCATATCACATCATCAAAAATCACCGCAATCATAGTTCAAAAATACCGCCACAACGCCCGCGGCAACGCTAGATACAGTCCAAAGACGATATCCGTTGCCTCGGCCGCAAGTCGCCAGACCACACCCGCCGAAGTGTCAGTCATCACCAACTACTTCACTGGCGACAGCATCGAAGGCTACTCCACCCGCTTCGAAGACTTCACGATCTGGTCGGCGGATTGATCCGACCTAGGTACTGACCTCCCCAAAACCGTTCGACCGACACGTTCGATCAGGCAGCCTTAGTTCTCTCCGTCCTCACCACATGCTCCCGCAACGCCCGATTGATGTCAGTCTGGTACCCCCGACCATTCTCACCCGCGTGCTCCTTGAACCAAGCCACCACATCAGCATCCAGCCTCAACGTGATCTGCTGCTTAACCGGACGATAGAACATTCCACGCCGAGCGTTTTTCAAATCCAAGACTACGGGTATATCTGAGGTATCGATTTCTTCATCCGGAAGAGCCCTCAACCTCTCTATCCGAGCCTTCTGTTCATCCGTCAGTTCAAACATGTCCTTCCTCGTACGCTTTTCGTTCATGTCTTTCCGCCTTACGAGCACTGATGATTCGACCGATCCTTTGGCATGGTTTCCCGTCATCCCCGGGCAACGTATGCACGACAATCAAAACCAGACCGTTTACCATGCCAATCGTTCTCCATCTACTTTCGCCACGAAACGGATCCTCGTACGTCAGTGAAAGCCGATCTCGAAAGACAAGCGTCGCCATCTCAAAATCGACATCGTGTTTCCTGATATTCTCATCGGCCTTGGCATCGTCCCAAATCCAAGTTACGCTTTCGTCAAAAACATGCACAACTGACCTCTTCAAAAGTTATTGATTTGTAACTACGCTAGTGTAACACATATCCTAGCCGCTTCAGCGGCAATTTCGCGGCAAGCTACGGCAAAACGCCCCAAACCCTACTAAATCCTAGACATCTCCCGCTGCATCTGTGCCAAACCCATGGGGCCGAGCTCCAACGCGCGATTGTGCCAATCCTTCAAATCGAACGCTGTCCCCTGAGCCTCCCGCGATCGCCGACGCGCTTCCAACCACACCCGCTCACCAACCTTGTACGAGATCGCCTGACCCGGGATTCCGAGGTAGCGATCGATCTCGCTCGCCACAAAATCTGCCGGAAAATGCACCCGGTCCCGCATGAATTCCAATGCCAGATCCGGCGTCCAGACCTCACCCGGATGAAACTCGGAATCGAATGGTATCTGTTTCTCCAAGTGCATCCCGATGTCGATTATCACCCTCACCGACCTCAAAGCTTGGGCATCCAGCATCCCCATGTAGTAGTCCGGATTCTCCAGATACCCCAGCTCATGCATCAACCGCTCCGCATACAGCGCCCACCCCTCGGAGTAACCCGAGGTGCCTGCCAGCAAACGTTGGTACCTGGACAGTTGATCCGACATAGTCATCGTCGACGCAATCTGAAAATGATGCCCCGGCACCCCCTCGTGATATGCAATCGAGACCTCCCTCCAAAGCGGGAATGACGTCTTTCCGCCAGTCGGGTACCAAGTCCGACCCGGCCGCGAAAAATCCTCCGAAGGCCCCGTGTAGTACATCGCCAACGCGCCACCCGGCGGCGCGATCATCGCCTCGATCTTCCTCACCGGCTCTGCGATGTCGAAATGCGTCCCATCCATATCCGCAATCGTCGAATCCTGCAAATTCTGCATCCACTCCCTAAACTCATCGACTCCATCGATCGCCCGATCAGGGTCGCTCTCCAACACCTCCACCGCCTCGTCTATTGACGATCCCGGCTTGATCTGCTCCGCCGCCTTACGCATCTCCGACTGCACCCAACGCAACTGCTCCCAACCCCACTCATACGTCTCATCAAAGTCCAAATCGATACCGTTGTATGACCTCGACGTCAGCGAGTAATGCTCTCTCCCAACCGCATCACGTTCCCTCGCCTGCTGGAGATACTCATCCCGAAGGTACTCTGCAAACTCCGAATAAGCCGCATTCGCGCCCTTCGCCACATCCGCCAACCGCTTCCCCAAAGCCTCATCCACCTCAACGGACTGAGCACCAGCCTCAGCAATACTATCGAAAAACGGATCCGCGTCGCCTTTGCCCATCCAAGTCTCGATCTGCTCAATGCAGCCTACCGTCTGCCGTTTCGACGTAGTGATTCCCTTGCCCATCCCTTCATCCAAAGTCACCCGATAAGTGGCGATCGAATCCGCAATCCCCTCCATCCTCGAAGCGATGTTCTCCCAGTCCTCAGCCGACGAACGTGGCATCAGATCGAAAATCTGCCGCAACGACTGCACCGGCGAATGAAGGATGTTCATACCCGAATAGTGGAGCCCCGCCGCATATTGATCAATCGACCTAGACATCTCCTCCTGCACCGTCTCACTGCACCTGCGCTCCCGCACCGTCTCGGCGCTTTCAGCTTGGATCCGCTTCAAAACATCCCGCTCCGCTGCGTCCGAACGCTCCGACGCCTCTGGCGAAAAGTCCGGCATCAGATGGTCGTAGCCCGGCACTCCGAGATACGTCGCTACGATCGGATTCAACTCCGCAAGCGTATCGACAAATCCATCCGCAATCTCGTAGATCTTCGACATTCTTGCCCTTTCTTAGGCCTGATCAACCAACCGATACTTGAAACCGCCGATCCGGAACTCACCATTCTCGATAACGAACGTCTCCCCTGCACCTCTGTTACCAACTATCTTGAATGTGCCGTCGGACATCAACTTGGCACTTGCCGGAGCATGCAACAGATACGGCGACGCCTCATGTCCGCTGAACCGCAACTCCTCATCCGAAATCGCGGTCAATCGCATCCAAAATCCCGGCTCGGTGAAATACGTCCCCTCAAACTCACGCAACCTCGAACCCTCATTCGACACAAGTTCCTCGTGCTCGACCTCATCCGAAACCGTAGGCATCTCATCCCAATCGTCAATTACCGCATCCAACAACGTCTGCGCCAAAACCACCGAAACCGCATTCGGCCACAGATTCGTCAGCACGATGACTCCAGTTTGGTACGGCGCATGGAACATCGTCTGCGTCCCAAAGCCGTGGATCCCACCGCCGTGACCGTGGTATACGCGCCCGCCTGACCGCATTGCCCGCCAACTGACGCAATGCCCTAACTTCCAATCGCTATCCAGATACGCCGGATGCAACATCTCCCGGCGGCTTCGGTCCCCGAACAACCGTGTGCCATCGTCACTACCCGAACGCATTATGTGGGCCAGCCACTTCGTCAGATCCGCCACGTTCGTCATCATCTGCCCCGCGGCACCGACACCGTTCAAATCACAATAAGGCGCAACACGCAACTCGTCGGTAAACGGCGCAGGTTGGCTGTATCCGACCACTCGATTCGCTTCCGAGACCGAAGCATTGTCAAACGTAGTCTCCGTCATTCCAAGCTGATCGAATATCTCCGATTGAACGAACTGCTCGTAGGTCTGCCCCGACAACCTGCTGACCACCTCTCCCAAGAAGCCATAAGCCATGTTCGAATACTTCCATGCGCTGTCTGGTGGGATGACCATCTGCACTTCATCGATCCGCTCCAACATCGTCCGCATGTCAGGAAACGCTGGCGCGTTCCAATCCGTCGCCGGGTGCTCCGTAGTCAATCCCGAATAGTGTGCCGTCATCCGACGAAGCGTCACATCTTCAAGATCACCTTCGATACCTGCTGCCGACGTGAACTCTGGAATGTAGAGCAGCAACGGATCGTCTAACGACAGCATCGACGCCTCTTGCAGCATCATCAATGCCGTCGCAGTTACGGTCTTAGTGTTCGATGCCACGCGGAAGATGCTATGCTCATCCGGCGCTGCCCTGTTCCCTATTTCCGTCTCACCGAACCCCTCGAACCAAGCCAACTCAGATCCGCATACCATCCCAACCGCGATCCCTGGTATCCGGTTCGCCAAACGAACCTCTTCGACGTAATCTGCCCACATTCGGGTCTTGGCATTGGCATCTGAAGAAGACATTTTTCCGAGTTCACGTTCAGCGGGTTAACATCACCAACACTGAATGGTAAATCTACAGACGCCACGCCATGAGCCATAAGATCGCCCAAGCGAAGATCGATGTCATCGAGTTCGAAGTGCCGCGCCTTACCATCAACGATGCTCGCGGCGGAATGGGTGGCAAGCTGACTGCCGGCGTTCTTAGGCTCATTACGGACAGCGGTATAGAGGGCAATGCTCACATCGGCGATCGCGGTGGCGGAGGCGCGTCAACCATCGAATCATTCCAAAAGACTTTCTCTGGTCGTTTAGTGGGCATGAACATCGCCGATCGCGAGTGGTTGTGGCACCAGTTGCCGCGCATGGGCGGGCATGGGGCATCAGTTCATGCTCTCTGGTCGCACATTGATGTCGCGATGTGGGACGCAGCAGGCAAAATCGCCGGAATGCCCGTACATGAAATGCTCGGCACCGCACGACGAACTACGGAGGTTTACGCGACGTATCCACCGCGCAATTCGACTATCGAAGGATACGTGTCGGAAGCAGCGGAACTGGCCGAACAAGGATTCACTGCTTACAAAATTCACCCCGGAGCCATGCCGACCAACCAAGTGATCGAAATGGTCACAGCGGTCCGGCGAGAAGTCGGCGACGAAATGCGCCTGATGCTAGATCCCAACAATGGCTACGATCTCCGCTCTGCCCTCAAGATCGGCCGTGCGCTAGACGACAACGACTTCTACTGGTTCGAGGACCCCGTCCCATGGGATGATTGGCGCGCGATCCGTGCCCTCTCGGGAACCCTCGAGACCCCGCTAAACATGAGCGACTCAGCGCAGTTCCTGCTTCACGATGCTGCTCGTGTCCTAGAACAGGGCTGGCCTCGGACGATCCGTGGCACGACACGCAAGATCGGCATCACTGGTTTGAAAAAACAGTGCGGTATGGCTGAAGGATTCAACGTCAACTGCGAAGTTGGGACCGCGGGCAACTCCCTGATGAACGCCGCCAATCTCAACGTCATCATGTCGGTCTTGAACTGCGACTTTTACGAATACTGGAGTCCATTGGAGGCGCAGCAGTTCGGGTTAGAAGAGGAGATACTCGTAAACTCGGATGGCGTCTTGACCGCGCCGACGGCGCCGGGGCTAGGGTTCTCAGTTGATGAGGATTTCGTCTCCAGGCATCGCGTTTCAACAATCGAGCTGTAAGACGCGAAACAGAAAACCTTTCAACGATAATTGCAACCAAATCCATACGGAAAACACGAATCCAAAGGTCAGTCCAACATGATGGATTACAGCAGCGGCGAAAAGATTCTCGAAAGCTTGGGAGTGACACCCATCTTGAACGCTGGAGGCCCGGTCACTCGGTTCTCCGGTACGCGCCCGCGACCGGAAGCCATGCAGGCGATGATGGCGATGGTCGACCCATTTGTCGAGTTGCCTGAATTCATCGACGCCGCTGGCAAACGTATCGCGGAAATCATCGGGGTGCCAGCCGCAACCGTCACTAGCGGAGCCTCTGGTGGCCTAACTGTCCAAACCGCCGCCGCGATGGCGAAAGACGATCCTGAGCGCATCTTCCAGTTGCCTATCGCTGACGACATACCCAACGAGTTGATTATTCAACGCAACCATCGCTTCGGTTACGACCATCTATACCTGACTCCAGGGGCGCGCTTCGTCGAAGTCGGAAACAAAGAGGGTTGTACTCCTGAGGATGTTGAGAACGCTATCTCAGACAAGACGGCGGCGATCATTCATCTCGAATCTCCATACAGCGGTGACAACGTGCTCTCGGTCGAAACGCTCGTGGACATCGCGCATCGGAACGGATTGCCGTTAATGACCGATGCCGCTTCTCGCCTGCCACCGCGAGCCAATCTGACCAAATTCGTCGATGCCGGGTCCGACTTGGTCTCGTTCTCAGGTGGTAAAGGCATTCGTGGCCCCCAGGCGACAGGTCTGTTGCTTGGTAACGAAGAGTGGGTGGAGTACGCAAAGCTGAACAACGCCCCTCATGCCACCGTCGCCCGTGCCCAGAAGGTCTCCAAGGAATCGATTGCGGGCATTTTGGCGGCGGTCGAAGCCTTTGTCAACGAAGACGAGGAAGAGGAAAACCGACGCTACACGCGATTGATGCAATCGGTAGTCGACCAGATCATAGAGATCCCCGGCGTCGACGCCGAGGTCGTCCACGACTACAACCACTACATCCCCCACGCGGTCATCAGACTAAACGACCGCTGGAACGGACCGCCAAAGAGCGTCATCGGCGAACGTATGCTCGAAGCCCCGAACCGCATCATGATCCTCACATTCCTCGAGGAAGTCCCCGAATTCTGGGTAGATCCGCTCAACCTATCCGATGAAGAGGTTCAGATAGTCGCCGACAAGCTGCGACAGGTCTTGCTTGAGGCTTCGAATGAGCAATAACCAACCCTGTTAGATGACCTGGTTGATGTTGGATATTCACAACGTAATGACTGGGCTCGAGGCGCGTGGTCTGATTATTAATTCACGGCCGGAATTTCATGATGCGCTTTGCGGCTACCTATGTGAAGCTTTTCCGAACGACAAGGTTGTCCCCGAAATTCATCCTCGGTCGTATGGCAAGACCAAGTTCATCGTGGGAATCCCTAGCCGCGGAGTCGCAATCAGGTTGTGGTACCCAAGAGCAGGTAAATGGCGAGATAACCTGACGCGATACGAATTTCTCAGAGACGTTGATCGCATGGAGCGTGCTATTGCGGATGTAAATTGGTTGAGACACGGACTCGTCGTAATGTTGACGGATATGAGCAAGTTATGGGAGGTTCCAGAAACCGATCCACGGAGGACCCAAGATGCCGCACTCCGAATCCATCATGACGCGATGTTGAAGGGCACACTAAATTGGGGAGGACACACCAGTCCTGGCATAAAACTAGGCCGAAAACAACCGATCCAACTCGACGGTCAGTACCTCATGGATTGGCGAGCCTATTCCGTGGGCGGTGATGGACAGTGCTTGAGCTTCCGCTACCTAGCCGTCGAAGTCGGCAATTGAACAACGAAATGACCACCGCAACCATCAGGAGATGAAACGATGACCACTAAACTCCAAGGCAAACATGCCTTTTTGCAGGCTCTCCGATCTGAAGGAGTGCACTACATCTTCGGAAATCCCGGCACCAGCGAGGCGCCTATGATGAGCGTCATCCACGAGTATCCCGATCTCGAATACCTGATGGTCGTGCAGGAAGGTGTCGCAGTCGGGATGGCCGAGGGCTATGCCCGTGCAAGCGGCGAGGTTGGTTTCGTTAGTCTCCACATCGACAACGGACTCGCCAACGGCTTCAGTCTGATGGTCGACCAGAAAAAGACGGGTTCTCCAGTCGTGATCACGGCGGGCAACAAAGACATCCGCCACATGGCGGCTGGCAGGAGCGATCTTGCGGACATGGCGGCTCCGTTCGCCAAGTGGAGCGCTGAGATCTCCCACCCGGAACAAGTGCCGTCCGTGATGCGCCGCGCGTTCCAAGAGGCGAGGACCCCTCCCACTGGCCCCGTCTTCGTGGCGGTGTCCACTAACGCGTTTGACGACTCCGCCGAGATCGATATTTCGCCGTCCGTACCCATCTACGCCGACCCGTTTCCAGAGCCGGGAGCCATCGAAGAAGCCGCGGATGTTCTGGCAGAGGCGAAGAATCCGCTACTCGTGGTGGGGGATCGCGTCTACGCTTCAGGGGGAGTGGATGCGGCCGCCGCTCTGGCAAAGACCATAGGGGCGAAGGCTTTTGGAGCAGCGAGCGGGCATACGAACTTCCCGAGCAATCACGAGTTATGGTGCGGTCCCCTGTCGTTCAGGACCAAGCCGGGTAGAGACGCCATCCAAAACGCGGATGTGGTGTTAGCGGTCGGATGCGCAGTGTTCGACGATTTCTTCTATCAAAGTGGGAACTTCGTGCCCGCCGACTCGAAACTGATTCACGTCGACATAAACAGCGGTGAGATCGGCAAGAAGGAGCCTACTGATATCGGTATATGGGCATCTCCGAAACAAGCGTTGCTGCAGCTGGATGAAGCGGTGAAGATGCGGATGAATGATGACGCGGTAGAAGCCGCCGATGCGCGACGAGCGAAGATCGCGCGTGACAATCATGCCACGGCGGCGGCATTCGAGGAGATGGCAGCATCCGGGTGGAGCCGGGCGCCGATTCCTCCCGCGTCGTTTGGCAAGGCGCTCGGCAATGCCATCCCGGAAAACGCCAACGTCTTTAACGACTCGATTTCTTCACAGGGGATGGTGTACGCAGGCATCGCGCATCGAACCGATTTGAACGTGATGGCCGCTCGAGGCGGCGCGATCGGATGGGGTGTTGGAGCGACTATGGGCATGGCGTTGGCAAATCCAGACAACCCGACGATTGGCATCGTCGGGGACGGCAGCGCGATGATGACGGTTCAAGGTCTGTGGACTGCGGTCAACTACGACATTCCTTTGACGTACGTGATCTGTAACAACGCCCAGTACCGCGTCCTCAAAGTCAATATGAACGTCTACCATGAGATGAACGATCTTCCTCCGCCAGAGGTTTACAACGCGATGGATTTTCCGACGCCATTCGATTTCAAGGCGCAAATCGAGGCATATGGAGGAGTCGGAATACGAGTGACGCAGGCCGACGACATTAAACCCGCAATTGAAGCCACGGTCGCATCCGGCAAGCCAGCTTGCGTTGACGTGATCCTAGACGGTTCGGTCTAATCCGATTTCATAGACTTAGAGTTGTTCAATGCCTGACAACTCTACGCCACAAGCCCTCGTCCGATCCTCTCTGAAAAACGCCGCTATCTACGGCGCGCTTTCAGATGCGAGCCCGGATCCGGATCACAGGCGAGACTATCTACGCCTGCGCGATATCGAAATTTCGTTGGCAGAAAAGTGGATGTCCGCATCCGTTGGGGTCCCGAAACATCCGACTGGTCGTTTCTCAATAACACTGTTATTGCTGAAACTCGCCAGCAAAATCTTCAATCCAGCTCGTGTTTCCGGGTTCTTGCGAAACCGATTTCGCCGGATGTTGAGTCAACACAGCGAAGACTACATGCGAAACGACCTAGGTGATGAAGCGGTGGAAAGCATGCAACTTCTCGATCGCTTGTCTCTCGAAACCACTACGGAGGGCGAGCATGTCGAACATGGTTCGTTGGTGACACGATCAGGTGCTCTACGCGCCACCGTCCTCGGTGTCAACGACGGTCTCGTATCCAACGCTGCCCTTGTTCTAGGAGTAGCTGCGGGAACTGACGATGCAGGCATAGTATTGCTGGCCGGCACTGTCGCTCTGGTGAGCGGTGCTCTCTCAATGGCGGCTGGTGAATATATCTCAGTCGTCTCCCAACGCGAATTCAACGAGAACCTGATGCGATGGGAGCGAACCGAGTTGCTTTTGTGGCACGACGAGGAAGAAAGTGAACTGGTTGAGATTCTTAAAGCCAAAGGTTTGGATGCCGATGAAGCCAAGTCAGCAGCAGCTCGGATAATGAGCGACCCCGATGTTGCGCTGGATGTGCACGTCCGGGAGGAGTTGGGCATCGACCCGGATGAACTAGGCGGCTCGCCAATGTTGGCCGCGATCAGTTCTCTCGTCGCATTTGCGGCCGGCGCACTAGTTCCATTGGTTCCGTATATCGTGGGACTCAGTGGAGCGGTTTCAATCTTTGCTAGCGCGGCTGCGGCGGCTGTAGCTCTGGTGATGGTAGGTGGGACATTAGGCTGGTTGTCCGGCAGCGGAACGATTTACAGCGCGCTGAGAATGTTGGCGGTAGGTCTGTTCGCCGGTGTGATCACATTCGGTCTAGGAGCCATTGTGGGCCAGCAGGTCGGCTGACCATCGTATAAGGCATTTGGTCGCAGGCCTACTCGGTCAATCTTTCCGTGAACGTGGCCCGGCATCGACTCTAGTAGTCGCGACGTATTTACGCGGCGGCTTGACGGCGGCGCACTGGACGATCTAATACTGAGAACATCACTCGCCTGTTGTTTTCGTCAATGACGACGTTTACGTTCTTTGCGACTAGTTTGGCGGCTTTTTGGACTTGGAGCTTGACGTTGGATGGCCTTCGATT
The DNA here is from genome assembly GCA_965204135.1 of Dehalococcoidia bacterium. GTDB lineage: Bacteria > Chloroflexota > Dehalococcoidia > Lucifugimonadales > Lucifugimonadaceae > Bin127. The sequence continues at coordinate 244,993 of CBDBDX010000009.1, read as the reverse complement.
CTCTTCGTAACCTATCGCTCTAGCATCACCGACTGACATCTGCGAAAGTGCTTCAACCAGAGCCAGCATTTCAGGCGACCGGGACGTAGCGGAATACTTCCGATTTGATTCCCAGACTTCCTGCACTTCTCGAAGCGATATGTTTTCGATTCTCATGACTACCTCGTCGTCGGTGTCGCTTTGCACTGAACAACTTTACATCAAGCGGGATTCAGGATATCAATCCTAGCGTCTTGAGATGATCGATAACTAGCTTTGAGCCCTCGCTGGGTGATGAAGCCGCCCCCAGATACACGTCGGCTTGTGCCTCGTTGTTCGCATCTCCGTCGCTGCAAACACTGAGAAAAACTCCGCCGCCTGAAATGAATTCCCGCGCTAGTTGCACCTCTGCATCCACAACGTTTCCAGTCACAGCAACGACGGCACCACCATTGCGAGACGCTTCGCGTGCGACCAGATTGATCGTTTGGCCTGAAAGCGACGAATCGTCTAATACAGTCACCGGACGGTTGCCGTCTTCCAGCAAGATTTCCGATAAAGCGTTGGCAAGAGAAGTGTTGAGATTTGAGGAGCGTCCAGATATGAAAACGCAGAACCCTCTCTCTGACATCGCCGGATACGACTTTCTCAGTTCTTGAATGACACTGCGGAATGAGAACCACTCTGGGATCTCAGCACCCGTTTGCAGACGGTTTCGCAACTCGGTGCCTGAGAGATTCATGATCTGCGAGTCGTCCGAGAGTTCATCACGAGTCATGTAACGATCACTCGTGCCGTCGTACACGACTTCTTGGAAAGTCACAACGTCAATACCGAGCTCATCGCGGAACTGCTCGACGAGGTGTTGAGCGTCGTACGGCCCATAGAAGGGTTGGCCGCTAGCATCATTGCCAGGTCCGGCGTGGTCTCTGCCCACTATGAAGTGGCTGCAACCGTAGTTTTTTCGAACTATCGCGTGCCAGACCGCTTCCCTTGGCCCGCCCATCCGCATCGCTAGTTGCAACAGGCTCAAGGTTGCCGAATTCTCAGGATACCCGTCCAAAATCGCCCTGTAGCATCGAACGCGGGTGTGATATTCCACGTCACCCGGCTTTGTGAGCCCCACGACTGGATGTATGAGCAGGTTCGCATCGACCTGTTCGGCAGCCCTACGCGTCAACTCAACATGGGCTCTGTGCATTGGATTCCTCGTCTGGAACGCGACTATTCGTGTCCAGCCAAGGCGTTCGAAAGCCGCGCGGAGTTGTATTGGAGTGTGACGCAGTTCCGCATACGTGTGGTGTTGAGAGGCGCGGACTCCTTCCAAGGACCCACCAACATAGTACTCCGCAGTTTCATTCAGTACGACATTTACACCGGGATGGAACTGGTCTGTGGTACCAAAGACCTTTTTTGCCTCATCTTCTTTGTCGGGTCTCCAGATGTCTCCGACAGTCAAAACCGCCGTTAAAACGCCTTCGGGATGCATCAGTGCGAGTCGATCGCCTTGGGACAACGTGTTGGCGAGGTTGGCTGGAACGTCGAGAACGATCGGCATCGGCCAAAGCGTGCCGTCCGTCAAACGCATATCATCTCGCACGCCTTCGTAATCGGCACGGTTCATAAATCCCCTAAGGGGAGAAAAAGCACCAGTCAAAAGCTGTTCGATATCACAGAGCTGGCGGGCAGTGAGGATCCATTTAGGAAGCCGAGACGCCTCTGCATCGAGTTTTCTACTACGATCATGACCGGCAAGCAGGTTTACCAATTCCCCTCCATGCGGATCAATCAAGCGATTTTCTTCGAATACTAGTGACTTGGTCATTTACTTCTACCGATGATTGGTTTTTCGCGCTTCGTTACGGTACTTGGAAAATCGGAGGGCTGAGTCAATCGTTTTGACCGCGTTTCGCCCAATCGGCGTTTTCGAACATGTTCAGTCCAGGATCAGCGATTACTCCGGCATCGGTGTAATCGGGTGGTTGAGATCGAATGAACTCTTCGTTCAGTTCAACCCCCCAACCGGGTTTGTCCGGTATCGGAAAATAGCCGTCAACGACCTCTGGATAGTTGGTTCCAGCGTTTTTCACGTGGGGGTCTGCGAAATCATTGAAGTGCTCAAGTATCTTGACATTTCGCAATGTCAAGCAAAGATGCAAGGCTGCCGTCGTCGAAATGATGCCACCTACGTTGTGAGGCGCAACCATTATCGAGTAGCTTTCAGCCGTGGAGGCTATCTTCTTGACCTCTAGGATGCCGCCGCATTGGGTTATGTCCGGTTGGATCACATCGACCGTTTGCGCGCCCCAAATCTCTCTAAATTCCGGTGCGCCGTACAACCGTTCACCAGTGGCGATGGGCAATCCAGTGTGGCTTCGAACAGATTCCAACGCCGGCACATCTCCGGGACGAACCGGTTCCTCGATCCAACCGATGTTGTAACGCTCGATGTGCCGAGCGATTTCTCTCGCTTGATGCGGCGCGAATCGTCCGTGCATCTCAATCATGATTTGGGCGCGAGTGCCAGCTACCGAAGCGACGGATTCTATGAGATCCAGCGACTTGAAGAACTCGTCTCGCTCAAGTTCCAAGTCGCCATTGCCGAAAGGGTCAAATTTCATGGCACGATAGCCCCGATCGACAACACGCTGAGCCGCCACTGCGAATTGCTCGGGTTCACGTTCGACCGTGTACCAACCGTTGGCGTATGCCTGCACGCGATCAACTACTTGCCCGCCCAACAACTTGTAAACCGGCTGATTGCACGACTTGCCGATGATGTCCCAAAACGCCAATTCGACCAGCGCCAACCCGGTGTGCACCACCTCGCCCGCTTTACCGAAATCCAAAAGCGTCATGCGCCGGTACAGCGCTTCGATATCAAAAGGATCATGGCCGATGAAATGGCGTTGGGCATCTTTCAGATACTCACAAACGGTGTGGGTTTTGCCCAAGACACGGGCTTCACCGATGCCAGTCACGCCCTCGTCGGTCTCAATGATGCAGTATGTGAGATTGCGCCACGGCGTGCCCAGCACCACCGTCCGGAACCCTGTCGTCTTCATGGATGAACCCGTTAATTTGCGATTTGCAGACTCACCGATTCTACAAACCATGAACTGCCTGTTTCGGTGGCGCGTACAATGAACATTGGCGATGCGGGAGTAACTCAGTGGTAGAGTGCCTGCCTTCCAAGCAGGGTGTCGCGGGTTCGAATCCCGTCTCCCGCTCCATTTTCCATGTGCTACGCAAGACGAGACGGTTCAGCGCGGGTTTGGCAATACTTTGATCTTTGACCCGCCGGATGTGGTCAACTGAACGTCTGGTTGAGCATGAGATTTACGGACATAGGCTAAACCAATCACTTGTCCGTCTGATGGCGTCGCGACTACTGACGTGACCCAACCGAGATCCCTGCCTACATCGCCAGTTCGGATGCGATCGTGCACTTCAACGCTTGGACTATCTATACCTTCGATCACTTGTGAGAATCCGACCAGTGTCCGTTGCACCTTATCGTAAGTATCGAGCCGCGCGATGACTTCCTGTCCGATGTAGCAACCCTTATCGAAATCGATCAAATGCATCAGTCCAGCTTCGAGAGGGTTAACGTCTAACGTCAATTCGTGGCCCGCAGCCGGAATTTGGTTTTCTATCCGGACTTGATCGAACAACTGGCTCGGCGCAGGTCGCAACCCTACCGTTTCCAGCCCCGTTAGTACTTCCGTTGAGGCCGAGCTATCACAGATGACCGACCATGTGACTACGCCAGCGCTATCGGTTCGCAAAGCGCACGCGAAACCGTTTTGGATCGGATTCAATTGTCGTATCGTGCCCATTTCAGCCGAAGGGAAGTCCGATTCGAAAAACAACCTAGCCAACGTTGATGTCGCTTCAGGTCCAACGATGTTCCATCGCGCCAAGGCATCTGAACAATCCGAAAGCTCCGCGTCCTCGATGATCGTGTACCCATCGATCCACTGACTCGTCATTGAAGGATCGGGAGCATCAGAGATCAGTAACAGTTCATCGGCTGATCGCTGCAACACCCACACAACGTCGACGATTCGACCCTTCTCGTTAGTCAGGATCGTCTGGCGAGCCGAACCATCCTGCAGATCGATGACCGAATTGGTTGTCAAGCGATGCAGAAGATCTAAGCAGTCAGAACCCCTATGCTTGAATATCGCCCCAAACTGGGGAACAAACAGCGCGACGCCACGTTCATCGTACGCTGCCCGAGCTTTTTCAACGTCTAGTTCGGTGAAACTCGCAATGGTTGCCATTGCGGATACTTCAGACGGCGAAGGAATCGCCGCACCCACACGTACGCTTGGCGTTGGGGTTGTGAAATTCGAATCCGCGCCCGTTGAGTCCGTCTGAGAAATCCAATACGGTTCCGGCTAGGAAGACGAAGGCGCGTTTAGGAATGTAGACTTCGATGCCGTTCTCGCTGATGATCTTGTCAGACTCATCGGGGCCATCAACCAGCTCAAGGACGTATTGCAATCCTGAGCAACCACCTCCCTGAACGGCGATCTTTAGACCGCAACGGTCGCGCCCGGCCTTGCGTGCAAACTCTATCGCCTTAGATGCCGCTTTCTCTGTTACGCGAACAGTATTGATTGGGATCGCAGGTTGTTGGGCGACAGTCATTGAGTTCGTGGCTTGATTTCGTTCGGGCTGATCACAGGTCAGAATGATTCTACGCGACCTCAGCACATACAGTTCGAAGGGCGGGCGAGACAGGCATCGCGCTCAACATAGAATCATAGGCATCTGTCGGTACTCATCTTATATCAACCCAATTGGTCAGGAATTCGATAAGCACGAAACGTGGAGATAGTGGCGAGACGTCGCTGCTCTATGGCGGACGTGTGCCTAAATCCAATCGCCGCGTTGAAGCGAACGGGATCGGTGACGAAGCAGTGAGCGCCCTCGGCGTCGCGCGGGCAGTCTGTGATTCGGATTTTTTGCACGACGAACTCTTAGAGATCCAACGATTGATGTTTCTAGCGAATGCCGAATTGACAACTGATACTTCCCAAATCAACCAGCTCCACCAACACTTTCAAACGATCGACGCGACCCATGTGGCTGAGTTAGATGTGTTGCTACAGAAACTGGAGGACAAAGTAACGTTGCCACCTACGTTCATCATTCCCGGGGCATCTATGACATCCGCGATGTTGGATGTTGCGCGTTGCAAGGTCCGCGATTTGGAACGGACTGCGGTATCGCTCTACGACGATGGGTTGATCCAGAATTCCCATCTGCTAGTGTGGTTTAACCGATTGTCGGACTGCATCTTCATGATGGCGAGGTACGTCGATCGTGACCTGCCGACTGAGCTAGTCACCGGTACTAGGCGGGAAAAATGAAACATTTTCGTCTCGCCATTATCAACACTGGTGCTGCGAATATTCACAGCGTCGAAAAAGCTGTTCGCGTGGTCGGAGGAGATCCGGTCGTCACGACTTCCGCTGATGTTCTATCTTCTGTGCACGCAGCAATCCTGCCTGGCGTGGGCGCCAATGATGCAGTCATGTCGCAGCTGAACAAATGGTCGCTGCCCGATCCCATCAAAGAGTATGCGGCAACCGGGAGACCGTTGCTCTGCGTATGCCTTGGAATGCAGATATTGTATGAGCGGTCCGAAGAGGGCGAGTTGCCGGGGCTAGGCGTGCTGCGCGGAGAAGTGGTAAAGCTGCCTTCTATGACATCAGAACTCAACGGACGGCCGTTGAAAATCCCTCACATGGGTTGGAACACAGTAAGGTTCAGAGACGATGCAGTGCCACGGCACCCGATTTTTCAAGGTATCCCCCAAGACACGTATTTCTACTTCGTCCACTCCTATCACTGCAGCAGCAGAGATCCGGAAGATGTTGCCGCGACTTCGCCCCATGGTATTGAAGTTTGTGCGGCGGTGGTACGGGAAAACATCGTGGGAACTCAGTTCCACCCCGAAAAAAGCGGACGATCCGGGCTGGACATCTATGCGAATTTCCTCGATTTCGCCAAACGTGTGATGTGATCTGACCTCGGTTGCGACGCAGATGGAAGTTATCCCGGCAATTGATATTCGCGGAGGTCGGTGTGCGCGGCTGTTCAAAGGCGACTATGAACAAGAGACCGTTTTCGACAACGACCCTGTCGACGCGGCTCTTCGGTGGGTAGGCATAGGTGCAAGGCGATTGCATGTAATCGACTTGGACGGTGCCAAAGACGGCACGCGGACAAACGCTGAAATCGTTCGGCGCGTCGTGAGTTCGGTCAACGTGCCGGTCCAAATGGGTGGCGGGATACGGACCGTAGAAGATGCTGAAGCAGTCTTGGAAATGGGTGTTCAGATGGTTATATTCGGAACCGCTGCCATGGAGAATCCGGACGCGGTTCAAGAGACTGTTAAACGATTTGGCACTAGGAGTGTCTGTGTATCTGTAGATGCCAAAGATGGCATGGTGCGCACGCGCGGCTGGCTCGTCGAGACCTCACGAAGAGCGATCGATTTGCTAAACGAAATGGCGGCTGAGCGAAGCGTCCGCAACTTCATCTACACCGACACCACACGCGACGGTACGTTGTTGCACCCCAATTTCGAAGCCGTTGCCGAAGTTGTGCGAGAAATAGAATATCCACTAATGGTGGCGGGAGGGATTGCAACGGTTGAAGATGTGATCCGGCTACGCGATATTGGCGCCGCAGGCGCGATCACGGGCATGGCCATCTACACAGGTTCCTTGGACTTGGCTGAAGCTATCCGATCCGTCAACGACGCATGATCGGCATTCAACGCGAGAAACGCAAATTGACTACGAGACCGACCGCAAGCTGGCACACGTTCAACGACCAAATCGATCCGCACGCGATCATCTCATTGTTGCCGATCCACCGGTCGCAGCACGTCGCTGTCCTCGGTGGTAGCGTTGATGGACTTACGATCCCGATCGCCAAGTATGTGTACGACGGTAGCGTCATCGCCTTGGACGGCGACAAAGATGTTCTCGACGAATTGACCGCAGAAGTCGATCGCGTCCACCTGACCAATGTTGTCCCAACGTTGGTTGATGAGGGCGATCTGAGTGCGACAGAACTTGACGCGGACGGAATTGTCGTTATTGACGCGTTGCACTCGACAACGAGCCCAGCAAGGCTGTTTTCATCGGTAGCCAAACTTTTGCCCGGTGGAGGCTGGATGTTGGTCGCAGATTGGTTTTCTACCAACGCTCGCGGCGACACTGGGCCCGCAAAATCCAAGCGTGTCGATCCCGCGCGCGTGGAAAAATGGGCAATCGAACACGACATGTCTCCGATCACTCGGCGCACCCTAGGCGTGCAACGTTATGTTCACGTCTATAGGAAGCGGCGGACGGTCTCGAATTGAGAGACAATGCTCGCTAGCCGTGCTTACGAACCGCGTCATACCATGTCTCGACGTTGACAAGGGTCGCGTCGTAAAGGGTGTCAGCTTCGTCGATATCAGGGACGCGGGCGATCCCGCTGAACTGGCACGCTTCTACGATGCCGAGGGCGCTGACGAACTCGTTTTCCTAGATATCACGGCGTCTTCTGATGCGAGAGACACGATGGTCGATGTTGTTGAGCGAGTGTCCGCGGAGGTTTTCATCCCACTGACGGTCGGAGGTGGCATCCGTTCGCGCGAAGATATGCGGCGAATGCTCGAAGCTGGTGCCGAAAAGGTCAGCGTTAATTCGGCGGCAGTTGCAAACCCCGATTTGATCGAAGAGTGTGCCCGCGAATTCGGCTCGCAGTGTGTCGTACTGGCGATTGATGCCAAGCGGGTTGAAGACCCGATGATGCTACAACGATCTGATGGTAGTAGCGACTATGCTGAAGCATTGTGGCAGGTCTATACTCATGGCGGCAGGAAACCAACCGCATTCGATGCCATAAAGTGGGCCCGCATCGGCGCGGAACTTGGAGCTGGCGAGTTGCTCGTCACGAGTATGGACGCCGATGGGCAACAGACAGGATACGACTGTGATTTGCTGAACACCATCTCATCGCAGGTGTCGATCCCATTGATCGCGAGCGGCGGAGCCGGTACGACAGACCACTTCGTTAAGGCGGTGACAGATGGCGGAGCGGACGCGGTCTTGGCGGCCTCATTGTTTCACTATGGAGACTTGCGGATACAAGACGTGAAGTCTCACATGGCCGAGGCTGGTTTGCCAATTCGACTGATCAATTGAACGAACCAACGTGGGAACAATCGCATGATTACGTTTGACGACCGCGGACTTCTCACCGCGGTAGTGCAAGATGCATGCACCAAAGACGTCCTGATGGTCGCGCACATGAACCGCGAGGCGCTTAAGCGCACGATCGCTGGACCGCACGTTTGGTTTTACAGCCGCAGCCGCAAGGAGCTGTGGGAAAAAGGCTCCACCTCTGGAGACTATCTGAATGTGGTCGACTTGAGACAGGACTGCGACGGCGACGCATTGCTAGTCATTGTGGAGCCTGTTGGAGCAGCTTGTCACACCGGAGCGCTATCTTGCTTCCATATTGAGGTCGATCCTGATGCAGAGGGGTCCAACAGAGTCGGCCCGGGTATTTTGTTTGAGTTGGTCGACATCATTCACCAGCGCGCCGTCAAGATGCCTGAAGGTTCTTATACGGCCAAGTTGCTCGCTGGCGGGCCGTCACGCATCGCCCAAAAGGTCATCGAGGAAGCGGGAGAGACGGGATTGGCGGCCGCCACTGGCGCTACCGACGAGGTCGCATCTGAAATGGCGGACCTGATCTACAACTGTGTCACGCTGCTTGAGTCGGTCGGTGTGCCGATCGAAGAGGTTTGGGCTGAACTCGCCAAGCGAAGACAGTTGTTCCACACAATTTCGTCCGATTGACCGGACTTCAATGCCCTTCTCGTTGGTCGATTTCGATTGCTGTTTGCATTGCAGATACTGCTACTTCGATCATCTCATCGTCTGGCTGCGCAGTGGTGAGTTTTTGCAACCATAGATTGGGCTTCCCAACGAGATCGGCAAGTAGGTTCCCACTGTGAACACCAGTGAACCTGATGAACTCATAACTTATGGCTGCGATCACCGGGATTAATACGATCCGCGAACCGACCAACATCCACAACGGTTCTCGTGGGACGAACATGAACACGATGATTGAAACCACGACCACTGTCAACAGAAAGGATGTCCCGCACCTGGGATGAGCCGGTGAGAACTTCCGGATCTCGCTCGCGATGAGTGGCAGACCGCGCTCGTGCGCATGTATCGTCATGTGTTCAGCACCGTGATACCCGTACATGCGCTTGATGTCTTTCATCAAGCCGATCGCCCAGATGTAGACGAGGAATATCACTAGTCTTGCTAGCCCCTCCACTACGTTGGCCAAGAAATGCGATTGAGCTTCGACGGGACGCGACAGGAAAAGCGGTAACAGGAAAAAGAGCGCGATCCCAAAAACAAACGCGAATGCGGTCATCATGCCCATGCCGAACGCTCCAATCTCGGCGTTCTCGTCTTCTCCCGCATCCTTGATCTGCTGATTGGCACCGATCGTATACGCGCGCATCCCGATAACTAATGTTTCAATCAGCACCAATATGCCGCGCACGAATGGGACGCGCCGCAGTTTGCCGTTCGCCCAGTCCAATAGTGGGATCGTTTCGTGGTGGATCGAGCCGTCGCTGCGACGCACTGCGACTGAGCAGGCATGGACGCCACGGATCATCACACCTTCGATGATTGCTTGCCCACCGTAGATTGCCCGCGGCTTGACCGCCTGTCCAGCGTTGTTCTCTGTTTCAGACATCTAGACAGTGTCGACGATGCGCATCGCATAAAAACGTCGGTCGCGCGGATTGAAATCGATTGGCGTCGGATTGTCCGAACTGCTAAGCAAAGACGCCGCCAGCTCGATTGGAACTTCCCACCCTAAAAATACGTCTTACTCTGGCATTGACATGCCGTAGCGACGCATTAGGCGTTCAACGCGCCCCTCAGTGTCGACGATGCGCTGCTCACCGGTCCAGAACGGATGGCAACTGCTACAAACTTCGACGCGAATCTCTTCCTTCGTCGAACCCGTGATCAAACCTTCGACACCGCATGCGCAGATGACTCTGGCTTCCGAGTAGTAAGTGGGGTGAATGTCGGTCTTCATTTCGAGAAATTCGTGCTCAGAGGTGATGGTTATGCTGAGACGGCGTCGACGTTGATCCTTCGCTTGTCTTGGCGAGCGTAGTCAAACCTAACAGTGCCATCGACGGTTGCATAGAGTGTGTGGTCGCGCCCCATTCCGACATTGGTGCCGGCGTAAAAGCGAGTTCCGCGCTGGCGCACCAATATCGAACCCGCGGTCACGACTTCGCCGCCGAATGCTTTAACCCCTAGACGTCGACCGGCGCTGTCTCGTCCGTTCCTAGATGTTCCCGAACCCTTTTTGTGTGCCATAATTTAACTCCAAATTGCAAGACCGGCCCGCTAGACTTCGATGTCGGTTATCTCCAAAGAGGTGATCGGCTGCCGGTGTCCGCGTTTGATACGGTATCGGGTCTTGTTTTTGTACTTGAAGACCGTTTTCTTGCGGTCGCGATCGTGAGACAACACCGTTGCGACCACCTGTGCACCTTCTATCGTCGGATTACCGACCTCGACTTCACCATCGACGCAAGCGAGGAGCACATCGTCGAGAGTAATCGTGTATCCCTCTGGATAAGGCAACTTCTCAACGTCAAGCAAATCACCTGGACGGACGCGGTACTGTTTTCCGCCGGTGGCGACTATTGCGTAATTCTCGGACATCTCATTGACGCGCAATGCAGCGACTAATCGCTTTGGAGCAACTCCCCAATTTTACATTAAGCCGTTTTGCGCGATGGCGAGTTCAGGCACCGACCCGTCGTAGTTAGTCCAATTCGGCGAAGTGGCTCTGGTAAAAGATCAGCGGGTGGCCATAGCCGATCTTGATGTGCTCGATCTCGGCGAGGAAAATCATATGGTCACCCGCCGGCACAGTTTTTACCACTCGACAATCCATACTCGCCAAAGATCCAGAGATGACACGGGACTTGCCAAGTGTTTCGGTCGCCGGTGATGGCAGGGTTTTTCTTATCTCGTCAGGCACTGTGAAGTGCCTCGCCGTTCCTCGCTGGTCAGTGGTCAGAACGCTGATGCCAAACCTCTGATGCTGGACAATCAACGGCAATGTGTTTCGTTCTAGGCCGATCGTGACCATCGCCAACGGCGGTTCTAACGAGATGCTTGCTACGCCGTTTGCGGTCATACCGTGCACGCCAGTTCCATCGGATTCGACCGTCGTGATGACCGTCACTCCCGTGGCGAACATTGACCATGCCGTGCGAAAAAGTTCGGGGGTTATTTCTGTGTCAGGCATGGTTGACGTGAAGAGTTTCTGAAACGGAATTATATCGATACGACGTTTCAGGATACGCAGATCAAGTACGTGTAAGCTACGCCGAATTACCGCGGTTCGCCACGCCAAGAAAGAGGAGGTGGATCGACATAACCCGAAAGTTCAGCAAACGCTCGGCCAATGATGTTGCCGCTCGAAGTATCGCGAACGGTTAGCCTTCCTTCCCAATATGCCGCCGCTTGGTTTCCGTACGGCGCCGCGGGGACCTCCTGGTCGGCGACGATCGCCTTCATCGTGACATCCAAGTCAACACTCGCGACTCGCAGGCGCCACATTGAAGGGTACTCGCCTCTGGTTGCTGGACTAACCCAGTGATCTTTGACATCGATCATGATGCCGTCCTTATCGGCCTCCAACACGTTGTGGCTCGAATCGCTGGATATCAGCGTGCCATCGATCGATAGCACCTGCCCTTCTGCATCGCGTACCTCGCTAATCATCAAAGAGCCACCGTCGTCCAGATGGATTGCGAACCATTGCCAACCCGCTGGTTTGCCCACTACGAAGAAATCTCCCCACTGGTGATCGAACCAAACCTCGCCCTTAACCGTATTCTCCTGACCATCAATCGTGATGGAGCCCTCAGCCTTCAATCTGGGGTAGGAGTAGTAATATGTCCAGCCGAACGGCCATTCCATCCAACCGATTTCTTCATGCAGCATCGTAGCCGTAGGTGCTGCGGTTTTCAGACTTAGACTCGCCTTCTCGTCCGTGCCCGATGCGGAAAACGCATGTTCGCCTTCTGAGTTGATCTCGAGTGCGAAGTTGCCAAGATCCAGTTTCAGCAGTGCGTCCGCGGAACTTTGCGCGTCTTCCGCCGAGTAGCCGAAACCTTGTGATCGAATATTGACGTGTTCGGCGTTTTCGACATCGGTGATTCCGGCCTGTCCGATCTCGAAAGAAGCAGTTCTGTCGTCATTTTCAGTTTGGAAAATCACGAAATGGAAAGAGTATTCTGCACCCTTTTCTGAAATGAGGTGCCCGTTGTAGTACCACCATTCGATAGGCGCGTCATGAGAGGCATCATCGGCTGGTAATTCCAGCCCCCGCGGAGCCGGGAACGGCTCAGGAGGTTGCGGCGTTGGTATCTCTCTCGATTCAACGCTTCCGGTACACGCGGTGGCGAGTACGGCGCAAAGGATCACCATCGAAATCGCGATATTTCTACTCGCTGATGTCATTCAGCTCTCACCATTGGCAGTCCGCGGTCGAGCCATCCCGGTAGCCACCAATTCCACTTGCCCAACAACCTCATCAGTGATGGTGCGACTAGTATTCGGACAATGGTCACATCTATGAAAACGGCTAAAGCCAATCCGAACCCGATCGACTTTACGGTTAAAACTTCGGCAAGCACAAAACTGCCGCCTACCAAGATCAATATCGATCCCGCGCCAGTGATTATGGTGCCGCTTCGTTGCAGACCCTGTTTGATGCTCTTCCGGTTGCTCCTCGTCTCTTGGTAAGCCTCCCTGACGCGAGAAAGCAGGAAAATCTCGTAGTCCATGCTCAACCCGAACAGGATCGCAAATAAAACGATTGGTGATGTCGCCTCGGTGACGCCCAGACCCTCGAAATTGAGCAGACTGCCGAGATGTCCTTGCTGAAAAACCCAAACTAACGCGCCGAAGCTCGCCAAGATGCTCAGCACGTTCAGAACTACCGCTTTCAGCGGGATCACGATTGATCTGAACAACACCATAAGCGAGACGAATGTAAGCGCTATCACGATCGCAGCTACTAGCGGGAAACGGCCATAGAGTGATCTAACCAGATCATTGGTGTGGGCAGCTCCGCCGTCCACGTACAGGTTCTGGTCCTCAGGCAAACTGAACGCCCGGATCTCGTCAACGAGTTTTCGCGCTTCAGGGGAAAAGGGGTGCAGGTCGCTGCTGACGTAAAAGAGTGCGACTCCGTCGCGGACGCTTTCGTTCAGTAGACGGAGCGCATCGGCGTCGTATATCGCCTCCGGATGACGATAAAGCTCCTGATAGTCTCCGATCCCTAGTGCGGGTCTCAAGTTGACGATGCTCGAAACGCGTCGAACTGCCGGGAGGTCGTTTAACGCCTGCCCAAACGCGTACAGCGTAGCTAAATTTCCATCCGAAAACGGATCGCCGTCAAATGTGTAGGCGACGACAAGCTCTGTAGTGATATCCCAACCGAACTCGTTCTGGAGCAGGTCAAATCCTTGACGTGACTCGAATCGCTTGGGCAGAATCGTCGCGTCTACTGTTCCCGGCCGGATGTCTTTGAATGGCACCGCCAACGCGACGAGAAGAGCTACCGTGGGAACTAGGAATAGGAAAGGACGTTTCATTACGCCCTCAGCCATCTTTCCCCATAGATTACCGCCGATGCCCCAAGATGGCACTACAGAAAGTCGATTTATGCGATGTCCAACTATGCCGAGCAGCGCGGGCATCAGCGTCTGCGCAGAAAGCAGCGCGATGGATATCACGACGACCGCACCAATGCCGATTGAATCGAGCACTGTCAGATCGAATAAGAGCAGTGACGAAACACCGATTACGCTCGTCAACCCTGAGAAAAGGATCGCAGTGCCGGCGCGGGAGTGAGTTACGGCTATGGCATCGTCGACTGAGAGCCCGTTGGCGAGTTCCTCTTTGAAGCGGTTGACATAGAAAAGCGAGTAGTCGATTCCCATTCCAATGCCGAGTAATGTGATGATATTGAACGCCAACACTGACATGTCGCGCCAATCGGCGACATAGTAGATTACGCCCAGTCCGACAGCGACAGCGACACCCCCGACCGCCGCGGGCATCACTGCGGCCACGATGGTGCCGAACACCAACAGCAGCGCGATCACGGCGAGGGGAAACGCCACGACCTCTCCTCGGTGGAAATCATCGCCGCTCGCGATCACAATGTCTCGATACAACGGTGGCGCGCCGGTCATCACCACTTGTAGTTCGCCGACATCTAAGTCAGCGGTAATGTCATCTAGCACGCCAAGAGAATCTTCAATATCTAGATCGAGTTCAGCTGCAATAATCGCCATCTTTCCACTGTTTGAGATCAAACCCGGCTCGGTCAAATACGAGTTGACGCCGTCCACGTTGGGATTCGCGTCAAGTTGCGCGATGAGTCGGTTCGCGTCTGAGACGAAAACTGACGAATACGGTTCCAACTCTTTGTGGCTGACGATGAAAATCAGACCGATAGCAGATCGGTCGAAACGTTCTTTAAGGAGTTCGCGTGCCTCTAACGACGGAAAATTTTCGTTCGAAAAGCCGCCAGGTAGCAGTTTTTCTTGTGCGCGAGGTGCCACAGGCAGCATCGCTGCCAATGCCAGCACCCACGCGATTACCACGTAGTATCGAAATCGATAGATCCGACGACCAAGTTGGGCTAGCATCGAATCAGCTCAGGTCGCGATGTAAGCGAAACTGAAGGATTAGACTGGCGTGCGGTTTGCTGAGCCGATGGATCGTAGACCAATCGGAGTATTCCACTCGGTCTGTTGCTCACCAGAATCGACGATGCTACGTCTTCTCCGCGACTGCGATCGCCGCTGCTGCATCGCCTTCGTCAAGAGCGACTATCTTCACGCCTTGGGCGGAGCGTCCGGTTTCCCGAATTTCGGCCAAGGTGGTTCTTACGATTTGACCGCGGGCAGTCAAGATCATGAGTTTGCCCGTTTCGTCGCGCCTCAACTCTTCGTTAATGACCGTTGCTGCCGCCACGTTGCCGGTGTTGCGAGTGATGTTGAGCGTGATGATGCCGCGTCCACCACGGCCTTGCACACGATAGTGTCGGAGCGCAGAGAGCTTGCCGCGCCCTTTGGTGCCGATGATTAGCAGGTATCCCTCGTTGTCTACGACGTCCATGCCTACGACGGCGTCACCTTTGTCCAGTCTGATCCCTCGCACGCCTCCGGCTTGCCGTGACCTCGAAGCGAGTTCATTGCTAACGAAGCGGATCGATTGACCCTTTTTGGTGACCAGAATCAGGTCATCGTCGCCGCGTGCCATAGCGACTGATATCAACTCTTCTTTAGGTTTGAGTTTGTAGCAGTTCAAACCGGCACGGTTGATGTTCGCGAACGCGTCAAGGGGCATTCGTTTTACGTCTCCGTGCTTGGTCGCCAGCGCCAGATAAGTTTCCGGAGCATGCATGTCGGCGACGACCATCATCTGGCGAACGGTTTCGTCGGGGCCGATGTTGAATCCGAGGTTGTGAACCAGCGTTCCTCGGGACTGTCGCGACTGATCCGGTGGCAACTCAAATACCCGCGTCGAATAGACGCGGCCATGGTCGGTGAAAAACAGCAGCGTGTCGTGAGTGTCGGCGACTTGCAGGAATCCAGTGATGTCGTCCGCTCGAGTCAGACGTTGACTGCTGACACCTTTGCCTCCGCGATGCTGTTTACGGTACGTGTCGAGTTTGACGCGCTTGATGTATCCACCCTGCGTCAGCGTGATGACGACGTCTTCGTGCGGCTCGATATCTTCGCGGCGGAACTCACCCAGTTCTTCTGCGTGGATAACTG
Source organism: Dehalococcoidia bacterium (assembly GCA_965204135.1). Classification (GTDB taxonomy): domain Bacteria; phylum Chloroflexota; class Dehalococcoidia; order Lucifugimonadales; family Lucifugimonadaceae; genus Bin127. The sequence continues at coordinate 229,074 of CBDBDX010000009.1, read as the reverse complement.
TGCGACGTTCATCACCGTATTTTCGTTTCAGTTGATGAGTCTCTTTGATGACCTCTGATCTGACTTTGGCAGGGTCCGCTAGCAGTGCTTCGAGGCGTTCAACGGTCTGGAGCAGTTCTTTGTACTCATTCTCGAGTTTTTCTCGCTCCAAGGCGGCCAGTCGGCGAAGTTGCATGTCCAAGATCGCTTGGGCTTGGACCAAGGAGAAACCGAACTCGGCGATGAGACTCGTACGCGCCTCTTCGACGTCAGCCGAACCGCGGATGATCTGGATCACGCGATCGAGGTTGTCGATGGCGATCCGTAGCCCTTCCAAGACCTCCAACCGCGCTCGTGCTTTCTTCAGGTCGAATTCTGCACGCCTGCGTACGACCTCTTCGCGAAACTCGATGTAGTACTGCAGTACTTGGCGCAGGTTCAATACTCTCGGCGCACCGCGTACTAGCCCGATCATGTTGACAGAGAACGACGACCTCAGCGATGTTTGCTTGTATAGGTTGTTCATCACGATCGCCGGTGATGCCGAACGTCGAAGTTCCAAAACGATGCGCATACCGCGCCGATCCGATTCGTCACGGACCTCTGATACACCCTCGACTCGACGGGTCTTTATCAACTCTGCGATCCGCTGAATCAACGTCGACTTGTTAACTTGGAATGGTATTTCGGTGAATACGATCCGTTTACGGTCCTGCCTCGCCACATCTTCAATTTCCCCCGTCGCTTGCACGATGATTCGACCGCGACCAGTGGCATACGCGTTTCTGATGCCCTCCATTCCCCAGATATGTGCGCCAGTTGGGAAATCGGGCCCTTTGACGTGTTGCATCAACTCGTCGACTGTCGCGTCGGGGTTCTTGACTAGAGCAACCACGGCATCGCAGACTTCGGCCACGTTGTGAGGTGGAATGTTGGTGGCCATACCGACGGCAATGCCAGAAGCGCCATTCACAAGCAGGTTCGGCAACCTTGCAGGCAAGACCGTCGGTTCCTTTAGAGACTGGTCGAAGTTCTCCTGCCAATCGACTGTTTCACGCTCAATGTCACCCAGCATGTACTCAGTGATTGGCGCGAGCTTGCACTCGGTATAGCGCATCGCGGCCGGCGGATCACCGTCAACGCTGCCGAAGTTGCCCTGTCCATCCACCAAGGGTTCGCGCATTGAAAATGGTTGCGCCATTCGCACTAAGGCTTCGTAGACTGGCGAGTCGCCGTGCGGGTGGTACTTCCCCAACACATCACCAACTAAGCGCGCACACTTTTTGTAAGACGATCCCGGGCGCATCCCCTGATCGTGCATCGCGTAGAGTATTCGACGTTGAACGGGTTTCAGTCCATCTCGGACGTCAGGAAGCGCTCGAGATACGATGACGCTCATCGCGTAATCGAGGTACGACGAACGCATCTCCTCTTCGATGCCTATCGTCCGAATCTCACCAACGTCGGAGCCGATTACCATACGGATTCCACCTCGCAGAAAATGATCGTTTTGACGATTTGCGCACACCTATGAGGTTGAAGTTTTTAGGTAAGCGCAAACTCGATTTGAACTTGATTCGATTCTATCGTTCGCTGGGAATCAACTCCACGAAAAGCGACGCGTTCAACCCCACTCGGGGAACGAATCTAGGTGATAAATGCCACTATTCTCCGATTACGCGCTCGACAAACGCCAACAAAATGTTGTCAAACCCGCGAGGCATGCGGGTTGCGCCGAAGACATCCCACTGCACACCAATCACCCATCGGTGACCCGGCATCTCAAATGCCTCAACGACCCGGTCATCGGAGATCGCCGCGGGCATCGCGGCCGGTGCCAGCCCTGACTGAGCAATGCCGTCTTTATGGTCACAGTTGATTGATAACCAGCCTGATCCGCCGATGGTCGACGAAACCTTCGCGCCGGGCGCAAGGAAGATCGAATTTCGATTTCTCCGCGACTGATCATCCAACGCGTGTGTAGGCGTTCTGCGGGCCGCATCTCCGCCTAGTGCCACGTTTAGCAAGTGCATCCCAGCGTCCGAGCCGAGAATCGGGATATCGGATTCTAGAGCCTTCTCGATGACCTTGGAAATCCCGGGCCCTATTACAACGTCTTTATCTGCGTAGATGAAAAGTCCGTTGATAATCGAGGTAAACCCCCTTTCGGAGTCCCAAGCATCCGTAATCGCGATGGATTCGATCCCATCAACGCCATCCATCCCTTTAGGCGCGAACTGTTCGGGAGCGATGACTGCCAAAGTGGGCGTCAAACTCGTGAATCCCGGGCTCGAACCAGACCTAAAACGGAATGCCCCATAAACCGAGCCATTCAGAGGGGGAGTTTTCAGTCTTCAATCCTGCCGAGCGAACTGCGGATCCTAACATTCGCTCCGTCTCTCGATCGCGTTCGCCTGCGTTGTCCCCGGTCGGCACGAATGGGTAGTAGCTGTTGCGGTCGAACCGGTAGATCAAGTAAGAGTTTACGTAACCGGAGCCGGCTTCGGAATGGGGATTAATCGCGTGGCCTGCGAAATCGAAATCGAATACGGCGGCCAAGAGATTTTGGTCTCCACCATTCATTTTGATGGCGTTCGCGACCGTGAAGATTGAACTTAGCAGATCGTCAAAGTTGCCATCGTTGAGGATTGCCCAACGCATCCCATGAGCATCGTCTTTGATTTCGTACGCGGTTTTAGTAGCACTGGGACCTTCGTACAGGATCCCGTCGAGTTGCTCCGACAGCGATTCAAGAAACGGGATGCCATCGTCATGCCGGTAGACAACGCCCGCATTACGCCTGGGAGCAACGGCCTCTCCTTCCCGTTTGAAGCCGTCTACCATCCGAGAAACGGACGACATCGAATCCCACAACGAATCGGTGTTTTTTCGCCGACCGAAGAACCAGCCCATCAGTTTCGGTACCCGTAACGCATCTCGGCTTCAAGCTCACGCAGTCGAGCGATTCGCTCCTCTATCGGTGGGTGCGTCGAAAATGCATTGGCAGCGAAGCCTTTTAGAGCAGGAACAATCAGGAATGCTTGCGCAGTTTGAAGCCTTCGCAAGTCCTCGTCTGGTATGTAGTCCATACCCATCGCAATTTTTTTCCAACGCATCGGCCAGCCCGCCCGGATCTCCTGAGATCTCCGCACCAGTGTGATCTGCTCCGTATTCACGATAACGTGTCAACGCCAACACTAGCAACTTACCAACGAAATACACGAGTATCGTCACAAGATACGCGATCAGTAACGGCGCGGAACCGCCGCCGCGTCGTCCGAAGAGCATGTTGAAGAAGAACATGGTCATCAAGAAACTCGTGAGGGTGACAAAGAAGTTCGAGATCGCGAGGACCTTCATATCGCGATTCGCCACGTGAGCCAGCTCGTGTCCCAAGACAGCACGCAACTCTCGGCGCGTCAGGCGTTGCAAAATGCCAGTGGTGACGGCAACCAGAGCGTTGTCAGGATTGCGGCCGGTGGCGAATGCGTTAGGCATGGACGAATTGATGATCGCAACCTTGGGCATCGGCATGCCGTATCGATCTGCGAGATCACGAATCATCGCGTGAAGTTCCGGGGCATCGTCTTCGGAAACCTCCTGAGCTCCCGTCGACATCATCACCAGTCGATCAGACATGAAGTACTGGAAAATCGCCAATCCGAGCACGATCACTGCGACGAAGGTTAAAGGAACCCCGAGCCGCATCATCACGTACGCGAAGATCCCGTACAGGATGCCGATAAGAAGCATCGTGAAGTACATCCGGGAAACGATTCCGGGATCGCGTTTCAGTTTTCGGACGGATTGGGCGTTTTTCATCTAGTGTTCGCTGACCTAAATTCGCTCGAAAGCAGTTTGGACTCGTTTCGTCGCGCGTGTTGAAGGTCTGTCGTTTAGATTCAGTCTATTGCAATATCAAGATACGTTGCGTCTGAATCCACTGGATGCACCTTGGTGCGTTACGAAACAACCCACTATATGACACACATCAGCTTGCCGCCTGAACTCGACGACCAGCAACTGAAGGATTTTGAGGGCGTCGCCGTTGAAGCAGCTTCGAAAGCGGGCGGATACGTTTTGGATCGCATCACGTCACCAATGGAGATCGAGTCTAAGACCGGCCGGCCCGGACGCGATCTTGTTACGGATGTGGATCGGAACTCGCAGATCATCATCTCTGACATCATCACCGAGCGATTCCCCGATCACCAATTCCTCGGGGAAGAAGATCAATCGGAGGAAGTCGATCCTGCGGCCGACCTTGTATGGGCGGTCGATCCGATCGACGGAACCACTAACTACGTCAACGGATCGATGATTCATGCGGTGTCTATTGGGTTGATGTATCGAGGATCGCCCATCGTCGGCGCCGTCTGGAGCCCGTGGCCAACGTCTAACGATGGCGGTATCGTTGTGCACGCCAGATCGAACGGCGGGACGAAGCGCAACGGTCAAACGATGCAGATTTTGGAACCGACAGACGAACTTAAGCGTCCCGTATCAGGGAGGTTGTCAGTGCTTCCCAGCAATGCCCGCAGCGTCTTCAGGTTCGACAGGCGGTTCAGGGGACACGGAGGCGATGTACGTGTAACTGGTAGCGCTTCGCATGAAATGGCGAATGTCGGCACTGGTCTCTATCAGTACGCAATCGCCGGCACTGCCGCGGTCTGGGACTTTGCCGCCGCGATAATCATCGTGCGGGAAGCTGGGGGCGAGGTGATGACGCTAGCATCGGACGGATCATGGCGCGATTTCGCTGGATGGTCGCAACCCTATGGCAATGATGCAACGACTTTCGAGAACCTGCGGGATTGGCGCGGGATTATGCTGGCTTCGCACCCCGAAACCATAGGTTTCATAGCCGAGAACGTTCAGTACCGTCGCCCGAGCCAGATCGGTAGGTTGTGGCGTCGCGGACCTTGGCACCACCAGCAGCGTCAGAGACGTCCGCATAGGCGCGCTTAGTCGGTAGTTGCTCGTTCATTCAATTTGCGGTTCAGCCACCACTCCGCCGAATCGGCGAGAGCCATCCAACTGGCGTTGATGATGTTGGTGGATGCGCCGACGGTCGACCATACGTGGCCCTCCGCCGCCGATTCGATCGAAACGCGCACTGACGCTCCGGTACCAAGTGTCTCATTGACCACTCGCACTTTGTAGTCGGTGAGATTTATGCTTTCGATTTCCGGAAACTCGTCTGAAATCGCCTTTCTCAATCCACGATTCAGCGCATCCACCGGGCCGTTGCCTTCCGCGGCTTCCAGGTAGAGTTCCTCGCCGACACGAATCTTTACGGTTGCTTCCGACAACACGGGATGCTCGACGCCGTCATTACGCCACCCAGTACCGAAGGAAGCCCGACGGCGATTTTCGACGATCACCATGAAGTCAACCAATTCGAATGGCGCTTCGTAGTTCGGTAGGTTCCTGTGGATCAACAGTTCCAAAGATGCATCGGCATTTTCGTACGCAAAGCCTAGTGATTCTTGATGCTTGATGTGCTCGACAATGCGGCGAGCATCGTCGCGGCTCAAATCCCGCTCGAGCCCTAGTTCGCGAATCAGACGCATCACGTTACCCCGTCCGGACAATTCCGATATTGTGACCCGGGTTCCGTTTCCGACGATGTTTGGATCGATGTGTTGGTACGCCGCCGCCGACTTCTCGGTCGCCGCTGCGTGTAGTCCGCCTTTGTGTGTGAACGCGCTGACGCCCACGTACGGTTGGAAAGGGAAGGGACGACGGTTCACGATTTCTGAAACGTGCTTGGAAAGTCCGGTCAACGCGGGTAGCTTTTCAGGCTCAACTGCCTCTACACCCATTTTCAGGTTCAGGTTGCCGATAACGCTGACCAAGTTGGCGTTGCCGGTGCGTTCGCCATAGCCGTTGATGCAACCTTGGATCTGGTGTGCTCCTGCTCTGTAGGCCTCCATCGCCGATGCAACCGCGGTGTCGGTGTCATTGTGAGTGTGGATGCCCAACACAGCATCCTCTGGAAGCTGACTCTTCACTGAGGCGACGATTTCGCCTATCTCATGAGGCAGCGTGCCGCCGTTAGTGTCGCATAGCACCAAGCGTTCGGCTCCGGCGTTATATGCGGAGAGCAAGCAACGGATCGCGTAGTCCGGGTTTTCCTTGAATCCGTCGAAGAAGTGCTCTGCGTCGTAGAAAACACGCCGGCCCCGTGACTTGAGGTATGAGACCGAATCAGCGATCATCGCCAAGTTCTCTTCAACGCTGGTTTCCAAGACAACGCGGACTTGGTATTCAGATGCTTTGCCGACAATCGTGGTGATCAGAGCACCGGAATCGAGAAGGGATTGCATCGATATGTCGTCGTCGCAATTGGCGTCTGCACGACGAGTGTTACCAAAAGCGGCGATCTGGGCGTGTTCCATGTCCAATGACTTAACGCGCTCAAAATACTCGTTGTCTTTGGGCGTAGCACCAGCGTAACCGCCTTCGATGATGTCGACACCGAACTGGTCAAGCAGACGGGTTATCGTCAGCTTGTCTTCCACAGATAGCGATATGCCCTCCTGCTGGGCGCCGTCGCGCAAAGTTGTATCGTACAGTTCCACCTGCCGGCCAGGCGACGAGGCTTGGCCATTCGTGTCGGTTTGTGATGTGCGTGGTGTCGTCATTCTTGCTGGGATAAGGGGCAAAAATAAACCCGTCCTATCATCGGACGGGCACTTAGTGGGCGATTTGCAACGCTATCGTGCGCGTCCATCGTTATGGGACGGACCGGAGGTTAAGGATCTACCTGGCTCCGGCTCGCGGTACCACCCACTTTGCACAGCACCTCGTGGGTCTGCGCCTCTCATTTTTGCGTGATAACGGTGTGCAACCGTCTGGGTCTAATCATTATCCGGCGGGGATTGGGTCCGGATACTTTCTTCCAGATGCTACGGAGTGATGTCGGGACTTACCGATTAGGGTTGCGCCAATATCGGGGGCCTCGTCTCCGATTGGCAACGGATCTCGTTGCCGCGCTTTCGAGATTTGCTTAACCGAGAATCGTACATTACGGCGATAAGCCATGCAACACGAGATTTTGACAGCGATACCGTTAGTTGACAAGTTGCTAGAATCAATCGCGACATCGAAGACGGTGAGGTTATCAAGGCACTTGCTTCGGCGTCAAGGAGATACTCGGTTTGGAGCAATCAACTCACCTCGGAATCGTTGACGATTTGCAGGTCCTGACCTATGGTGAGCCGGGACAGCGAACTTTCAACATTACGGCGTACAGCGAACGCGGTATGGCGGTAGTTTGGCTGGAGAAAGAGCAGCTCTACAATATCTCGTTCTCTCTGAGCAACGCGCTTGAAAGGATGAATCCCGACGACGAGATTGCGGACAGGTCGTTGCCGGACATCCCGCCGGATTCTGAAGGCGATGTTGAATTCAAGGCGGCGCGAATCGCGATGCAGTACGATGCTGGCAGGCGTGCATTCCTATTTGCGGCTGCGGGCATCAGCGCTGAGCAGATCGACGCGGGGGAGGAGGATCCGGACCCGGTCATTCTGCAGTTCGGTTTCTCCCACCAACAGGCGGTTTTCGTCGCACGGCGTGGGATGGAGATCGTGGCCGCTGGACGGCCGATTTGTCCTTACTGTCATATCGCAATCAATCAAGGTGAAGGCCATGTTTGCGAGCGGCGCAACGGGCACGATGCTGATCTCGGAGCGGTCATATTGGACATCATCGAGGATGACGAAGATTGAATGCCACGAATTGTGACCCTGTCTCCCGTGCCGGATTGCTGTGACGCTGCAACCCAATTCGGTCGCCGGGTTGAGTCGGCAGGAGATTGAGCGCCGACTCAGAGATTGGCCGATAAACGGAATCGGACTTCACCCGGGCGGTTCGAACTACGTCTTTGTAGTGCGTTTGATGAATGATGAAGAGGAGGTTTACGGGATCTACAAACCTGCCGCCGGCGAGCGGCCGTTACGAGACTTCCCGTACGGAACGTTGCACCACCGCGAATGGTCGGCGTATGTTGTCGCGGACGCGTTGGGCTGGCCGGCGGTTCCTCCGACGGTTGTAAGAGATGGTCCGCACGGCGTCGGAAGCGTGCAGCTTTTCATCGACGCCGATTTCACGAAACACTATTTCAATATGAGAGACGGGCGGCTCGAAGACTATGCGCCGGTAGCGATGTTCGATGTTTTGCTGAACAACGCCGATCGAAAAGGGGGAGCGTGCCTCCTGGATGCTGAAGGCCGCATCTGGGCGGTCGACCATGGTCTGACGTTTAATCCGCTGGCGCGCCGTCGAACAGTAATGTTCGAGTTCAACGGTACACCCTATCCTGACGACCTTTTAGCTTCGTTGGAGGAGTTGGTAGCTGGCCTCGAGGATGAGGACTCGGAATTGCGGGGCAAGCTGTCAGGTTCGCTCAACATGCATGAGGTCGATTCACTTGTGCGGCGCGGCGAAGAGATGCTGGAAAGTCGTAAATTCCCGATTTTGGATCCTGATTGGAATGTGCCGTGGCCGATGATTTGAGAACTTTTAGCAAGGATGAGGCGCGAAGAATCGCGCTCTCAGCTCAGGGCTTTGGCGAGGCGCGTCCTGCGGCGGGAACGGTTGGGCTCAGCGATTTCGAACGCGTGATGCGGCGGTTGAATATCGTGCAGATCGACTCCGTCAACGTTCTCGTACGGGCGCAGTATATGCCGTTCTTTTCGAGGCTTGGGAGCTATCCGCTTGAGTTGCTCCACCGATATGCGTATGAGGAGCGCGAGCTTTTCGAGTATTCGGTGCACGAGGCGTCGTTGGTTCCGATGGAGCATCTGCCGATGATCCGCCATCGGATGGAGGAGTGGCGGCCTTGGCGTAATTGGTCTGAGTTGATGAAGAGCAGGCCGGATATACTCGATTCGACAATCGCGGAGATCAGTTCGCGGGGGCCTTTGGAGGTGGCGGACATTCAGGAGAAGGGTGAGCGTTACGGTCACTGGGGTACTACGACTGCGAAGCTGGTTTTAGAGACGATGTTGTTTCAGGGCAGGTTGGCGGTTTCTGATCGCATGAATACAGCGCGGAGGTATGACCTTTTCGAGAGAGTGGTACCGTCGGAGGTGGTCGAGGTGCCGGGGCTGTCGCGTGAAGAGGCGCAGAGACGGATGATGAGGTTGGCGGTTGGTTCGTTGGGTGTTGGGACGGCGGCGGATTGTGCGGACTACTACCGGATAAAGCGGGTGGATGGGGCGAAGGCGTTGGAGCATCTCGTCGAGTGTGGAGAGATTGAGCGGGTGCGGGTTGATGGGGTTCGGAGTGAGATCTTTGCGGTGCCGGGTATTGAGGTGTCCAATGATTGGCATGGGGCATGTGCGATTGTTTCGCCGTTTGACCCGGTTGCTTGGTTTCGGGGGCGGTTAGAATGGTTGTGGGATTTTGAGTATCGGATCGAGATCTACGTCCCGGTTAAGAAGCGGAGGTATGGGTATTATGTGTTGCCGTTTACGCTTGGGGATCGGTTTGTGGCTAGAGTTGATTTGAAGGCGGATCGGCCGAAGAGAGTGTTGCGGGTTCCGGGGGCGTTTTTGGAGGAGGGTTGTGATGAGGATGAGGTGGCGGGAAGGTTGGCGTTAGAGTTGCGGTTGATGGCGGATTGGCTGGGGTTGGATCGGGTTGTGATCGGGAGGCGCGGAGGTTTTACGCGGGCTTTGCGTGCGGCGGTGAAGTCTCTTTGAGCGTATGGCGTGTTTCGAACCTATAATTCGGCATAATTGCGGAGCGGTGATGGTCGGTGAATTCACCGCGCATAGTCAGAGGCTGGCATCAGGAAACGGGAGCCATGAGTACTACCACATCCCATCTCACCGATGAGCAGGTTGCCGAGTACCGGAAGAACGGGTTTATCGGTGTGAACAATGTCTTCTCGATGGAAGAGGTCGAGGAGCTTCGGAAGGTTACGGACGATTTTGTTCAGCAGTCGGCGGAGCTGACGGAGCACACGGACATGTTCGATCTCGACTTCGCTGCTGGTCACAGTCCGGAATCGCCGAAGTTGCGGCGGATCAAGAGCCCGCATCTGAATCATCCGGTGTATGAGGCGGCGATGCGGAAGGAGGGTTTGCTGGACATCATTGAGCAGTTGCTCGGTCCGAACATCAAGTTGCACCACACGAAGTTGAACATGAAGGCTCCGGGCGGAGGTGCGCAGGTTGAGTGGCACACGGACTGGGGCTTCTACCCGGCGACGAACGATGACATCTTGGAGATCGGTCTGACGTTCGACGATATGGAGATTGAGAACGGTTGTCTGATGGGCATTCCGGGATCGCACAAGTGGGATGCGTTGAGTCATCACCAGGACGGGTATTTCATCGGTGCGGTGTCGGAGGAAGATTTCGACATGGAGACGGCGGTCCCGATTCGGATCAAGGCGGGCGGGGTTTCGATACATCATGTGAGGACGTTGCACGGATCGGCTCCGAACATTTCGGATCGGCCTCGGCGGTTGCTGTTGATGGGTTATCAGGCGGCGGATGCTTGGCCATTGAGGGGAGTCCCTGACTGGGACGCTTGGACGGGAGACATGCTGAGGGGGGAGGCGACGAACCGTCCTCGGCTAGAGCCGGTGCCGGTTGCGATGCCATTGCCGGCGCATCCTGAGCCTGCGGGTTCGATCTTCGAGCTGCAGGAGCAGTTAGAAACGTCGCACTTTGCGGCGGAGTTAGAGGTTGCGGGCATCGGTCAACAGCAGGAACAGCAGCAGCAGTAATTTTCGACCACAAGGAAGAGTAGTGGGGTTTTGAACTAGGATGGGCATGATTTTGAATGATTGGAACGATGGGGGTTGGGGGTTGGGGGTGTTGTCTGAACTGTGATTTTTGTGATTTGAATGATGGACTGTGATTAGGTGTTGGTTGTTTGGGTGTGCTGCTGCGTGGTGGGGTTTTCTTTGGTTTGGGTGGCACGGGCATACCCCGCGCACTCGCTTCGCTTGTGCGCGCCCCTTTCGCCGTGCGAAAGGGGCTGGTCTCCCCATGGCCCCTCCTGAAACGCATACAAATCATGCTGTATTGATGTTGGATCGGATTCTGCTGCTCGACAGGCAGCGCTCAGCCACGCCATTCCGAACGCAGCCTTCCGCAATGTCATTCTGAACGGAGCGCAGCGGAGTGAAGAATCTCATACGGCATCCCTAGGACGACGTGATGAGATTACTCGCTGCGCTCGGAATGACAATCTGCCTCTTAGAATGACAGCCTTCCTGTCGCATGATTTCGCATCATGCGACAGGAAGGGGTAGAAGCGGATGGCGTAATGTTGTCCGTGCCGCTCGTCCGCCCCTCCCCGGGCATAGCCCGCTCGCATCGCTTCGGTCCCCCATCGCCCCGGATCGAGTCCGGGGCAGGCTTCGGCACTTCCCCCAGAGGGGGAGGGGATAAAGGGCGAAAGGGGCTGGCCTCCCTTTGCCCGTTCTGAAGGAGGGGTGAGTGTGGCTGGTCTTCTGGAGGAGGGGTGTGGATTCCCGCCTGCACGGGAATGACGTCGGTGGTTTAGTGTTCGCTAACGGTGTGATTGGCGATGTGGTTGAAGTCGATGTCTTCGCCTAGGCCGGGGTTTGTGGGCATGTGGATTAGGCCGTCTTCGCCCATGGGGTCGATGATGGTGTTTAGGTATTCGGGGGGTGCGTCGTAGTCGACGAAGGGGTGGAGGAGTCCACGTTCGTACCAGCGTCCGTTGAAGAAGCCTCCGAGGACGGCGAGGTTTCCGGGGCCGCCGCCGTGGATTTCGCAGTCCATGTTTAGCGCTTCGGCGAGGTGGCAGATCTTCATGGAGGGGCCGATGCCTCCGACGTCCATGACACCAGTGCGTAGGATGTCAGCGGCGCCGTGGATGGCCCACTCAGCGCGGGAGTGGAACTTGCCTTCGACGAATTCGGGTCCGAGGATGGGGATGTCGAGGTTGTCGGCGAGCCAGACATATGAGGACATGGAGTGTTCGTCCATCATCTCCTCGTACCAGTAGTAGTTAAGGTCTTGAATGCCTCTGCCGAGTTCGTAGGCTTCGGTGCGGGAGTACCAGTGGTTTGCGTCGAGCATGAGAGGCACGTCGGGTCCGACGGCTTCGCGGACAGCGGCGCAGGCTGCGATATCCATCTTGACGGAGGGGGCGAAGGATACGGGCGGCATCCAGGTGTGGAGTTTGATGGCGGGGTATCCGCGTTGGATGAGCCATTCGGCGAATTGTCCGTACTCTTCTGGCGTTGAGAGTCCGTTGGGGATTTCGTCGCCGCACATGGTTGAGCCGTATGCGGGGACGCGGTCGCGCATTCCACCGAGGATCTTCCAGACGGGCATGTCGATTTTGCGTCCGAACCAGTCCCAGAGTGCGAGTTCGGCGAGTCCGAGGGAGCGGTCGTTGAATGCGCCGCCAGAGCCGCGCTGCCAGCGCGCCATGGCTTGCCAGAGGCGCTCGCGGTCGGTGGCGTCCTGGCCCATGAGGACTTTGCGGATGAAGTTGTCCATCATTACCGGGCGGAGGGCGTCGGGGGAGCCAAAGGTGTATCCGCTGGTGCCGTCTTCGGTGGTGATGGTGAGGAGCGCGGTTGTGGCGTCGTGGGGGGCGCCGGGGTGGGTGTGTCCGTCGGTGTCTTGGACGGTGTTGGAGGTGTATGTGAAGGTAGTGACTTTGATGTCGGTGATGATCATTTGGGGTGTTCCTCGGGCCCTCACCCTAGCCCTCTCCCGTCCAGCGGGAGAAGGGATGTGTTGTTGGTGTTTTCACGATGTTAGATGCTGTTGGGGTGTGATGGCAGGAATTGGGGATTGTTGATAGTCTCTGATGTTTCTCGTCACTATGAATTGGGCGTTACAGGCTTGCGCGGCGGCTACCTGCATAGCGTCTTCAAAGTCTGCCATAGGGAGTTGGCTGGCATATCTGATGGATGTGGTGTCGGTTTCGGCGACCTGTACGAATTCGGTTAACTCTCGAATGAAGTCGCGGGTTGTGAGGTCGCCGAGGTTCGGTCGTACGACGTAGTAAAGGTTAGAGATGCTGTGCCATGCGATTGAAGCGCGTTCGACGCCGCTTTCGATGTGTTCCAGTAGCTCGAAGCCAGGTTCGGAATACGGCTCGCGGTCAAGCGCGACGTCGATGAGGATGTCGATATCGAGAAGGATCAATCTAGGTACTTTTTGGCAAGCGCGTCGTAACGTGGGTCATTGCGGTCAGCGGGGCGGAATTTGCCTCTCCATCGCGCTGCGAAGGACTCGGATCGTTGCGTGGTGGCTTCACGAAGAGAGTTTTCGATCAACGAAGAGAGCGACATGCCACGCGAACGAGCGTGTCGTTTAGCGACGGGTATTAGTTCTTCGTCGACTGTGATTGTGAGTTTTCTTTTCATCGTTTGGGTTGAGAGATATCACACGTATACGTATATGATATATCAGTATACGTGGACAACGGCTGAACTGCCCCCTTTGTCCTTCGGACATTTCCCCCGCGAGCGGGGGAAACCCTATTCGTTTAGTTCCTTGCTTGCGGATTCTTTTAGTTCGTAGAGGCGGTTCAGGGCTTCTATGGGGGTTAGGTTGTCGGTGTCTAGTTCGGAGATTGAGCGGAGGAAGTCGGTGTTGTTGGGGGTGTTGAAGAGGTCTAGTTGGAGGTGGTCGGGTGGTGCGGCGGGTAAGGGGGTGTTGTTGGTGTGGGCTTCGAGTTCGGTTAGGAGTTCTCGGGCGCGTTCTACTACTGGGGCGGGCATTCCGGCTAGTTGTGCGACATGGATGCCGTATGAGCGGTCGGCTCCGCCTTGGACTATTCGATAGAGGAACTGGATGGAGTCGCCTTCTTCGGCTACGGCTACTCGGAGGTTGCGGGCACGTGGGAGGGTTTGGCCGAGTTCGGTCATTTCGTGGTAGTGGGTTGCGAAGAGGGTTTTGCAGCCTAGTGCTGGGTTGTTGTGGATGAATTCGGCTACTGATCGGGCGATTGCCAGGCCGTCGTAGGTTGAGGTGCCGCGTCCGATTTCGTCAAGGATGGCTAGGGAGCGGGATGTGGCTTGGTTTAGGATCGATGCAGTCTCGACCATTTCGACCATGAATGTTGAGCGTCCGCCGGCGATGTCGTCGGAGATGCCGATGCGTGTGAAGATGCGGTCTATGATGCCGATGCGTGCGGACTTGGCGGGTACGAAGCTGCCGATCTGGGCGAGGATTGTGAGGATGGCGGCCTGTCGGATATATGTGGATTTTCCGGACATGTTGGGTCCGGTGATGATGAGGAGCTGGTTTTCGGAGTTTGAGGCGTCGATGTCGTTGGGGACGAAGCGCCCGTATCCGAGGACGTGTTCGACGACGGGGTGGCGTCCGTCTTTGATCTCGAGGAGGTCTCCGTTGTCGAGGAAGGGTAGTGTCCAGTCGTTTTCGGCGGCGATGCGTGCGAGGGCTAGGCAGACGTCGATGTTGGCGATGGCGGCGGCGGTTCGCATAATCGCGGCGGCGTGCTCTGCGACCTGCTGGCATACGCGTCGGTAGATGGACTGCTCGAGTTCGGAGATCTGGTCGGCTGCTCGGAGGACTTGGTTTTCGAGGTCCTTGAGTTCGGGGGTTATGAAGCGTTCGGCGTTGACGAGGGTCTGTTTTCGTTCGAACTCTGGCGGGACTTTGTCGAGGTTGGCTCTCGAGACTTCGATGTAGTAGCCAAAGACGCGGTTGTGCCCTATTTTGAGGTTTGGGATGCCGGAGGATTCGCGGGCCTGAGCTTCGATAGCTGCGATGCCGGCGCGGGCGCGTGAGGCGGTTGAGCGGAGTTCGTCAAGGTCGTGGTCGAAATCTGGTTTGATGATGTTGCCGTCGGATACTCGGAACGGCGGGTCTTCGACGATGGCGCGGTCGATGAGGTCTCGGACTTCGTGGTGGGTGCCGACACCTTCGAATAGTAGAGACAATGGTAGGTTGGTCTCGGAGTCGGTTATTGACTGTCTGATCGCTGGCACGTTGTCTAGACCTCGGAAAAGGGAGCGGAGTTCGCGGGGTTCGGATTGGCCGAGGGTGAGACGATTGACAAGCCGTGCGAGGTCGGGGATGTTGGCGAGGGATTCATAGAGGGCGGCGCGAATCGTTGAGTTGCCGAATAGGGAGTTTACGGCGAGTTGGCGGGTGTTGAGTTCGTTGAGATCGGTCAGGGGTGCGGATAGCCAGTCGCGGAGGAGGCGTGCGCCCATGGGGGTGCGGATTGTGTCGATGGTCGAGAGGAGGGATGGGCCGCCTTCGATGGTCGGAGTTAGGATTTCGAGGTCGCGAAGTGCGGCCGCGGGGATGTGCATGAAGCGGTCTGGGCGATGCCTACGAAGGGTTGTGATGAACGGCAGGCGTCCGATCTGGGTCTGGGCTAAGAAGTCGATCGCGGATGCGGCGGCGATGGTTGCTATGGGATGGTTGGTGAGATCAAACGGATCGAGGGTGTCAGTGTTGAAGTGTGATTTGAGGCTGTCGGCGGCGAGTTCAGGGTCCAGAGTAGCTTCGTCGAGGGATCGGATGACGGTTTTGCTCAGGACAGACTTGCGTGCGGTGTCGCGGGAGGTGATGTCATCAAGGAGGATGCGGCTGTCGGTGTCGACGAGTATTTCGGCGGGTTCTAGCCGTTCGAGATGGTCGATGATGCTGGTCGCCGGAAGCTCCATTGCGGCGAATTCGCCGGTGGATGCTTCGAGCCATGCGAGTCCTGCGGTGTGTCCTTCGATGACGCAGGCGGCGAGATAGTTGTGCTTGGACTGTTCGAGTAGGGATTGGTCGAGGACGGTGCCGGGGGTTACGATGCGGACCACTGCCCTGTCGACGATGCCCTCGGAGTTGGGTTCAGAGGTGGTCTGTTCTGCGATGGCGATTTTGAGGCCGGATGCGACGAGGCGTCCGATGTGGTTGTCGAGGGAGTGGTAGGGGATGCCGGCGAGAGCGGATTTTTGTCCGCCGCCTACGTCGCGGGATGTGAGGGCGACGTCGAGGAGTTTGGAAAGGGTTCGAGCGTCTTCGTCGAAGCACTCATAGAAGTCGCCCATCCGGAAGAGGAGGAGGGAATCGGCGTGTTTTGCCTTGAATTGGAGGTATTGGCGACGGCCTGGGGATAAGCGACGGCGGTGACGGGGAGCGCGTCTGGGTTTTGGGCGCGCAGAATCGGCGGCGGGTTGATCAGTTGAGGCTTTCATGGCTCTGCACGCGATTTTAGATGCGTACTGATCTAACCGAGTTGTATGTTGGCGAGACCTTTGCGAAAGTTCGAAATCGAGGAATGTTAAGACGTTTTTGACGGACGGCCCCGTTTGCCCAACCCCTCTGGATTCCGGCTACCGCCGGAATGACGGACTTTTGCAAAGGTCTCGTGTTGGCAGGAATCGTGACAAAACGCCCCTCGGCAGTGAACCGAGGGGCGTCTTTGTTTACCGGGTTAACGGTTGACCGCCGTTACTCCACAGGTTCCAGGTTGAGGAAGATGTGGAGCGCGGTGCGGTGCCAGAATCCCTCGTGGACGTACTGGTTGTCGTTGTGTGGCCACGACTTTTCTTTCCAGTAGGTGGTGTTCATCGGCAACGTGATTATCGATGACGTGAGCGGGATGTCGGGGAGCTCTGGGAGCCATATCTCCATCGCCTTGCGGTAGTGCTCCATGATGCCGGGGCTGTCTTCAGGCAGCTTGCTCATTTCGCGCACATGGGCGTCGAACTCTTCGTTGCACCATCGGTAGAAGCCGGGGTAGGCGATGAATCCAAATTCACCTTCGGTTACCAATTCGCAACGGTATCCCTTAAGCACAGGCTCAGGGTCGACCATGGATCCGTGGCCCCAGATGAATCCGTCGGCGTGGCCTTGGAAGATCTGGTCGACGAAGTCGGTCGGGGTCGAGAAACTGGCATCGAAGCCGTTTCGGCGCAGGTTCTGCGTGACGACCGGGGCGGCCGGGGTCGTGGAGGGGTGCTGCGGGAACGTGACGATATGCAAATTCACGCGCTCGCCGTCTTTGACCCAGAAGCCTTCGCTGTCGCGAGTGTATCCTTCACCTTCCATGAGGGTGGCAGATTTTTCGGGATTGTACTCGCTGGTGTTGTAGGTTTCGAGCAGGTCGGCGACTTCTTCGTGGTACTTCTGCATTGGGGCGTAGTACGGCCACGGGAGCTGCTGTGGGATCTGACCGCCGCCGAAACCGAATTCGATGACCTCGTCACGGTTGATCGCGTAGGAGATCGCCCATCGGACGTTCTTGTTGTCGAACGGAGGTCGTTTGGTGTTGAGGCCGAGACCAGTTGGCCACCAGTCCTCATATCCGAACGGCGGTTCGCCGTAGAAGTGAGTCGTCATGTTGGGGTTCTGCGCCACGACTGCCTTGTAGTTAGGCACGGTGAGCGAGAAGGCCATGTCGATCTCGTTGGTGATCAACAGCTGGGCCATCGTGATCTCGTTCATGCCGGGGAGAAAGATCAAGCGCTCGACCTTGGGGAGGTCGTGGAAACCGATCTTTGCGCCCCACCAGTCGTCGCGGCGGTCCCAGATCTTCTTCTCCACGTCGGTGTGGACGAGGCGGTAGGGACCTGTCACCACTGGCCAGCCCTTCGCGGGGTCGTAGTGGCTGAACGTGGCGAGTTCGTCATCAGGAACGGTTTCGAAGATGTGCTTCGGGATCCACGGCACGCCGATGTCGGCGCGGAAGATCAGCAGGTCCCAAACGTAGCGCGGCGCGGGCACGGTGAAAGAGATGTGCACCGTCAGATCGTCAATCGCTACGGCTTCGTCGGTCCACTGGTTGACTGCGCCGTGGCGCGCGGACAGCGGGTTATTGTTCGCCATGTTCAGGGTGTAGGCGACGTCGTGCGCGGTGAACGGGGTTCCGTCGCTCCACTCGACGCCGTCGCGTATCTTCACGGTCACGCCAGTGTAGCCTTCGTCGTACTCGAACTCGGTGGCCATCCACGGGATGAGCTCGCCGGTGAGCATGTTGAAGTAGAAGAGACCTTCGCTGGCTGCCTGGTATAGACCGCTTCTTGAGAGGCCTGGTGCGTGGGCGTTGAACTGCTCGATGTCGGTGAAGGCGCCGGGGTGCTCGCCGCCGAGACCGGCCATGATGAGCGTGCGGCTTCTCGGAACGTCCTGATAGCCGAGCGGAACGGGTGTCGGGGTTACCTCGACCTCTTTGACCACCTCTTTCTCGACCTCGACCGCGACCTCTTTAATGACCTCGACTTGCTTTTCGACCTCGACCTCTTTGACGACTTCTTTCTCGACCTCGACGACGACTTCTTTTTCGACGACGACGGTCTGAACCACGGTCTCGCCCTCGATTTGGACTTCCTTCTCGACGACGACGGTCTGGACGACGGTTTCACCGGCGACCTGTACTTCCTTCTCGACGACGACCGTCTGGATCACGGTCTCTTTCACGGCCTTCTCAACGACGACCGTTTGAACGACGGTCTCCGTTGTTCCGCACGCGAGCGCGAAGATGATGGATGACAGCATCGCCGCCAATATCGCTACCGGCACGATGCGTTTGGTTTTCGGCATTGGTTACTCTCCTTACCCGGTTTCGTTTTTCACGTTGATATGTGTGGTTAACGGAAAAGATATCATTGATTTCAAGTAATTTCGTTGATTATTGATGATTTATCGACGATTATCGGCGATTATGCAACGTGGATGTTGAATTCTGATTTTCAACATTTCGAGAGTGTCGGCCCCAACGAAAAACGCCCCCCGGTGGGGATCCGGAGGGCGTTTCCGTTTACCGGGTTAACGGTTAACCGTCGTTACTCCACGGGTTCCAAGTTGAGGAAGATGTGGAGGCCGGTGCGGTGCCAGAATCCCTCGTGGACGTACTGGTTGTCGTTGTGAGGCCAAGAGTCCTCTTCCCAGTACGTGGTGTTCATCGGCAACGTGATGATCGTTGACGTGAGCGGGATGTCGGGCAGCTCGGGCAGCCAGATCTCCATCGCCTTGCGGTAGAGCGGCAGCACGCCAGGGCTGTCTTCGGGCAGCGCGGTCATCTGCTCGACGTAGGAGTCGAACTCTTCGTTGCACCAGCGGTAGAAGCCCGGGTACGCGATGAACCCGATCTCGCCCTCGGTCACGAGTTCGCAGCGGTATCCCTTTAGTACGGGCTCAGGGTCGACCATGGAGCCGTGCCCCCAGATGAACCCATCGGCGTGCCCTTGGAAGATCTGGTCGATGAAGTCGGTCGGGGTAGAGAAGCTGGCGTCGAACCCGCCACGCCGCAGGTTCTGTGTGACGACCGGAGCGGCCGGCGTAGTGGACGGGTGCTGCGGGAAGGTCACGATGTGTATCTTCACGCGTTCGCCGTCTTTGACCCAGAAGCCTTCACCGTCTCGGGTGTAGCCTTCGCCCTCCATGAGTGCGGCCGATTTCTCGGGGTTGTACTCGCTGGTGTCGTAGGTTTCGAGCAGGTCGGCGACTTCGTCGTGGTACTTTTGCATCGGTGCGTAGTAAGGCCACGGTAGCTGCTGCACGATCTGACCGCCACCGAAACCGAACTCGATGACCTCGTCACGGTTGATCGAGTACGAGATCGCCCATCGGACGTTCTTGTTATCGAACGGTGGTCGCTTGGTGTTCAAGCCAAGTCCAACGGGCCACCAGTCTTCATATCCGAATGGTGCCTCGCCGTAGTAGTGAGTTGTCATGTTCGGGTTCTGCGCCACGACTGCCTTGTAGTTCGGCACTGTGAGGGAGAATGCCATGTCGATCTCGTTGGTGATGAGGAGCTGCGCCATCGTGATCTCGTTCATTCCGGGTAGGAAGATCAAGCGCTCAACCTTGGGGAGGTTCTGGAAGCCGATCTTGGCGGCCCACCAGTCGTCGCGGCGGTCCCAGATCTTCTTCTCAACGTCGGTGTGGACGAGTCGGTACGGACCAGTCACTACAGGCCAACCCTTTGCCGGGTCGTAGTGTCCGAAGGTTGCGAGTTCGTCATCCGGCACGTTCTCGAAGATGTGCTTGGGAATCCAAGGAACTCCGATGTCGGCGCGGAATATCAGAAGGTCCCACACGTAGCGAGGCGAGGGTCCTGTGAACTCGATGTGTACCGTCAGATCGTCGACCGCGGTGGCTTCATCTGTCCACTGGTTGACGGCACCGTGGCGCGCGGACAACGGGTTTGTGTTGGCCATGTTCAGGGTGTAGGCGACGTCATGCGCGGTGAACGGCGTACCGTCGCTCCACTCGACGCCCTCACGGATCTTCACGGTCACGCCAGTGTAGCCTTCGTCATACTCGTACTCGGTTGCCATCCAAGGAATGAGCTCTCCGGTGAGCATGTTGAAGTAGAAGAGACCTTCGCTGCCTGCTTGGTATAGACCGCTTCTTGAGAGGCCTGGTGCGTGGGCGTTGAACTGCTCGATGTCGGTGAAGGCACCGGGGTGCTCGCCACCGAGACCTGCCATGATGAGCGTGCGGTTTCGAGGGATGTCTTGGTAGCCGAGCGGGACGGGTGTCGGTGTGACCTCGACCTCTTTGACCACTTCTTTTTCGACCTCAACCGCGACCTCTTTAATGACCTCGACTTGCTTTTCGACCTCGACCTCTTTGACCACTTCTTTCTCGACCTCGACGACGACTTCTTTTTCGACGACGACGGTCTGAACTACGGTCTCGCCTTCGATTTGGACTTCCTTCTCGACGACGACGGTCTGGACGACGGTTTCGCCAGCGACCTGTACTTCCTTCTCCACGACGACCGTCTGGATCACGGTCTCTTTCACGGCCTTCTCAACGACGACTGTCTGGACGACGGTCTCCGTTGTTCCGCACGCGAGCGCGAACATGATTGATGACAGCATCGCGGCCAATACCGCTACCGGCACGATGCGTTTAGTTTTCGGCATTTTGGTACCCTCCTTACTCGGTCTCATTTGCCTTAGTGTTCGGTTAGAAACATTGGAAACGATATCACAGTTAATTGCTCGCACCGTTCGAAGATGACGATGCTGCGCGGATGTTGAAATACGAAGCGATGTTGACATCCGAAATCGTTCCTGCGTCTTGGTAGAGGAAACATTTCGAGATGCGATGCTGGTCGTTGGCGTATGTGTCGGGGACATCTTCGATGCACTCGGGGACCGATTCTGGACATCGGTTAACGAATGGGCACATATCGTGGGTGACGTCGATGCCGGCGTAGGGCGGGTCGTTGAGGCCACGCATGTCGGCCCAACGGCGGTTGGGATCGGGCATCGGTATGGATTGGACGAGGAGTCGGGTATATGGGTGCTTAGGATCGTTGATTACGTGTTCGACGTCTCCGGCCTCTACCACGTGACCGCGGTACATGATCATGATGTTGTCGGCGACTTGATACGCGGTCGTGAGGTCGTGCGTGATGTAGAGAATGGCGATGCCGAGGTTGCTGTTCAGGTCTCGCAGAGTTTCGAGAATGGTTGCACGGAGCGATGCGTCAACCATCGACACGGGTTCGTCGGCGATGATGACTTGCGGTTTGAGGAGGAGGGAGCGTGCGACCATGACTCTCTGGCGCTGACCACCGCTGAGCTGATGGGGGTAACGTCCGAGCGTTTCGGACGGGCGCAGTCCGACACCTGAGATTGCCTCTTCGATCAGATGGCGGGCCTCGTCGCGGGATGTAGCAAGTCTATAGCGGGCGATCGCGACAGTGAAGATATGGTCGACTTTATAGAAGGGGTTGTAGACGGAGAACGGGTCTTGGAATATGGCTTGAACTTGGCGTCGGTACTCTCTTCGTCCGCCTGAACCCATTCGGGCGACATCGTTGCCCTGGTAGAGGACTTGCCCCATCGTCGGGCGTTGGAAACCGAGCATGATACGCCCGAGGGTTGTTTTTCCGCTGCCGCTCTCGCCCGCCACTGCGGTGATCAGCGCCGGCTTGTCTGACAGAGTGAAAGAAACATCGTTGACCGCATAGTTGTGCTCCCGGTTCCAGAACGGTCCGGAGGAAAATATCTGGGTTACGTTCCTCAATTCCAACAGCGATGAAGATGCGCCGTTGGAGGTTGAAGTCGCGGCTATGGTTTCTGCGGTCGCGGTCATACAGTTGCGGCCTCGGTATGCAGGTGACATGAAACCTTGTCAGTTTCGCCCAGCAACTCTGGTACATCGACTACGCAGAGGTCCATCGCCTCAGGGCAGCGGGGCATGAATGGGCAACCGGGCGGGATTGCCAATAGAGAAGGCGGGAGTCCGGGGATGCCTTGCAGGCGTCGCTTTCCGGCGGTGTCAGGGAGGCTTGAGATGAGGAGGCGCGTGTAGGGATGGCGCGGGTTGGCGAAGATCTGGTCGACGGTTGCGAGTTCGACGAGTTTTCCGGCGTACATTACGCCGATGCGGTCTGCGAACTGTGCCATGAGTCCCATGTCGTGTCCGACAAGGATTACAGCGGCGCCGATCTCACTCCGCACTTCTTCAAGCGTTTCCATTACTTGGCGTTGGACCACAACGTCAAGCGCGCTGGTCGGCTCGTCGGCAAGGATAAGGCGCGGTTTGTGACATATGGCCATGGCGATGGTTACGCGCTGTTTCATGCCGCCGCTGAGTTCGTGCGGGAAGAGATTGAGGACGTTTGAGTTTAGTCCGACCTGCGCGACGAGAGTTGTCAAACGCTCCGCCATCCGTTCTCGAGACTCGTTTACACCGTGGTCTCTGAGGCCATCGAGCATCTGGTTTCGGATCCTGCGCACCGGGTTGAGCGCGTTCATCGCGGCTTGCGGCACCATGGCAACATCTTTGCCGCGGACCGCGCGCATCTCGGGTTCGGAGAGTTCAACCAGATCGCGTCCGTCGAGTTGGATTGTTCCGCCGGCGATTTCTCCAGGTGGTTTGATCATCCGCATGATGGCGAGCGCAGTCGTCGTCTTTCCAGACCCCGATTCTCCGACGAGGCCGAGTTTTTCGCCTTCGGCGATATCGAGATCCACGCCGTCGACGGCGCGCACCGTTCCGGCGCGGATGTTGAAATAGACGCGCAGGTCGCGTATCGAAAGGACAGCGTCCGGCATTACAGGCTCTGCCTCAGTCGTGGATTTGCCCACTTGTCTAGTCCGGCGGCGATCAGGTAGAGGGAAATGAATATCCACGCGACCAGGAGGATCGGCGGGCCATACCACCACCACCAGTTGCTAATAACCGCACCGTAGTAGAGGGACCAGTAGATTGTCATTCCGAGCGTGGGTTCGTGTTGGGGTCCTAGCCCGAGGGCTTCCAGTCCGACGGCGGCGAGGATGCCGCTGGCCATGGCACCGACGAAGCTTGCGGCCAGGAATGGGAACAGATTTGGCATGAGTTCACGGAAGATGATCTCGAGGTCACCCATGCCGTTGAGCCGAGCCACTTCCACGTAGTTGCTCTCCCTCATGCTCAAGACTTGCGCTCGTATGACGCGTGTAGGCCACATCCAAGACAGCGACGCCACGATCAAGCCCATCATGTTGACGGATAAGCCGGCAGACTCTTTGATCGTCGAAGCCACGACGACTAGCACCGCCAAACTTGGGATGGTGATGAAGACGTCCGAAATGATGCGGATAAATGCGTCGACCGGCCCCCGCATGTAACCGCCCAAAAACCCCAGCAAGATACCGATTCCTAAACCGAACACTCCCGCGTACAACCCAATGCGCAGGGTCAATGGCGCGCCATGAACCATCAATGGCAAGACCTGTCTGCCGTTGAAATCGGTTCCCAACCAGTATTTCGATTGCGGACTTGCAGTTTGGGGACCCGAGATTGGATCGGCGTTTTTTGGATCGACGATTTGTCCGCCGATAAGCCACAGCGCTAGCAGGGCGATAAGCATGAACAGCCCTATCGAAAGCATCCGCTCGTGTAGCAGGTAGTATCCGATCTGCGAGACCGCGCTATACGAACTCACTGAACTCGATTCAGCTTCGGCTTGGATAGCAGCGGACGATTGAGTCGGCTCGGCGCCTAAATCACGCATGGTTGGTACCTGAAAGTCGTCCGTATCTGCGAATCATGCGGCGCGGCGCACACGAGGATCAATGAATGGGTAGACGATGTCGAGTATGAATGTTGATGCCGCCACCATCACGATGAGCACGAAGACGACGCCGTATATGACGAAATAGTCGAAACCGGCAATCGCGTTGTACAACAGGGTGCCCATCCCGGGATACCGATAGATGACCTCGACGAGTATCACTCCCGAGAATATGAGACTCATCGCGAGGGCTAGCGAAGTCAATTGCGGCAGAGTGGCGTTTCGCATGCCATAGAGGCTGAAGACGCGACCCGGTTTCAAGCCGCGCATCTGGGCTAACGTAACGTAGTCTTCGCCTTGAGTGGTTACCATCATCCCGCGCATTCCCAGCGCCCAGAACCCGATCTGCGAGAGGATGATAGACATTGCTGGCAATATCGAGTGATGGATGGTGTCTAGGATCCGTTCCATGCTCCAACCGTCGTAAACCGTCGTGACGCTCGTCGCCCCGGCGAGTGGCAGCAACGGCCACCATTCAGGTTGCCACTGATGCCGAACGGCAAACAGAAACATCAGCATTATCGCCAACATGAAATACGGAATCGGTGACAAGGTCAAGAAAATCGGCAATGCGCCCTTTAGCCATTTCGGCGCCCCTGGCCAAGCCAAAGTCGCGCCGGACAGCGAGCCGAGCGCAAACGCAGTCAAGACCGAGACCCCAACTAGGCCCAAGGTGTATGGCATCCGCTGGACGATCATGTCCCACACCCTCGTCGGGTAGTTAATGAGGGAGTAGTTCAGGTCGCCGCGCACGAGACTTGACAGATAGCGGATGTATTGCAGATACAGCGGTTGATCTAGGCCGTACTCTTTTTCGAACTCTTCAACGACTTTTTCCATGCCGGTTCCGAGGTTGCCGGTGGCCGCCATCATGACCAACCGTTCACGCACGGGGTTACGATCGCTGGCGATACGGGGCAGCAAGAAGATGACGGTAGTCGCGAGCCACACAACGAGTATGAACATCCCGATCCGGGCGCCGATGTAAGTAAGGCTCATCTCGTTTTGAGAGTTTCAGGTGTGGTGGAAAACCGCGTTTTTCGAGCGCGCGTCAAAAGACGTTTCGCAACTTGGCGCGCCATGCGTGGCGATTATATACGGAAATCTCGCGTTGACGCGCGGCTGCTAGTACCAGAGGACTGCGGTATCGCCGGCGAGCTAGTGCCGCGTTAAGGTTGTGAAGAGAAGATAGGCATGAATAATCAGTTTCCACATGCTAGAGGTACCCCTCTAAATCCGCACGACACTGACCGAGACCGTGGTCCACGCACTGTGCGTCGTCAAAGGCTATTGGCGGTCATTGCGGCGGCGGTGTTGGGGGTTGTAGTGATCATGGTTGGCGCGTTTGCGTTGGGGATGTTGCCGTTGTTTGGAGATGCGGCGGTAGAACCGGCACTTGTGGCTGATCGGATTGCTTTCGTTTCGGATCGTGACGGGGATGAAGAGATCTACGTTATGAACGCGGATGGCAGCGGTGTTGAGCAGTTGACGTTTAACGATTCTGATGACCGATATCCTGCGTGGTCGCCGGATGGGAGTCGTATCGTGTTTGCATCGGAACGTGAAAACGATGCAGATATGTACGATATCTACGTGATGAACGCGGATGGTAGCGGTGTTGAGCAGTTGACGGACGATTGCAGCAATTATGCGCCCGCGTGGTCTCCGGACGGAGATCGGATCGCTTTTACATCGCGCGGCAATATCTACGTGATGAATGCGGACGGAAGCGGTGTAGAGCTGCTGATGGGGACTTCCCGTGATTCTTGCGCGCAAGTGTTCGTTTCGGATCGTGATGGTGAAGCAGCGTGGTACATCAGGAACGCGGATGGCAGTGTTGAGCCATATGAGCTAGACGGGGATTCTTGGTATAGGAGTTCTGTGTACGCTGGCCCTGAGTGGTCGCCTGATGGTAGCCGGATCGCGTTGCGAACGAGGCTCGAAGCTGAATTTGGCGTCTATGTGATGAATGCGGATGGCAGCGGTTTGGAGGAGCTCAGTCCGAACGATGTAACACTTGTGGGGCGTGTTGGGTGGTCACCGGACGGGGATCGTGTGGTGTTCGGTGCCACTTTTGGCTACGGTGATGATGGGGAGATCTACGTGGTGAACGTCGATGGAAGCAGTGTTGTGCCTCTGACTGATAACGAGCAGGAAGATTATTGGCCCGCGTGGTCGCCGGATGGTAGTCGTATCGCGTTCGTTTCAGAGCGCGACGGTGATACTGGCATTTACGTTATGAATGCGGATGGCATCGACGTTATGAATGATGGCATCTACGTTAAGTATGATTACATTTTCGGGGAGAATGCGGATGGCAGCGGAGTTGAGCGGCTGGATGGCAGCGGTGCTGTGCGGCTGTCGGAGGGGGGTTACCCGGCGTGGTCGCCGTTGTTGGATTGACTCGGTATTAAGGTTGCGATGTGGAGATAGGTATGAGAAGCTGGTTTAAACGGTTGCTGGTGGTTGGGTGTGTTTTTGTGTCGGGACTGGTGGTTGGAGTGGTGGTTGGAGTGGTGGTTGTGGTGATTTGGCTTTAGTGGATTTGGAATTGGTTGTTGGAGTAGTGGCTATGGTAGCGTTGGTTCGGGTTGCGTTGGCGTTAAGACTTTGTCCAGGAGATGAATATGAGCACTTCGTTTAGACGGGCGCTGGCGTTTGGGGGCGTTTTTGTGGCGGGGCTAGTGGTTGGAGTAGTGGTTGTGGTAGTGCCGGTTTGGGTCATTGGGTTTTGGACGTTGGGGTTGAAAGTAGAAAAGGTGTTTAATGATGTGACGGGGTTCGTCTTGGAATGGGACGGTGATCCGGCGTATGGGGCTGGACGTATCGCGTTCAATTCTCAGCGTGACGGCAATTGGGAGATTTTCGTTGCGAATGCGGATGGGAGCGGTTTGGAGCAGTTGACAGACAATGATGATGGCGACTATTGGCCTGCGTGGTCACCGGACGGTAGTCGGATCGTGTTCGTATCGGATCGTTCCGGTAGTTTAGAGCTTTGGGTGATGAATGCTGACGGCAGCGGAGCCGAGCGGTATACGGATGACTCCCCCGACGTTTATTGGCCTGAGTGGTCGCCGGACGGTGGGCGTATCGGGTTCACTTCGTTCAGCTATGGCCTCGATGTCTACATTATGAACGCGGACGGTTCGGGTTTGAGGCAGCTGACGGACGACGACAATTTCGACGGTTCGACTACGTGGTCGCCGGACGGTAGTCGTGTCGCGTTCAGCTCTGACCGTGACGGAGATAGAGAAGTCTACGTTATGAACGCCGATGGCACTGGTGTAGTGCAACTGACGCATAACGAGGATAAGGATGGTAATCCTGCGTGGTCGCCGGACGGTAGTCGTGTCGCGTTCGCATCCAAACGTGACGGTGATTGGGATATCTACGTTATGAACGCGGATGGCGGCGGTGTCGTGCGGCTTACGGACAACGAAAATGCCAACTGGGGACCCGCGTGGTCGCCTGACGGTGGGCGTATCGCGTTCGTTTCGAGCGGTGACAGAGATTATGAGGAGAACTCCGAAATCTACGTGATGAACGCGGACGGCAGCGGAGTCGAGCGGCTTACGGATAACGAGAATGCCGACGATTCTCCTGCATGGTCGCCGGATGGTAACCTGATCGCGTTCAATTCGGAGCGTGACGGCGATGACGCGCTCTACGTTATGAACGAGGACGGGGGCGATGTTGTGCGGCTCACGGACAACGAGAATGCCAACTTTCGTCCTGCGTGGTCGCCTGACGGTGATCGCATCGCGTTTTCTTCGTTCCGTGACGGAGATTGGGGCATCTACGTGATGAACGCGGACGGCAGCGGCGTCGAGCGGTTTACGGATATCGATAATGCCGACTTTTCTCCTGCGTGGTCGCCGGACGGTGGTAGGATCGCGTTCCTTTCGGGAGAAATTGGTGTTGGCGGTAGTGACTTTATTCCTGATGTCTACGTGATCAACGCGGACGGTAGCGGGGTTGAGCAGCTTGCGGAGAGCGGTTCTGGCAACGTTTTTGGTGCGTGGTCGCCGGATGGTGGTCGTGTGGTGTTCACATCTGAGCGTGACGGTGATAAAGAAATCTACGTGATGAACGCTGACGGCAGCGGTTTGGAGCAGCTAACGGAGAACGACTCTTTGGATGATGGTCCTGTCTGGTCGCCGGACGGTGATCGGATCGCGTTCTATTCGGACCCTTGTAAGTTGTACGTTATGAATGCGGACGGGAGCGGTGTTGTGCGGCTTACGGACAACGAGGTGCGGAGTTGCTCCGACATTACGCTTGCGTGGTCGCCGGACGGTGATCGGATCCTGTTTAATTCGTGGTTCGATATCTACGTTGCGAATGCGGACGGCAGCGGTGTTTGGCTTCTGACGGGCAACACTTTCCCTACAGACCATTCTTCTGCGTGGTCGCCAGATGGTGATCGGATCGTGTTCACATCGGACCGCGACGGTGATTATTGGGGTATTTACGTTATGAATGCGGATGGTAGCGGAGTTGTGCGGCTTGCGGAGGGGTCTCATCCTGCGTGGTCGCCGTTGTTGGATTGATGGTTGGGGTTTGGGCATCCCGATGCGGGAACCCCTCTTAATCTCCCCTTGGAAAGGGGAGGGAAATGAGTGGTCTCACCTTGGAAAGGGGAGGGAGATGAATGATCTCCCTTTGGAAAGGGAAGGGAGATGAGTGGCGGCATCCCCTTCAATTCCCATCTGAGAGGGGGAGGGTTGGGCTGGACTGGGCTAGTCGTATCGAACTACGGCGGTGTCGCCAGCGAGCCATCGGAAATCGCTGAAATCGCTGCCGGCGGGTGCTTCGAAGACGATGTGGCCGTGCAGTTCTTCACCTTGGTTCAGCGTAAAGCCGCCCCACATGAGTCTGAAATCGGGATCGCGATAACGGTCATTAGGGGTATCGACGATGAACGAGCGTTCGATGACGTTTACGGGCTTTAGGGCGATGCTGTTTCTGATGCGCAACTCGGCGGCATCGCGGTCGACGACCATTCGGACCGCTCCAGAGGTTTGGTTGGTGAGAGTAGTTTCAATGATGACGATCTCGGTGCCTTGACCTGCCGGTTCGATAGCCCACTGGTGGATGTTTCCGGCGCTGGAAGGTGCGTCGTAGACGACGTACGGTTGAGACCTTGGAAGTTCGGCTCGGATCCAGAGCGTCCGTCCTGCGACGTAGAGATCTGGTCCAGCAGCGAACGGGTTGGCCCAGAGGAGCAGTTGGACGACGGCCAAGGAGATCAGGGACACGACTGTAAGCGCGATCAGGACTACTGGAAACGCTTGTTTTGGCACGCTGATTTGTCGTCGTGCCAAGACAGATCCTGATGAATCGACGTCGAAATATTCGGCCCCTGACGAACCTCGGAAGGATGTGGAAGGCGTGTAGCCGACGAAGACGCGAGAGATGCCGTTGCCCATTGGCTCGACACCGTTTACTTCCCACTGGAGATCGGCGTCGCGGAGCTTCGGGCCGTAGTCGTACTTGTTCTCCTCCGCGTAGCGCAGAGCTGCGGCTACTTCGGTCGGGTGGGAGTCTCGGGCGGCATCGCCCTCGATGAAGTTTTCGCTGACTGCGAGATCGGTTACTTCGTCGTCGCGTTCTTCGGGGCGATCTGAGATGGCCATGGTCAGGTGTTAGAGCGATTGATGGGTGTTACTAGGTATCAAATATACAAACGTGTGCGGTGCGAAAAACTCGAAAGTGTTACACGGCTATGGGGGCCTGACGCATAGACGGCATGCCGCGCAGTTGGGCGACGACTTCGGCGAGGGCGTCTACCGTGTACTTGACATCGTCTTCGGTGGAATCTTTGCCGAAGGAAAAACGCAAGCTACCTGTCGCGAGTTCGAGGCTCATGCCCATTCCGATGAGAACATGCGACGGCTCGACGGACGCCGAACTACACGCGCTCCCGCTCGATGCACAGACCCCTTTGAAATCGAGGCCTAGCAGCATCGGCTCGCCCTCCAAACCTGGGACGGAT
This sequence comes from Dehalococcoidia bacterium, assembly GCA_965204135.1. Classification (GTDB taxonomy): domain Bacteria; phylum Chloroflexota; class Dehalococcoidia; order Lucifugimonadales; family Lucifugimonadaceae; genus Bin127. The sequence continues at coordinate 199,100 of CBDBDX010000009.1, read as the reverse complement.
AGGTGGGCGATGTGGGGCAGGCTATTGTCCGGATGATTGTTGACGACCACTCCGGTTATCCGTTCGGTGATCGCGGCTAAGAAGCGGTCGCGTAGATTTCGGGTGTGGGAGCAGAATCGCTCACGCTCGTTTTCTGCCAATGCGAGGGCGAGTCCCATGCCGACGATGCCCGGGACATTTTCGGTGCCTGATCTTCGTTGCCGCTCCTGCCCTCCCCCGGCGATCAGAGCGTCTAGCTGAACTCCTCTGCGGACGTAGAGCACGCCGACGCCTTTTGGTCCGTGGATCTTGTGAGCTGACAGCGATAGGAGGTCAACACCGAGGGTTTTGACGTCGAGGGATAGTTTGCCGGAGGCTTGCACCGCGTCGGTGTGCACGACGATGTTTGTGCCTCGGGCGCGTGCGTGTTGTTTGGCCAGTCGAGCGATTTGTTCGATATCGTTGACGGCACCGACTTCGTTGTTGGCGTACATGATGCTGATCACAGCGTCGCGATCGCCGAGCAGTGAGGCGGCTTCAAGTGGATCGACGATGCCGTATCGGTCCACTGGCACGGTTATGACGTGGTGTCCATCGCGTTCGAGCTGTTCGGCGGCGTGGATAACGGCATGGTGCTCGATCTCTGAGATGACGATGTCGGCTGGCTCGTCAAAAGTAGAAGCGACGCCTTTGATAGCCATGTTGTCGGCTTCGGTTCCGCCACCAGTAAAGACGACTTCGCTAGCGCGACAGTTCAGGACGGCGGCGACGCGCGACCTCGCTTCGTCGATTGCGTTACGCGATTCGCCGGCGATGGCGTAGAGGCTCGACGGATTGCCGAACGCCTCGCTGAAGTACGGAAGCATGGCTTGGAGCACTTCTTGCCGTACCGGCGTCGTTGCGGCGTGATCGAGGTAGATGATGCGCGACGAGGATTCGAACTCTTCGAGTGCGGTTGCCATATTCAGAACCTAGAGAGCTAGCTATTGCTGATTTTACGAGACGTCTACAAAACCTTCGCATCTTCTCGGCTACATCGATCCGTCATTCCCGCAAACGCGGGAAACCAGTTCAATACGAGGGCATTCAACCGCCTACTGCCCCTATGGATGCCGGCATCCGCCGGAATGATGTAAGTCTTGAAAAGGTTTCGGATTTTGCCGAACTCCGCTTCTACACCTGCTTGCGGCTATGGACTAATGGCGCCCTCAAGTTGTTAAACTTATTTGCTTGACTGACATCGAAACTGCGTTGCCGATGCTTGCGTATATGGACTTACGTTTGCGACGAACGGACGCGGAAGGCATCAGACAGAATGATCAAACTTGAGCACATGTCGAAGTACTACGGGCCCTATCCGGCGGTGCTAGACGTTTCGTTTGAAGTGCTCAAAGGCGAGATCGTGGGTTTTCTAGGTCCGAACGGGGCAGGCAAGACGACGACGATGCGTGTGTTGACGGGATTCACACCGCCCACGCACGGGGATGCTGTGGTAGCAGGTTACGACGTCGTGTCCCACTCCCTCGATGCTCGCAGGCACATCGGATATCTCCCGGAAACCGTGCCCCTCTACTATGACATGACGGTTACCGACTTTCTCTCATACATGGGCATGTTGCGGGGCATGAATCGCGAGTGGGTCAACGAGCGCGTGCCAAAGGTCATTGACACCGTCCGATTGAACGACTATCGCAACGCGTTGGTTGGGAAACTTTCGAAGGGTTATCGCCAGCGGACAGGGATCGCGCAGGCGATTCTGCATGAGCCAGACGTGTTGATCCTAGATGAGCCGACGATCGGCATTGACCCGATCCAGGTTGTTGAGACGCGTGAGTTGATCAGCGAGTTGGGGGAAGAGCACACACTGCTTCTGAGCTCTCACATCTTGCCCGAGGTAAGCATGATCTGCCAGCGGGTGCTTGTGATCCACGACGGACGCATTGTTGCAGACGACCGTCCCGACAATCTGTCTGAGCGTCTCCAGCATTCCGAGCGTATCGAGATGACGATCCGCGGCGCCGAGCCGCGTGAGATCATCGGCGAGATGAGGCAGTTGCCGATGGTTGTGGATGCGAGAAGTGATAACCGGGCCGAGACTGTCGCCCGTAACCAACGCGAGGGAACCACATCCTTGATCGTGGACGCGCGTCCGAATGCGCGCGCCACTGAGACGATCGCCGACAAAGTCATCGAACGCGGTTGGGGTCTTGTGAATCTCACACCGCTGCCGTTGACTTTGGAGGAGATCTTCTTGGAACTGACCACCGAAGAGGATCTGGGCTGAACAGTGCGCTACATCTGGTTAATCGCTAACAAAGAGGTTCGCACGTACTTCGCTTCGCCGATGGCTTACGTCGTGTCGGCGGCATTCCTCGCGATCACCGGTTTCTTCTTCGTGGCATCAGTATCGGACGCATTCTCAGAGGCATCTATCCGCGGCTTCCTCGCCGGTGCGGTGTTCTTCATGATCTTCATGTCTCCTGCGATAACGATGAGACTGCTGGCCGAGGAGCAGAAGATCGGAACGTTGGAGCTGTTGCTCACCTCGCCGGTTCGAGAGTTCGAGGTCGTGTTGGGCAAGTTCCTGGCCGCGTTCATCACGGTTCTGGCAATGCTGGTGTTGTCGTTCTACTTCGTGATCTTGCTCTTCGTGTACGGCATCCCTGATGTTGGTCCGATATTGACCGGATATCTCGGTCTGGTGCTTTACGCTGCTGCGACCCTCGCGATAGGGCTATTCGCCTCGGCACTGAGCCCGAACCAGATAGTGGGATTGGTCGTTGGTGCAGGTCTGTTGACGGGTTTGACAATCATCGACTTCGTGTCCGAGCGGGTTACAGGCATCGGTTCGGAGATTCTTGATGCGCTGCAACTTGGAGCTTCGTTCTCGGTGTTCGATTTGGGCAGTTTCGGTGTGGCCGAGAGCGGGCACTTTGCTGACTTCGCCCGCGGCATCCTCTCGATCGGAGACGTTGTCTACTACGTCTCGATCACGGCCGTGTTCCTGATGCTGACGGTAATTGCTCTTGAAACTCGTCGATGGCGCTGATGCTTGCGGTAGCAGAACGCTGATGCATCGCTGGAAACAGTAATCCCATGACCACAGAAGAAAGTCAACAGCCCGAGATTCCTGAGAGCCGTCCGACGATGGAGCAGCTCGCCGATGAGACGCCCTTGCGTGAGCGGATCATGGCGAGTGCGAGGTCGATCCGACAGGCCCTCGCTTTGGCTGGGACGCTGATTCTAGTTCTGGGCGCGCTGATTTGGATCTTCGTGCGTGACCTTGAGGACTACTCGTACATTGTGATGGCGATCGGCCTGCTGGTGTTGATAGTGGATGCGGGGATATCTTTCGACGCAGTCAGGTACGCGGTCTTCGGGCGGCGCGGTCGTTACGGGCTTAACACTGCGATCGTGTTGATCGCGTTTGTGGCCATTGCGGTCGTTCTGAACTTCGTCATCTACTGGGCTGTCGGACGCCCTGACCCTCCGGGTTTCTTGCGAGTCGACACAACGAGCACGAAACAGTTCATCGTCTCGGACGCGACGTTGAATACGCTGTCGAACCTTCGCGAACCGATACAGATCACGGCGTTCTTCCGCCGAAACAATCCGAAGCGTCAAGCCGCATGGCGTGCGACCGAAGACCTACTCAGCGAGTTCAAACGGCGGTCGACGGAGCAGCCGTTGACATTCCGATTGATCGATCCTGAGCTTGAACCGAATGTGGCGACCGAATATGGGATAACGCAGTTCCCATCGCTGGCGATCGAGGCGACGGAGAGCCGCCGTACGGAGGTTATTCCCGGGTTGAACCCGAATGATGGTCCCAACGTATTCTCCGAGCAAGACGTGATTACTGGATTGCTAGTCGTTAACCAGATCAAACAGAAGTCGGTGGTGTTCATCAGCGGTCATGCAGTGCGCGATCTGCTTGACGCTTCCCGTGGAGGCCCTGGGTACGCCTTGGCTGCCGAATCATTGATTCGCGAAAACTACGCGGTTGCCAACGAAACGCTGCAGGAGTTGGGTCAGCGGCTTCAGTCAAGAGATCCTGAACTGATGCCGGCGGCTGTTATATTTGCTGGTCCGACCAATGACATGACCGAGAGCGAGGAAGGCATCCTCGCCGAGTATGGTCGGCGCGGGGGCAGCATTTTGTTCCTGTTCGAACCTGATGGCACTCCGGACTCTTTCAAGGGATTCTTGTCTAGATACGGAGTGGGTGTCGGCAATGGCACAGTGGTGGATACCGCTAGTTACGTGGCACCCAACCCGACTTTCCTGCAAGTGAAGAACACCAATAGCCAGTTCCCGCCTCACCCTCTGACCGAAGATTTCGATGTGCTGTATTTCCCTGGTTCGACGTACTATTCGTACAGCATCGACCCGGAGACGATACCGCTCACAGATGAAGGCATCCCCTACGTGCGGCAGGACATCGTGGCGATAAGCACGTTGAATAGTTGGGCCGAGACGGATATTGACAATATCGGCTTCGAGGTTGGCATCGATCAATCCGGACCTTTGCCGGTTGCGATTTCGGTAGAGGCGGTGTCGGAGATCGGGGGAAGCCCGAGGCGCGTAGATGACCAATTGCTCACGACGCAGATCGTTCTTATCGGAGATACGGATTTCGCGAGCAACGCTTACTTCGGTTCGGCGCGTAACGGCGATCTTTTCGTCAACTCGGTGAACTACCTGGCGGATGACTATGAGTTGATCACGCTGCGCCCCAAGCAGGTGGCATTTCGCGAGCTCGTTTTGACCGAGTCGGAGCGCAATTTCGTGCGCTGGAGCGGCTGGCTTCTGATGCCGATTCTCATCGCTCTGGCCGGTATTTGGGCTTGGTGGAGAAGACGCTGATCTATGAGTCTAAGAGTCTCATTGGTACTCGTAATCGCGGCCTGCTGGATTGCGATCGGGGCCTCTATAGTCGTCAAGCAACTCGGGCAAGTGGAGCGGGCCGAGCAGCCGCCATTCTTCTTCACGCTGTCGCCTGACGATCTGCGGCACATACATATATCAAGCGGCGAGAATTCGACATCATGGCACTACCGCGAGGATGATCGACGATGGTACTTCGATGACGAAAAGGATGTTCCCACGTCGCTTTACCGTTGGGGTGGTATCACGCAACTGCTCGGAGGTCCACGATCGCAACGGGAATTGAAAAAGACGATTGATAATCCATCGTTGTATGGGTTAGATAACCCGCTTTTGACGATTACTGTGCAACTGCGAGATGATCGCGAGTTGACAGTCGAGATGGGCGACCTGACCCCAGATGGTGGAGCTCACTACGCTCGTCAAAGCGGGTACGAGGAGCTTTATACAGTCGACTACTCTTGGGGCGAGGTGATGTTACGTCTTGTCGAAGAGCTGCCCTACCCTGATTGGTTCTATACGATGGACCCTGCTGAAGCCACAGAGGTGTTGCTGTTCGAAGAAAACGAGGTAACTTCGGGGTATGGGCTCGATGAAGAAACTGGTGAATGGGTCGTTTGTGACCTTCCCACGGTGGATGCACCGTGTAAGGGCACAACGCCGGCCGATGGCGAGTTGATTGAGGACTATTTATCGCACTTCGGCACTCCGGTAATCGACGGAGCCGAGGCGCTGAACTTGACCGACCGCGAGGCGTACGAGCCGTACGGCCTCGGAACAGACGCGCCGTATGTGCACATTCGTCGTGAGGTGCAGGTGCGTGAGTTGCTCACCGAGGTCTATCGCACGTCGATGATCATCGGCGACGTTACGCCGGACGGCAACTACCGCTACGCGGTTGCCAACGAGACGCAGGACATCATCAGAGTCGACAAAGATTGGGCCGACAGAATGCTGACGATGTTCGAGTTGCAGCGGCAGTGAAATCGGCGGTTATCCTCACCTCTGAGTGATCCGCGAGCCAGCAGCAGGCAAACGCACATGCTGGCGACATCGCAACTCCAAGTCTCTGCTAGGTCTCGGTCCGACGCCGATGCGTGATGACGACGGCACTAATGGCGATCAGGGCGGTTCCGGCGAGCAGAGCCCATACGATGGCAGCCAATGATGGTGGTGTAGTGCCGCCTGTTACGGGCAAGACCGGTTCAGGTTCGGGAGTCGGTTCGAGTATCGGAGGTGGCTTTCCGGGTACTCCGGCCGCAACTGTGGAGGGTAGGGCGCTGGTGTAACCGCAGACGATCAGGGACGGTGCAACTCGTACCGACGAAGAGAACACCGTCAGAGAGCCGCTGATATTCTTGCTCAACATTTTCACTTCTGAGATCTTAGTGCGTAGTTCGTCGGGCACTGGGATACACACAGTTACGGTCGCGTTGAAGGCGTATGACGAGACGGGCGATCTGGCGGCGTCGATCACAAAGATCGTGTACTGGTTACCGCTCAGGGTGTAGCGGTGGTGGGACATGCCAGCATTGGAAGCGTTGCCGGTGTCGGCCATGCGGACACCGATGTATTCGCCGCTGGGGACCACACCGGACGGGGCGGTTACTGAAAAGTTGCCGCTGGCGAACGTTCCGCCGTCTTCGGGAGTGAATACCTCGTATTGCGCGCCATTGTCATCGGATAACACCACGGGTATCTCGCCGGGCGGGTTCTGCGGCGTGGCTCCATCACCTCCTGTTGCGCCTCGACGTCGAACATAGACGGTGAAAGTTGCAGAGCAGTCGGTTGCATCGCCTACGCACTCTGCACCAGCCGAAGCCGTTACTGTGTACGTTCCGAGCTCATCGGGCACGCTGTAGGTTGCACTTGTGCCGTCGTTGCTGACTTCTAGATTGCCGCCTGATGCGGACCAACTGATGTTTGCGTTTTTTGCGAGGTTTTGATTTCGGACATCTTGTCGACCGATGAGGTTAACAGACAACGAGATTGTCTCGCCTACCATCGTGGTTACGCTGCTAGCGGATGGTGTGATACGCGAGATGGAACCAGTGGGTTCAGGATCGGAACCTGAGGATTGGGCATCAATCGTCCCGCTTTCGAACATCGTCGCGGGTTGCCACGCCAACGCCCCTACGAGAGCCACGATTGCGACAAAAGCGACGGTCCTTACGCCGCGTACGAACGGCAGGCCTTTTCTCAATCCGTTCAACATCTTCGGAACACTCTTCCCCGCGTCGTCAATATCTGGAGCGTACAAATCCAAAACGCAATTGAACTGCGGCTGGATGCGGGTCGATTCGCTAGTCTACACGTACCGAAGCGCGGATTTTGACTGCCAAGAGGGGAGCGATCGGGTTTCAGGTAGTGAGCCGCTTGTAGAGCATCAGGAGGCGTTGGGGGAGCATGCTGACGTCAGGGAGGACCTCGTAGTTGAAGTCGTCCATCATTACCTTGAGATAATCGTGGCCTTGTTTATCTACGGTCAGACAGAAAGGCACTATTCCCTCTCGGCGCGCTTCCATCAACGCCATACGAGTGTCGTGAACGGCGTACTCCTTCTCGACACCTTCCCTGCTGTAGCCGCGGTCTTGTGGTCGACCGTCGGAGATCAGGAAGAGGAACCGTGAGCGGGAGTCTTGGTTGGCTAGCTTTTGCGTGGCGTGGCGGATGGACGGGCCCATGCGGGTGGCGTGCAATGGCGCGATGCGGTCAATGCGGCGCGGTATCTCTTCGGTGAATTTTTCGTCGAGATCTTTAATGACGTAAAACTCTACGTTTTCGCGGCCGTAGCCGGAGAAGCCGTAGATGCCGTAGTCGTCGCCAAGGGTTTCGAGGGCATTCACCAATAGGACGACGCCCTCTTTCTCGACGTCGACGATGCGCTTGTATGACTTACGCAGTCCTTCGGTACGACGCGAGCGGAGCCAGACCATGTATTCGACAGGATCATCGGGTGCGCCCCAGTCGTCGTTCGGACGCTTGGCTTCCTCGATCGCCTCGGCGGTCGAAGCAGACATGTCAAGCAGGAACGCCACCGCGACCGATCGCTCGGTCTTGTTGCGTCGCCAGTAGATCTTCTCGTCGGGAGTTGTGCCAGCACGAATGTCGATGACCGCTTCGAGCATCGGGTCGAAGTCGAGCTCTTCGCCATCTTCGAGACGCTTCTGTTTGCGATACATCTCGGGCATCACGAGTTCGAACTGCTTCTTGATCATAGTCAAGAGCGATGCCCGTTCAACGAGCGTGTCGCGGAAGAATCCAGCATCGCCGCTGCTCATCTCTTTCTCGTGAACCATGCACCAGCGCGGGCGGTACTCGTTGGCACGAAAATCCCATTCGTCGTAGACGAACTGATCTGCTGCGGTCGGGGTCAGCGGTCCGCCATCCTCGTCGACATGCTGCATTGGACCTGACGACTGGCTCTGGGCCTGCGGGTCTCGGCGTTGCATCTCTTTGAGCAGGTTTTCGAGCATCTCCGCCAGTTCGGACGACATCTCCTCGCCGTCTTGGCCCTCTTGGATATCGACCTCGGCGGAGTTTTTCATCATCTGCTCGAGTTGCTCTTGCGTGAGCGGCGTCATCTCGCCCATCTCGTCATCGTCGGCGAACTCGGCGCCTTCCATCATCTGGGCTTGCGAGAGCAGTTGAGACAGTTCCGGTTTGAACTCGCCGCGGTAGTCGACCTCTTGGGGTGACGAGTAGTCCTGCTCATCACTCATATCCATGTCTTCGGAGTCTTCGGCCGATTCCTCGTCCTCGCCGAAGCCTTCTCCCGGCTGCATCGACTCGATGAAGGCTTGGATAATGCCTTGGAGGTCCTGTTCCTCCTCATCCCCGCCGTCCTGCTCGTCGTCTTCTTCATCGTCATCGAGATTGTCGAACTCATCCTCATCAAGTTCTTCGTTCGTGACCTCGTTAAGCCAAGCGCAGGCGCGGATCGTGGCTTCTGCGGCATCTTCTACGAGCGCGCCTTCGTTTTGCATCAGCCGGACTAGGCGACGAAGTTTGCGTGCAACTTCCATGTGTCGTTTTGGTGCGATGAGATTAGCGGACTGTCCGAGGCTGATCCGGATCATGAACTCCACAAGCGCCTCGCGGGCTGGGAGTTCGGTCATGTCTGGTCGCGATTCGAGGGCGTCGTCTTGCACCGCCTTGAAGCTGACCGCCAAACCGCGATATGCCCGCATGACTTTTGCGTCGACTCTTGTGCTCTCGAAGATCGTGAACACGTCGTTGCTCAACTTGCGATCCGGGAATAGATCGAAGAAGCGGCTCATAGGAATCGGCAAGTGTTCGTCCACATCTGCGGCGGTTGCTGCGCCGTTGGTAGATAGAGCATCAGCGGGATCTGTTTTCTCTTCGATTTCGGTCGGAACCACCTCAAGCGCTGGGCCGTTGGACTTGGTGAGTTCCGCTCTCAAATCGGTGAACATGGTCGAGGGACGCTCGAAGCTGAAGCGGAACGAACCGAATTCGATGTGTCCTGTCTGGTGTGTCGATATGACCTTGAAGAACGCGAAGTTGCGGTCCTTATTCGGGTGTCGGTTGATTACCTTGGGCAAGTAGATCGTCGTGCCTTCGGTAGTTGGAAGTTCCCCTTGGAACCAACCGATCTTCTTGTCAACCAGCTGTTGCGCCGCCTGAACCTCAATCTCTTGCCCTGCCAGCATCCGGCAGTACATGCGGATGATCTCGCGCACGCGGTCAAGCTCGACGCTGGAAGAAAGCGCGTCGAGCATCTCATGGGATAGGACGGATTCGTTCTTGAAGTATGCCTCCGCGGCGTCGGGTTTTTCGTGGATGAGTTGCATACCCCGACCATGCCACTCCACGAGCTGGGGGAAGGTGACGCGTTCGAGGACCCGCGGACCTGTGGTTAGAAACGCCGAGGATGCCTCTGGAGACCCTTCGGTTGCGATGCGGTGCGTGAGATCGATTAACGTGTCGCGCCACTCGTGCCCTACTCCGCCAATGGCGCGGGCCCCGTCTCTCATCACCCGCGATGGGTCTATGCCGTCTTTGGTAGAGAGACGGTTGACGAGGGATATGAAACTCGCGCGCTGTTCGCGCGGCATCTCGACAAGCGAGTGTTGGGCGGCGTCAAACATCGGTTGGACGTGTCGCCACGAGTTCTTGGCTACCGTGTTCGCTAAACCAATGAAAGCACCGGCATCTCGCCCAAGCGAAGGAAATAGTTCTGAGCCCTTGTCGAGTGCGTCGCCTGCCATGTCGTAGGAGCGATGCGATACCTCTTCCAAGAATTCCGCGAAACGTCGCAACTCATCGAACGACAGCGATTCGAGCAGTTGTGGTGTTGCTTCGAACAGCTTGCACGCCAATGCAGATGATTTCCATGTGCCGCGATAGAGCGTTCTGCACGATTGCGCCCAGTCGCCGATGTAGCGAGGCCGCAATCGTTCGATGGCATCGGGGCTGGCTCGGAAGAACGCGACCGCGAGACTCGGCGACGCGGTACACAATTGGTCGCCGATCTTGACCCAGCTGAGGAACTGTCCTGCCGGCAGGTGTCGCTGAACACGGGGCGAAGCGTTGAACAATTCGGCACCGGCCTCCCACGAGCGGACTGTGCGCTTGGAGATGGTGAGACCTAGTTGCGCCCAGTCGTCGAGCTTGTCGTCCGCCAACCGACCCGTCAACGCCTCTTTGGCGCGGTCGAAGTTCGATTGGACGGGCGAAGGGAAGCTACCTAACTCTGTCCGAACGTTCATCATGATTTGTTCGTTGTGCTGTGTCATTTCTGGGATGTCAACACGACTTGATTCCGGAGGTCATTTCAACTGCTCTGATTGTCCGTTGTTTAGCAACCGCATAGTGCTGTGAATAATCCGGGCGGTTGCGCCCCAAATGATTCTGCCTTCGTGTTCGATTGCGTCCCACTGGCGAGTTACGTTGTCGCGCATCAAGGTTATCTGTCGACGAGCCGATTCGTCGGCTAATCTATCGACCGGGATGAACGCGTAGTCGTCGACCTCCTCTTGCGCTGGCGTCAAACGTGCATTTTCGCACAGTCTGCCCGCGAAGGGCCAGACTTCGAAGCCAGTTCCGGTGATGACCTTTGGCAAGGGGCCCCAGCACTGGATTTTCGATGCTGGAACGCCGATCTCTTCGTGAGTTTCCCTTAACGCGGTGTCTAGCAGTGATGCGTCTGTCGACTCTGCCACGCCTCCGGGGAATGCCCACTCGGTTCGATGATTGCCTCGGTGCGCCGCCCTTCTTATGAGTAGCATCGTCGGCGAGTCGACGCGAACTGCGAAAAGTACTGTCACGGCGGCTCTGCGTCTCGGCAATCCGGGATCTATCCCTTCGGGTGGCGCGGTTTCACCTGGCAAGGTCCCTATTTGCGGATGGGATAGTCGGCTCTTGGCGTGCGCCATGAACTCGGATGCCGTGTTGCTAATCACGGGAAGATTGACGAGACGACCTCATCGATGCTCCGTTGGACTTGGGCATCATCGGTGATGCCCCAAGTGACCGCCACTTGGCAAGCTCGGCGAGCGCTGATGCCTTCGTTGATTAATTTGGCCGCGTATATCAGGACACGGGTGCTTGCGCCCTCTTCAAGGCCGTGTTCGCGCAAGTTGCGGATCTTCCCGCCCAGCGCGGCGAGCAGCCCGGCGTGTTCCTCGTCACAACCCGATTCGTGAGCGATGATCGTAGACTCTTGCTCCTCGTTAGGAAAATCGAACTCGAGCGCGACGAAGCGCTGACGCGTGCTGTGCTTGAGGTCCTTGACCGCGTTCTGATAGCCGGGGTTGTAAGACACGACCAACAAGAAGCCATCGGCAGCATCGATAACCAATCCGAGCTTGTCGATGGTCAGCGTGCGTCGGTGGTCGGTTAGCGGGTGGATGATGACCGTTGTGTCTTTGCGCGCCTCCACGACCTCGTCCAAGTAGCAGATACCTCCGGATTTGACGGCACGGGTCAAAGGACCATCTTGCCAGCGAGTGCCTTCGCGGTCAAGAAGGTAACGGCCGATGAGGTCTGAGGCGGTGAGGTCTTCGTGGCATGCCACAGTGACTAGAGGCAGTGACTCAACACTGCCGTTGGAACTTGCGTCAACTTTGGTTGCGGGCTTTGCGACCGTGAGTTGTTCGCCCAATCGCCATGACATGTGCTCCACGAACCGGGTTTTGCCAGTTCCGGTCGGGCCTTTGAGCAATACCGGCACGCGCTGGTGATACGCCGCTCGAAAAATCTCTACCTCGTCTCCCAGCGGGAGGTAGTAAGGCTCTTCGGAGAGAACGTACTCCTCGATGATGGTCTGGTTGTACAACTGCTCAGTCGCCATTTGGCATCCAATCGCTGCTAGGTATTAGTGGTCGCTTTCCACAACTCGGTTACACGTCGTTCCAACGCCTTCAAGTCGCCGTCGTTGCGAATAACCTCATCGGCTCGTTCGGCCCTTGTTTTCGGTTTAAGTTGCGCATCCATGCGGCTCCGCGCAGAGCGTTCGTCCATTCCAGATATTTCTGTGATGCGCGCCAATCTTTCATGATACGTTGCTTCAACGGTCCACACGATGTCGGCGAGGTCATCCCATCTAGCTTCGAAGAGCACGGCCGCTTCGATGACTGTCGCAGTGACGCCCGCCTCAGCGTTCCGATCCAAGGACTCTTTGAGCATCGCGCGGATGCGATGCCAAACAATAGATTCTAGTTGTCTTCGCTTGAATTCGTCGTCGAAAATGATTTTTCCGACGATTTTGCGGTTGATTTCGCCGCCTGCCTCAATGATTCTGTCGCCAAAAGCCTCAACCATCTCGGTATATCCGGCGGTGCCTTTGGCGTAAGCTGCGTGTCCCAACTGGTCGGCACTGACGGTACAAGCGCCGAGTCTGCTCAAGATCTTGACAGTCTCAGATTTGCCAGCCCCGATACCTCCTGTTACAGCTATGGTGATCATGGACGATTGAGGCGACGCGCTTGACCTATGAATGCGAAGTCCGCAAGTAAAATATTTTACAACTCCTCAAACCGCACTTTTCGGAACGAATATCGTCGAAAACGCGTTGCAAACCCACCTTCTAATCTACTGAATTGCTGTCTGATCAACCGAAATCACAAAGCGACGTTGGCTCGCTGTTACGTTCGTTGCCCAGCATTGACGCGCTTTTGCAAGAACCGGCGTTGATCGAACTCGCGCAGCAGTTCCCGAGGACTTATGTGGTCGAAGAGGCGCGACAGAAAATTGCTTCGCTCCGGGCAGAGATGCTTAACGGTCATGGGGGATCAACGGAAATCTCCCTTGATCGGTTGGTAAATGACATCGTAGACGCCGCAACTAATCGTTGGGAATCATCTCCCACCCGAGTCATCAACGCGACTGGCGTGATACTGCACACGAATCTCGGCCGTGCTCCTTTGAGTGATGATGCGGCTCGGGCGGCATATCTGGCTGCGCTGGGGTATTCCAACTTGGAATACGACATCGAAACGGCAGAGCGCGGCTCACGACACTCCCACGTATCGGCATTGCTAAGTACTGTTACGGGCGCGGAATCTGGTATCGCGGTAAATAACAACGCCGCGGCTGCGCTTCTGGCACTGAGCACGCTCGCCGGGCACGGGGGCGATGTGCTCGTTTCTCGCAGCGAGGCGGTTGAGATCGGCGGCGGTTTCCGCGTGCCTGACGTGATGGCACAGTCGGGTGCGAACCTCGTGGATGTCGGTACGACCAACCGGACCTATGCCCGCGATTATGAGTCGGCAATCGGGGCAAACACCTCTGCAATCCTAAAAGTGCACCGATCCAACTTTGCCATCTCAGGCTTCGTGCACGAAGACCAGCTCTCTGACATCGTAGAGATCGCGGAACGTCACGATATACCTGTGATCCATGACCTAGGTTCGGGTTGTCTTGTCGACACCTCGATTTATGGGATTCAACATGAGCCTACAGTTCAAGAAGCGGTTCGCGCCGGCGCTCATCTAACGTTGTTTTCAGGCGACAAGCTGCTGGGCGGCCCGCAGTCGGGCATCATCGTTGGTAAAGCGGAGTTGGTCGATCAGGTGTCAAAGCACCCGCTCGCTAGGGCCATGCGCATAGACAAGATGACGCTTGCTGCGCTGAATGCGACGCTACGGTCCTACGTCCGGGGAACCGCTACGGACGAACTGCCGATCCTGCGGATGATGTCGATAACTCTCGACGAGTTGGGCGAGGTCGCGAAGCGCTGGTCGAGTGAGATCGAGTCGCGGATCGTAGATGGTCGGACTGCCATCGGCGGTGGGAGTGCTCCTGGTCAGACGTTGCCGACTAAGCGCTTGGAAGTCACCGCGAAGTTGCCGGCTGAAGAGATCGCTGAAAAGATGCGTGGCTTTGCGATACCGGTCATCGGCCGGATCGAGGACGGAGCTTTTTACCTCGACCCGCGGACGGTCTTGCCGGAAGAGCGGGATGATGTCGCACAAGCGTTGCGTTCGCTGCGATCGAGTTAAGCGCAGCTGCCCCGTCATCCCGGCGTGGCGGCACGTCATTCCCGCGTAGGCTGGAATCTGAAAAATGACCCTGTTCGATGATCGAAGAAAGGCGATCTTGGATCGTCAGGCTCCTCTTGCGACGCGCATGAGACCTAGGACTCTCGACGAGTTTGTGGGGCAGGAGAAACTCGTCGGGGCCGGGCGTGTTGTGCGTCAGATGATTGAGCGCGATCGTTTGCATTCGATGATTCTTTGGGGGCCGCCGGGTAGCGGGAAAACGACGCTCGCGCAGGTGGTCTCAGGCGTGACCAAGAGCCACTTCGCCGAACTTTCGGCCGTTACTTCGGGTGTTCGAGATATTAGGCGAGAAGCGGCCGACGCGCAACACCGTATCGGGGCAACGGGTACACGGACGATACTTTTCATCGACGAGATTCATCGCTTTTCGAAGTCGCAGCAGGACGCACTGCTTCCGCATGTTGAAGCGGGAACGTTCATTCTCATAGGTGCAACTACAGAGAATCCGTCGTTTGAGGTGATTGCGCCGCTGCTTTCGCGCACTCGGGTCTATACGATTGAGCCGCTTGGCGATGACGATATGAGTCGGATTATCGATGCTGCGTTGCATGATCTTGAACGCGGGTTGGCGGCGGTGAATCCGGTTTTGGGTGATGAGGCGCGTTCGTTTCTGCTGCGGGCGGCAAATGGGGATGCGAGATCGGCGCTTAATGCGTTGGAGATTGCCGTCGATTCTGCTTCAGAAGAGGACGGTAAACGGACGGTTTCCGTCGAGTTGGTTGAGCAGGCTATCGAGAAGCGGGCACGTTACGACCGTCTCGGGGATATGCACTACGACACGATCTCGGCGTTCATCAAGAGTGTGCGTGCTTCGGATCCGGATGCTGCGATTTACTACTTGGCTAGGATGATTGACGCTGGTGAGGATCCGATGTTCATAGCGCGCAGACTCGTAATTTTGGCAGCTGAAGATGTCGGATTAGCGAACCCTAACGGTCTCACGGTTGCGGTTGCTGCGCAGCAGGCGGTTAGCTTCATCGGTATGCCGGAGGGTCGGATTCCGCTTGCGGAGGCGACGATTTTCTTGGCTTCAGCGCCGAAGTCGAACTCGGCGTATTTGGCGATTGATAAGGCGTTGGGGTTGGTTCGGGGGGCTCCGGATGAGCCGGTGCCGATGCATCTTAGGAATGCGCCGACGCGATTGATGGAGGGGATGGGTTACGGAAAGGGTTACGAGTATCCGCACGATGCGCCGGGTCACTTCAAACCGAGCGAGAATCTGCCGGAAAACGTAAGAGGAAGTCGGTTTTATGAGCCGGGTGATTTGGGTGCGGAGCGGCAGATCGGGGAGCGGTTGCGGTATTGGTGGGGGGAGAGGGATGGGGGATGAGTGATAGATGAAATGCTACGATGTTCCTATAAGGCACTAATGCGAACCAGATAACAAACCATGACGCCCAAAAAAGACAAATACACTCTCGCTAGAGAGCGTGCTGAGCGGATGTACCATGACCGCATCAAGCACGAGTTGGACGAACCTGTGAACGGTCAGTGGGTCGTTATTGATGCCGATTCCGGTGACTACGAAGCCGCTGATGACCTTATCGAAGCCCTAGCTGCACTAGAAGCACGTGTGCCAAACCCCGATAAAGTGTTCGTGCGCGATGGCGAATTCACCGAGGGAGACCTGGCTGGTTTTGGCAGGGTTCTGTACGAGAGCTTGCCCCAGGACGAACAAGACGCCATACCACACGACCTCTCGCTCAACCTCGACCACTATCTCTACGGCCTACCCAAACGTCAGAAATATCCGTGGCAAGAGTAGTTTTCGCCGACACGGGATTCTTCGCCGCACTTTTCGATCCGAACGATGGGATCATTCCGATGGTGCACTGCCGCGCCACACCAACTGCTCACCCGTCTCCGCATCAACCACGCCATCCAAGATAGGCGGGTTATCAGGGGCGGCTACCGCCTGATCAAGTTGTGCTTGGGTTAGGTTGCAGGCTACTATGTTCCGAATCGACAAATCTGATCGCATAGCGTCGGACGTAAACTTGGCCCCAGATAGATCGCATCCGTACAACGTTGCATGATAGAAATTCGCGTTGCCTAATTCTGCTCCAGATAAATTAGCGAATGCCAAAATCGCGTACGAGAAATCAGCGTTCCCGAGTAAAGAGTCCGTAAAATCTACGCTTGATAAGTTGAAGTTTGCAAAATTAGTGCCTATTAGGGCTGATCTCTGTAGTTGAGAGCGTACTATGTCATGCGTGATTTGCCTTTTGCGCTCACGTTCTACCTCACCCGCGCGTCTGTCTGTAACAACCTCTAGTGCTGCTTTAACATCATCTCGAAGTGGTGGAGCTTCGACGTTGGCCGATTTATCGTTGACCAACAATGATGAATCCTCAGTTGGGTTGCGGATAAACGCACATAACAATCGCTGCACTGGCATCATGTAAATGCTCGGCACATCTTCGACTAGGCCACGAAGCGCGTATATTCCGCCGACGCGCACCGACAGAATGTCGCTGCCAAGCATCTCTGCTCCTTTTTGATAACGATCGTTGGCAAGCCCTTCTTGCGCCGTGAACGCTTGGCGCTGTGCTGCCTCTGCTTGGCGTTGTGCCACTAAACTACGCCATAGAGCCAGAGGAAGTGCAACTAAACCCGCTAGTACCAAACCTATGTTGCGTATCGTCCCGCTATTGGATTCCCCTTCACTGAACCAATTCCACACGCCCGACCAAAATTCTTTGTCAATGGGATATAACAAAAGGGCTGTGCCAGTGATGCCCATAGCAAAAGAAATGCAATATGGATGAGCATGAACAAATGACCGAATGCTATTCCAAATTGCTTTCAGAATTTTCCCAACACGCATTCCTCGACCACCGCTCTACGCGCCAAGTTCTGCCTGACCTGCGTTGGAAACAGATCCACTAGGTGCTCGACGCTCAGCCGCACTTGGCATGGGTAGCTCAGCGGCTGAAAATAGCTCCGAATCGCAGACCTCTTCCAACAACCCCGCACCAACTGACTGCAACGCTATCGTATGTTCCAAAACCCACAGCAACTCTAGCAACTCCTCGGTGAAATCCCAACTCTCAGGTCGGATGTAATCCAACGGGGACGACTTGTGGCCCGACCCATTCAAACTTCGACGGTCCAACCACAATTTGACTACCTGTTTACCCGAAACCGAGTAGTCCCAAACCTCTGATTTGACCGGAGCGAATTCGCCATCGCCAACCTGAAGAACCTCATTCGCCCGATCATATTCATGCGACTCGGGATACCTGTCGGGCAAAACACCCATAGTGCAACGCGCATCGCCCTGAGGCACAGAGCCATCGTTGCCTGCTCCATCGAATCGCTTTCCGTAGGTGTGAAGGTGGATAAGTTCCGCGCCGTGGTCTGATACCCGATTGAATAGGTCTGCGTTCTTGGTTATCGGCAATCGCGGTGGCGGCAGCTCTAGTTCATCCCAGAACTGATCCACGTAGGTAGGTTGCGCTAAGACTCCATACGCGTACGCAAACAGCCTTTCCGCGGTCGTTGGGCAACCAAACGCATCATGCAACTTCTCAAGCAATCCTTTGGTTACGTTCGGATCGGTAGCGTCCGCATCGCGCCATAGCGGAATCACGTCTTTACCGCCGCGTCCACAGAAGTGATCTAAATCGGGCGGCTCACTAGTTACCGCAGCAGCTGGGCCTTTGCCAAGAACTTTAGTCAGCAGACTGGTCATATAGACCTGATTACCGCTGTGTGAGCTCCAAAGTTCGGGGCGTAGGTAGTCACCCAATCGTGCGTCGGCGATCACCCAATGAAGATCGAGCGTCCGATACGCGTAAGCCTTAATGTTGGGCACCTCAGAATCGGCATTGAGAGATTTTATGGGTGGATCGCGCTCGTATTCGCCGGATAAACGTTGGTATTGCTGATCGATTTTTCGATCGCGTGTCTCTCGGAACGCAGTACGCCGTTCCAGTTGGTCAGTGTTCAACAATTGTTCCCAACGCTTGAGCAAGACTTTACGCGTTTCACCTATAGGCCACTTCCTCTTGATTTGGGAGCCAGAATGTTGCCAAGGGAAGATGTCTGTAACCGCTGACCAATCGAAGTATGTCCCGACCCCTGTGGCATAAAACGGTGCGTCCCAATCGTTTGAACATAGGCGCCAGTCGAACTTGCTCAGTGAGTCGCGGTGATCAAGCTCTGCTAGTTTGTCAGCACTTGAACCACTCAGCTTCACTTTCCAAACTTGCGCTGGAGTTTCTGGCTTAGGCTCACCGTCTCGTAAACCGATGGCGATTGCCACCGGAGTACGAATCGAAAAGACGTTCTCGGTTTTGCGCGCACCGATACTATCGCCTTCTAGGTCAATGATCCAAAGTTCATCGAAGACCTCTCGCATCTTGCGTCTCATTCCCGTAAACGCTGGCCCGCGCAAGTACGAGGATCCTGTGATGAATGTGACGACGCCTGAATCGGCGGTGGAATCGAAGACTTTCCACAGTGCCCAACGCCAGAAGTAGACGTAGTCGTTGTAGAGGTTCTTGATGTGGACGCCTAGACCTGCGTCACGTGCGGGTTTTAGGAAATCTTCCAAGATGGGCGGCTCATCGGACCCTTCATCGCCGTATCTAACCCATCCGCCTTTGCGACGACTTGATTCGTCACTAGGGTCGCGCTCTTCACGGTCGTAAGGTGGATTTCCGAGACACACGAATACGCGAGTGTCTTTCTTGACATTTAACGCGCGGTTATGCTCTTCGGTGAGGCTCGCCTGCATCATGCTGGCGGGGAAATCTGCCAAACCATTGGGGGATTCCAGAGTATCCGTTAGGTAGACGTTGGATGGCTTGTCGGTGACGTTGAGGTCTCTTAATCGTTGCGAGATGCGAAGGTGTGCGACGGAGTATGCGCCGACGAGGATTTCGAAGGCGTGTAAGCGGTCAGCAAAACCGCGTATCTTGCCCTCAACCGCACCACGACCGAGCCGTCCCTCCACGGCGTCTGCGGCGTGATCTAGTACCGCAAGCGGATACGTCCCTGTGCCGACAGCGGGGTCCAACACAACCACGTCTTCATCCGCGAACCCAAGAGGTTTATTGAATCGAGTTCGTAGCAGTTCACCAGTGAGACGAACTTGGGTGCGAACTACTTCAATTGGTGTGAAGTAAACTCCGCGATCCTTACGCAACTTCGGATCATACGCAGCCAAGAAGTGCTCATAGAAATACAACCATGGATCGCTCTCCTCGCTAACCTGCGCCGAATCAACCACTCCTATCGCGCGCTCTAACAACTCGATCGGCATCCGAAGTTCGTCGCGAACCTGATCGGATTCCAGCAGCAACAGTGCATCTGCCAGCAACGAGTGTTCGTGCTTAAGGGCGTCCGCTGCTATTAAAGGTCGAAGTTGATCAGCGCCCTCGAACCTGGCCAAAAGCAGCGCGTACGTCACCGTCTGCGCGTACGCATCCGCAAACTGATCATGGTCGCCTTCCGGAAAGAGCAACCCGCCCCACTCACCAAACAGGTCTTGCAAAGCACTGTCCGAGCGTTGCAAAGCGGTCTCGACCTCATCGCGCAACACTCGCGCCAAGGGTGCTAAGAATGTCGCCAAACCCTCCGCTGTGCTAGGAACTATCGGATCCCAGTGCAGAAAATCAATCAGCAGGGTGCGCAGATCGCTGATGGAACTTGGATCGATAGAGTTGGCACCGCCGGTACTGACATCATCGGCAACTCTGACCCTCTGGACCAGTTCGCCTGTTCGATACAGACTCCACTCCGAACCATCTGTGTAGATGAGGTTCGGAAGCGATTTGAAACGATTCCATTGCTGACGGTTTGCGCCTGTGAATCGCTCTGCTCGCGCGCCTAAACCGGGACGCTTCAACTCCACCAGCCCAGACAACAACCTGTCCGTAAGCACACCGATATCGGGGCGTCCGTCAACGTCGTCGGGACGCACCTCTGGACGCCAATCGACGTCCAGATTGAGCAACTCACCCAGACTCTTCAGCAACTCTCCAGCTGGGTCTTTGAGCTGTTCTTCAGGTGACAGATTTACTGATGAACTGAATTTGTCGGCGATTGCGTCGGCGAAACTCGTCAAGAGTTCCGCGAATGCGGCGGTGGGAGGATTATTCACGGACGTATCGGGCATTGACGCTGACTATCAAACCTTGCGGTTAGATAGTACACAAAGCAACACGTCCGCCCACAAGCCCGAATTTGCGCTCTATCTCAACACCCGCTGGACAAAGTCGCGTACCAGTGGACGGTCGGCGTCGAGCTCCCAATCTTCCATTCCTCGGTGGTAGAAGTAGACGTGGAACTTTTCGGCAACACTGAAATGCGCTCGGATCAACGGATCTTCGCGCTCGGAGGCTAGGCGTATCGCGGCGTTTTTGAGCGTCCTGTGAGTGTCGTGGCGCCACCCTTTCTCTTGGGCGACTGCCATCACTGCGTGCGATGCCGCGCCCCACAGTTTCTCTGCGCCCTGCAAGTCATCGCCCTGCGCGAACTCCTCGTCGGACGCGGTCAAGAAATCGCGGGCGACTTGGCTGTGTTCGGCTGATGACATTGTAGTGATTGCCATACCTCAATACTCCGTGGAGTCTGATTCTAAACGTGCCCCCTTTGGCTTCGCCATTTCCCCCGCGAGCGGGGGAACCCGGCCCCTCAGCCACTCCTCTGGATTCCCGCCTTCGCGGGAATGACGTGTGTGCGATGAGTGGCGGGTTTTTGTGGAAGTTTCAGGCAGCAGCAACTGCTGTCTTGAAGTGCTCCTGTAGCGCTACTAGGGTGTAGTCGATGTCTTCGGAGGTGATGCCGTAGTGGGTTACCATGCGCATTGCGGGGTCGCCGGGGTTTACTAGGATGCCGTGTTGTTTGAGGTTTTGGGAGATGGTGGTGCCGGTGCCGGGTGGGATGTTGAAGAAGACGATGTTGGAGTGGATATTGTTGGGGTCGACGCTGATGCCGTCGATTTCGGCGAGTCCTTGGGCGAGTTTCTTGGCGTTTGAGTGGTCTTCGGCGAGGCGTTCGATCATGTTGTCTAGGGAGTAGATGCCGGCGGCGGCGATTACTCCGACTTGTCTCATGCCGGCTCCGAGCATCTTGCGCCAGCGTCGGGCTCGGGCGATGAAGTCTTCGCTTCCGACGACGACGCTGCCGACGGGGCAGGACAGTCCTTTGGAGAGGCAGAAGGTTGCGGAATCTGCGGGGGCGACGAGTTCTTTGACGTCGACTCCGAGGCTCACGGCGGCGTTGAAGATTCGTGCGCCGTCGATGTGAACAGACATGCCGCCTTCGCGCGCGGCATCGGCCATGGCGTGGGTCTGCTCGGCGGTCAGTGGCTGTCCGCTCATCTGGTTATGGGTGTTCTCGATGCAAAGGAGTCTAGTAGGTGGAAGATGGTAGTCGTGGGGTTTTGTG
Source organism: Dehalococcoidia bacterium (assembly GCA_965204135.1). GTDB lineage: Bacteria > Chloroflexota > Dehalococcoidia > Lucifugimonadales > Lucifugimonadaceae > Bin127. The sequence continues at coordinate 177,312 of CBDBDX010000009.1, read as the reverse complement.
GCGCCGCGGATGAGGTCGGGCTCCAAGAAGCCGTGGCGGTCGGTTTTGATGGGGTATAGGAAGAGGCTGCCGAGGACGCTTGCGCCGCCGGCTTCTGAGGAGAAGATGTGTGAGCGGTCGCCGACTAGCACTTCGTCTCCCCTGCCGCAGTGTGCGAGCATCGAGACGAGGTTGCCTTGTGTGCCGGAGGTTACGAATAGTCCGGCTTCTTTTCCGAGCATGACCGCCGACTTTTCCTCGAGCTCGTTGACGGATGGGTCGTCGCCGTAAACGTCGTCACCGACTTCGGCTTCGTAGATGACGCGCCGCATTTCGGGGGAGGGCAGGGTTACGGTGTCGCTGCGCAGGTCTACACGAACTTCCATGATTGGGTGGCTCCTAGTGGTTGCTAGTGTGAGTCTTATTTTGAACTATGATGGGAATGATATAGCCATAGAATCGTGGGTATGTCTGTTGGTCGTGAAGAAGCGCGCGCTGTAGATGCTCCTGCGCCTGTGGATCCCCGCCTGCGCGGGAATGACGAAATGGGGCGCGGGAATGACGTTGTGAGTGGGGATGGCGTAAGGAGTGGAGGTGGTGTGAGGGGGATTGGGTATCGGGTTTGGGATTTTTGGGTTCGGCGAAGTTGGATGCTTTGGGTTTTGGCGGTTGTGGTTTTGGTGTTGGATCAGTCTACGAAGTCGGTGATCGTTGCGTGGCTGGATTGGGGCGAGTCTTGGCCGGCTGAGGGGTTTTTGCGGTTTACTCATGCTCGGAACACAGGGACGGCGTTCAGTCTGTTCCAAGGTCATAGCAACATTCTGAGTATCGTGGCAGTCTTTGCGGTGGGTGTGCTGCTTTGGGTGTACGCGACTACGGGTGCGAAGTCTTTTGTGCTACGCCTGGCACTGGGGTTGCAACTTGGTGGTGCGCTGGGGAATCTTTTCGACCGGTTGCGACAGGGGTACGTGACCGATTTCCTTGATGTAGGACCGTGGCCGATATTCAACGTGGCGGATTCCGCGATATCGGTTGGGATGGTGTTGATGGTCTGGTATTTCTTCAGTCATCGGGAAGAAGACGCGCGCACTGCAACCCACGTTTCAAATACCAGTCAAGTCGTGACTACCGGTTGTCGGACGTGTGCTGAAGCGACACGTTACGGAACATTGGAGCGATCCACTGCTGATGTCTCCGAAACTGACATTCGAACTTGATGGTCAAGATTTGCCGATCCGGCTCGATCTTTTCATACGTCATGAGGTAGCTGGTCTGTCGCGAACGGAGGTGCAGCGGCTGATTCGAACCGGGGCGGCGAGGGTGAATGGGCGGACTGTGGACGCGCCCTCGGCGAAAGTCGATGCGGGTGATCGTGTGGAGTTCGATGCGCCTGGTACAGCCGAAGCCGACGCGCCGCCAGTTCCACAGAACCTTGATTTCGGCATCGTTTACGAAGATGAGCATGTGGTCGTCGTCGACAAACCCGCCGGCATGACTGTACATGCTGGCGCTGGACGGAGGGATGGGACGCTCGTGAATGCGCTTCTGGCACGCTATCCGGAGCTTTCGCAGTTGGAACCGAGTGAACGTCCGGGCATAGTGCATCGACTAGATGCTGATACTTCGGGATTGATGGTCGTGGGGCGTACGGCTATAGCCACGTCTGCCCTATCAGCCGCGATCAAGGAGCGCGAGGTTGATCGGCGCTACATCGCCATGGTCGTCGGCAAATTGCCCGGGCGAGCCGGAGTTGTAGACCGTCCTATCGGAAGACATCCGACCATCCGAACACGGCAAGCTGTAGTCCAAGGCGGAAGGCCGGCGCGTACGCGTTTCGCGTTTACTACAGGCCACTACGCCTTCGGCAAAGCATTCTCGATGGTCAACCTGAAACTCGAAAGCGGTCGAACGCATCAAATACGTGTGCACATGCAGGCGATCGGATATCCGATATTGGGCGACCCGATCTATGGAGTGATCATCCCGGAAATACCGCTTTGTAGACAATTCTTGCACGCGAATCAGCTGAGCTTCAATCATCCATTCACAGGAGACCGTCTCACGTTCACGTCTCCCCTACCGCCTGATCTAGCATGTGCTCAGGCAAGAATCGGACCGCCTTCAAGAGCCGTTTTTGGCGCGTCAGGGTATTCCGCGTACTAATCGAATAATCTGGATAGTATGACCACACAAACTCCTGCACGCGTTCGCTTTGCTCCGAGTCCGACCGGAGTGATGCACATCGGCGGTCTTCGCACCGCGCTTTACAACTGGTTTCTGGCACGTAAGACTGGGGGTCAGTTCATTCTCCGGATCGAGGATACGGACCGTAATCGGTATGATCCTGATGCCGAGTGGCACATTAAGGAGTCGTTGAAGTGGCTGGGGTTGGATCTTGATGAGGGGCCGGATATTGGGGGTCCGTATGCGCCTTATACGCAGTCGGAGCGGTTGGAGCTGTACGCGGATGCGGCTGAGAAGCTGATCGAAGCTGGTGCTGCGTATTACGACGACACTCAGCCTGAAGAGTTGGCGGCGTTGCGGCAACGCCAGCAGGCGGCGGGGCAGGCTCCGGGTTACGACAATCGCGGGCGATATCGGACGTCGGAGCAGATTCAGGAGTCGCGGGATAAAGGTCTTGATGTGGTGGTGCGTTTCAAGGTGCCGGATCATGGTGAGATACAGGTCGAGGATGAGGTTCGTGGGCGGTTGAGGTTCGATCTGTCGCTGTTGCAGGACTTTGTGATACTGAAGTCGGATGGGTTTCCGACGTATCACTTGGCGCACGTGGTTGATGACTACGAGATGGGTATTACGCATGTGATACGCGCGGAGGAGTGGATACCGAGTCTGCCGCGCCATGTCTTGATACAGGAGGCACTTGGAATACCTACGCCTAAGTATGTGCATGTGCCGCTAATCACGGCGCAGGACGGTGCGAAGTTGAGCAAACGGCATGGGGCGCAGTCGGCGTTGGAGTATCGCGATGCGGGTTATACGCCGGACGCGGTACTTAACTATCTCGCGCTGCTCGGATGGTCGCCGGGCGATGATACGGAGGTGATGACGCGCGGGGAGATTGCGTCAAGATTCGAGATCGAACGCATCTTGTCGCATCCAGCGAAGTTCAGTGCGCAGAAGCTGGAGTGGATGAACCAGCAGCACATCATGAAGGCCGGTGAAGACGCTCTTACAGCAATGATGCTGCCTTGCCTTGAACGACCCGAAGAGGAAGGTGGGTTGCCTGAAGAGGTTGACCGTCCGATAGATCGCTCAGTGGTTAAAGCGATGGTGCCGGTGTTGCGGGAGCGGATAAAGGTGCTGCCGGATGTTGTAGAGCTAATCGATTTCCTGTTCGTGGATGAAGTCGATCCGAATCCGGAAGAGATGATCGGGCGACGCATGGATGAGGAGATGGTGGTTACCGCGTTAAACAGCAGTATCGACGCGTTGAAGTCTGTCGAGCCATTTACAACCGAAGATATAGAGAGCACGTTGCGCGGCTTGACTGCGACTACCGGCCTAAAAGCAGGACAGTTGTTCACTCCGATCCGTATCGCCATGACTGCGAAACGGATCGCGCCTCCGTTGTTCGAGTCGATAGAGGTCCTCGGACGCGAGCGGACGTTGGAACGGCTGGAAAAAGGTTTGGCGACGTTTGAAAAGCACGTCGAAAATCGTAACGGTTAACGCTCAAGTGATACCATCGAAACGGTAATGGAAACCTGATTGTGTCAGACCATCTAGCGGATGAATCGGGGGATCAATCGGGCTGCGACCACAGGAGAAACGATTTCAGTTGGTAGAGGTAAAGAATCGAGAGGGTGAGAGTTTCGAGGCGATGCTGCGCCGGTTCACGCGCAGCGTCCAGCACGAAGGCATCATTTCCGAGGCACGTCGGCGCAAGGCTTTCGAGCCGCCGAGCGTGACCCGGAAGAAGCAGATCGCGGCCAAAGTTCGTAAGAGCCGTAAGTCGACGGAGAAAAACCGATAGTTCTCGAGTTTGTTCTCGAGTTGGGCAGTCCAACGCGCATAATCGCGTAACCTTGATCGCTTAACTCTGGGGCGATACGTGATATGAAGTTTGGCATCGTCGTATTCCCGGGCTCATGGTCTGAACGCGACATGCACTACGCCGTCGCAGATGTTCTCGGCTATCAGGCCGAATATGTTTGGCATCGAGAGACCTCGGTCAGTGGTTTGGACGCCATCCTCCTGCCGGGCGGCTTTTCGTACGGCGATCACCTTCGTTGTGGCGCGATCGCTGCGCACTCTCCCGTCATGGTGGCGGTGAAAGATTTCGCCAACGATGGTGGCTTCGTATTTGGTAGCTGCAACGGGTTTCAGATCCTCTGCGAAACGGGGCTTCTACCCGGGGCGCTTATTCGCAACGACCATCTCGAATTTCGTTGCTCGCCCGGCACCCTGCGCGTCGAAACATCCCAGACACCCTTCACCTCGCTATACAACCGCGGAGACGTGGTTTCGATGCCCATATCCCACGGCGAAGGGAACTATCAAGCCGATGACGAAACTTTGGGGATGCTCGAGTCTGACGGTCGCGTGATATTTCGCTATGTGGACAACGAAAACCGCGTTACGCCCGAAGCCAACCCGAATGGTTCGTTGAACAACATCGCCGGAATCACCAACGAACGAGGCAATGTGCTCGGTATGATGCCGCATCCAGAACGGGCTTGCGAACCGATCTTGGGCAGTATCGACGGCAATCTGCTTTGGCGTTCCATAGCCACGGCAGTTGATGGCGCGAGTCTGTAGTCGCTGTGGCGCCGGTTACGCAGGAACTGCTTGACGAGGTTGCTCTCGCGCGCGGCGAATACGAGGCGATTCTGGACCGGCTCGAACGGGAACCTAACGAACTGGAGATCGGTCTGTTCGGGGCGCTGTGGAGCGAGCACTGCGGGTACAAGCACACGAAGGCCCTGTTGCGAACGTTGCCGAAGAGTTCGGATCGTTTGTTGGTCGCGCCCGGAGCGGAGAATGCGGGCGTGGTTGACATCGGCGATGGTTTCGCTGTTGCGTTCAAGATCGAGTCGCACAACCATCCATCTGCGGTAGAGCCGTACGAAGGTGCGGCGACGGGAGTCGGGGGGATCGTGCGGGACATTTTGGCGATGGGCGCGCGTCCGATGGCGTTGATGAACTCGCTTAGGTTCGGACCGCCGAATGATGATCGCCAGCGGTATCTGCTTAACGGTGTTGTGTCAGGAATATCGGGCTACGGCAACTGCATCGGGGTTCCGAATGTCGGTGGAGAGGTAGTGTTTGATGCCTCATACGCTGGCAACCCGTTGGTCAATGCGATGTGCGTCGGCATAATCGAGGACGGTAAGGTGATGAGCGCGCGGGCAGAAGCATCCGGGGACCTTCTCGTCCTAGTGGGGGCTAAAACTGGACGCGACGGCATTCATGGCGCTTCGGGACTCGCCTCTCGCACGTTCCAAGACCAGGTGGAGATGCGATCGGCTGTCCAAGTCGGGAATCCGTTCCTCGAAAAGGTACTCATCGAAGCTTGTCTCGAAGCCATCGAACTGCCTGGTGTGGTCGGGATGCAGGATTGTGGTGCGGCGGGCATCACCAGCGCGGCGATCGAGATGGCGGAACGGAGCGAGCTCGGTATCAATATCGATGTCGCAAAGGTGCCGCGACGCGAAGATGCGATGTCGCCATACGAGGTGATGCTGTCTGAATCTCAAGAGCGGATGTTGCTCGCGGTCAAGCCGGGGCACGAAGATGAGTTGTTCGATTTGTTCGAGAAGTGGGACCTAGATGCGGCCATCATCGGCACGTTCGAGGCTGGAAATCGGGTCATCGTTTCTGATGGCCGCGATCGAGTTTCGAGCACGCCGGTTGAGACACTAACGGATGCTCCGGAATATCGCTTCACTTCGCCGAAGCCAGCTTGGTTGGATGAGTTGCAATGGTTCGATTTCTCGTGTTTGCCCGCTCTGGATATGACCTCGAACGAGGCATTGCTGAAGTTGCTGGCATCGCCGAACGTTGCGTCTAAGCGCTCCGTATGGCGACAGTACGACCATCAGGTTCAGAACAATACAGTCATCGCGCCCGGTGGCGACGCCGCACTGCTCCGCATTCAGGGCACCCGACGTGCACTTGCGGTTTCGACGGACGGCAACGGGAGGCTTGTGTATCTCAACCCGCGTGCCGGTGCCGCGATAGCGGTCGCGGAAGCATGCCGCAATTTGTCATGCGTGGGAGCTACGCCTGTCGCTTTGACTGACGGCCTCAACTTCGGCAACCCTGAGACGCCCGATATCCAATACCAGTTGCAAGAGTCCATCGGCGGCATCTCAGACGCGGCTTCTGCGTTCAACATTCCAGTCGTGAGCGGCAACGCGAGCCTCTACAACGAATCGTCCGGATCTGCTGTTCAGCCTACGCCCATCATCGGCGCGCTTGGTCTCCTCGAAAATGTGGAGCGGCACGCCAGATCAGGTTTCCGGGATAAAGGTGATGCCATACTCCTCATCGGTTCTTACACCCCATGGGACGAACCCGATGGCCTTGCTGGCAGCGAGGCTCTCGCCGTTCTATACGGCACGATTGCTGGCAAACCCGATATCGACCTCGATCTCGAAACCAAGGTCCAAGCTCTAACCCGAAACCTCATTGCCCAAGGCGTCGCGAAGTCTGCCCACGACCTCTCTCACGGCGGATTGGCAGTGGCTGTCGCCGAATCTGCCATCCAAGGGAACATCGGCGCAACCATCCAACACAGTATCTCCATAAACAACTGGCTCCCCAACTTGTTCGGCGAGCGACAGTCGCGCATTCTCATAACGTGCGATCCAAGTGACGTCGCATGCACCCTCGTTGAAGCGGAATCCGCCGATGTCCCAGCCACGCCTATCGGCACTGTTGGCGGTGACGAAATCAGCTTGAACTGCGTGATAAGACTTCCGCTCCAAGCTGCCGCAGATACTTGGTTAAACGCGTTCGAGCGCGTGACATCTGGTTGAAGCAGACTACGGCCTATCGGGATGTTATGGGACGCGCTTAATGATGTCGACACCGATAAACGAAAGTTATTGGGTGGTGCCGGGCAAGTTGCTCGCCGGCGAATACCCACGCGCTATCTTCGATCGCGAATCCCCGGCCAAACTCGCGAAGTTCGCTGATGCGGGTGTCAGGTCATTCATCGACCTCACCGAAGACCATGAAATCTCGCCGTATCGCCAGTGGCTTGATTCGGAGACGCAGACCCACCAGCGATTTCCGATCCGAGACGCTGACGTTCCTTGCTCAAAGGAACTCACGAATAAAATCCTCGACGCGATAGATGCCGACATTGAGGCTGGGAAGACGGTCTATGTGCACTGCTTTGGCGGAATAGGACGCACAGGTACGATCGTCGGATGTTGGCTGGCAAGGCACCCGGATGTAGCCGCGCCGGGTTCGGCGCTAGAACGTCTCCAGAAACTCTGGGTGCGATCCTCTAAATCCGCATACGCCAGATCACCGGAAACGTCGGCCCAAGCAGATTACGTCTGTGACTGGGAAGCCCATTGCGTAAAATTGAGTTAACGAGTTGGCAACTGCTAACCGCATTTGTCTAATTCGACTGACTCGATCTCAGAGCTGATCGCATCATGACCTCTTATCACGTCTGGACAGTTGGATGTCAGATGAACATGTCCGACTCGGAACGGCTCGGTGCGGGGATGGCCGGTCTGGGATTGGATCGGGGTGAAACTCCGGAAGATGCTGATGTGGTTGTGTTGAATACTTGCGTAGTGCGCCAATCTGCGGAGGATACGGCGACGGGGATGCTCGGGAAGTTGAAGAAGGTTAAGGATGAAAATCCCGATCGGATGATCGTGGTGATGGGTTGCATGGTGGGGCCTTCGGATTCCGATCTGCGACGCAGGTTCCCGCAGGTCGATCTCTGGGCTCGGCCACAAGATTTCAACCCGATACTCGAAACTGTCGCCATGCGCCATGGCATCGAGAACGGCGATTTGGACGGGTGCTTGGCGAATCTTGTCCCAAACGATCCAAAGGTGGCGACCTTCGTCCCGATTACACACGGATGCGACAAATTCTGCACGTTCTGCATTATTCCGTACAGACGTGGTAGAGAGATCAGCAGACCGTTGGACGAGTTAGTCGACGAGGCGAAGATGCTCGTGCAGCGCGGTGTCAAAGAGATAACGCTTCTGGGACAGAACGTCGATTCGTACGGTCACGACCTTGATGACCGTCAAGACTTGGCCGACCTACTCGAGGCGATTCAAGACGTGGGCGGAATCGAGCGTATCCGGTTCCTGACTTCGCATCCGAACGATATGTCAACGCGCATCATCAAATCCATCGCCGATCTGCCGAAGGTTTGCGAGACGGTCAACCTGCCGTTTCAGGCGGGAGATGACGTGGTATTGGCTAACATGCGACGCGGCTACACCCGCGATCAGTACCTAGACAAGATCGACGAAATCCGAGACATCCTCGGCGAAGACGTGGCCTTGACCACTGATGTGATTGTCGGCTTCCCAGGAGAGGGTGAGGAACAGTTCGAAAACACCATGGAAATCGTCGAACGAGTCCGCTTCGAAAAGGTGCATTCAGCGGCCTACTCCGAGCGTCCCGGCACCGTTGCCTCAAGGAAATTCCCGGACACGGTTTCGCAACGTGAGAAAAAGCGGCGACATCAGCGTCTCGACGCTGTACAATGTGCGATTCAAACGGAGAAGCACGCTGGTTTGGTAGGAAGTTTCACCGACATCCTTGTGGAGGGCCGTAAGCGAGGCCGGACGTTCGGTAGGAACCGAAACGACAAGATCGTCTACATCGATGGCGGCGCACATTCCGATTGCGCTGTCCGCGTTGGAGAGACGATCAAGGTCGAAGTGACTGAGGCGACCCCCTGGTCGCTGGTCGGACAGCCGGTCAACTAACCGGTTGAAACTCGAGGAGGCGACATGATCTCCATCAACACTACACCGAAGACCATCATACCCATCACCGAACTCGAACAGTCGGCGTTTTGTCAAGTCGAAGGGAATCTACGAACCAAAACGCTTGAAGAAGAGTTTCAGTCAGGCGTTCGTTGGCAGAAAGTGCCGACACGCTACTTGAAGCTGACCCCGGAGCAGGTCGAAGCTGGCATCCGATATGCGCGTAAAGAGATCGGGACAAAAGCCGTGGTGCTCGGTCACCACTACCAGCGTGACGACGTCATTCAGTTCGCCGATTTCCGAGGCGACTCTTATCTCTTGTCGAAGCACGCCGCTGCCACAGAGGAAGCCAAATGGATCATCTTCTGCGGCGTTCACTTCATGGCCGAGACCGCCGATTTGCTGACCGACGATGACCAGCACGTCGTATTGCCCAACATGGCGGCGGGATGCTCGATGGCGGACATGGCCGCGACCGATGACGTGGAAGACGCGTGGGACGACCTCATGGACGTGTTAGGTGAGGGCGACAACGGGATGGCAGAAATCATTCCCATCACCTACATGAACTCGACCGCTGCCATCAAGGCGCTCTGTGGACGCAACGGCGGTCTCGTATGCACATCGTCGAACGCTGACGCGGCCTACGACTGGGCGCTGGAGCGAGGCAAGCGGATATTCTTCCTGCCCGACCAGCATCTCGGACGAAACACCGGGTTAGCCAAAGGCATCCCCGCTGAGGATATGGTCGTCTGGAATCCGTTCCGTCCAATGGGTGGACTGTCCGAAGAGCAGCTACACAACTCTAAAGTCGTTTTGTGGCAAGGCCACTGCTCGGTTCACACTCGGTTCACGGTTAAGCAGATCGAAGACGCGCGGCGCGACGATCCGGATGTCAATGTGGTCGTGCATCCTGAGTGTGTACGGGAAGTTGTAGACGCGGCTGACTGCAACGGCTCGACTGAGTTCATCCGCAAGACCGTTGAGGGTGCGTCGTCGGGAACGTCATGGGCAATCGGCACTGAGATCAACATGGTCAACCGGTTGCGAGATGAAAACCCCGACAAAAGGATCTTTTGCCTAGACCCCGTCGTTTGCCCGTGCGCCACGATGTACCGCATCCATCCGGCGTATGTCCTCTGGGTGCTGGAAGGCATCATGGCCGGCGTGGGGATCAACGTCGTCCAAGTCGACTCCGAGACCAAACGACATGCCCTAGTAGCTCTTGAGCGGATGTTGGAAGTCGGCGGATAACCGGATATCCGTCCCCGACTGGACTCCATAATGCAAGGCAACGGCAATCCAGTAATCGAACTGGAAAACCTTACCAAGCATTACGGCGATATCGTCGGCATCGAAGATCTTTCGCTCGAGGTATCCGAAGGTGAGGTCTTCGGGCTTCTTGGGCCCAACGGAGCGGGAAAGACGACGACGATTCGCCTGATTCTCGACTTCATACGCCCGACTTCGGGCAAGGTCTCCGTGTTCGGACAATCGCCTCGAACCGACGGGCTCCGGATACGTCAACGCGTCGGGTATTTGCCGGGCGATTTCATCACCTACAACCACATGACCGGCGGCACAGTCACCGAATACTTCACCCGATTGCGCCACTCTGAACCGGTCAAGCTTGAAACGTTGTGCGATCGATTCAAGCTCGATCTGTCGCGCAAGATTCGAGAGCTATCGAAGGGCAACAAGCAGAAGATCGGTCTCGTTCAGGCCTTTATGAACGATCCTGATCTGCTCATCCTCGACGAACCGACGGCCGGACTCGACCCGCTGCTCCAGCACGAGTTTCAGGAAATGCTTCACGAGGAGAAGCAAGAAGGCAAGACCATCTTCATGTCATCGCACGACATGTCCGAGGTCGAAGCGACTTGCGATCGTGTAGGCATCATTCGCGATGGTGAATTGGTGACTGTCGATACCGTGTCGCATCTTACCGAGTTGAGCCTTTGGACTGTCGAAATCGCGTTTGCGGAGGCCGTTAACGAGAGAGTCTTCGACGGTCTTCAAGGCGTTAACGTCTCTTCGTCTACCGACCACACCTTCACACTCTCGGTCAGCGGTGAGGGATCAATGGATTCGGTCATAAAGACCGCCAGCAAGTATCGTGTGGCATCGTTCCAGAGTGAGCACGCGTCGTTGGAGGATGCATTCTTGCAGTACTACTCGGCGGACGATTCTCAATAGTCAACTCCCTGCGCCATGTATCGCAATGTGTTTTTCAAGACTCTTGGCGACGGGCAGCGTTCGATGCTGCTCGTCGGGCTTCTTCAGTTCATCGTCGGGTTGTATGTTGCATTGCTCTACCCCGATGTCGGATCCGGTATCGCGGATTTGGTTGAGGATCTGCCGGAGTTCTTCCAAGCATTCATTGGCAGTGCGGAGGAGTTCTCCACACCTGAAGGCTTCTTCAGCACGGAGCCTTATGCCGTAGTGACGCCGATCATCATGGTGGCGTTCGCGATCAATCGGGGCATGGGTGCGGTAGCAGGGGAAGAGCAGGGTTACACGCTCGATCAGCTCCTCGGCAATCCCGTGAGCCGCACTTCTATTGTGGTCCAAAAGAGTCTCGCGTTGATGCTCGAGTGCGTAGTTCCAACTGTCTTGGTCGCCGTCTCGATTGCCATCGGAGCATCGATTATGGACTACTCAGTGACTACTTCGGGCTTGGTCCAGATTTCAATAAGCGTTCTGTTGCTGTCATACGCGCTCGGGTTCCTCGCGCTGGGCGTTGGCGCAGCAACGGGCAGCAAAAACCTCGCGATGGCAGTGCCTGCCGTGGTCGCCATCGTCGGTTACCTCGTCAACATTCTGGCGCCACTCGTGGATAGCTTGTCCTTCACGCGATACATCTCGATCATGCACTACTACACTGGCGACAAACCTTTGATAAACGGCATCACGGTGTGGCATGCGCTGGTCTTGATGGTGATCGCGTCGATCTCATTCGCGGTCGGACTTTACCGCTTCAATAATCGGGACTTGGGTTAAGGATCGTCAGCATGTGCCGACTGTCCGCAGAGATGTTCGCCGTAGCCGGTGGAGGCAGCGCGTTTGCGACGGCGGCTGCCTTCGCGAAAGCTCATTGGGACGCAATCAAAGACCGCCGAGCGTTCAAAGCCGCGAAGGAGCGTGAGGAACGTTCGGGCAACGAACAGGACGACGCTCCGAGCGACTAGCTCGCCGCATGTCGCGCCCAAACTCCGCGCTTAAAACTCCAACCCGGGCTGTGCCTTGATGCCCTGCTCGTTGTATGGGTGTTTCACCTCGCGCATCTCGGTTACTAAATCGGCGAACTCGATCAGCTCTTCGGGCGCGTACCGGCCCGTGATGATGACGTGGAGCATGTGAGGTTTCTGCTTCAACGTGTCGATCGCGTCTGCGATGGGTATCCAACCGTAGTGGAGCGGGTAGGTGAATTCGTCCAAGATGATGACGTCGTGATTGCCCGACAGGATCGCGCGTTTGCAGTTCTCCCACTGTTCCCGCGCCAAGTCCTCTGTTACTTCCATATCCTTGCTGAGCCAAGTGAAACCATCGCCCATCGCCTTGATCGGGATACCGATCTTTTCGGCTGCACGCTTCTCGCCGAAACGCGCACCAGTGTGCTTGATGAACTGGAACATCTGGACGCGCATATCTCGACCCCAAGCGCGGAACAGAATACCCAATGCCGCAGTCGTCTTGCCTTTGCCGTTTCCGGTGTTGACGACGACCAGGCCCTTCTTTATGCGAGGACCTTTCACTGATTGGGGTTTTTTCGGGTCTGTCTGATTGGTCACGTGTTGGAGGGATTCGGATCTTCAGAAACGGTTGTGGTTTATCGGGCAGGACCGACTAGCCACACTTGAGGACTTCCGGTCTCGGGATCGGCCTGCACTCTTGTTTCAACTCCAAACACTCGCTTGAGGTTTTCAGAAGTGAGCACGTCGGCTGGCAGACCAACCGAATCCACGCGCCCTTCGGACATCAGCACCAATCGGTCGCAGTATCTCCCGGCAAGGGCGACATCGTGGAGTGCGACCACTACGACCACATCACGCTCTGCGATCTCTTGCTTCAGCGTTTCCATGATCGAGAGCCGGTGCCTCAGATCAAGGGCCGACGATGGTTCGTCGAGCAAGATGACGCTGGCTTGTTGTACCAGAGCGCGAGCGACGACGACCCGCTGTCTTTCGCCACCCGACAACCTGTCAAGTTGTCGGTTCTCGAACTTGACCGTCTCAGTGCGCGCCATCGCCTCGCGCGCCAATCTGCGATCACGAGTTCCCTCCAACTCGAAGCGTCCGAGGTGGGGGTACCGTCCCATAAGCACGGTTTCCAGCGCGGTAAAGGGATGTGCGTCCTCCCGCTGTGGCATGAAAGCGATGCGACGGGCGCGTTCCACAGCCTTTATCCCCTTTAATGGAGCGTCGCCCAACCGAACGGTTCCATCGTCGGGACGAGCAAGGCCGGCAAGGACGCGAAGCAAAGTGCTTTTGCCAGCACCGTTTGGCCCGATGAGCCCTACGATCTCTCCCGGCCGCGCTTCAAACGAAACGTTTTTAAGTGCTTGCGTATCACCCAGCCTCAGCGATACGTTTTCAGCGATGATCGGCGCGTGGTTTGCGGTGGCGACCATACTTTCACTCTCCGCTATACGGCTCAAAGTCGCTGAAAGTGACATCGCCGAAACTGTCAGGGTAGAGCAAAAGAGCCGCCTCCTCGATTCCCCGGACGTTCCAATGCGAGAGAGTCGTGAATTTCCGCGAATCTACGATATGCACTTGGTCGTTTGCCACCGCCGAAACGTTGGCGAGCGCCGGGTGAGACAGCAGATCATCGCGGAACTCGTTGGCGCCATATTCGATCGGCTGAGCGATCAGAATGACATCGGGATTCATAGACACGATGGATTCAACGCTGATCGTCTGATGGCTCTCGATGCCATCCCGCGCCGCAGCGTTGACTCCGCCAGCAGCTTCGATAATTCCGCCTTCGGTTGTGCCGCCACCTGCCGAGTAGATCGAGTCGGAGTATCGTGAGACCGAGATGACCGCGGGGCGTTCTGGATCGCCAAACGCAGGGACGCGTTCGCTGACGAACGCCAACCTGTTTTCGATCTCGGCCACGAGTTCCAAGGCTCGCTCCTCCACTCCGAGCATATAGCCCATGAGCAAGATGTTCGGGATGTTTCCTTCCGCCGAACTGTCTAGAGCGGTACGAACCACTGGCACTCCAGCTTCCTCAATGAGGTTTATAACGTCCGCGTCGGTGTACTTCGAAACCACCACCAGATCGGGCTTCGCGGCCAAGACGTTCTCGACTCCAGACTCGAATGTCGGCAACCCTTCAGCGTGCTCTGCGACATTGGAGTAAGCAGGATCGCCGGTGAACGGCCCGATCGCTGCAAAGCGGTCTTTATCGACCAGCGCGAGCAGAATCTCGTCGTGTCCGAGCGAGTAAGCGAGTATCCGTTGTGGCGGTTCCTCGATCTCCAGCACTCCCTCAGGCAACTCAACCTCGCGCGGCCAGTCCCGATTAGTGACATCCATGATGCCGGTCACCTGCGGGTAGGGAACCACCGTTGGTTCAGGGGTAGCCGTTGGTTCAGGGGTGGCGGTGGGCTCCGGCGTTGCCGTTGGAACCGGAGTCGGCTCCGGTTCATCAGTGCAAGAAACAAGAGCGCCCACCGCTGAAACAGCGAGCATCGTCGCTAGGAATCTTAGTATCGATTTTCGATTCAAGTCATCTCCTTATTCGGTTCATAGCATGGAAGCGCGAGCCTTGTTACGGGCCAGCAGCAACACGAAGAACGGGGCACCGACCAGAGCGGTTACTACACCGACTGGTATCTCCGCGGGGGCGATGGCGACTCTTGCCAACGTGTCGGCGGCCAGCAGGAATATGCCTCCGCCTATCGCGCTGAGAGGAATCAGCACTCGGTGATCGGCCCCTATCACCAGTCGCAGCGTATGTGGAGCGATGAGACCGACGAACGCTATGGCACCTGAAAACGCGACCGCAGCACCAGTGATGAGCGACGCAACTAGCAGCAGCGTGTTGCGGGTCAAAGTGACGCGCACACCTAACGCGCGCGCTTCGTCCTCGCTGACCATCAGCAGGTTCAGATCGCGAGACAACACGATCGCCACGATCACGCCGAAGATCACTAGAGGCGTCGCGATCCGGATGTCTGTCCATGTCGATGCACCGAGTCCTCCAGCTAGCCAGAAGAGCATCTCACGCTGCGCCTGTAAGTCGGAAGAAAACAGGATTATGGCGGAGATCACCGCGGCGATGAACGCGCTCAATGCGACACCGGCTAACAGCAGCGCGGCCATCGAGAATCTACCGCCTAGGGATGCCACGATATACACCAGAGCCAGTGCTCCGGCGGCCCCGGCGAAGGACATTGCAGGTAGCGCAAGCGCGAATACGGTCTGCGCGCCGATGGCGATTGCGATAACCGCGCCAAGCGCACCGCCCGTAGATACGCCTATGATGCCCGGATCCGCCATCGGATTCCGGAAAAGACCCTGCATCACCGCACCCGACACCCCTAGCGCGGCTCCGACAATCAGTGCCAGCATAATCCGCGGCAGCCGGATCGTTGCAACTATCGCTTCTTCCGTCTCTGAAGCTGGCGATTGACCAAGACCCAGCTGCTCCAGCAAAATCCCGACGGTGTGGGAATTCGGGATCGCGTACGGCCCAACCGCAGCGGCGACGATCATCAGTGCAAGCCCCACCGCCGCTAACGTCAACGAGCCGACAACCAGCTTGAATATCACTGGCGAATCGCCGAACCATAGAAGGGTTCGCAAGCGTCCAAGCGATCTACGAACCGACCATCCGCCGGCTGATGACTCGTCTCTGTCAGAGCGCAGGTGCGACGCCCCGGAGCGCAATGTCCCCACAATAAAAATCCCTGCCGCTTTCGCTTAGCAGGGATCGCGCTGGCTGATCTTATCTCGCTTCGGAGATGAGACCCTGAACCGAGGCGCTCCCATTGGCGAAGAGCGGCTGCTCAGCCCTACCCGGCAGGTCTCCTGGCTTTCGGATCATCGCCTATCCCGCGCCTTCCCGTCCTAACTAGACAGTGGCATCAGCGGGCAGCTACCCGATTACAGTGGCGCCTCCGCAGCGGATTCTCACCGCTTTCCCTATTTACGTTCGTTTATCGAACGCCACCAGGCAAGGTTGGCCTTGTTTTCCACCGAATGCTAATGTCCCACACACACATTGTCAACAGTGCCGGCGATGATTCCCTAGACGCACCGTCCCCTTTCGGAACGAAAGGGGACGCGGGCGAGCGCAGCGAGAACGCAGGGGTATGCACCCGGCAAGCCACGCCCACGCCGGGCATCCCCGCTCCGTTGTCGGTCTCTTTGGCCTTCGCTCGTTCGCGCCCCCTTCGCTTCGCGAAAAGGGCTGCGGCTTCAGCCAGATGACGCTTGGTAAGCCAGTGCGACTTCCGTCATCTCGGAGTATGTGATCTTCCCTTCGAAGTAATCGTTGGCCGCCTGTCTGTATTCCGACAAGTCGATGTACCCGTCGCCGTTCGCGTCGTACTGGTCGACGATGTCTGAAGTCTCCGGCTCCGGCTCGGGAGTCGAAGTCGGTTCGGGCGTGGGCGTCGTCTCTGGTTCGGAGTTGGGAATGTTCTCCTGCTTCTGTTGGTCCTTCTGCTGTTCGGAAGGCTGCTGTTCCACCGGATTGGGCTGTGGCTGCGAGTCCGTGACCTCGACCTTGAAGGAGGCGGTGGCCTGGGCGCCGTCGGGGTCTTGAGCGACAGCCGTGATCGTCGCCTCGCCCGAGGAAACTCCGGACAAGGTCAGGGTGGAGTAGTCGGACGAAACAGATACGGTGGCGACGGTTTCGTAGTCAGATGAGGCGGTGATGGTCAGCGCGTCGTTGTCGGCGTCGCTGAACACTCCGGACAGCGAGACTTCGCGCGTCGCTCCTTCCGCCAGGCCGCTCACGTCGGCCAGGGGCGACGCCACCGTGGGCACACGGTTGGGCTGCTGCTGCGCGGGCGGCGGCCTCAGCAGCTCGGGCTGCGGGGCCAGAGCTGCGACCAGGACGTCGAAGCTGTCGGCGCCCTGGTTGCCGTCGGTGTCTTGAGCGACGACCGTGATCGTCGTCGCGCCCCCGGACACGCCGCTCACCGTCAGCGCCGAACCGTCCGATGCCACTTCGACGGTCGCCACATCCTCGTCGCGCGAGCCGGCGGTGATGCTCAGCGCGTCGCCGTCGGCATCGCTGAAGACGCCGGAAAGCGAGATCTTCGTCGTCGTTCCCGCCATCAGGACGTTCACGTCGGGCAGGGGCGATGACACGTGCGGCGAGACCTTCACCT
Source organism: Dehalococcoidia bacterium (assembly GCA_965204135.1). Classification (GTDB taxonomy): domain Bacteria; phylum Chloroflexota; class Dehalococcoidia; order Lucifugimonadales; family Lucifugimonadaceae; genus Bin127. The sequence goes on along the minus strand of CBDBDX010000009.1, from coordinate 160,047 downwards.
TGACCGTGAAGCTGTCCGAGACCGTGCCGCCCTTGCCGTCGTCGGCCGTCACCGTGACGGTCGCCGTACCGCGGCTCCTGCCCTTGACCGTCAGAACGGATTGGTCCGGGGACACCGATGCCGTCGCCACGGCGGTGTCGGAGGACGACGCGGTCACGGTCAGCGCGTCGCCGTCAGCGTCACTGAAAGTGCCGTACAGGGCGACTTGCTCAGTGCCGCGGTTGATCATCGCGACATCTGACAGCGGCGCCGAGACCGTGGGCGCCCGGTTGGGCGTGGACTGCTCCTGGTTCAGCGACGGCTGTTCGTCCTCCGGCTTGCCCAGGTCCTGGGGATCCGAGGATGGGGCGGACAGGCGGCCCACCTCGCCCCCTCGGCCGCAGGTGGCGCACTCCGGCTCGCCGGCGTCGTCGTCGAGGATCGTCACGACCGTCGACTGCTGAGCCTCCGTCGGGCTGCTGCACGAGCCGACGCAGACGTCGGTGTTGGGCGTGAAGAGCGTGGTCAGGTCGAACTGATGGTTCTGCAGGTATATCTTCACCGTCTCGTCGGTCTCCGGGAAGTTGTCCGAACGAATCCAGAAGTCGAACTGCATGTCGTTGCTGCCGGCGGTGTAGGACACGCGGCGCCCCAGCAGACCCTCCGCCACCCAGTCGACGGCGTACTTCACGCTGGTAGACGCTCTAAACGGGCAGTCAGTGACTCCTTCATTGCAGTCGGGATGAGGAACGTACCAGATGACGTGCCCGTTGGAAGTCGGCGCCGGAGCGATGTCGAGATGCACGGTGAACTTCTGGAGGTTCAAGTTCTGGACGGGATAGTGGGTGGACGCCGAGGGGGTATCCCCTTCGACCACACGCATCGCGGAGTGCAGGAAACGCACCACGGGCTTCGCATCCGCCGCGCTCACCGTCAGGGTCACGGAGGGCACCGTGATCCCGTTGTAGTTGCTGTCGGAGGACGACATCGTGTGCGTGATCGTGACCGGAGACGACGTGACGGCCACTCCCTTGACGCAAAAGGCCACGCCGATACGCCTGTTCACGCTTCCAGCGCCCAAACGGTCGTTTATATTCGAAACGGACGACGTCGCGTAAGTGACCGTGCTGCCGCCGACTTCCGCGGTGAGAACGCCGGTGTACGACGTGATGTGCCAGTTGGCGCTCGGCTCCGTGTTCGGATACACCAGATAGCACGCCCTCGAACCCACCGGAACCGTCAGACTCGTCGGCGTGACTGTCATGCCGGCTGGTATCGTGCCAGCAAGCGCGGTTCGAGTATCGTCGCCGACGGGGAAGACCGAGAGCAAAAATGCGACCAGGACCGTAGCGGCCAGGGGCATCAACCTGGCCCGGAGTGGGAGGAAGGCGCGCATCACACCGCGCCCTCCGCGGTTCCCAGGAGGGGAAGACCGGACAGATACATTAGAACATTTGTTCGGGGGGGGGGGGGGGGGTAACGGGCATAACTGCTCCAAGGTGTTACCTGCCAGTTTCATCACACCATCCACCCTCTGATCAGTATGTTACCTCATGGATGGCATCTCCGCTCAAGAGCCAGATTCTTCACTCCGTTACTCCGTTCAGAATGGCATAACTCCGTTCAGAATGACATAACCCGTACAGAACGGCATGGCTACGTTCGGAATGGCATGGCCGTTTCGGGCGTGGCTGTTCAGAATGTGTAAAAGGCATAATCGCCACAGTGCCCTTTTGCGGCTACGGCGCGTCAACGCGTCCTACTTACAATCGTCTGAAACAGCATCAAACCCCTCATGACCGCTAACCACAGAACCGACGCGCGGCCTCTCGGCAAGGTGGTAATGCTGCAAGGGACTGGCTCCTCCGTCGGCAAGAGTTTGCTTGTGACCGGCCTGTGCCGAGTGTTCGCGCAGGATGGATACCGCGTCGCGCCGTTCAAAGCGCAGAACATGTCGCGCAACTCCGGCGTCACTCCCGACGGCCTCGAAATCGGACGCGCGCAGGTCGCGCAAGCTCAAGCCGCGGGCATCGAACCAAGTGTCGAGATGAATCCGGTCCTGATCAAACCGGAAGGGAACGCAGCCGCGCAGCTAGTCGCGATGGGAAAGATGAGCGGCAAGGTCTACCCACGCGAGTATCTGACGCGGCGAGAACGACTCTGGGAGATGATCACTCAGTCGCTTGACAGGTTGCGTTCGCGTTTCGACATAGTTGTCATCGAGGGGGCTGGAAGTCCCGCCGAAATCAATCTGAGGGCGGGAGACATCGTCAACATGGCGGTCGCGCTTCACGCCGACGCTCCGGTATTCATCATCGGTGACATCGACAAAGGCGGAGTGTTCGCATCGCTTTATGGCACACACGCGCTGATCAGCGACGAAGAACGTATGTTGGTCAAAGGCTTCATCATCAACAAGTTCCGCGGCGATCCCAGCCTCCTCGGATCGGGGCTTGACCAACTGAAAGATCTCACCGGCGTCCCAGTGATCGGCGTCGTACCATACCTCGCCGACGTCTACGTGCCGGAAGAAGATTCGCCTGCCGAGGCTAAAACATCCGAAACTGGCATCGATGATGAACACGTCGAAATAGCGATCATCGGCTTGCCTCGCATAGCGAACTTCGATGAATTCGACCCCCTCGCACACCAAGCGAGTGTCAAGCTCAGGTACATTCGAAAAGCGTCCGAGTTCGGCAATCCAGACCTCGTAATCATACCCGGGTCTAAGGTAACTGCCATCGACCTCGATTTCATCAGAAAGTCCGGTATCGAGAGCAAGATCAGAAAGCATCTCTGGAACGGACACCCGCTCATCGGCATCTGCGCCGGCCTTCAAATCCTAGGCAACACAATACTCGACCCCGAAGGCATCGAATCGGACCAACCCCGTATCCAAGGTCTAGGCATCCTCAACCTCGATACCAGATTCATCGGCGAAAAGCTGACAACCCGCACCACCGCCAGATTCATCGCAGATCGCGGACTACTTTCAGGTATCCGCGGTCTCGAAGCATCCGGATACGAGATCCATGTAGGAGTGAGCGAAGCTGATAGCGGAGCAACTGTAGCGATGCAGTCAACCGACGGCGGTCACGCATTAGGCTATCTGGACCGCACCGGGCGCGTGTTTGGCACCTACGTCCACGACCTTTTCAAAAACACCGAATTTACGAAACGTATCGTCAACAACCTCGCAACCATGAAAGGCATAGATCAACCTACCGAATTTCAACCCTTCTCCCAAGACGCCGAATACGACAAGCTGGCTCTCCACCTTCGAGAACACATCGACATCAACGCGATCTACCGCTCCATGAGACTGTCCCAAAACCCTCGTCCTCAATGACCTCACAAGGCGGAAAGTCCCAAAACCCTCCTAATTGATGACCTCACAGGGCGGAAAGTCCCAAAACCCTCCTAATTGATGACCTCACAGGGCGGAAAGTCCCAAAACCCTCCCCCTTGATGACCCAAGGGGGAACTAAAGGGGGTTTAGACTGACACGGCGAACATCGCCGACGCCGCTACCTTCCGATTGCGTAGCTATCTCTACGCGGGTCCGCTCCACCCGACAGCACACCGCGTTCATGATCCACCACGATCGCAGTCATCGCCCCGCCAGTCGGAGTCCAGTCATCCAGCACATTTACGTCGTGACCCAGGCCAGCAAGCTCCACGGATGTGTTCGCGTCGATCCGGCCTTCTAGATCCAACCGACCTGGATAGTAAGTGTGCGGCCAGAAAGAGTTCGGGAAGTTCCAAGTCGCGAAACGCGGCTCCTCGATAGCCTTTTGCGGATTCATCCCGTGAACCGCAACGTTGAGGAACAGCTGCACCATAGACGTGCATTGCGTGTCGCCTCCCGGCGTGCCGAACGGCATGAGCAACTTACCGTTCTTGAACGCGATGGCCGGGTTCGGAGTGAGTCGGGGGCGTTTCCACGGTTGGAGGCTCGATGGATGTTCAGGGTCGAGCCAAGTCTGTGATCCCCGCGACGACATCTGAATGCCGAGCCCCGGGACTATCGGACTGGGAGCGAGCGGGTCGCTGGGTGTCGCCGAGAACGCGTTACCCCATCGATCCACCGCGCACACATAGCTCGTGTCCTGCATCCTGCCTCCAGTCGCCGTCGCCATAGCAACAGGACGAGCACCGTTGCGGGACGAGCCTTGATACGGCCACGGGTTGCCCGGCTCTGGCATCTCAGGAAACGCGTCCGTCATATCGACATCCGCGCGCCTCGACCGCGTATATCCCTTCGACAACAGCCCTTCAATCGGCACATCGACAAGATCAGGATCGCCATAATACGCGTGGCGGTCCGAGTAAGCAAGATTGAGAGCCTGCGAAACCAGATGGATGTACTCGGTCGAGTTGTGCCCCATCGCGGAGAGATCGTCGTCTTCCAACATCTGCAACGTCTGCGCCACTACGGGCCCTTGGCACCAGGCGCCACACGTGTAGACCGTGTACTCCCTGAACTGCCCCGACACTGGAGGCTCGACCTTCACCGAGAAATCCGCCAAGTCCTCCATCGTTATCCAGCCGCCCTCGCTATCCGAGAACTCGATCATCTCCTCAGCGATGTCGCCGTGATAGAACCTGTCGCGTGCAGCCCTTATTGCTGCTTCCCTGCCGAGGTGCGACGCTCCTCGCTCAGCCTCGATCAGCCGGCGGAATGTCCGCGCCAAGTCAGCCTGCACCAGAATCTCTCCGGCACGCGGCGTCCTCCCCTTGGGTAGATATATTTCCCGCGTTGACGGCCACATCGCCACGCCACCCTCGTGGTCGTCCTCGGTCGTCTGCAACCCCTCGCTGAGATATGCCGACACCGGAAAGCCGTTCTCCGCCAGTTCCAGTGCCGGAGTGACGACCTGCTCGAACGTCATCGTGCCGTACTTCTCTATGGCGGTGAGCCATGCGTCAGGCGCGGCCGGCACCACTGTTCTCAACACTCCAGTAGGTATCTGACCGTCGTGGTGCTCGTTGAAGTATTCGATGTTCGCGGCGCGGGGCCAGCGACCTAGACCGCTGATGGTCACGACTTCGTCAGACGCAGCATCGTAGATCGCAATAGGTGCTACACCGCCGAAATTCGTGGCACTCGGAAGCGTCACATTTATGGCGATACCTGCCGCCACACCCGCGTCAATCGCATTGCCGCCCTCCTCGAAAATCCGATATCCCGCGGAAGCAGCTAGGTAGTGGCCGGCCGAAACCATGTGCGTCGTGCCCATGATCGGCGGTCGATATGTGTTCATTCTTCCGGACATCCCTTGTCCCCTCACGCGTTAAGTAGATGGTGATGCATGCGCCATAGTTGGGGCTACGGCGCGAATTATACGCCGTGCCCAGCGAGTTTAGGATGAGGTTTATGCGGCTTCAGAAGTCAAACGTTACGCGCAACCTGAGCAGTCGCCTCAATATGGTGGGTGGTGTTGTCAGTGCGGTCTTGGCTACCGTTTTTCTCGCAGGTTGCGGCGAATCGGTCGAGACGATCGCAGTTGACAAGCCAGCGCGGAGCCAACTGTCGATCCCACCCCTGCTCGATCCGACGATTTCGAACGGCGTTGCGCATTATCAACTCAGCATCGGTAAATCTCGCCACAACTACGGGCAACCGACGCTCACCGAGACTTACTCCTACAACGGCATGTCGGTGCTGGGACCCACACTTCGCCTGAATACCGAGACTTCGGTCGCCCTGAGCGTAACCAACGAGCTGGACGAATTGACCACAACGCATTGGCACGGAGCAGATGTCCCCGCTGAACAGGATGGCGGACCCCACAACGCGATCGAACCCGGCGCGACTTGGACTGCCAGATTTGATGTCATCCAACCTGCAGCCACCCTTTGGTATCATCCGCACCTTCATGGGACAACCTCCGAACACATTTACCGTGGCGCCGCCGGCATGATCATCATCGACGACGAAAATCCTGCCGCCGATTCATTGCCGTTGACCTATGGTGTTGACGACATTCCTGTCATCCTTCAGGATCGAGACTTCACCGACGATGGTGCTCTCGACTTCGCCGTTGACGCGGGAGGGCGGGGAAATCTGGACGGCACGCTCACCGTTAATGGAACAATCGACCCTTTCATCGACGTGCCGACTGGTTTGGTTAGGCTCAGACTGCTCAATGCGAGCCAAGCTCGGATATACGAACTAGCAACGCTTGGCACCGCCATGACCAAGATCGCCTCCGACGGCGGTTATCTTGCAACTCCAGTCGCAATCGATCAACTTGTGTTGGCACCCGGCGATCGGGCGGAGGTCATCGTCGATATTGGCGATTCCCCCGCCGCACTGGTCGACCAAACGTTTGGTCGAGTACTTGAAATTCGACCTAACGGGACATTTTCAAGCTCCGGTCCGCTGCCTGACAAGCTGACGACCATAGAGCGGATCTCGGAATCAGAGATCGTGGTCGATCGGAGCTTCCACATGGAGAATGTGGCCGATGGTTGGGGCATCAACGGCGTTCAGATGGACAAGACGCGTATCGATGAAACGATCCAGTTCGGCGACACCGAGCGCTGGACCATCACGGCTGAAACTGGCAAACATGTATTCCACGTACACCAGACTCAGTTCCAGATACTGAGCATCAATGGCGTAGCCCCTCCGCCCGAGGATTCCGGCTGGGAAGACTCGGTGTTCCTGGACCCTGGGCGCGAAATAGTCATTGCCGCTCGGTTCAACACCCACTCCGACAACGACACGCCTTACATGTACCATTGCCACATCCTCGATCACGAGGATCTCGGAATGATGGGACAGTTTCTAGTTGTTGAATAACTGGGGCGCGGCGCAGGTTCGACGATAACACCGAGTTCGGGATTTCAGAACGTCGCCCATACGTTGTCTTATGCCCGTGAGAGGCGTGCGTAGAGAACCGTTCGTTCTTGGAAAAACCAGTTGCTCGCGTGAAGCACCGTCCTTCGCGGAATCCGAGATCGGAGATGCATCCATGATCTCGATATTCGAATCATTCTCGTAGAACCATTCACAGCGTAAGATGCACTCGTGGTTAAAGCGCACACACAGAACGAACGAGACCTAGTTGCCGACGCTTTGGGAGATACGCCTTCGAATGACGGGAAGAGCGTTGGACGCTGCAGCTGTCCTCGGCCGGCATTGCGATACCAAATCTGCGTGCGGATGCAACTCGGCAACGGAGCTGGCGAGTCGCCCGTCACCGGACAAAGGACCACGCCGGCCCCGCTCGTTTTCGATCGCTTTATCGCTGAAACGTAATCGACGCCTTGGGATTCGACCGTTCCGCCCGTGCCGTGGCTCAGCCCCTCCAGCACGAGATTGTCGTCAAGGATCCAGACGACGGACTCGGGAAAAGGCTTGGCTTCCAAGAACAATCGGTGCTGAAACATGGTGCGGCTTAAGGAATTGCTCTTTCGACCACGCGGCTGTGTATCGAAACCCGAAAATAACCCCAGCGGCGGCATCGATCGCCTGCTGTTCAAGGGTTACCAGGTTGACGTCGAAGCCCAGACTGGAAGCGTGGCTCACGGCGCACCGCAATGCATCCCCGGCAGTAGCTAAAAGGTCCCCGTTTTCGAAGCAGATTGTAAAACCTGTTTCTCGGAATAGTCACTCGCCCATTGCGATCCCACAACTTTGGCGTCAGCATGTATGCTGGGAGGGGGTTGAACCCACACAAAAAGGAGGTTCAAACATGGGCACAATATCCGTGAACAGACTGGCGGGGCTGTCCCTAATCTTCGGCCCGATCATCGCCTTCGTCTTCTTTCTCATCGAGCCGGGCGGAATGCTGATAGACAGAGCCGAAGTGTCAGACGCCGTCGGCACCATAACGGCCAAAGGTTCCAACGCCGCGCTGACGAACGTGACCAACATCGCGATAATCCTCGGCCTGGCGCTGATCCTCTCCGGCCTCTATGCGCTGATGCGGAACGTAACCTTGCAGGGCAACGGCAAGGCGCTTGTTCAGATGGGCTTCTTCATGATCTTCGTCGGACTTACCGGTTGGATATTTGCCGGCGGCGTGGACTTCATTCTGGCCGACGCCCAGACCAGCGACCAGATCAGTGGAAGCGTTCCCGTCTACTACGCCGGCTCCGCTCTCTTCTACGCCGGCGGGATCACTCTCGGGTTCGGCGGCTTCATTTTCGCGTTGGGCCTCTCCACCAGAGACGACTTCAACCGGATAATCTCCCTGTTGGCCGCCCTTGTCAGCCTAGCCGTTATGATCTTCTTCATGATGGCAGTACTCGACAACGGCGGACGCGACACCTTTATCTCCCTAGCCCGCGGCTGCTACGTGCTGCTGGTTATCTGGTACGGATACCTGGGCTCAGGACTGATGAAACGACCCGATCCCGATCTGTGGCAATAAACCGGTTGCAGGACTTTCAAGCGGCTCGGATCCGGGCGTTCCCGAGTGACCCGGAACGCGCACGAGCCTGCGTAATCATTGGAAGCCACCCTCGCCGAGGTTGACTCGGCGACGCCGAATTCGCAGCCGCTACGGCCACGATTTACCAACTCGGCCAGAAGGGCGGGTTGCAAACTCGTCCCTTCCGAAATAAGAGGCACCCCGGTACCAAACGGTATATTTCGGGACGCAGGGAAACGAGCGAATGGCGGAGGGTGCGGGATTCGAACCCGCGAGGGGGCTCAACACCCCCAACCCGCTTAGCAGGCGGGCGCACTAGGCCTCTATGCGAACCCTCCGTGCCTGATACTTCAATTCTAAACCCACGAAACCAGCCCGTCCATTTCGCGGAGCGAAGGGGACGCGAGCCAGCGAAGCGCCGCTCGCAAGGGATGCCCTGCCATACCATCAACGCAGAAAACGCAAACAACCAACACACCCATCATTCAAAATCATTCCCATCATAGTTCAAATTCACGTTATCAACTTCCGCCTCAGCAACACATACGCGAGCGGCAGCACCACCGCGATCATTACCACCAAAAACGCCAAGTCCCACACCAGCGACGCGTCTATAGTGTTCGTCGAGAATGCCCGACTCAAATTCACCGCTGGCGCCAAAGGTATGAAGTTCGAGATCGTCTGCGCCCACGACGGCAACACCTCGAACGGGTAGAAGATACCGCTGAACATGAACATCGGCGTACCGACTACTGTGAAAACCAACGTCACAAAATTCACATGCGGGGCCGTCGACGAAAACAGGAACCCGACACCGGCAAAAAGCACCGACACCAGAATTACAGGAACCACCACAAACACGACTGTCCATTCGTTGATCCATCCGAAAGCCACGGCGATCACAGTTATCGACACCATACTGATAAACGCACGAGTGACACCGAACGAAATGTCCGCGATCAATACCTCCAACACCGACAACGGTGCTGTCAACTGCGTGTCGTAAAGCTGGTTCTCCATCCGGTTGTACGCTCCCATCGAACACTCCACCATTGGGACGAACATCGCGCTTCCGACGATGATTCCCGGCGCCACAAACTCCGGATAAGGAATCTCGGTTCCCGGTACGGTCGGCACCAACCTTCCGATGCCGACGCCGACCCCAATCATCATGACGACCGGCTCAACGAACATGAACGCTACCGCGTACTTCCAGAACCGAATGAACGCGAACCAGTGCCGAAGCCACAACGCCGAGATGCTCCGATAGCGGATTCCCGCGATCGTCTTCAACTCGGCCCGCGTCTCGTTCAAAAATATGACTTCGGTACTCATTCGTCCCTCAACTCTCTACCGGTTAGGACCAAGAACACGTCTTCCAAGTGCGCCGGACGATACGTGACCCGCATGTCAACTATGCCTGTCAGCGTCGAGACATCCGGCTTCGTGCCTCGCGGCGCCGTAACCAGTATCCTCGGCCCGACTTCGCTGTAATCGCGTTCTTCTTCGTCTAACTGACGTCGGAGCGCGGCTCTCTCTTCGCGTGTCGCCGACTCGCTGATCTGCAACATCGCCACCTCCGCACCCACGTGATGTCTGACGACCTCATCCGGCTCGCCAATGTCGAGGATGTTGCCGTGATCCATAATCGCCAAGCGATCGCACAGGGTTTCGGCCTCGATCATGTAGTGGGTTGACATGATGATCGTCACGCCTGATTCTTTCAAGGCTCCCAACTGTTCCCATACCCGATTTCGGCTCTGGGGATCCAAACCCGTCGTCGGTTCGTCCATCACCAGCAGCTGCGGACTCGCCATCATCGCTCTAGCGATCGCCAACCTTCGCTTCATACCGCCCGACAACGCGTGAATACTCGCATTGGCGCGACTCTCGAGGTTGAAAAATCCCAACACCTCTTTCGTCCGCTTGATCGCCTCCTTGTACGACAAACCCGCTAGATACCCATGCATTTCCAAGTTCCGATGTACCACCAACGAGTTGTCGAGACCGTCGTGTTGCGTAACCACGCCGATGACGTTCCTCACGTCCCGCCCTGACCTTCCGACATCCATGCCAGCAACTGTGATCGAACCATCAGTTGCTGGTGAAAGGCCAGCCAACATGCGCATAGTCGTCGTCTTCCCTGCGCCGTTTGGTCCGAGTAAACCGAAGGTCTCGCCTAGCTTCACCTCGAACTCGATGCCGTCAACCGCGCGCAACTCGTCGTAATCCTTTACTAGATTCGACACATGTACGAGACTATCTTTAGAGACGATTGGCTGAGACATCGGTTGGATCTTCGACGCGCCCACACAGACGAATGCGCGCCAAAGCGGTTTCAGGTCGACAGGACGGAACAGCGCACCACAATGCACGCTTGCAGACCATTAACTTTCAACAAACCATGAATCCACTATAAAACCGCTGCACCCCTAACTCAAACCGCAACGCCTCGGCTTCATCCTGCCCATCCTGCCTATCCACGCATGCTCCCATTCCCAACTCCCATCGCTGCTAAGCCCAGCGTATAGATTTGCTACCATCGTTTTGGGTAGAATTCACGACACTAGGTGCGTGTTTGACCGAGGCTAGCAGGATATACCACACACAAAAGAGTGCACGACTCGCCAATCTGTCCCGGAATTATTGCGCTGTGCGGCTGTTTACCATCGACATGATGCCACGGAAAACGCACAACCGAGATCAAAACAGGACAGTTCAGCATTGTTGAATTGACGTCCCCTGAGAGCGGCCGGAGATCATCGATTCGGAAGCAATCCTCACCAGCGCTGTGGTTGATCGGTGCAAGACAGACCTCGTCGACGATCATCACGAGAAAACCATCTCCCCATCGACCAGAAACGGAGGTACGCGGAATACGCGGCGCTTTGCTGATTCGCGGCAAGACCCCTAACCGACCCTTGCGCCTGGGAACGGAACTATCTGTAACCTGTTCCTGATCCGCGTGAAAGAAGCGCGACGCGCCCTTGATCAACATGAGAGTCTCCGCTGCAGCGCGCAGTCTAAGCGTTGACCATCAAGCGATTTGCAAGTCTCCCACGACGGGGATATACGAGCTTGCGTGTCTGCTTGGCGGGTGGCACTCGGTAGTTCGCAACAAAGGCCAGGGATTGACCAAGAACAGCGAGTCGATGATCTGGCTTGCGGTTGGCCTAAACTTGCCATCGAAACGAAAAATGCAACTGGTTATATTTGCAGACTAAAATCGTGCCAAATGGTTTGGGGCGATTTCGCAGAATCAAATTGTGGTATCGAAAGCGGTAACTGACAATACTGACACCCCAATTCAGATCTAGATCAAGTGGTGGGGAGGTGGACAGTTACAATGTTGTGTCAATCCTGTGATAATCCTGCGCATGGTTTCGAACAGGGGAATTGGCATCGATAAGAGCATCGGTGAATGCGCCCGAGACGCCATTAGTGCGTACGCGATCATTGCCGGAGCGCGACGACGGAAGGTAACGGGTTGATACCGGGGATATGAAAACTGTCGATCAGTTGCTGGCCGAGAATTCGAGGCTGCGCGAAAGGCTGTCGAAACTTTCGGAGATCGGCATCCGCATCAACGAGAGTCTCGAGTTCGATGCGGTTCTGCAAGGCGTGTTGGACAGCGCGCGTGTGCTGACGGACGCGCGTTACGGAGCGATCGCACTCGAGGCGGATGAGGGGGCGGAATGGGACTATATCGCGTCTGGGATGACGGCCGAAGAGACGAGCCGGTTATGGAAGATGCCCGACGGGGAGCGGATTTTCACTCATTTGAACGCGTTTCAAGTGCCGATCCGGCTCGAAGATCTGAGCGTCCACTTAGACTCGGCGGGATTCGACGATCTCGAATTCCCAGTGCCGCGCGGGACCTCCTTGAGTTTTTTGGCGGTGCCGGTGCGGCACATGGGGCGACGCGTGGGCAGCATCTTTCTCGCCGCCAAAGAATCTGCCGCCGAATTCACTCTCGATGACGAAGAAACGCTCGAGATGTTCGCGTCCCAAGCAGCGTTGGTAATCGCCAACGCGCGGACCTACCGCTCCGAACGTCGGGCGATGGATCGTTTAGAGACGCTGGTCAATACCTCCCCGGTCGGGGTCATCGTTTTTGACGGGCGAACAGGCGCACCGGTCACGTTCAACCGCGAGGCCAGACGGATCGTCGAAAGCCTCTTCTCCTCCGGTCAATCGCCCGAAGATGTGGTGCAAGACATCACTTTTGTGCGCTCCGACGGGCGGGAGTTTTCGATTAACGAGATTCCCGTGACGGAGCTGCTCAGCTCCGGCGAAACCGTGCGTGTGGAGGAAGTCGTTCTCAAGGTGCCAGACGGCCGCAGCGTCTCCACGCTGATCAACGCGACACCGATCCGCGACGACGACGGCACGGTCGAATCATGCGTCGTGACGTTGCAGGACCTGACCCACATCGAAAACCTCGAACGCTTGCGCGCGGAGTTTCTGGGGGTTGTGAGCCACGAACTGCGCGCCCCCTTGGCCGCGGTGAAGGGATCGGCTGCGACGCTCATCGAAGCCATCGACGATCTCGAGCCCGTGGAGATGCTGCAATTCTTCAAGATCATCGAGGAGGAGACGGATCGGATGCGGGAACTCATCGGCGAGCTCCTCCAAGTCGCACGGATAGAGGCCGGTTCGTTCTCCGTGCGACCGGAACCGTTGGATCTGACCGAACTTATCGACGATGCCAAGACGCGATTTATCAGCGGCGGAGGTCGAGACCGCCTTTCGATCAGTCTCGGCGACCAACTGCCCAGAGTCATGGCTGACAGACGCCGAATCGTTCAGGTGCTGAACAATCTTCTTTCCAACGCTGAGAAACACTCGCCCGACTCCTCCACGATCCTCGTCGCCGCGACACAGAGGGAGAACCAAGTGGAGATATCGGTGTCCGACCGCGGACGAGGCATTTCGGCCGATGCGTTGCCGCACATGTTCTTGAGGTTCGCCGATCACGCCGCAAAGGACAACCGAGGCGATTACGGCGGTTCAGGGCTCGGGCTGGCGATCTGCAAAGGAATCGTGGAAGCCCATGGAGGCCGGATCTGGGCCGACAGCGAAGGTTTGGGACTTGGCGCGAAATTCGCGTTCACGCTGCCGGCATTCGAGGCCGCAACGACTGAGACCGTGCCCGGATCCGCCAGTTCCGCGGCCGGCACCCGTCGACGGGGGCGCAAGACCAGCCAGGAGCGTATTCTCGCGGTGGACGATGATCCGCACACTCTGAGACGCGTTCGCAACGCGCTCCAAAAGGCCGGATACGTACCGGTCGTGACTGGCGACCCCGAAGAAGCCGCGAATCTGATGGACGAGCACAAACCGGACCTGGTGCTCCTCGACCTGTTGTTGCCGGGCATTGATGGGATCGAGTTGATGAAGCGAATCTCCGCCGTCGACGACGTGCCGGTAATCTTCTTGTCGGCATACCGACAAGACGAAGTCGTTACGAAAGCCTTTGAGTTGGGGGCCGCGGATTACATCGTGAAACCCTTTTCGGATTCGGAGCTCGTGGCTCGGATCGGTGCAGCCTTACGTAACCGGGTCACTCTGAAGACATCGGTTCCGCACCGACCGTACTTCAGGAAAAACCTGAAGATTGACTACTCGGAACGCCAGGTCACTGTCTTCGGGAGGCAGGTCGGTCTAACCGTCACCGAATTTAATCTGCTGTTCGAGCTTTCCGCCAACGCAGGACGCGTGCTGACTTACGACGAGATTCTGGAGCGAGTCTGGGTCAATAGGGATAAAGAGAACCGGAATCGTGGAGTGATCCTCACCGTCGTCAGGCGCATTCGGCGGAAATTGGGCGAAGATGCAGGCAATCCGCAACACATATTTAACGTGCCCGGAGTCGGCTACAAGATGATGAAGGCGAACGACGACGATTAGATGCCGTCAAACGCCGTTTCGGCGATCCTGGCATGCACCAGCTCCAGACATCGCCTTGACCCGACGCACTAATGCTTCGGCGATTAGTTCAACCTGTAAGGCCCTCACCCCGTAACCGCGGATTCCACCCCGCCCGCCGGCTCCCGACGCCATCGAAGAACCCGACACCGGAGGCTACGCGCCGTCCGGCGGGGCGTTGCTGCTCATGGCGATGATTAGCATCGTCGCGATATTCGCAGGCATTTGGTTCGCCGCACAGCCGCGACGGCGCGAAACAGCAGGGCGGTGAGGAGCCGAGTCACACGCACGAACTGGGCGACATCGACATGAAACTAATATTCGTCTTATTGTCAGTATGTTGACATCACATCCCATGTCAGAATAGTTTTCTTGGGCGTAAATCGCTCAGACGCGATTTTGACTACCACTCTGACAAAGGAAAATTCCTGTTGCGACGTCGTTTGAACGCTACCATCGGACTTCGGGTGTACCCCCCCCCCGATTTTTCGCGCAAGTCCAATGAAGAATCGGGTCGTGGTCAATACGCGCTCCCGATTCTCTTGGCTGGCGGCTGTGGCGGTGTCGGCTATGCTCCTGCTCTCGGTCGTCCACGACGCCGGGAGATTGTCGGCGCAGACGCCAACGCTGACGGATAGAGAGATTCTCGAAATTTTCTACGACGCCACGGATGGCGATAACTGGAGCAATAACACGAACTGGAAGAGCGATCAAGCACTTAATTCCTGGCACGGGGTGGTAACGAACGATGACGGGCGCGTTACACAGCTGAATCTCGTAGACAATGGTCTGACGGGCTCCATCCCACCGGAGATTGGGGGTCTGTCTAACCTGACTGAATTGAAGCTCACCAGAAACGATCTTGAGGGAGAAATACCGTCCGAACTGAGCAATCTGACGAACCTGACTGATCTGAGACTCAACCGCAACAATCTGACGGGCGAGATACCTTCCGAGTTGGGCGGTCTGACCAGCCTGGTGCTCCTCGACCTCGGGAGCAACGATCTTTCGGGCGAGATACCTTCCGAATTGGGCCGTATGATCAGCCTAACGGGACTAGAACTCCGGTTCAACGATCTTTCGGGCGAGATACCTTCCTCGCTCGGAAATCTCACCAACCTGAGTGGGCTGTATCTCCTAAACAACGATCTTTCGGGCGAGATACCGTCCTCGCTCGGCGACCTGGCCAATCTGGAATATCTGCTTCTCCACAACAACAATCTTTCGGGTTCGATACCGTCCTCGCTCGGCAATCTGACGAACTTGTCTTGGATTAGTCTCAAAAACAACGAGCTTGAGAGGGGAATTCCGTCCGAACTGGGCAATTTGGGGAATCTGACAATACTGTATCTCGAAGGTAACCGGCTTTCGGGTCCGATTCCGTCCTCGCTGGGCAATCTGACGAACCTCACCGAGCTGCGTCTCGAAGGTAACCGGCTATCGGGTCCGATTCCGTCCTCGCTCGGCGACCTGGCCAATCTGGAATATCTGTATCTCCACAACAACGATCTCTCGGGTTCGATACCGTCCGAACTGGGCGGTATGACGAGCCTGGTTCAACTGCTTCTCGACAACAACGAGCTTTCAGGTCCGATCCCGTCCGAACTAGGCAATCTAACGAACCTGAAATGGTTTCGTCTCCAAGACAACGAGCTCGAGGGTGAAATCCCGTCCGAACTGGGCAGTCTGACGAGTCTGCAATTTCTGTATCTCAACAACAACGAACTTTCGGGTTCGATCCCGTCTTCGCTGGGCGGTCTGACGAATCTGTTCAATCTGTATCTCAACAACAACGAACTTTCGGGTTCGATTCCGTCTTCGCTGGGCGGTCTGACGAATCTTTATATTCTGCGTCTCAACGTCAACCGGCTAACGGGTTCAATCCCGCCCGAGTTGGGCAATCTGAGCACTCTGCAACATCTGTATCTCGACAACAACGAGCTTTCGGGTTCGATTCCGCCCTCGCTGGGCAGCTTGAGTAGCCTGAGTGAACTGAGACTCAACAACAACGGTCTTGAGGGCTCGATCCCGTCCGAACTGGGCAGTCTGACGAGGTTGCAAACCCTGTATCTCCAAAACAACCAGCTGAGTGGTGCCGTTCCGAATCTGAATAGCCTGACCTTCTTGGGCCGGCTTGGATTGGGCGGCAACAACCTCGACCTCAGCTGGGACACGTTCGCGAGTGATGGCCCCGTGAATCTCCAGACCAAGAGCCGTTCGCTGTTGTACCTGTATCTTCACGAAAGCGGTCTCGAAGGCCAGATTCCGGATTGGATTGGCGAACGTCATCTCGTGTTGCATGTGCTCTGGTTGCAGAACAACCGTCTCACCGGCAGAATCCCGTCGAACTTCAGCAATCTGACATGGCTTACCGACTTGCGTCTGGAAGGCAACATGTTCGACGAGGGCTGGGAAGAGCTTACGGGTCTCACAAGTTTGGACTTCTCTGCCGTCCGTTTCCTGAGCGGAGGCTGGACGTTCCGAATCGGCGGGGTCCCCATCTTCATCCAGTTCCCGGGGCTGCCGTCCGACTCCGATCTATCGGAGTCTCGTGTGGTGTGGAGGAAGATCGGAGATCCGGACATTCTGGAAGACATATATCTCCCGCCGCATCCCAGAATAGCCAGAATCGTCAGCGTTTTCAAGGATGCCGCGGTCGAGGTCGTCTTGGTTCTCCGCAACGAGAACGGCGAAGTGGTGGAAAGAGATGCGGATGTCCCGGCGGTGGTGTGTCTTGCAATTCCGGCGGCGAATGCGGATGCGGATCTGGTGCTCCTCAGATATGACGGCATGGGCTGGACGGCCCTCGAACCGGTCGATCCGCCTGCGGGCTTCAACCCGGGCACGGGCAACGTAGCGGTGTGCGGCGCGACCGGTGGCTTCTCGGTGTTCGTGCCGGTAGTGGTGAATCTCGCGTCTGGCGGAACGGGCGCGATCTCCCGCATCTCCCGCATCGAGCCGGCGATCCGGGGCGTGACGGTCTCCGAGGGCGATGTCGTGAAGCTGAGCTTCGACATCTACGGACGGCAAGACATTCTGGACAACGAACTCGGCGAAGGACACGTGTTCGCCTGGGACGACGGAGGCGCGGGTGGTAGTTTCACAGCCGCGGACCGTCCCAACACCATCACCTACACCGCTCCATCAGGCCCCGGCACGCACATCGTGACGGCGAAGACGCCGGACGGCGCGTGTCTGAGCGGCGAGGATGCCGATGAGGAAGCGGCGAGATGTTCAGCGAAGTTCACCATCACCGTCCGACGTCCCTCGGCCATCCCTGAGGCGCGGCCGGCCCCGGAGAATCCGATAGGGGAGATTCCTTCGTTGCTGGTCGACGCCGAGGGTCGTCAGTACGAGGTTCTGACGCCCGAGGAGGGCGGGAGTTTCGACGGCGGCGATGTGACGATATCCGCGGATCCGGGCGTGGTGCCGAACCTCGAGATCGTCGGCGTGCGTGTAGACGCTTCGGGACCGGCCTCGAACGTCGGCATGACGACGCACCGTTACACCTTGGCAGGGCGTTGGCACGATGTCAGGGCCGTGGACGCCGACGGTGCGCCGGTATCCGGCTACGCGTTGCAAGCGCCGCTGAGTGTGTGCCTTCCGCTGCCGCTGGAGCTGAGGTCGAACATCTCGGACATCGCGGTGGTGTCGTCCGGCGCGTCCGGTTCGCTGACGGTTCACGCCGCGTGGATGCGCATAGGCTCGACCTCCATGTCGGTCTGCGCCAATCTGAGCCAGTTGCCGGCAACGGTCGCAGTCGGTCGGGCAGGTTCGCCCGCCGATCTCCCGACGCCTACGCCGGACCTCGACGAGATTGCAGAGCCCGACACCGGAGGTGCCGCGCCGCCCGGCGGGGCGTTGCTGCTCATGGCGATGATGAGCATCGTCGCGATATTCGCAGGTATTTGGTTCGCCGCACAGCCGCGACGGCGCGAAACAGCAGGGCGGTGAGGAGCCGGGTCACACGCTCCAACTGCGCGACATCGTCGTGACACAGCAAAATGATCGAATTGTCACGATATTGACATCGATTGCGATGGTAAAAACGATATGTCGTGCGAAATTCGCTGCTATGTAGCGGATCAATTCTCTATGTGTTGTTCGCGCTACGACTCGTGATCAAAGACTGGATCTGGAGGTAATCCGCTGCGACGACACGTTCAGTATCTCACTTCCATCTGTCCCGGAACGTCGTGCCGTTGACTGGCACCGCCAAGACTAAGTTCGTCTTGCCTCTGTCTGTGAGTCTCTGCGCTTCAGTGCTGGCGGCGGTACTCCTTTGGCTCCTAACCGCTGAACTGGCGGAGGCGCAGGCGCAGACAGTACCCGCGGACTGGGACTGCATCCCCAAGGATGCAAGCGACAACCCTCTCTTCACCGCCAACCAGAGCTTCCGTCTGCTCTTCGTCACCTCCGACAGAACCGCTGCCACGTCCTCCGATTTATCGACCTACAATAGCTTCGTCCAAAATGCGGCTAAGCAAAACAGTTGCTTCTCCACCTTCAACGATGAGTTCCGAGCGCTGATATCCACACGAACCGTGCACGCCCGGGACAACAGTGGCACTGCACCCGCGGGCGATAGCTACACCTCCGGCGAGGGTGTACCAATCTATTGGGTCGGCGGCGACAAGGTCGCTGACGACTACGCCGACTTCTACGATGGTAGCTGGGACTCCAGCACTCCGAAAAACCAACGCGGCGGACGCGGCAGGAACACGGTCTGGACCGGTTCGTACGACAACGGAACAAGACGCTTATCTCATTACGCTGGTCAACCGCAAGTTCGATTCGGACACACCCACGGGGGAGCCACTGAGGGAGAATACCCCTTCAATACCGCTGGCAGCAGAGGCCCAGGTACACCACGGTCGCTGTATGGCCTCTCTCCAGTCATCACTGTCCAGGCACCGCAGCCGCAACGCGACCCCGATGCAACGTCGACACCTACATCCACTCCGACGTCCACGCTGACACTTGTGCCCACTCCGACGCCGACGCCCACCGCAACAGTCCAACCGCCACCTGTCGCAACTGTCCAGGCGGCACCAATCCCACCGGCCGCATTGATCCTTCGTATCGAACCGGCGGTACGCTCAGTCGTGGTCAACACTCGCGACGAGTTCATCCTCGCGGTCAACGTCTACGGCAGGCAGGACATTCTCGACAACAGCCTCGCCGACAAGGATCCTGCCAACCGACGCCCCGAGTTCGAATGGTCCTCGAACCGTAGAGGATCGTTCGACGAAGCGGTGACAAGACGTGAATGGCGGAATGGCTTGCCCGACGACCGGACCGTTCACTTCACCGCTCCAGACCATGCCGGTAGGATCATCATCGACATCACTTTGGAGAGCCCGCGCTACTGTCTCGGTGCGCGCGAAGGAGAATCCGACGAGGACCATATCGCCAGATGCAGCGCCCGAATCGATGTCAGAGTCAGGGCCCCGGCGACCATACCGCCCGAGACGAAAGCGCCCCCAGTCAATCCGACCGGCAACATACCGGACACGGTAACCGATTCCGACGGCGTTGTTTACGAGGTCTTCACGCCAGAGGGCGGCGGAGACATCACAGTCGACGGGTGTTCGGTCACCGCGGGACCCGGAGCTGTCCACGACGGCGAGTTCATCGGCATCTCGATCAAGTCGATCGGCGATGCCTCAAAGCTCGGCGAAAGCTCGGACCGCTACACGCTTGCCGGCATAGCCTGCTTCATCAGCGTCGTCGATTCCAGCGGCGACACGGTCTCTGACTACGACCTGGATGAACCCATCTCCGTGTGTATGCCGGTGCCCGACCACCTACGCGCGAGCATCAACCGGGTCGTCGTTGTGACGATCAATCGGCAAAGCGAAGTGACCGGCCTCTCGACGAGTGTCAAGATCAACCCCGAAGGAATCATCGGCTGCGGAAACTTGTCGTCCTTGCCCATAATCGTCGCTATCGCCACATCCGGCCCTCACCCCGTGATCGCGACGCCCGATCCAACCCCTCAGACCGCAGACGTCATGCCCGACACCGGTGGCGTCAAACCAACCTGGGGCCTGCTCCTCACGTTGCTCCTACTCGGCAGCATCGCCGCAATCCTTCCCCTAGCCCTCCGTCGAAAACACGTCCCTTAGGAAGTTAGGGCATACTCCTCGCCCCCACGTGCAAGAGGGCCAACGGTACCCCGCGCCACCTTCTCGCGCAATCTGGGGTTCAGACTACCCCGGCGTCTCTCCTATCCAAACCTCCCCGCCTTCGAAATACTCCTTCTTCCAGATCGGCACCACCTCCTTCAACCGATCAATGAAATACAGCGCAGACTCAAACGCCGGACGCCGATGCGCCGCGCTCACCGCCAACACCATGCTCGTTTGACCAATGTCGACTCGACCAGTCCGGTGGCACACCGCAACATCTCCGATCTCCCACTTGTCTCGCATCTCGCCAATGATCTGCGTCATCATGTCCTCCGCCATCGGAGAATACGCCTCGTACTCCAGCCACAACACCGATCGATCTTCATTGTGGTCACGTGTGACCCCGTGGAAAACCACAACCGCTCCATCCCGATCCGACCCTACCGATCTCACAACCTCATCCGCATCAATCTCATCTCCAGTAACCCACACCCTCCCCGATCTACCACAATCTTCACCACCACTCACCGGAGGAATCACCGCAATCTCATCCCCCTCCTCAACCACTTCCGTCCGATCAACATAAACCCCGTTCCGAGCCAACATCACCCCGGCCGGCAACTCAACATACTGCCCACTCTTACTGATCGCACCATCCACAGCATCACCCAAACACGCGCCAACACCCAACTCAACCTCGACGCGCCCAAGCCCGACGCGTTCACGCGCCCCAGCAAAAAACAAAACTGTCACAAGCACCGCCTCAAATCCCTCCCATCAACTAAACAACCGATCAACCCAAGCCTAGCAAACCAGCAATGTCCCATTCGCTCCGCCACCACGACACCTCAAAACCAAAACACGGCATCGCAGATACCATAGCTAGCAGCAAACATTCAGACTGAACTGTATACCGACCTCGGAGGCACCCAAACATGGCAGGATCGATGATCAAATTCCCCAGCAATGGCACGATGACGAAGGGATACCTCTCGCTCCCTCCTTCGGGGTCCGGCCCAGGACTGCTCGTCATCCAAGAGTGGTGGGGACTCGTACAGCACATCAAAAACATGGCTGATCGATATGCCGCAAGAGGTTTCGTCACTCTCGCTCCCGATCTCTACGAGGGCGAATCGGCTAGTGAACCGGAACACGCGATGACCCTCATGCATGAGCTCGAGATTCCGCACGCATCGAAAGTACTCACCGGCGCGGCCGAATATCTCCGTTCCCACGAAGCCAACTCCACCAGCAAAGTCGGATGCCTCGGATACTGTATGGGCGGTGGGATGACGCTACTACTCGCGTCAAAGGGCGCGATCCAAGCCGCCGCTCCGTTCTACGGTGTGCTGCCCACCGGTCTCCCCGCCCCCGCATCTATCGAGTGCCCCGTACAAGGACACTTCGCCGAACACGATGATGCCACCGACGCTGTCCCGGGCCTGAGAGACGGGCTCACCGCCGCTGGTGTCGAAAACGAGTTCTTCGTCTACGACGGTACGGAGCACGCCTTCTGCAACGACGACAGACCAGAGGTCTACGACGAAGACGCCGCTGCAACTTCAATGGACCGCACCGTCGCATTCATGATGAACCACCTGTCGTGATCATCGGTCCCACCGACCCCAAAGAGCAGTTCAACCGCCAAGCGGCAAACTACGCGACCAGTGTTCCTCACAGGTCGAGCGAAAGCCTGCGCATCCTCACCGAGTGGGCCGCACTTGACCGCTACAAACTAGCCCTCGACATCGCAACCGGACCCGGCTTCACCGCCTTCACCGTCGCACCGTACTGCGAAACCGTCGTCGCCTCAGACATAGCTGAGAGGATGATCATCCAAGCGCGTCAGATCGCCCAAGAACGCAACATTGGAAACATCCGCTTCGAAATCATCGACGCTCAAAACATTCCATACCCCGACGCATCTATCGATCTTGTAACCTGCCGCACCGCTCCACACCACTTCCCCGACATCGCCAAGTTCCTCGCCGAAGTTCACCGCGTCCTCAAACCATCCGGCACCTTCCTGCTCTGTGACACCACCACCTCTGAATCCCCTGACCTAGCTCAGTGGCACCAACGCGTCGAAGCCATCCGCGATCCTTCACATGTCGATGCTCCTGCACCATCCGAATGGCGACGGCTCGTTGGTAACGCGGGCTTCGAAATCACCCACGAAAAAGCTTCACAGGTCAACATGACATTCTGGGACTGGGTGAAACGATCCGGCACATCAGACACTGTCGCCAAGGATCTTCACCAAGATTTCGCCGATGCCGACGAAAGCACTAGGGAAGAGTATGGCATTCAGAACGTGGGCGATGACGACTTCACATTCCACTGGCCAGTCTTCAACTGTCGCGCGGTCAAGTTGTGATCAACCGTTTGGCAGGCGACCCAGATTTATACTTGAGATCAGCGCGGGGCTTCGGTAAATCCACGATAAAACCTGAACCGAACCCCGTTTCGTATCGCTCATTGGCGCAACCCACAGATATACAGACGATGTGGAATTGGCGCGGCGTCTAGAAGGAGCCATCTCGTGGAAACGCAACCCATCATTGAAGCATCCGGCGTTACTAAGGTCTATCGCACGCGAGATGTCGAAGTACGAGCTTTGGATGGGGTAGACATTAGCGTCGACAAAGGCGAAATGGTTTCGGTGATGGGACCCAGTGGCTCCGGTAAAACGACCCTGCTCAACTGCCTTTCAGGTCTTGACACGGTAGAAACTGGGGAGATCACAGTCGCCGGTAACATCATCGCCGAGATGTCGGACAACGACCTCAGCGAATACCGAGCCAGAATGATGGGATTCATATTCCAGTCCTACAACCTTCTCCCAGTTCTCACCGCTCAAGAAAACGTCGAACTCCCATTGGTTTTGACAGGTGTGAAACAATCTGAAGCGGCCAAGCGCGCGATGGAGAAGTTGGACTTAGTCGGGCTCGCTGACCGCGCCGATCACACGCCGTCTGAGCTCTCTGGCGGACAGCAGCAACGCGTCACCATCGCGAGGGCACTGGCAAACGATCCCGCCTTGGTCTGGGCCGACGAACCCACCGGCAACCTCGACTCCTCGAATGAAGACGAGATTATGGAGCTGCTCCGACGCCTCAACCTCGAGCAGGGTCAGACGTTCGTCATCGTCACACACTCGCAGCACGTCGGGATGTTGACCGATCGAACCATCCGCATGTTCGACGGGAAAATAACTGACTACGGCCACGAAGACGCGATCCGACAATCGGACCTTCCGGCGGCACGGACAGGCGAGAGCGCCGGGTAGCTAGGTTTTCGATCGCCTGATCATTCAGAAAAACCAAGGTCCCATTTATGGAAACGTTATTCGGATTACAGATGCAGTACATCGCCGGTGGACTCACGGCGACGCTTTTGATCCTGATATTGGCGATAGCCATCATTGCGATTCGCAACCGATTCCTCATCAAGCTTTCGTTGCGCAATATACCGCGTCGTCGAACTCAGAGTATCTTAATCATCGTTGGTCTGATGCTCTCATCCACGATCGTAGCGGCATCTCTAGCGATCGGCGACACGATCACAGGCAGCATCCGAAACGCGGTCTTGGAAGGCATCGGCGACACGGATATCAGAATCAGCAAACCGGCTTTCGGGGTGTTGGACGATCCAAAGATCACGGCCGAAGAGATCGAAGAGATTGCCGTCAAGCTGTATTCCGATCCACGCGTTGATGGCATCATGCTGATCAGCACCGAAACTGCTCCGGTTCTCAATCAACGCACCCGACTGACAGAGGCTCGCGCTGTCGTACGTGGCTATAACGTAAACGGCGCATTAGGGAACTTCAAACCGCAAGCCCAAGGCGGGCCGGGTGCCGACAGCAGGCTATCGCCGTTCGAACTCAAGCCTTCGGTCGACGGGGACGAGATTGATTTGGGATCGCTGGCTGACGACGAAGTTCTGATCAATGAAAATTTGGGTAACAAGCTGGAAGCGCAGCCCGGCGACGTTTTGACGATTGTCACGCCGTCTGGGCGACAAGACTTCCGTCTTCGAGCCGTAATGCAAAAGGGTGGCATGGCAGCCAATGACATGCGTGTCCTGTTGCCGCTATCGTCGTACGACCGGATCTACGAAAACGACCCGGGTACCGCGGAGTTGGTTGAAATTTCGTTGGACCTCGACAACTATGACCTCGAAACCGAATCGGATGACATCGTTGAGGATCTGTCGTTGGAATTCACCGACGCTGAATTGGCTTCTGAGCTACACGCTGGTATGAAGCCGTTCAGAGACACCATCGTCTCTGAGATTCGCAAGTACATCGACGACAAGAGCGGAACCAATGAACTCAGCTCTGGGCAAGAAGAGGACCTCAACGAGTTCATTGCTGAACTCGAGCGCGACGAGCCGACTGAGCGATTCCGTGTTCTACTCGCTCGCGACGCGTTCTTAGGTCTCTTCTTCGGGATCTTGGGCGATGCCGATCTGGGCGTAGCGTCAGAAGCGCTGCCTCAACTGGCATTTGCAATCGGGCAACTTGAGCGATTGTCCGTCTCGGATTACAAGGTATTCCTGACAGGCATCGCAGAGCAAGTCGGCAACCTTTTCTTCACCTTCTTCACTTTCTTCGGGTCGTTCTCGGTGATCGTTGGACTGCTGCTGATATTCCTGATATTCGTGCTTCTCGCCTCTGAGCGGCAACAGGAGATGGGGATCGCACGCGCCGTTGGCACCAAGCGTGGGCACCTCGTGCAGATGTTCACCTTCGAAGGATTGGCTTACGCGATTGGGGCGGCTGCAGTCGGAACCGCGATTGGTATTGCGGTCAGCCGCATCTTAGTGGTGATTATGGCTAACGCGTTTGGTACGGCTGATGATGAGACCTTCTCGATCCAGTTCACGGTAACCAGTTACTCGGTGTTGACCGCGTTCTCCATCGGCTTGATACTCACATTGGCGACGGTCATCTTTTCCGCGTATCGCGTCAGCAAGTTGAACATCGTGGTAGCGATCAGGAACTTGCCAGAGGAATTTGTCGCCTCTACAACTAAACCCATCCTGCGGCGAATCTTGGAGTTCGTGTTCTGGATATTTGGCCCCATATATGCGCTCGTTGGATTGATCCAAGCGGTGCGGCGTCATGAGGACGTTGGCGTAGCCATTCTCAAACTGGTGTTCACGCTGCTGGTGATCGGCTGGGTAATCGGCTTGATCGCGGCATTCTTCAGCATATTCGCACCCTACTTCAAACAAGGCTGGCCGTACGCGTTGATCGGTGTTGCTTTGACCGCTCTTGGCTTCCTGAACGAGAGCGCATGGCAGGCATACATCGGCGCAAGTGTCGCGGTGTATGGATTCACCATGCTCGCGCTCGTAATTATGGTCAGAGTCGGAGTGCGAGAAGCCATAGCTTCACGGATCTCTTACACGGTAGCGGGTGTGCTGATCCTAGTAATGTGGGCGCTCCCACAGCGTTACACGGACTTCATAACCGAGAACCTGAACGCCAACGTAGAGATGTTCATCTTCGCAGGGTTCTTCATGGTCGCATCTTCTGTTTGGATCATCATGTACAACTCCGACGTTATCGTTCGCGGTCTCCAAGCGACGCTCGGGCGGTTCACTGCCGTGCGTCCGATCATGAAGCCGGCGGTTGCGTATGCGGTGGCCAATCGATTCCGAACGGGCTTGACGGTTTCGATGTTTGCGCTAGTGATCTTCGTCTTGATGTCATTCTCGATACTGAACCAGAGCTTCAGCGGGTTGTTGCAGACGCCTGAGAACGTCACTGGCGGTTTCGACGTGCGAGCAAACATCGACGACGATCTTCCGATTGAGGACATCGAAGCGGACATCGGTGCATCGCTGGATCTAGAATTGGGCGATTTCGAACTGATCGTCGGACAGTCGGAAATCGAGTTGGCGGGGCGGCAAGTGGACGGCGAAGAGGCTCGCTTCTTAGAATTGCGGGTGCGCGGGACGGAACCCGAGTATTTCCGTGCGACCAAGTTGAAGATAACCGCGGCCGATGCCGCTTACCTGCCAGACAACACGGACCTGTCAGATGAAGATGAGCGAGCCCGAGCAGTTTGGCAGGCGTTGGCTGAAGATCCCAACTTAGTCGCTATTTCTAGCGAACACGCCATCGATTTCGAAGTCATCGGCCCGGATCCCACCGAAGGGTTGATGAAACTGGAAGATGTCGACTTCGGTGAGAGCGGTTACGAATTCCAAGCTAAAGAGATTGAAATCGTTAGTGGAGCCGATGGAGAGGCGTCGATGACTGTGAAGCGTACCGTGATCGCGGTAATTGACGATCTTGCCGAAAGCTTGGAAGGCGAATCGGATGGCGGTCCCGCGCCTGGTTTCCAAGGCATTTACACGGACCATCGGATTTTCTCTGAACTATCCGATGAACCTGTGCCGTTCACTATTTACCGCATGAATCTCGCTGAAGGCGTTGATCCGACGAGAGTGGCATCAGTCCTTCAAACCGTGTTCTTGGACAACAGCATGTTGGCCGTCGGTACGGAAGATGAGCTTAGCACCGCGGTCGCCCAGAACGAGCAGTTCAGCTTATTGTTCCAAGGCTTCATGGGTCTCGGCCTCGTCGTCGGAGTGGCTGCACTCGGGGTGCTCTCACTGCGAGCCGTCAATGAACGGCGGATGCAGATTGCAATAATGCGTTGCATCGGTTATCGCGCTCGAATGATCCGGATTCAGTTCATCATGGAATCGATCTTCATCACCGTGATTGGTACCGGCTTGGGGATGGGGCTTGGCGCGCTGATCTCTTGGTCGTTCCTAGATGACATTTCGGGCGCCAACCAAGGCTTGACGTTCGACATCCCTTGGGGCTCGATTCTCGCGGTCGTCGCAATAACCGTGATCGCTGCGCTGATCACTACTTATATACCCGCGCGTCAAGCGTCGCAGGTCTACCCGGCGGAAGCGCTGCGGTACGAATAGGTTGACTGGCGATTAGGCGGATTCGATTCGGATTTCGCCGCCGTAAGGCGCGCGTGCCAGTTCCGTCGGATCTCCGTCGATCATCCCTCATACGTTGACGGTGCTGGCGGGGCGGATCTCGTCTCCGCTACTTGCAGGAGTCGGTCCCCAGAATAGGCAGAGGGCGTTTCCGGGTGGCCAATAGGCAACGGCCCCTTTGTCGACGACTTCGGCGGCGGTTTCGTCGTTCGATGCTGAAACCGGTATCGGAAAGTAGATCTCGTCGCCCCAGGTTTGTACGCGGCCAGTGATGGGTAGAGCTTCCCAGATGAGGTTAGCGGTGTTGGAGTCGTTGAGGGTCGCGGTCAGGGAGACGTCGCTAGAGGTGATTCGGATTCTTTTCATGTTGCGGCAGTAAGGGTTGATCGCCGATTGTTAGCCTTCTTGTCGAGCCTTCCACTCTTGGTAGATGCGCTCGGTGTCTTGGTTGAATGGATAGAAGTGTTTGGGGGAGACGCGGTTCCGCTGGGTGTAGTCGAGGACGGCTTGTTCGACCTCGTCGTGGTGTTCACATTCGTCGACGATCTCGGCTGCGAGGTGGGATGGTAGAACGACTACACCATCGTCGTCACCGAGGATGAGGTCGCCGGGCCATACCAAGATACCGCCGCATTTGATGGGGACGTTGACTTGGTACGGGAGGATGTTGGGCTCACCGACCGTGGGCGTGCTTCCGCCAGCGAAGACCGGGTAGCCGTATCGGATTACTTTGTGGCCATCGCGGACACCGCCGTCGGTTACGAGGCCTGCGGCGTCTTGAGTGAGGATGCGTGAGAAGACGACATCGCCGCCAGTAGATGTTTTGGACATGCCCATAGCGTCGGCGACCAGCACGTCGCCTTTGCGAAGAGTTTCGAGCGCCTGCCAACGAGGTGTTTCGTTGAAACCTTCGCCGTGTTCGCCGGTTGCGATGATGTTTGCAAGATCGGGACGGGATGGCAGGTATTGGAGTGTCACTGCCCTGCCGACTAGTCGCCGGCCCTTGGCGAGGGATTCGACACCTAACATGTAGACCTTGTCGTAACCGCGTCGGAGGAGTTGTCCGAGGACAGTTGCGTTGGAGATGTTGCGGTAGCGGTCGAGGAGGTTGTCGGAAACGATTGCCAATGGGTCTGCCATTGCTGGGTCCTTGTTCTGGTGGTTCGCGAAGTCGAGTTTGGCGTGAGATTGAATCGGTATGGAAGTATATCCGACTAGAATCTTGTTAGTCCCGTTCGTAGTTGGAATGAGCCGAAGTGTCCGCATTGCTGAATCCCGTAAAGCGAGTCGTCGAGTGGTTCAATCTTCGGCTCGTGAGATTGGAACCGAAGGTTCGCGCTGGAGTGATTTTCTTCGGGGTTGTCATCGTTCTCTATCCGTTGGTGCTTCAGGTGTATGGGGTTTGGTGGGCAATAGTGTGGTCGGCGTGGCTTGGTGCGTTCGCGTTGTATTTCTTGTTCAGGGCCGGGTATTTTTCTAAGCGAGTTTCTCTTCTCTTGCCGGGTTCTGACAGGTCGTATCCTGAAAAGATCAGGAAGATACAGGGAGGGGTACGGTTCAAGGCTTGGGACGATGTCGCGTATCTCGATGCAGAGGAAGGGAATGAGCATCTCGGGAGGGACGACAGGGTGATCGGATTGGAGGTTGATGGCGACGCGATCGCGTACCCCCTGTCGGCGATGGCGTTGCGGGAGGTGGCGAACGAGGAGTTCGGTCAAATTCCGGTGTCGGTTACTTGGTCGCCAATCACGTATGCGGCTAGGGTGTTCGTGAGCGAAGGACCTGATGGCAATGCTTTCACCTTGGCTCCGACAGACCAGATGGTGCTTAACAGTCCGTTGTTGGAGGCCGAAAACGGTAGCATGTACTTGCAGTTCACTGGCGAGGCGATCATGGGACCCGACGCGGGTCATCAGTTGAGGCAATTGCCATGTGTGAACACCACTTGGGGGGCATGGTCAAACGCGTGGCCAGAGACGGAGATGCTTTCGCCGGATGAGACGCCGGACGTGGATATCTTCGAGAGTTATTACGCGTCAACGCGCGCTGGACTGTTCACTCAACCGTCTCGGGACAAGCGGCTGCCAGACAAGGATGTTGTGATCGGCGTTACGAGTGAATCGGCACTGATCGCGCTGAGGCTGTTCTCGGCGCACATGATGCAGCAAGAGCCTTTGTTGAATGTTGAAATCGATGACGTGCCCGTTGTGGTTTTGAACGAAAGGTCATCGGCATCTTATCTGGCGTTTGAGCGGACTGTGGATGGTCGCAAGCTGACGTTCGTGGGGGAGTCGAAGAATCCGTTCCGCCCCAACCGAGTCGTCGAGAGGGATCGAAAAGATGAAGTCGGAGACGATGCGATGCCGCACTCGGAGTATAAGCCTTGGCTGCTCAAAGATGAAGAGACGGGCAGTCTGTGGCACGCAGTCAAAGGTGAGTGTGTCAAGGGGGAGCTTGTCGGAACACGGTTGCGCATGTTGAACAGCCGGCTCGGGTTTTGGTTTGCTTGGTCGAAGTTCCACGGGGATGTGGAGTTAGTGCTTTGAAGGATTTGTCTTCGGGTGACCATCGGGGTTGGCCGGATGTTTAGTCCTGCATCTTTGACGGCAATTGTGATTGCTGGTGGGCGATCGGAACGGTTGGGGATGACGCTTCCGAAGCCGTTGATCGCGCTAGGCGGTAAACTCTTGCTGGCGCGCGTGGCAGACACATTGAAGTCCTTGTGCAGCGAACTGATCCTGGTCGTGCGGCCGGGGCAGGAGGATGATGTTCCAGATCTGGGAATCGCTTTAGGGATGCATGTGGTGACGGATGTCGAGGATGCTGAGGGTCCGTTGTCGGCGATTTCGGCAGGGCTGGCTGCCGCCCATACACCGTTGGCATTCGTCGTGGGTGCCGACTATCCATTTCTTTCTCGGGGGTTGATCATTGAGATGACACGGATCGCGGGGCTTGGCGGCGAAGTGCGGAGTTCGGCGGTAGTCGTGAGACGAAGTGATCGTTTAAACCCGCTTCACGCCGTGTATCCCGTTGGTTTGTGGCGGGAGCTGACGGCAGATGCGTTGGCAGGAGGCATGCGTTCGCCGACGGTGTTGCTGCACCGGGTGTTGGGAGAAGGGAGCCATCCGATCGAGATAATGACGGAGGACGAAGTTGAGCGGATTGATCCGCGGTCGCTGAGTCTCTTTGATGTCGATACATTGGATGACCTGGGTATCGCTAGGAGGATTATCGACACGAGAAACTACCATCGAGTGCGGCCTGACCTCAAGAAAGGTGGAGTCTGAAATGAGAGTTGGTACGAGATGAGCAGGATAGTAATGATCCGGCATGGCGAGACGGCTTGGAATGCTGAGCGAAGATCTCAGGGTTGGTTGGATCCTCCGTTGAATGAGACGGGTATGCGACAGGCAGCGTTGTTGGGCGAGTATGTACGGTCGCATTACGAGTTCAGCCGAGTGATTTCGAGTGATCTAACTAGGTGCACGATGACAGCTGATGCGCTGGGTGTGGAGTATTCGACGGATGCTAGGTTGCGGGAGATTAACACTGGGCTGTTTGGGGGGATGTTGATCGCGGATATCGAAAAGCGGTTTCCAGAAGTGGTGGGGTCTTGGGACCGCGGGTATGGTCGTGCGCCAGAAGGTGAATCTTGGCTGGATCTGGTGGCGAGGGCCGGCGGATTTGTGGCGGAGTCGGGGATATTGGAGTTTGATGGGGATACGTGCTTGGTAACGCACGGTGGGACAATCCGCGCTTTGCTGTCGGTGTTTCTGGGTGTGCATGTGAATTCTTTCAGGCATTTTGCGACGATGAATACGGGGATCACGATAGTTTCGCGGGAGACGGTTAATGGTGAGCCTAGTTTCGGCTTGGATTTGTTGAATTCAACGGAGCATTTGAGGGGGTGATCCCCCTTTGTCCTTCGGACATTTCCCCCGCCGATCGGGGAACCGTGCGTGTGGCGGTTAGGATTGTTGGTGTCGAATTCGCAATGGGAGCTTGAAAGGAGCCTTTGAGATGGGTATCAATCGGCGGGATGCGCAGGTTGTTGAATCGCCTTGTGCGGATGTTGAGATTCGGGTGATGTCGGATGCTTCGACGGGATCGCAGATGATGACGGTGCTCGAGATTGCGTTGCAACCCGGCGGATCGACGCCTTATCAGGCGAATATGTCACATGAGGAGTCTTGGTTCATCTATTCGGGTGACGTCTCGTTTGTTGAGGGTGATAAGCGATATTCGTTGACATCGGGAGATTGTGTGCTGGTGGCGAAAGGGGTGGCGATGTCGGTCGAGAATGTTGGGAGCGAGGCGGCACGGATCGTGACGATGAGTCCGGATGCTTCGGTGGTGCGTGAGGAGATGGCGTTGCCGGAGGTGTCGGATGGGTCGCCGGGGGGGAACGTGTTGATCCGGGCTGAGTATGAGGCGTTCGAGTTTGCTCCTGGGGTGATGCGTGTGGACATGGTTGATGACAGCCGCGGTGCGACGAGCAGTTATTTTTCGGAGTTGAGTTTTTCGCCGGGGTGTCACACTCCGAACCATTACCATCCGGCGCATGAGGAGACGATGTTTTGCATCGAGGGTGAGATGACGGCGGTGTATGGGGAGGATGAGGGGGTGCCGTTGCCGGCGGGTGACGTGTTTTTGTGTGAGCCGACGATTCGCCATGCGACGAACAACCCTTCGAGCCGTCCGAGCAAGCTATTGGCGATTCACCCGGTGTTGAATCCTCCGCCTCGGGTGTTGTGCGATTGACGGCCGCGTTTGCGCGCCCAAGCTCAAAGCGTTTATACCGCCCAGCACCAACGCCGGGCCGACTAGGAACATGAGCAATGCGATCGCCGCATTTGCCTTCGATTGGAGCTCTCTACTAACGGATGATGTTGGACGTTCCTCTAGCGAATCGGTTGCAACAAGAACGAAAGAAACAGTCGCGTTGATGGGAATATCCCAGATATCGGCGCATATTTTTATGGCACCATTCTCCTCGATTGGTGTGCTGTCCAAGAGTCTTAGTCCCGATCTGTGGTCAACGATGGCGATTGAGTAGGATCCCCTTGACAGGTCGAACGGGCGATGTGGTGTGATACAGAATCGTAGCGGGGTTACGAACGGATAGAAATTAGCTGATTCGTCGAAGCGCGACCGACGAGACTTTACTGCCGCGATCAGGTCGAATACGTCGGATTCGTAACTGGCATCCGAGATTCCAGTGTTCATATCATCTTGATCTATCGAAGGTCGCCTAGCTGCATTGACGATCATTTGGTCACCCCAGAACATTGAAACGGAACTGGCGTGAATCGCGAATCCCGGTAGTTCAGTACTGTTTTCCAACACCGTTGCGCGGTCGTACGCGATTGAACCGATCAATGGGCCACTACCTCTACGTCTGATCAAGGTGTCGGTCAGATTTATGCGGTCGGTCGCCGGCAGGCTGTCGTCCTTTCGGTTCAACGCTTTCACGCGCATCCGGTAATTTATCCCTGCGCTTAACCCGTATATCTGCATTGATCTTGTATCGCCAGAAACTAAAATCGGGAATTTTGGAGGGTCGGGATGCCAGTCAATAGCGTACGCAAGGATTTCTGAGCCTCCGTCCCATTCGGGGTTGTCCCAATGCAGCAGAATCCCTTCGCGCCCTAGGCCCGCGTACAGGTCTTCGGGCGGGTCTGGATCTGTATCACGCGATGAGCGGGATCTGGCGGTTGTTGACCTCGATGTAGAGGGAGTGAAAATGGTCGCAGTGACAGTAGGTGTCGGCGTTTCAGTCGGAGTTGCGGTCGGAGTGACGGTGGGCGAAGGTGTGGGCGTTGAGACAATAGAAGGCTTTTCGGTGGTTGCAAATACGGACTCATCCACGCTACCGAGTGCGTTGGTCGCTACTAACGTAAATTCGTATGTAGTCGCAGGCGACAATCCTTGGACGTCGAAGCTTCTCGCATCCGAATTCAAGATTATTGAGAAGGTTTCGGCTCCGGGCGTAGATTCTTTCCAATTGAGGTTGAAGAAATCGACAAGGCGTGTAAGTGTAGGACTCGAGGGTATTGGTTGTACCCAGCGGAGTTCGACGCTGGTGCTGGTTATCAACCCCTTGTGTAACCGTGGGGGGATGGGCATATCCGCTACGAATTCGGTTTGTGCGGTTAATCGGCTAAAGTCATCGAAAATCGCCGCGAGTTCGACCTTGTATCGACACCCGGCTCCGATATCGGGTATCGTGAAACTCTCGACCATGGGGCCGAGCATTGCCAGCATATCTAGCTTAACTTCATTGACTGGCATACTAGATTGGTCTAACGCTAACCAGCTCACTTCGTACCCGGTCGGTTCGTCATTTAGCGGTTGTGCGAAAGTCCAACTGATGGTTGCGCCTTTGGTTGTCAGGCTCTCGAAACGGACGGTCAGATCACCAGGTGCGACGGTAGAAGTAGGTGTAGATGTATATGTCGGAGTAGAAGTGGGTGTCAGCGTATAGGTCGCTGTGGGAGTTGGTGTTGGAGTCGGGGTCGGCGTCGACTCAGATCGTTTTGTAGTGAACTCTGTCCCGAACTGCTCCCCATCACCGAGACCGTTGAAAGCCCACAACGATATCTCATAAGTGGAATCAGGCTTTAGACCGACAAGTTCGAAAGCCCTAACGTCCGCCGCTAACTGCTGGCGATTTGCGGTGGTACCTGGTGCCTTTTCCTGCCACGAGATTTCGTATCCGTTTACTGGTCGCCGTAGCATTCCGGTATCGACGGTCGGACCGTCCCATTCAAGTTTGGCATTGTCATCGGTTATCGCCGTTACTTTAGCTTTAGGCGCGCGAGGAGTTTGGAACTTCAACGCGATCTGTTCGGTTTGTTGGCGGTATTCGAAGACCGCCGTTAGCTCGATCTCGTAACGTATGTCGGCTTCTACATTCGAAATGGTATAGCTGTTGACCTTCGGCTCCAATCTGACCGGCATTTCTGGGGCGTTCTCTGTAGAAGGAGACCAACTGATGTCGTAACCCAAAGGAGTAGATGATTGAGGACTGTTCAATACCCAGTTAATCGTTGCCCCATCATTCGTCAAGCTTGCGAACTGGATATCCAACTCGATTGGTTCCGGTGTCGGTGTCAGGGTGGGTGTATTGGTAGGGGTGGGCGTTGACGTGTGAGTCGATGTCGGCGAAGGTGTGAACGTCGATGTCGCAGTAGGGGTGTGAGTCGGCGTCGCGGTTGGCGTGGGTGTCGGCGATGGCGTGAACGTCGACGTCGCAGTAGGGGTGTGAGTCGGCGTCGCAGTTGGTGTGGGTGTCGGCGAAGGCGTGAACGTAGGCGTCGCGGTCGGAGTGGGTGTCGGAGTCGCAGTTGGTGTGGGCGTCGGCGAAGGTGTGAACGTAGGCGTCGCGGTCGGAGTGGGTGTCGGAGTCGCAGTTGGTGTGGGCGTCGGCGAAGGTGTGAATGTAGGCGTTGGTGTGGGGCTGGCGACAGATGCGATGAGGGTAACGGCGATGGTGGCGGTGAACGTGTTGCCGGCATAGCGCACCGTCGCTGTGATTTCATCGGTGCCATCGCCGACGGCGGAGGGAGCGGAATATGATGCTGTCCCACCCGCGGTGTCGGTCACGTTTCCGTGCGTTGCGGCCCAATTGATCTCAGCAGAAGCGGGTATCTCCGTCAGTTTAGAGTCGGAACTGTCAAAGATCGACAAAACGATCTTGGTAGTGGAGCCAGTCGTTGCCGTCAGACTTGCAGGATCGACCGCGATGCGCGCGATACATGGATCGATAGCCGGGATGTTCAATAAGAGGCCCGCTTCCGGTGTTACGGGGACATTTGCGTTGTCATCGACGAAATTCGCGGTCGCCGAGATGGTGTGGGTCATGTCGGCGCAACCTCTTCCGATCGTACGCGTGGCTGTGAAACTCACGAACGGATTGCGGTCCTTGTCAACTTTGTCGTCTGGGAAGGTGGAAACTTTGCAGTTGACGCTGGCGTCCGAGGATGTGCAACCTTTGGGCATCGTTCCAAATGATGTTGCGCCGTTGAACGCGATGTTGATGCCAGGATCTACTTCGAGCAGGCGTTTCTGAACGGTTACGGTCCAAGATGCGGTTGACGTGTCGGTGTTGTAGGAGGCGTTGGAGAGGGTTATTTTGGGACATATGAGTTCCCGATAACTTCGGCCGTACCTAGAACGTGAGGATGGCACCTGCTGACCGTTGATGGTGGCACTGACGTTGAGAAACACACGGTTGTTGCCGCAGATGTGGGCGAGAGAGGTGCTTAGCGTGATGGTGATTGCGCTGTTGGCAGGGACATCACAGTTCCAACCCGTGCTGGTAGCGGAACAGAGTTCCGAGGTTTCAGTGATAGTAGTGCCTATGCTTGATACGGCGGAGACTGCGAGTGTGGCATCGGTGTCTCCTTTGTTAGTCAACACGATTGTCCAGTGTCCGGTGTGGGTGTCACCGTCGGAACGCGAAGCGATGATTCTGATGTCGAAATCTGAGACATCGCTTGTCTCCGGCCCTAGGACGTTGGTGGAGGACTCTCCGGGATGAATAAATCCCGGTGCAACTGGTTCAACATGTTCAACGTTGTAATGCGTAGAAGCCGAAATCTCTCCATCGTTCGTGCTGTGGCGCAGTTGAGATGCTGTCAAGATCATAATCGAGAGAGGAACCGCGATGACCACCGCGACGATAAAGCTTGTTGCACTTTGACGAAACGGCACAACTATAGTGCATGGAAAACCAGACTGTTTCGCATCCGCACGCTGAGCGACTGCGATCAGTCGCGTGTTTTGATGTTGTGAAGTCGTACTTCATTAACTTATACGCTAGTCGTAAAAGATGCTGATGCACGATGAAACCATTCCGCGACCGATTAGTAACGCCGGGATCCGAGAAGATACGGATCAAAACATTGCCCGCGTGGCGGTAAGAGTGACGCGGGTTACAATGACCGAGGGATTGACGGTGTTTGAAGCATCAGGTCAAGACTAAAGATGCATTTGAACCGATGTAGCGAACCGCATGTGATCAGGCTCGCGCAAAGATGAGGCTCGGGCTAGGTATTCCTGCGGGGTCTGCCTCGGCCTCTTCCTCCGGCGGCTTTAGCGCCGTACCATGACGAGTATTCAAACGAATTTCGGAACTGTCTTTTGGTTCCGCATTTCCGGCACGTTCCAGTTGACTCGGGACCGTTGGGGGCCTCGATTTTCCAGTGGCAGTTGGAGCCTTCGAGCTGGCAGGGAGTGAGTTCTTCTTCCTCTTCGGAATTATTTTCTTCGACCTTCGCTTTAGAGGATGAGCGAGGGCTGGCTTTTTTGGTAGTCATTGTTGCTGCGCTCGGCTGTGTTCGCGGAATGGGTGAGCGTCTATCCTGTTCGCCGATGCTACGTAGTTATCGAGAGTGGTTTTGCGGTTCGACGCTTAATGTAACGATATACGGGATCGGCTCAACGCAGGTGGTTACCGTCGCCCCGACTGATCGGTAGCTACGGCGATGGTGCCTGACCTTGTTAGGCGTTGAGGTCTGACGGTGAGTCAGATCAAACGAGTTCGATGGATGCGCCAGCGGCTTCGAGTTTCTCTTTGGCCTCTTCGGCTGCTTCTTTTGAAGACTGTTCGAGGACGAGGACGGGAGCGGACTCGACGAGGTCTTTGGCTTCCTTGAGTCCGAGAGGAGTGACTTCGCGGACGGCCTTGATGACGTTGATCTTCTTTGCGCCGATGTCGGTGATTTTGACGTCGAACTCGGTCTGCTCTTCTTCGGCCTCAGCTTCGGCTACGGCTACAGCGCCGGGTGCCATGGCGACGGGCATGGGCGCGGCGGAGACGCCGAATTCTTCCTCGATCGCCTTAACGATGTCGGCGAGGTCGAGTACGGACATCGACTTGATCTCGTTTATGAACTCTTCTTTTGTGAGTGTCATTTATCTCCTCCTCTGGAGTTTTTTTGGCTGGTGTTTGGTAAGCCCTCTTTGTCCTTCGGACATTTCCTTCGTTAACAGGGGAACTGAGGGGCGGGTTGGTTATGCTTCTTCGGCTGTGCGGCGTTGTTCGGCGATTTGTTCTAGGGTGCTGGCGAGGTTTTGTACTGGTGCGTTTAGGACGCGGGCGAACGATGTCAGGGGTCCGTTGAGAGCGGATGCCAGCATTCCGATGAGTTGGTCACGCGATGGGAGATCTGCGATCTGTTCGACGCGTGCGGCATCAATAAGTTCCTGTTCCATGATGCCGCCAAGGATCTGAATGTTGATACTCTGGTCCTTAATCGACTGAGTGAGAGCTTTGACCATGCCAGCTACGTCATCAGAGGTGACGATGTAGGCGGTTGGGCCGTCGATGATGGTGTCTATGTTGGAGATTCCGAGCTGGTCGGCGGCGATTTTGACGAGGTTGTTCTTGGCTATGAACATATTTCCGCCGCCGTCGTTTATGTTGCGTCGGAGGTCGTTCATCTGAGACGCGTCGACGTTGGAGTAGCGTGCTGTGACGATGAGAGGTTTATCCTGTAGGCGTTCCAGGACGTTCTGCAGGATCTGTTGGTTTCGTTGGGATGGCATGAGTCTGAACCGGGGTTTTTATGGCATTAGGGGATAGTGGTTTTTACGAAAAAAGCCTCGGAGCGGCTACTTGGTGCATTGGCTGTGCAGCGCGCCTCGAGGCGGTCTGGAGATTTGGTTACGGCGTTTGTTATCGCCGTATTCAATTCAGCCTCGGCGGGCGACCTTGAGTGTCATTGGCTCTTGTTACAGAGCACCCGCTGTCTGCAGCTAGCTGTTGATTGTTTTGCGGTTTGGTTGTTTCCGGGGTTTTACGCCTTTTGTCCTTCAGACATTTCCCCATTTGCGGGGGAAACCCTTGATGTCGTTGTTGGTGGCTTCTAACAATTTTAATCGCTGACGGTGAGACTCTCCAGACTTGGGAGGTTAACTTTGAAGCCAGGGCCCATTGTCGAGCATAGTGTTGCAGCTTTTACGAACTGTCCTTTGACTCCTTCGGGTTTGGCTCGCGAGATGGTCTCGTATACTGCGGCGAGGTTGTTGAGGAGTTGGTCATCGGAGAAGGAACGTCTTCCGATACGGGCGTGTAGATTGGCGTGGCGATCCATGCGGATCTCGAGCCTGCCCTGCCGAGCGCTGTTGATGGCGGATGGTATCTGATCGGGTTGAACGACGGTGTTATTGCGGGGGTTAGGCATGAGACCACGAGGCCCAAGGATGCGTCCAAGTCGTCCGACCTTGGGCATCTGGTCAGGTGTTGCGAGCGAAACTTCCCAGTCGGTCCACCCGCCCTGGATCCGATCCAACATGTCGTCGTCGACGATGTAGTCTGCGCCGGCATCGGTGGCGATTCTCGCGGCTTCGCCTTCTGCGAATACAAGTACTCTGACGACGTCGCCGAGGGAATGAGGGAGGGAGACGACTTCCCGTAGTTGCTGGTCAGCGTGACGCGGATCGGCATTGGTGGCGAGGTGAACCTCGATGCTCTCGTCGAACTTGGCGGTTGCGGACTCTCGGGTCAGCTTGACGGCCTCATCGGCGTTGAGGGCCTCTTTGGGAGCACTAGCGACTGCCTCGCGGTAACGTTTGCTGTGTTTCTGGGTTGTCATGTCAGATAAGTTACGGGTTGGTATCTGTGTGGAGAGGTTGATCTAATCGGCGACTAGGATGCCCATACTGCGGGCGGTGCCTTCGATGACATTCATGGCGGCATCCACATCGTTTGCGTTGAGCTCTTCTATCTTTGTCTCGGCGATCTGTCTTAACTGGTCGCGAGAGATACTTCCAGCAACGACGGTTCCCGGGGTTTGAGAACCGCCTTGAATTCCAGCGGCCTGTTTGAGCAGAGCCGACGCGGGAGGCGACTTGACGACGAAGGTGAACGACCGGTCGGCGAAGACATCGATTGCGGCCCGGACGACCATACCCCTTTGTGAGGATGATCGCTCGTTGAACTCTTTGATGAAGAGCGGAATGTTGATGCCATGCTGGCCCAACGCGGGTCCTACAGGCGGAGCCGGAGTGGCTTCGCCAGCAGCGAGTTGGAGGTTCAATTTTGCGACGACTTTCCTTGCCACTTCGATCTACTTCCAGTGTTGGGATCGGACTGAGTTTTGGAACTGCGTTTTCAGGATCGACGATCTACGCCTTTTCGACCGATAGGAACGGCAGTTCGACTGGTGTGTCTTGCCCGAAGAATGAAACGGTGACGCGCAATGTGCCACGGTGTCCCATTACTTCGTCTACGGTTCCGCTGAATTCGGCGAATGGGCCGTCCTTAATCATCACGACATCGCCGCGCTCAAAGCCGAAGTTGATCTGCGGGCTGTCGCTGGCAGGGCCTTGGATCATGTGTTGGGCTTCTTCGTCGGTCAGTGGGGTGGGCTTTGCCCTACCTTCGACGCCTTCTTCGACGGAGATGAAGTTGGTCACTCCCGGCGTGTTTCGTACAACGTACCAACTGTCATCGTTCATGACCATGTGGACGAGCAGGTAGCCGGGGTACATGGTCTTCTGGACTTGCTTGGTTTCGCCGTCAGTCATCTGCACCACGGTCTGCTTCGGCACGACAGCGTCGAAGATCTGGTCTTCGAAGTCCATCGAGACGATGCGTTGCTTGAGGTTTTCGCAAGTGCGGTCCTCACGGCCGGAGTAGGTGTGGACGACATACCACCGCGCCGTATTCGGAATGATGCGAGTTGAAGTAGTCAACATTTATGTCCCTGCCAGCAAAGAGAAGACACGGGCGAAAACCCAGTCGAAGAAGCCAAGGAATATCCCCATGACGGCTGCGAGAGCGATGACGAGCAACCAAAGTCGGGTCGCTTCTTCCCGCGACGGCCAAGTGACCTTTCGGAGTTCGCCGAAAACTTCGCCGAAGAATCCGAAGATCGAGAAGCGTCTAGATGGCGCCAATCGGATATCGGGTCTGGCTCGGTTCTGTGCCATAGGGTCTCTGATCTACAAGGCTGGTCAGCGGCGTCGCTCGCGGTATTGTTTGTGCGTGCGACACGCCGGCGCCGGGCAGTATTTTCGCAGTGTGATTCGATCCGGTGTGTTGCGCCTGTTTTTCTCTGTATGATACGTGTGCGATCCGCACTCACAGGTGAGTTGCACCAGCGTTCTGACTGCGTTTCTCTTTGCCATTTCAGATGTTCCTAGTGGGGCTACTCTGTCTGTGAGATCGGCAATTCGTATGGTAGAAATCGTCCATGATCGCCAAGGCGTTTGCCATGGCAACCTTAGATGAGGATACTTTCGTCAGTTAGTTGGTGACCTCGGTGAAGACACCAGATCCGACGGTTCGGCCACCTTCACGGATGGCGAAGCGGAGGTTCTCTTCGAGCGCCACCGGGTAGATGAGCTGGATCTCCATCTCGGTGTTGTCGCCGGGCATGACCATCTCGATGCCGTCTGGCAATTGGATTTCGCCGGTTACGTCGGTGGTTCGGATATAGAACTGCGGCTTGTAACCTGAGAAGAACGGGGTCCGTCGTCCGCCTTCTTCGGCAGTGAGGACGTAAACCTGAGCCTTGCCCTTGGTGTAAGGGGTGATGGTTCCGGGCCGTGCGAGGACTGCACCGCGAGAAACCTCGTCGCGGTCAATACCGCGTAGGAGACATCCCACAGCATCGCCGGTGATGCCTTCATCAAGGGTTTTCTGGAACATCTCAACGCCGGTAACGACCGTGTTTTGCGTCTTGCCGAACCCGACGATCTCGACCGATTCGCCGACGGCGACCTTGCCGCGCTCGATCCTGCCAGTCACGACGGTGCCGCGGCCCTTGATGCCGAAGACATCTTCGATTGGCATAATGAAGGGTAGGTCTACGGGGCGCTCCGGGATCGGGATGTAGTCGTCGACGGCTTCCATCAATTCGTAGATCTGCTTGACCCAGCGGTTCTCAGTGTCGGTGGGGTTTTCGAGGGCCTCGATTGCACTGACTTGCACGACGGGGATGTCGTCTCCTGGAAAGTCGTAGGACGAGAGAAGCTCGCGGACTTCTAGTTCTACCAGCTCGAGCAGCTCTTCGTCGTCCATCATGTCGCATTTATTGAGTGCCACAACCAACGCCGGCACGTTCACCTGGCGTGCGAGAAGGATGTGTTCGCGGGTCTGAGGCATGGGACCGTCAGCCGCGGAGACAACGAGGATAGCGCCGTCCATCTGAGCGGCACCAGTGATCATGTTCTTGATGTAGTCTGCGTGGCCGGGGCAGTCAACGTGAGCGTAGTGACGATTCACAGTCTCGTACTCGGTATGGGTGGTAGCGATGGTCACGCCGCGTTCCCGCTCTTCGGGAGCGTTGTCAATATCATCAAAGTCCTTGGCCGTAACGTTCAATTCCGGGTTATTGGCCAAAACTTGGGTGATAGCCGCGGTTAGAGTGGTCTTTCCGTGGTCAACATGCCCGATGGTGCCGACGTTTACGTGCGGCTTGGTCCGGTCAAAAACTTGCTTCGCCATTTTCCTCTTTGCCTGTGCCCTTTCCTTAAGGGTCCTAATGTGTTACTTTTCGCCATTTAGCGACTTTGCAGGAGGGTCTCGATCAAGGTTCCCGCGTTGTGGAGCCCACACCGAGACTTGAACTCGGGACCTCATTCTTACCAAGAATGTGCTCTACCACTGAGCTATGTGGGCTCGGTACCTCTCGGTTCGAATGCTTTCCGTGTCACCTGTCTGGTGCAGGGAGTAGGATTCGAACCTACGAAGCACAAGGCGGCAGATTTACAGTCTGCTGGGTTTGACCGCTCCCCAATCCCTGCACAACCCTTCATCCTAACATAATTGAGGTTTTCAACTGATCAAGTTACGAGATTCGTAAACGTTGTTTGACGATTCCCCGAGAGTTTTTTGAGCCGTGGAAGATGGAGCCCCAGGGGGGATTCGAACCCGCCAACCTGCCAATTACAAATCGGCTGCGCTGCCATTGCGCCACTGGGGCATCAGGGTAGACAAGGCCGTTGAACCTCACCTTCCGATATTAAATGCCCTCATATTTCGGTTCAATACCGTTACGCGTCAACTGGCTAGTTCTGGTTCAAGTCAGGTAGGCGTTCTGATCTA
Organism: Dehalococcoidia bacterium; assembly: GCA_965204135.1. Taxonomy (GTDB): domain Bacteria; phylum Chloroflexota; class Dehalococcoidia; order Lucifugimonadales; family Lucifugimonadaceae; genus Bin127. Next base: position 117,592 of record CBDBDX010000009.1, on the reverse strand, counting down.
GACCGCAGTTGTTGTAGAACTCACGCAATTGGCGGTAGGACCTAATCTCATAGATGGTCGCATCGAGTTCCGAGTTTCGAAGCGCCTTAGCGATGCGCGTCTGCGATTTCTTTCCGCCGAAAGCGTTGTACCAGATGATGGAACTCGGCAAGAGCGCAGACTTCAACGATTCGTAGTTGTCGCCACAGATACGGGTCTTGTTTATGACGTTCTTTATGGTGCGTTTTGCGACTCTGAGTGTCGTAGCCCAACGCGGCAGGTTGAGCCAGATGACGGTATCCGCCATCGGCAAAATGTAGGGACGGATTTTGCTGTAGTTTCCATCAATGATCCAACCTTTTTCCGCCCCTTCGATTTGATCTATGACGATTTGCAGCATCTCATCCGGGGATCTTTCGACCCAATTTGGCAACCAAAATATGGCGTCTAGTTCGATAACTTGAAGATGTGTCAGGCGGCCGAGAGCGCGGCTCAGCGAAGTCTTACCTCCTCTGCCATAAATACAGATCCGCTGACCCAAACGAATGTCGCCTGAGGCACTTTCGAAAGTATGCGGCTTATCGGATAACCTGATGGGTTTAATCGTCAATGTATCGAGCCGCGGCTTCTTTTGCGGCGTCCGTTACCCGGCGGAGAGGAACGCTGTGATTTGTCGCCGATGTTGCACAGTCGTCATATTCCGGGGCGATTTGAGTGACGACTCCGGCGACCTTTCTCAGCTTAACGCGCACGTCGCCATATTCCGTTGCAACGGTGATGATCTCCCTTTCAGCGACCAGCCGTTCAAGTCCGCGCAGTCGGACTCCGAGAGTAGAAGTTTGGGCAAAAAAAGTTGATGCAACGGTGTCCAAATCAGATTGTTTGGCGATCGCGGAGAGGATGACTGCAGGGCGCGATTTTTTCATTTGGATCGGTGACGTCCAGACGTCGAGCGCGCCGGCTTCAAAGAGAGTCGCCATGACGTGGCCTAGTTCTTCGCCAGTCATGTCATCAAGATTGACCTCGATTAAAACGACGTCCGTCTGGGATTTGACGCCGACGTTTGCTGCGGTTCGTTGCAGAGGCGATGGTTCGGTTGCTGATCGGCCAAGCCATAGGCCAACAACGTTTGGAGGGGTATCAACGTTTCTCGTCCCGGCACCGTAACCAACGGCGTCAATCGTCATGTTAGCGGCTTTGAAAGTCGCCGATGTTGCGACGATGGCCGCGCCTGTAGGTGTTACGCATTCCCCTTTCGGCGGATGTGCGGCAGACACGTTAATCGGGAGGCGTGCATTTTTGATGATCGAAAAAGTAGCAGGTGCGATTGAGGCACCTTTTCCATGGCTGCTCGATGACATCCCGATTGATGCTGGCAACGGCGATGCGTGTAGACATTCGATGCCGAGCAACCTCATGCCTACAACCGCACCAGCGATGTCGATCAACGTGTCGAGAGTTCCCAGTTCGTGTAGGTGCGTTGTGCCGGTTGGTTCGTGATGTGCTTCTCCCTCAGCTCGCCGCAGACAGTTGAAGATAGCGCCAATTTTCGTCCGATCCGTTTCGGGCAGGTCGCTTTCGTCTATGTATCTGTAGAAGTCGTGCCATCTCAGTTGTTGAACTGATTCGTCTACCAAGATGACATCAACATGGGTAGCGGATACGGCGCCGCGCGTAGTTTTGCTGGTGCTCAGTTCGAACGGTTCCGGCACGATTCTGCTGAGTTCGCGTTCCAGTTCCGCCCTGTCCAGACCAACATCGAGCATGGCTGCAAGCAGCATGTCTCCGCTGACACCCCCGATGAAATCTAGGTATGCGATACGTGGCATGATTCGGCCCGAAGTCTCGGTGATAATCAGCGATGCAGTGAATCGCGAGGAGAATTACCTGTTCGATTTTAGTGCTTTGTTCAGGTTGCCCGATCTTAGTCCTTTGGGATCGAGTTCGACGTGTTGGTATCCCGCGGCAATGATGCCAGCATCGGCCCGGCTTCGCATCGAGGATGAGGCGTAGACCGGTACCATGTCGAGCGGGATTTCCACGCGGGCCGTTTCTCCGTAATGTCGCACTCTACACTCTGTAAATCCCAAATCCCGAAGGTGTTTCTCGGCCTGGGATATCATCCGGAGTGCGTCGGTGGTTACGTGTGTCCCGTAGGGTATGCGCGACGATAGGCACGGTTGCGCGGGCTTATCCCAGTTTGGCAAACTGGCTTGGAGCGCAAGTGCTCTGATGTCTTCCTTACCGATATCGGCCTCGAGTAGCGGCGATCGGATGCTGAAATTGCTTGCGGCTTTCATTCCTGGCCGGTAGTCGCCTAGGTCGTCTCGGTTGGCTCCGTTGGCAATGACTTGGAAGCCTTCAGCCATTGCGAGACGCTTCAGATGGTTGTAGAGTTCGGTTTTGCAGAAGAAACATCGAGCGCCATCGTTACGCAGGTAGCGCTCATCTTGCATCTCGGCGGTTGTAATGGTTCGGAAGTTCCAGGATTGTTCGTAAGCGAGTTGGCGCGCATCTTCGAGTTCGTAATCGGCTAGGCTATCTGAGACCGCGGTCACGATGAGGGCGTTCGACGGTCCTAGGGTATTGTGTGCGTAATGGCTGACGAGCGCGGAGTCTACGCCGCCGGAGTAGGCGACAATAACGGAGCCGAAAGACTCGATCACCTGCCGCAAAAGTAAGTCTTTGCTCGTCAAGTTGCCGTCTGTCCGTTGGAGATGATCTCAACCACGCAAAAGGGGGATTCGCGGTTCACGAATCCCCCTTTATATCTATAGGTGCTCGTTGCATCAACTCGTTGATACGGCGAGCGTCCCGTCATCGACTTTTGCTACCAACGCCGACTCTTCGAGGATCTTCCGATGTGCTTCGTCGCGGGTAATCACGATCGTTCGCTCTTCTCCGTCTTCAACGTCTGGAGCGTCGATCAAAACGATGTCGCCTTCGCATATCTCTTTGGTGAGATAGAGCTCGGAGATGATGTCTTCGACCTCGTCTTGTATCTTGCGGCGGAGCGGACGCGCACCCATCTTCGGGTCGAACCCGACATCTGCGAGATAATCTTTCGCGTCGGTTGAGACCCTCAACTCCATTTCATGCTCTTCTGCACGGTCTCGGACCTCATCCATCATTAGGTCGACGATGTTGAGCACGTCTTGCCGGTTTAGCGCGCGGAATACTACGACACCGTCGATGCGATTTAAGAATTCGGGTCGGAACCCATTGCGCGGGTTCTTAAGTTCGTCGAGGACTCGCTCCTTCATGCGCAGGTAATCGTCTTCGGACGTGCCATCTGCGCTGTCACCAGCGGCGAAGCCGATCTTTTTGCCGGTGGATATGAGGTTGGAACCCAAGTTCGAGGTCATCACGATGATCGTGTTCTTGAAGTCAATCTTGCGTCCTTGCCCATCCGTCAATTGGCCGTCTTCAAACACTTGGAGCAGGGTGTTGAAGACATCCGGGTGGGCCTTTTCGATCTCGTCGAGCAGTATGACGCTGTATGGGTGTTTCCGCACTTCTTCGGTGAGTTGTCCACCGTCGCCGTATCCCACGTATCCCGGAGGCGATCCGATCAGACGAGAAACGGTGTGCTTCTCCATGTATTCCGACATGTCTAGTCGGATCATGAGTCGTTCGTCGCCGAATAGATATTCGGCGAGTTGCTTTACGAGGTGAGTCTTTCCAACACCGGTGGGGCCAAGGAACAGGAAGGCCCCGATCGGCCTCTTGGGGTCTTTGAATCCGGCTCTGGCGCGCCTTACTGCTTTAGACACGATTCCGATCGGTTCTTCTTGTCCAAGCACTCGTTTCTGGAGCTCGTCTTCCATGTTGCGGAGACGCTCGATTTCGACGACGTCTAGGCGCGTCACCGGAATGCTCGTCCACATCGAGACGACTTCAGTAACGTCGTCGGGTCCGACCTCGGTCTTGATGTTTTCCTTGTTGGTCTGAGCGTATCGCTTTTCTATGCGGGCGATTTGGGCCTTTTGGTTGGTCTCGCGTTCGAATAGCTCGGAAGCAGCGTCGTAGTCTTGGCGAGTAACCGCTTCGTTCTTCTGACGCAGGATGTCGTTCAGGACGCGGATAGCGTCGCGGACTTCCGGCGGCGGCATAGTGTTTTTGACGCGGACGCGAGACACAGCCTCGTCAACCAAGTCGATCGCCTTGTCGGGCAAGTGCCGGTCAACGATGTAACGGTCAGCTAGCTGCGCGGCGATCTCAATCGCCTCGTCGGCGATCATCAACTGGTGGTGGTCTTCGTACTGTTTCTTGACGCCGTGGAGTATCTTGACGGTCTCCTCCACGTCAGGGGGTTCGACTTTTACCGGGCGGAATCGTCGTTCCAGCGCTGCGTCACGTTCAATGTGCTTGCGATAGTCGTCGTGCGTTGTGGCACCCACTACTTGGAGCTCGCCACGAACCAACGCAGGTTTGAGGATGTTGGCGGCGTCAACTGCGCCTTCAGCGGCACCGGCGCCTACAAGCGTGTGAATCTCTTCGATGAAGAGTATGCATTCCCTGTTGGCTTTCAATTCGGCGATTATCTTCGTCATGCGCTCTTCAAACTCGCCGCGGTATTTTGTCCCCGCGATGAGCGAACCCATGTCGAGAGCGACTACTCGGCGGCCTTTGAGCATGTCCGGAACTGCGCCATCAACGATGGTGGTCGCGAGTTTTTCGACGATCGCGGTTTTCCCAACCCCGGGGTCGCCAACGAGTACCGGGTTGTTCTTGGTTCTGCGACTAAGGATCTGGATGACGCGCTCGAGCTCGGTATCGCGCCCGATAACAGGATCCAATTTGCCGTCGGATGCCAGGTCAGTAAGATCCACGCCCATGCTGTCGAGCATTGGTGTGCGCTTCTTTTTGTCGTCATTCGCACCTTTGCGACGGGACCGCTTGGAACCCGTCTCGAGTTTCTGTGTTTCGTCGCGAACACGGTCAAGCGTGACCTGGTTTGAGTTCAGGAGTTCAGCAGCGGCTCCCTCTCCATCTCGCAGCAAACCGATGAGGAGGTGTTCTGTTCCCACACGGTTCAGTTCGGTGAGGCGAGCCTCGTCCACTGCGAGGCGGATGGCCTTCTTGGCCCTCGGTCCCAAGCTGGGCGGCCGATCGGCGGGTGTCGCCTCCCGGTTGACAGTGAACTCAAGAGCGGTGCGCATTTCGCGCACGTCTACCTTGAGGTTGGTAAAAACCTGTGCAACAATACCCTCTTTCTCGCTGAGCAAGGCGAGCAGGAGGTGCTCAGCGGTGATGTACCGCTGGTTGAATCGCTTAGCTTCCTCCTGAGCCGACTCGAACACTCGGCGAGCGGGTGCCGAGAACATGTTAAAACCACGTTCACTGCTGTCGGGCATTGCTGAACGCTCCCTTCAGTCAGGTTGTTGCGGACGCCCTACGCGTCCTTCAATGTTAATCGTCGAAAAGGTCTTCGAACCCACCGTCGCCGAAAGTGGCGGCATCGTCGTCTGAAGCCCCTAGTTGCTCGCCTGCCCCTTGCGGATCCTCCACCTGTTTCAGGCTCAGGCCAAGTCTTCGGCGTTCTGGTTCGATTCGTATCACACGGAAGTTGCGTACGTCACCCTCTTTAACTACTTCCGATGGACTCTTTATGTGCCGATGCGTTAGTTCGGAGATGTGTACGAGACCCTCGATTCCCTCGCCAACCCTAGCAAATGCGCCGAAGTGGGCGAGTTTGGTGACTTTGCCTTCTACTACTTGCCCAACGCTGAGCTGGTTCTCGATGTTTTCCCATGGTTCCGGCATCAAGCGCTTCATGCTCAACGCGATTTTCAAGGTTTCGCGGTCTACCTTTAGCACTAGCACGTCCAAGTCCTCGCCGAGTTTGACCACATCATCGGGACGGTTTACCGAAGACCAGGACATCTCGGAGATGTGAACGAGACCGTCAGCGCCTCCGAGGTCGATGAAAGCGCCGAAGCTCGATATCCCAGCGACACGTCCGCGACGGATATCACCTTCCTCAAGTTCTTGTACGAGGCGCATTTTCTGCATGTGGTTTATCGCCTCGAGGGCGGCACGCTCGGAGAAGATCGCTCGGTTTCGGCGTCGGTTGAGCTCGAGAATTTTGCAGTCAACTTCCATGCCGATGAAGCCGGGTTTGGGCGGTGCTCCGTCTCCGACATATAGGTCTCGGGCCGGGCCTACGAGTTGAGAAAGGGGTACGAAACCCTGAACGCCTTTTACCTGGATCACCGCGCCACCACGGTTGGAGCCAATGATTCTGCCTGTGACCGTCTCTTCGGCTTCACGCGCTTTTTCGAGATCACGCCAACCATGTTCGCCGCGCGCACGGTCGATAGAAAGCAACGGATAGCCATCTGGCCCTTCCGGTCGCGACACGTAGAGGATTACTTCGTCGCCGACTTTAGGAAGTGCGTCTTCTCCCTCTTCTTCGGTGAGCAGCCGTGTTTCCCTGATCGGCACCCATCCTTCGGATTTTTGTTGAATGTCGACCAGCAGCCCGTCGCGTGCAGAATCTAAGACGATGCCGTCAATGATGTCGCCACGGCGAAGGCCTTCTTTAGGCAGGTATTGGAAAACGAGATCAACTTCAACGGGATCGTCGCTCGATTCCTCGCCGTTACTCAAGTTCGAAGTTAGTTGCGCCGTTTCGAGCGCTTCGGCATCTTCAGGTCGTGCCGTCTGGTCGGACAAGACCGCAACGTTTGCCAGCTTCGCCGCCTGATCTGTTTCTGTGGTCGTCAATTAATAATCCTTGGGGGTCTGCACACTCGGCCCTAGCGGGCTGCACGCCCTAATTATAAGCAAGGGAATATTTCCGATTGTTTCATGGGTATGTCAGGTTCGGCACCATTAGCTCATCACAAGCCGCTTGAATTCTAACGAATTTTTGACCATAGCGGTTTCGAGTTGCGGGGCCTTCCCAATGATACCGAAACATAGTTTCACCGATTTTTGACGCCCTTGGTTGGGGTATTCTTGATTCCAGAACGAACTCGAACAGGGTGCCGACGATTCTGAATAAGAATCGAGGTGGAGCCGCAACTGGAGAAACTCAGTAATGGACCTAGGCATAGAGGGCAAGCGAGCATTAGTAACAGGTGGTAGCCGGGGGCTCGGACGACAATCCGCGCTCGCGCTGGCGAACGAGGGTGTAGATGTTGCTATTTGCGCACGTGGTAAAGAACGGCTCGATGCCACCGTGGCTGAGATATCCGCTTTCGGAGTGAATGCGGTCGGCTACGCGCTCGACATGGGCGATCCAGATGCGCCTGCACAGGCGGTCGGTCAGATGAAAGCCGATTTGGGCGATCCGGACATCGTAGTCAACAATGTAGGTGGAAGCATGGGCACTAGCGACGTGATCAACTCGTCGCTGGAAGATTTCGGGATGGTTATAGATCTCAACCTTTGGTCGGCGATCAGATTGATCAAGCTGGCACTTCCCGGGATGCAAGAGCGCGGTTGGGGGCGGATCATCAACATCTCTAGCATCTACGGTCGAGAAGCCGGCGGCACAGCACCGTATATGGTTGCCAAAGCCGCGATGATCGCGTTGTCGAAACATGCGGCGCTGTCCAGCGCCCCGGCAGGCGTGACAGTCAATTCAGTAGCGCCCGGTTCGATTTTGTTCCCAGGCGGCACTTGGGAACGTTTCCAAGAGATCAACTCACAGGAGGTTGTCGACGAGTTCGTGGCGCGCAATTTGCCGATGGGCAAGTTCGGATGGCCGGAGCCGATCGGCGCGACCGTGGCATTCCTAGCATCCAAACACGCAGATCTGATAACTGGTGCATGCATCAACGTAGATGGCGGGCAGTCTCACAACCTGTTCTGAGCAAGTTCGCCGAGAGGACACGACTGACCAATTCTCCGAGAAATGACGACCGACTTACTGTACATCGCAGGCAAATCCTTTAACTCGCGTTTGATGACCGGAACGGGCAAGCATCGTTCGGCTCAAGAGCTACTCGATTCGGTGATTGCGTCAGGAACGGAGATAATCACGGTCGCTATCGGTCGATTGAACCTTGATGATCCTGAGGAAGAGACGTATCTCGACATTCTGGATTGGAACCGATACCAGATACTGCCCAATACCGCTGGAGCTAGGACTGCGGAACAGGCCGTCGGGATAGCTCGATTGGCGCGTGCGGTTACTGGTTCTGATTGGATCAAACTTGAAGTGATACCTGAGCCTGCTCACCTTCTGCCCGATCCTGTTGGTACTTATGAGGCTGCAAAAATGCTCTTGAAAGAAGGCTTTACGGTGTTGCCTTACATCCACGCTGACCCAGTGCTTGCAATGAAGTTGGAGGATTTGGGATGTTCGACTGTGATGCCGCTGGGTTCGCCGATCGGTTCTGGTCGTGGTGTTCATACAACTGAGGAGATCTCAATCATCATCGAGCAGTCCAGCGTGCCAGTGGTTGTGGATGCCGGGTTAGGAGTGCCTTCTGACGCATCGAAGGTCCTGGAGATGGGAGCTGACGCGGTGCTAGTGAACACGGCGATCGCGCAGGCGGAAGATCCGGCTTTGATGGGCGAGGCTTTTAAGTTGGGTGTGGAAGCCGGAAGGAAAGCTTATCTGGCGGGTCGGATACCAGTGTCTGGTGCTACTGCGAGTAGCCCACAGGAGGCGCTGGCGGTCACCGCGTGAGGACGGCGCGGCGGTAGGAATGTTGGAGCCAACGCGCCCGCGACTTCCTGCACCAACGCTTTGCCTGGTCACCGACCTCAGTGTGGTTGACAATGACCTCTCACGTCTGATCGAGATCATCGACATCGCCGTTCGGAACGGTGTCAACATGGTGCAGATTCGCGCCCCAGAATTGGCATACACAGATTTTGATGTTCTAGTTGGCTATGTGGTTCGGGCCGTCGGTGAACGTGCGTTAATGGTAGTTAATCCATCGCATCGAGAGATTAAACGTTGCCTAGGTGTTGCTGGTGTGCATCTACCGGAGGGCGCGCCTGTGTCAGTTGCGGAAGTGCGCAGAGCGTACGCGGATCCGGTACTGGTGGGGCGTTCGGTTCACAGCGAGGATGGAGCCCGCAAGGCGATGATTTCGGGTGTTGACTATTTGATTTTGGGGACAATATATCCATCCGAATCCCACCCCGGAAGTGACGCTCACGGTGCGGGTGTCATAGAGAAAGTGGAACGGGAAACTCATCTGCCAGTGATAGGTATTGGCGGGATAACTGAAGACAATGTCCGCGATGTGATGGCTCGCGGTGCTCGTGGAGTTGCAGTGATCCGATCAATATTGAGTGCGGAGGATCCGGCTACAGCGACACGCCAGCTGTTCGACGCGATGGTAGAGGATAGGGACGGTTAGGGGCGGATTTGCGCAATTGCCGATTCGACGCGATCGCTCATGTCGATCGGCTCCGTTTGGACGCTTTCAGCGATCGCGTTCAAATCGATCTCGCCGTTCGCAATCGCCTTGAGAGTCTCGACCACTAAGGGTTGCTCGCGTTTGATTCCGGCCTCGCGGATTGCGGCAAATAGCGGCGAGGTTCCGTCGCCCGACTTCCGTAACTCGACTATGTTGCGATTTCGAGCGTCGGCCCAAAGCGGGTCATATTTCGGTCCCCGGATCGGGAAGCTGCAGAATGTCGCGACGGGACCCCGGTCAAGTTCGGGCGTTGCGATGTGAACCATTGAACCGTGCTGATCGGAACACTGTTCGATCACGTCCCAGATCGCTTCTTGCCATTTTCCGATCGTGCCGCCCGGCAAAGCCGGATGTTGATTAAGGATGAGCATTCGGCGGCTGATCCCGGGCGTGAAGAGCATGAAACCAGCCATGACAGAGACGTCTGGATTGAATCCTTCGAGTTTCGACAGGACAGCGCGGTCGTATGCGTCGCGGAGCTGGGGCCACGGGGCGTTGTCGTGGTCGCGGCGAAAGCGCAATGACGACAGCGTGACGGCGTTGATCCCATTCTCCACGACTAAATCGAGAAAACTGTCCGTGGGAGCTGTTTGACCTCGCTCTCGACTTACGAATACGAATTCGAATCGTGCATCGAGACAGCCAAGTTGAATGGCGTGTAAGACCGCTTCAAACATCCCGCGCGAACCCGGCCCATTCGCAGTCGTGAACCAACCTATTCGAAGGCGTCGAGATTCCGAACTCTGAGCGAGATCGGCCACGGTTAGTCGTCCGAAACTAGATTGAGTTGCTCCGCCAACCCCTGTTGCAGACGCTTGACCTTCAGCTCGGCGTTGTTGAGCATTTCGGTGCATTCCTTGGCGAGATTCATGCCTTCTTCGAAGAGCGCGGTAGATTGATCTAGGGTCATCTGTCCGCTCTCCAAGCGTCGCACTACCGATTCGAGTCGAGTGAAGGCGTCTTCAAAAGATGCGGGCTCTTCAGGGTTTGACGTGTCTGCTTCGGACATCTCGGCTCTCTAGCTATCTTGTGGTTTTTATCGAACGCGTCTCTGTTTCGACCGTACCGTCGACGAACGTCAGTTCAAGCGTCTCGTTAGGTTTCACGTTTTTTGCCCGTGACACAACTCGATCATTGGTATCTCTCGCGATCACGTACCCGCGTTCAAGGATGTTTTGGGGCCCGAGAGCGCGCAGTTCAGCTTCCACCCGCTTCATCGCTTCTCTTTGCATCGCGATGTAGCGTGTCCAAGCATCTCTGGCTCGAGTTCTTAACGCATCCACATGTTCTCGATATGTTTGGGTCTGCGGCGCGCTGTCAACGAGCCGATCTTGCGTCAACTCGAGCCGTTGGCGCGCCAGCGTAACACGACTGGAAAGTCCTCGCATCAGTCTTTGAGCGAAGTCTGCAGTCTCGAATCTTAGTCCAGATATGTCTGGCGAGACCATCTCGGCCGCGGCGGAGGGGGTCGGCGCGCGCAAGTCGGCTACTTCGTCTGCGATAGTGAAGTCGGTTTCGTGGCCGACGGCGCTGACAACCGGGATTCGACTGGCGAAGATGGTTCTGGCGACCATCTCGTCGTTGTACGGCATCAGATCCTCTGCGGAGCCGCCGCCGCGGCCTACGATAACAGCGTCGACATGTTCGGTTTCGGCGTAAGCGTGGAGATCAGCGAAAGCTTCGATGATGGTGGCCGGCGCTGATTCGCCTTGAACCGCAGAGGGGACGAGCAGCAGTTCCGCCAACGGGTAACGTCGTCTGACGATGTTGGTGATGTCATGCCACACTGCGCCTTGTTCAGAGGTGATGACGGCGATCCGCTGCGGAAATTGAGGGATCGGACGTTTTCGGGAGGGGTCGAACAGCCCTTCAGCGCGTAACTTGCGGCGGAGTTCCTCTAGCTGGGCTTGTTGATCGCCCACGCCTGCGGGTTCAACGGAGGTGACAACGATCTGAAGGTCGCCGCGCGGTGCGTACAAACCTGCACTGCCGTCGCAAACGACCAAAGCGCCGTCTTCCAGGAATTGATGGCCTATCCCGTAACGGAACATCACGCAACGTAGTGACGCCTCGCGGTCCCGCAGTGAGAAGTAACTGTGCCCGGACGCTGATTGTGAGTGCCCCGAGACCTCGCCTATGATGTTGACGTTCGTTAGTTCCGGATCGCTTTTGAGCAATCCCTGGATGAGTTGGGAAACTTCCGAAACCGAACGCGGGCTCGGTTTATCTGATGTGGTCGGGCGTGATGGCGCGGCGTTGTACATCGGGATGACCCCATTATCTGCGCCAACCATTCAGGAGGTCAGTCGGCTCGGCCGATGTACTCCTTGCTCGTGGTGTTGACACTGATTAGGTCGCCGGAGTTGACAAAGAGTGGAACCTGAAGCGTCAAGCCCGTTTCTGTAGTTGCGGGTTTTGTCGCGCCGCTCTGCGTATCGCCTTTCAGGCCAACTTCTGTATGCGCGATTGCGAGATTCACCGCAGATGGCAACTCGACCAATATTGGTCGCTCCTCGTACATCAACAGGGTTAATTCGCCACCTTCAGGGAGGAAGTAAACGGCGTCGCCGAGGAGATTTTCGTCGAGCATGTGTTGCTCGTAGGATTCCATGTCCATGAAGACGTAGAAATCGCCTTCGCGGTAGAGATATTGCGCGTTACGCCTCTCGGTCTGCGCTACGGTCAACCGATGGTTGCCCGCGAGTTTCCGTTCAAACACGTTTCCGGTGCTCAGCTGCCTGACCTTTAATGTCAAGGTCGGCGGCGCTTTAGGGGCCTGACGATGTTGCCACTCCATGATTTGGTATATGTCGCCATCCAGCAGGATGGTCATGTTGCGGCGGATCTCGGATGAAGAGATGGTCATTCTTCAACGCTTTCGTTAGTGTGTTTCAGGTAGGTGGTTTATGGTTCAAAATCGCATTTTGGCGGCATGGCTTAAGACACGGGCTTTGCCGTTTTCAAGAACGACGACGTCTTCGATTCGAACGCCGCCCCATCCGGGGATGTAGATGCCCGGTTCGATGGTGAAAGGCATACCGTTTTCTAACGGAGTAGTGCCCCGCGGACCGACGTTGGGTTCTTCGTGAACCTGGAGGCCGAGACCATGGCCAAGGCTGTGGCCGAAGTTGTCGGCGTATCCGGCATCTTCGATGATCTTGCGGGCAATTGCGTCGGCTTCGCCGCCAGTGATCCCGGCTTCGACTTGCTCGATGGCTGCTTCTTGAGCTTCGAGGACTATGTTGTAAATGCGGGCTACCTCATGGTCGGCTTCGCCTATAACTACTGTGCGTGTCAGATCTGAGCAGTAGCCTTGGTAAGTCGCGCCGCAGTCGAAGACGATAGTTTCGCCCTCCTTGAATGGCGTGTCCCCAGTCTGATGGTGCGGTCGCGCCGCGTTATGACCTGTGGCCACTATGGTGTCAAACGATAAGCATTCGGCACCGCGTTCACGTATCACCTTTTCAAATTCCCACGCAGCTTCCTTCTCTGTCATGCCTGCTTCCAATTTCGCCGCGGTTTCCTCAAAGGCGGCGTCACCGATGTCTATCGCGTTTTGCAACAGTTCGATTTCAGATTCGTCTTTGATTGCACGTGTCTTGGAAGTAACGCCGGTTTTGGGCTCAAAGGTGACTCCTTTGTCGCTCTCTCCGGCTGCTTCTTCGAACATCTTTAGGGATGAGACAGTGAGGTTATCGGCTTCGAAACCGATCTTGTTGGCACCTAGATCGCCTAGCAACTTCGGGAACCATTCGGATAAAGGGCCTTGGATCCTTGAGATGTTGTAGCCTGTCGCCTGTTCCTCGGCTTGCTCGGTGTAACGAGAATCTGTCGCGAGGACAGCTTCAGTTCTGGTGATGAACAGATACCCGGCGGTGCCGATGAAACCGGAGAGATATCGACGGTTGTGGGGGTCCGAGATCAACATGCCGTCGATCTCTTGTTCCTCGATCAACGCACGAAGAGCGTCAACGCGGTTGGGATGCCGAAAATTGGAATCGCTCATGCCGATTGTTCCTTGACGTGTTCGACGAGACTCTCGAGCGCGTAAACGTATCCGCGCCAACCAAGACCTGCAATCTGTCCCAACGCGTACGGGGCGATCACGGAGTGCCGTCGGAATTCTTCGCGGGCGTGGATGTTGGAGATGTGGACTTCAATCATAGGAAGTTTGCTATCGAGGATCGCGTCGAGGATTGAGTAACCGACTTGCGTGAGGGCACCGGCATTGATGATGACACCGTCGGCATTGCCCGATTCGGATTGTATCCAGTCGACAATGTAGCCTTCGTGGTTTGATTGAAAGAACGCGACTTCAACCTCAGTCTCTTGAGCGCGCTTGGCCACACGCCCTTCGATGTCGGTGAGCGTCATAGCGCCGTAGTGTTCAGTATCGCGTCTGCCTAAATTGTTCAGATTTGGGCCGTTTATTACTAAGAATCGGAACATTTGGTGTTGCGTAGTGATTCGCGTCATCAGTGTGCGGAACAGTGGATCACACACAGTGATTAAGGCTATAACGCGTCGGGCATTTCGCGTCCCTTTGTGCGCCGCTCGATACCGGTGCCTGGGTGCGCATTCAGGTACACTTTCCTCGCCTGCTCAGCCGAAACTTGAGTGTAGATCTGCGTCGTAGCAGGCGATTCGTGACCCAACAGATCTTGAACCACACGTAGGTCTGCGCCGCCGTTAAGCAAGTGAGTTGCGAAGCTATGTCGGAGATTGTGGGTGTGGAATTCGGTTTCGAGCCCTGCATCGCAGGCGTGCTTCTTGACGATAGACTGAATGCTTCGTTGGCTCAATCGACCGCCTAGTTTGTTCAGGAAGAATGCGTCACGAGACTGATGCGAAGCGAGTTTTGGACGTGCGTGGTCGAGGTAATCCGCCAATCGCTTCGCCGCTGGATTCCCGAGGAGCACGATCCGCTGTTTGGCGCCCTTGCCGAAAACTCGGCACTCTCGGCTGTCAAGGGATACGTCTGTCACATCCATCAAGTGTGCTTCCGAGACGCGGATCCCTGTCGCGTAGACCAGCTCCAAGAGAGCGCGGTCTCGAATTCCTGATGTTGTAGAGGTGTCAGGTACGCCCAGCAGGCGTTCGATTTCAGATTCTGAAACTACGTACGGTAGTTTGCGCGGCTGCTTTGGCGCAGATACCAAGTCGGTTTCGTTGGTTACAGTCTTTCCAGTTTCCTGCATCCAGTCAAAAAAAGTGCGAAGAGCTGTGAGTTTGCGGCTGATCGACGATTTCTCATATTTGCGACTCGCTAACCAAGCCAGATAGCTCCGCAACCGACGTCGATCAGGCGATTCGACGCTGTCTATGCAATCCGTTTCCGATAAGAAGGTCATGAATGTCGCCAAGTCGTTCATATAGTTGCGTGCTGTAGGCGTGGCGAGTTGCCGGATGGCGAGCAGGTATTTCTCGTATTCGCGCAGCGTTTGTGTCCATGCAGTCCCTTGAACCGCGTTCCACAGTCCGGGAACACTGACCCGAAGTGTTGGCTTCTCGTTGAGCGTCATACCGCGTTGCCTCCAATCGCGGCTTGACAAAGTGCGAGACGGCGGCAGATAGTGCTACCGAGCGGCGCGGGTTCTTCGAGATCCGGTGCGAGACCGAGAGCGCGTGGATCGTGTAGTGCGACGTTTTGCGGCTTGTGGGTGCTCTTTGAAACAGCGTTGCATCCGCTGTTTGCGCTTTTCATCCCACTCCTCAAGCGTCGCTTCGTCAGTTGGTTTGAGGTCAAGAGCGACTCTGCACTTTGGAAATTCAGGGCACGCGAGGAATTCACCTCGGCGTCCGTTGCGAACAACAAGCTCAACACCGCCGTCGCAAATGACGCCTGATCCAACTTCAATAGGTCTCTCGAGTTCTGGAACACCGTCCGGGTGCGCGATGTGGCACTGCGACATTCGACGCGTGAACTCGCCTTGCCACTCTTCGATTTTTTCACCGTCAGAATCATCGTTGGGACGCAGGTCCATTGCAAATCTGCATGCCGGATACTCCGGACAGGCCAGGAAATCGCCTCGCCTGCCATTGCGGACAACTAGCTCGATTCCGCCTTCGCACTTGATACCACTGGCGATGTCAAACTCGGCTCTACGAACTCGTTGCGCGGTCTGGAAAGCATGGTCTAGCGCGGCATCGAACGGCCCGTAAAACTCATGCAGCATCGCTGCCCGTTCCATATCTCCGTTGGCGATATCGTCGAGCTTCGTTTCCATACCTGCAGTGAACCCAATATCCACGATGTCGGGGAAAAACTGCTTCAGCATGGCGCACACGGCTACGCCGCTCTTGGTCGGATGGAACCTGTTCCTTTCACGCGTGACGTAGTTTCTATCGACTATTCTGCCTACGATGGTGGCGTAGGTGCTAGGTCTTCCGATGCCAAGTTCCTCCAATGTGCGAATGAGATTGGCTTCGGTGTAGCGAGGTGGTGGTTGCGTAAATTTCTGATCGCTGTTCACTTTGATCAGATTTAGCGGTTCGTCTTCATTCAAAGGCGGCAATCGTTTCGCGTCATCCGCCTCGGAATCCTCATCTTTAGTTTCGACGTAAAGCGATCGGAAGCCATCGAACACCCATACGGATCCCGTGGCTCGCAAACGGTGCGTTTTGCCGTTGGCGGTTTTGGCATCGATATCGGCGCGGGTACGTTCATCAACACCGTCGGACATCTGGCAGGCGACCATGCGTCGCCAAATGAGGTCGTACAACTTCCGCTGGTCGCTGCTGAGATAGCGGGACACTCGCTCTGGCGTGTTGAAGATCGAGGTTGGGCGGATCGCCTCGTGGGCTTCCTGTGCATTTCGAGAACTGGTTCGATAAATCCGGTGTCCAACAGCGTATTGCTCACCAAATTCGCGCTGGATGAAGGTTTGTGCTTGTTCAAGAGCGGATGCTGCTAAGTTGGTCGAATCGGTCCTCATGTAGGTGATCAATCCGACAGGATCGCTATCTCCGAGCACTACCCCTTCGTACAAGGATTGTGCGGTGCTCATCGTCCGCTGCGCGCTGAAACGGAGGCTGCGGGCGGCTTGCTGTTGCAAAGTGCTAGTGATGAACGGTGGACGCGGCCGTATCTTGACCTGCCTCTTACTTATGGACGACACCAAGTAATTGGCGTTTTTCAGTTCTGCCGCGATAGCGGTCGCCGCGGCTTCGTTTGGTAGCAGACCGTTTTCCGGCTTGCTGGGGTCCTTCTTCTCATCATGGATCCGGTACAGCCGAGCATTGAATGGAATATCAGAAGATTGCTTATTGAGATCAGCAGATATGAGCCAGTATTCTTTCGGAACGAACGCTTCGATCTCAGCTTCGCGGTCGACCACCAGCCGGAGGGCCACGGATTGGACCCTGCCCGCTGACTGTGCACCGGCGACCTTGTTACGTATGAAGGGGCTGAGTTTGAATCCGACTAACCTATCGAGAATTCGGCGCGCTTGCTGCGCTTCGACCAGTTGATGGTCAATGGGGCGCGGTTCATTGAAAGCTTTCATTACAGCGTTCTCGGTGATTTCATGGAAAACCACACGACGCGCTTCATCTTCCGGGATTCCCAAGATCTGGCTTAGATGCCATGAAATGGCTTCTCCCTCACGGTCCGGGTCGGTCGCAAGGTAGACACTCTGTGCGTTCTTTGCAGCAGCTTTTAGTTCATTAACGACCTTGCGGCGGTCTGAAACGATGCTGTACTTCGGCTCGAAATCGTTTGCAACGTCGACGCCCAAGTTAGACTTCTGCAAGTCTCGTACGTGACCGACGGACGCCTTTACGGCGTATCCTGCGCCTAGGTAGCGCTCGATCGTGCGCGCCTTGGCTGCGGATTCGACAATCACAAGATTGTCGCGGTTAGTTTTACTTCGTCTTGCCAATTCGTTGCTAGTTCTGAGGTAATCCCGATTTGTCGGCTTAACAATTATGCAGGTTGGCCTTCGTCAAGCAACCTTGGCGCGCCGATTTGGGCGCGTTTATTCGACAGCTCGTATAACGCGCCTTCTGTGCACTGCACCACGCCTCTCACTTCCATCATAGTAAGCGTAGTCATGATGTCAGTAACTGATGTATCCGAAGCGCGTGCGATTTCGTCTACATGCATGGGACCGTCGGCGGCACACAAAGATTTGGCGATAGAGTGCTCCTGCTGATTGAAAGTCTCGATCTCTTCGATCCTTGGTTTTTGGGATTTCATCGTTGCGCCGTTGATGAGTTCATGCGTCGAAGTCACCGTGCGCGAGACGTTGGCGGCGGCATTGCGTTGATCGATTTGAGGATCGCGTTCAAGGTCGCCGAAGAACACGCTCAACTCTTGCACGACGTCTTCGGCGCACGTCGTGAGCTTGGCACCTTGTTGGATCAGCCAGTTCGTGCCTTCGCTCTGAGGCGACGTCGCGTTACCAGGCACCGCGAAGACCTCGCGGTTTTGGTCCAACGCCCATTTGACGGTCCAAGTGGCACCACTCTTCTTTGCCGCTTCGACTACTATGACGCCGCGGCTGAGGCCGCTGATTATGCGGTTACGGCGTGGGAAGTGCTCGCGTTTGGAGCGGACCCCGAGTTGGTATTCGGAGATGAGGCATCCATTTTCGAGGATTTGTCTGGCGAGGCCTCGGTTTTGCTGTGGGTATATGGAGTCCAGGCCACCAGCGAGCACGGCGATGGTCCGTCCGCCTGCCCTGAGAGCGCCGCGATGCGCGGCCGTGTCGATGCCTACGGCTAATCCGCTAATGATGGTTATCCCTAAACTGGCGAGATCGTGAGCGAGCATGGTCGCTATCTGGGTGCCGTATTCAGTAGCATTTCTGGTTCCTACAATGGCGATGCTGTTGTTATCGCGGGGATCGATGTCGCCGGCGATGTATATGACAGCAGGGGCGTCGGGAGATTCGGCTAGATGCTCAGGGTATTCTTCCGAGCGCAGATGTATTGGTCGAATACCGCGTCGCAACAATCGGTCTAATTCGTTTTCGGGATCGATACGATCTCTGGTCGAGTTGATGTCATCGATCAACGAAGATCCGATCCCGGCATCGCGCAATTCACTGCGATTTGCATGCCACGCATCTTCGAGGCTGCCGAAGTGCTTCTCCATGCGGTCGAGTCTTTTTGGACCTATGCCGTCAATTCGATGAAAGGCAACCCAATATTTCAAATCGTCCATAAGGTCCCTGTTTCGTTGTTCTGATAAAGGTGTCATGTCGGCGTTGCTTCGTTAATCCTGATACACCGTACTACACACCTTAGAGTTCGTTAGAACGCGAATGGCAGAAAATTCGCGTGGGTTGGGATCAAGTGGGTTAGGACGTGAACGATGGCGGAGAGGACAGGATTCGAACCTGCGGTGGGTGTAAGCCCACACACGCTTTCCAGGCGTGCCGATGCCGACCGCCACGAATTCTTGCTCGTGTTCATGCAGGATGTCTGCAAGAGTCGGCACTAAGAGGACATTGCTAGTCTTCTCAGCGACTTTGGCGAGTTCCGGTTGCATAGCCTCAATGACATTGTTTGGGTCATAGTCCCGCATGACTACCGTGTTGCCCGTGAGAGCCGGGGTGTCGACCGGTTACAAGACTCGCGACGTTGATGCGGGTTACCCGTCGGAAAAACTGGATGGTTATGTGTAAACATGCCCCCCCTCGCCGGCGAATGCTGACAAGTTTGGCGCTAGGTCTTCTCGCACCCGTGAAGGCTGGAGACCGTCGAAGGCGGCAATGAGGACGCAGGTCATTGGCGGCTAATCCCTGTCTGGTCGATGGTGATGACCAACTAAATCTCGCTCGCGGATTCGTGGCTACGGACGAGATCAGACATCTCAGCTATCGTACGCCCTGCCAATTTGACTCCGAATTCGGACGCGGTTTCCTGCAACGTACGGAAAATCGTCCGCAGGTTCACACTTGCGGGATGGTTGGGATCGGCGTAGTCTTGGTCCTGATGGGTGTTGGTGACGTAGGTGGGGAAAGTGGCGACGTCGTCGATGCCCCGCGCAATTACGTTCTTCACGATAGCTGGGTGATTGTACGAACGCGAAGGGATATATGGCCATTCCAATCCCTGTTCACCCAGTTCACCGCTCTCCATCGGTCTTGATGTGTCCGACGACATCGGGACTTCGATGAAGTCGCTGTCGCCTTTGATGTGGCGAAACGCAAGATTAGCCCGATGCGGATAAAGCTCTGCACCTGCCCAGATCGCCATTGCTCTCGGTAAAACCCGTCCGGGCACTGACAGGCTTCCACCTTCGAAGCCGAGCCTTAGAAGAACACCGAAGGTTGCGTCGTTCGCGGAATAGACGCCGCCGCGGAAGAATCTTGGGTGCTGCCCCAATGCGTCCGACCACACTTTCGTCGCGGCGAAGATTAGTTCCGTCTGCTGTTCGGCGGTGAAATAGCCTAGGTCGCGCGGATATCCAACAGGGTTGAACTTGTACGGGTGCAGGTGCATTCCGAGGCAGGCTCCGACGTCTTGGAGCTCAAGGAGTAGCGCGGTTTGGGCAACGGCGACCTCGGGATGGGCGAACAGAGTCGCCGGATACCCCTCACGGTTGACCGCCTCCACATATGCTCGTATCGAACGTTCGCCAAACTCGTGGGTGGGCGGGCCAGTGCCGGAAAGTTCGATCGCCAGCGGCGAGCACTCGAACAGGGCAGGTTCGCAGTCTATCGTAAAGACGACGTTGACGTCGGCGCTCATGTCCGTTAGGAGGTGCGGGGATTGAGAGATGGCGGAGAGGACAGGATTCGAACCTGCGGTGGGTTTAGCCCACACACGCTTTCCAGGCGTGCCCGTTAAGCCGCTCCGGCACCTCTCCGAGTTTCGATGTTACCTATTTTCGTCAGAACGCGGTGTGATGGTTGACCGCGTGGTTGTGGCGGAGAGGGCGGGATTCGAACCCGCGATCCCGGTTGCCCGAGATACCGGTTTTCGAAACCGGCGCTTTCAACCACTCAGCCACCTCTCCGAGTAGACCGTTGGGATCTGAGAGCAATTTTAGAAAGCCCCTTGGCAACGACCTATTTTCCCACACCTCGCAGTGCAGTATCGTCAGCGCTACGACGTTTCACTTCCGTGTTCGGGATGGGAACGGGTGGTTCCATCGCGCTCTAATCACCAAAGGGCTTTTGCGATATGTATGTTTTCCGGCGTTTCGCGTTGTTTTGGTAGCGGGGGCAGGATTCGAACCTGCGACCTTCGGGTTATGAGCCCGACGAGCTACCACTGCTCCACCCCGCACCGAAGTTTGGGTTGCGAGACACGCCGGTCGACGTGTCATTGAAACCGATTCCGCATTCTCACTCTATCGGAGCAATCCGATTCATGAAGAGTATTAATGGTCAAGCCCTCGACCGATTAGTACCGTTCAGCTGAGCGCATTGCTACGCTTACACCTACGGCCTATCTACCCGGTAGTCTCCCGGTGGTCTTACTCCTTTACAGGATGGGACATCTCATCTCAGGGTGGGCTTCGTGCTTAGATGCTTTCAGCGCTTATCCCGTCCGAACGTGGCTACCCGGCGGTGCGGCTGGCGCCACAACCGGCACACCAGAGGTTCGTCCAATCCGGTCCTCTCGTACTAGGATCAGCTCCCTTCAAATGTCCTGCGCGCACGGCGGATAGAGACCGAGCTGTCTCACGACGCTCTGAACCCAGCTCGCGTGCCGCTTTAACGGGCGGACAGCCCGACCCTTGGGACCTTCTTCAGCCCCAGGATGCGACGAGCCGACATCGAGGTGCCAAAGCTCCCCGTCGATACGATCTCTTGGGGGAGATTAGCCTGTTATCCCCGGGGTAGCTTTTATCCGTTAAGCTACGGCCCTTCCACACGGAACCGTAGGATCACTTTGACCGACTTTCGTCCCTGCTCGACTTGTATGTCTCGCAGTCAAGCCACCTTATGCCAATACACTCTAAGGCTGATTTCCATCCAGCCTGAGGTGACCTTTGTGCGCCTCCGTTACCTTTTAGGAGGCGACCGCCCCAGTCAAACTGCCTACCAGACACTGTTCCAGAAACGGTTAGATTCAAACGCAGAAAAGGGCGGTCTTTCATGGTTGACTCCACGCAGGCTGGCGCCTGCGCTTCACAGTCTCCCGCCTATTACTACACATCCCTGAGCTCAAACCAATGTCAAGCTGCAGTAAAGCTCCACGGGGTCTATTTGTCCTGCCGCGCGTAACCCGCATCTTTACGGGTCCTGCAATTTCACCGAGTCCATCGTTGAGACAGTGCCCAAGTCGTTACGCCATTCGTGCGGGTCGGAACTTACCCGACAAGGGACTTCGCTACCTTAGGACCGTTATAGTTACGGCCGCCGTTTACCGGGGCTTCGGTCGGGAGCTTGCACCCCCTTCCTTAACCTACCAGCACTGGGCAGGCGTCAGCCTGTATACATCAGCTTTCGCTTTGGCACAGACCTGTGTTTTTGGTAAACAGTCGCTTGGGCCGGTTCTCTGCGGCCGACCACGCCTTTCGCGGCGAAAAAGCGCGTATACGTGATCGGCACCCCTTATCCCGAAGTTACGGGGTTAATTTGCCGAGTTCCTTAACGATGGTTATCTCGAACGCCTTAGGGCTTTTACCCTTGTCCACCAGTGTCGGTTTGCGGTACGGTCGCCGCAACACCTCGACGTCGGAGATTTTCTTGGCGGCATAGGCTCAGCGATGTTCCTCGAGGCGTACCTTAAGGTCCATCCACCCCTCAGCTCGTCACGCGCCGTGCGTTTTAACTCACGGCGCTGGCCTACAGGTGGCGACACACCATATCCGTTGGTATGCATCGCCTGCCAATCCGCGTCCCTCCTGCGTCTCAATCGGTGCTGGGGCGGGGCTGGAATTTCAACCAGCTATCCATCGGTTTCGCCTTTAGGCTACACCTTAGGGCCGCCTTACCCTACGTCGATCAACGTTGCGTAGGAAACCTTGGACTTTCGGCGTGCCGGATTCTCACCGGCATTGACGCTACTCATGCCAGCATTCTCACTTCCCAGCACTCGACGTGCCCTCACGGTCACGCTTCAACGCGGCTGGGAACGCTCCCCTACCAAGGCGCGCGAACGCGCCTTTCGCAGCATCGGCGGTGTGCTTGAGCCCCGTTTATTTTCCGTGCGGAAGCCCTCGACCAGTGATCTGTTACGAACTCTTTAAAGGATGGCTGCTTCTAAGCCAACCTCCTGGCTGTCTGGGCGCCCCCACCTCGTTTAACACTTAGCACACACTTAGGGGCCTTAGCTTGCGATCTGGGCTGTTTCCCTCTCGACAATGGAGCTTATCCTTCACTGTCTCACTGCCAGGGTACCCTTCGCGGTATTCGAAGTTTGACAGGGTTTGGTAAGTTCTTCACCCCCTAGCCCAATCAGAGCCCTACCTCCGCGAAGTAACCCCTGACGCTGCACCTAAATGCATTTCGGGGAGAACCAGCTATCTCCGTGTTCGTTTGGCATTTTACCCCTACCCACAGCTCATCCCATCACTTTGCAACGTAAACGGGTTCGGCCCTTCACGAAATGTTACTTTCGCTTCAGCCTGGCCATGGGTAGCTCACACGGTTTCGGGTCTACTCAACGCGACTGAACGCCCTGTTCAGACTCGCTTTCGCTTCGGCTGCGGCGCTGAACGCCTTAACCTCGCCACGCAAAGTAACTCGCTGGCTCATTCTTCAATAGGCACGCTGTCATCCGCCCGCGGGCGGACTCCAACGGTTTGTAGGCACACGGTTTCAGTTCTCTTTCACTCCCCTGCTTGGGGTGCTTTTCACCTTTCCCTCACGGTACTGGTTCGCTATCGGTCGCTAGAAGTACTTAGCCTTGGAGGGTGGTCCCCCCAGATTCCGACAGGATTTCACGTGTCCCGCCGTACTCAGGAACTCGAATAAGGAGGCGTGACGATTTCGCCTACGGGGCTATCACCCTCTACGACCAGGCTTTCCAGAACCTGCTCAGCTATCGTCGCGCTTTGTAACTCCTCGGGAGCCTCAGGTAGCCCCCAGATCGAGCCCTACAACACCCGTGTGACGTAAGCTCCTGAGCCGTTTAGTCACACCCGGTTTGGGCTCTTCCCTTTTCGCTCGCCGCTACTAAGGGAGTCTCGGTTGATTTCCTTTCCTCGAGGTACTTAGATGTTTCAGTTCCCCCGCTTACCCTCTCTTGCGAGATGAAACCGCGCGCGAACGCGCGGCCTCGGGTTTCCCCACTCGGGAATCCACGGCTTAGCCTGCCAGACGGCTGACCGTGGCTTATCGCAGTCTCACTACGCCCTTGTTCGGCTTCTAGCGCCAAGGCATCCCCCGTGTGCCCTTAGTAGCTTGATCCATCTTCATGAATCGGCTTGCTCCGGTTCTCGGAGAATGCGGAATCGATATTCAACTTTTAAGGTGCACCCATCTGTTTGAACCAAGCGGAAATACAAGATTCTCTCAGCGGGTAACCCCAAAGTATAATCCTCCTGTTTTGAACCGTCAACCACCTCCAAGTGTGATTCACTAGAATCGCCGAGCGACACAAGTGTATTCGTGGATAGGAATAGCGCATGTTAGGTGCCATCGCTGGCGACATCATCGGATCGGTTCATGAGTTCGCTTATCCTCCGACAAAGGTCGTTGATTTCGAACCGTTATTCGCACCCGGCGCCGAGGCGACGGACGACTCGATTCTCACGATAGCTACGGCTGAGGCGATCATTGCGAAGGACGGAGATGCGACGGCATCGGATTACGGTGCTGCGTATCACCGTTGGGGCAACCGATATCCGTCGTCGTACGGCGGTCGGTTTGCCATCTGGCTGGCCGGCGATGGCGCGCAGCCATACAACAGCCTCGGCAACGGTTCGGCGATGAGGGTTTCGCCGGTCGGCTGGGCCTTCGACTCGCTGGAGGAGACGTTGAATCAAGCCAGATTATCGGCTTTGCCAACGCACAATCATCCAGAGGGCATCAAGGGAGCTCAGGCGGTCGCACACGCTATCTACATGGCGCGCAACGGATCCGGCAAGGGCGACATCCGCACGCAAATCGAGATCGATTACGGCTATGACTTGAAGCGAAGGATTGATGACATTCGCCCGCTCTACAACTTCGATGAGACCTGTCCGGGGACAGTACCTGAAGCGATGATCGCCTTTCTGGAGTCGGACAACTTCGAGGACGCGGTGCGTCTCGCTATTTCGCTAGGCGGCGACGCCGACACGTTGGCGTGCATCACCGGCTCAATCGCCGAGGCCTATTACGGCAAGCTGCCGGAAGTGACCGTGGAACAGACCCGTGCCCGTCTACCAGCCGAGATGCTAAATGTAATCGATCGGTTTATCGAACGGTTCAACGTCCATTGATCCGCAGTCTAAGGTCGGTGGCTGTTGATCGGTAGTCGAATGAAACGCGTCACGAATCCCGATTTTCCATCCTCGCCAAGATGTCCCGGATCTCAGTCAACAGATTCGTCTACTACACCGATGATGTTGACGGCGCCTTGCATTTGGGTTTGTCCCGCGCTCTCGGCCGTGACCTTGTAGACGCCGAACGAGCGCATCAGCGGTCCTTGATGCACGGATACATCGGTGATCCGATCTAGCGGCACGTTGGTCTGGCTGCGAAAGACAACGCCGCGTTTCGATGTCACTCCCGTCTCGGTCAGCTCCAATGTGTAGAACTCCCGGTATCTCGGTGCGTACCATGCCCAAAAGATTATGGCGACTATCGGAAGGAACGGTATGCCGACCACGGTCACCGCGGTAACCCACATCACCGTCCAGAACAGGTATTTGCTAGTTTTGGCATCGATTTCGATGCTGACAAGGTTGGGATCCCGTGGCGAGTGCAGTTCCATGTTGGATCTTTTGCGTTGGTTGCGCTAATGGTACCGCAATCGGCAGGTACCAGTGACGACGCTTAACGATTGGCTCCTTGGATGGAGGTTCGATTGCTGAAGTCTTTCGCCGGAATCGCTGTCATGCAGCGCGATATAATTCGTTTGTTAAGCACACTCGATATGCATGTGCCCGGTGTCCTACCGCGTGACCTTCAACGTGGCGGGGCATCTGCGCGAAGGGGAACGGAATGCCGACTACCGCCGTGCTCGGTGGTTTATGGGGCGACGAAGGCAAAGGGAAGATAATCGACTTCCTTGCGGCGGATGCCTCCGTGGTCGTCAGATTTTCCGGCGGCAACAACGCCGGACATACCGTTGTAAACGATTACGGGAAGCTCGTTTTCCACCTCATCCCCTGCGGGATCTGCTATGAAGGCACCATCAACGTCATCGGCAACGGCGTGGTTGTGGCTCCGGATGCCCTTATCGAAGAGATCGCGATGGTGAAAGAGAAGGGGTTGCCAGGCGAGATCGCGGTGTCGGACCGCGCGCATCTGATCATGCCGTATCACGTGGCTCTCGACCGGTTGGAGGAGGAGAGACGCGGTGCCGGAGCTATCGGCACGACAGGGCGAGGCATCGGGCCCGCCTACGTGGACAAGGTTGCTCGCATGGGTATTCGTGCTGGTGAGTTGCTGGACCTCGAGGAGTTGACGCTCACTCTTCCGTCGATCATCGAGTTCAAAAACGAACTGATCACCAAGATCTACGGCGGCGAACCGATCGACGCGGGCGAGATTTTGGAGCAGGCGAAGCATTGGGCGAACGAGATTGGCCCGTACATCCGATCAGCGGATGAAATCGTAACGAATGCGCTAGCCGCCGGTGAAAACGTGATCATGGAGGGAGCGCAAGGCGCGTTACTCGACATTGATCATGGCACTTACCCGTTCGTCACTTCGTCGAGTCCTACGATCGGCGGCGCGTTGACTGGCACAGGGGTTGGGCCGAGTTCGTTCTCGCGGATCATCGGGGTTTTCAAAGCCTATGCGACGAGAGTCGGTGCGGGTCCATTCCCGACCGAGATACACGGCGACGAAGGTGATCGCATCCGGGAGATGGCGGGCGAGTTTGGAGCGACCACGGGGCGTGCGAGACGCGTAGGTTGGTTCGACGCGGTTGCTGCTCGGTATACGACGCGCGTGAACGGCTTCGATTCGATGGTCCTCACGCGTTTGGACACTCTGGACAACTGGGACCGCATCAAGATCTGCACTGCCTACTCACTCGACGGCGAGGTCATCGAAGATTTCCCCATCGAACGAGGTCGGTTGGCACGTTGCGAACCCATTTACGAGGAACTACCTGGTTGGACCGAATCGACGACGCGCGTCACCGACTGGAACGATCTCTGTGATGGCGCGCAAAACTACGTTCGCAAGCTTGAAGAACTGCTCGGTATCCCGGCATCCGAGATTTCCACTGGACCGCACCGCGACGACACCTTGGTCGTCAACGGCTCCCGATAACCGCGTCGACGTACTCCATCACCGCCGCCGCAAGCTTGTCTGAATCGTGACGGCGCGGCGCATCCTCGTCATACACCCCTCGCGACAAAACATTGTCAACCAAGACACGGACTTCATCGTCGCATTCGACAGGAACAATATCCTGACTCATTCCCAGCTCGGGTTTATTCACCAAAATCGCGTCAACCCGCTTATCGCCCATCCCCAGATAGCGATTGACCGACTTCACAAAATCCGAAGCCGCGTATCCACCAGCCTCACCCGCTTTCATCGCGATGTTGCAAACCTGAAGGATCCGGCACGAACTCTGACTGATCGCTTCAGTTACTCCATCAGCCAACAGGTTCGGAATTACACTCGCAAAAAGATCACCCGGCCCAAGAACCGCGACATCCGCCATACGAAGCGCCGCCAAAGCGTCTAGGTTCGCGGCAACCGGTGGATCGAGATAGATTTTCGAAGAGCCAAACAACGCCTCGTTTCGATCGCCAACAGCAGACTCTCCGCTGATCAATTCACCATCTTTCAACTCAGCACACAAATCCGATGGTTCATCGCTAACCGGGATAACGCGGCCAACGAGGTTCAGAGAACTCGCCATTGAACCGATCGCATCGCTCAAACTCTTGCTACGTCGCATCGCACCCAACAACATCAGATTCCCCAGAGAGTGCCCGTCCAACGACCCATCCGAACTAAACCGGTGCTCAAGCATCCCATCAAGCGCAGAACCTTCCAAATCTTCAGGCAACAACGCCCTGACACAACGCCGTAGATCCCCTAAAGCCGGGATCCCGAACTCGTCACGCAATCTACCCGAAGAACCGCCGTCGTCAAACGTCGTGACAATCGCCGTTATGTCGATCCGATCTGTGTAACGCTTCAATCCGCGAAGCAAAACCGACGAACCAGTACCGCCGCCGGTGGTTACAACGCGAATACGGCCGGTCGTTTCAACACTCATCTAGGTGAGAGTAAGCATTAGATCAGATGATCGCTGGGGAAACAACGTCTCTATGAGGTGGCGGTCCGACTTAGATCCGGCGTTGGCATCCGTGTGCGCGAGAAGTGTTTCACCTACTGAACGCATTCCGAACAGCACCGGCAGGAATGACGTACCCGGAAATCTCACTGTTGCAGTACGCCAGCCGCTGGATGCCGCATTACGATGTGCCGCGGAGTGCGTGACGACATCAGTTATTCGGCCATCTTCAAAAGCGATATTGACCGTGTCGCGATCGAATCGGAGTACCAAATCACCGGTAAATCCTGCATGCAACGACTCTGCAATCCTCAGCTCCAACGCTGGAGATATCTTTCGCAAGAACGCGGCGACATCGGGAACCCTTACGTACCACCCGTACTGGCGTTCCGGCGGCTGGCCCAACGCCCCATCATCGAAGATGTATGCAGGATGATCGGGCTGCATATCTTGGCGAACTGACTTGATAGACCGTTCCGGATCGGGATCTTGGTTGGAAGCCTCATCCGCCAACTCAACGAATTCGCACAATGCCGAACGTAATGCCTCCCGCCAATACCGCGGCTCCGACATCTCCAAACGCAAGATACCACCAAGATCTATAGGTGTCACCATGGCATACATCATCACGCCTATCGGTTCGCCGAAAACATCCCCTTCCGACTTGCACAGCATGGCAGTACGATGGCACACCGCGCTCCGGTCAGTGCGATCAAATGTCAGGTAACGAACCTCATCCTCGCGAAATACGGGCGAAACGAGCGATCTTTTTGCTGACTCGTTCAGGATCTTGGTGATGAATGGAACATCGTCAATGGTCGGTTCGCGCAGTCGGAATTTCCTATCTTCTTTATCGCCCCAACGGGGGAACGTGTGTATCGACGTTTGACGTCCACCTTCTGCGTACAAGGCGTATTCGTACCCGAACTGGCGGTAGTAGCCCGGAATCCCGAGGACGATCTGAACGTGGTGCCCGCGTTCTAACGCCCATCGATGCATAACGTCGAATTGTTTTCGAACTAGACCCCGATCCCTGTAATCGCGGTGGGTGCCGACGATCTCAGGGCGTCCGATTTCGAATTCGATGCCGTCGTAACTCCAAGTCTGTGAAAGGTACGTAGTCGTTGACGCGTAGCGTCCTTCTTCGACATCTTCGACGATGATGACATCGTCGAGGCTCAGAGTCGGATGCGGTTTGCCGACGAGATCGCGAATCCACTCTGCGATCCAATACGCTTCTGTACCTGATTCTTCGTCGATGAAGACTTTGGCGCA
This sequence comes from Dehalococcoidia bacterium, assembly GCA_965204135.1. Classification (GTDB taxonomy): domain Bacteria; phylum Chloroflexota; class Dehalococcoidia; order Lucifugimonadales; family Lucifugimonadaceae; genus Bin127. The sequence goes on along the minus strand of CBDBDX010000009.1, from coordinate 88,637 downwards.
GAATTCAGCGAGCGCGCCCGCATCCTCGCGGACCGCGGAACGCATCACCAACCCGTCGCCAAGATCCTCTATGATTTTTTTCGGCGACTTTCCAGTCACGTCAGCATCAACCGTTGGGAAGATCGATCCGGTATTGATCCATGATCGGATCGAACTGCGCCGCGAATGCTGCCATCTCATCGTCGTCAGCCTGCATCGGATGACGCGCTGGGCCAGCGTTGAATCCTGACCGGTTCATCGCATAGCGGACCGGTATCGGGTTCGTGATGAAGAAGAGTGCATTGAATATCGGCAACAACCGCAGGTGTTCGGCCGCTGCGCGCTCTGTTTCGCCTTCAAGGATCGCGCCGATCAATCCTCTGACCTGATTACCGATGATGTTGCTGGCTACGCTGACCACGCCGTAGCCGCCGGTCGAAACTATCGAGAACGTCTCGTTGTCATTGCCAGACCAAACGTTGAAGCCGTCGGGAGCGCCTTTAATGACGTACGCTATTTGATCCGCGTCGCTGCTCGCTTCCTTGACTCCCACTATGTTCGGAACCTCAGCCAACTTAAGCGTCGTTCCCGCTGTCATGTTCAACGCGGTCCTGCTGGGAACGTTGTAGAGGATCCCTGGTATCGAAACCGCTTCGGCAATCGCTATGAAATGCTTGACCAGTCCACCCATTGTCGGCTTGTTGTAAGCAGGAACCGTCATCAAGATCGCGTCAACACCCGCGGCTTCAGCCTCTTTCGAAAGCTCGATCGAACGATACGTGTTGTTGTCAGTAGTTCCAGCGACGACGGCACCAGAATCTCCGATCGCGTCCTTAACCTCCGCAAACAGCTTCAAACGTTCCTCGTCCGACATCGCCGGAGCCTCGCCCGTGGTCCCGCCGATCACCAACCCATCCGAACCCGACGCCAATAACGATTTAGCCAGCTTGCGAGCCTGGGGATAGTTGACTTCACCCTCCTCGGTAAACGGGGTGACCATCGCTGTGAGAACTCGTCCAATTTCTGCCATTTCAAACTCCCTTACACGCCGAATCTTACATCACGTCGTGAGTTCAGACGCAGTTCGAGACAGGTCGGTGATGTCGGAACGACGACGGGTTAGGCTGCGGAGGCGACACGTGAGCGGACGCAGTTTCGCTTTACGCACTCGTCCATGATCTGCAACGCGTTGAGCGCCGCTCCCTTTCGAAGGTTGTCGGCAGCAAGCCAGAAGACGACACCGTTCTCGTGCGCAAGATCGCGCCGGACCCGGCCGATCATCACTTGATCTTCGCCCGCAGAGTTCGAAGGCATCGGATAGACCGATTCATGCGGTTGATCCAAGAGCGTTATACCTGGAAATTCAGCGATTGCCACTCGCGCTTCATCCACGGATATGGGGTCATCAAACTCCACTGTCACCGATTCGCAATGTGAAACCTCGACCGGGACACGAACACAGGTGGACGCCAAGCGTAACTCCGGATCGCCGAGAATCTTCCGAGACTCGTTGACCATCTTCCACTCTTCCTTGGTGTAACCCTCTTCAATGAAGTCGTCAACTTGCGGAAGTAGATTGAACGCGATGGGATGAGGGTACTCGCTCGGCGGCGACATCTCTTCTCCGCCTAACATCTCACGCGACTGATCCAAGAGTTCCGCCCTCGCCGCCGCACCAGTACCGGTTACTGATTGATAGGTCGAAACCGTAATGGAACTGATCTCGGCCAGACCTCTGAGCGCGGCTAAAGCCATAACCAGAGGCGTAGTCGTGCAGTTCGGTATCGAAATGATGCCGGAGTGCCACTCGACATCGGCGCCGTTAACCTCCGGAACCACTAGAGGGACACGCGGATCCATACGATACGCCGAACCGTCATCAATTATCAGTACGCCGCGCTTCACGGCTTCGGGTGCGAGGGCAAGACTCACTTCGGAAGATGCGGAGATGAAGGCTACATCTACGCCGTCGAATGAATCGGGCGTGGCTTCTTCGACCGTCAACATTTGGCCGGCGTATTCGATTTGTTTTCCGTGAGACCGCTTAGAGGCAAGGAGTTTGAGCTTGTCAGACGGATGACCCCGTTCGGCCAAGAGATCAAGCGCAACGGCACCGACTGCGCCGGTTGCGCCAACGATAGCGATTTCCAATTCTGAAGCCTGCATTGCTTTGTCCTCAGGCTAAGGGCGACCTTATTGATGGGTCGCCCGATTAAAGATTTCTACGTTCTACGTCTGTGGACCTACGGCTTCAGTCCGAGGACATTGTCAAGGCCCACGATCATCGAGTTTTCGTCCATAACGCGTCTGACGGCGAGCATCACGCCTGGCATGAAGCTGTTGCGATCAACCGAGTCGTGTAGGAGCGTCAAAGTTTGACCTAGCGCGCCGAAGACGACCTCGTGTCGTGCCACGCGGCCCGGCATTCTGGCGCTGTGGACGTTGATGCCGCCGGTAGAACCGCCGCGAGTTCCCTCGAGCAGTTCTTTCTCGACGATGTTTTGGTCGAAGTCGCTGCCTTTGCCTTCGAGCATGGCTTGGACGATCGAGAGTGCGGTACCGGAAGGGGCATCGATCTTCATCTCGTGATGACTCTCGATGACGTCGGCGTAGTCGAAGTAACTTGACGCGATTCTCGCCAAGTGGATTAAGACCACGCATCCGAGCGCGAAGTTGGACGCCGAGATAACGCCTACGCCCGCTTCGCCCGCGCTCGATCCGATTGCGGCTAGGTCATCTGGTGAAATCCCCGTGGACCCAGAAACGCATCTGACTCCGTGTGCGATGCAAGTGCGCATCGCCGATGTGCCGCCTTCGGCGTTGGTAAAGTCGACAACCACATCCGGTGATACCGCGTCGAAGAGCGAACCTAGATCGGGTGCCAAGGGCAACTCGATGCCGTCCGCGGTCGAGACCGTCTTCAGACTGCCCGCGAGGGCATCTGCACCTCCAACTGGCGTCATTCCGGGCTCTTGCTCGACAACGTTCAACACAGTCGATCCCATTCGGCCCAGCACTCCGTTAACGGCTACCGTTATCTCGGACATCTCTTCGCCTCAGATCGCTTGTCCGTTCTTCAACCTTTCCATGGTCCAGATAAGACAGATTCTAGGCTATCGGTTGCGTCGATCGCGAGTGATCATTCGTCGACGGGGACGGCGTTCACGGCCATCTCCGTCATCGAAATCGTCGCGACGATTGTTCCGGCGACCACCTCGGTCGTAGTTATCGCGCCTGTCGCCACGGTCATAATCGTCGCGTCGATCACGCCGGCCACCGCGATCAAAGTCATCGCGTCTGCCGCCGCGGTCAAAGTTGTCGCGGCGACCGCCGCCACCGCCACGATCGAACCGACCGCCGCCTCGGGCGCCACGGTCTCCCCCGCGACCGCCGCCGCGATTGCCCGGCCTTCGCCTCGCAACCGCTTCCTCTAGCGCCCGGTCGTGATCACCGTGGTTGTTCTCGTCGATTCTTGCGCGGACGGAAAGGTCGACGCGGCCGTTCTGGTCGACGTTCACCACCATCACGTCCAACTCGTCGCCTTCGTTGGCAACCGACTGGACATCGGGGACTCGAGTGTCGGACAGTTCGCTGATGTGGACCATGCCGTCTTTGCCAGGAATCAGGTTGACGAAGCAACCAAAGTCCATGATCTTGACGACCTTGCCGGTGTAGTTTTCGCCGACTTCAATGTCCTTGGTCATCGTGCGAATGTTGTCGATGGCGCCTTGGACCTTGTCCGCCTCAGTGCCGCCGATCGTCACGCTGCCATCGTCCTCAATGTTGACGCTTACGCCGAACTCTTCTTGGATGCCACGCACGTTAGCGCCGCCTGGACCTATGACCATGCCGATCTTGTCGGTCGGCACCTTGATCGTCGTCATTCTCGGCGCACCATCGCGTAGCTCGGTTCGCGGTGACGAGATCGTTTGCTCCATGTGATCAAGGATCTCGAAGCGGGCATTCCGTGCCTGCTCAAGTGCTTCTGACATGATCTCGAAAGTGATGCCTTTGACCTTGATATCCATCTGCAAGGCGGTGATGCCGTCTCGCGTGCCAGCGACCTTGAAATCCATATCGCCTGCATGGTCTTCGGCACCTTGGATGTCTGTCAACACCTTTGCAGCACCGTTCTCGCCGGTTATCAACCCCATCGCGATACCCGCGACGGGCGCAGATATCGGGACACCCCCATCCATTAACGCAAGAGTTCCTGCGCACACGCTGGCCATCGAGGAAGAACCGTTAGATTCCATAACCTCTGAAACCAACCGGAGCGAGTATGGGAAATCCTCTTCGGACGGAATAACCGGGCGCAGTGCACGTTCGGCCAACATGCCGTGACCGACTTCGCGCCTACCGGTAAAGCCGAACCGGCCTGCCTCGCCTGTCGAGTAAGGCGGGAAGTTGTAGTGATGCATGAAACGCTTCGTCGTGATCGGCGAAAGGTTGTCCAGACGCTGCGCATCCGCAGCCGAAGCCAGAGTCAATACGCCGAGAACCTGCGTCTCACCACGCTGGAATATCCCAGAACCATGCACGCGTGGAAGGTATCCCACCATCGAATCAAGGTCGCGTAACTCGCGCAAGACGCGACCATCAGGGCGTCGATCCTCAGCTAGGATGCTCTCGCGAACCGCTTCCTTCTCTAAGGAATATAGTTCGGTCTGTACATGCAACGCGTCGTGGGCATCATCGCCAGACGTCAACTCCGATTTCGCCTCGGACATGATCTCTCGAATCGCATCCTCACGCGCTTCCTTGCCGCCACCAAGCTTCAACGCCTCTTTGATCGCATCGCCTACGTGTTCCCGTGTAGCCGTCTTGGCATCAAGCTCCCCTTCAGAAGCCTCCGGCGCCGCCCACTTGGTTTTCCCAACCTCGGCCTGCATCTCGCGGATGTGGGAAACGATTTCACCGTTCACTTCCTGAGCCAACTTCAACGCCTCGAGGATGACCTCCTCGGAAACGAAGTTCGCACCAGCTTCAACCATCATGATGGCGTCAGCCGTGCCCGCTACGGTCAGTTCCAGAGCCGATGTCTCAAGCTCTTCGTACGTCGGATTGACCACGAGCTCGCCGTCGATATAGCCGATGTTGCAGGCCCCGACTGGGTCGTCGAACGGGATATCTGAGATCGCAAGCGCTACCGAAGCTCCCACGATGCCCAACGGCGCGTGAGGGTTGACTTCGTCAGCGGCTAGGATCGTGATGATCAGTTGCGTCTCGTTGTGGTAGTTCTTGGGAAACAGCGGACGCAGAGGACGGTCGCACAATCGCGCGGCCAATATCGCCTCTGAATTAGGCCGACCTTCTCGCTTGAAGAATCCGCCGGGCATCTTGCCCGCCGCATACGCCTTTTCGGCGACATCCACTGTCAGGGGCAGAAAATCGACCCCTTGACGCGGTTCTTTGCTTGCCGTCGCCGTCGCCAGTAACACCAAGTCGCCGTATCGGATCGTCACCGCGCCACCAGCCTGTTTTGCCAGCCTGCCGGTCTCGAACGACATCATTCTGCCGCCGACTTCTATTTCGAATGTTCGAATCATTTTTCTTCTTTCTTTGTTGCTGTCTTGTCTACCCGTCTATCGGGTGGCAATTCTTGGTTTAGTAGTGAGCATTCCGATTGCGTAACCGACAGTAGAGAGACCCGCGAAATTCGCCATTAATCTTGATTCGGTATTGCCAGCGTCACAGTTGCTGTTGTGATGCACGCTTTGGGATGCGTCGTGCGCGGTCGGTTGAAAGGTCTAAGGGATTTGCAAATGAAGCGGTACCGTCGCCCCCGAAAATCTCGGCAAGCGACGGCGAACCGATCAACCACGGAGTCCCAACGCTTCAATCAGCGTTCGGTATCTGCGAACATCCTCTTGGGCGAGATATCGGAGCAATCGTCGGCGTTTCCCAACGATCATCTGCAAACCGCGTCGGCCTGCGGCGTCGTGCTTGTGCGCCTTGAAATGCTCGGTTAGTTCTCTGATCCGTTCCGTCAGGATCGCGATCTGAACCTCAGTCGAGCCGGTATCCTTCTCGTGCTTGCGAAACTTCTCGATCGTCTGCGTCTTCGCTTGGGCGTCCAATCTCTTCTCTTTCGTGCAGGCGCTGTTTCGCAAGTGGGATTGACGACGATCTTCCGCTACTCCGCCCTGCCAGCGCGTTCCTTGTTGGTTTACTCTCGCTAACTCGTTTAGCTCAATCTACAAGGATACCATCGGCACATTCCGGGCCCGGGTCCATGCCGCTAATTCGTCGGTTCCTGAGAGGTGTTAGAGCATCAGGAGGTAACGAATCGATCTCAAACTCGTTGAACCTTTCCCGAAAATGTAAAGCGCGTTGCTAGTTGTTTCGTGTAACATTCATCTATCGTGGCAACGAGCGCAAGTCGTTGCACCTGAATGGGCTTGTTGGTTGCATGAGCCGTCTTGACACACGCGCTCAAGCGGGCATAAGATTATTCAGTGTGCGTCGTAAAGGTGAGAACAGCGATGTCTGTTCGATTCCTTTGCTTCGATGCCGAAATCGTGGACTGCGGCGATTGGAAGTTCCTCGAGCCGACGATCACGGTAAAAGTTGCTTGAGACAAGCTAGTAATCTGAAAGCATCAGATTGGAGGACGGGTCCTCATGAATGAATCGCGTAGCCCGATGGATTTCGTGCGTGAAAACCGAGTTGTGACGATAGTCGGCATACTATCGATAGTCGCAATCGTCATCTCGATCATCGGCCTCGCCGGAGCCGGTCCACAAGGTGAACCGGGTCTGCCGGGAGCGCCGGGTGAGCCGGGAGCGCCGGGTGAGCCGGGAGCGCCGGGTGAGCCGGGAGCGCCGGGTGAGCCGGGAGCGCCAGGAGAAGCAGGAGCACCGGGAGCGCCGGGTGAGCCAGGGTTGCCGGGTGACCCAGGCAAGCCGGGAGCGCCGGGTGAGCCGGGAGCGCCGGGTGAGCCGGGAGCGCCGGGTGAGCCGGGTCTAGAAGGCCCACAAGGTATCCCAGGTCTCGCAGGTGTCCCAGGACCGCAAGGTAAAACTGGTGCCGCGGGAGCGGCAGGACCACAAGGCGAACAAGGCCCAGCGGGTGACCCAGGTCCCCCAGGTGCACCAGGTCCCGCAGGCGCGGATGGTGCCGACAACTTCGCCAACATCATAGTCATTGACGGCATGTACTCGACCTCAAAGGTCATCTACGATGCCGCCGGCACGAACATCTCGATCGCAGGATCTGGATTCATGGCTGGCGAAGAGGTATCCCTGACCGTCTCGGGAGCTGATGCCGACGACGCAATTGGCAGCGCGACCGTCAACGACAGCGGCGCGTTCATCGCCGACATAACCCTCGACTCTGGCAAATACATGATCGGCGATGTGAAGTCGATCGTTGCAACTGGAGACCAAGGGTCTAGCGCATCTACCGCCTTGGTAGTCGTCGAGACCAAGTAACCTCTGCCAGAGGTTCCCTTCCCAGGAACTTGTAGCGTGAAGCCGACATCCGTTCGGCTTCACGCTCAAACTTTCAACCATTCAAAGCACTTTAGAGGCGCAAGTCTTTGAAGTGCTTTTGCGCGTGTGATGAAACTGCGCCTTCGCGCAACGAGGGCGACTCGAGAGCAAAGCCACAGCAGGTGGCGCGAATCGAAACGTCCGATCTATCCTTTTTATTCCCCAGTGATCATCAGGGGCGAGTGACAAAGGTCTTCCATAAACTAGGTATCGAAAACTCGCCGACTGTCAGATCGCATCGCCCATCCTTCCAGTCGTGTGAACTAGCGATGACCAGATCACTGGAATTCACTCAACGGATACTGACCGGTGCTTCAACCGCGGCTACTCTGGCTCTTATTCAGGTTCTCATTGTCTCCAGTTGCACGACACGGCCCGAAGTCGATAGCGCAACGACCTTTGTCCCAACCCCAACGCCCCATGTCGATTATCGCGGACCACAACTTGGCCCGTCGCCAGATGCAGACGAACCGGGAGACCCCGGTCCCCCGGGTGCACCAGGTCCAGCAGGTGCTGATGTTGCCGACAATTACACCAATATCGAAGTTTTAGACGGCACGGGCACATACCTGACTAGGAAGATCGTTTGGGATGCCGCGGGGTTCGAACGTCTTTGTAACTGGTTCCGGTTTCATGTCCGGCGAAACTGTTGCCCTTACGATTTCAGGCGAAATCGACACGGCCGTAGGCAGTGCAACAGCAAACGAAGCGGCGCGTTCGCTACTGACGTAACCCTCGATTCCGGCTTCTTTGCCATCGGCGATGTCAAGTCACTAGTCGTAATGGGTGACCAAGGTTCCAGGGCATCAACCGCCTTGCTGGTCGTCGAGACCGAGAAACCTCGCTAATCAACACACTAATCACCACCAAACGCTGCCCCCCCAACATCCTTCTAATCTTTCCAAATCCTAGTTCAAGCCTCTTGCGCTTCGTTTGCCACCAAGCTGGCATCCCTGAGAAGCTGCTCCATCAAATTCCCAAACGTCAGTATCCCCGCAACTTTCCCCTCCTCGTCGAGCATCACCGCAGTATCGTGCATCCGGTCACGGAAATCATCGAACAACGTCGCCACTTGCTGCGTCACTGGCACCGGGAAAATCGATGGACTCACCCGATCTCGGCATTTGGGCGCGCCGCCCTCGTTATGCCGTAAACCCTGTAACGCTGCCGCCGTGTCGATCGTTCCTATAACCTCGTCAACTGTCTTGTCGTACACCACGACCGTATCAATTTCGAGTTTGTCCATCATCTGCACAACGTCTTCCAGTGTTGTGTCAGCATGGACCGCTACTGTGTCCGATATCGGGACCATGAAATCATCCGCCCGAAGGTCCTTGGAGGCTAGGTTCTGCAAAACGTTAAGCACGTTCTCGACTGGTTCATCAGTCGTATCGCTGGAACTTTCTACGTCGTTCATGTAGTTTGCAACTCGATTCAACTGCAATCGTCGCCCAATGAAACGTGAAGGCCAAATCACCGGTGCGAGCCAGATCTTGACGTCTTCGTAGCAAGCGCTCGCCATCCGATTGAGCACCATTCGTAACGTGATTACGCCCACTAACACGGCTGCCGCGACTACTAATGCCAGCAAGATCTCGTTCTCGGGCAAGTAAACAGTGCGTCCCGCGTGGTATGCGGAGATAACGATCGCGATGAACGAGGCGCTTCTTACTGTAGTCACGACTATCCGGGTCGCGCGGTAGTCGCCGGCACTGCCCGGATTTAGGTCGTCGGACGACTCCGTCGAAGCCATACCAAGCATTGCTGCCAAGCCTTGCGGTTGTAACACGCTCAGGGTGAGCGTCATCAACCCGTACACAATACTCGCGCAGCCCAAGGCCATCCACGGTAGCCAAGCCTCAGACATAACGACATCCTCCCAGCCACTCGATGTAAGTCGGGCAACCTGATCTACTTAATGGATCATCCGCATCTTTCATTTCATCACCTCCCAGTTCCGTATTGATCTCAGCACGTTCAGCGCGTTTGAATTTCATCCCTGACATAGCAGTCATGCAGCTACTGAACGCATAGTTCTTATTCGGGCCGGTACACCAATCACCAATTCACCATCTGATACATCGCGCGTTACGACAGCACCGGCCCCAGTTCTCGATTTGCTACCGATCCGTATTGGCGCTACCAACACGCAGCCGGCTCCAATAGAAGCACCATCTTCGATGACTGTCCTTTGTACGTCGCGTCCGTCGAAATTGGCCGTAACCGAACCGGCACCAACGTTCACTTCTTTCCCTAGATCCGCATCGCCAACGAAAGAGAAGTGTCCGACTTTCGATCCTGTGCCGATACGACTCGCTTTTATTTCGGCCTGCGTCCCGATATACGCATCGACGCCAACGTCGGATCCGGCGCGTACACGACAGAAGGGACCCACCTTGGCTTTTGACGCGATCCGAGATTCCTCAACCAACGCGTTAGGTCCGATTTCGACATTACTTGCGATCGCGCTGCCCCGGACCTCCGATCGGCTCTTGATTAACACACCGGGCTGGACTTTCGAACCTCCTGAAATCGTTGAAAAGGGCTGCACCGTCGTACCTTCGCCGATCATCGAGTCTTCGACAATTGAGTTGGGCCCGATTTTCGCTCCTCTCCCGACCCGCGATTTACCTAAGATATGGCTACCGGCCCCGATCCAAGCGTCGCGTTCAACAACTACATCGGAGTCGATATAGACCGCAAATGGGTCTTGGAAATGCACTCCCGATTCGAGGGCCGCGTCTACGGCTGCGTCTAACGCCCGCACCTCGCGGCAACGACAAGATATGTCGCTCCTACTTTCGCCAGGTTCTTCGCTATCGCCAGACATTCACTTCGGGGCGGTGGGCATCCAGAATAACGCCGGTCATCAAACTAACGCCTTGGATGATGCGCTTTATCTTAACACCGCCAGTCAGCGCCGACCAAAGCCCTGTCGCCAATCAACCGTTCAAATAAAGCGGCGAATCTACAGATGTCATCGTCATATAGAGATCAATTCCCGTTGACGCCATCACCAACCGTCTCTTCATCCGCGTCTTGGTTTCCACTCCCAAATACGCGACGCATTCGCTCGCGTACTGAGCTCCCCCATGTGTTCAGCTCTGAACGTACCGCCTCCCTGAATTCGGGACCGTATTCGCCGATGTGTCGGAAACGTTTTCGACGATGACGAGCCAACACACGGGGATTCCGCCTGCGAAGCCGACTAACCTCCGATATCAGCACTTGTCTCAACGCGCGGGCCGCACCAGCGGGATCCGCATTCGCTCCACCTTCGGGTTCGGCAACAAGCCCGTCGGCGATACTCATCGCTAACGCGTCATGGGAAGTCAAGCGCAAAGATCTTGCCACTTCAGGTGCTCTGGTGCGATCATGCAACTCAGTAGCTGCCCCGGCTTCCGGCGAAATTGGTGTATAGATCGTGTTTTCCATCATCAGCAGTCGATCAGCGATGCTGAACGCCAACGCCGCCTCTGAGCCGCCTTCACCGATCAACACCGAAACTACGGGAGTCTCAATGTCGAGCATCACATCGAGCATCTCTGCGATCTCGCTGGCCAAACCGTTTATCTCTTGGGCAATTCCGAGCTTGGGGCCCGGAGTATCTACCAGCATCACTAATGGGAAATTGAAATCAGCCGCCATTTTGGCGGCTCGACGCGCTTTACGTAGCCCGTTAACACTGACACCGCCTCGATCCAGTGCTGCGTACCCGAATCGCTCGGTAAACGATTCAGTTCGTGCATCAGCCCCCTGTGAGTCTTCATCCCAATTGTGCTGCCGCTCCTGCGCGATCACTATGACTGGATATAGGCCGAGATAACCGACACCGATTTTGATGCCCTCGTCGTCCGCGTTGAATCTGTCGCCGTGCAACTCCACAAAGTTTCGGAACATTTTAGGTATGTAGACCGACGCCCTTGGACGGTCTGGACGTCTACACAATCTCACAGATTCCCACGGATCTCGTCGCTTCGGCATTAAGGGCGGCACAAACCTACGGGATCGAGCGGGGGCTTTCACGCTTCTATCGAACATTTCCAGCAACGTCGATAGGAGATCCCTTTGTTGTTCTCTCGCAACAACCATGTCAAGATGACCGTAGGACAACATCGTCTCTGCGTTTACATGGTCGCCGATGTGCGGGGATCCCTCAATCTCTCTCAACGTGCCCAAGGAGGCAAACGCAATATGGGCACCAGGTTCGCCGATGCGGATGTCGGACATCGATGCGAAGCTTGAAAGGATCTGTCCCGAAGATGGGTTGGCGAGCACCGAAATCAATGGCAATCCTCGCTCTCGGAGCGATCTTGTTGCGACCACGGTTTTGGCCATCTGGGTCAATGAAAGAACGCCTTCTTGCAGTCGAGCACCGCCACTTGTGGCGAAGGTGATTACCGGTAAATGTTGTCGAGCGGCATGCTCGAACATCCTCGCCACTTTCTCGCCCACCACCAAACCCATGCTCCCGCCGAGGAAACCGAAGTCTATCGCGATTATGGCGCATTTGGCGCCACCAATCTTTCCCACGCCAGTCACAGCCGCCTCCGAGAGGCCGGTCCGAACTTGGTCGTTAAGCACCCTCACCTGATACGACACGCGTGGCGAAAATACTAATGGGTCTATCGACGTTATCCAACGATTTGTCTCTTCAAACGTATCCTGATCCACCAACGCGTCAATTCTGGCACGAGCCGAGATGTTGTAGTGAAAGCCACATTCCGGACAAACTCTCAGGCGTTGGAACAGTACTGAATTGTCTAACTCCGTACCACAAACTAGGCAGAACGATAGTTCCTGCTCAAGATCCAGTGGCCGCAGAGCAATCGCTTCGGAATCGTCATCGGAATCCGAATCATCGCCGAATTCCGGGTATAGGGGTTTGACCGTCATAAAAAGTTGCGCCTGTACGAAACGCGCGATACCGCGTGTCTTACAAGCATTGTAAAGCCGCAGGGTTAATTCGACATCATCCAAACTGCCCGCCACTCAAACTAACGGTCTACCTCGATGGCCGAATCCACCGATGGTTCTCGAAACCCATTGGAGCGACTGGAGGCAGCGCGCCACGTTCCAACACCAGTTCGATCATTGCTGCGGGCACTGACGTTGGCAGCACCCAAACTGATTATATGTTGGCGATCACCTGTCGAGGCTTGCCAGGTTCGCCTGGACCGACGATACCAACTTCTTCCAACTCGTCCATTAGCCTAGCTGCGCGTGGATACCCTATCCGTAACCGGCGCTGCAACAAAGAGGTTGACAGTGTCTTCTGGCTCTTCGCCATCGTCGAGGCTTGCATGAATAAAGCGTCTCCGTTGTCCTCCGAAGGTAGCCCTGGTATCGAAAACTCTTCATCGTCACCCTCGCCATCAACATCGAGTTGCGGCATCGGTGGTGCGCCTACATCCTTCCAAAATTCGACTATCGTCTCGATCTCTTCTTCACTCAAGAACGCGCCTTGCACTCGGACAGGTTGGCTTAGATCGATCGGCTTGTAGAGCATATCGCCTTTGCCCAAAAGCTTGTCAGCACCCGTTGCATCTAAAATCGTTCGACTGTCCACTTGCGATCCAACCGCAAAACTGATCCGAGACGGGAAATTCGCCTTGATCAGCCCGGTTACGACATCGACGGACGGCCGTTGAGTTGCTACAACCAAGTGGAGACCTGTGGCTCTACCCAATTGGGCCAATCTGACCAACAGCTGCTCTACCTCGTTGGACGAAGTCAACATCAAGTCTGCTAATTCGTCGACGAGAATTAGAAGATATGGCATTTTCGATGTGCTCTTGGCGTTGTAAGAGATGATGTTCTTGACGCCAGCGGCTTCGAGTGTGGAGAATCGGTCCATCATCTCCTTCACCAACGCCTTCAACGCTTTCACAGCTTTTTCAGGCTCGACGATGACTGGCGTGTATAAGTGCGGAATGCCTTGGTAAGGAGTCAATTCGACCCGTTTCGGATCGATCATGACCATCCGCAACTCCAACGGCGTCCTCGACATCAGCAACCCGGTGACGATGGTGTTCATGCAGACACTCTTGCCGGAACCGGTAGCTCCCGCAACCAACGTATGGGGCATTTTTGAGAAGTCAGCCATCACGGGGTCACCGCCGCTGCCTATGCCCATCGGCACCGGCAATGCAGCATCCTCGACGAACTCGGACCACTCGGATGAATCCATCACTGTCCTGAGATTGACCGGCGTCGGCCGCGCATTCGGCACCTCGATACCTACGACCGATGAACCGGGAACTACAGACTCGAACCTAATGTTTGGAGAAGATAGTGCCAGGGCGATGTCTTTTTCGCGATTGAGAATGGTGTCTACACGGACGCGTTGCCGAGGCGCGTTCGACCTCGATCCACCGCCTTTCCACCCCGGTTTAAGCCCGTACATGGTGACTGTGGGACCAACTCGAACTTGGTCGACAGTAACCGCGATTCCGTGCTCCTCGAGCGTGTCCTCGATTAAATCGCTCGTCGCACGAATCTCGGCGGTAGCAACCCCGCCTTTTGGAGGGTTGGTCAGATGTTCGACTGGAGGCAGATGCCAAGGGAACGCGTTCATAGCCGCTTCAAGTGCTGCCCCTGAGGTGATCAGCCGAAACACCTCCTCGGTCTCATTACTCACCGACTCGTCTGCATGTCGCTCATCTTCTGGGACGGCAACATTTGACGCGCGGGCGTCTTCAGATGGTTCGCTGTCTAAATTGTTGCCGAGGATGTCAGTGGGGTTTTCCGCGTCTACATCCGCTACGCTCGCAATTGCTTCACCGACTTCAATGAACTCGGACGTCTCTTCAGCGAATGCCTCCCTATGACTTGCATCGCCAAACCCATCCAGCGATTGGGCCTCCATGATGTCGTCTTCGTCGTCCCACAGTTCTTGCGCGTCATCATCATCAACGTAAATGGTGTTTCCCATCCCGACGACGAACTCGCTATGGTCATCGTCCAAATCCATCTGGCTGGCATCCGCGGCTGCGAGATTGGACAATTCCGCTACAGCGGGCGCGTGAACTGCCCCTCCCAGCGCGGCATCCGTTTCAGAACTTGCGCTTTCGACCTTCCTCTTGCGGTTGATTGCGATGCTCGCTGCAGCCCCTCCGGCCATCATGAACAGGCCTACAGATGCCGACACCGCCATCAAAACGCCGATCCACAGAACTCTCATCCCGATGCCGAAAGCGGTGGGGAATTGGGTCGCGGCACCAGCGGTGAAGAACAACGAGGCGCGTACCCACGCCAAGATCTGGTGCCAAAGCACGAGATTGTAGCGATCCCAATTGAACGGTTCACGCGCAAGGATCTCGCCGACTCTTCCGCCCATCGTTGCGCCAGTCTCTGAGCCGAGTGGTGCGTCGAATATGCCCAATACTGTTACGGCACCAAGCACCAGTATTAGCGAGGATAGGGTCTCACGATACCGGCGTACTAACCAAGCCGTGCGGGTGATCGCCAGATACACGAACATCATCCACCACAATCCGATTGGCAGCGCGCCGTATCCGACGCTCCCCATTACTTCCCGTCTATACAGAAAACCTGAAATCGCCCCCGCCAAGAATAGAGACAAGAAGACGATGTGGCGTGCCAAAGATAAGTAGGAAATGACCCCGGATTGGTGGTGGTTGGGCTTGTCGGAATCGGGGGCGTGAACGGGTTCGGGGGGGGCTGATGAATCTTTTTTTCTGGCGCGTTTTGATGACCGAACGGTATCTTCATTCAGCCCGGGGTCGTCAGTCAACGCGTCCAGGTTGTAGCTCAATTTCGGTCACCAAGATCAACGGTCTGCGCTTGGTCCTGCGGTAGAAGAAACGCCCCAAGCAAGCCCGAACCAATGTCTCCATCTCTTTCCAATCTACGAGATCGGCTATTGCCGGTTCAATAGCTTGAGACAACGCTTGCGAAGCATCTTTGATCAATCGAGCTTCATCCGAGGCGTCTACGAATCCAGAGGTGACAATTTGCGGCTTTCCGAACAAAAATCCTTCTTCTCGGGCCATAGTTACGAACACGATGCCATCGCTGGCCAGGGACTTGCGCTCTTCCATCACGCTCGAATCGATATCCCATTCGCCTTGACCTTGAATAAGGACGTAGCCCGCGGGCACTTGGTCGGCGACGGTAACGCCGCTTTCGTCTATCTCTAAGACGTCTCCATCGGCGATAAGATTGACGTTGTCTTCGGGCACGCCCATGTCGACTGCGATCTCGCAGTGGGCTTTTAGCATCCGGTATTCGCCATGGATCGGTGTGAAATACTCTGGTCGCAAAATGCTGAACATCGTCTTCAACTCGTCGCTCTTGGCGTGCCCCGATACGTGAACAGGTCGAGAGTTAGCAGTGACAACTCTCACATTGCGGCGAGCCAAATTGTTCAAAACTTCGTTGACTGCAATCTCGTTTCCGGGGATCGTGCGCGCCGAGAGTACCAAGGTGTCGTCTTCGACCAAGCGCACCTCGCGATGGTCGCCGCGCGCCATGCGCGATATTCCGGCTTCGAATTCTCCCTGGCTACCGGTCGTCATTATCACCACTTCATCATCAGGTAAGCTGTTTGCTTCGGCGACAGTGATATCGACACCCGGCGGAATGTGCAGGTGCCCCACCTGCTCGGCTAAGCGAGTAGTCTCGATCATGCTCCGACCGATTATTGCCACCCTGCGGCCGAGTTCCTGTGCGGCGTCGACGACCATTTGCACGCGTGCGATCTGCGTGGAGAAACTGGCGATGATTACGCGACCTTTGGATTCGGCGATGGCTCGATAGATTGCCTCAGCGGCTATACGGTCTGACTGCGATGATCCTTCGTCTTCTGCGTTGGTGGAATCGGACAGGAGCAGGCGAATACCGCGTTGTCCGATCTCACTCAGCGCCTGGTAATCGGTCGGAAGACCAAGCATCGGTTCGTTGTCGAACTTGAAATCGCCGGTGTGGAGGATGCCGCCTTGTGGTGTATCTAAGTAGATGCTGCACGAGTCCGGGATACTGTGGCAGACACTGATCCACTGCACACCGAAATCTCCGAAACGGTAGTCTCGTTCGAGTCTCACGGAATTGACTTCCACAGAAGAGAACTGTCGGCCAGACTTTTTCAGTTCCCGACGGATCATTTCGGCGGCCAAGCGAGGAGCGTAGATCGGAGCTCTAACGAAGCGCATCAGATGGGGGAGCCCGCCAATGTGGTCTAGATGGCCGTGGGTGATGAGAACCGCACGTACTCGATCTCGGTTGCGTCGAACGTAATCCATGTTTGGAATAATGCGCTCGATACCGGGAGTGTTGTATTCCGGGAACTGAACTCCGCAGTCGATAATCACGAGGTCGTTGTCGGTTTCAACGACCATCATGTTCATTCCAACTTCGCCCAAACCGCCCAACGGGATCACGCGGACTGCGGACTCGCCGTATTCGAAATCGTTATCAAGCATTTGTCATTCAGCGACTAAACCAGATTCAGGCTATAAAAATGACGTTTGGCGTTCATCCGCGACGATCGGCACGAGTTCTCTGTCAGCCGCATCTTCGGCTTCCTCCATTGCGCGTAGTCGCCGCATTTCCTTTCTCGCTTCCTCGTGAGATTGAGGGCGCTCAAACAGCTTGACAGATTCCTCGTCAGGGTCTCCTGTTGTTTCGGGAGGCACAATCGTGTCGCGTGCATCAGCGGAAGGTTGGGGCGCTTGCTCTAGCTGAGTTTGTTCCGCGTGGATGGGATCAGGTTGTGCGTTGGTTGTTTTCCTTACGCGGATGCCCTCCAAGATTGCATCTCGGATGTTATGTATACCTTCTCGAAGCATCTCGGCGTGTGCTGGATTTCTGAGTCCAGAGGACGGGTGGAGGAGAGGCATTATCACGCGGTCTTCGTGTTGGAATATCTTGCCGTTGCTTGCGGTGATACGGAGGTTTGGATTGAACCATCCGAGTGCGTGTCTGCCGAGCGGGACGATGACCAGTGGGTCGATCGTTTCGATCTGCTGGGTCAGATAGCCTGAGCATTGCTCGACTTCTGCACGCTCCGGGTCGCGGTTGCCCGGAGGACGACACTTGACTACGTTGGCGATGAAGACGTCCTCGCGTCGCATCGGTAGGGATTGGATGAGTTCGTCGAGGAATTTGCCTGCTCTTCCGACGAATGGTCGTCCGGACAGGTCTTCGTCGCGGCCTGGCCCTTCGCCGACGAACATGATCTCGGCGGTTGGGGAACCTTCACCTGGCACTGTGTTGGTTCGAGTTTCTGCTAGCGGGCATTTCCGGCATTTCGAAACTGCGTCCGCTATCGCGTTGAGTTTGTCTGACGCGGATGCGGGGTGATTGGGTTGTTCCTCTAGCATGTCGATATCAAAGGCTACCACCGTCGGTGTTGACGGTACGCAACAAAGAGTAGAGCGGCGACGGATCGTCGTGCCGCTCTAACTTGCATTGAGGATATGGGACCGATGGGTCCCGGTTGATGGAAGTGCGGGGTCAACCGTAGGTCGGTTAACCGGTTACGCCTTTGCTCTCAAGGTATTCGACGGCGTTCTGGACCGTTTCGATGGTTTCGGCCTCGTCGTCGGAGATTTCGACGGGGTTGTCGTCGGTGCTGAATTCTTCTTCGAAGGCCATTATGAGTTCGACGACGTCGAGAGAATCCGCATCAAGGTCCTCGGTAAAGGACGATTCGGGCGAGATTTCATCTTCGTCCACGCTCAACTTTTCGGCTGTAATTGCCCGCACTCGATCCAAAATGGTTGACATCGTTGATTGCTCTCCCGAGCTGGCTTAATGACCTGTTTTCGGTTGCGTCAGCGCGTTGCTGCGCAATCGCAATTATATACGTGTGCTTAAGGCGTAATCGATGTATCGTTTGCTCTTTACTTTGAAGAGTCGTCGCGAACCACGGCACCGAGCACTCCGTTGACGAACCTTCCAGTGTCGTGGGTGTCGAACATCTGGCAGAGCTTGACGGCTTCGCTGATAACGACGGCGGCGCGGGTTGATGGGTAGAGGTCCATCTCGACGATCGCGGTCCGCAGGATGTTTCGAGCTACTGGGGAGGATTGATCCATGTTCCGACGTCGGGAATAACGGTTTAGGCGGTTGTCGAGCTCGGATCGCTGGTTGTCTGATTCTTGGGCGAGGGAGTGGGCGAATCTACGGAGTTTGGTGTTGAGGCCGATTTCGGTGACGACCCATTCGAGGCACTGGTTGGCGGGTCGGTTGGTGAGGTCGGATTGGTAGAGGGCGAGTACGGCGGCGGCTCTTGCGCCGGTTTTGTCGCGGGGGATGGCTTCGAAGTCGGGTGCTAGGGATTCGAGGGGAAGCGGGTCGTTTGACCAGGACTGTGCGGTTTGTTCCGGGACGACCGACAGCCATTCGGTGGGCTCTTTGGCTGTTGCGGCGGTCATGGCTGTGGGGGTTATTTCGGTTCGTAGCCTTGACCATATGCTGGCTGGTTGTCAGGCAGCGTAGTCGTATACGGCGTCGTAATCGCTCAGGTTGACGATTTTGGCACGGCGGTCGATGCGTTTGATCATCCCGCTGAGGATTTTGCCGTTACCCATCTCGACGAATTCGTTGACGTCGTTGTCGAGCATGTGTCGGATGCCGCTGCTCCACTGGACACACGAGGTGAGCTGACGTCGGAGTTCGCTCTTGACCTCTTCGGCGGTCCGTAGGGGTTTTGCGTCTACGTTGCCGATGATGGGGACGATGGGGTCTTGGAAGTTAGTTGATTCGATGGCTTCGTCGAGTCCGCTCTGTGCTGGTGACATGAGGCCGGAGTGGAATGCGCCTCCGACGCTGAGGGGGATAGCTTTCTTCGCGCCGCGGGCGGAGGCCATGTCGAGGGCAACGGCGAGACCGCGGTGTTCGCCGGCGATGATGATTTGCTCGGGGGTGTTGACGGTGGACATGTCAACACCGGCTTCGCGGCAGATCTCGGCGACGGTAACTTCGTCGATACCGATGAGTGCGGCCATTCCACCGGGACGCTCGTCACATGCGAGTTGCATAAGGCGTCCGCGTTCGCATACCAAATTCACAGCGTCAGAGACGGACAGTACGCCTGCGACGACGAGTGCTGAGTATTCGCCGAGGCTGTGTCCGGCGGTCATGTCGGGAACGGCGACGCTCTCGGTGGCTTCTTCGAGAGTGCGCCATGAGGCGACGGACGTTGCGAGGATGGCGGGTTGGGCGTTTTCGGTGCGAGTAAGTTCGTCGGCGGGGCCGTCGAACATGACATTGCTCAACTTTCGTCCGAGGACATCGTCGACTTCGTCGAATACTTCACGTGCGGAGCTGGAGTTGAGGTAGAGGTCCTTGCCCATGCCGACAGCTTGTGAACCCTGTCCGGGAAAGACGAATGCGGTAGATCTTGATTCTGCGAGCTCTGCAGTCATTTCGCTCTCCAAAATGGTGTTTTCAGGCAACCAATCAGTTGTTTGACAACCGTTGTTCAGTTGCGCCAGTGGTGTCAACTTTCATTGGTCTCGATGTCGAAGGCGTTCGATTTCGGCCAGTTGCCCTTCACGGTCCGCCCTTTGTAGTTTCCGCATTCTGGGCATACCCGATGCGGTGGAATCCGAATGTCGCCACAAGGGCAACGCACCAACGTCGGCAATCCGATCGCGTGATGGGCAGCTCGGTTGCCTTTGCGGGCTCGGGTATGCTTTTTCTTGGGAAGCGGGGGCATTTCACCTACCACTCAGTGGCTTGAGGACTGAACGATTGATTCCGAATACTTCTGCGACGGTCTATCCAGATTGGCACTTGCAACTGCCAATGTTCAGGTCGGCTGAACAACCAGAGCACATTCCCTTACATGCAGGAGCGCACAGCGGGTTCATCGGCATCGCAGCACTCAATCCTTGCCAAAGCGCTTTTGATATGTCAAGTACGTTGGCTGTGTCGATGGTCAGCGCTTCATCTTTTTCGTCAGTTCCGTAGTCATCGAACCAGTTCCGGTGGCTCGCCATCAGATCAACGTTGAGGGGTCTAAACTCCTCAGCGAAGTCCATACTCAGCGAGATGGCGGTGTCGATTAGACACCGCGAGCACTCAGCGTCGTATTCGGCGTGCACCTTCACGTCGGCGTATACCGTGCGGTCGGTGCGCATCAGTTTGCCTCGAGCTTCGACTTCTCGGAACGACAGTCCGTCGTTTTGCAAGGTCTCGTGAGCGAAATGGAATCTGATCTCATCACCCACCGAACCGGTCAGCAGGGCTGCCACGTTGAATAGCATGACTTCAGAATCCGAAATCGTGCGCCGAGGCGCGGACGATGTACGCAACTTGATCAATGTTAATTGCTATCAACGAAGTTTGCAATGCGGGGGTGATCCGAGGGTGTTGGGCGCGTTTAACCCTCACCCCCGGATCAAGTCCGGGGCAGGCTCTGGCCCTCTCCTGCCGAGCGGGAGAGGGATGCGTGGTGGTGGTTTGGGGAGATTGTCGGGATTGGGTGGTGTGGGTGGTTGATGGTGGATAATTGGGGTATGTCTGCGGAGAGAAGGCGATTGACGGTTCGTTACTTTCGGGATGCGAAGGCTCGTGGGGAGTTGATTCCGATGGTTACGGCTTATGACTACAACCATGGGTTATTGGTGGACAGTGCGGGTATTCCAACGATTCTGGTGGGGGATAGTTTGGGGAATGTTGTGCTGGGTTATGACTCGACGGTTCCGGTGACGGTTGATGATATGGTTCGAGCGACGGCGGCGGTGACGAGGGGGGCGAAGCGGGCGTTTGTGATTGCGGACATGCCGTTTGGTAGCTATCAGTCGGATGTTGCGACGGCGATTGAGAATGCAGTGCGGTTGATGAAGGAAGGAGGGGCGCAGTCGGTGAAGCTGGAGGGCGGAGTCACGGTCGAAGAGACGATTCATGCGATTGTGGATGCGGGGATACCGGTGATGGGTCATGTTGGTTTCACACCGCAGTCGATCCATTCGTTCGGGGGTTATCGGGTGCAAGGGCGCGGAGCGAACGCGCAGCGGGTGATCGAGGATGCGCTGGCGGTGGAGCGTGCGGGGGCGTTTTCGGTAGTGCTGGAGTTGATGCCTTCGGAGTTGGCAGGTGAGATCACGAAGCAGCTGACGATTCCTACGATTGGGATCGGGGCTGGCCCGCATTGCGATGGTCAGGTGCAGGTGCTACACGACATGCTGGGGTTGGACCCGACGTTTAGACCGCGTCATGCGGGGCATTATGGGGATTTGGCGGGGGTGATCGTGGATGCGGTGAAGCAGTACGTGGAGGATGTGGGGGAGGGGAAGTTTCCGGGGGATCGAGAATCGCATTACTCGCGGTAGTTTGAAGCGGGGATGCTGTATCTGAGTGCGGGGCGAGCTTTTGGGGATGAGGTGGGGGCTACCCTTCCCTTCCCCGTGCATACCCCGTATCGGGGTACGGGGCAGGCCCCGCGCACTCGCTTCGCTTGTGCGCGCCCCTTTCGCAGAGCGAAAGGGGCTGTGCCACCCATCCCCTCCGCTCCTCTGGATTCCTGCATTCGCAGGAATGACGGGGAGATGCGCGATACGATAACGCTAGTCTCTGGACAGATTGAAGCCTAGGAGTTGATGGAATGATCTACGAGTTGAGGATTTACGAGTGCTTTGCTGGGAAGTTGCCGAATTTGAATGCTCGATTCAGGAACCACACGATGGAGTTGTTCGAGAAGCACGGGATCAGGAATGTGGGCTACTGGACGCACGATGTTGGTCCGAACAGCAATCAGTTAGTGTATCTGGTGGCGTTCGAGGATGCTAACCAGCGGGCGGAGGCTTGGGCTAGTTTCCGAGCGGATCCAGAGTGGCAGAAGGTGTTTGAGGAGTCGCACCGGGATGGGATTTTAGTGAAGAACATCGAGAACCGGATATTGATGCCGACGGATTATTCGCCGATGCAGTAGCGCGCCCTCACCCTCGGATCAAGTCCGGGGCAGGCTCTGCCCCTCTCCCGTCGAGCGGGAGAGGGGATGTCACCACCGCCCCGGGCATACCCCGCTTGCATCGCTTCGCTCGCTCGCGCCCCTTTCGCTTTGCGAAAGGGGCTACCTCTCCCCTACCCCTCTGGATGGACGTTCCGTCCGCTGAAGCGTCGGCTTTCGCCGGAATGACGAGTTTTTCGTGCAGGGCGTTGAGATTCCTCGCTGCGCTCGGAATGACATGGCTGGTCGGAATGACGGGGTGGGCGAGGTGGCGGGGGTGTGGTAGGAATTGTATGAACCCCCTGCGTCTCGCTGCGCTCGACGCGTCCCCCTTTTGCTACGCAAAAAGGGGAGGGTTAGGGTGCTATGAAAGGTTAGTAGCCAGCCATTTTGTCGCATTCGTAGATGAAGGGTTGGTTGTTTAGGTAGCGACGGAGGTTTTCTTTGAAGACTTCTCGGCGGCCTAGGTACATGTCTGGGACTAGGGCTGAGGCGTGGGGGGAGAAGATGATGTTGGGGGTGGTCCAGAGGGGGGAGTCGGGTTCTGGGGGTTCGGGTTGCATGGCGTCTAGGCCGGCGCCTGCTAGCTTGCCGTTGCGGATGGCTTGGCACATGGCTTGTTCGTCGACGATTCCGCCGCGGGAGATGATGATGATGTGTGCGGTTGGTTTCATCAGTGCGATGCGGCGTTTGTCGATGGTGTTCATCGTCTCGCTGGTGTAAGGGCAGGCGACGACGAACCAGTCAGACATGGTGATGAGGTCGTCGAGTTTTTCTAGGCCCCAGACTTCTTCGGCGTGTTCGGATGGGTGGGGTTGCTTGTCGACGGCGTAGACGTTCATGTCGAAGCCGGATGCGCGTTTGGCTACTCGGCGTCCGATGTTTCCGAAGCCGTAGATGCCGAGTGTTGCGCCTTCGAGTTCGATTTGTCGCCATGCGTAGTCTTCGGGCCGCCACTCGCGGGCCATTTGCTGTGGCAACATCTCGTTAAGCCGTTGGGCGAGTGAGGTGATTAGGGCGAAGACGTGTGTAGCCATTGGGCTGACGTGGGAGTCGCGGGAGTTGGTGACGGGGATGTCGGACTCGATGAGTTCGGGTATCTTCATGATGCCGTCGATGCCGGTTCCGGCGCAGTGTATCCATTTGAGGTTGTTGGCGGCGAGGAAGACTTTGCGGGTGGGCCATCCGCAGTATGCGTCGGCATTTTCGATGGCGATTAGTTGGTCTCCTTCGGTTTCGCACCAGACGAAGTTGACGTCGGGGAATGTTGCTTCGAGGTCGCGTAGGACGGCATCGTCGGCTTCGCCGGGTGCGGACGCCTCCGGGCATGGGGGTCATGAGTACTTTCACGGCGGGGTTCCTTCCGTGTGAATGAGTTGTGGGATTATGAGTAATTTAGCACCTTGTGTGCCCTCACCCTAGCCCTCTCCCGTCGAGCGGGAGAGGGGACACGGTACTGCGGGGATGGACAAGGGGGAATTGAA
Organism: Dehalococcoidia bacterium; assembly: GCA_965204135.1. Classification (GTDB taxonomy): domain Bacteria; phylum Chloroflexota; class Dehalococcoidia; order Lucifugimonadales; family Lucifugimonadaceae; genus Bin127. Next base: position 64,761 of record CBDBDX010000009.1, on the reverse strand, counting down.
GGGGGTTTAGGTGGGTAAGGGTATGAACCCCCTGCGTCTTGCTGCGCTCGACGCGTCCCCCTTTTGCTGCGCAAAAAGGGGAGGTGCCATTTCCCTCCCTTGCTCCTCTGGATTCCGGCTTTCGCCGGAATGACGGTTAACGCATGTGGCGTTCACCCTCACTCTAGCCCTCTTTCATCAAGAGAGAGGGGAAATCACCGTCGTTTGGCGCGTTCTTGGGCGCACATCCATTCGTCGTGGGATGGGACTGGTTCGCCGATTACGTATAGGAAGAAGTAGCATCCGGTATCGCCGAGGAATTTGAACTGCTTTTTCAAGTCCTTGACGACGTCGTAGAAGTCGTCGTGGGATCGGAGGTAGTCGATGAAGCAGCCGTGTTCGGCGTCGAGTTCGATGATGCGCTGAGCGTTGAAGACGATGGCGGCGAGTTTGCGTCGGTTTCGGATGACGCGAGTGTCGTGTGCGAGTTCTTCTAGCTCTTCTTCGGTCAACGCGGCGACTCGTCCGATTTCGAAGTTGTGGAACGCCTCGTTAGTGTCGGGCCATTTGGCGTTGACGACTTGCCAAGACATTCCGCTCTGGAAGACTGCTTTTGACATGACTTCGAGGTAGTCGTTGAGGGATTGGACTTTGACTTGTGGGGGAGCGCCTTTTTCTTCGGGCATGAGTGGTACTTTCTGAACTGTGATTGGTGTGATTGTAATGATGGACTGTGATTGCACCGCGCCCCTGCCCCTCCGGTTTCCTGCCTTCGCAGGAATGACGGGAGTGCACAAGGATGGCGGTGTTCCGCGTATGTCGGCTCACCCTCATCCCCGGATCAAGTCCGGGGCAGGCTCTAGCCCTCTCCCATCAAGGGAGAGGGGATAGCGAATGATTTGGTGTGCGGATAGTATTCTTATACCGCACATGGCGCGCGGCGAAGTTGCTAACGGAGTTGGATATCGATCATGCCGAACATCAATAGACTTAAGGCGCTTTCTGGGCAATCCGCGATTGTGGGGGTTGCCGAATCTGATGAGATCGGGAATGTTCCGGACAAGTCGCCGTTGGCGCATCATGCAGAAGCGGCGATCAACGCGTTGGATGATGCGGGGCTGTCGCTTTCGGATGTCGATGGGTTGATGACGGCGGGTTGGTCAACGTTGGATGTGGGTGAGTATCTGGGGATTCATCCGAGGTTCACGGACAGCACTTCGGTTGGCGGGTCTTCGTTTGTTATCCATATAGCGCACGCGATTGCGGCGATACAGGCGGGTTACTGCGAAGTGGCGCTGATCACGCATGGGCAGGCTGGGCGGAACGATCGGGCTAGGGCTGGAGCTAACTTGGGCACGCCGCAGAGCCAGTATGAGACTCCGTACGGGATTATTGGTCCGCCGGTCTCGTATTCGATGGCTTGTCGGCGGTATATGCACCAGTACGGTGAGGACCGGACGCGGGAGGCGATGGCGAATATAGCGGTGGCGACTCGGAAATGGGCGAACATGAACGAGAAGGCTTACTTCTACGACCGCCCGGCGACGTTCGACGACTATCACGAGTCACGATGGATCTCATGGCCGTTCCATTTGCTGGATTGCTGTCTGGTTACGGATGCGGGTGCGGCGATTGTTGTGACGACCGCTGAACGTGCGAAGGACTGTGCGAAAGGCGGCGTTGGTATCTTGGGCGCGGCCGAGGGTCATGACCATTCGATGATCTCGCAGATGCCGGATCTGACGCGGGCATTTGGTCGCAACACTGGTCAACAGGCGTTGAATATGGCCGGGGTTTCACACTCCGATCTCGATCTGATGATGATCTACGACTCATTCACGTACACCGTGTTGGTGTCGCTGGAGAACCTCGGGTTCTGTGGTCCGGGCGAAGGTCCGGACTTGGTGGCGAACCAACGCACTGCTCCTGGCGGCGATTTCCCGGTGAACACTTCGGGCGGCGGCTTGTCTTATACGCACCCGGGGATGTATGGGATCTTCACGGTCGTGGAGGCGGTTAGGCAGTTGCGCGGTGAGACTGGCGAGCGGCAGTTGGACGACTGCAACTTGGCGGTGGCGCATGGCACCGGTGGTCAGCTGTCTTCGACGGGGACGGTGATCCTGGCTGCGCCTTAGCGGGCAAACATCTAACGCTCATATGTCGGAACATGGCGCAACCAGCGAAGCCGATGCGGAGCGGCTAGAGTCTCAGTTCGCAGAAAGTATTCGGCGCGAGATCAAGGCGTGGCGATCTGAAGGGATAATCTCCGACGAAGTTGCTGAAGCACTACTGGCTCGGTACGAATCAACGGAGGCGGAGAGGCGCTCTTTCAGCTTGAACCGTCTTACGGGCATCTTAGCGGTTATGGGTGCGGTGTTGGTCGGACTTGGTGTGGTCGGTTTGGTGGCGGTCAATTGGAACGAGATATCGGATTTTGCGAAATTGGCGATGATGGTTGCGTGCACTTCGGCATCTTATGTGATTGGTTGGTTGCTGGCGTATCGGATGGGCTATGCCCGTGTTGGCATAGCGTTGATTCTGTTGGGCGCGATACTCTTTGGCGCATCGATACATCTCATCGCGCAGGCTTACAACGTGGAGGTCAATCACCCGAATCTGGTTACGGCGTGGTTCTTGGGAGTGGTTCCTTTGGCGTACGTCACTCGGTCGAAGGCGTTGCTGGTGCTCTCGATAATCCTGTTGCTCTCCGCGCTGGGTTTTCGAGCGCAGGGATGGTTTGAAACAGGCTTTGAATCATTGAGTGTTTTCATATTGGGGTTGGCGGTTTACATATCAGTTGCTGCTGCACTGTTTGCGGCCGGGAGACTGCACGCGAGATACGACGAATTCCGACACTTCGTCAAAACTTTTGAGATTTGGGGGTTCGTGATTGCGGGGATCGGCGTTTACATCTTGAGCTGGATCACGCTGTGGCGGGAATTGGAGTGGTGGGATTTCGAAGGCCCAATCCAGTCGGCGGTTGCGGTTGAGTATTGGGTGTTCTTCTGCGCGTTTATCATCGTTGCCGTTGTTGGAATGTTGTCGGTTGAACGACTTGCACCGCGTGAGATTCCAGACCCCGATCGCGATCGCTGGGAATTGATAGGCGTGTTCGGGATTGTGGGAATTGCGATTTTGACGCTTGTCAGTGTCATCTTCACAATTACTTGGGTCTGGGTCGCTTTCAACGTCATCGTTTTGATCGGGGTCATTGCGATGATCAACGCTGGAATACGGTTCAACCGCGGTTATCTGGTCAATATCGCCTTCATCCTGTTCGGAGTGACTGTGCTGACTCGCTACTTCGAAATTGCGGCTATATTCGAGATCCTTAACCAAGCCGTTTCGTTCATCGTCGCGGGTATTTTGCTGATTGTGATGGCGTTCGGGCTGGAACGGCTCCGCAAGAACCTGCTCGGACGCATGCGATCGGAGGTTTTGGGTCAGTGACGGGGAGTGCGACATGGGTGTTTTTCGCCATTGTTGCGTTGCAAGTGGTCGGCTTGGTGGCTTTCGCGGCAGTCAAACAATACGCCGTCGCCAGTGGAACCGAGGTGATTCTCCAAGGTGCGCCTGTGGATCCTCGGTCGTTGATGCAGGGGGACTATGCGATTCTCGAGTACGAGATCGCGGAGATATCAGATAGGAACGAGTGGTTCTTTGAGCCTGGCGATGACGTGATCGTTGTACTGACGAAACGAGATGAGGTTTGGGAGGCTACCGAGTACTTGAACAGTTATACGGCTAGGGAGCTCAGGAATGAAGTTATCATCCGCGGAGAGTTGCAGACGAACGGCAGGATCGATTTTGGGATTGGGACTTATTTCGTGCCGGAGGGTACAGGGCGCGCTGTGGAGCGAGCGAGGGACGTGAAGATCAGGGTGTCGCTCAGTGATGATGGAGATGCGACGGTTACTGGAGTGATTTTGGATGGGGAGGATTTTTCGCCGTGAGAACGCGGTTTATATTACTCGTCGCCATCCCGACGCGTCGCGCGGTTACAATCTATTCACGGTTTGAAACCCTTGAACGCAATCATCTTCGCGAAGGGACTACACGATGACGACTGATACGCCAGCACGACCTGAGCCGGTATCGCAGCCGGAGTCTGACCGCTATTGGGAAGGTGCGAAGAACGGTGAGCTTTGGTTGCAGCGGGACAAGACTACGGGTGAGTATCAGTTCTACCCTCGGGCGTTCAGTCTGGCGACGCCGGGCGGCGAGTTGGAGTGGGTGAAGGCTTCAGGCAACGCTACGCTGCATACGTTTGGGATCGTGCATGTTCCGCCGCATCCCGCTTTTATGGGTGAGATTCCGTATATCACGGCGATTGTGGAGTTGGAAGAGGGGCCAAGGATGCCGGCGAACATCGTGGGAGTGGAGCCTGAACCGGAGAATTTGAGCATCGGGATGTCGTTGAAGGTGGTGTTCACGAAGATCAGCGACGACTGCACGTTGCCTAACTTCACGTCGGCTTGATGTCCTCACCCACGGATCAAGTCCGGGGCAGACTCTAGCCCTCTGCGGCCGAGAGAGGGATGTTTGCGTACCTCTCCCCCTTGATGCTCAAGGGGGAATTGAAGGGGGTTTAGGTAGGCGACGGTATGAACCCCCTGCGTCTCGCTACGCTTGACGCGTCCCTCTTTTACTACGCAAAAAGGGGAGGAATCGTGGTTGTGCAAAGGCTCCACTGAGCGGGAGAGGGGAACGTTTCTTCGTTCCGTCTTGCTTTGCCACAAGCAAGATTCACGTGTGCATTGCCGGAGCGCGAACCGCGTGTTGCACAATTTAGGTATTGTTGCGCGGCGTTTGGTTTGCCGCGTTTGATTTGAGGGCACCGAGATGAACAGGCACTTCTTGAGGTTTCGCGACCTTTCGGCGGAGGAGATTTCTCCGTTGCTGTACCGTGCGATCGAGTTGAAGAGCGGTGCCGAGAGTCGAGCCTTGGATGGGATGTCGGTCGCGATGTTGTTCGAGAAGCCGTCGCTGAGGACGAAGTTGTCGTTTTGGATCGGTGCGGAAAAGCTTGGTGCGAAACCGGTTTACTTCTCGCCAGAGGAGGTTGGGCTTGGGAAGCGTGAGCCGGTATCGGACGTCGCCAAAGTTCTCGCGAGCATGGCAGACATGGCGGTTGTGCGGACTTTCGCGCAGTCGACGCTGGATGAGTTTGGAGAGAACAGCGAAGTTCCGGTTATCAATGCGCTGACGGATGAGGAGCATCCTTGTCAGGCGTTGGCGGATGTGATGACGATGCTGGAGATACGTGGTTATCTGGACGATGTTCGTGTCGCGTTTATCGGGGATGGGAACAACGTGGCGGCGAGTTTGGCGTACGCTGTAGCGGGACTCGGCGGGACGATTGTGATCGCGTCGCCGATGGACTACGAACTACCCTATCGGATGCGCGCAGATGCGGCGGACTACACTTCTAGGCTGGTGAGGCAGGGTAGCGTGATACAGATGCGGGACCCGGTTGAGGCCACCCGTCATGCGGATTTCGTGTACACAGACGTTTGGACGAGCATGGGCCAGGAAGCTGAGACGGCACAGCGGTTGCGCGATTTCCAAGGGTACCAGGTCAATCCTGAGCTGATGGAGTTCGCGAAGCCGCAGGCTAGGTTCATGCACGACATGCCAGCGCATCCGGGCGAGGAGGTTTCGGAGGACATGCTGTCGCACCCGTCTTCAGTGGTTTATCAACAAGCCGAAAACCGCATGTGGGCTCAGATGGCTCTCATGGAGAAGATAGCCGCCAGTTAGGCGCCGCCGCGGTTTTTCAATTTAGATGCCATGCGCCCTTTGTCCTGCGGACATTTCCCCCGCGAGCGAGGGAAACCCAAGAGTTTTGACGATAACCATGTCCATGCCGGTAATAGCCATAGTTGGGCGACCCAATGTTGGGAAGTCGACGCTGTTCAATCGGATCGCCGGAAGCCGGATCGCGATCGTCAGCGATACGCCGGGTACGACTAGGGATCGCGTTTCAGTCGATGCCGAGTGGTTCGGCCGGCGCTTCATTCTGATCGATACTGCGGGTATCGAGGACAAACCTACAGCTGAGATGCAGTTGTGGGAGGAGGTGCGGACTCAGACAGAACGTGCGATCGAGTCGGCGGATGCGGTAATACTGCTTGTTGATTCGGCGGACGGTGTCACGGCTTCGGACTACGATGCTGCGGATCTGCTTAGGCGAACCGATAAACCGTACGCCCTTGCGGCGAATAAGACTGACAACACGACCCGCCTCGCGGAGCTGTACGCGTTCGCGTCTCTGGGTATGGGCGAGGCGATACCGATCAGCGCGTACCACGACATCGGGATCACGGAGTTGATGGATACAGTCCTTGCGCACGTTGATGATCAATTTGAAGACGATGCACCATCTGATGTCATCAAGGTGGCGATCGCGGGTCGCCCGAACGTGGGGAAGTCTGCTATTTTCAATGCTCTTACCGGTGAGGAACGATCCATCGTAAGCCCGGTGCCGGGAACGACCCGGGACACGGTTGATGCGGTCTACGAGTACAAAGACAGCCACATGATGTTCTTGGACACGGCCGGTCTACGCCGGCGTGGAAAGACTGAGCAGGGCATCGAAAAGTTCAGCGCGATCAGGACAATTGGGGCGATCGAGCGTTCGGATGTGACGGTCATCGTTCTTGACGCGACCGAGTTTGTTACGGCACAGGACACGCACATTGGCGGTTTCGCTCAAGATGCGTACAAAGCGGGGGTGGTAGTCGTGAATAAGTGGGATCTGCGGGGCGAGGTGGACACGACGTTCGAAGAGGCGGTTGTAGAGATCCGCGACCGTTTCAAGTTCATTCCGGATGCACCGATGCTTTTCACGTCGGCGTTGACTGGACGCGGTATCAGGGCGATCCCAGACGCTGTTAGACGGACTTTTTCCCAATTCATCAAACGGGTTGACGAGGCGGAGCTTTCCCGCACGCTTTACTCAGCGCTAGGTGATCGTCCGTTACCTGCTAGGGGGCGTCGGCGACCGCGGATATCCGGCATCGAGCAAGTTTCGGTACGCCCTCCGACATTCGTGATAACCTGCAAAAACTCTGAATCGTTGCATTTTTCGTATAAACGGTACTTGGAAAACAGGCTGCGTGAAGCATTTGGATTCAAGGGTTCGCCCATCAGGATGTTTTATCGTGGCGGCAATTGAGGTGAAATGAACGAACTGTTGGCGTGGGTGCTAATTGCGCCTGCAGCATACCTCATCGGCTCGATACCGGTGGGCCTCATCGTTTGCCGCATGTGGGGAGGCGTTGATCCGCGCGAGCATGGCAGCGGGTCGATGGGCGCAACCAACGTTTTGCGAACCGTTGGGAAAAAAGCGGCCGCGCTGGTGTTGGCGGTGGATTTCGGTAAGGGCGTATTGGTGATCGGGTTGACGTTGGCGCTTACGCCGGGAGAGTATCTGCTACAGGCGGTGGCGGGAATTTTCGTAATTGCAGGGCATACTTGGCCGGTGTTCGCGGGGTTCAAAGGCGGCAAAGGGATCGCTACTGGTTGGGGAGCGATACTGGTGCTGTCTCCTATCGCAGCTGTGCTCACTTTGATTGGCTTGGCGATTGCGTTACTGACTCGTTACGTTTCGCTCGGTTCGATGATTGGTGCGGCACTCGGCGTGGGTGGGTTGGCAGTCGTAGCGATAGCTGATGTGCCATTCGATTTGTTGAACGCGCCAATCGAGTATCTTGCGTTCGCTATCCCCGCTGTAGTGTTGATTTTATTCAGCCATCGTGAAAACATGACCCGTTTGCTCAAAGGGACCGAGAACCGTCTTGACATAGACGCGGTGGAGGGTTCATCAGGGTCAAGCGGTCAAGGAGCCTGATCCGATATCGGCAATCGGGGTCATAGGTGCTGGTTCTTGGGGCACGGCTTTGGCCGTACTATTGGCGATTCAGGGCAACGAGACTCGGTTGCTGGCGCGGAGTGCTGATAGGGCGGCTGAGCTAGAAGCCGATCGCGAAAACAAACGGTATCTGGAAGGGATGATCTTCCCTGACGCGATGTCGGTCCATCATGAACCGCAGCTTGCGTTGTCGGGTGTTGATTGCGTGATCATCGCGGTTCCTTCAGTTGCGATGCGGGAGGTGATCGAAACCCATGTCGGTGAGATTGCTCAAGAGACGATAGTTGTAAGTGCCACGAAGGGACTTGAGATCGAGAGCGGGAAGCGGATGAGCGAGGTTATTGCTGAAAATATCTCGGTTCGCCATGGAGTGTCGGTGAATGACGCGATGGGAAATATCTGCTCGTTGTCGGGACCCAATCTTTCGGTTGAGATGGCTATTGGATTACCGGCACTTGCGACGGCGGCTTCGGTTTCGATCGAGACGGCAGAGCGGGTTCAGATGATGACAAGCGGAGAGCGTCTACGCGTCTACGCGTCGGACGACATCATCGGCGTCGAGTTGGGTGGGACGCTGAAGAACATCATCGCGATTGGTGCGGGATTCATTGATGCGTCGGGGCTGGGATCGAATCTGAAGGCGGCGTATGTGACTCGCGGCTTGCACGAGATAACGCAGTTGGGATTGGCTCTTGGTGCGAAGTCTTCTACGTTTGCCGGGTTGAGCGGAATCGGCGACATGCTCGCGACTTGCTACAGCCCGCTGAGCAGGAACTATCGGCTGGGCACCCGGCTGGCGGAAGGTGACTCGGTTGAAGAGGCGCTGATGCACCTTGGTCAGACTGCGGAGGGAGTACCGACGACTCGTGCTACGATGCGGATCGCGAGACAGTTGGGTGTTGAGATGCCGATCACGGAGACGGCGCACAAGGTGATGTTCGAGGGGGTGCCGGCGCAGGAAGCCTCGGCCGAACTGATGCGGCGGGAGTTGCAGAGGGAGTAGGGGCTTGCGCTCTGTAGTAAAAGATGTATGCAAGGTTGCCCAAGTATCGCCTCGCAACTCGGTGGTATCATGTGTTTATCTAGGTTCAGAAGCCTACGAGTTTGGGATGACTACACAAACCACAAAAGTGGACCCGGTAATTGTGGTTGACTGGTTGGAGATTGCCGAGGCCTTTAAAAATCGTCCGGCAGATGCCACGCCACCAGAAACGCCCGAAGCGATCGAAGCGATGGTGGGGCTAATCACGACTGTTTATGGAGATGCTCTGAGGGAACTTGCCGAGAAGTAATCGCTCCGCAGCCAAAATTGCTCCAATACTCGGCCCCTCTTCTTTGAGGGGCTTAATTTTGCCGTTTCGCGATCTGGATACCGACATGAACAGCAGGACGATCGAAGGGCTTTGGTACCCCGGGACTGAGTATGTCGAAACTGTGGTGACCGCGTCGGTTCCCGTGTTATTTCCGAACTATGATGTCTTGGAACCCGATTTTCAGTACTTGGGTGGGGAGCAAGGGCGCGGATTGCTCGCCTCTTCGTTGGCTAGACCGATACCCTACTTCGGCGTAGACCGGTTTCCTTCGATTGCGGACAAAGCAGCGGCGTTGATTTGGTCGATAACACTTAACCATCCTTTCAATGATGGAAACAAGCGAACAGACTTGACTACGAGTTTCGCCTTTTTGGCGAACAACAACCTTCTTCTCATTGCTCACCAAGACGAGGCGGTGGAACTGTGTCTCCGAATCGCTGCCCGTACTCCCGGTTACACTGAGGCGTTCGTGTCGAAATGGATCAGTGAACACTTGGTACCGGTCGAGGCGATCGGTGGCATATTGTCAGGTCGGTTTAGTCCCGAAACGGAAAGAGACCGATGGATCCTGGGCCGTCTCGAGGAACTACCGACCGATTACCACAACGCGTGGATCGCTTTTTACAGGTTTATTGTGGCGAGTTGGGGAACCGAATAGCACCATAACTTGCGCCCCAACTTTGCAGCTTCACTGAACTCGCAGTTGGCGAAGGCGCGGATCGAACCAGTCGCGGAGCCAGTCGCCGAGGAAGTTGAAGCCCATGACGACGAGGAAAATCGCGACGCCAGGCAACGTAGCGATCCACCAGGCGCGTGAGAGGTGCTGACGGCCGTCGGAAGCCATGATTCCCCATGCGGGAGTGTCGGGCGGCACTCCGACGCCGAGGAAACTGAGGGTGGATTCGGTGAGGATCAGCGAGCCTACGCGGAGGCTGCCGATGACTAGAACGCTACCGACTACGCCGGGGAGGATGTGTCGAAAGAGGATGCGAGCTTGGGAAGCGCCTTGGATGCGGGCGTAGCTGACGTAGTCGGATTCTCGGAGAGTCAGGGTTTCTGCTCGTACGACGCGTGCGAAGTTGTCCCATCCGAAGAGTATGAGCAGGACGATGATGAGTTCGAGGCTCTGTCCGAATACCACCACAACCACGAGCGCGACTAACAGGAATGGCATCGCTAGTGTGAAATCAACGGCTCGCATGGCGATTTGATCAGCCCATCCGCCTCTGTATCCGGCGACTAGCCCGATGACGGTGCCACCGATTCCGCCGGCAAGTATCACGGCGGTAGAGATTATGGTGGAGACGCGTGCACCGTGGATAAGCCGGCTCAATATGTCACGACCTTGGTGATCCGTACCCAGCGGGTATTCCCAATTTCCACCCTCTTGCCAAATAGGCGGAGTTTGGGACGCCCGCAAATTGCCACGCAACGGATCATGCGGAGAAAGTTGCTCAGCGAAGAGCGCACAGACAATCATCAGCACTAGGATGGCGAAGGGAACAACCGGGTAGCGTCGGAACCACGACCAGCCGATGCGAAGCGCGCGGAGCACAGGATTGCGTGGCAACGTGTCGTCAAGCGGCGACGGGACGTATGTTGCTTCGATGGTCATTGCGGGCCAGAGCATCAATCCAGCCGGATGCGAGGGTCAAGTTGCGCGTATAGCAGATCGACAACTAGGTTGAGGAGTATGTAGAACGACGAGAAGAGAATGACTATAGCGCTGAGTACCGGGAAGTCGTTGTTTTTGATGGATTGGACCGCTAGTCTACCGACGCCAGGCCATGCGAAGACAGTCTCGACGACAACGGTACCGGTCAGGAAGGCAGCAAAGATGAGAGCGGCGACGGTCAAGGGTGGGATGATGGCGTTCCGAAATCCGTGGACCCAGACGATCTTGCCAAACGACACACCCTTTGCGCGTGCGAGTTTGATGTACTCGCTGTCCAAAACGTTGAGCATGGCACCTCGGGTTATGCGCATGAGTCCGGCCGCTGGCAACCAACCCAACGCTATAGCCGGCATGATGAAATGATTCCACCCTTCGTTGCGGCTCGAAGGCAACCACCCGAGTTGGGCCGAGAATATCAGGATCATCATGATCCCGATCCAGAAAACAGGCACGGATTGACCAAGCAGGGCAAATCCGCGGACTCCGTAATCGACCACAGATCCACGATTCACTGCAGATATGACACCCATCGGAATGCCGATCAGAATTGCGACTCCGAACGCAACACCGCCAAGTTGCAAGGTGTTTGGGACACGTTCTCGTACGAGTCTGATGCTCGGGATGTCGTAGTAAAGAGATTCGCCGAAATCCCCTCGCATCGCGTCCCAAAGCCACACACCATATTGGACGTAGAGCGGTTTATCGAGTCCCATTCTCTCGCCCCAAGCGTCCCACGCTTCCGGGGTGGCGTATTCGTCAAGGTAAATGTTGCGCGGGTCGCCGGCCGCTCGCGATAGCCCGAAGACCACGACCGTGATGAGCAGCACGATCGCCACACCGAACGCCAATCTATTTGCGATGATGCGCCACATTTTCAAATTGCAGCCGCGCGTCGAGCGGCTTGAGTAATGCCATCGAGGCAGGCGGTGGCCACCCGATTTCGGAAACCCGAGACCCGATGCTGGATGGGCACCGTCTGCCGGTCGGCTAACCGAATGAGCCGACCGGCATTAAGTGTCGTGGTTACTCCGATAACACGATGGTGTCGAACCCGTTGATTCCACCAAATGTCTCGGTATGCGGCATCCATTCGACGACTTTGGGTGACACTGCGTAAAGCTGGTTTTGACGGACCATCGACATCGCCAAACCGGTCTCGGCTAGGAAGTCGGTCAGGGCGATGTTGTTCTCGATGCGCTTCTGCGCGTCCGCTTCAACCAAGTTAGCCCAGTAGGTACTCTCTAGGATGTCATTGGGCAGTTCGATGCCGCGGTTGGCACCGCCCTGCGCGGCAGACATCAGGCGTCCCTTGGGTTCATCCGCGTAGCCGAGGTTCATGTGGTGGTACAACGGGATATCGATTGTGCGACCAATCAACGTTGGACGTCGACCAGAGTATGCCGTTGCTTCAATCTCGACGTTCAGATTGAGATTGTCGGCCCATTGCAAAACCGCCGCTTCGGCAATGTCAAAGGGCAACGAACCAGAGTCGGGTGTCAACCATACCGGGATGCGGAATCCTTCGGGCACACCAGCCTCAGCCATCAAGGCACGGGCACCTTCAGGGTCGAACGGTACCGCCCAAGAGTCTTTCCAAATCGCGTCCTCGCTGGTGAAACCAGTGAACGTGTAGTGAGGCGGGTACAATCCTTGACCGATCACCTCGTTAATGGCGACGCGATCTACAGCCATACTAAGCGCACGGCGGAATTTGTTGCCTCGTTCCATTGAGGCCGGGTCATTGTAGTCACTGATCCAAGGATGCTCGTCGTCGGGTTTCCACCCTTCTCGCGGGAACTCGAGATCCGGCTGAACAGGATCGGACGTCTGCCAGAAGTTGCCGCCCATGTAGATGTGCAAGGTTTGACCTTCACCCAAGGGTTGGATGCGAGAACCTTGCACCTGTTCGGTCGCCTCGATCACGAATTGTGCAGACAGCACAGAGATGTGAACCTCGTCGTTGACAAACGCGGCGACGCGAGTGGCCGGTTCAGGGATGGCGACCATGCGCATGGCTTCTAGGTTGGGAATTCGGCGGTAATGATCTTGGACTGCACGGAATTCGATGAAGTTATCGGCTTCGCCTTCGACCATTTCGAATGGACCTTGACCGATTTTGATCCCGCCAGTCTCTGCGCCAAGTTCGTCGATGGCGCGTTTGGAGGTTGCTGTCAAAGTGTTGCGCCAGACGTTGGAGGTCTCGAGAAGCCAAACCGGACTCAACGTTGCTCCTTCTTTGACGTGCATGATGACTGTGTTATCGTCAACCGCTTCCCAAGTGCCTTGGTATTCGCCAACGAATCCTGAGCGTCCGTTCGTGTTGCCTTCCCGCAACGCATCGTTGAACGACCACGCGACGTCTTCAGCAGTCAACTCGCCCCAACCGTGATGGAACTGGACGCCGTCGCGAATGTTGAACGTGATCGACCGAGCGTCTTCGGCTACGCTCCATCCGTTCGCGATGCTGATCGCTGGGTTGAACGCTCCGCGTTGCGGAATCGGTGCCGGGTCCGCGTAGATCAACGGATCAGCGACACCTATCTGGTCGCTGGTGTAAGAGTCGTACGGCGAACTAGTGAACCAACCTGCTCCGATGTCGGGCGACACGAAGACCAATTTGCCTGATTGAGAGGCGGGAGCTTCGACCACCGCAGTCGCAGCCGCTTGAACTGCTGCGCCTGCGCCCGCACCATAGGCTTCGGCGGTCGCCGTCACGACGACTTCTCGGACAACCTCAACCTCGACTTCAACCGGGACTTCTTTAACGACTTCTACCGCGACCTCTTTTTCGACGACGACAGTTTGAACCACAGTCTCGCCGGCCACCTGGACTTCCTTCTCAACGACGACCGTCTGGATCACCGTCTCACCGGCGACTTGCACTTCCTTCTCGACGACGACCGTCTGTGGGACGGCGCGTTCTACCACCTTTTCGACTTCAACGGTCTGTACAACGACCGTTTCAGTTCCGCACGCGAACACGATGGCTGAAAGCACAAGTGCCAAAGCCAAAGCCGCGCCGGATGTTGAAAACCATATTCTTCGCATGATGTCCCCTCCTAGGAGCGTTTCTGCGTGTTGCCGTTTACAGCGATTTCGTATAGCTAAAATGGGCAAACTCTCAAACAGGATATCGTATTACGGCTTCAGGTACCAATCCGGATCCCCAAGTGCTTCATATACGATTCCGCCTTCGACATTTTCGGGCATGGGCCAGCCTAGTAGGTGGCACAGCGTAGGCGCTACATCGACGACCTGGACTTTGCGTTGCAGTTCGACGCTTTTGCGGACGCCCGCGCCTGTCAAGACAAACGTGGAGTGCTGACTGCCGATTCCGAATACCGAGGACGGTAGGTGCTTGCCGTGCACGCCGTCGAACTCGGGTCGCATGACGTAGACGACGTCTCCGACTGAAGTTCCCCAGATGTTTAGCATCTCGGCATCTTGTCAGCCGATTACCACCGAGAACGGGTGGTTCGCCTGTTTCGGGATCGGTATGCGACAACAGAGTGTCGATGATCTTGCGTTCTACCTTTTCGTTCGTTGAGACGCGCGCCTGTGCGTTATGGAACCCGAAACTTGACTTCGTATCAATGCGCAAAACTGCGATTCAAGGGAGCATTTGGGCCGCGATCGCCATCGCGGCGATTGCGGCGGTCTCAGTGCGCAGGACGCGTCTGCCCAGACTCGCTGGACTTGCTCCCAACTCGATCGCGCGCATTGCCTCATCTTCTGCAAACCCGCCTACTGGTCCCAACACTAGCGCAATCCTGTTTTCGCTGATCCGATTGTCCTCCAACGTTGCAAGGAGATCGGACAACATTGGCTCATTCGTGCCTTCCCACAACAACACGACGTTTGCACCTCCTGAGACAAGCTGTGAGATCACGTTCGCCAATTCGTCAGTGTCAGCGATTGTCGGGACACGGACCCTGCCGGATAACTCGGCGGCCTCAGTGACGATGCGGTTCCATCGTTTCTTTCGGTTGGGACCTATCGTGGCATCGGATTTGAGCACACGATCAGTGACGACTGGGATGAACTCGTGAGCACCAAGTTCTGTGCACTTTGCCAGCGCTAATTCATATCGCTGCGGTCGGGTCAGAGCCATGACCATGCTGACTTTGGTCTTCATCTCTACATCGGGTTCGCTGACTTCTAATAAGGTGACGTTGGTTGATATAGACGCACGACCACGGCCGTCCACCCGAGTTAACTCGGCGGTCCATTCACGCCCATCGCCGGTGAAGAGCGCAACTTTTTCAGTGGAACGAAATCTTAGGACGTTGCGAATCTGATGTGAAACCGGCTTGGGCAGCTCTATACGCGCGCCGACCTCGAACCGCGGAGAAACAGATGGATCAATGTGAAATCGATGCATCGCTCTTTGGAATCATTGATTACTGGTTTTGACCATCCGCAACATCACCCAATCGTCTTCGTTGCGTATATCGGTTATTGATACCAATCCCGTTTGGAGAAAAGCGTCTCGAACGCTGTCCAATTGCTCCTCCAAGATTCCCGAAGCCAATATGATGCCGTCTGCATTGGCACAGTCGATCACTGGCCCTGCTAGGTCGATCAACACACGCGAAGTGATATTGGCGAGCACATAGTCGAATTGGGCGTCGGACAGCCTCGGATTTGGAACGGAACCTTGCAATACGTTAGCGCGTTCCGAAACTGCTGACATAACTAGATTGTCCTTGACCGCGCGAACTGCCGTCTCGTCAATGTCCAAGCACCACGCGTTTGAGGCTCCCGACTTAAGGGCGACGATTGCGAGAATTCCAGACCCGCATCCTACGTCTAGGACCTTGCTCCCTGCAATGATGCCGGCGGCGGCGTCATCAACGATTTGATTCAAGCAGAGTCTGGTCGTCGGGTGGTTGCCGGTACCAAAAGCCAATCCCGGAGACAGGTAAACCTGAAGCGCTTCTGTCTCGTGTTCTTCGGGCAGACCGTCGTCGAGTGACCACGGTGAGACCACAATCCGATCTCCAACTCGGATCGTTGGAAAAGATTGACTGGCCCATTCTTCAGCAGTTACCAAGCGTTCGCGATGAGGTCCAATGTCGATCAGTTCGGCGATCAGGCGCAATCCGACATCGATCATCCCTCTTCTGTTTTCGACGGTGTCGTCGACCTTCAGATAGCAGAATACTTTCACGTCGCCATGTTGATCTTGTTGAGTAACCGCGTTGTCTGTGTCCCAATCGCCCGACTGTGAAACGAAGACGCGCCCGTCGCCATAGCGCGAGAAGAGGTGAGTGACAGGTTCGGCGAACTCTGCCGGCAACTTGACGCTGATTTCCAGCCAACGCTCTTGGTCAGCGTCCGGCTGTTTCATCTCAAGGACGTCTCAATTTGTGGACTGACATCTCGTCGTCTTTCGCGGTTGGTTACTGCCCGGTGAATGCGCCTTTGAGCCAGCTCCATATTCCGTTTCCAGAGCTGTCGGTTTGTGAGCCGTAAGAGATGTCGTTTTCAACGATGACGGGATCTAATGCCTGGTCATCAGTAGCGAGCATTGTGTCACCGAGTTCTCGCACCAGTTTTTTCTGTTGATCGGTCAGGGATCGAGGCGTGATGACGGCGATTTGAACGATTTGATCGCCTCGCGGACCGTCGTTTCGCAACCTTGGAACTCCCAACCCGTGCAGGAAGATGTGTTTGCCCGTCTGGATGCCTGGTTCAATCCTGATTTCCTTGTCGCCTTCCAACGTGGGAACTGTGATCACTCCGCCTAACATCGCCGACACAACGTTCAATTCAGCTCGAATCAAGACGTCGTTGCCGCTACGTGAGAAGACGCGGTCTGGTTCGACATGGACTCGGACGTATAGATCGCCGGGTTGGCCTCCGAGCTCGCCGACGTCTCCCTGCCCGCGCATAACGATGCGAGTGCCGTCATCGACTCCAGGCGGAATGTCGATAGAGATCTTTCGGCGATTATTGGCGACTCCGGATGCATTGCACTGGATGCAAGCACGGTCCACTTTGGTGCCCATTCCGCGGCATGTAGAACATTCGCTAATCTGCTCGAAGTTGCCGAACAGGGTGCGTTGAGCGCGCCGCACTTTTCCGCTGCCATTACACGTCTGGCAAGTGTGGGTCGCGCTTCCGGGTTCCCCACGAGTACCGTGGCACCTCGAACAGATTTCGCGTCGCATCACATCGGTTTCGCGTGTGGTGCCGAATATCGCGTCACGGAACGAAACCGACAATGCGAATTCAACGTCGCGTCCGCGTCGGTTGCGTGTACCTGCGGCTCCGCCGAAGAACGACTCGAAGATGTCGCCGAAGCCCCCAAAATCGCTAAAGCCCTCGAAGCCGCGTCCCGCATTACCGTTGACACCTTGGTGCCCAAAGCGATCGTAACGGGTCCGAGTCTCGGGATCACTCAAGACTTGATACGCCTCGTTTATCTCCTTGAAGCGCTCGGTAGCACCCTCTTCTTTGTTGCGGTCAGGGTGATACTGCAGAGCCTTCCGACGAAATGCTTTCTTAATCTCTTCCTCGTCGGCAGACCGAGGGATTTCAAGCACCTCGTAGTAATCGCGCTTTTCACTCATCGGAATCGGATCGTTCTTAGGATCTGTCGTGTCAGTCGGGAGGGTAGTTAGTTTCGACCGGTTCCGGCGCGGTTAGCCATTGCGTCCAACGTCTCGGCCGCGAAACTGACAGTGGGGATCGCGAGGTCGTAAGCGGTTCGCATCGGCGATATAAGTCCGACGACGCCTCGGGCATCAATCTCGTCGCCGTACCCGCACATAATCAAGCTGTAGTCGCAAAGTTCTGGGCGGTTGTTGTCGGAACCGATAGAAACGACTGGATCGCTGCGATAGGTCACGCCCGATACGAGATCGGCGAAGGCCTCGTCGTTCTCGAGTGCAGAAAGAGCCATGGCGGCTCGTTCGGGCTGCGCGGCAAGCTCGGGATCTGACATGAAGTGGCCGAATCCACTCATGTAGCGCTCGCCAGGTACAGAGTCGGCGTGAAGCAACGTTTCGATAGTCGCTTCCCAGACCTGTCGTTCAAATTCATCCTTGATATTTTCCCGCTCGCGTTTTGCGACTAGCTCTCGCACTCCTTTGCCTGAAACCTCGGCCGTAACCTTGTTCCGAGTGCGTTCTAGTTGCGGATCGGAGACCGATTCCTGCAACTCGATCGTCCGGCGGTAGACTCTGGCTTCTTGGAGCACGAGCACCAGCATGACCAACATGTCATGCAAACGCAGGATCTCGATCTGTTTCACATCCGGCATGTTTGCTCTCGGCGCGGTGATGAACGCAAGCGCACCGATCAAATCGGCGATGACCGAGGCTGCGATGCGAACCCATGCGTCCACATCGTCTGGCGTGATATCCATCTGATGTTGGAGTACGGTCACGAGGTCGTCTGGCGGTGGCGATGAGTGATCCAACCCGCCTACGAAGTGCCGGTAACCTTTTTCAGATGGGATCGCCCCTGCAGAGGGATGGGGTCTCAGCAGGTATCCCTGTTCGATGAGAAGCCCCATCTCGTTGCGGATAGTGGCGCTGCTGATGTTGAAGCTACCGGATTTGGCGACCGCGCCCGATGATACCGGCATCGCAGTCGATATGTAATCGTCCACGATGAAGGTCAGGATTGTGTTGCTTCGTTCGGGCAGAGGCATTTCGGTATGACGGGGCTTGACCGCGCCGATCGGACGGTGGGTTGTCAAACGTCGCGCACAGTCTCGTTGCAGACACGGACTGCGCTCCTATTTACAGAATCTAACACTATGCGTGTCATCCCGTTATCGATGCGGCTCGCTAGGGAATCGTGTCGACGAAGCTCGCCGGGAGCGTAACACCGACCGTTTTCGGAAGAATATGCAGGACTTCAATGCCCATCCTTTGGAACGCCGGCGTCAACAATAAGGAGCGATGACAACGCATAGGGTCGCCCTCTGAACACATTACCGCGATCCGTTTCGCTTGGGCTAAATGGGAAATCTCGTCTATGCCGGCTAAGAAATCATCCGATTTCGAACGAGCCTGATACCACACGTCAACCCTGATCTTCGGACTGTTTTCGAATCGCTTCGGGCCTCGTTGCATTCCGCCAAGGGAATCGCCCATCCATAAGTAGTCCACGCCGACTCTAGATAATTCACGTTCCAGGCTGTCTCGGTTCGACCATGGAGCGAAGCGCGAACGAGGATACGATCTCACGTCCACTAGTATTTCGACACCATGGGGACCGATCAGATCTAAGAATCTCTGCCAAGAGTGGTTGCTGTGACCGATCGTGTATATCGTGCTTGTGGATGTGCCCATGTTGAGTAATGTATCTGCTTTTCGTTGATGGAAGTACACTCGATATCGGAACTTACGCACACCTTAAGCGTCGGAGGCTGATAGGAACTATGGAGATATCCCTCAATGGGCAAAACGCATTTCTAGTGAAGACGGCCTCCGGGACGGTTATCTGCGACCCCTTGAACGAGGAAGAAGCGACGTTCGTGCCGTCGTCTGCTGCCGACGACACAGTAGTCACGGCCGTGCTCTTTAGTCGTCCCGCTAAGTCGTCGTTTCGCAACTCCAGCAATGGCAATGAGACAGACGCGATTTCACATCCCGGAGAGTATGAAATTGGCGACTTGGGATTGCGCGGGATCGCATTGCCGGCGAACCCGGATCCGGAACCGAAGAAGACCGTGACTTCATTCCGCATCGATGCTGAAGGTCTGGCAGTTTACATGCTGGGACTGCCGAAATCGTCACTCGATACGCGCACGGTGCAACGCATCGGACATGTTGACGTGCTCCTGCTAGACGTTGCCCGACTGCAAATGGACATCAAGGAGTTGTCGGCGATTATTGGTGCGTTGGAACCGTCGTACGTCTTAGTGAACGGCCTTGATGCAGATGGGAGTGCGTCTGGGCAACGCCTCAAGTCGCTACTCGGCGAGACGGGTGGAGACCAGATGCGCAAAGAACCGCAGCTCCGGGTGAGCGTTACGAAAACCAGCCTCCCTGCCGACAGACAGCTCGTTGTGCTTCGGCCGCGGGCACAGTCTTAGTTCCGTCCGAAAAAAGAAGCGACCGCCAAGGTTTCCTCGGCGGTCGCTTCTTTTTTCCGAAGTCTGCTAAACGATAGCGCTAAGACTCTTCAGAATCGGTACGCGATTGGCGCGAGTATTGCCATCCGAAGTATCCGGCGATTCCCAGCAGCACCAACACCAATATGATGGCGAGCGGCAAGGTGGCGTTGAACCCTCCGGGTTCTTCTGGTTCAGGAGTAGCGGCGGGTGGCGCTGCGGTCGCAGTCGGAGGCACCGGAGTGGCGGTCGGCGGGACCGGTGTAGCGGTCGGCTCTGGCGTCGCGGTTGGTGGTTCTGGCGTGGCGGTCGGCGGGATCGGTGTAGCGGTCGGCTCTGGCGTAGCTGTCGGTTCCGGAGTCTCGGTTGGTTCCGGCGTCGCAGTTGGCGGGATGGAGGTCGGAGTGGGAGGCACCGGAGTCTCGGTTGGTTCCGGCGTCGCAGTCGGCGGGATGGAGGTCGGAGTGGGAGGCACTGGCGTCGCAGTCGGTGGTATCGGTGTTGAGGTCGGAGGCACCGGCGTCGGCGTTGGCGGTACTGGTGTAGCGGTCGGCTCAGGCGTGGGAGTTGGAGGTTCCGGTGTCGGAGTGGGAGGCTCTGGCGTCGCGGTTGGAGCGAGCATGGGGAAGAATAGTCGCACCTCAGCGGACTGTCCGGCCGTGAAAATAGCGGGCGTTTCAGACTCGAGGGTCTTGTTCCCTGGATCGCCCTTGTCGACCAAATAGAACCGGATCGCGGATCCGTCGTGACTTGCGTCTGTAGTGTTTACTGCGAGGCTATACATTCCGTCGAATACAGTAACGTTGTTTGTGCGAATCGCATCGCCGACGACTGCGAATACTTGATATCCGTTAGGCACTAACCCGTCCGGAGTGAAGGCTTGTCCGCTAACAATCGTCACAGTCGGCTCACCTGGTGCGGGTTGCTGACCGTTCGAAGGTCCTGGGCTTGGGGATGTCATGTCTGGAAGCACAGGGAAATCGATGTTCAGCGTCCTGAATATCGGCAAGCTGATCGGTTGGTTAACTAGGACGTTGCCATCGCTATCGATTTCCGCGTAGTAACTGGTGGTAGTGGATTCCACCGTGCCGCCCAAGAGGAACCTGACTTCGCTGCCCAGCAGTCCCTCGGGCGGATTGACGGTGAGATTCTCATACCCGTTCAAATCGGGCGTGCCGTCGCCGATCGTGACGCTCTCGGAAACCCAATCGCCGACCTTTGCGGACAGGCTCAGCCCTTCCACATCGAATGGCGAGCCGTTGACCGTAACTAGTCCGTCAAAGATGACTGCGGCGAGAGGAGGCGGTAATTGTGTTTGAGCTTGTGCTTCGTTGCGAATGCCTATGAATGCAGTTGACGAGGTAACTACCGCCATCAGTACGACTGCGAACGCCACGGCCCAGCTCCGTGCGCTTTTTGACCCTCGTGGATATCGAATCCCGGAAACGGCATCTTTCTGGGTTGCGCGCCGCGTTCGAATCTTGTCACGTTCGGTCATATCGTGCATTGCGATTTTCCTCATGGATTCCGATTCGCGGCAGACTGGTCATTTTCGTCCTTTCGGCCCGCCCCAATACGCCACGCGATTACAGCTAACAGCAGGACGATGCCCCAAGGCAATGATGCTTCCACTGAGCCGCTCTGATTAGGCGTTGCGTTGCAGAAACCTGATCCGCCGCTGTCCTCACCCGCTGTGGAAGTGGGAGTCGCGTTGACGTTAGGCACAAACTGGGTCGGCCGAACGATGGTAGATACCGCGCGAGTCGCTTCGCCGGGCGGTGCCGTCGGACGCGGTGTCCGCGTCGGCTCAGGAGTAAATGTCGCCGTCGGTACGTCTGTAGGCGTAGGGGACGGCATCGCCGTTGGTGTAGTAGTCGGGAGCCGCGTCGGCGTCAGTGTTGGAGTGTTGGTCGGTTCCGGCGTTGGTGTTGGGCTCGGTTCCGGTGTTGAGGTAGCAGTGGGCGTGAGCGTAGCAGTCGCCGTGGCAGTTGCTGTGAATGTGGGAGTTTGCGTAGGCGTAGACGTCTCAGTAGGTGTCGGTGTTATCGTGGGCGTTTCAGTGGGTGTATGTGTGGGTGTCGCGGTTGGCATAAGGTCCGGGAAAACCAATGAGAAGTTCTCAAACTGCTGCCCGCCGACGAATGCTCCAGGAGGTGACAGTGCTTCTAAAAATCTGGGCGCGCCTGACGGATCATTGGGGTCCACCAGATAAAAAATCACCGGAGCATCGCGGTACTTTTTGTCTACGACGTCGATAGTTATGAAATACTCGCCGCCAAAGACTTGGACGTTGCCTGTTCTGAAGTCCTCGCCTACTACTGCATAGATCTCTGACCCGTCAGGTATCGGTCCTCGCGGTGTGCGCGCCCTTCCAGCGAAGAACGCCGGGCGAAGTATCTCTGGCGAGGGTGTATAGGTCGGGGTCAGGGTAGGCGTTGCCTCCGGGAGATTCGGGAAGTCTAGATCGAGTCTACGGAGTATCGGAAAGGTCCAAGTACAGCCGCCGCACACCTCGCCAGAGAATTCGTTAATGACTGCATACCAGTTGGTAGTAGTGGACAGAATCTGCCCTTCGAGCCAGAACTCGATCTGCGAGCCAATCAGGTCTAGTTCGGTGTCAGGTGCGACGACTAGATGCGCGTAATGAGCTGGTTTGTCGGGCAATGCCCCGACGACAACTGGATGTGACTCCCATTTGTCGCCAATGCGAGCAGTAATCTCGAATCCCGAATATGCGGGTGTCTCACCGTTGATTGTCACTTCACCGTTAAACACGATAGCTGGGAATGTGGGCGGAACGCCAACTTGTTGAGCACGCGCCTGCTGTTTGTCGTGGTTGGCGATCACTATCAAGGTGACGGCCACCAAAGCCGATGCCGATAAGACTGCGCCCCACGTTCGGAGGCGCGCAAACAATCGGCGCGCGGATACAGACATACATAGCTTTCTAGTGAGCATTGTGCGATTCCCCATAGCGAAAATGCTAGGATTTCGATGCAAGATTGGACGATTCCACCACGTCACGAGCATCAACGATCGCGCGGTGGTCGGACATGCCGCAGGTCTGATTCCTAGCGCTTAGTGTACTGCGGCGCCTTGCGAGCCCGTTTGAGTCCGTACTTCTTGGATTCTCTCATCCTGGGATCGCGGGTGAGCAGTTTGTGACTTTTCAGCACGGGCCTGAGTTGGGGATCGAAGGCGATTAGAGCCCTAGACAATCCATGTGAAAGCGCCACTGCTTGACCGTGTACACCGCCGCCGTGCGTCTTCGCCACTACCGTTACCTTACCTGCGAGCTCGGTCACCGCGAGCGGTCGCAACGCGTCGGTCAGCCATTGGTCCACCGAAATTGCTTCGTTCAAAGGCTTGCCGTTGAGCGTGACGCCACCAGCCCGGTTGTAAATCCTGACTCGGGCCACCGATGTCTTGCGCCTGCCAGTGCCGTAGTAGTAGTTGTCAGTTTCAGTCGTCAAAAGGCGCTCCTAACGCGGCTTATTCAGCCGCTCAGACCCTTTCACGCATCTCGGCGCGTTCGGAGCCGATGACTTGAGCCGAGTGAGGGTGTTCGGGTCCGGCGTATACCTTCAAGCGAGACAACATTTTGCGGCCGAGTTTGTTTTTGGGCAACATGCCTCTGACCGCCAACTCGATGACTCGTTCGGGAGTGCGCTCCAGCATTCGTGTGTATGGGATTTCTTTCAAGTTGCCGGGGTATTGGCTGTGGCGCCGATAGATCTTCTGCTCGGTCTTGCGGCCTGTCAGTTCTACTTTCGATGCGTTTACGACAACGACGAAATCTCCTGCGGCCATGTGCGGCACGTAATCGGCGCGGTGTTTACCCATTAGCACTGTCGCTATCTCTGTGGCCAGCCGGCCCAACACCTTGCCATCAGCGTCGAAGACACGCCATCGGTGCTTCAAATCCGACGCGCTCGGGTTGTAGTGCTTCAATTTTGTGGGCATAACAGACTGATTCTAATTTGCTTGAGCCGCGGTTGCATCTTCGTTTCTAGCGATCCACAGTATAGCTACGATGAAACACCGTCAGCAGATCCGCCAACCGGCAATGTTTCTGGTGGATAGAGCACCCGCATCAACGTCAGGCCGTGGGGAGGTGCATTTTGAGCAGCCGCATTGGGCGCAGGCGATGCGATCAACTTCGCAATCCATTCCGGGGGGCGCGAACCGGTGCCGACAGCGATCAATGCTGCTACCATCCGCCTGATCTGTTGTCGCACGAACGCGTTGGCTCTAATATCAAATACGATGCGGTCTTCGCGATTTCGTCTTATCGATGCCGATTCCACTCGACGCACCGTCGAACCATCATCGGTAGTGCTTGCCACGAATGATTCAAAGTCGTGCGTTCCGACGAAACGCTGCGCAACAAGCGACATCGTCTCCACGTCCAACGGACGCCGCACATGGTACTCATAACGCCGACGCAACGGAGAAGGTGTTGCACCGTCGTTGATAACGTATCGATACTCTCGGGCGCTCGCGTTTCGGCGCGGATCGAAGTCGTCTTTAACCGGTAGGACGTTCTTGACACTCACATCCAGTGGCAAGTTGCCATTCATCGCTCGATGCAATTCTGCGACGGTCATACGAGTTTCGACATCGAATGAAGCGACCTGTCCAAGTGCGTGCACACCGGCATCTGTGCGACTCGCTAAGCTGATGCGACTTGCGAAAACACCGAAAATCGTCGTCAGTGCTTCTTCTAAGACGCCCTGAACCGTTCGCGCGTTCAGTTGAAACTGTGAGCCGCTGAATTCGGCGCCGTCATACTCGAGAATTAACGCGAACCGCATTGTGGGGCTGCGCCTTGTGACGCCGCGCGGGCGTTTGGTAGTTAATTGACCAGTTCAATTAGGGCCATCTCTGCTGAGTCGCCTTGGCGCTTACCGAGTTTAATGACGCGGGTATATCCGCCGTTCCGATCACGGTAACGGTCTGCCAGCTCGTCGAACGTCTTGGCGAGGACTTCCTTGTCAGTGATGAATGCCGCGGCTCGGCGTCGGCTGTGCAAGTCACCGCGCTTGGCATGTGTCACCATCTTCTCGGCGAGCGGCGCCACTTCGCTGGACTTGGCGTGCGTGGTTCGAATCACTTCATGCCGGAGCAAATCGGTGACCATTGTTCGGAACATGGCTTTGCGTTGAGCCGAATTCCTGCCGAATTTCCGTCCTGATCGGCGATGTCGCATTTTGTTCAGATTCTCCCGATTAGGTCGGCCAAGATGGCGCCTATTGCTGCGGTTCCTCGTCCTCTGGTGGCCAAAGCTCTTTCTCGACCATGAAGTCACGCAACTCCCGGAATGAGACCTCGCCGAAGTTGCGGACTTCTTGCTTCAGAGTTTCGGGCGTAAAACGCATCAATTCACCGAGAGTCCGGATCGGATATCTGGACAGCGCGTTTATGATGCGTGAGCTTAACTGGTCGCCCAAGTCCTTGATTTCAGTCTCGAGCAATCCGGACATCGCGTCGGAATCCGGCTGGTGCTCAGATTCAGGTTGCACGGTGATGATGTCCAACTTAGCTTTGAAGATGTCTGCTGCAATGCGAAGAGCCTCAACCGGTTCGATTGTGCGGTCTGTCCAAATCTCGATGGTCAACAGATCTCTGCCTGACAATCGACCAGACATGCCCTCGACTTCATAGTTGGCCTTCAATACCGGTGTGAAGATGGCATCGACCGGGAGGATCCCGTGGCCAGGTGTGTCCTCGTGATCAAAGGCGCGATATCCTTCACCCTTCTCAACGCCGAACGTAACCACCAACTCGCCGTCGTCACTATCGAGGGTCGCCAAATGATGTTCTGGGTTGACGATTTCAAAGACGCTGTGCGGCTTGATATCTCCCGCGACAACTTCGCCTTCTCCGGAGGCGTAAAGGGTCAAAACCTTTTGTGTGGTCTCAGCGCGCGCGCGGATGCGGATGCCTTTCGCATTGATGAGAAATTCGCCGATCCCTTCGCGCATATGCGGCACGGAACCGTATTCATGCTGTTGACCGACGATCCGGGCGGACGTTATCGCCGTTCCGGGCATCGCACCGAGTAGGACCCTCCGAAGACCATTGCCCAAAGTTGTACCCCAGCCGCGCTCTAGTCCGGCGATTTGAAACTTACCGTACGTTTCATTTGCCTCGACGACCTCGAGCTGAGGGACAAATTCATCCGTTTCGTCCGCGAATTGGACGGTAGTTGCGATTGGCGAGCGAATGCCGCTGATCATAGTTGTCGTCTATCTCCTTGAGTAGTACTCGACAATCATGCGCGTGTCGATCGTGGTGTCGATATCGTCCTCGGCGGGTACGGTGTCGATAGCCGCGGTAAGATTGTCGGAATCGACCGTGATCCAGTTCGTTGCTTGGCGACGCCTACCAACGTTTTCGTTCGCGGATTGGAAGAGCCCAGTTTTCTTGGACTTCTCTCGCCATGCGACGACATCGCCTGGCTTGACAATAAACGAAGGGATGTCGACTTTCCTGCCGTTGACTTCGATGTGACCGTGATTGACTGTTTGTCTAGCTTGCGGACGCGATGTAGCAAATCCGGCACGGAACACAACATTGTCGAGTCGACGTTCCAACAGCTTCAGCAAGTTCGAGCCGGTGACCCCGGTCTGTCGTGCCGCTTCGTCGAACGCGCTGCGGAACTGCTTCTCGTACATACCGTAGATGTGCCGGGCTTTCTGTTTCTGCTGCAACTGGATACCGTGGTCGGACAACCTGCGACGTCGCCGCTGTGCTCCGGCGGGGCCTGCAACCGCGCGACGCCCCGAGCTATCTCTAGCACGGTCGACAGCGCATTTGGGCGTATAACAACGCTCGCCCTTCAAAAAGAGCTTTTCACCATGAGACTTGCAGATCTTGCAAACCGGATCTGTGTTTCTTGCCATTACCGTCCTTGTTTCCCGACTAGCTCCGACCGTATACCACGGGCAATCGAAGTCGTGACCTGCGATTTACAGGTCACAAGCCAACCTCTTGATTCTAAATTCAGCCTATTGCTCCAACGCCAGATTTGTCGTCAATAGACTCGGACTGGTACGACGTTCGGTGACACGATGCGCTTACACGCGCCGCCGTTTCGGAGGCCTGCAACCGTTGTGCGGAATCGGTGTCTGATCGCTGATCGAATTGACTCGGATCCCAGCGCCCGCGATGGCTCGAATCGCAGATTCACGTCCGTTGCCAGGCCCTTTGACCATCACGTCGACGGTCCGCATCCCGTGGGTGACCGCGGCGCGTGCCGCAGATTCGCCCGCGCGTTGTGCCGCGAAAGCGGTCTTCTTGCGCGATCCGCGGAAACCCATCGCCCCCGAACTGCTCTGTGAAACAACGTTGCCATTCGGGTCGGTGAATGTGATTAGCGTGTTGTTGAAGGTCGCGATGATGTAAACACGACCCTGCGGAACAAATTTCCGCTCTCTGCTTCTTCGACGAGTTCTCGGCATCGGTTAGATAGTCGCTCCTGCTATTAGGACGTTAAAGGATCAAATTCGTCGATCCAACTAGTGGGACGGTGCCCGGCGCTTACCTGCCACCGTTTGGCGACGGCCACGTTTGGTGCGTGCATTAGTTTTAGTTCTTTGACCGCGAACCGGCAGGCCACGTCGATGACGTTGACCACGGTAACTCTGGATGTCGATCAGGCGCCGCACGTTCATCTGGTTTTCGCGTCGAAGATCACCCTCAATCGCAATACCAGCACGATCGATGCTGGTTCTGATGCTCGCCAGATCCTCGTCGCTCAAGTCCCGCATGCGGGCACTCGACGCAATCCCTAGATCGGCGGTGATGTCGATCGCTCGCTTGCGGCCGACGCCATATATCTCGGTCAGTCCGATGACAACTCTCAGGTTGTCAGGTATGTTGACTCCTGCAATGATTGCCATTGCGTTACTCCTCCCTGGGGTATCAGCCTTGCCGCTGCTTGAAGCGTGGGTTCTGTTTGTTTATGACGTAGACACGACCTTTGCGTCGAACGACGCGGCTACCGGGCTGCTTAGCCTTTACTGAAGCTCTAACCTTCATGTCGTCACCTCGTTAGCGATTTACCTGAAACGGTACGTTATCCGTCCGCGCGTCAAATCGTATGGCGAGAGTTCAACCATCACGTTGTCACCGGGCAGGATGCGGATGTAGTTTTTGCGGATCCTGCCAGACGCGTGGGCGAGAACCTCGTGATCATTCGGCAACCGGACCCGGAAATACGCGTTTGGGTGCGCTTCTGTGACCGTACCTTGTACTTCTATTGCTTCTTTTTTGGGCATGCTTGTACCGTGCCGATGTCCTGAACACCGCTAGCTAGATGAGGTCAACACCTCCGGCCCGTCAGCGGTGATTGCTACTGTGTGTTCGAAATGTGCTGATAGCGACCCATCGGCAGTTGCCACCGTCCAACCATCGTCGAGAACCTTGGTCTCCCAAGATCCCGTCATTATCATCGGCTCGATGGCTATCGTCATTCCTTCCATCAACAGGGGTCCAGTCCCCTCGGCACCCACGTTGGGCACAGGTGGCGCTTCGTGCAAAGTACTCCCCACGCCGTGACCGACGTACTCACGCACCAATTCGAAACCAGCATCGCGGACGTATTGCTCGATCGCGTTCGAGATATCCCCGACACGATTGCGCGGAACGCACTGTGCAATGCCAAGTTTCAAAGACTCGCGGCAAACATCGACTAGTTTGTAACGCTCTTCATCTGCGTTTTGACCGGCGACGGCTGTCCGCGCGCAATCGCTGTAGTAACCGTCAACGATGGCACCGCAATCTACACTCACCAAGTCACCGTCTGAGACGACCCGATCCCCCGGGAGGCCGTGGACGATCTCGGCGTTAAGCGAGATGCATGCGACAGCGGGAAATCCGTAAAGACCCAGAAACGCAGGTTTCGCTCCTTGGGCGCGAATTTCGCGTCTCGCAATGTCGTCCAACTCAGCAGTGGTGATACCTGGTTCAAGAGCGCCAAAAACCGCATCCAATGCTTCAGCGACCACTCGGCCCGCCGATCGCATCGCATCCAGCTCGCGTTCGTTTTTGAGCGCGATACGGCGCGTCGTATCTAGATTGCTCGTGAGACTATCTTTCAAAGCACAACTTCAATCGCAATTGTAACCGAACTGGCATTTCAGAATTCGTCGCCAACGAACCGTGTCGGCAGATTAGCTCACGCTAGAGCGTCGATTAACCGTCCTCTGACTTCGTCGATTGTGCCTAGAGCGTCGATCTCTATCACCCGGCTTCCGTCGCGATAGTAGTCGACGACGGGAGCCGTCTCGCGATCGTAAACGTCCATACGGTGACGTATCGCTTCGGCTTCATCGTCCGCGCGGCCTTCTATGTCACGACGCTTTTCCAACCGGTCGATCAACTCGTCAACGTCAACGCTGAAATAGACGACTTTGTCGAGTGACACGCCGATTTTCGCAAGTTCATCGTCTAGGGTCGCAGCTTGAATGACGGTGCGTGGAAAACCGTCAAGGATCACGTCTTCGGTGTCCGCGAGCCGGGACTTGATCATGCCAATTACCGCTTCATCGGGCACAAGATCGCCCTTGTCGTAAAACGTTTTGGCGAAATTGCCGAGTTCCGTGCCGCGGCTCATCTCATCCCGGATCATGTCTCCCGTCGAGAGGTGTACGTAACCGAGTTGGTCAGTCAACATCGCTGCTTGCGTCCCCTTCCCTGCACCGGGAGGGCCTAAGAAAACTATGCGCATCTCGCGTCGATGGAGCGTTTAGACGCTCGCTATCCTCTCTATGCGGCGGTAAATCATCACGACCTGACGAAACCCTCGTAGTTGCGCATCATCAGTTGCGCTTCCAGTTGCCGCATCGTATCTAAGGCGACGCCGACCATGATGATCATGCTCGTGCTTTGGATCAAGGTGAGTGAGGCTTCCAAGTTCGTGATGAGGTTGGCAATCCAAGGCGTTATAGCGATGACGCCCAAGAAGATCGCGCCACCCCAAGTTATTCGCAGCACTATTCGCATCAAATAGTCCCGAGTAGGCTGTCCCGGGCGTATACCGGGAACGAATCCGCCGTTTCTTTGCAGGTTCTCCGCGAGGTTTTGCTGGTTGTGCACCACAAGCGCGTAAAAGAAGGTAAATCCGACGGTCAGAACAAATATCAGCAGCCAATACGGGTCGCTGGTGAACGTCAGCGTGCGAGTGACCCAACTAGCGGCTTGTGCCGTGAAACTGCTGCTGCTCGGGTCAGCAAGATAGGTAGCTACGGTCGCGGGCAACGTGACAATCGAGAATGCGAAGATCAACGGGATCATGCCGGCAGCGTTCACTCGCAAGGGGATGAACGAAGCGCCTGTTTGTCGGTACATCTGACCGCCACGGAATACGCTACGGCCGTACTGCACCGGGACTCGCCGCTGGGCCTCATTAAAGATCACAACGATGAAGATGATGATCAACATCATCGCCACGAGCATCGAGACTTGGAAAGATTGGTCGCGCAGGGCCCACAACTGACCTACGGTTTGCGGAAGCGATGCCACGATGCCGGCGAAAATAATCAACGAGATTCCGTTGCCGATACCCTTCTCAGTCACAATCTCACCCATCCAAACCAGCAACATAGTCGTTGCGGTCATACACAGGATGATCGTGACGGTGTTCATCGCTTCGTCGCCGCCCAAACCGATTCCGGTTATCGCGCCCTGCAACTCGAGGGTGTTGAGGAGAGCCCAGCCCTGAAGTATCGCTAACGGAACCGTCAGATAGTGCGTATACCGATTGAGAGTGCGACGACCAGCCTCACCGCCTTCGCGAGAGAGTTCCCTGAGTTGAGGGATGACGGGCGTTAGCACCTGTAAGATAATCGATGCGGTGATGTAGGGGTAAACACCCATCGCGGCGATACTGAGCTGGCTCAACGCTCCACCGCTGAACAGGTCTAAAACACCAAACACGGGGTTTGCTTCGAACGCTCTTTCGAGCAACTCTAGGTCAACGCCCGGATTGGGGACGTGGGCCAAGAATCGGAAAGCAACCAATATGGCAAGTGTGAAAAGAATGCGGAACCTGAGATCAGGAACCCGCCACGAATCCACGACCGCGCGGAACAGCGCCGGCAGTGCGGATTGGCGTCCTGTCTGGGCCCCGGTGGTCTGCATTTGGATGATCCCGACGGATCTCGTTTATTTTTCTTAACCCGATTCTTTGCCCGAGCCAAACAAGTCTAGGAGAGCAACGCTTCCACCAGCAGCTTCGATCTTGGTACGAGCACTGGCGGAACAGGCGTGAACCGTGACGTGAACACTTTTTTCGATATCGCCATCACCCAGCAACTTGACCTGTGAACCCGAATTGCGCACCAAACCAGTTGCAACCAATTCGTCGGGGCCGATCTGGGTCCCTTCGTCGAAAATATCAAGCCTGCCAACGTTGATCGGCGTGTATTCAACGCGGAACGTATTCGTGAAGCCTCGCATGAAAGGCAAGCGTTTGATCAGGCGGTTCTGTCCTCCCTCAAACATGAACGGCACCTTGCCGTGCTGGAGTTGGCCTTTGTTGCCGCGACCTGAATATGAACCTCGGTTGCTACCGTCGCCGCGCCCAACACGCTTGCGTCTGCGACGCGAACCTGCGGCCGGTTTCAATTGATGCAATCTTGGCATTTCTGTGATCCGTCCGTCTTTCAGGAGACTATCTCTACGAGGTGGGACACTTTCTTCAGCATTCCTCGGATTTGAACCGTGTCACGTTTGGTGACAACATGATTAATACGCTTGAGTCCGAGCGCTTTCAACGTCGCTCGGTGTTTCGGTATCGACCCGATTTCGCTTCGAATCTGTTTGATCTGTATGTCGCTCATCGCCGTTAGCCACCCTTATCCGCATCGCCATCACTTTCTGCGATAGTTTCGGCGGTGGATTGTGCGTTCTGCGCCTCATCGTCAGTGGCAGATGCGGAGCCATTGGTCTCATCCGAAGCTTCAGCAACTTCCGGCGTGTGGACACGCGCGAGGCCCAACCTGCGGATTCGCTCTGCTTCCGGATCTCTGAGCATCGAGAGTGCTTTAATCGTGGCTCGTACCGTGTTTACTGGGTTGTTGCCACCGAAAGTCTTCGAGAGCACGTCTTGGATTCCGGCTGCTTCGATGACAGCACGTACACCACCGCCGGCGATGACACCTGTTCCCGGAGCAGCCGGCAAGAGGAGGACCTTCGCGCTTCCGAATTTGGCAAACACCTCATGCGGGATGGTGCCTTCCTTGGTAACGACGTTCTGCATCGCCCGTTCGGCGTTTTGACGACCTTTCCGCACCGCGTCCGGCACGGATGCGGCCTTGCCTAGTGCTGCGCCGACGCGGCCGTTGTAGTCACCAACGACCATCATGGCACTGAACGACAGGTTTCGCCCGCCTTTTACAACCTTGGATACGCGCCGGATCTTCACAGCGCGCTCGAAAAGCTCGGGGCCTTCCGGCGCTTCTTCTCTTCGAGGGCGCCGTCGCGATCGTCCGCGCCGATCTCGGTCGGATCCTGACCGAGATTCGCGAGATGTACCGGTTTGAGTAACCATGGTTAAAACTCGAGGCCCTCCGCACGGGCGGCGTCGGCAAGCGCCTTGACGCGTCCATGATATCGATATCCGCCGCGGTCAAACACCACTTTGTCTACGCCTTGTTCTTTCGCCCTCTGCGCAACCGCGGTTCCTACGGACTTGGCTGCGTCTATCTTGCCGTCGTTTTGATCAGCTGACTCAATCGACGAAGCACTCACAAGCGTGTGCCCGGCAGCGTCATCAATGATCTGAGCGTAGATCTGTTTGTTGCTCCGGAAAACTGAAAGCCTCGGCCGGTCGACGCCTCCGATTACTCGCCGCCGGACGCGGCGGTGTCGTATCCAGCGAGGTCGGTTGTCAAACTTCCTGTTAGGCATCTGTCAATTAAGCTCCCACACCTGCAACTGTCTTGCCAACTCTAAGGCGCAGCTGCTCGCCTTCGTAGGCGATGCCGAATAGGGGTATACGGCCGGCTTTGCTTTGGAATCGACTCGGCTTTCGAACCGCGCGGATGCTGGCAGCTTGCTGACCTACTGCTTGTTTATCGGGTCCGGACACCGTAATCGTCGTGTTTCCTTCGACGCCCAACACATTGTCTCCGATGGGCTCGATTTCAACCGGATGCGAATAGCCGGCAAGCAACTCCAGCCCTTTACCTTTCTGTGAAGCACGATAACCCGTGCCGTACATCACCAGCCGTTTGCTGAAGCCCTCGCTGACACCGATGACCATGTTGTTTATCAAGCTACGCATCAAGCCGTGCAAGGCCTTCTGCTCGCCGGAATCGTTAGACCGCGTGACTACCATCTCGGTGCCCTCAACGGTAACGCTGATCCCCTCTTGCAATTTCTGCGACAGTTCGCCTAACCTTCCCTTAACCGTTACAGTCCCGTTGTCGACCTTTACATTGACGTCGCTCGGCAACTTGATCGGGCTTTTACCTACTCTGGACATTTGGATCTTTTCCGTTCAATTCGCTTGGCGTGAGATCACCACACGTAGAACAGCAACTCGCCGCCAACACCAGATCTCCGGGCTTGGGCGGACGTCATAACGCCTTTCGACGTCGAAAGAAACGCGACGCCGCGTCCTCCGAAGTAGCGCGGGATCTCATTCTTGCCGACGTAGATCCGGCGGCCAGGTTTGCTCACGCGTTTCAATCCGGTGATTACGGATTCATCGTTGTCGTCGTAGTAACGCAACGTGACTTCGAAATCCGCTTTGACGCCATCGCGGCGGGTCTGGACGTTAGATATAAAACCCTCATCACGCATCAGACGCAGCAGAGCACGCTTCATATTCGAATGCGGGATCAACACCTTGTCGTGATGCGACATAACCGCATTGCGGATGCGCGTCAACATGTCTGATATGGGGTCGGTAACTGGCATTGTTGAGTGGTTCGATACTCTTATCTTCGTTATTTCTGATGGATTACAGGCTGGCTTTTCTAATCCCAGGCAAGTTGCCGAGCAACGCTTGCTCACGGAACACGATTCGGCACATCCCGAAGAACCGGATATAACCTCGCGGCCTGCCGGTCGCGAAGCATCGGTTCCGCTGCCGGACGTGACTCGAATTCTTCGGCAATAAGTGGAGGCGACGGCGAGCTTCCAACTGCTCCTCAAACGATCGTTGAGTATCGGTAGCAACCCGCTTGAGTTCAGCGCGTTGCTCGGCGTACTTTTCAACGAGCCGAGAGCGCTTCTTCTCTCGTTCAATTATTGCCTTACGTGCCATGTGATTTGTTCTCGATTGTCCGTACGGAATCCGGTCTTAGCTCATAATCTCAGGGGTGGATCAACGGATCGTCACAAATGGCATGCCCAGAAGCTCGAGCAGCCTGCGACCTTCCTCGTCGGTGCGCGCGGTGGTCACTATCACGACCTGTAAGCCGCGCAATCGGTCTATTTGATTGTAGTCAATCTCTGGGAACACAACCTGCTCGGTCAATCCCAAACTGTAGTTTCCGTTGCCGTCGAACGAGTTTCGACTAGTGCCGCGGAAGTCGCGGACGCGGGGCAGCACGACGTTGACCAATCGGTCATAGAACTGCCACATTCTATTGGCGCGCAACGTGACCGAAGCTCCGACTGGCATCCCGGCACGCAGCTTGAAGTTCGCGATCGACTTCTTCGCTCGGTTAACGATCGGCTTCTGCCCCGTTATTGTCGCCAAATCGCCAGCGGCTGCGTCGATCGCATTCGAGTTGTCGATCGCCTCGCCGAGGCCGATGTTGACGATGATCTTTTCGAGGCTGGGGAGCTGCAAGGGGTTGGTATAACCGAACTCGCGAGTAAGAACCGGCGTCACATCGGATCGGTACAACGACAGCAATCGGGGTATCGTCAGAGTCACGCTACCGTTTGAATCAGTCATTTCGCGCACCCTTCACAGTTCGTACCCGAGTTCCGTCCTCAAGTTCGCGCCACCGTACACGCCCGACCTCACCGGTATCGGGATCGACTAGCACGACATTGGAGATGTGTATCGAGGCCTCGCCTTCAACGATGCCGGTCTGCATCACACCGCGTTGACGCCCCATGTGGCGCTTGACGATGTTGACGCCCTCGACAAACACGCGCTGCTTCTTGAGGTTCACTGCGATTACCTCGCCGCGTGCCCCCCTGTCCTTGCCTGACACGACAAGGACCGTGTCTCCTCTTTTGATTTTGTTTGGCATTTGCTCTGCTAAAGGACTTCTGGCGCCAATGAAACTATGCGGTTAAATTCCCGTTCGCGCAGCTCGCGGGCAACCGGCCCGAATATGCGCGTGCCGCGTGGGTTGCCGTCTTCGGCAACGATGACGCATGCGTTGTCATCGAATTTGATGTACGATCCGTCGATCCTTCGGTACTCTTTGGTAGTCCGAACGATGACAGCCCTGACGACCTCATGCATACCGACGGTCCCTCCCGGCTGAGCATCTTTGACGGAGCAGGTGATAATGTCACCCAACCCAGCGTAACGCCGGTTGCCGGAGCCGGTCGTGTTGATGCAAAGCACCTCGCGGGCGCCCGAATTATCAGCGACTCTCAAGCGCGACTCTCGCTGAATCATTGCCCTTCTCCGATGGCAACGTCTTGCTGATCAATCTCCGCGGGCGCATCGCCTGGGTCGACGACCTCTACCCGTTCGACGATTCTCCGAAGACGCCACCGCTTCGTCTTTGACAAAGGTCGAGATTCCTCGATGAGTACGCGGTCGCCCACAGAAGCCTCGTTGTGCTCGTCATGCGCGACGAACTTAGTGATGCGGCGCCGGTGCCGCTTGTAAACGCGGTGGCGTTGCGACCACGAATAAGCGACGACGATCGTCTTGTCGTTTTTGTCGCGGACCACTGTACCGGTGCGCGTCTTGCGTATTCCTGCCATTTAACCGATGTCCTTAAACCTGCAACGCTTGCGATAGTGCGCGGGGTTACGATGAACTTTCGCTCAAGCCCATCTCCTCGACGATTTGTCTTTCCCTGATAACTGTGTGAATCCGAGCGATCGTGCGCCGCGTGTCTCGCAACGCATTCGTATTCGTGAGTTGGCGCGTCGTCTTTTGAAAACGCAGATTCATCAACGCGCGCTCCTGCTGAAACAACTCCCGGTAGAGTTCGGTGTTGTTGAGCTCTCTGACTTCTGAGATGT
Organism: Dehalococcoidia bacterium; assembly: GCA_965204135.1. GTDB lineage: Bacteria > Chloroflexota > Dehalococcoidia > Lucifugimonadales > Lucifugimonadaceae > Bin127. Next base: position 28,675 of record CBDBDX010000009.1, on the reverse strand, counting down.
GCATTTGATCGTTACCTGCAACTCGATGATTCGCCAGTAAGACTTACAACTCATCCGCCCTAGAAACGACCTTGACAGGTATCGGCAACTTCGCCCCTGCCCGCCGTAAGGCTTCCCTAGCCGCAGCTTCTGGAACGTCGGCGATCTCGTACACGATCCGACCGCGCCTGACCGGCGCGACCCAATGGTCGATCGCGCCTTTGCCACCGCCCATGCGCGTCTCAGCCGGACGCGAGGACACGGGTTTGTCGGGGAAGATGCGGATCCACACCTGCCCGCCACGCTGGACATAACCGGTGATCGCACGACGGCCAGATTCGATCTGCCGTGAAGTGATCCAACTCGCTTCCAACGCTTTGAGGCCGAAATCACCGAAAGTCAGCTTGCTGCCGCGATTAGCTACGCCGCTCATCTTGCCGCGCTGTTGCTTGCGGAACTTGGTTCTTCTTGGCTGTAGCATCTCTGTTCTACCTTGGCTGCTCAAGCACATAAACGTGCTGGAGCGATTCGATTACTATCTGCGGTGCCTCGGCGCACGACCCAAACCGATAGGCGACACACCGCTCGAACCGAGCGTTCGTTGCGGCCGGCCATCCGCCGGCATGTCTCCGGTAAAGATCCAAACCTTGATGCCGATCACTCCGAACGTCGTGTGCGCCTCCGATATAGCGAAATCGATCTTGGCGCGCAGAGTGTGCAAAGGCACCCGACCTTCCATCTGCTTATCGACACGCGCGATCTCCGCGCCGCCTAATCGACCGGCGACCACCACCTTGATTCCTTCTGCACCCGAGTCCATGGTCCTTTGCATCGCCATCCGTACTGCGCGGCGGTAGGGGATACGTCGTTCCAACTGTTCGGCCAAGCTCTGACCAACCAGTTTGGCATCGAGTTCCGGAACCTTGATCTCGTCCGCGGAAATTCTGACGCGACGCCCGGTAGCCCGTTCGATCACATGCCGAAGCCGATCGATCCGCTGGCCGTTTCGCCCGATGATGATGCCCGGTCGGCTCGTGTAGACGTTGATGCTCATGTCTCCACCGCCGCGATCGATGTCGATGCGCGAAATCGCGCCTTCTCCTTGGTACTCCTGGGCTACGATCTCTCGGATTCGGTAGTCCTCTTGCACCAGTTCACGGTAACCCTGGGGTTTGCCGGCAAACCAGTTAGAACGCCATTCGGCAGATACGCCGAGGCGGAAACCTATTGGATGTGTCTTCTGTCCCATTTAATTTCCGATCATCGGAAGCTTGGAAACGGCATTTGCGCTGAGCCTATTCCTCGTCTACTTCGATTGTGATATGTGATGTCGGTCTATTGAATGCGCCTGCACGACCACGCGCCTTGGGGCGAAAACGCCGCATTGTGATCGACTTGTCAGCCACGATGCGCTTAATCACCAACTCTTCGCGATCCTGCAAATCGTTGTTCTCGGCATTCGCGGCGGCCGCGTTCAGCACCTTGTAGATGATGTTCGCGCTCGGAGTCGTCATATAACGAAGATACGCCAACGCTTCGTCAACCCTCATGCCGCGCACTTCGTCCATCACAAGCCGGAGCTTGTGAACCGAGATGCCTACGTTCTTCGCTCGTGCTACCGCCATTGCCTCAATTCCTCAGCGGTTCCCAGAGTGAGCACGGAACACCCGGGTCGCCGCGAATTCTCCAAGCCGGTGTCCGACCATGTTTTCGGTCACGAGAACCGGCACAAACGTCCGGCCGTTGTGAACAGCAAATGTCAATCCAACCATGTCTGGCATGATGGTCGAGGCGCGCGCCCAAGTGCGAATCGCGCCTCGCGTTCGCTCACGCCGCGCCTTGGCGACTTTCTTCATCAGTTTGGGATCAATAAATGGTCCCTTTTTGACAGATCTGCTCATGTCCTGTTTACTCGATTACCTAATCGAAATCCTTCGCGCCATACCGACTATCGCTCGTATCGCCGGCGGCGGATGAACTTGTCTGTGCGCTTGTTTCGGCGCGTCTTGTAACCCAAGGTGGGCTTGCCCCATGGCGTCTTCGGCTTCGAGAACCCGATGCCGGAACGCCCCTCACCGCCACCATGCGGGTGCGCGTCGGGCGCCATCGCCGTCCCACGCACGCTCGGACGCTTTCCGCGGTGCCTCGATCGCCCCGCCTTCCCCAGCTTGATGTTTTTGTGGTCCGGGTTCGACACCACGCCAATAGTCGCCCGGCACTCCTGCCTGACTTGGCGCATCTCACCAGACGGCAAGCGCAGCAAAATGAAGGCACCTTCGTGCGCCATAACCTGCGCGCCAGTACCTGCTCCCTTAGCGAGCTGACCGCCGCTTCCCGGCGTCATCTCGATGTTGTGAACCATCGTTCCCTGCGGGATGTTCATCAACGGCTTGGAGTTGCCTGGCAGATCCGGCGCTTCCGTACCTGCCTCGACTTTGCGGCCTAACGACAAGCCCTGCGGCGCAAGAATGTAAGACTTTTCGCCGTCCTCGTACCGAATCAACGCGATTCGCGCGCTGCGATTAGGGTCGTACTCGATCGCCATAACTTCCGCCTGGCCGCTGCGAGAACGCTTGAAATCCACCAGTCGGTAACGTCGCTTATGGCCACCGCCACGGCGTCGTACGGTGATTCGACCTTTGTTGTTGCGTCCGCCCTTCTTAACGATAGGAGCAAGCAATGACTTTTCCGGACGCTTCTTTGTGATGTCAGAAAAATCGTCGACAACGTTGTTTCGACGACCTGGAGAAGTAGGCTTGTGTTCTTTCAATGGCATGTTGGGAACTCCGTAATCTATGCTCCCTCAAACAGTACGATGGTGTCGCCGGGTGCCAAAGTGACGATTGCGCGTTTCACGTCGGGGCGTTTCTTTTCGCGGAAACCGCGTCGCTTCATCTTGCCGCGGCGGCGGTAGGTGTTGACCGAAGTCACATTTACATCGAACGCCCACTCTACTGCCCGCGCGATGTCGTACTTGTTGGCCTTCATGTCGACATCAAACACGTAGCGACGCTGCTCGTTCAGCATCGTCGATTTCTCGGTGATCACCGGGCGTATCAATGTCCGAGCTATCTTCATCACGCCGCCTCCGCTACAACTTTCGAGTCATCCCAAAGGTTCTCGATCCTCCCCACCGCGCCGCGCGTCGCAACAATATTTGTTGCCTTAACCGCGCTCGTAGCATTCAACCCGTCGGCGAAGATAATATCCACTCTTTGCGCGCTGCGAGCCGAAAGCAACAGGTCGCGATCAACATCCTCAACCACCAGCAACGTACTGCCTCGGAGTTCCAACGTCTCAACTAAATCCACAATGTGTTTGGTCTTCGGACCGTCCAGCTCGAGCTCGTCCAGCACCGTCAGACGCTCTTCGCGCACCTTATCGCTAAGCGCCACTCGTAGCGCCTGTCGACGCATCTTCTTTGGGAGTCGCTGCCGGTAGCTGCGGGCGTGCGGACCGAAGATGACCCCACCGCCGACCAGAGTCGGTGATTTTCGGCTTCCCACACGGGCACGGCCGCTGTGTTTCTGACCGCGCAGCTTGCGGGTCGAGTAAGAGACCTGCCCGCGAGTCTTCGTCTCATGCGTACCTTGGCGCCGATTCGCGAGTTGGGCGACCACTGCTTGCTGCAAAAGCGCGTCGTTAGGCGGAGCTGACCATACGCGGTCGCTCACATCGACGCTTCCAACAACGTCGCCGTTTCTGTTCTTAACCGATAGTTTCATCGCCTGTTCTGCTTCAGCCCTGCTTCTCAATGCGCACGAGACTGTTACGCGCCCCGGGTACTGCGCCCGTCACCAAGATGTAATTCTTTGTTGCATCAACCGCCGCAACGGACAGGCCGCGAGTGGTGACTCGGCGATCGCCCATGTGCCCCGCCATACGGGTGCCAGGCCAAACACGTCCCGGGAACGTTCCCGCGCCAACCGAACCGGGAGCTCGATGACGATCCGATTGTCCGTGGGTTTTGGGCCCACCAGCAAATCCATGCCGCTTGACTCCACCTTGGAAGCCTTTACCTTTGGATGTCGCCGTCACTTTGATGCTGTCACCAGCGGTAAATACGTTAGCGCGGATCTCTTGTCCAACCTCGTATTCACCAAGGTCGGAGACTTTGAATTCTTGCAAGTGGCGATAACTGCCGTTAGCACGTTCGAGATGACCACGCATCGGCTGGTTGACTTTGGTCGCTCGCAAGAAACCTACCTGGACAGCTTGATAGCCATCGCGTTGCTCCGTCTTAACTTGCGTGACCACGCACGGACCGACTTCGACCATCGTCACCGCGCTTGCACGACCTGAGTCGTCGTACACCGAAGTCATGCCGATCTTGCGACCGAGCAACCCAGACATTGATTGCGGCGCTTCCGGAACGGCCATGTCGTCCGCGACCGCCGATCCGCCATCCGCTCTGTCTTGTTCTTGCGTCGTCATCTCTAGCCGTTCAGGTCAAAAAGCCGGGCTCCCTGTCAGGGCCGCCTCGGCCTTATTGAATTACTTTTACACTGACCTCCACGCCGTTCGGGACGTTCAATCGTTGAAGCACATCCATCGTCTTGGAACTCGGCTCTACGATATCCACCAATCGTTTGTGCAACCAGAGTTCGAAATGCTCTCGGGAGTCTTTTGTTATATGCGGCGAACGGATGACAGTGAACCTCCGACGGCGGGTCGGCATAGGCACTGGTCCAGATATCTGAGCGCCGGTCCTAGTAGCGGCGTCCAATATCTGCTCGGTGGCCTGCTCCAACAAGGGAGCATCGTAGCCTCGGAGCATTATGCGCATTTTGCCGGTTGCCATTGTCCTCGTCGCCTATTTGTCCAGAGTTTCCAAAACGTGTCGCGGCATCACATCGTAATGGTCCAACTCCATGTTGAAATCACCAAACCCTGACGTCAACGATCGCAGATCCGTCGAATAGTTGAACGTCTCCGACAACGGCACGAACGCCATCAGGCTTCCAATACCGGTTTGGCCCGGTTTCGGCTCCACGGTCTCCATCGACTGTATCTTGGCTCGTCGTGAATTCAAATCACCGATCACAGTGCCAAGCATTTCGGCCGGCATCACCACTTCCTGGCGCATGATCGGTTCAAGCAAGCTCGGCGACGCCTTGTGCATCGCGGCCTTGAAAGCAAGCGATCCGGCAATTTGAAACGCTAGTTCTGAAGAATCCGTGTCGTGCTGCGCACCGTCGGTTAGGACCGCTTTAACGTCGACAACAGGGTATCCTGCAACGACACCCGAGGATGCTGCCTCGCGGAAACCTTTCTCGATGGCCGAGTACCACTCGGTGCTGAGCGTCGCGCCCGTGATCTCGCTCTCGAACTCGAGACCTGCCCCTCGTGGCAACGGCTCAATGCGCAAAGTGCATACGCCGTACTGGCCGCGCCCGCCAGTTTGGCGAACAAACCGGCCTTCTGCCTCGACTGTAGTTCTGATCGTCTCGCGGTACGCGACACGTGGGCGTCCTTTGTTGCATGAAACGCCGTATTCAAGCTTCATTCGGTCAAGGATTATCTCCAAATGCAGTTCTCCCATACCCGCGAGCAGCAGCTGTCCACTCTCGTCATCGGTCGAAAGAATGAGCGTGGGATCCTCGTCGACTAGTTTCATCAACGCCGAGGTCAACTTGTCCTTATCGTGGCGACTCTCAGGTTCGATTGCAATCGACAAGACAGGGTCAGGAAATTCGATCTGCGCCATCGCGACAGGCGCATTGACCGCGCACAGAGTGTGCCCAGTCTTAGTGGACTTCAATCCGATCGCGGCTACGATCTCACCAGCTCCCGCCTCATCAACTGGTTCTCTGGCGTCGGCCCGCATTCGCAACAGACGGCCGATGCGCTCGCGCCCGCGGATCGACGGGTTGTAAACAGACATGCCGCGCTTCAGAACTCCTGAATAGACGCGCAGGAATATCAATCGGCCGGCATGCTCATCCGAAATGACCTTGAATGCCAGAGCGCTTAGCGGTTCGTTGTTCTTCGGATAGCGTTCGACGTTCTTGTCAGGGTGCAACGGCTCAAAGCCGATGGCTGGCGGCAAGTCCAAGGGTGACGGCAAGTAGTCCAAGACCGCATCCAAAAGCTGGTGCGTACCTCGGTGCCGCAACGCTGCGCCGGCCAACACTGGAAACAGGTGCAGACCTATAGTCGCCTTCCGGATCGAAGCTTTGAGCATGTCATCCGGAATCTCTTCGCCCATCAAGTACAGTTCCGCCAATTCGTCGTCGAACTCAGCTACCTTGGCGATCAACTCTTCCCGAGCCGCGTTCGCTTTATCTAGGTACTCCGCCGGAACCTCTGCACATCGGGGCTCAAGTCGCCCTGTACGGTCAAACTCCGCCGAAGGGTCGATCCATTCGTAGAAGTACGCCCGCATCTCGACGAGATCGATTACGCCCTCGAAGTCCGCCTCTTGCCCGATAGGAATCTGGATCGGAACGGCGTTGGCATATAAGCGGTTGGTCAATGTCGAAACCGCGTATTCGAAGTCGGCTCCGATGCGGTCCATTTTGTTGACGAAAACGATCCGCGGGACGCGGTGCTTGTCGGCTTGTCGCCAGACAGTGATCGACTGCGCTTGAACACCGGCAACGGAATCGAGAACCACCGTCACACCATCCAGCACCCGCAGGCTTCGCTCCACCTCTGCCGTGAAATCCACATGACCAGGCGTATCAATGATGTTTATCTCGTGATCGCGCCAAGAAACGTTTTGTGCCGCCGCAGTGATCGTGATGCCGCGCTCACGTTCTTGTGGCATGTAATCCAAAAGAGCCGTGCCTTCGTCGACACGGCCAATCTTGTACGTCTCGCCTGTAAAGTAGAGAACGCTCTCGCTAACCGTGGTCTTACCGGCGTCGACGTGCGCGATGAACCCAGTGTTCCGTAGCTTTCGGAGGTCGCCTCCGTCAGACGCCGCCGCGGTTTCGTGAGTGGCTGGATTTTTCACTTTGGTGGGCATTGCCTCTTAAGGTCTGGATTCAGTTCGAACAGATCGCGCCCGACTTCCGCCGAGCTTTACGCGTTTGTGTCTATTCGCGGAACTCCGTCGCTGCTGCCTTTTCATCTCAACGCCACGCTGGGGTGTTGCCAGCGACGGCTCAGTCCATTTACCACCTGAAGTGGGCATACGCCCTGTTTGCTTCAGCCATACGCTGCAATTCGTCTTTGCGACGTACCGCCGCGCCTGTGTTATTTGCCGCGTCCAAAAGCTCTGTGAACAATTTTCGCGCGATCGGCTGGCCTTTACGAGTCCGAGCCGCATTAACCACCCAACGCTGCGCAAGTGCTTCGCGGCGTTCGGGCCTAACTTCGTTCGGAACTTGATAGGTCGCGCCACCGACTCGACGAGGCCGAACCTCCAATAACGGCGTCGCGTTCGCCATCGCCTGTTCGAAAGCCTCCAAAGCGTTCATGTTGAGGCGTTGACCAAGCATGCCGAGCGCTTCGTAAACCGCCCGTCGCGCCGTGCTCTTTTTGCCGCCAATCATCACCCGGTTTATGAATCGCGCGAGTTCCTCGCTTCCGTAGCGAGGGTCCGGTTGCGTCGGGCGCCTTTCGGCTCTGCGTCTTCTTGCCATCTGTTAATCGTTTCGTGTAGTAGGGATACGTGCTAATAAAACGATGGTTTTTGGTTCGGGTCTAGATGCGAACTCTTGTCGGCTTCGAAATCGTCGCCTTTGGCGACGTTTCTTGACCGTCTGTTGACTTGCCGATGTTCTCGACGAATTTCGACGGAACCGAACGTCCAACCAACCTCATCTATACAATCGGCTACGAATTCAGCAACAAAATTATATACCCACCACCCCGATCAAACTCCACGTGGAGTGCCATATTTGCTACGACCGCGACGGCGCCCTTCGACGCCCTCGGTGTCTTTCGTACCGCGAATGATGTGGTACCGAACACCCGGCAGATCGCGCACTCTCCCGCCCCTGATCAAAACTACTGAGTGCTCTTGAAGGTTGTGTCCCTCGCCGGGAATGTAAGCGGTAACTTCGACGTTGTTGGAAAGGCGCACGCGCGCCACTTTTCGAAGTGCCGAATTCGGCTTTTTAGGCGTAACTGTACGGACCTGCAAGCAGACGCCCGCTTTTTGCGGCGAGCCTTTCTGGAGTTCGCGAGTTCGACCCGTGAACGAATTCCGAATGGCTCGTAGAGCCGGCGTCTTCGGCTTTCGCCGAGATCGTTTCCGTGGCTTTCTTACCAGCTGGTTAAGCGTCGGCAACGCAATCTCCAATTGTCAGGCGGGCAACGACTGTCACTTTTTCCGGTTCGCGCGCCTATACGAAGCGCCGTTTCGTTGCAACCGCTAAACCATAAATCATACAAATCGCATGCCCTATCGTCAACTGAGGAGCGGTCATGAACGCGCTGGAATTACGGATATCGCCTCTCCTGTAATATCCTGAACTCATCACGCCAGAAAATTGGTAGCGCCAAGCCCGCAACTCGACACAGCGCACACAGCGCGCCACATTTGCCGACAAACCACCGACCTAGGCATGACTGCCCTGATCCTCTACGGGTTTAACGAACCACGCGCGATCGCCCTCGTCGAAGAATTGCGCTTCGCGAACCAATCGTTGGAGTTCGCCCACGCTGATCCCGGCTTCTACGACGGGATACCGGCATCAAAACGCGACGAGATCGCATTGGTGTGGTGCATAGGATCCTCGATCTCCTTCCCCGTGGCATTGTCTAATGAAATTGCGGCGAGAGGCACCCCGGTTGTCGCAATCGCCAACGAATCAAACGCCGAACTTTTCGACTTCAACGCCGGCCATATCGAACTATGTTTCAATTCCGCGTCGGCAAGTGAGGTTGAAGCGCGCATAAAAACTGTCCAAGCCCGCGCCACCATCCAGTCCGCACCCGTCATCGTCCACGGCAACTTGACAATCGACGTGAACAGTTTCGCAGTCTCATTGAACGGCCGAAACATCGAACTCACCTATAAGGAATATGAACTCCTCAAGCTGTTCGCCTCCAACCCCGGCAGGGTCTTCCGCCGCGAAGACATACTCAACCGCATCTGGGGCGACGACTATTTCGGCGGCACACGTACCGTGGACGTCCACGTCCGAAGGCTGCGTAGCAAACTCGACGACGTCAGCCACAGCGTCATTGAAACGATGTGGCGCGTCGGATATCGATTCAGCACACCTGAAATGCACGTCTCACCCGCCAACGGCGGCACCCGGGAGCACGTTTCTGTCGCATAACGCCTTTGGTAAAATTCTGATTTTCGCAGCGAAATTCGCTGTTGAAAATCCGTCAACTCCGCGGCAGCGGTGCATTGGTCGGATTCGCCGCAATTTCGCTGTGTCCGTAACAATCTAGAAACAACCGTATCGTCAAATCAAATGGTGCAAATCACCACGAATCCGCTACATCCCCAGCCTTCGTCAACTGACGACGAGGCTAAAGAGTTCGTACTGCGGTCCGCGAACCAGCAAGACGTGCGATTCGTGCGCCTCTGGTTCACCGACATCGTCGGAACCGTCAAAGGTTTCGCAGTAACGATCGACGAACTCGAACACATTCTCAACTCAGGTGCCAGCTTCGATGGCGCTGTCATTGACGGACTAGCGCGGGCCGACGAGGCGGACACGGTAGCGTTACCTGATCCCACCACTTGGCAGATACTCCCTTGGCGTCCAAGCCAAGATGCTGTCGCCAGCATGTTCTGCGACCTCAGCACTCCTGATCGACAACCTCTACCTACCGACGGCAGGCACATCCTCCGGACCGTCATGCGTCGCGCTAGGAAACTTGGCTACGACTTCTACGTCGCTCCTGAACTCGAATTCTTCTATGCGGATGACAAGCGCGAATACCTGACCGGATCCGCCCGAGGCTTCGATCTGACAGACAACGCCGAGACTTCGATGCGGTTCAATCGCTCAAGTCGTTACTTCGACCAAACTTCGCCAGATCTAGGCGGCGCTGAGTTACGCCGTGAAATCGTCTTGGCCCTGGAAAAGATGGGCATACCGGTCAAACATAGTCACCACGAGGTCGGACATGGACAGCACGAAATCGATCTCCGGCATACCAACGCGCTCACGATGGCTGATTCCGTCGTCACTTACCGCGTCGTCGTCAAGGAGTTAGCGGCACGAAAAGGTGGTCACGCAACGTTTATGCCCCAACCGTTTTCTGACCGCCCCGGTTCCGGCATGCATACTCACATGTCCCTTTTCAGCGGTGACGACAACGCTTTCTATTCATCTGAGGAAGAGGAGTTCCACCTTTCCGAGCTAGGCAGAAAGTTCATCGCCGGCCTCGTCCGTCACGCCCCCGAGGTCACCGCAATCACCAACCAGTGGGTCAACAGTTACAAAAGGCTCGTTCCGGGATCCGAAGCACCGATTTTCGCGTCTTGGACCGCCGGAAACATGAACGACCTGATCAGAGTCCCGGCCTTCCGTCCTGGCCAAGAAGCAAGCATGAGAGTCGAGTACCGGGCACCTGATGCCGCTTGTAATCCATACCTAGCCTTCACCGTCATGCTCGCTGCAGGTTTGGAAGGCATCGAGAAAGACTACCCCTTGCCTTCCCCTATCATCGAGAAGTCCAACGGCGAATCGCGATCGCTCCCGAGGCTGCCAAGCTCCCTATACGAAGCTGTCTCAATCGCCGAAAAGAGCGAACTGCTAAGAAGAAACATCGGCGACGAAGCGATAGATAGTTTCTGCCGCAACAAATACCTCGAATGGGACGAGTTCAATCGATCTGTCACAGACTTCGAGACGAATCGATATCTCGACATTCTCTGAGTCTCGAAGACCCTTATCAGCGTTAACGCGGGCACGATATTAAGATTCAAGTTTGACCTTGCCCGGACTAGGTTGGATGACGTTGGCAAACACACATATCGACCTGCGAAGCGTGTCAGCAGAGCGCGAGGCTGAATTTCGTCGCCTCGAGAACGAAGGACTCTACTCCAAAAGCCATGAACACGACGCGTGCGGCGTTGGAGTTGTCGCCAACATCGACGGACAGCGATCCCACGACATCATCCAGAACGGGCTAGAAGTCCTCCGAAACCTCGGACACCGCGGCGCTTGCGGCTGCGACCCTGAAACGGGCGACGGTGCTGGGATCTTAGTCCAGATGCCGCATCGATTCATGGTTAAAGTCGCCGCCGAATCCGGCATCCAGCTTCCCGAAGCGTTGCGCTACGCCGTCGCGATGTGCTTCCTACCCCAAGACGAGGCGCTTCGCAAGTTCTGCATGGAATCTCTGGAACGATGCGCCCAAGATCACGGTGTCGAACCGTTGGGATGGCGCAACGTACCAGTCGATCCCGACGCTGTCGGCGTTTGGGCACGGGCCCGCATGCCACATATCGCCCAACTGTTCCTCAAGGCGCCCGACGGCATCGGAGAAACCCTGCTCGAACGGCGTCTTTACGTGATCCGAAAGTCCACCGAGAAAACGATCCGTGCCTGCATCGATGAGATCGAAGCCCGAACCAGCAACGAACTTAGCGACGAAGATGCGGCTGTTGCCAACGCCCTGCTCAACGAGTGGTACGTCCCCTCTCTCTCTGCCCGAACTATTGTCTACAAGGGCATGTTGATGGCGGAGCAGACAGACCGTTTCTACAAGGACCTGAACGACCCTGACTTCGAATCGCACTTCGCAATGGTGCACTCTCGATTCAGCACCAACACCCTCGGTTCGTGGAAACTCGCCCACCCCTATCGCATGTTGGCGCATAACGGTGAGATCAACACCGTGCGCGGCAACCGCAACTGGATGTCGGCACGAGAACTTACGCTCGAATCCGAACTCTTCGGCGACCTCATCTCCGAAATCCGACCGATCTGCGAAACCGACGAACCCTCGGACACCGCATCTCTAGACAACGCTTTCGAAGCTGTCTACATGGGTGGGCGATCAGTCTCCCACACCGCGGCAATGATGATGCCTGCCGCTTGGTACGGCCACGAATCGATGCCACAGAACGTCAAAGATTTCTACGAGTACCACGGCGGAATCATGGAACCCTGGGACGGCCCCGCCATGATCGTCTTCACCGACGGACACATGCTCGGAGCTGTCCTCGACCGCAACGGCTTGCGCCCGTTCCGCTACTCCGTCACCGCCGACAACGTCCTTGTCATGGCATCAGAGACCGGCGTGTTGGACATTCCAGCCGATCAGATCCAATACCGATCGCGGCTACGACCTGGAAGAATGTTCCTCGTCGACTTTGAACAGAAGCGCATCATCGAGCCCGAAGAGGTCGCCGACAATCTCGCGTCGAGTAAATCCTACGGCGAGTGGTTAGACAACAACCGCCTAACCCTTGACGACCTTGACGCGCCGCAAAACGTGCCCCAGGTGGACCTCGAAACGATTTCCGTGCGTCAGATGGTGTTTGGATACACCCAAGAGGACATGCGGATGCTCATCGGGCCGATGGGCGTGACAGCGCACCAGCCTCAAGGCTCGATGGGCAACGACGCGCCATTAGCCGTCCTTTCCGATAAACCCCAAAACCTCTTCGCCTACTTCAAGCAAGACTTTGCGCAGGTATCAAATCCCCCTCTAGATGCGATCCGTGAAGAACTCGTAACTCAGATGGCGGTGCCTGTGGGCAGACGTCCCAACCTTTTCGACGAAACCGAGTTGCACGCCCGACTCCTACGCATCGATCACCCGTTACTCCGCAACGCTGAACTAGCCCAGATCAAAGAATCAACTCAACCCGGCGTTCGCACTATTACTATCTCTACACTCTTTCCCGTCGCCGAAGGCGCCCACGGTCTACAATCAGCCCTCGAACGTATCCGAGGCGAGGCATCCCGAGCCATCGAAAATGGTTACACCGTCATCGTTCTCTCTGATCGCGGTATCGACTCCGAAAACACCTTCATCCCATCTCTGCTCGCAACCGCCGCAGTTCATCACTATCTCATCCGGGAAAAGACTCGCAACCAGGCAGACATCCTCGTTGAATCTGGCGAACCGAGAGAAGTCCACCACTTCGCGCTCCTCTACGGGTACGGAGCCAGCGGCGTTAACCCTTACCTCGCTCTCGAGTCGCTTGCTGGCATCCGCGAATCGGTAGTCAGCGATGGCACTATGCCCCAACAGGATATCGCCGAGGAGAACTACCGAAAAGCATCTGAAGAAGGTGTACTAAAGACGATGTCCAAGATGGGCATCTCGACCTTGCAGGGATACTTAGGCGCCCAGATCTTCGAAGCATTAGGTCTATCCCAAGATCTGATTGATGAGTACTTCACCTGGACCAACTCCCGAATCGGAGGCATTGGCCTTGAAGAGATTGCGGCCGACGTCATCGCTAACCACGCACGGGCCTACCCCGAATATGACATCCCCTCCAACCTCCGCTTAGACCTCGGCGGCTTCTACATGTGGCGAGCCACTGGCGAACGGCACATGTGGAACCCTCGCACCATTTCTCTTATACAGACCGCGTCTACTTTGAACAGCACCTCGATCTACAAACAGTTCGAAGATGCCGCTGACGAGGAGCCCGAGGGCTACATCGCTCTCCGGCAGATGCTCGATTTCGATGAGAGCAAATTCAATCCGATACCTCTAGACGAAGTCGAAACCGTCGAAAAAATCCTCCCTAGGTTCGCCACTGGTGCCATCTCCCTCGGCTCCATCTCCCGCGAAGCCCACGAAACACTCGCTATCGCGATGAACCGCATCGGCGCCCGAAGCAACACCGGTGAAGGCGGCGAGGACGACGAGCGGTACGTCCCCTTCGAGGTTCCCGATTCCCGCAACTCGGCGGTCAAACAGGTCGCATCTGGACGCTTTGGAGTCACCGCCGAATACATGGTCAACGCCAAAGACCTGCAGATAAAGATGGCACAAGGCGCGAAGCCCGGAGAAGGCGGTGAGATCCCAGGCCACAAAATCAGCGAATACATCGCGTCTATCCGACGCACCACTCCCGGTGTCGAACTCATCTCCCCGCCTCCGCACCACGACATCTACTCCATCGAAGACATCGCACAACTCATTCACGATCTCAAGAACGTCAACCCTGACGCTAGAGTTCACGTAAAACTCGTGGCCCGATCCGGCGTCGGAATCATCGCCGCCGGAATCTCGAAGGGCAAGGGTGACGTCGTTCTCATTTCCGGCGACTCTGGAGGCACCGGAGCATCGCCTCTATCTTCCATCAAACACGCCGGCATCCCGTGGGAACTGGGCGTCAGCGAGACGCAGCAAGTCCTTGTCGCAAACGGACTTCGCAACCGCATCGTCGTCCAAACCGACGGACAGATCAAGACCAGCCGCGACGTCGCCATTGCCGCACTGCTCGGTGCCGATGAATGGGGAGTCGCCACCGCAGCCCTAATCACATTGGGCTGCATCATGCTACGCAAATGCCACCTGAACACGTGCTCGGTCGGCGTCGCAACCCAAGACCCCGAACTCCGCGCCAAGTTCGCCGGAACCTCTGAAGCCGTCGTCAACTACTTCACCATGCTCGCCCAAGAGCTCCGAAAACGTATGGCCGAGATGGGATTCCGCACCGTCAACGACATGATCGGACGCGCCGACATGCTCAAACAGCGCGACGATATCGACCACTTCAAAGCTCAGACGCTCGACCTCTCGAGGATCCTCGTCGACTCCCACCCCCTCGAAGGCGACCACTCCTACCAGTGCATCGAGCAGGACCACGCCCTCGAATTCGCGCTCGACCACAAATTGATTGAACTAACGGAACAGACCATCAACGACGGCGGCAAGACCAAAACCAACGCCACCCTAGAAATCCGCAATCGCAACCGCACCGTCGGTGGAATGATGAGCGGACGCATCGCCATGAAACATGGCCGTCCCGGCCTGTCCGACGGCTCCATAAACATCACCTTCAAAGGATCCACCGGTCAGAGTTTCGGCGCTTGGGTCGTCAAAGGCGTAACCTTCAAGGTCTACGGCGATGCCAACGACTACTTCGGCAAAGGACTATCCGGTGGTCGCCTAGTCATCGTCCCGCCCGAAGACGCGAAATTCGTCCCTGAAGAAAACATCATCATTGGTAACGTCGCCCTCTACGGTTCTACCGGCGGAGAAGCCTATATCCGAGGCCTCGCCGGCGAGCGATTCTGCGTTCGCAACAGTGCCGCCCACGCCGTAGTCGAAGGCATCGGAGACCACGGCTGCGAATACATGACCGGCGGACGTGTCGTCGTCCTCGGACCAACCGGCAGAAACTTCGCCGCCGGAATGAGCGGCGGCATTGCATACGTCTGGGACCGCGACGACACCTTCGTCGACCGCTTCAACGATGGTATGGCCGACTTGCAGACAGTCGCTCCCGGATCCGATGACGAGTTTGAAGTTAAAACGCTGATCGAAAACCACCTCAAGTGGACCGGCAGCACCGTCGCAAAATCCGTCATCGACGACTGGCAAAATACCGTCCATCAATTCAAGAAGATCATGCCTCGCGACTATGCCCGCGTCCTACGAGAACGCGAAGAAGCCCAACAACAACTCATCGACGAGGCGGCGCAGTTCTCGCTCAACGGCGGTACCGTCTCCGCGCCCGAACTCGCCGGAAGAGCGGTCTAACTCATCATGGGCAGCACCAGCGGATTCAAAGAGTTCGAACGCGAAACCATGAAGCGCCGCGATCAACGCGAGCGCTTGAACGATTGGCGAGAAATCTATCTCAAGTGGGACGAGAAAGATGCCCGTCAACAAGCTGCGAGATGTATGGACTGCGGCGTCCCTTTCTGCAACGACGGTTGTCCTCTAGGCAACCTTATCCCTGAGTGGAACGACCTCGCATACCTCGGCGATTGGCAAGAAGCGATCGCTCGACTCCACGCCACCAACAACTTCCCCGAATTCACCGGACGCATCTGCCCAGCCCCCTGCGAAGCCGCCTGCACCCTATCCATAAACATGGAGCCTGTAACCATCGAGATGATCGAAAAGCAGATCTCCGAGCGTGCATGGCAGGAGGGATGGATCGTCCCCGAAATACCGGAATACCGTACCGATAAAAAAGTCGCCGTCGTTGGCTCCGGCCCCGCAGGTCTCGCCGCCGCACAGCAACTAAACCGTGCCGGACACACCGTAACCGTGTATGAACGCGCCGAATACCTCGGTGGGCTGCTAGCCCTCGGCATCCCCGAATTCAAACTCGAGAAACACATAGTTGAACGCCGAATCCAGCAAATGCGTGACGAAGGCGTTATCTTCAAAACCAACACTGACGTAGGTGTCGACATCACCGCAACCGAACTCCTAGAACAAAACCACGCCGTTGTCCTAGCAGGCGGCTCCACCGTCCCTCGCGACTTCCCTATCCCCGGCCGCGATCTTGACGGAATTCACTTCGCGATGGACTACCTGACACAGCAGAACCGACGTCTCCGTGGCCAAGAATTCTCCCCAGAAGAAACCCTCACCGCCGAAGACAAGCACGTCGTCATCATCGGCGGAGGCGACACCGGTGCCGACTGCCTCGGAACCGCCCACCGCCAATTCGCAAAAAACATCATCCAACTAGAACTTCTTCCCCGACCACCGGAGCGCCGTGCTCGCGCCAACCCATGGCCCGACTGGCCTCACATCTTCCGCACCTCATCCGCTCACGAAGAAGGCGGAAAGCGCGACTACAACATCATGACCAAGCGCTTCCTCGGCTCCGACGGCAACGTGACCCATCTCGAATGCGTCCGCGTCGATTGGGTATTCGAAGACGGCCAACGCCCGCGCATGGCCGAGATCCCAGGCTCCAAATTCACAATCCCCGCCGACATCGTTCTGCTAGCCATGGGATTCGTACACCCCCAACACGATGGTCTCCTCGACGCCCTAGAAGTTGAATACGACTCCTTCGGAAACGTCAAGACTGGAGCAACACTCAAGAGCAGCGTCGACAAGGTCTTCGCCTGTGGCGACATGCAACGCGGCCAGTCACTCGTCGTCCACGCTATCGCAAACGGCCGACAATGCGCCAGAGAAGTCGACCTATTCCTATCCGGTCAATCCGCCCTCCCCACCGTCCGAGGATACGCCCGCCCTGCCATACCGGTATACGCCTAGACGGTACACAATCGGTACTTAACCCAAATCCGCACCATTACGAGGTGACAACGCGGAAATGCCAAACATCAGAGTCGCCTCCGCGCAGATAAACACCACCGTCGGCGATATATCAGGAAACTGCACACTCGTCGCCGACGCCATCAACCAAGCGCGTTCCATCGGCGCAGACATCGTAGCATTCCCCGAACTCTCCATCACCGGATACCCACCCGAAGACCTTCTACTCTCCCCACACTTCGTACGAACCAACAAACAAGCTCTAGCCGAACTAGCCGAAAGTTGCAATAACATCGCCGCCGTCATCGGCATCGTCGACTTCGACGAAGACGACAACGGCAACATCCAAAACATCTACAACGCCGCCGCAATCATCGTCGATCGCCAAATCATCGCGATCTACCACAAGAACGAACTCCCAAACTACGGCGTATTCGACGAACTCCGCTACTTCAAACCCGGCACATCCTCCCAAGTCATCAACATCAACAACGTCCCCGTCGGCATCAACATCTGCGAAGACATCTGGGTTACGCCCGGACCCGGCGACGCCCAATGCACCGCCGGCGCAAAACTCATCCTCACCCTAAACTCCTCCCCGTACGAGATCGGCAAACTCCAGACCCGCATCAACCTCGTAACCGGCCTCGCCAAACGACACCGCGCTTACGCTGTATACACCAACCAAGTCGGCGGACAAGACGAACTCGTCTTCGACGGCTCAAGCATCTTCGCAGGTCCTAACGGCGAAATCCTATCCATCGCTCCCAGATTCCAACAAGCCGTTACCGCTGTTGACATGGATATCCCTTCCGTCCCTTTCGCGGAGCGAAGGGGACGCGGGCGAGCGCAACGAGACCGCAGGGGATGCCTGGGGGCGGAGGGCGGATTAGCCAAGGCCCTTTCTCCTGTAAACATCACCACCCCCCATTTCACCCCTTCCGCTAAACCCAACCTTCCATTACCAGAGACTACCCCCATCGACGACGTCTCCCAAGTCTACGCCGCACTAACCCTCGGCACCCGCGACTACATCCACAAAACCGGCTTCCAAAAAGTCGCCATCGCTCTCTCCGGCGGCATCGACTCCTCCATCGTCGCCTGCATCGCCGCCGACGCTATCGGCTCCGAAAACATCGTCGGCGTCGCTATGCCGTCCCGATACTCATCCGAAGGCAGTCTCATCGACGCCCAAGACCTCGCCGACCGCCTCGAAATCCCCCTCTGGCGAGTCCCTATCGAACCCGCTCACGCCGCTTTTGAGCAGGTGCTTGACGAAACCTTCCGCGACACCGAACCCAACACCGCCGAAGAGAACGTCCAGTCTCGTATCCGCGGAAACGTCATGATGACTATAGCCAACAAATTCAACTGGATCGTCCTCACCACCGGCAACAAATCCGAGATGGCCACCGGCTACGCAACCCTCTATGGCGACATGGCCGGCGGCTTCGCCGTCATCAAAGACATCCCCAAACAGCTTGTATACCAACTCGCCGAATATCGCAACAGTACCGACGACAACCCGCCGATCCCCCAGTCCGTCATCGATAAACCTCCGAGTGCCGAACTCCGCCCTGACCAACTCGACGTCGACTCCCTCCCGCCATACGAAACCCTCGATCCCTTGTTAAAAGCCTACGTAGAAGAACGCCAATCCAGCGAAGAAATCCTGCCCCATCTCAACAACATCGACCAAGAAACCGCCGCACGAATTATCCGCATGGTCGACATCAACGAATACAAACGCCGACAATCTCCCCCTGGCGTCAAGGTAACTGGGCTGGCTTTCGGCCGCGACCGACGCATGCCCATCGCATCCCGCTGGCGACACTAACCCCTCCCCTTTTGCGAAGCAAAAGGGGAGGCGAGTGAAGCGTAGCGAAACTCGCAGGGGGTTCATACGCCCTATGAAATACTGTCTATGAACGCAAGTAAATCCACCACCAATCCGCAATACGTAATCCAACTCACCAAGGGACATCAAACTTCGTCGAACCCCATCGACCCCGGCGCATACATCGCAATATCCACTGGTTCGCAAAAAACAACCTCAACAGACCAACCGCAAAACACTATGAAACTCTCCACAAAAACAAGCCTTTCCACCTTGCCTTTCGCAGCGATCGCACTCTTCGCGATTGCATGCACTTCTGACCCCCAACCAACTACCTCCACCGATGGAGCTCCTGACCCAACCTCGGAATCCGCTTTCGTACAAACCGCCGAAGCAACATCCAATGAAGCCGTAGGGATGGTCGACGAAAGACCCGAATCACATGCAACCGAAGCGGTCAAAGTCTCAAGATTCGATGCTCCCACAGCGGACGACGCGGCGGGGATCCTGGTCCTTGCCGACGACATTGACGGTGTCCTGATTGCTGACGTTGACGGAATCACCAGTGACCTCGTCTTCGAAGAAAACACCGACTTGCCTCGCGATGTCGCCGCTACAGAAAGCCAGGAATGGGAAATCAGACTCATGGACATCTGGGACGATTCCATCTCCGGTGTCGTTTTAATCAACCTCGAAAACACCTTCTTCCCTGGCACCGGTACCGGCGCCGGATGGTTCTGGGACGACGAAGGACACATCGTCACCAACTATCATGTCGTCCGACCCACCACTAGCCTCGTAACTCCCAACACCATCATCGTAGAAACTTTCGACGGAGATCAGTTCGAGGCGGAATTCGTCGGCGGAGATCACGTCTCCGACATCGCCGTGCTCAAAATCGATGTCGAAAAATCCACCCTCAACCCACTTACCATCGGCGATAGCGCTGACCTGAAACCCGGAATGGCGGCCATCGCTCTTGGCCACCCTTTCGGCATCGAGCAATCCTTCTCGATGACCCACGGCATCATCAGCGGATTATCCAGGTCTATCCAATCCGAAGCCAGCACGATCCCGATTCCTGCGGTGATCCAAACAGACGCAGACATGAACCCCGGGAACTCTGGCGGACCGCTCCTCAACAGCGCCGGCGAAGTCATCGGCGTCAACACACAGATCCGTAGCCTCTCAAACACCAACAGCGGCGTCGGATTCGCCACGCCCATTAACCTCGTCCGACGCGTTGTCAACAGCCTCATCGAAGATGGCGTACACGAATACCCCCTCATCGGAATCTCGTCGTGGGTAATCACTCCCACATGGGCCGAACAACTCGATCTCGATCAAGATCAGCGAGGCCTGCTGGTAACAGCAGTATCCCCTGACGGTCCTGCGCATAAAGCCGGAATAATCCCCGACTCTGGACAAACTTCATCCTCAGGCGTCCGTGGCCCTAAAGGCGACGGGGACATTATCGTCCGAATCGACAACGTCACCATCGAAGACATCGATGACCTCCGTAGCTACATAATGCTCAACACCTCCCCCAGAGACGAAATCGTCATCGAAGTCCTACGCGACAACAAAATCGTCCCCATTAGCCTGACGCTAGGCTCTTGGGGCGACCAATTCAATTAATCGCCGCTTACCCGATGTCAGATCCCCGCCGACGCATCGCGGCATTGAAGAACCTCGGACCAAAGTCCGCCGAACGCCTCATCGCCGTTGGCATCACCGACGTCGACACCTTGCGAAACCTAGGCCCCGCTAACGCCTATCACCGCGTAAAAACCGCATTCCCAAACGACACATCCCTGAATCTCTTGTGGGCACTCCAAGGAGCACTGATGGAAAGCCACTGGCACGACATCCCACTCGATCTGAAACGCCAACTGCTCCAAGAACTTGAAACATTCGAACACAACTGACACGTAATCGCAAAATCTCATCTGAAATCCCATAAATCCCAGTTCAGACAATGCAACACCCCTTTCGCATGGCGAAAGAAATTACAACATTAGTAGCAGCGACGCTCGTGGTCGCCCGCCCAAATCTGACGACAACCGTCAACAGGGATCTCCGCCGCGCGCGACAAGCCATCCCAGAACTGCCGAACCGTTATACTTCATCCAGCCAGATAAATCGAAATCCGGCGACAAACGATGAAAGACCAATCCAACATCAAAGCCCTCACATGGGACGTGGGCGGCACCGTATTCGACTGGCGAGGAACCATTCAAGATGAAGTCCAACGCATCGCCGCCGAACAGGAAGCCGACGTCGACATCGAACAATTCGCCACCGATTGGCGCGTATGGTCCTTCGACATGCTCGCACGCATCAACCGAGCCGAACTCCCCTGGACAAACCTCGACTTCATTCACCGCCAAGTCCTCGACGATGTTCTCGGGAAACATTCGACGCTCAATCTTTCGACATCCCAGCGCGACGATCTGACCAACATATGGCACCGCCTGAGAGCATGGCCCGGTGCAGCCGACGTAATCCACCAACTCAAAACCCGCTACACGGTCGTTGTCCTCACAGTCCTCAGCTACGCCATCGCCGTCGACTGCTCAAAACATAACGGTATCAACTGGGACGGTATCCTATCCTGCGAATTCCTCGGAGCCTACAAAGGCCCGCCAAACGCTTACAACAAAGCCATCCGGCTGCTCCGCCTACAACCATCTGAAACAATGATGGTCGCTGCACACATGAACGATCTCAAAAACTCGACACGCGTTGGAATGTCCACCGCATACATCCATCGAGAAGGCGAATCCAACGTAACCCCCGGATACTCCGATGTCGAAACGGCGACCGCAGACCCCGAAATCGACATCGTCGCCACCGACTTCCCAGACCTCGCAAACAAACTCCTAACTTGAACCGCCCCTTTCGCAAAGCGAAGGGGACGCGGAGCGAAGCGAACGCAGGGGATGCTCGAAGCCTGCTCACTAGCCGTTACACTTCATGCAGGTCAACACCCTCAATCAACAGGGAACCTCCACATGAAGGTCGCAACCCGAGACACCCTCTACTACGAGCACTCCGCCGCCAATCCGGTAACCCTCCGCGTCGAACCCGGCGAATGGTTCGAGGTCCAGACCCAGATGAACCGCGGCCCGGACGCCGGACTCGTTCCCGACGACATCCGGGACCTCTACAACTCGTATCGATCCGACTCCCAACCCACTGACCGTGGTAACGCATCCTCTGGCTGCACATACGTCGAAGGTGCCGAACCCGGACACATGCTCACCGTCCACATCGGTGAAATCAAGACCCACCCCGTCGGCTGGACCCGATACGCCGGATCCACCGGCGCGATGCCCGGGTACCTTGGCCACTCCAACATCGGACCCCAGTTCCGAATTTGCCGCATCGACGTCGAAAACGGTCAGATCATCTGGAACGACAAACTCAGCTTCCCTGTCGAACCGATGCTCGGTGTAGTGGGCGTCGCACCCCAACGCGAGGCGCGGCACAACGGATGGGCAGGGCAGTGGGGCGGAAACTTCGACATCCAAGAAGTCACCACGGGCGCACGACTACACCTACCCGTCTACCGCCCCGGAGCGCTCCTCCACGTCGGCGATATGCACGCCCGGCAAGGCGACGGCGAGATATGCGGCGGCGGCGGCATCGAGACCGGCGGCTCCGCCATGATGAAGGTCGAACTCTCCCCGATGCCCGAAAACATGTGGTGGCCGCGCATCGAGAACGACACCCATATCATGACCACCGGCATCGAGAAACCAGCCGAAGACGCCTTCAGAATCGCCCTCTCCGAAATGATCGTATGGCTCGAAGCCGACTACGGCATGACCCAAGGCGAAGCATTCATCTTCCTCGCCCAGTGCCTTGAGGCCCGTGTCACGCAGTTCGTGAACCCCACTTACTCCTACGTCTGCAAGGTCAACCGCAAGTACCTCGTCTGAACCCAACATGCCCATCGTCAACTACACCGACGGCGACAAAGACTCTTTCCGAGCCCAGATGCTCGAAGATGTCCGACGTAAAAAAGCCGAAAACCCGAATTACACCGTCGTAGATATTGGAGGACGCCACAACCCGTGGGCCGACGATGTCGTTGATGCTTATGTGGATGTGTTCGAGTTCGAGACCGATAAGCGCCTATACGTCGGCGACGTGAATGATGAAGAGATCTGGCGAGAATTGGAAAAAGACGGTCCCTTCGATTTCGCCATCTGTTCCCACGTCCTAGAAGACATCCCGTATCCGATGACCGGGCTGAGATGGCTGCCCCGAATCGCCAAAGCCGGGTTCCTAGGCCTCCCCGTCAAGCACCGAGAAGTGGCGAACTCGAAGACCTTGTATTGGCTAGGGCAACCTCAACACTCTTGGATCTACGGAGTCCGTACTACAGAAAAGGGAGCGCCAGAGCTCGTCGTAGTGCCCAAATGGCACAGCATCCACTACTTCAATCCACAGATGCCCGATCAGGTGCCTCTCGGCGAGGAAGACGCGAATCTAGGGCCTAGGACCCTAGATTGGTTCGACGAGACAAAGAGCGGGTACGACTTGGAATTAGGAGTGATCTGGGAACAGGACATTCCCTTCTGGACCCCCGGCTACACAATGCTGCCCGCTGACCAGATAACGATACTCAGAACTGTTTTCGCAGATGGCGTCTGATCCGCCCAATCAAGGTTGCGGTCGGAATGACGTGCCAAACGCAACGAACAACCATGAAATCCGGTGGTACGCTTGAACTACATCGATTTCACACGGCGTGAACCCGACAAAAATCCAGTTCTTCAAGATGCAAAACACCCTTTACTACGGCGACAACCTCGAAGTATTGCGTCGCTACCTCGACGACGAAGCGGTGGATCTGATCTATCTCGATCCGCCATTTAACTCCAACGCCACCTACAACGTTCTCTTCAAAGAGCAGACTGGACAAAGCTCTCCAGCACAGATAAGTGCTTTCACAGACACATGGGAGTGGACACAGGAAACCGAGCGAGCTTACGAGCAAGACATCATCTTGAATCCGACCGTCGCGCCCGCAGTCAAAGACATGGTCTCCGGGTTCCGAGATTTCGTCGGCCGCAACGCCTTGATGGCTTATCTAGTGATGATGACGCCCCGTCTGGTCGAACTTCACAGAGTGCTGAAACCGACCGGATCGATCTACCTCCACTGCGATCCAACTGCCAGCCACTACCTGAAAACCGTTATGGACACGGTCTTCGGCATCACCAACTTCCGTAACGAAATCACCTGGAAACGCACAACTGCCCATAGTGACGCTAAGCGTTTCGGACGTAATACCGATACGATCCTCTTCTACACCAAGAGCGATGATTGGACTTGGCACCAGCAGTATCAGCCATACGATGACGAGTACCTAGCGCGCTTTCGCTACGAGGATGACGATGGAAGGCGATGGCAGGACGATAACCTTTCCGCGAAAGGATTGACCGGGGGCGGTTACGAGTATGAATACAAAGGAGTCACCTCCTTGTGGCGAGTGCCGTTGGAAACAATGGAACGTTTGGATTCAGAGGGTAGGCTGCATTTCACGCAATCCGGTGGCATCCGCCGCAAACGCTATCTGGATGAAAGCAGAGGCAGACCCGTCCAAGCGCTATGGGAGGACATCCCACCGATCAACTCACAAGCGAGAGAGCGATTGGGCTATCCGACCCAAAAACCGGAAAGACTGTTGGAGCGCATCATCATCGCTTCGTCCAACCCCGGTGACGTGGTATTGGATCCCTTCTGCGGATGCGGCACTGCCGTCGCGGTAGCAGAAGAGCACAACCGTAACTGGGTCGGCATTGACATCACTCACTTGGCAGTAGCCCTGATGAAGCATCGCCTAAAAACGAGCTTTGGTATCTCGCAAGGCGAAGATTACTCAGTTATCGGCGAACCGGTCGATGTCGGTAGCGCACGTGCACTGGCGGAGCAGGACAGATACCAGTTCGAGTTCTGGGCTTTGTCATTGTTAGGGGCAAGGCCTCAGCAATACGACCATCGCGGCGCTGACAGAGGCATCGACGGCGTTCTGCACTTCATAAACGGTCCTCGCCGATCTACGCACCGAGCCATAATCCAAGTCAAGAGTGGCAGAGTTTCGGTTGCCCATATCCGCGACTTAGTCGGAACCGTAGACCGCGAGAATGCCGCAATGGGGCTTTTCATCACTTTGGAAAATCCGACACGCGCGATGAACTCAGAAGCTGTAAGCGCGGGCTTTTACTACTCTGATCTATGGCAGAGGGACTATCCCAAAGTCCAGATTCGTACCGTACAAGACTTGCTGAATGGCAACGAGTTCGAGATGCCCCCCAATCCGAGCATGTACCAAGACTCTCAGCGAACCCAACGCGACACCGGCAGGCAAGGAGGTTTGGAAGACATACGAGAGCCGTTCGGAGTTGATGCAGAATCGAGCGAACAACTGATCGCGTGAAGCCGTCTACGTTGCCGATTTTTCCACAAAAGGTTCTAGCCAGCAGAATGGAACACAATGCCTGATTTCGGTTTCTGGGGACTGACTATGGACGCCAACGATGTTGAATCGTTGGCAAGATTCTGGTGCGATGCTACAGATTACAAAGTCGCCGATTCGTACTACCCCATACTTGCCGTCCTGACTTCCGATAAACCCAACCACCCGCGCCTCTTGATCCTCCAAGTCCCCGAAACCAAGACCGCCAAAAACCGCCTCCATATGGAGTTCAAAACCGACGATCTGAAAGCTGAAGCCGAACGAATCGTCGAATTAGGCGCGACTCTCATCGCGGAACGCGAATTCGGCGAAACGAAATGGATCGTCATGCAAGACCCTGAAGGCAACGAATTCTGCCTTGTAAACCCTGACCACTAGGATCAGCAACTAATGTCAGCGCAACAGCCAAACCGACAACGATCTCGCGAACTAATGGACCGTGCCCGACGCGTAGTAGCCGGCGGCATCTCCTCCCAGATCAGACTCAACGAACCGGGCGGCGAACCCTTGTTCTTCGATCGCGCCGAGGGCGCGCTCATGTGGGACGCCGACGGTAACGAGTACATCGACTACATACAAGGCATGGGGCCCAACATCTTCGGCCACGCGCCCGAATTTGTGTCCCAACAAGTCTCCGAAGATATGCGGAAAGGCTACGTCTTCGCCGCACAGTTCGAGCGCGAACTAGAAACCGCCGAGATGGCGGCAGATGCTGTCCCGATCGAAGACTGCACTGTCCGTTTTGCCAGTTCAGGCACGGAGATCGACCAACTGGCGATACGACTAGCCCGCGGTTACACCGGCAGGACCAAATTCATTCGTTTCGAAGGCCACTACCACGGCTGGATGGACAGCGTCAACCACTCGGTTCATCCATCCATCCATGATGCGGGCGATGTCGACGCTCCGAACATAGTAGGTGAATCGGCTGGGATGGATCCGGGTGCCGCATCCCAAGTCATACCATGTCAATGGAACGACATTGATCGTCTCGAAGCCGCGTTCGAACGCAACAAAGGCGAGGTCGCCGCCGTCATCATGGAGCCGATCAACGCCAACACCAACTGCATCATGCCCGAACCGGGCTACATGGAAGCCGCAAAAGAGTTGGCCCATCGTCACGGCGCTTTGATCATCTTTGATGAGGTCATCACGGGTTTCCGCGTTGCGTACGGAGGCGCTCAAGAACTCCTCGGGATAACACCCGACCTAGCCACCTACGCGAAATCGATCGCAGCGGGTTTTCCAATAGCAATGCTCGCCGGCCCCCCGCGACATCATGGACGTGCTCGGCAGCGGCGAGGTTTATCACGGCGGTAGCTTCAACTCCAACGTGATGTCGATATCAGCAGCTCACGCAACGTTGACGCACTTGAGGGAGCGGGGCGACGCGTTTTATGCCGATTTGAATCGTCGAGGCGAGCGGCTCATCGAAGGCCTCCGCCGCCTCGGCATGGAGACCGAGACCGACGTCCACATCCAAGGCCTCGGCAGCGTTTTCGGTGTCTCATTCAACCGCAGCGGAGACATAATCCGCAACTATCGCGACCACGCGACCAAGTGCGATGATGACCGCTACACGCAGTTCGCGACGGAGATGATGGATGAGGGAATCCGCCTTTCATCCAACGGACGCGTGCATATGTCTTCAGCACACACCGACGAACAGATCGATGCCACGATAGAGGCCGCTGGCAAGGCCCTATCGCGAATGTGATGCGAATAGCGCGAGATTAGGGACGAGTCGTCAATCGCCATATTGTTTCGACTCGACCCGATTTGCCAAAATCACAATCACGCATCATGAAGAGTCCAGCGTCGGACTCTGGGGTTGAGTGGTGCAACACAAATGCAGGAATTTGGAGAAGGACGCTTCATGCAGGCAGAGTTTAAGTGGGGCTCGAATTCCAATGCGGCACCATCAAACCCTGTTCGCGCGGAGCGTACCGAGCCGCAACGATTCGCTGGCGCGATCTGCGAAAACTACGACGAACCCGATGAGGTCGCCGAGATGTGCGATATTATCCACGCGCAACTCGATGGCACCTCTCCTGACTTAGCCTTCGTATTCGCGTCATCTCCAAAATACGCGAAGTTCGAGAACGTCTTACCCGATCTGCATCGGAAACTTGGGCCAGAATTGTTGGTCGGCTGCTCAGGTTCCGGCGTCATTGGAAACGGTCGAGAACTCGAATCTGGACCGGGACTGTCAGTACTCGCAGCCACGTGCGACACCAACAAGATGTACCCGTTCGTTTTTTCTGACAAGCAAGCGTGCGGCAAGGATGCCACGCCGGAATCTTTAGCTGAGGCAATCGGTGTCGATCCCGAGGAATACGAAAACGGTCTGATGCTCATACTTATCGATCCGTTGACGGTTTCGACGGAAAATGCGCTTTCGATGCTCGACTCGGTGTTCCCCTCAGTCATGAAGTTCGGTGCTCTTGTCAGCGGCGGTCACGAATACGGCGAAAATCGGATGTTCTTCGGGGATGACCTTCGTCACCACGGTGCTGTAGGGCTCCTCGTCAAACAGGATTTTCAGGCAGACATGATCGTCTCTGGTAGCGAGGCGCCAGTCGGTCCGCCGATGGTCATCACAAAATCCAGCCGCAACGAGATCCATCGTTTGGACGATAGAAACCCAATGGCGGCTCTCGAAGAAGTTTTCCTTAATGCAGACCCGCTCAGTCAACTTCGCATGAAACGAACGCTAGTAGTCGGCTTGGAAGCCAGTGGTGTGCTGTTAGACCCCGACTATGTCATGCGGAACATCATGGACATGGATCAAGAGACCGGTGCGATGATGATCGGCGACCTCGTCGAGGAAGGGCAAGCACTCCAGTTCCATGTGCGAGACAGCGAACTGGCGTCGCAGCGGCTGATCCAGAACTTGGAAGGCTATGCGACGT
Organism: Dehalococcoidia bacterium; assembly: GCA_965204135.1. Taxonomy (GTDB): domain Bacteria; phylum Chloroflexota; class Dehalococcoidia; order Lucifugimonadales; family Lucifugimonadaceae; genus Bin127. The sequence continues at coordinate 378 of CBDBDX010000009.1, read as the reverse complement.
ATGTTCGGGACCGCGGCGAGAACGTGGATGCGATGCTCTGTTTCAACTCGGTCGCCCGCGGTTTCAGAATGTTCGAAGAGGACAACCACGACGCAAAGATCATCGCCGATCGCTTCGGGGATATCCCTGCGGCCGGATTTTTCTCCAACGGTGAGATCGTTTCAAGACGCGGTGGATTCTCGTTGCTCGACGAAGAAGAGTACACGAGTCGAGTAATGGGATACTCCGATACTCTCGTCATGCTTCGCGACTTGACCCGCAATCGGTCCCGGGGCATGGTGAGCAGTTCCGTAGCATCCGACTCACGAGGCTGGTGACAGAACGCTAGATAGGCACCGTTAGCGCTCTGTTTGTCTCAAATCCATTCGAGCGGCTTAA
>CBDBDX010000008.1:0-444768 GCA_965204135.1 Dehalococcoidia bacterium | reverse complement strand
GGGAGGCGTCCGGCTCCGGGAGCTACTACATTCAAGTCGCCGGCTACGAAGCTACCGGCACTTACACCCTGACAGTCGACATTGCAGACTTTGTTGACGACCACGCTAACACCGCGGTCGACGCCACGGCGGTCACGCTCGGCGACTCTGTGCCGGGGGCGCTGGAGTACGAAGGCGACATCGACTTCTTCGTGTTTGAAGCGAAGAGGGTCAGCTCTACCAGATAGATGTGGCGCTGGAGAACCTTCCCGATTCGACAGCGGCGCTGTACGACGAAAACGGGGAGCAGTTGGCTTTCAACGACGACTATGGCGACTCACTTGCATCGCGCATCGCTTGGAAAGCGCCCGGCTCCGGAAGCTACTACGTTGAAGTCAGCGGCTTCGGAGATACCGGAACTTACACCCTCACGGTCGAACTTGCCGACGTTGTTGGCGCCCGGCCCGGCTCTGCTGATGAGGCTTTCGCTACAGATAGAGCCGCTCTCGTCGCCTTTTACAACGCCACTGGCGGGGACGGTTGGGTAGACAACACCAACTGGCTGAGCGACAAACCACTTGGGGATTGGCACGGCGTGACTGCCGGCGGCAGTGAAGGTGTGACAGGGTTAGATCTGGATTGGAATGGATTGACCGGGGAGATGCCGGTCGAGATGTCCACCCTGGCCAACCTTGAAACCCTGACTCTCTCTGGCAACGATTTGACCGGGGAGATCCCGGTCGAACTGTCCGCCCTGACCAACCTTGAATCACTAGACCTCGGCGGCAACGATTTGACCGGGGAGATCCCGCCCGAACTGTCTGTCCTGACCAACCTGCGAGACCTGCGCCTCTCTTATAACGATTTGGAAGGGAAGATACCGGTCGAACTGTCCACCTTGATCAATCTGCAAGAGTTGAGACTCTACAGCAACTATTTGACTGGTGAGATACCGACGGAACTGTCCGTCTTGACCAACCTTGAATGGCTAGATCTCGGAGCCAACGAGTTGATAGGGGAGATCCCGACCGAACTTGCCGCACTGAACGCTCTGCGAGGCTTGGTACTCTCCCATAACGATTTGACTGGGCAGATACCAACGGAACTGTCCGTCTTGACCGACCTTGAGCGGCTAGAACTTTATGCCAACAAGCTGTCAGGTGATATCCCGACGGAACTGTCTGTCTTGACCGACCTTGAACACTTGGACCTCGGTGCCAATCAGCTATCAGGGGAGATACCGCCCCAACTATCTGCCCTGACCGACCTTGAATACTTGGACTTCTCCCTCAACCAGCTGTCAGGGACGATCCCGACGGAACTGGCCACCCTGACTAACCTTCGATCCTTGGACCTCGGTGGCAACGATTTGTCAGGAGAGATCCCGCCCAGCTGACCGCCTTGACGAACCTCGAATGGCTGGACCTCAGAGCCAACGAGCTGATAGGTGAGATCCCGACCGAACTTGCCGCACTGAACGCTCTGCGAGGCTTGGATCTCCCTGGCAACGATTTGACAGGAGAGATACCAGTTGAGCTATCTGCCCTGATCAACCTTGAATCGCTGGACCTAGGTGGCAACGATTTGACAGGGGAGATACCGATGGAACTGTCCGACCTGATCAGCCTGCGGTACCTACACCTCGAGGGCAACCAGCTGACTGGAGAGATACCGACCCATCTGTCCGTCCTAACCGACCTTGAGATCCTGTCCCTCAACGAAAACTATTTGACTGGCGAGATACCGACGGAACTGTCCGTCCTGGCCAACCTTGAAACCCTGAATCTCTCTGGCAACGGTTTAACCGGGAAGATACCGCCCGAACTGTCCGCCCTGACGAACCTTCAGAACCTGTTACTCAATGAAAACCTGTTGACCGGGGAGATACCGGTCGAACTGTCCTCTCTGACCAACCTTCGAGAGCTGTGGCTCTCCGGCAACCAGATGGGTGGGTGCGTACCAGCGGGATTGCGCGACGTGCCGAGTAATGACCTCGACGAACTCAGCCTGCCGTTATGCAAAGAATGACGCGTATGTAGCGTTGACGCTGGGCAACCTGACCAGTCTGCAATTCTTGTGGCTTTCGGACAATCGGCTATCTGGATGCGTGCCGCGTTCACTCACCAATATGCCTGAGTTGAGTATTTGGACCGGCGTCTTCGGGATCCCGGATTGCTGAAACTTGAAACTGACAGCGGGGCGACCGCTACACGCCCCCTTTGTCCTTCGGACATTTCCCCCGCGAGCGGGGGAAACCCAGAGTTTTGCAATGGTATCGCTTTCGCTGGAATGACGGGGGCTTCGTTGGACTGGCGGAAGTATTGCGAAGGTCTTCTGTAAACGGAGTGGTCAGAAGTCGTTGCGGACTTTGACAGGGTTGCCGGTGCGGAGGGATTCCCAGCAGGCTAGACCGGTAGATACGACTCTGGCGCCTTCTCTGGCTCCGACCCAAGGCTGGGCGTCGTTCTGGATGCAGTCGGCCATGTGGCGCATCATGACAATCATTTCGCCGTAGTGGCCGCCGTGGGGTGGGAGGTGAGTGTGGTATTCGCGTTCCGGCAGGTGTCCTTGAGCGTCGAGCGTCTTGACGTTGTCGCGTATCGTTCCCTTGGTGCCGTATACGGTAAGGCTGTTCATCCGTTCGCCGCCTGGGTGCACTATGCCGAGGAGGTTGGCGACGCGGCCGATCTTGCCGTTGGCGAACTTGACGTTGATGAAAAAGCAATCTTCTTGGGGATACTCCGGCGCGATGCCGCTGCGCAGACCTACGCAGTACACCTCGTCGATGTCGCCCATGAACCAGCGCAGCAGGTCTATGGGGTGGCAGGCACCTCCGAGGATCAGGTCCTGCGGCATCGACGTTCGCCACGGCGTCTTCTTGTAAACGGGCCTCAAGTCGTGGACGTAATGGGCCTCGGCCATGAAGAGCTCGCCGATCTCTCCGGCGTCGCAGGCACGTTTAGCGTCGATGAGGTCCAAGCGGCCGCGCATCGACTGGGTTACGAGCAGCACGAGCCCGGCGCGATCGACGGCTTCGACCACGCTCTCCACCTCCTGCATGGTGTAGACCATGGATTTGGTGACCATGACGTGCTTGCCGTTGTCTAGCGCGGTGAGGATCTGGCTAGCGTGGAGAGGGCCGGGGGTGTATATGCCTATGATGTCGATATCGTCGCGCGCCGCGAGATCGTCGAAATCGGTGGTTATGGCATCGATCCCGTGTTTTCTGGATGCCGCGTTCAGTCGATCTTCGTTGATGTCGCAGAGCGCGGTGACGTGGATGGGCAGTTCGTTTTCAGGATCGTTGGCTTGCAGCAGAGTATCGCCGTGGCCCAAGCCGGCCAGGCCGAGTCTAAGTTTGGTCATTTGCATGTTCCTTCGTCATAGACCCTTGCTTTGTCCGGCCCTGAGCATACCCCGCTCGCGTCGCTGCGCTTGCTCGCGCCCCCTTCGCTCTGCGAAAGGGGCTAGGGTGGTGGTCGCGCCGCTCTCTTTCAGATTCTGGTAGACGGCGGCCCAGCGTGCGGGCATGTCGCTCCTGTTCATTATGGGTCTGAAACCGATTGAGAGATAGATGTGGATTGCGGGCAGCCTCCAGTCGTCGGTACCGAGCGAGACGGCCTTGCATCCCCGGTCGACCAGGAATCTGGCGACCTCGGTGCAGGTTGCCCTTCCGAGTCCCTTGGCCGCGGTGATCAGGGTGCGTCACGACGTAGTCCAGCACGCCTTCTTCAGAAGGGTCTCCATCGCCTCGGGGCTTCAGGTGGGGGAGGATCGAGATTTTGGAGGCGAATGTAGCCGCTACGATCCCGCCGTCGTGCTCGACCAGGCGCGAGCCTTCCCTCCGCTCAAGATCCTCCATGTACTGCGCAACCCGTTCCTCGGTCCAGTCTTCAAAGCCTCCCTTTCGGAGCGCGTCGGCCCAACTGCCGGCATCTCCGGACCGGTAGGCGCGCATCGTGTAGCCATCCGGTAGCGCTACATCGGGCAGCTGGCGAACCGAAGCCCGCGTCTGTCAACATGGCGAGTTGCTTGGGGGGAAGCGGCATGGCGCGAATCCTACCATTGCTCAGGAAATGTGACGTTCAGATTTTCTGTCCTAATCGAGCAATCCAACCTCGCATCGCCGGCACCCCCTTCAATTCCCCGTCAGAGAGGGGAAGGGAAAGGGCTACGCTGCGTGAAGGAATAGGCCTCCCCTAACCCCTTCTGAAGGAGGAGAAATTTTCTGGAGATTTTGTCATTTTTAGGGTTGCGTTGTTTGTATGTATGTGTCATTATCAGAGATAGAACGAATGTGTTGGTTGCGTCGATGAGATGTCGGCGTTGAAGGCTAGGAGGTAGCAGTGGGGATTGAGCAAGTTGCGGAGATTGGAAACGATTCTGAAGGTCGAGACGCTGTTGGAGCGTCGCGGCTGAAGCAGGACGGCGAGGTTGTCGTCAAGTGGCTCGGCGCGGTGGTTGAGGAGGCGGCTAGCGAGGATGCGTCGGGTAGTGTCGGTGGCGACAGTGTTGTGGGTACGAGCGGGTCAGGCGAGCGTGATGGCGATGCTGGCGCGCCTCGTCGCCTGTTGATGCGGGCGGCGCTGGGTACGGAGGACCGAAAGGGCGACGTGATCGATGCGAACGGTTGGGAGTTAGAGGGCTATCGCCGGAATCCGGTGTTTCTCTGGGCGCATGACCGTGGACGTCCGCCGATCGGTGTTGCAAGGGAGATTTGGGTTGCAGGCGGATCGTTGAATGCGTTGGTGGAGTTTGCACCGACGGAGTTCGCCCGGGAGGTGGCGGAGTTATACACGCGGGGGTTCATGCGGGCAGTGTCGGTGGGTTTTCTGCCGCTGGAGACGGAGATGCGGAGGGCTTCGAATGGTCGTCGGGGGTATCTGTATCGCCGTCAGGAGTTGCTGGAGATCAGCGCGGTTCCGGTGCCGATGCATTCGGAAGCGTTGGCGGAGGTGAGGGAGGGAGTATCCCCCTGCGTTCGCTTCGCTCACGCGTCCCTCTTCGTGGAGCGAAAGGAGACAAAGGTCGAGGAGGATGAGGATATTTTGCAGCTCCGCGCGGGAGTGCGGAGATTGTTGACGGCCGCTGGGTTGTTGGTGGATTGAGGGATTCGAGAGCAGTCATAAAACAGAACAAACGAGACAAAAAGGAGATGGGCATAAATGCCTGAGACTCAGAATACACAGGAATTGGAGACGTTGCGCAAGGAGCTTGCGGATGTTTCGACGTTCGTGAGGGATCGTGTAGAGCCGGTGCATGAGGAGCGTGTGCGGCTTCGACATGCGATCGAGGCGCTGACGAAGGAGCAGCGTGAGCATCGAAGGTCGTCGGTGTTGAACGGCGATTCGGGCGATGTGGAGGATCGCGTGGTGAAGTCGGGTCCGTATGCTGGTTGCGACGTGTTGGATCTGGCGATCATGCGTAGCATGCAGCGTGCGGCGGAGTCACGGATCGGTAGCGAGTCGGTTCGCGAGTGGGACGTGCGGCTGAAGGCTGCGATGGACAGTGTTACGGCTGGCAAGGGCGACGAGATCGTTCCGACGGGTATGGCATCGCGGCTTTGGGACGACGTGCATCAGGAGACGCGGATCGCGGGTCTTTTCAATCGGATCGACATGCCGACGAACCCGTTCGATGTCCCGTTGCAGCTTGGAGACGTGAACTGGTATCCGGGCGCCGAGAACACAGCGGTAACGGAGAGCACGGCCAAGACGGCGAAGCAGACGCTGACGGCTCATGAGTTGGTGGCTGAGGTTCCGTGGTCTTTGACACTCGATGAAGACGCGGTGTTTGCGGTTCTGCCGGAGGTTCGGCGGACGCTGGTGAGGAACGCGGCGGAGGTTATCGACGACGTTCTTTTGAACGCGGACACGACGGGTCGGAACAACATCAATGCGGACGGAGCAACGATCTTGTCGTCGACGGCAGGCAAGGCGCACTTCCTGATCGGTTTCGACGGGTTGGTGCATCTTCCGCTGGTGGACAACGCTGCGCAGTCGAGTTCGGTCGGTGGTGCGGTTACGGCGGCTGCGTATCTGGGCTTGCTGAAGAAGCTGGGCAAGTATGGCGTGAACGCGAAGGACACGGTGTTCGTGACGGACGTAGCGACGTTCATCAGCAGTTTGGGAGTGACGTCGGTGGAGACGGTGGACAAGCTGGGACCGAAGGCGACGATTCTGACCGGTCAGTTGGCGACGGTTTACGGTCATCCACTGGTGGTTAGCGGTCAGCTGCGTCTGGCGGATACTGACGGAAAGGTTACGGACGGCGGCAATACCACTGATCGTGGTCGGCTACTGGCGGTGAACACTGGTCAGTGGCGGTTGGGTTTCCGTCGGAATCTGATGATCGAGACGGAGCGCGACATCCAGAAGCGTCAGAACGTAATGGTGGTGAGCATGAGGCTGGCGTTTGCGGAGCGGACGGGTAGCCCTTCGAGCGCGGAGCACACGGCGTTGGCCTACAACATCAGCCACTAGATGCCCTCGGCGGCAGGGGCAGGTTCGAAACCTGCCCCTATCGGTCGATGCCCTCACACTAGCCCTCTACGGACGTTTGCATACCCCTCCCCCTTGATGCTCAAGGGGGAATTGCAGGGGGCAGGTCACGCGCTCCTGCGACGGCATGAACCCCCTGCGTCTCGCTACGCTTGACGCGTCTCCCTTTGCTACGCAAAAAGGGGAGGGATCGCGGTGGTGCAAATGCTCCTAGATGGGAGGGGGTTGGGGTGAGGGTGACCTAGAAAGGAATTGAGAGATGACGGATTTGGCTGCCCCGGTGGGGGTGCTGAACGTTTATGCGACGCCGACGGAATTGAAGCGTCGGCTGGGAATCACAGACACGACGCGGGATGCGACGCTATGGCATCTGCTGAATGTGGCGAGTCGGATCGTGGAGGGACGTTGCGGCCGGAGCTTCTATGTGAGTATCGGGTCGAAACGGTTCGATGTACACGACCGTTACGGCGTGACGGTTGACGATCTGATCGAGGTTACGCAGGTTGTCGAGGACAGTGACGGCGACGGTGTCTACGAGCGCGTGAGGAAGCGGAAGGATTATGTCTTGTATCCGCTCGACTCGGACCCGCACTCGTTGCGCGGGGTTCCGTATCACTCGGTGCGGGTGAGACGGCGGCGTGGAATGCGATGTTTTCCGACGGGCAGAGCGACAGTCTCGATCACTGGCCGGTGGGGTTACAGGTCGTACTTTGTGTCGGTATTCGGGTATGTGAGCAACTCAGGCACGACGGTCACACGGGCGTCGAGGTCGATCAAGATGGATGATGCACGGAACGTGCAGGCCGGTCACACGATCCTGATCGACCACGAGCAGATGTTTGTGAGGCAAGTTGCGGCTTCGGTCCTGACAGTCGAGCGGGGATTGAACGGCACATCTGCCGCGGACCACCAAGACGCCTCGTTGGTAAAGCGTCTGGTTTATCCGGCGGAGGTCGTTGAAGCGACGCTACTGATCGCGGTGGACCGGTGGCGCCGACGCGATGGCATTGAGCGAACCGACGACATCGCGTCGGGAGTGCGGGATGGGGTCTACGAATCCTCGGGCGATGTTGCGAGGCTACTGGCGCCTTATAGACGGTTGAGGATTTAGGTCGCCCTGCCCCTTTCGCAAGGCTAAAGGGGCGTGAGCGAAGCGAGCGGGGGATGTCCGTGGAAGGGAGGCAGCGTCTGTAGCCATGAGCGCAGTCGAAGCATCTCTCGGGAGATTCCTCGGCTCCGCTCAGAATGACAGTACGGAAGTGGGGAATGACGGCACCGCGTCCCCGTCCCCGCCCCGGGTATACCCCGCGCACTCACTTCGCTTGTGCGCGCCCCCTTCGCTTTGTGAAGGGGCAAAAGGGGAATAGGAGGTTAACGAGAAATGGATCCACGAGAGGTTTTGCTGGGGATCGATCTTGAGGAGTTGGCCGGTCGAAGACGGCTGTCGAAATCGAGGAAGTCTGTCAGCGAAAAGAAGAAGCATGAAGGAGACGACGGCGATCTTCTGGAGCAGGTGAAGCGGCTTCGGAAGACGGTTGAACAGGATCACGATCGACGTTTGCGCGGGATCGAGATCAATATCCGCTGGCTGATGGTGTTGGTCGGCGGCGAGGTGTTGGCGATCGTGGGCTTTGCCTTGAGCACAATCGCCGGCATCTGAATCAGAGAGAAAGGAATCGCAGTGTTGATTGCGAGAGAAGAGAGTCGAAATGGAATCTTTAAGCGGATCGGTCGTGCGGTCGGTTCGCCGTTCGGGATTGGAAAGGTATCAGACGAAATGCCGATGGTCCAGCAGGGCGCGACGTCGTTTCGCCGGTTGGTGGATCGGATCGAGATTCCGTTGGTGAGCGGCAGAGATGTCGATTGGTCTGCGTCTGGTTATGGCGAGTACTACGGACGCTCGACGGCGGTTCATTCGGCGGTGAGAGTGCTGGCTGAAGCGGTTAGCAGGCCGCCGTTGGAGGTGTGGCGGCGCGGGAGTCCGGGTTCGGATATGGAGCCTGTGGGACCGGATCATCCGTTGCAGCGGCTGCTGGCTCGTCCGAACGACGCTTGGGACGGAGGTCAACTGTTGCGAGCTGTCGAGAGTCGGCTGGCGTTGTGGGGGCGGGCGTATGTGGTGATGGTGCGCGATGGGGATGGTGTTCCGTATGAGATGTGGCCGCTGAATCCAGACGAGGTGCACGTTGTTTCGGATGAGAATGAGCGTACGGTGCGAGGGTTCATTCACGAGTCTGTGGATGGTCGGGTTGCGTATCTTCCTGAGGAGATGCTGTGGTATCGACGGTTCAACCCGTTCCACGCGCTGTCAGGTTTCTCGTCGATGGTCCCGGCGCGTGCGGCAGTCGATATGGGTGCGGAGGCGATGGAGTTCAACCGCCGCTTCTTCGTGCACTCGGCGATCCCGTCTGACGTCGTGATCACGACGGAGCACAATTCGAGCGAGGACCAGATCGAGCGGCTGTTGGAGATGTGGGAGGTCCGGCTTAAGGATCCGGATCAGGCGCACAGACCGACGGTGCTGAGCGGGGGCGTGGACATGAAGCGCTTGGGTTCGAACCACTCGGAGATGGAGTTCATCGCGGGGTTGCAGTGGTCGGTGGAGGAAGTATCGCGGGCGTTCGGGGTTCCGAAAGTGTTTCTGAGCGAGTTCGAGGATGCGACGCTGGCGAACGTGCGGACGATGGAGCAGTTCCTGTGGCGCAACACGATCATCCCAGAGTTGAAGATGCTGGAGGATGGGATCAACCACCGGTTGGTGCCGCACTTCGAGCGGTATCCGAGCGAGCTGGTGGTGAGGTTCGACTTGTCAGATGTTGAGGCGGTTCAGGAGTCTCAGTCGGAGCAGGCTGAACGGTTGGCTACGCTTGTAGGGGCCGGGATTATGAGCGTTGGGGAGGCACGGAGGGAGTTGGGGGTTTGAGGAGATTCAACACGTCTTGAAGTCGAACGTCTGGGTATAAACTTGGTTTCGCAGATTCGTGACTAAAGCGCGATTAAGCAAGTATTGTGATTCGTATGAATCGTCTACGTTTAGCATTGTCAATCGTCGCAGTAACGGGTTGCGCTATGGCGCTCGGTTTGGCATGCAGTAGCGGAGACGGCGGAATCGAGTTGACGTCTGATGGCGCGGGAGGCGAAGCATCTGAATCTCCTGCGTCGTCATCGTTGTTGGAGGGGGTGGAGATCGTCAAGACGTTGTCGCCGACGGCGGAGGGCGAGGGGGATGTACAGCTGCCGAATCGGAGCGGGCCTCGGAGAGGGGGAGTGTTGGCGTCGCCGATGATGGTGTGTCCGCCGCCAGATCCGGCGATAGATTTCGCCTCGGATCGTCCCGATTTGAGTTCGCCATCGTTGGTGACAGAGATTCACGCTGGGTTGACGCGGATAGTGGATGATCCAGTTGCGCTATTCGAGTTGGAGTTGGCGGACAGTTACAACGTGGATCGTGCCAGGACGGAGTATGAGTTTGTGTTGCGGAACGATTTGAAGTTCAGCGATGGGAGTCCGTTGACGGCTGCTGATTTCAAGTGGAGTTGGGAGCGAGCATTAAAGAAATCGGACGCGGGAGGCAGAGCGCGGGATGTGTTCGGATTGGTCGAAGCGGCAGAGGCGGTGATTTTGGGCGATAGCGAGGATATTTCGGGTGTTGTGGTGGTTGATGACCGGACATTGCGGATAAATCTAACTGAGCCTCGAGCCGACTTTCCCGCGTTGCTCGCGGACCCGGTGGCGTCGGTGTTGAAGAAGGACAACGTTTTGAGTTGGGGGATCAAGTGGCAGAACTCGGGCGCGTCGACACAGAGCGGTAGGTTCGGCGACTACAACATGCCAGTGGGTGCCGGGCCGTTCCGACTGGTTGACTACTGGCATGGGATAACTAGTGCGCGCTGCCCGATCGCTCGAAATCCGCACTACTGGGGTGAACCGGCATATCTGGATGGCGTTTGGTTCAGAGCCGACTTAACTGAATGGGAACGGACTGACGACGGCATGTGGCACACGATGCCGATAGAGCCGATGCATTTCGTCCGAGAAGAGACCGATTTCGAGGAGATGCATCAGATCATTCTTGTTGAAGATGATGAGGAGATGGCAGAGATCGATGAGGCTTTCGATCTAAAAGGGATGATTGAGGTCGAAAACGCGGTTGAGGGTTTCGCAGATGTCGCGCCGACGTTCATCTTCGCGGTTCTGAACGCTGCCGCACCGCCGTTCGACGACATCCATTTCAGACGTGCAGCCGCCTCCGCAGTGCAATTTGCTCTGTTCGGCGGATTGACGGACGATCAGGCGCGACTGATCACAGGCGAGTTGACGACGCTTGAACCGAGAGCCAAGTTCATCCGGCACGACCCAGAGCTTGCGCAATCGGAGTTAGTAGCGTCTAAATACTCGAACCACGAAGAACCTCGGGAAGTGGTTGTTTTGTACCCATCTGTAGCAAGGTATATCGATATCGAGAATCCGTCGTTCCGCTCGTGGGCAAGTGAACTGAACCTTGTGCTGGAAGATGATGATTTCGGCGTGCAGGCATTGGATGAGTTTGATGGACGGAAGAATAACGACTACCACTTGCGGTTATTCACAGCGTCTACGGCCTATCCGGATCCAGTGACAGTTCTTCGCGCGTTAGTAGCGCCGTTCGGGAAGTTAAACCGGGCACCGGAGTTTGTCAAGTTGGACAAAGTGCTGGCGGATGCGGCGACGGAGCGGGATGCTGTTAAGCGGCACGAGAAGTATCTGGCGATTGAGGAGTATGTGGCGGATCAGGCATTGGTGATGCCATTGCTTTGGTACCAGAGCGGTAGTTATCAAGGTGGTCGAACGTTTCATCGATTGCAGCCGTGGATACGAGATTTTTCTGTCCCAAAGTACCATGGATCAATGTTCAAGGATGTCTGGCTCGACGAGACGGCGCCTAAGCGGGAGTTGCCGTTGCCGTAAGCTAGAAATGGAGGAACAGCGATGCTAGGTCAGGTCCATGAGCACATTGTCAGGGAGTTGGGGGAGAGTAGTCGGACGGATACGATCTTCGTTCTGACAGCGATCGTGTTCAATCTGATTGTGCTGGCGGTGAATTCCGGGTTGGCCTCTGAAGCCGTGACGAGGGGCGGTTCCGCGACGTACGATACCGTGCTGGTAGTGTTCATCGTAATGACAGTGCTGCTGAATGTCGTGGCGTTGGTGGCTTTGATCTTGGGTCGCCGGACGCGTCGGATGCTGCTCGACGGGCTGGTGGCGATGTATCGGGACAACGAGGTTGCGAAGTATTACGATCCGTCGCTGATGTCGAACTACGGGATCCGGTATCAGCTCTTCGCAGCGGTGATCGGGATGCTGGCGTTGACGGCGATTGTGGTGCCGTTGATTATTCGGTTTACGAAATTAGCTTAGGACGGTTAGCCGACTGATCGGAAGCCTTCGGTTTCGAAGTCGGAGTCGTAGGTGAATGCGATGTCGCATCCGTACATCTCCATGACGACGAAGCTCATGCAGTCGACGAGATTGAGACGTCGGGTATTGCGCTCTGTCCATCGCTGGACTGCAAGCCGATGGTCGGCTTCGGTGATCCAGTGGATCTTCAAGTTGCTCTGAGCATCATTTTGGAACGCGATTGCAGCGGTCAGCCCAAGTCGTCTTTGAAGCAAGGCGACCGTCTCCAATATCACGTAGTTGTGGGTTAAAAGTTCCTCACCGCCGGCGATGAGGGCTTCAAGCGTTTGTGTCGAATCGGAGTGAAGGTCGTCTTGTGGGCTCACGAACGCCAACGCTGCCGACGTGTCTACGAAGATCAATCCCGCCAGTCCTCTTCCCACGCTGCTTCATCGTGATAGACCGACAGCGGAAGAGGCCCGTCGTAGTTTGGATCTAGACGCCCTTTTCCGATGCAGGTGAAGTCGTCTAGCGTCAACTTTCGTTTCGGTTTCTCGGCTGCCTCAAGGTAGGCATCTACCGCGTCTCGGATGACCGCCGCCATCGACCTGTTCTCCGAGTGGGCTTTGCGTTTGACCATTTCGTATTTGGCAGGATCAAGTTGGATTTGGGTGCGGACCATTACGATGCCTTTGCTAAGTGATGTAATGATGTAGTGACATCATGATAACACTTCACTCCCACTTAGGCTGTCGGGCTAGGAAGAGGGTGATCATGCCGAGGAGAAAGATGCCGACGATGGTGGCGAAGGCGATGTCGAATGAGCCGTAGTCGTCGTGGACGCGGCCTGCGAGGACGGGCCCGCCGGCGATGGAAATGATCTGGGCGAACTGGTAGAGGCCCATCAGGGAAGCGTATTCTCGGAGTCCGAAAGTCTGCTGGACGACGAGGACGATGAGGGCACCGAGGCCGCCGAAGCCGAGGCTGTAGATGAAGATGCCAGCGACGATGAGGGGGATGCCGCCGAAGGGGAGGATCATGAGTGTGACACCCGCGGCTTGGAACGCAGTGCTGAGGACGGTCATCTTGCGTGCGCTGAAGCGTTCGGAGGCGCGTCCAAAGGCGATCTTCGAGGCGATACCCATCGTAGCGATGAAGGTGACGGCGGAGGTGGCGGCGGCAGGTGCGAATCCGTTCTCGCCGAAGTGCTGTCGGAGCTGTGTCAGGACACCTTGGTAGGTGAAGGTGGCGGCGACGAGTCCGATGAGGGTGAGCCAGAAGGCCCAGGTTTTGACGGCTCGTTTTACGGACATCCCGGCGCGGGCGGCGGTTGCGCTGTCAGAGGAACGGGGTCGTCGCGTGCGCCGCATCTCGACCTCGACGTCGTGGGGTTTTTCTTTGAGGAAAATCATGACAGCGGTGGCGAGTCCGACCATGATTATGGCGAAGGTGATGTATGCCCATTCCCAGTTGATGAGCGCGATGATGGTGGCGGCGAGCGGGGGCATCGTCATGCCGCCGAAGTTGTTGCCGGAGACGACGATCCCGGTCATACGTCCCATCGAGGTTGGGAACCAGAGCCCGACCATCTTGCCGGCTGGCAAGACAGTTGCGCCCGGGAAGCCGGCGTAGACGAGTGCAGAGAGCGTATACCAGTGCCAAAGCTCAGTGATCAGAGGGCGGAGGACGAAACCGATGGCGATTAGCGCGATCGAAACGGTCATCACGGGCCGGACACCGAAGCGGTCGGTCCAGTAGCCGATGACGGGAGCGAGGATGCCGGAGATGAAGGCGAATGTTAGGGATAGATTGAGTTCGGTCTGGTTCCAGCCGTAGCGCGCTTGGAGGGGACCGGCGAACTCGCCGAAGGAGTATTGCGTCATGCCGATGGAGAGGCCGGTGGATAGAAAGACCAAGAGGGCCGCGATGTAGCCCCGGTAGAGACGCAGAGTGGCGCGGATGGGGCGCGTGGCGAGGGAAGTGAGATTCAACGAAGGAACGCGTAGGGAGTGAGAAGGAGTCGCCCACTAAGGATATTCGAGAAAGAGGGAGGGAATTTCCGTTTTGATACTCGCTGGTGGAGTTGGGGCGATACCTAAGGAGCTTCGTCAGCGCAGAACCGCAAGTCGCCGATCGATGTGTAACCGACGTCCAGGTCGCCCGGGACGCATCCGACCAGATTGTTGCGATCGATCGTGAAGATGGTCAAATTGGTGAGCTTATTCAACTCGTCCGGAACCGTGCCGGTCAGTGAATTGGTGCCTAAGACTAATTCGGACAGATTGGTCAGGTTGCCGAGTTCCGGTGGTATCGTGCCTGAGAGCCGATTTTGACCAAGGGCGAGGCGCTGCAGCTTAGCGAGACGGCCCAATTCAGGGGGAATCGAGCCCATCAATGCGTTGACTCCGAGATCGAGTCGTTCCAAGTTTTCGAGCAGCCCCAGCTCAGGCGGGATTGCGCCCATCAATTGATTGTCGCTGAGGACGAGCGACTTTAGTGCATCGAGGTTGCTCAGCTGATGTGGGATCACGCCGTCCAAGCCAAGGAAGGGTAAATTCAACTCGGCCACTCTTCCCGATCGACTGTCTAATTCGACGCCGCGCCATTCATGGATCGGAACGTTGTCGTTCCAATCGATTGTGCGACTGCCGGCCAGAGTGTCACGGATGAAGAGCAGCGTTTCGCAGTCGCGCACCAAGTCGGGATAGGATTGCGGATCCTGAACTGCGACGCCGTTGGAACAATCGAAGTATAGTGATGGTTCTTCAATTGGTGGTTGAGTGGGGGTTGGAGTCGGGGTTATGGTCGGGGGCGGTTGATAGTCAGGGTGGCAGAAATTCAGATCGCCAATCCGCGTGGCTTCGACATTGAGCGTGTGTGGAACACAACCAATTAATTGGGTGCGGTCGATGTGGAGGACTTCGAGGTTCGAAAGCTTAGCGAGTTCGTAAGGTACTCGTCCGGTGAGATAGTTTGCGGCGAGTCTCAGTTCCCGTAAGTTTGTGAGATTCCCGAGTTCCGGAGGGATTTCGCCGATCATCTCG
This sequence comes from Dehalococcoidia bacterium, assembly GCA_965204135.1. Classification (GTDB taxonomy): domain Bacteria; phylum Chloroflexota; class Dehalococcoidia; order Lucifugimonadales; family Lucifugimonadaceae; genus Bin127. The sequence continues at coordinate 429,869 of CBDBDX010000008.1, read as the reverse complement.
TTTTGACGTAGATTCAGAATCTCCAGCTTCTTCAGTTTGGCAAGTTCCGGAGGGATGGTGCCTGACACGAAATTCACGCCGAGGTCGAGGATTACCAAATTCGTAAGTTCTGCGAGTTCGACAGGGATGGGCCCAGACAGCCAGCCATCACTGAGGTCTAGAACTTGAAGCGCGTCTAGTCTTCCGAGTCCGGGTGGCGTGATGCCGTCCAGCTTGTGGAATTTGTAGACCAGCTTGACGACTCTGGGTGGATTGCCACCGACAGTGATGCCTTCCCAATCCCAGATCGGGATTCGGTCGTTCCAGTTCAGTTGGGAATATCCGGCAAGGGGATCTTTGATCTCGAGTAAAGTCTCGCAGTCTCGGACTAGGTCGGGATTGGACAAAGGATCAGGGACTGCAACCCCGTTTGAACATCCCGTTGGTAATGGTGTAGGAGTTACGGGAAGATCGCCACAGAATTGCAGTGGACGGATCCATGCTCTGTCAACATCGAGAGAGTCGGGCACGCACCCGCTGAAATTGTTGAGGTCAATGTGTAATACCTTTAGCCTCTCGAGTCTGGTCAATTCGTAGGGGACTTGGCCGGTCAAACGGTTGGCGCCGAGTAGCAATTCCCTCATATTTGTCATGTTGCCCAGTTGCGGGGGTATCTCTCCAGTCAACTGGTTTTGGGCGAGGTCTAGGATCCACAATTTCGACAGATCGCCCAATTCAGGAGGTATAGATCCGGTGAGACGATTCACGCCGAGGTTCAGGATTTCCAGATTGGCTAGTTGTCCGAGTTCCCGAGGAATGGTTCCTGAGAGTCGGTTGTCGGAGAGTCCGAGGACTTGTAGCGCGGAGAGGTTGGCGATTTCGGGCGGGATGGTGCCGTCCATCTGTTGGAACTGGTAGATCAACTTTATGACCCGGTTGTAAGGGCCGCCGACGGTGATCCCGTGCCAATCCCAGATCGGGATCTGGTCTCCCCAGTTGAGTACGTGCGTACCTGCGAGGCTGTCTCGGATCGATAGCAGGGTTTCGCAGTCGCGGAGCAGGCCGGGATTGGATCGCGGGGCGGGAACAGCGATGCCGTTATTGCAATCGGTGGCTGGTGCTGGAGTTGCTGTCGGTGTGTCTGTCGGAATGGGTGTTGGAGTATGGGTGGAAGTTGCTGTTGGTGTGGGAGTCGGAGTATGGGTAGGTGTGGAGGTAGACGTCGATGTGAGTGTCGGCGTCGGCGTCGGTGTGCGTGTAGCGGTAGGTGTCGATGTGAGTGTCGGCGTCGGCGTGCGTGTAGCAGTAGGTGTCGATGTGGGTGTCGGCGTCGGTGTAGAGGTGCTCGTTGAGGTTGGTGTTTCGGTCGGAGTTGGGGAATATGTTGCTGTGGGTGTCGGTTTTTCGGTCGGAGTGGGTGTCGGGTCGGTCGCGCCGAAACGCTCGCTACTCGCCAACCATACGAACGCCGCCGCGATCGCAACGCTAAGGGCAAGGATGATCAGGAGGATGAGGGTTTTGTTAGCGATTGCCATCAAATGGGTGGTGACGATACGGACTGAAGTGTAACCAACGCGTCACGTAGCGACACGGGATCTACGTTCACGACGTGCCAATCTGAAACACCCCGAATGTGGCACCTGACGTCCAGCGAATAGCGCGTAGTGTTGCTGACGGTCGCTGATCTATGGTGGCGGGCAGCGAAGGGTTTTGGTGAATTCGGCGTGTTCGGTTTGGCCGTCCCAATAGGCGAGGTTGAGTTCGACGAGGGTCAACCACTCGTAGTTGGTGCATTCATCGCTCTCCATCTCGATGATGAAGATGCCGTTGTCGCCAACGACGCTGATCACGCCGAATGGATTGGGACGAAGTTGGTGGCCAGTTGCGGTGAGGATTCCGGTGATCCCTCGGTTGGGCAACACTGCGATTCCCGCTTCATCGGTGGTGGCCGTGAACTCAAGCACGTCGTCGACTATGGCTAGGTAGTCACCATCGACTTCTTGGGGTTCGATCTGGTAAAAGCGCAATTCAACGTTCTCGAGGGCGTTGCCGTTTTTGTCGATGATCTTTAGAGACGTGTTTTCAGGAGTGTCGAACAGGTACTCGCCGTAATAGCCTCGTCGATGTCCGGCATTAGCAAGGAACGCGCCGCCGGTGTGAATGCCGATAAACGGAATTTCTTGATGGGCCATGATGTCAAGGATCTCTGGTGGGAACACGAAACAGTCCCAGTCGATATTCCAGTAGTCCAGACCGCAGCCCGCGAGATGCATGGGGCGATTAGCATCCGGTAATCGGACTTTATCGATATCGAGGAGCATCTGATAGATGTCGATCATCCCGAGCTGATGCAGCAATTCGTGAAGTAACCCGCCGTCGATCTCCATCCGGGCTAGGTAGCCGTCCAGCGAGTAGGCGGGTTCGGTGTGCCAAATCCCCCACCATCCGTCCATCACCCATCTGAGTTCATGTTTGAAATCGAGAGTTCGTTCCGACGCGACGAAGAAAAGCTCGGATCGGACGCGGTCCTCGACGCCGGCCTCGATCAACAGTTCGTTGAGACGATCTAGGTTGTTGCGGAACCAGTGTTCGGGAGATTGGAATTCGCCTTCCACTTCGGCGGACAGCTTCAGGCTCTCGTAGGCTTCCTCACTGAAGTAGATGCCGAGAGTGTGTCCTCTTATCCAATCGTGAACTGCGTTGTTGACCTCGAAGACTTCGTCGACCTGGTCTTCGGTGTCGACTTCGAAGGTGACCACGGGGTTTTCGTCTTCGTCGGGCCACACATAGTCGATGGTGAATTCAGCACTGCCGCCCGAGGCTAGGCTCTCATGTGTACCGGTTTCGAGAACATTTTCTTCGGCTCGCCAAACATAATCGAATTGCCCGGCATCTGAGTCGCCGAAATTTCGGACGTGGGCGATTAGCTGGACGGTTTCTCCGGGTTCAGGGTTACGCTTGATGTCGGGGGCGTCGTCGCAGAGAACAGATCCCATCGGCCCGTCGAAGGGGTACGGGCACAATGTAGGGTCTTCTAAGTAGGTCACGCGATACACGGGATAGCGTGGCAGTCGCTCGATGTAAGTGACAGCTAAGTCGATGCCGCCTTCGAAGATCATTTCCGGGGCCCAAGCGATCGGCGGATCATCGCAATACAACAGTGTATCGACACCGTGGGCGAATTCCCTGAGTGTTTCTGGGATGCAACCATCGAAGTAGTTGCCCCAGATCCAGAACCACCAAGTATTAGTGAGGTTGCCCAATTCTGGAGGTATGTTCCCGGAAAACTGGTTTTCGCTGAGGGCGAAGATGGTAAGGCCGGTTAATTGACCCAATTCGGGTGGAATTGAGCCGCTCAACCTGTTGTCGAATAGGCGAAGATCGGTCAAGTTGGAAAGATTGGCTATCTCGGACGGGATGTTTCCTGTAAGTTGGTTTTCACTAAGAACTAGGAATCTCAAATTGCGCAGTTGCATCAACTCGACCGGCAGATCGCCGCTCAATTGAGCCTGATGGAGCCACAGCTCTTCGAGATCCGAAAGATCGCCAATTTCGCTTGGGATCGATCCTTGCAACGGGTTGTCCCCAAGGTCTAACGTGCGAAGTTTGGTCAAGCTGCCTATTTCGGGCGGAATACCGCCCGTGAGTTCATTGGCATTAAGCCGCAGCTCGGTCAGGTTAGTGAGTTTCGATATCTCCGGCGGAATGTTGCCGGAGAATTGTCCGTGAGCCAAGTTCAGCGATTCCAACAGACCTAATTGCGTCAATTCGACCGGAATTGATCCCGACAACTGTGTCACCTGGAGATTCAAATATGTAAGCCGACGAAGATTGGCGATTTCGGGTGGGAGTTCTCCGGTGAAATCGTTCTCACCGAGCGACAGTTCTTCCAAGGCATTCAGATTCCAAAGGCCATGCGGTATTTGGCCAGTCAACTGATTGGCGTCGACATACAACCCCCACATGTTGCGAAGCATTTTTATTTCTTCCGGAATTTCGCCGGACAATTGGTTGTGGCTTAGGGCCAAAAACTGCAAGTCGACCAGTTCACCAATTTCGGGCGGAATCGTGCCCGTTAAACCGCGACGGTAAAGCACCAAGAAGTCGAGTTTGTTGCCGGTGCGATTAAGATGAATTCCGTGCCAAAATTTCATCGGGATTTCGTCACTCCAGTTGAGTTTGGCGTCTCCTGCGAGGGTGCGTTTGATGTTCAGCAGGGTTTGGCAGTGTTCAACCAGAGTTGTGTTCGATTGGGGGCGTGGGACAACAATGCCGTTAGAACAATTGGGCGGTCGCATCGCAGCTGGGGAATCTGGGAGGTGCTGCGTGACGATTTCGATCTTTCGGATCGCATCGCCCTCGCGGATGGCATTCCAATCGGCTTCTTCTGTGAACGCGTTCACAAAATTCATGCCTTTGGTTACCCTGCCGAATACCGAATGGCATGCGACAGCATCGTTTTCGCATCCTTTGGGAGAACCGTCAGTGTTTAGTCCATCACGTTCCGGTAGTGGCGCGAGCGTGATGTAGAACTGGCTGCCGTTGGATTCTCTCGGCGGGGCACCGGAGTTCGACATGGCAACTATGCCGGGAGTGTCGTGTCGGAGATCGGGGTGGAATTCGTGTTGGATGGTGTAGCCGGGGCCGCCTTCTTCAGTTCCGTCAGGACTGCCGGTCTGGACGAATTCGCCTTCTATTACGCGATGGAATACAAGGCCGTCGTAGAAGCCATCTCGGACCAGATCGACGAAGTTGTCGACAGTGTTGGGTGCCTTGTCTCTGAAGAGTTCGATCTCGATTTCTGGAAAAGGATCTTTTTCCAAGTAGATAAGGGCGTAGAACTGCAGCGACTCAGGAATCGGTGTGGGTGTCGGTGTTGGGGTTGGCGTGTCAGTTGGTGTGGGTGTCGGTGTGATGGTTGGCGTAAGGGTGGGAGTGGGAGTCAGGGTCTCGGTCGGTGTCGGTGTAACGGTGGGCGTCTCGGTCGGTGTTTGCGTCGGCGTGCTGGTGTGAGTTTGCGTCGGCGTGCTGGTGTGAGTTGGTGTCAGCGTGGGAGTGTCGGTTGGCGTCGGCGTCAACGTCGGCGTTGAAGTTGCAGTTTCGGTCGGAGTTGGAGTCAGGGTAAGTGTTGGTGTCAGCGTGGGGGAATGTGTTGCAGTAGGTACCGTAGTGTGAGTAGGCGTTGGAATGTTGGTAGAGGTTGGTATCGGCGTGTTCGTTTGGGTCGGGGTCGGAACCTTAGTCGGTGTTGGGGGCGTGGTCGCCGTCGGTTCTGGAGTCAAAGTTGACGTAGGCGTCGGTTGCGGTGTGATCGTCGCGGTTGGCGTTGGAGGTGGACTGGAAGTGCAAGCCCAGACAGCAGAGAATACCGAAGGCACGGCTAGAGATATAAGTATCAAGCGGACCAATTTGTCGGTGATGCGCCGGGGCTTGGGTTGTAAACTGTGGTAACTCACGGACTGAATCGACTAAACGACCACAGATTGGCAGGACATGCGCACGAGCAAGATAAGAGCAGCAATTAACTCAGGCACAAAGGTTAACGCAATCGCGTTTACGTTTCCAGTGCCGGCGATGGCGGAAATGGCGGGTTACGCGGGCTTTGATGTGTTGCATCTCGATATGGAGCACGGGGTTTTCGACTGGAACGATGTGGAGGATATGTGTCGGGCGGGTGAGATATTCGGGATGACTTGCACGGCGCGGATACCGAACACCGAGACGGACACGATCTTGCGGGCTTTCGACCGCGGGTTGATGGGGATACTGTGTCCACACGTCGACAACGCGGAGCAGGCGGCACAGATCGCGAAAGCGTCTCGCTTCGGTCCGATCGGCGAACGGAGCTTCGGAACGTCACGCGGTCGGGAATATGGGATGGCGGGTTTGTCGTCGCCTGACTACATGGCGAGTTTCAACGAGCAGGTGACTATTGCGGCGCAGATCGAGACGGCGAATGCGGTGGATACGATCGACGAAATCCTAGAGGTCGAGGGTATTGACCTGATAGCGTTCGGGTCGAATGACTTGGCGCAGTCGATGGGGATAGTCGGTGACCCGAATCATCCTGACGTACGTGCGGCGGAGCAGAAGGTCCGCGAAACGGTACACGCCAAAGGGCGGTTGCTGACCGAGGACGTGGAACGCAGCATCAATATGGTGCAGTGGCTGCCCGACCAATGGGCGGCATGGCTTAACTCCGCGTAGGGTTCAACTCGACAGCCAATTGCGCTTGAAGTGCTCGTTCAACGCAGTCCAAATGATGTGTAATAAACTTACACATACACAATATTGATGGGGCATGAGCCATGGCAAGAGTTCAACTGGTAATACCAGATGCGGATAAGGATCGCTATGTCCATCAGGCGCGGCGCGAAGGGATGTCTCTCAGTGCGTGGTTGAGAGCCGCAGCACAGGATCGTTTGGAGAAGCGAAAAAACTCTGTAAGGCGCATGTCGGTTGATGAGTTGCAAGAATTTTGGAAGTTGTGCGATTCGCGAAAAGGACCCGAGCGTGAGCCGGATTGGGAAGACCATTTGAAGGTAATCAACGCCTCGCGAATGAGTGGATTCACTGACACGTGATTTTCGTAGACTCAAATGTCTTCATGTACGCAGTCGGCAGCGAGCACAGACTCAAAGGTGAATCAAGAGAGTTTTTTCACAATGCTGCGGCGTTCGACGTACCGCTAGTTACGTCGGTAGAAGTAGTCCAAGAGTTACTCCACGCATACCTGCCGGTCCAAAGGATCGAATCATTTGGCGACGTGCTATCTCTTGTTGCGGAGTTGGAGATCGAAGTCTGGCCACTGGAAATGGATGACGTGATGTTGGCATGGAAACTTCGCGAACAGCATCCGACCTTGAGCGCGCGGGACCTCTGCCATCTGGCATCGTGCCGTCGGCGCAGGGTGTCCGAAGTCATGACTTTCGATCGGGCATTGCGCGGCGCGTTTGGCGTGGGTTCTTAGATTCCCGCCTACGCGGGAATGACGGGTCGAGTACTCGGGAATGACGGAGTTGTGCAAACTCCGTGATGACGTATCCTTGTGAGCAATCCAAAGAAGCGGTGGAATAGAAGGAGATCGTAAACGTCATGTCCTCGTCAACATCAATCTGTAATCCTGATGGACTCAAGTGGGAGCCGGTAGCGGGTTGGCCGAAGATGCCGATGGGGGTTTCGTTCTATGGCGATGCGACTTCGGTGGCGGTAGATTCGCAGGACAACGTATACGTCTTCAACCGAGGGACGGACCCGATCTGCGTGTTCAGCCCGGAAGGAGATCTGCTACGGACGATGCTGCACGGCACGGTGACGCGTCCACACGGCATCGAAATCGACAGCGACGACAACATCTTTGTGGTAGACGACGACGGTCACTACGTTCGGAAGTTCGATCAAGAAGGTGTTGAGCAGATGACGATCGGCGTCCAAGGTGAGCCGTGCGAATGGCAGGGCGGAGGGTACTTCAACCGGCCGACCGATATTGCCATCCACCCGGACACTGGTGAGCTGTTTGTATCGGACGGGTACGGTAACTCGCGGGTGCACCGCTTCGACCCGGACGGCAAGCACATGCAGTCTTGGGGCGAACCCGGAACTGGCGATGGAGATTTCAGCCTGCCTCATAACATCTCGATGCTCGGCGATGACAGGGTGATAGTTGCCGACCGCGAGAATTTCAGAGTGCAGATCTTCACGCTTGATGGCGAGTACGTCGAGCAATGGCATATCCACCACCCGATGTCGGTGACCCAGGGCAAAGGCGATGACGACAAAATCTACATCGGCGAGATGATTCAACCGGCGGTGCAGCGCGGAGTGCCGAACCTAGGTGCTCGGGTGGCGGTATTGACAGAAGATGGGCAACTGATCGAGCGAATCGGTAACGAGCAGCCGGGCATGGGCGTGGACCAGTTCACCGCGCCGCACGGTGTTTCAACGGACTCGCAGGGCAACGTGTACGTCGCTGAAGTTGCGTACACCAACTACTACTCCAGCCCCGAGAACAGCGGTATGGATGAGCCGCCGCTGGGCGAGATCGTCAGCTTGCGGAAGTGGGCGCCCGTCAACGGGGCGTGATTTTTGCCAACCGTCTTTTGAAATGCAACTTGTGTTGTAATCTCTGAAAATCAAGGTGAATAGAGTCGCCTTGGAATTACACACATGCGTTTCAAGACGGTTGGTCAAAATGGACATATCTGATTGGTTGGCGGTTGCTGGCATTGGCGTTTCGGCAGGTACGCTGGCGGCGGTCGGTTTTGGCGCGGTTTGGTTGCAGCACAGGCTAGAGAATCTTCGGTTGAAGCGCGAAGTCTTTAGGAGGGTGGTTGGCAATATTCACTCAGTCGTCTTCGACTGTCGGATTTTCGGTGGCGCGCATGCGTTCAGCGAAAGTGGGATGGTCGCGGTCAACGAAATCCGAGCGGCGTTCTCGGAAAGGGAAGTCTTGGACGCTTGGAGAAATTGGTACTGCACGGAGGACGGTTCGTCGGCGAGTGTCCAATCGTTGGTCGAATTGATCCGCGTCATGAGCGTCGCTTGTAAACTGAGACACTATCGAGAGATGAGCGACGCAGAGGTCGTAGAGACATTCGCTTGCAGTTGCGTTCGTAGAGAATTCGGGGGTGACAACCTTGGCGGTTAAACCACTTAGACCCAAACATCCGATTACGAAGCTGAATCTTCGTCCGCTCAATTTGCTTGAACACTTCAAAAACCAGGAGGAATTAGCCAAGAAGATCGCCGAGGACGAGCGAAAGAACGCCGATAAATGATCGCGGCGTTCGTGTTGATGCGATTAGGAGCATGATCATCCGAAGGGTATAGCCCCTTCAAGCACTGGAGAAACCGAAACAATGCCTTACGAACCCGTCCCATACTGGGCAAAACTCCCCCATCCAATGTCCTTCAAAGAAGCCACCTCGGTGGCGGTCGATTCGCAGGACCGAGTCTACGTCTTCAACCGCGGCAACTGGCCGATGATGATCTTCGATGTGGACGGCAACTTCCTCGAGACGTGGGGCGCCGGTGAGTTCAATCGCCCCCACGGCATCTTCATCGACGATGACGACAATCTTTACTTGGCCGACGACGATGATCATGTGGTTGAGAAACGCACACCGTCGGGTAAGATCATCCTCCGGTTGGGTGAGCGTGGGAAGCCGGCTGCTTGGCAGGAGGGCGATCCCTTCAACCGTCCCACCGACATCGTGGTACACCCAGCGAGCCGCGACATCTTCATCTCCGACGGATACGGCAACTCACGCGTTCACAAGTACGACGCGGAAGGCAACCACATCACCTCCTGGGGTCAGCCGGGTTGGATGGACGGGCAGTTCAGCCTCCCTCACAACATCTGCATGCTGGGCGATGACAAGGTAATCATCTGCGACAGGGAGAACTTCCGCATCCAGATCTTCTCGTTGGACGGCGAGTACGTCGGCCAGAAGCACATGCACCGACCGATCGCGTGCGCCAACAGCAGCACCGGCGACGGACTAATCTTCGTCGCAGAAGCCGGCGCGCCGGAGGTGCAAAAAGGCGTCAAGAACCTCGGCAACTGCGTCGTCGTGTTCGACAGCGATCTGAACGAAGTAGACCGCTTCGGCGGAGACCTGCCCGGAGAAGGACATGATCAGTTCATCGCATCGCACGGGATAGCGACGGATTCGACGGGCGCGGTCTACATCGCGGAGGTTTCATATACGAACACCGGGTCGAAACTGAACCCGCCGCGGGAAGTGACCAGCTTGCGGAAGTGGGAGCCGGTTTAGGTCTGGACTTCGGTTAGTCGTTCAGATCGCCATGCCGCAATTTGGATGGCGTGCTCTTCGTAGTGGAGGAAGGCCCATTCGTCGATGAGGCGGCGTCTGGGGTGGTCTTGGTCGAAGTGGCTTGCAGGAGTGTTGGCGAGGACGTCGCGTAAGCGGCGGTGTGTCGATTCTAGGCGTTCGATGACTTCGCGGGGTGAGGCGTCGTTCATGGTTGAAACGGCTTCGGCGTTGAAAACATCCTCGTCTGGTTCGGGGTAGTCGTAGCCGTCGTCGGGGGTTTCAAGCGCGGTCATCAGGAGGCACTCCCACGCGCTGATGTGCCAGAGGATTTGGTTGACGGACCAATCGCCACATGCGCCGGGTTCGTCGGCGTCTTCACTACGGAGCTCGTTGAAAGATGCGCGGAAGCGTCGCCATGCGTCGTCGATCGCGAGGATGACGAGGCGCTTAGTGGTGTCTTGATTGTGTTCAGGCATCCGAGATCGCGGCAACTACGTAAGGCGATGGTAACCTAGTCGTAACTCGCATACACGTTGTGAAAATGTCTGGGGAAACATGCAATGTTTGGCAAAGACTCGAATAAACGCAGTGTGAGGTCAATTGCCGCTCCGATCGTATCGTTTGCGCTACTCGGCGTTCTAATTGTGGGTGCGGTGATCTTCGGCAACCTAGTCGTCGAACGTGCAGATGGATGCAGGCCCCTCGGATCGCCGGCAGATGATAATAGTGCAACTCTGTTGGTATTTTCCGATGATGATGACGCGTTGATGTTGTGCGATGTTCCTCAAGAAACCGTCGAGTATGATCCGCATGAACCAATCGAAGATCAAATGGAGACTGCTGAGTCGTTGTCTCGACTCCTATTGGTTTACGACAACGCGATGGAAGATGGAACGTTGGCGGAGATCGAAAACAGCGATCTAACCAGAGGTGCGTCTCGGTACCCATATGAAGGGTATTTCTCGTACGAAAGGAATTTCACCAGAGCTCCCGTGTATGTGAAAGGCGAGTTCGGCAGCCTTGAGGACTGTCGGTTTTTCGATGAGAGTTTGTATGAGAGCGAAGATTTCGACGGATTCGACGGTTCAGACATGTTCCATCCAGACCGGATTCAGTCGTGTTGGATCGAGATCGACTACCACTACTCGAACGGTGGTTAGGCGATTAGGGTGCCCGTCATTTTTGCTTTCTTCTATTTGTGTCACATTTTTGTGCGAAGAGTAGGGCAGGTGTGTTATTCCGAGCGTAGCGAGGAATCTAGAGACCAAGCACTTAGGGTTGCCGCGAGAGATTCTTCACTCCGCTGCGCTCCGTTCAGAATGACATTGGGTGTCGTCGTTCACCCCCTGAGTGCTCGCTTCGCTTGCACGTGTCCCCCTCGCTTCGCGAAGGGGAGGAACAACAGCGGTTACGCACGCGTCCCGAATGCCGTAACATGCATGGCATAGCTAATGGAATTGGCGCCTGCGGGCGAGGAGAGATGTCATGACTATCGTGGGTGATGGAGATTACAGGTACGAGGTGTTGCCGGAGTGGCCGCCGAAGATGCCGGAGAGTTGGAAGTTCGGGATGGCGTCGGATGTGGCGGTCGACTCGAAGGACCGCGTGTGGGTGTTTGCGCGGGAGCAGCACCCGGTTACGTGGTGGACGACCGATGGGGAGTTGGTCGGCAGTTGGGGATACGGTCTGACGTTGGGTATTGCGCCAGAATTCTTCTTCCGTGAACCGCACGGCATCTTCATCGATTCTGATGACAACATCTGGCTATCAGAGAAGCAGCGTCACATCGTTACGAAGCACAACCAGTCGGGCGAGATTCTGATGGAGTTGGGTGAACGCGACTGGGCAAGCGTCACGGTGACTTGGGATGGTCGGCATGGCGATCCGTTCAACTCACCGACTGGGATCGCGGTTGCACCAAATGGAAAGATTTATGTATCAGATGGTTACGGCAACCGTAGGATACACCGCTTCGCGGCTGATGGAACGTATGAGATGGCATGGGGTATTCCGGGTGGAGGTCCTGGTGAGTTCGCGCTGGTTCACAACGTGGGCGTGGATGACGACGGCCGGGTCTACGGCTGCGACCGGGAGAACAGCCGTATCCAGATCTTCGACGGCGATGGGAACTTCATCACCGAGTGGACGGATATGAGTGCGCCGGGCGATATCCACTTCCGTGACGGATTGGCGTATGTGGCAGAGCAGGGTGACGGCTGTGCGGTTTCGATCTGGACTCTTGACGGCGATTTGGTGACGCGATGGCGCGGCGACGATGAGGCTAAGATACTAGGCGCGGCGCATGGCATATGGAGCGACTCTGAAGGCAGCATCTACGTCGCGGAGATCGGCACGCCGGAGCGCGGGCAGCGCGTCAGGAAATTCCAGAAGCTGTGAAAATCCTGACAAAAGGCGGTGATGTAATCACAAGCATAGTGCTAATCTTGATATAGAACATAAAAACTACATCAAGGTAAGGGCTATATGGCAACTATCGAACAACGCATGACGAAAGTCGAACACGAAGTCAGCTCCATCAAGGCGACACTAGAACACTTGGCGACTAAAACCGACCTCGCCGATGTCAAGACTGACATTGCTCGTCTGGACGCCAAGATAGATACGTCGATCGCTGATTTGAAATCGGATCTGAGTTGGCGCATGTTCGGGATGGGGATCGGTTTGATGGTGGCATTTGCTTCGGTTGTCGCCGCCGCGCAAACGATTTTCGATTGAATATCGGCGCATCGCTCCGTATGCTACCGGAGCGAAGTCTCAATCAACTCTTGGAGGATGTTGGCGAGGAGGAAGACGATGAGGCCGAGAGCTAGGATGGCGTTGTAGCCGAGTAGTTTGGAGGGGATTCCTTCGGGTAGTTTTTCTTCTGGCGACATGCGTCGTCGTCGCCAGACTATGTAGAACATCCATATCGCTAGTGCGATCTTGATGGCGAGGACGATGGCCCATTGAACGGTGGCTTCGTTGCCTTGGATGCGGGAGAACATGAGGATGATGCCGGAGACGATAAGCGTAACGACTGCGATGTCGATGATTTCGCGATAGGCTGGTGTGATTAACGACATCACTTGGGCCATCTTGTCGGGCTCTGCGACTATTAGCGGTCGGAGAATCAGGGCGTGGAAGATGCTTCCGCCGATCCAAGCTATCGCCGAGACGGCGTGCGCGTAACGCACGACTACCATGATCCAATCGCCGATTCCGATATCCGAGAACATGACCGATACCAGCATACAAGCCGATAACTCGAAGACGACGCTGCTGCTGGGCGCCATCAACATGGATTTGATCGTCGAGACAGAGCGTCTGGCTCGAGCCGGTGAGACTTTCGTATGTGACCGGCTGTATACATCGGGTGGTGGAAAAGCAGGCAATCAGTCGGTGGCGGCGGCTCGGTTCGCTGATGGTGCGGGCGGCGTGAAGATGATAGGACGGGTTGGAGACGACGCGTTCGGTAGAGAGTTGCGGAGTTTCATGATCGATCAAGGTGTCGATATGAGCGGAGTTGCCAGCGATCCCGAGATCGAGACGGGCGTGGCGATCATCTTCATCGATCCGAGGGGCGAAAACTTTGTTCATGCGATCTATGGCGGCAATGGGAAGTGCGGCGAAGCGGAATCGATTGCCGCAATCGATGCGCTTGACGGCGCTGGGGTGTTGCTGGTGCAGCAGGAGATACCGTTGGAGTGCAGTTTGGCGGCGATGAAAGCGGCTCGTCAACGCGGAGTTCCGGTCGTTCTGGATCCGGCACCGGCGATTCCGGCAAAGGATGTTCCGGACGGGTTTTACGACGTTGCTGACATCCTGACGCCGAACGCTTGGGAGGCGGAGGCATTGTCGGGGACTGCGGTCAGCGATGTCGGATCAGCGGAACGCGCGGCGAATCGGATTCGCGAGTTGCGCGGTACTGAGTGTGTGATAGTTACGATGGCAGATCAAGGGGTATACGTCTCTTCCGATGACTTGTCCGGGCATATCCCTCCGTTCGAGGTTGAGGCAGTGGCGACGGTTGCGGCGGGCGACGCGTTCGCGGGAGTGCTGGGAAGAGCGATCTGTGAAGGAACCGATCTGGAGGATGCGATTAGTCTTGCAATGGCGGCGGGAGCGCTTTGTGTGTCGCGCCCGGGGACGCAGTCTGCGATGCCGTATCGGGACGAGGTGTTGGCGATGGTGGCTGACTGACGGGATTTTGACACGGCCCTGCCCCTTTCGTGGGACGAAAGGGGCGCGAGTTTTGCGAGCGGGGTATGAGGGTGGTGTGTAGGGCGCGTGTGGATGTCTAGTATCTGCTACCCCCTATCCACCCGTGCATACCCCGCGCACTCGCTCCGCTTGTGCGCGCCCCTTTCACGACGTGAAAGGGGCAAGATGCGCTCAGTAAGGGGGCGGTCCGGAGATGTCGGTAACGGATTTGATGCCGACTTTGTCCATCAGTCCTAGGAGGCCTCGGCTCAATCGCGGAGGTAAGGTCGGGCCTTCGTAAATCATGGCGGTGTAGAGCTGGACGGCGGATGCACCTGCGGCGAACATGCGCCACACGTCGTCGGCTGTCGAGATGCCTCCGCAGGAAAGGATGCTGGCGTGTTTGCCAAGGAGGGCGGCGACTTCGGCGGTCATGCGTTCGGTGTTGTTTAGCAGCGGCGCACCGCTGAGGCCGCCTTTTCCAACGGCGAGCCGGCCATCTTCAACCGGGACGGTGTTGGCGACGACCAGTCCGTCGGCGCCCGAGTTGACCACAGTTTCGGCGAGCGCGAGCGCGGTGCGACGTTCGTCGGGCTCGCTGGCCCATGGCGGCATTTTGACGAGCAAAGGCGTGGGTCTGGATTGAGTTTTTCTGAGGAGCTCGATCAGGGATCGAAGCCTCGCCGGGTCGTGGAACACGCGTAGTCCGACGGTGTTGGGACTGGAGATGTTGAGTTCGATTCCGGCGACCAGCGGCGCAATCTGCCGATAGCACTCGGCAATCTCGTCTTCGATCGAGCCGGAAATGCTGACGAATGCGCGGGTGCGGTGTTGGCCTAGGCGCGCGATCCGTGGACGAATGCGTTCCAAGCCCTCACCGGGAAATCCGAGTGAGTTCAAGACGGCGTTCGATTCGGGGATTCGGACGATGCGCGGAGAAGGGTTGCCGGCGCGTTCGGCGAGAGTTACGGTGCCGCCGCAGACGAAGCCGAAACCGAGATCGATGAGCGAGCGTAGTACGCGGCAGTTCTTGTCGTAACCGGCAGCCAAACCGATCGGCGAAGGGAGGTTGACATCAGCGATCGTCGTGGCCAGCGCGGGATGGTGCGAGTTAGAGGTCTGGCCGAACGCTTTCCAGACGAATGGCACGCGCAACGCGTACTCCGACAGCGCGTGGCTCTGTTCTTCGTCCATGGAGAAGAGGAGCGGTCGGATCAGTCGTTTGTACACGTCGAAAAAGCGCTGTTGAAGTGGGGATCGCGGTTTGACACCGTAGAATCGAATCGTTGCTTCGCGGTTATCATTTTCTCATATCTGTGCCGCGAGGATTTTGACAGAGCAAAGAGCGTCGAAGCGATGCAACTCGAATTTGAAAGAGGCGATGCGGGCAGACCGAGCGGTCACGCTCTGGTCTACTTCCGCGACTCTAACGACGAAGATTCGATCGCCGTCACCTACATCGTTATACTTCCTGTCCCGTTGGACATCGGGAAGTACATGCCTCCGTTCCTCGCTGGTCAGGTCGCGGAGATGTCAGCGAGCGTGATATCGTCGTTCGCGTTTCCCCCGGCGCCGGAGCCGTTCGAGTCTGTCGCAGAGGCGCAGCGCATCGCGTCGGTGCGTGACGACGACTTGGTCTATGCGGGGACGCTCGCTTTCAGCGATGCGTTCGAGATGATGGAGCGAGTGAATGAGGCGAGCTCGGAGTACGGCCGACTCTACTCGGAGGCGTATGATGTGGAAGAGAGGATTGATGCGGCGATCGATGATGTCTTGGGTGTTGGCGATGAGTTCGGCGATGACGTTTACGACCTGATGTATGGCGGGATGGACGAGGCCGATCTGCTGACCGAGCTTTCGCAGCAGTTGGGGCGGATGCGCTACTCGGTCGAAGGGGGCGACCGCTCGACGACGCAGGAGACTGAAGCGAAGATACGTGCCATCGGACGTTATCTGCCTGACAACCGTGAGATATCAAAGATCGTGGCGGCGGCTACATCGACATCGCCGAGGGCGTCGGAGTTGGCGCAGCTTTATGTTGAGCGGGCCTACTGCCTTTACCGTGAGGACTACCTGCGGCTGAAGAAGATCGACGAGGATATCGCGGGGATATCGGCGTCGGAGTAGCCGCCTTTGTTCAACCCTCTCCCTTTATGCCCAAGGGGGAATTGAAGGGAGTTTAGACGGGCGGCATAGCGCGATGGAGATCGAGAAATCGTCGACTATCACTAGAGGAATACCCCAATGACCAATCCTGAACCGATACACCCTGGCGAGCATCTAGCGGAGATCATGGAGGAGCTCGGTATAACTCAGTACCGACTCGCAAAGACGATAGGGGTGCCGCCAGTGCGTGTACACGACATCGTAAATCGGCGTCGGTCAATCACCGCGGACACCGCGCTGCGTATCGGACGCGCCCTCGCAACCACCCCTGAATACTGGCTTAACCTACAGCGGATGTACGACCTCGACCTCGCACGTTCCACAACCGACGTCGGCAATATCGAACCACTCGTGGATACAGCTGCGTAGATCTGGCTGGATTTCTGATTTGGGGTAAGGGGGATGGTGCATGAGCGTCTGGGAGGGGGAGGGGAGATTCCTCGCTTCGCTCGGAATGACAAGAGGAGTTTGGAATGACAAAGGGGGGCGCTTAATGCCGGCATCCCTGCATCTCCGCCCCGGGCATACCCCGCGCACTCGCTTCGCTTGTGCGCGCCCCTTTCGTTTTACGAAAGGGGCGTGGGGCGTACACTGGAGGTCATGATGGCTACGAATAGGGTGCAGGCGGGTGTTTGCAATGTTCCTAATCGGACGATTTTCGAGGGGGACAATCTTGATGTGATGCGGGGGATGAATGACGGGTGCGTGGATCTGATCTATCTTGATCCGCCGTTCAACTCGAACCGGGACTACGCGGCGCCGATCGGGAGCGAGGCGGCGGGTGCGGCGTTCAAGGACACTTGGGACTTGACGGATGTGGACGAGGCTTGGCACAACGAGATCGCGGAGGCTGATCTGGCGCTCTACAAGATCATTGATGCGAGTGAGCACAGTCATGGCAGTGGGATGAAGTCGTATCTGATCATGATGGCGGTTCGGCTGCTGGAGATGAGGCGGATTCTGAAGTCGACGGGGAGCATTTATCTGCATTGCGACGGTACAGCGTCGCACTATCTGAAGGCGCTGATGGATGCGGTGTTTGGCAAAGACAATTTCAGAAACGAGATCGCGTGGTGCTACAAGTCTGGTGGAGCAAGTCCAAAGCGTTATTTCAGTCGAAAACACGACACGATCTTTTGGTATTCAAAGGGCAAAGCATACAAATTCAATCCTCAACAAGAGAAGTCTTATAATCGCGGGCTTAAGCCGTATCGTTTCAAAGGCGTTGCAGAATACCAAGACGATATTGGTTGGTACACACTCGTTGGTATGAAAGACTATTGGAACATCGATATGATTGGACGTACTAGCTCTGAGCGAACTGGCTATCCGACGCAAAAACCGCTTGCGCTTCTCGAACGGATCATCCAAGCGAGTTCGAATCCTGGGGACATGGTGCTTGATCCGTTCTGCGGATGCGCCACCTCCTGTATCGCCGCCGAACGATTAGACAGGCAATGGATCGGCATCGACTTGTCGCCCTTGGCCGTGCAGCTTGTAGAGCGACGTGCTCGGAACGAGTTGGGAATGATGGGCGGTATCCAATCAATCGCGCGTAAAGACATACCCAAGCGCACTGACTTGGGGCCAGCACCTCCGCTAGCCCAATCAAAAGTCACGCTGTACGGGACCCAGGCTGGCAACTGCAACGGTTGCGGTACACACTTCATGCAGCAGCATCTCACTGTTGACCACATCATTGCGAAAACTAAAGGTGGCACAGACCATCTAGAGAATCTGCAACTCCTCTGCGGGCACTGCAACTCGCTGAAGGGGAATCGTCCGATGGAGTATTTGCGGGCGCGGTTGGTGAGGGGGTTGGTGTGAGGGAGGAGTTGGGCATGTGCGGAGGTGATTGGAAGTGATGAATGCTGAAGTTCGCAATGAATTCCGCTGAAATGAAATCACACGATTGTAGATGAACATCCGAGTACTTGACATGGTCATTAATCTGGTAAACTAAGATCATGAAACACCTTCGGAGACCTAATGCTGTTGACGAACAACATCTGCGCTACATTTGCGGTGGATGCTGCCAAAACCCCGGTTGCCTAAAGCCGCTGATCCAACGGGACACTAACATCAGCGAAATGGCTCACATCATTTCTTACCAAGAAGGCGGGCCGGCAAATTACGACAATCTAATCGTGTTATGCCGCGAATGCCACAAATCACATGCGAATGACAGCAATCCTTCAACTGTCTCGCGTCTGCGTGAGTGGAAACGTCAGTCCGAACGTCGAAATGCCAATAGTTTCGCCAAGTCATTTTCGACATTCAATGAATTAAGCCGTGTCGCCGTACCGTTGCTTTTAAGAAATCGAGAAATTCATCGGAGCTACACGGAGAAAGGATCTGTGAATGATCCGAATAGATTTACCCAATGGGTCCGGTTCACTCCAGAAATCATTGCGAACAATACTCAGTTGGAAGTACTGTTCGAAAACAACAGGATACTATTTCCAGAATTCAACTTGACAATCATCGATACGTTTATCGCTCATTCGCGTGAATTCGTAGCGACGAGAGACGAAAAAGCGCCAATTCGTGTCCTGTTGTTCCCCAAAGACTTGCTATCGATCTTCGGGATCGAGGAATATCCTGACGGGGAATTATCTCCCAATGTGCACGCTCTTCAGAGTTTGTGTGGGTATCTCATCGCGAGGGGACAATTCGTTGACCTACAACTTGAACCGGAACAAATTCTCACGTACATACAGGATGAACAGATCGTTAAATTAGACTTACGCAATCACCCTCGGCTTACTCAGATTTTCTGGAGCGGCGGTTTCTATCGCAAAAAGACGACCGACCTGAGATTAGACTCGTTGATATTTGTTCTGAGGTGGCTACGAACCAACAACATCGAATATCAATTTCCTGACTATGGAAACTTGACTAGATTGGTCTTGAATAATGAACACGAGATCAAGTTGTGTTACAAATACACGCTGTCAAAAAGCGATATATTTGAAATGCAAACACGAGAGCAATTGAATAGTGGATTGATTGTCGTAAATACCCACAATTGGAACGGTGCTCCGATCACCGAAGATGCCGTGGAATACGCAAATGAGTTTGACGTTTCCCTTATGCCGCTGAACAAATTTTTTATCTATGCACATAGGAATATCAAAATTGAATGAATGGCACTCAATACTCGTTGAAAACGAAAATTGGTTTAGATTATTCAAGCACGTCTATGTTTTCGGCTCCAGTTTGTATTCGAAATCGCCTGATGATATTGACATTCTACTAGTATACGAAGAATCAAATATATCATTTGTGCATTCCGCTCAGGGATATATCGAACGCGAACTTTCAACTAGAATCGGCGGAATGAATATCGACTTTACTACTTTGAATGAAACCGAATTGCTTCAAGTTTCATTTCTGCAAATTGTTGATCATATGCAGATTAAGTGATGTTGAAATGGGGATGACTGGGTGTTGGTGTGTTTTGGCGTGATGTTCGAAGTAATACTTTGTGATGAGGATTGCTGAGGAAAGGAGTAGGGGTATGAATCGCATTGCTGTCACCACGCTCACCAAGTCCCGGTTTGCTCGACAAAATGGAAAGCTGAAGTGTCGTGCTTTGCTTTTCTCTGGCTTCCCACCTCCGAGGGAATGACGTGAGTTTCGGCGGGACGACCGGGTAGTGTTCGTCCGGGGTGGCATCCCTTGTGATCTCGCTTCGCATGCTCGCGTTTCCTTGCGCTTCGCGAAGGGGAGGGGTCAGGACTGTTCGAGGAGGGTGGTGATTTCGCTGAGGAGGGTTGGGAGGTTGTTTTCGATAGTGTTCCAGATTGTTTTATTGGCGATGTTGTCGTATTCGTGGGCTATTCGGTTTCTTAGGCCGATGATGGTTTGGTAGCCGGTGATCTTTTCGGCGACGGATTGGTCGTCGTTGGCGAGTCTTCTGGTGGCTTCGCCGATGATTTCGAATTGGCGTTCGACTGCGGAGCGCAACATCTCGTTTTCTTCGTATTGTTCGAAGGAGATGTCGGCTGTGTTATCGGTTATCAGGTTCGCTGCGTTTCGTATGTCCCAGAGATGGTTCCTGATTTCAATGTTCATAGATGGGTTCTCTGGTCTGATCCACCTCTTCTCGGAAGTAAGGGTTTTGGATGGCGGAATCGTCAACGAGGTCAACGGATCGTCCGAATAGGGCTTCGAGTTCTTCGGAGAGTTGGAAGCGGGTTTCGAATCGCTGGGCTTCGGGGGAGTCGTAGAACTGGACTAGGAAGTCGATGTCGCTCTCATCAGGGTGGAAGTCGCCGTTGACTGCGGAGCCGAAGATGTCGAGTCGTTTGACGTGGTGGCGTCGGCAGAGGGTTCTGATTTGTTGTTTGCGACTGGCTACTAGTGGGATGATTTTTCGTTGTTGGGGCTTTGTATGGGCGGGTTGGTCATCGGATTCTTGTTCGAGTATGGCGGTCGCGTCTTCGAGCAACGCGGGCAATTTATCTTGAACGAAGTCCCAGACCTCGCGTTCTTCCACGATGTCATAGGGTTCAAGCGTTTTGCCCCAACCTAGGGTGCCGCCGTAGCCGCCGATGCGTTGGGCAGTAGGGTCGTCGTGGGCTATGAGGCTCGCCAACGCGCCGCCGATTTTGTTGATTTGTCGTTCGACTGCTGCTCTGAGGATCGGATCGGTGGCGTAGTCGTGGAGGGTCTTTCCGTCGGTGAATTGGAGGATTGCTTGGGCGGCTTGTTGGACTTCCCAGACGTGCATTTTGTAGTTGCGGGGCATGGGTTAAAGGATAGCGTAGGGGTGGGCATCCCCTGCGTTCGCTTCGCTCCGCGTCCCCTTCGCTTTGCGAAAGGGACGGGGCCCTCACCCGGCCCTCTTAATCTCCCCCTGCGCGGGTATGACGGGAGTGTCGGCGGGTATGACGATGGTTTTGACGGGAATGACGTGCGCGCCCTACAGTGCTTTCGTTTAATCGGCGATTATGGTTTTCAGCTGCTCGATGGTGAGGTTTGCGCCGCTGGCTACTAGGACTATGCGTTTGCCTTTTAGGCGGTGGCGGATTTTTTCGGCGGCGGCTAGGGGGGTAGCTCCGGCGTGTTCGACTAGGGTGCGGGTGGCGGCGATCATGTCGATGATGGCTTGGGAGATTTCTGCTTCGGAGACGAGGATGAAGTCGTTGAGGTATTTTCGGAGCATGCCGACTGGGTAGTCGTAGGAGGAGCCAGTGGCGATGCCTTCGGCGACGGTCTCCATCTTGGCATCGACGGTGGGGCCTTCCATCTTTTTCCAGGATAGGTATACCGACGGGGCGGCGTCGGACTGGACGCCGATGACTTTGGTTTCGGGTGAGAGATAGCGGGATACGATGCTGGCTCCGCAGGCACCGCTTCCTGCGCCGATGGGGACGATGATGTAGTCGATGTCGTCGAGGTCCTCGTGGATTTCGAGGCTGTATGTTGCGACGCCGGCTACGAGGTATGGTTCGTTGGCGGCGTGGACGTAGCGCATGCCTTCTTCGCGCGCCACGACCTCGGAGCGTGCGCGTGCGTCGTCGAAGATGGGGCCGTGTTCGACGACCGTCGCGGCCATGCTGCGCATCGAGGCGACCTTTACGGGGTTCGCGCCGACGGGCACGAAGACGGTGCATTTGGCACCGAACTGCTGCGCGGCGTAGGCGATGGACTGTCCGTGGTTGCCGGAGCTGGCGGTGACGAAGCCGAGGGCGCGTTCCTCGGGCGTGGTTCGGGATACGAGGTTGATGCCGCCGCGTACCTTGAAGGCACCTAGCAACTGCATGTTCTCGAACTTGACCCAGACATCGGCGTCCAGTATGTCGCAGAGGATTGGCACGCGGCGGAGCGGAGTGCGATGGACGTAGCCGGTGATCTTCCGGCGGGCGTCGTAGACGTCGGCGATGGTGGGTTCGGGCAGGGGGCTAGGGGACATTGGGACTCCTGTTAGATGACTGTGAAACTATCTCTTGATGCCCAAGGGGAGATGCCTCCCCTCCCCCTTGATGTCGAATGGAAGAGTCATCTCCCTCCCCCTTGATGTGCAAGGCGAGAGTCATCTCCCTCCCCCTTGATGTCCAAGGGGAGAGTCATCTCCCTCCCCCTTGATGTCCAAGGGGGAATTGAAGGGGGTTTAGGCCGCTCTCTCTTCTCATGAGACGGTATGAACCCCCTGCGTCTCGCTGCGCTCGACGCGTCCCCCTTTTGCTTCGCAAAAAGGGGAGGGATTAAGGACGCGTTCCGCTCGCTGCGCGAAGGGGAGAGATTGAGGACGCGTCCCGCTCGCTTCGCAAAAAGGGAGGAGTTGGGGACGCGCCCCTCGCTTCGGGAAGGGGAGGGATGAGGTTTTTGCTGAGGTCTCACTCCTAGTTGATTTGCAGAGTTTTACGTCTCGATTCTAAAGTGCGTGGAATATACTGATTCTTGTCTGCGCCATCACCTATCTCGGCATTTAGACCAAAGCAAAACTCACTTGGCTACCACGGATACTCCCGACGGTACGACTAGGCTATCGCCTTCCAGCGCCGAGACGATCACCCAGCCGGCACCCGCCGATCAACCTACCTCAGCCCCGCCGCAACCGTCGTCGGTTCAACAGGGCTGGTTCTCGCGCACGTTCGAATCGCTGGGTCATCGCGATTATCGGATGATGTGGATCAGCATGTTCCTGTCGATGGGCGGGTTCAACATGTTGATGCTGGCGCGCGGCATCCTGATCTATGACCTGACCGGAGATGCCCAAAAGACTGCCCTGGTATCGATAGGTTGGGCACCCGGGCTGCTGATCATGTCGCTGTTCGGCGGCGTTTTGGGTGACCGCGTTGAACGTCGGCGATTGATCCAGTTATCGCAGTTCGCTAACGCAGCCTTCGCGTTGATGGTGGGATTCTTGATCTTGACGAATTTCATCGAGTGGTGGCACTTGATGATCGTGTCGACGTTGCAGGGATGCACGTTCGCGCTGCAGATACCGGCGCGCACGGCGGCCATGTCGCAGTTGGTGCCTAAGCCGTTGATCGGCAACGCGATGGCACTCAACTCAACGGCGATGACGTTGATGAG
Source organism: Dehalococcoidia bacterium (assembly GCA_965204135.1). Lineage (GTDB taxonomy): Bacteria > Chloroflexota > Dehalococcoidia > Lucifugimonadales > Lucifugimonadaceae > Bin127. Next base: position 406,701 of record CBDBDX010000008.1, on the reverse strand, counting down.
CGTAGCGGCGCCAGCGGTCGGCGGGATCCTTTACGAACTGATCCAGCCCGAAGGCGTCTACTTCGTCGTCACGGTGATGATGTTCCTCGCGATGGCTTTCACGAGCTTGCTCCCGAAAATGTACCCGGACCAGAACCAGTCACGGCAGAAGGAATCGCCGCTGGTCAACATCAAGCGTGGGATAATTTACGCGGCGCGCAACCGCCTCGTGAGAGTGTTGCTCATTCAATCGGTCATCATCGCAATGCTGTCGATGCCGTTCCGAATGCTGGTTCCGGTCTTCGCGAAGGAGTTGTATGGCTCGTTGCCGAGCGAAGTAGGATGGTTGGCGACGATGGCAGGATTGGGTGGTATCGCCGCATCGATCGGCGTGGCGAGTTTGCGTCCCGGACAGTATCGCGGCTGGGTGATTCTGATGTCGCCAGTAATCTCGGCGGTCTCGATCTTCTTGATTGGCGCGATGCCGTGGTATCTGGTCGGGATGATCGTGTTCGTCGGCGTGGGTTTCGGCGAGTCGATTCGCTGGGCGCTGGGTCAGGCGCTCGTGGTGGAGCACGCCAATCCGCGCTATCGCGCCCGAATGACGAGCCTGACGATGATGACGTACGGGCTGATCCCGCTCGCCGCGTTACCGGTCGGCTGGCTCGTTGACAATGTGGGCGTGCAGGAGACCGTAATCGGAGTGTCGATCGTGTTGTTCGCCGCCGGGATGTTCTTCATCGTGGTGAGCAAATCGGTTCGGAATTTGAAGTAGGGACGCGGGCATCTCTTCCGTCATTCCCGCGCAGGCGGGAATCCAGAAGGGCGGAACGCCCCCTTTGTCCTTCGGACATTTCCCCCGCGAGCGGGGGAAACCTATTTCCGAGAACGTTTTCGTCGCTTGGTGGATTCCTGCCTGCGCGGGAATGACGGTGGTTTTCCAAAAATTTCCTGCGGGTTCGGATGCGGTTTGGTTCGGGGATTTTGAGAAATCGGTTGGTGTAAACTTCGCTTGATGTTCGGCGAAGTTCTATATGGCATTAAAAGCGCATAAGCCGACAGTTCGTCATCTCAGACCCCACGCTGTATCGACCCGCATGAGATTGCGCGGGCGAAGCGTCGCGCGTAGAACATTCCAATCTCTCGGCAACCCTGAGTACCGTCGATTCTGGGTCAGCCTGATCGTCTTAATGGCTGGCGTGAACATGCAGATGATGGCGCGTGCTCAGGTTGCTTGGGATCTGACAAGCGATACGTTCATGTTGGCTCTGGTTGGTTCGGCTTTCGCTCCTCCGATCTTGATCTTTTCGGTGTTCGGCGGCACGTTCGCAGACCGTTGGAACCGGAAGAAGATGATCCAGTACAGCCAGTTGGCGATCTGTTGTATCGCTGGTTTGGTGGGGGTGGCGATCTACACCGGGGTGATATCGATCTGGATCCTGATGCTCGCGGGTTTCGCGCAGGGAATGGGCTGGTCGTTCCTGATGCCGGCCCGGCAGGCTGTCATCCCGCAACTCGTGAGCAAGAACGAGATCACGAACGCGATCGCTTTGAGCGCCTCGGGAATGGCGTTGATGACGTTGTCGGGTCCGGGCCTCGGAGGGCTGGCGTACGGTTGGCTCGGGGCTGCCAATACCTATTTCATCATCACCGGGCTGATGCTGGTTGCGTTCCTGATGATGACCAGCGTCAATGTGACTGGTGATGCTGCGCCTAGGAAGCAGCGTGAAAACGTCTTGAGCGACGTATGGGATGGATTGAAGTATTCGGCTCAAAACAGAACGATATTGATCCTCTTCATGCTGCTGCTTGCCACCACGATGACGTCGATGTCGTTCCGCTCGTTGATGCCGGCGCAGGTCGACTTGATTTTTGGAGGGGGACCGAGGCAGTTGGGCATCTTGATGAGTATGATCGGGGTCGGCGCGCTGCTGGGATCGCTCTTTATCGCCGGACTGACCGAGAACGTCAGGAGGGGTGTCGTGTTGCTGGCATGCACGGGCCTGTCCGCGATGGCGATATTGGTGTCAACGTTCGTAGCGTTCTTCGTTATCGCGATGTTCGCGATGACAGTATTGGGCTTGGGCGATGCTGGTAGGCGGTCTTTGAACGCATCGATGCTAATGGAGCAGGCGGACGAGGAGCATCGCGGTCGAGTGATGGGTATCTACATGCTCAACTTCGGGTTGACGCCCATCGGGGCGATCCCGTTGGGAATCTTGGCGCAGGCGACCGACATACGAGTGGCGTTCGCGGTTGCGGGGATCGTCCTCGCGGTTGCGGTGTTGTTGACGTGGGTGCTGACGCCGAGGATCCGAAGCCTATAAATTGCGGTCGCCGGTAACCAGTGCGAGATTGAGCGGCCGTAGATATACACGCCGCACGTTTCAGTCACTAGCCAGCCCGAGTTACCGTCGCTTCTGGATCAGCCTGATATTTCTCATGGCTGGCATCAACATGCAGATGCTGGCGCGTGGGCAGTTGGCGTGGGATCTTACCGGCGATGTCTTCTTGGTGGCGTTGGTGAGTTCTGGCTTTGCCCCGCCGATCCTGATGTTCTCGCTTTTCGGCGGGACATTTGCTGATCGATGGAATCGGAAGCGGATGATCCAGTATGCGCAGCTTGTGGTGAGTTTGGTAGCAGGTGGTGTTGGTATCTCGATCGTGACGGGTGCTGTTTCGATCTGGATACTCTTCGGAGCTGCTTTGACGCAGGGGTTTTGCTGGTCGTTCATGATGCCGGCGCGGCAGGCGATCATTCCGCAACTTGTGGGTGAGCGGGATTTGACCAACGCGATCGCGCTGAATGCTTCCGGGATGGCTCTAATGACGTTGTCAGGCCCGGGAATAGGCGGCGTAGCCTACGCGATCTTGGGACCGGCTCCGACGTATTTCTTGATGTCAGGGTTGATGTTCGTTGCGTTTTTGATGATGAGTACTGTGCAGACGGAAGGTAAACCGGTCGAGCGGCGTAGACGCGAGAATGTGTTCAGTTCAGTCTGGGACGGACTGAAGTACTCGTACGGGAACCCGACGATCTTCGTGCTGTTGCTGTTGACCTTGGCGACGACGATGACCTCGCAATCGTTCCGTCAGTTGATGCCGGCGCAGGTCGACCTGATATTCGGAGGTGGGCCGACGCAACTGGGCATATTGATGAGTTCCATCGGAGTCGGCGCGTTGCTTGGGTCGTTGTTCATTGCGGGATTAACCGAGAACGTCAGACGAGGGATAGTCCTGCTCGCTGCGGGAGCGTTAGCCGCGACTGCGATCCTGATGTCGACCTACATCACGGTGTTCTTGGTGGGTATCGTGGCGATGTTGATGCTGGGAATCGGGGATTCGGGTCGGAGGGCCCTCAACTCAGCGTTGCTGCTGGAGCAGACCGACGAGGAGCACAGGGGCCGCGTCATGGGCATCTACATGCTCAACTTTGGTCTACGACCCATCGGCGCGATACCGCTAGGAATCTTAGCTGAGCGGACTACCCTACAGACATCGTTCGCGGTTGCGGGGATCGTTCTCGCTGTATCAGTGCTTCTTGTGTGGGTTTTTGCGCCGCGGATACGGCGGTTATGACAACAGGACGCAGTGTGGAAGGCGATTAATCTAGATTCAAAGGGAAATCACTGGATCGAAGTCGTTACAAGCTAAACTCATGCCCATCAAAGTAATGCCTGACGCGTTGGCTTCGCGTGTCGCGGCTGGCGAGGTTGTGGAACGTCCGGCTTCGGTGGTCAAGGAACTGATCGAGAACTCGTTAGATGCTGGTGCTAGCCGGATCGATATTGAGTTGGAGAATGGCGGTCGAAGTCTGATACGTGTCGTCGATGATGGTCATGGAATACCGTCGGATGAGTTGACGCTGGCGTTTGAGCGGTTTGCTACGAGCAAGGTGGATGAGTCGAGCGATCTGGTCGCGATACCGACGCTGGGCTTCCGGGGCGAAGCGTTGCCGTCGATCGCCGCGGTTGCCGACGTGACAGCGGTTTCACGGCATGTGGAGGCTGAAAGCGGTGCGGAATGCAATGTAACGTTCGGATCGGAACCGCAGGTGTTGGCTGCTGGCGCGCCGATCGGAACGTCGGTCACGGTACGTCAACTTTTTCGGAATGTGCCGGCAAGATTGAAGTTCTTGAGCAGTCCGTCGGCGGAGGCGGCGAGGGTTGCGACGCTTGTGGGACAGATGGCGTTGATTAGGAGCGACGTCAGGTTTCGGTTGGTTGTTGACAATGCAGTGCGGCTGACCGCTCCGGGCGATTTCGATGATGCCGCTGCGTTGGCGGCCGTTTATCGAGTTAAAGATCCGAGCGGTTTGACGAATCTTTACGCCGATCCGCGTGCCGCGTTCAGCGCGGGAGGCGCCATCGCGATGCCGAGCCTGCACTTCGGGCGTCGAACGCACATCACGGTCGCAGTCAACGGACGGCTGGTCCAGTCGTACCGGCTGACGTATGCGGTTGAACGTGCGTATCAAGGCTATCTGCCAGACAAGCGATTTCCGATGGCGTTGGTCAAGGTCAATGCGCCGCTCGACGATGTGGATGTGAACGTCCATCCGCAGAAGACTGAGGTTAGATTCCGACGCGAAGGACTGGTGTTCTCAGTGATCGAGAATGCGGTGCGAGAAGTGTTGGGCAAACATGCACCCGTCAGACAGTTCTCAGACACGCGGATCGCGTCGTCCTTGACGACCTCGTTAGAAGGCGCGTTCGCAATGCGCCGCCGGGCCGGAGCGGTGCCCGAGGTTGACGTGGGCTCGGGATTTGATGCGTCCCAGCCCAGCGCCGTCGGAGTTGAGCAACCACAACGAGTTGTCAAGCCCGAGGGTCGGCCGCGCCAACCTGGGCGTAGTTCCTCGAACGCTCGTCATCGCGATGTTTTGCCGGGTTTGCGGGTGTTGGGGCAGGCACAGATGACTTACATCGTGGCCGAGGATGCGAGTGGTGTGTTCCTTATAGACCAGCACGCGGCACACGAGCGGGTCAAGTTCGAGGAGATGAGGGAGAAGCAGACTCAGCAGGCGAGCGAGTCGCAGATGTTACTCTCACCGCAGATCGTCGAGTTGTCTCCTCAACGGCAGGTCGTCTATAGCGAAGGGGCGCGATGGTTTACTGATTCGGGTTGGGATATCGAGCCGTTCGGCGGGGGATCGGTTTTAATCCGCGCGGTGCCACAGGTCCTGGCTGAGCGGGCGGCGGTTGATGCCAATGGCGCGGAGAAGGCGCTGTTGAGAGTGTTGGATGATGTGTCGCAGCCAGATGGTCAAGGATCTGGCTCGAACGCGATGCCGTGGTCGGAACGGTTGCTGGCTACGATGGCGTGTCACGCAGCGGTCAGAGCAGGAGACTCACTGACGCTTGAGGGCTGCGAAGAGATCGTGCGGCAGCTGCAGGAGTGCGAGCATCCGCAATCGTGTCCGCACGGCAGGCCGACGATGCTGTTGCTGACCGGCGAAGCGTTGGAGCGGGAGTTCGGGCGACGGAAATGAGAACCGTTAGAATCGGGTGCAAGCACTGTCGCGCACCTCTTCCGTTAGGCATCTGTTGAGCATCGACGCAAACCGTGACGGCGGTTCTGATGCGGGGTTGAACCCGCTCCGCCGTCTACAGATATTCCTCGAAACGATCAAGTTCGAACACTCTATCTTCGCGTTGCCTTTCGCGGTCGCTGCGGCGTTCATGGTGGCGAATGGATGGCCGGATTGGATCAAGTTCGGATGGGTGATAGTGGCGATGGTGACTTTGCGAACTTTCGCTATGGCTGCTAACCGGATGGTCGATGCCGAGATCGATCGACGCAATCCTCGGACCGCCGACCGGGCCTTGGCAAAAGGGATCATCGGCAAGCCGGAGGTGATCGGCTATATGGTGGTTTCGGCAGTGGTGTTCGTCGTGGCGGCTTGGCAGCTAGATCCGCTCGCGCTGATGCTTTCACCGATACCCATCGCGGTGGCGTTCACGTATCCGTACCTGAAGCGCTTCACATGGCTGGCGCACTTCGGCATCGGCGCGGTGTATGTGATCGTTCCGCCCGCAGTGTCGATCGCGATGACAGGGACGATGCCGTTGGAGTTTGTGCTGCTCGGTATCGCGGCGATGTTTTGGGTGTCGGGGTTTGATGTCCTTTATGCGATCGCTGATATTGAGGTGGATCGCAGGGACGGACTCCATTCGATACCCGCGAGATTCGGCGTTGGCGCTTCGTTAAAGGTCGCGCGAGTACTGCACATCGTGACGCTTTCGTTCCTAGTTTTGGCCGTTCTCGTCGCAGACGGTGGGTTGATCGCGGCGTTGGGCATCGTAGCCGTCGGCGCACTGTTGGCATACGAGCACTCGCTAGTAAACGAGAACGATCTTTCGAAGTTGAACATGGCGTTCTTTACGATGAACGGTGTGATCGCGGTGGTGTTCGCCATCTTCGTCGTTGTCGACGAACTGCTGATTGTTTGACACCATGGCTCGTTACATCGTCGGCATATCCGGGGCGAGTGGAGCCCCTTACGTGAAAAGGGTTTTGCAGGTCTTGGCGCGAAGTGGTCACGAACTTGATCTGGTTGTGACGAGTTCAGGCGCACAGGTCTTGGAGGTTGAAGAGAGTGTGAAGCTGACGGGTGATGTTGATGCTGATGTTGCTGAACTTTCGCGCTGGCTCGGTTGCGATATGGCGGACCGTGAAGGTTTCAAATGGCATCACTCGGCGAATGTGGCCGCCGATATCGCGAGCGGCTCGTGCCATGTTGACGGGATGGTGGTCGCTCCGTGTAGCGGGGGTACTCTGGCGAGGATCGCGAACGGGATGTCTGGGAACTTGATGGAGAGAGCTGCGGATGTGACGTTGAAGGAGCGTAGAAGGTTGATTTTATTGACGCGCGAGACGCCTTTAAGCCTCGTGCATCTCCGGAATATGGTAGCGGTGACGGAGGCGGGGGCGATAGTTCTGCCAGCTTCGCCGGGCTTCTATCACAACCCCGAGACGATCGACGACTTGGTTGACATAATCGCGGGCCGCATCCTCTATCACCTTGGGATCGACACCGATCTGATGAAGGTCTGGTCTGGTCGTTAGATATCGTCGACATGGCATTCACCGACATGCAGGTATTCATGCGCGCCCTCGAGTCGCGCGGTTTGTTGAAACGGGTCACAGTCCCGGTCAATCCCGAGTTGGAGGTTACGGAGATAGCGACGCGGTTGGTGCGCGAAGGCGGACCCGCCGTGCTATTCGAGAATGTTGAGGGTGCGGCCTATCCATTGGCGATCAATCTGCTTGGGACGATGGAGCGGATCGAGATCGGCTTGGGTCGTCATCCCGAGGAGATCGGCGAGGGATTGATCAGCTTCTTGGAAGACGTGAACCCACCATCGGTCTCGTCGCTTTGGCGAAACCGAGGATCAGCCTTTAATCTGCTCAATGTTCGGCCGGGCATGGCGTTGAATCCAGTGGTGCATCAAGTTGTTGAGTCCGGGCCTGACCTGTCTGGGATGCCTATCCTCAAGTGCTGGCCGGAAGATGGTGGGCGGTTTATCACGTTGCCGTTGGTGAGGACGCGGGACCCCGAAACGGGCGCTCACAACATGGGCGTTTATCGGATGCAGATGTACGACGAAGCGACGACCGGTATGCACATGCAGATCCAGAAGGGCGGAGCGTTTCATCATGTCGATGCTGAACGGTCATCGAAACCGCTTGATGTAGCCGTGGCGCTTGGGGGTGATCCTGCGCTGATACTCTCGGCGATCATCCCGCTACCTGAAGGAATCGACGAGGCAGGCTTCGCAGGTGTTATGCGAGGCAAGCCGACGCCGATGGTCAGAGCGAAGGCGGTGGATGTTCGAGTGCCGGCGCACGCAGAGTTCGTGATTGAAGGTCAGCTTGAGCCTGGAGAGCGGAGATTAGAGGGTCCGTTTGGGGATCACTTCGGACACTACTCGGAAGCGGCCGATTTCCCCGTATTCCGCATAAGCACTATTACTCGCAAACGAAATCCTGTCTACCCAGCGACGGTCGTCGGCAAGCCGCCGCAAGAGGACCGGGCGTTGGGCGATGCCGCACAGTTGGCGACGAAGCCTCTGATCAGATTGATGCGTAAAGAAGTCCGCGACATGTGGTCGTACTACGAGTCGGGTTTCCACAACCTGCTCGTTGTATCGGTTGATAGTCGATATTCGCGTGAGCAGATGAAGGCGGCGTTCGGGATTTTGGGCGAAGGACAGTTATCGCTGACGAAGGTGATGGTGTTAGTAGATTCGCAGACTGATCCATCCGACATCAGATCGGTCGCGCGGGCGGTCTCTCGCAATTTCAGGGTCGAGACGGATTTCCGGTTGCTGGCTAGGACAGCGCAGGACACTTTGGACTTTACGGGCGACGCGTTCGAGCACGGCTCTAAGATGGTGCTGGATGCGACCGGGTACGGTCACGAGCCGGAGGTGGTGGATGGCCCGCAACTCAGATTCGATCCGAAAGACCTGTCGTCAGCAGTTACGCATCATCGATTGATCTGCGACAACATCCTTATGTTGCAGATGCGCGACGGCTACTCGAACTCTCGTGACCTGATCGAACGGGTGGTCAAGGATCCGAGGGCGCGGTCGCTGAAAGCGGTGGTGCTGGTCTCGGAAGATGTAGATATCGATGACGATGTGGAGTTGATCTGGGGGATATTCACACGGTTCGACTGCGCGTTGGACGTGGTCTTCACTGAACAGCATTTCGTAGGGATAACGCCTGTCTATAGCGGTGTGATGGGGATTGATGCGACTTGGAAGCCGGGCTACCAGAAGCCGCTTGAGATGGATCCCGATGTCGTGCGGCTGGTGGATCGGAAGTGGGGGGAGTATTGGAGGTAGGGTTGGCAACATAGCCAGTGTAGGCCGCCTTTAACTCCCCTTCATTTGATGCTTCTATCACGACCAAAGCTGTTGCACGCCCGCATCGATCTGCTGTGCAACCGTGCTGTTAAGTTGCCATTCGTGGCGCAAGCCTATTCGCGTTTTAGTCATGGTCGGCGTTGGCGATCGTAGCTGTACGATCCTCGTCTCAGCTGCGCCGCGGCGCGCCTGCCTAGACGCGGGAGGTCGACGTGGTCGGTATTGTGTGGGGCGTACTCCGGGATGGGCGGCTTATAGAGACGTTTTGTTGATGACCATTCGGCTCCACGGACTGCCCTTGTTCATCTAGATCACGCTTGCCAGATATGATCGCAATCAAACCAATCACATTAAATGTAGTTTGAGCGCACAGGGCCGCGTCACGATAGTCAGATGTTCTCCCGTGCGTCACCTTATTCGCGAGGTCGACCGCGGCGTTTACACTCTTGCGAATTTCTTTGCTGGACGCTCCGGAACACTCCGAAGCCACATATCGAGCCATCATCCGTTTTACATCAGTGTTACTGATTTCGGTTTTGTCGTTAGGGAGCGGAGGATGCTGCATCGGGTCAAACACAGCCTGGGCCATCGAAACTAGGCCGTCCCTGCACAGTAATCCCACTCCTTGACACTGTTCCTCAGTTGAGGCAGTCGTCAATAATTCCCGGATGCTGTCCATCGTGCGGTCGACACGTTGCCAACCTATAGGACTTGTAAAAAGATGCGTAAGGTCATCTGTGAGCGAATCTTTGTCGATGTGGTACGAGATGCCCTGTATGATGATACCGCCCCCTTCGTTAAGCGGCCATACCTCTCGCAAGGCATCGAGTATTGCGTCTTTGTCTCCCTCGGGAAGTTCTCTCAATGCTTTGCACGCAGATATTGGGGCATAAATGGACGCATGTGTTAGAACATGCTCTGCGTCTGAAGTCATTGAGATCAAGTAATCTAGGTATTCCAGATTCACCCGCGCATCGGCTAGCAACGCCACCAAGTCTTGGCGATCCTCATTACGCAGGATTGCTACAACTTCTACAAGTGAGTCCATGCTTTATATATCTCTTTGATTTGGGGACTGTATACGGTAGCAACCAGGTTTAACCGCCCGTACTCCCCTTCGGGCTATCCAAGATGCCTTCGGACTCTTAAGCGAGATTTTGGTTGTGGCTCTTCCCAGCACGTCCACTTCCTATTGCCAGAAACGCAACACTCCGATGATGACGCCGGCAAGGGTGATCATGACGCCTGTGAGCCTGATCGTCAACCGCATCTCAAGTTGGGCCAGGTCGGCTTTAGTGGCGTAATACGACTTGAACTCGTCGCGTAGCCGATCTAGTTCCTAACGCAGTTCCGACCTTGTGACTGGCTGTTCCACAGTCGCCATTGCCTACTCCCCACGCTTGTTGTCAATTGTTAATCCCATGATACACTTCGCGCTGAACCGCAGATTGCCATCGGCTTGTTGTCGATGATGCTCTGAACATATCACGAACCGCCGTGGTGGCCGCTCGCCCGCAGGGATGCGAGTCGTGCCTCCCTTCGCTGGTCAGTTCAGAGAGCGTCTGCGGTTCAAAAGTCGCTATCCCTGCCGCAAGGGAGGTTTCAGAGTGGGTGGTCGCAGATGTCTAGCCGCTTGGTTCCTGTTTGTCTTGGGAATGGACGTGGTGGTGGTCTACGAGTATTACGGATTGGAGTGGGCCTTCGTTTCGGCGATCTGCTTTCCCATCACGATCTTCGTTGCTCCAGTGCTGGCAATCATGAACGATTCCGAGAACATCGTCCCGATGGTGTTCTCTGTGATATTGGCGATCTGGCTGATAATTGGGGCTGCCAACTACATGTCTTACAGGGCGCGACAGGCAGTGTTAGAAGCACAGACAGCGGCGGTTGCTCGGCACCTTCAGCCGACTTTCGTGCCAGTCTCAGACCATGAGCGCTATCGCTTCGTGGCTTTGCTGGCGAAGACGAATGATGTGATTGCCATCATTGAAGCTGCGAGCTATGCCAGAGACATGGAACGCTTCCAAAGATTGATGCGGCACATTGACAATGAGCTCTACGATCTGGGTGTTCCAATGCCTCACAATGCAGAGGGTGAAACGGCACTCTACATGCGATTGACACAGCTTAAGAAGTTGATGGAGGATGGCATGTTGGAATTAGCGCGCATGCCCCTGGAATGATCGTGCGAAGCGTCTGTTGCGAGTAGAAACGCGGTAACGGACTAAACACCGTAGGCGCAACAAGGAAAAAAACACCCCGAGTATCGCTCGTTACGATACGCCGGGCATCAGACAGGAGGCCATCAGATGGCTCAATATGACAAGCCGCTTGTGGCAATGTTCAGTCCTCACGACCGCGAAAATCCGTTGTGGGTCTCGCGTCGTCCGTTTGACTTTGAACTGGATTTGCTACGCGATAAGGCGCGGGAACAAATCGAAGATGCGGCGGTGTCTCAGCATTTGGCAGCTGTAATCGTGCAACTTCCGCCTCTCAATACGCTACCCGGGTTCAGCAACTAAATCGCGGTATCTCAACCACTTGATCCTTCACGAGCTCCCGCGCTTTGTCTTGGTTGTCGGTGCTGAGGGATACTGTGGTGTGGCCGTGGGCTCGGTTTATGATGTGCAGGCTCTGGATGTTGATGTCGTGGTCGCGGAATCGTTCTGCAACTTTGGCGAGCGCGCCCGGCTCGTCGGGCATGGTGATAACTAACGTCTCATCAGTCATCGCTTTGTATCCCGCATCTGCCAGCCACCACAGCGCCTTGTCGTGATCTTCGTCTTCAGTCGTGATGAATATGACGCCCGAATCTTCCATCACCTCAGTGCTGAGGCTCAATATGTTGATGCCGTTCTTGGATAGGACAGTAGTTACGCCGGCGATGACGCCGACTTCGTTTTCTACGTTGACGGTGATTTGCTTCATAAGGTAATTGGTCTCCTTGTGTCAGTTTGTGGTACGTGGGTTTGCGACGCAATCCGCGACCGCGGCATCGATCTTCTCGCGGGTTACGTTGGGTACGGTGATGATGTGTGCGACGTTCTCGTAGGGGGCCATCTGCCACTTGTTGACGACCGTGTCGGCGGGACGTGGGAAGACGACGGTGATGGAGTTTTTGTTGCGCCAAGCCGGTATGCCGTTCTCGTTGAACTTGTCGACCGCGTACTGTGCGACGTTCAATGTTTCGTGGACGATTCCGCGAAAGCCCTCCAGGCCGTGTTGCTCAAATGCGTACCACAGCATCAGGGGTGTTATGGCGTTGCGGGATCCTGAAAGTGTGGTGTCCATGGCGCCGACGTACTCGATAGATCTGGCGACTCGCCCCACGTAGTCGCTCTTGGTCAGAACGACACCGCTTGGGAGGGGCGATCCGATCATCTTGTGCCCGCTGATGGCGATCGAATCGATGCCGGCATCGAAACCGTAGGGTTGCGGATCATCGACAAAGGGCAGAATCATGCCGCTAAGGGCCGCGTCGGAGTGGATGTAGCTGCTGGAGATCGCAAGTTCGTCGAAGATATCGCGGATTTTGTCGAGATTGTCTACCGCGCCTTTCATCGTCGTACCGATGTTGGCCATCACTACTACCGGCAGATGGCGATTGATGCGAATCGTCTCTCGGAGGTCGTCGTAGTCGATCTCGCCGTTTTCGAGGCTGCGGATCATGATGTTGCGGTAGTTGAGCACGCGAAGGTTCTTGCGGACGCTGTAGTGAGTGTCCTGCGAGAAGTAGACGACGGCATCGGGAAACATCTCTCGAGCAATATAGAGGCCGTACATGTTCCCCTCAGTGCCGCCCGAAGTCACGTAGCCCCACGTCTCGTCGGGGGAGTGTCTCATCAGATTCGCGAAGGTCGTGATGACTTCCCGCTCGAATTCGTGGGTGTTGACACGGTAAAGGCTGTCGTGGAACGGGTCGCCAACGTTGTTTGCGCTGTGCTGTAGTAGAGGGTACAGTGGCGAGTAATCGAAACATTGGTTGGTGGGGTAACCGAGTTGATGCCAAGACAGATCGTTCAAACGATCAAACAAATCGTCGATTCGCTTCTGTGTGTGCGGTAGTGTTTCAGGCATTCGCCGAATTCCTCGAAGATCCTCGTCGACCAATGGGCTTCTGCTTCTGATGGTAACGAACGGAACGCGCGTTGTTCTAGACGCGTGGCGAAGGTGAGTTCAGGCGATTCGAAGCGCGGCACGAAGTCCACGCGGGGACCAGTTTAGCGCGATGATAGAGAATGAGAATAGAAGCAGCGAGATTTCGCATTCACCGTCATTCAAGAAAGCGGTCCGCATATGGCGATGGCAACCACAGTCGCAGACGCGGTGGCGACACACCCGACGACCGGCATTGGCAGCAACGGTCACGTCGCAGTTCCCGAAATCCTGATCTCCGATCCAGTGCTAGAGCCGGTTTGGGAGAAGGTTCAAGCGGGTGATCGACTGACTGCCGACGAAGGTGTCCAAATCCTCGAAACCGACGACTTCGCTGCTGTAGGTTTGATGGCCGACTATGCCAAGCGTAAGGCTTCAGGCGAAAAGGTCTACTTCGTTCTAAACCGCCATCTCAACCCGACTAACATCTGCGTCCTTTCGTGCAAGTTTTGCGACTACGCCAAGAAGCCAGGCGCAGAGGGAGCGTACGAGATGACGATGGAGGAGATGCTGGGGCATCTGGAAGGCGATATCAAAGAGTTGCACGTCGTTGGAGGACACCACCCGACGTGGCCGTTCGAGTTCTACGTCGATATGATTCGCGAGCTTCACAACGCTCGCCCGGACGTGCAGATCAAGGCATTCACAGCGTCAGAGATCGACTATTTTTGGCGACGTTGGAAGGTGCCGCCGGAAGAATCTCTGGCGATCTTCAAGGAAGCGGGTCTGTCATCGATGCCCGGCGGCGGTGCTGAGGTCTTCTCGGACCGTATTCACAAGTTGCTGTTGCCAGGCAAGGCGAAGGCCGACCGTTGGCTCGAAATTCATCGCATCGCCCATGGAATGGGTATCAAGAGCAACTGCACGATTCTCTACGGGCATGTGGAGACCTTCAAGGAGCGCATAGACCACCTGATCTTGTTGCGGGAGCTGCAGGATGAAACTGATGGTTTCTTAGCGCTGATACCGCTCGAATACCAAGTCGGCTATACGAAGCTGCGCCCCCGGCATACGCCGCCGATGGATGACCTGAAGATGTTGGCGGCGTCGAGATTGGTGCTGGACAACGTGATGGCGATCAAGGCCTACTGGGTAATGCTCGGCGAAGCGACGGCCGGAATGGGTTTGAATTTCGGCGCCAATGACCTTGATGGCACGATCGGCAAGGAGCGCATCGCCCACGCCGCGCTCGCGGATTCGCCTGAAGGCAGGGCGCGTGGGAAGATGGTGGCATCCATCAAAGACGCTGGGCGCGTACCTGTGGAGCGGGACGCACTCTACAACGAGATTACCGTCTACAACTGAGATCTGCTCCGAGGCGATGCCCAACGATCTCTTACCCCGCTGGCGTATCGGATATATGCCATATCTGAATTCGGCGCCGTTCTACGCACGCTTTGAAGGCGACTGGTTCGATTTGGTGGAGTTGCCTCCTCGGAACATGGCGGCAACGATGCAGAATGGCAAGTTGGATGCGGGGCCATTGCCGATCGCCGAGGTGCTTAGGATGAGGAGTGACATCGTAGAGGGTGGTTTGGGTGTCGCAACCGACGGTCCCGCTCGGAGCGTACTTCTGTTCAGCGATGTGCCAGTTGAGGAGTTGTCCGGAAAGTCTGTCGCTGTTACGGGACACACGTCTACTTCCGTGCAACTCTTGAGGATACTGTTCAACGATCATTGGGGCGTTAGTGACGTATCGTTGCGCGGTCCAGAAGACGATTGCGAGGCGGAGCTTCTCATCGGCGATCCTGCGTTAAGGAAGGTTTATCGAGGTGATGAACGGCCATTTGTCTACGATTTATCATTGGAGTGGAAACGTTTAACTGGCCTACCGTTTGTGTTCGCGCGGTGGGTCGCCCGCGGAAACGCGACGGAACCCGAACTCGGGAGATTCGCCGAGACGTTGCACCGCTCATTCTCATTCGGCATGTCTCATCTGCAAGAAATCGCGGACCGAGTCACAATACCCGGTATGTCGGCGGAAGATGTAACCGCGTATATCGGCGGCTTCACTTACGAGCTAGGCGATACAGAGTTGGCGGCTATTGACGAGTTTCGGTCTCGACTCTATGCGCTTCCGGAATGGCGTCCCGAGGTGGTACCTTACTCACCGGATAGCTAGTTGGTTTGGAGTTCACGAGCGATGATCAGCGAGATACGCCACAAGGTGTTGCGAAACGACCGAATCGATTTCGATGAGGGTCTTTATCTGCTACGTGATGCCGACCTCTTGCAACTCGCGCCTCTAGCGACGCACGTCAAAAATCTTCACAACGCCCCTGATCGGGTCACGTACGTTATCGACACGAATCTCAACTACACCAACCTCTGTGATGCCTACTGCTCCTTTTGCGCTTTCTACCGTACGGATCCGTCCGATCCCTCGGCGTACACGTACTCGGTGGAGCAGATTATGGAGAAAGTAGGCCGAGCGGCGGACAAGGGAGTGACGACGGTGTTGATGCAGGGCGGATTGAATGATGCGCTGCCGTACGAGTACTATTTGGAGATGGTTCGCGAGACGGTCCGACGATACCCGGGCGTGATGCCGCACTACTGGTCGGCTCCTGAGATCTGGCAGATGTGCGATGTGTCGGGCAAATCCCCTCGCGAGGTGATGCAGGATCTCTGGGATGCAGGACAGCGCACGATGCCTGGCGGCGGATCGGAGATACTCAGCAACCGGGTCAAAAAGATCGTATCGCGATTCGCGCCAAAGGACACTTGGGAGCAGTGGAATCAGGTACATGAAGCGGCCCATGAGGTTGGCTTCAAAACTACCGCGACGATGATGTATGGCCACGTCGAGACGGACGAAGAGATCGTCGAAACTCTGCAACACATCCGCGACGTTCAAGATTCCGCGGATGCCAACGAATCCAACGACGGCGGTTTCACGGCGTTCATACCGTGGTCGTACAAACGGGAAAACACGGCTTTGGGCAAGCAAGTCCAAGAAGAAGCAGGGCCTAATCGCTACATCCGGATCATCGCCCTTAGCCGCATATTCCTCGACAATGTTCCTCATATTCAGGCTTCATGGTTCTCTGAAGGACGCAAGACCGGCCAAGTTGCGCTGCATTTTGGGGCCGACGACTTCGGCGGGACACTGTTCGACGAGAACGTGATGCTAGCCGCCGGTTTCTACAACCGGACCACAGAGGATGAAGTTCGTGCGTTGATATCGGAGGCTGGATTCAGGCCGGCGCAAAGACTGACCAACTACGAGATCGTTCGCGAGTTCGACCGCGAGGTCTCTGTGCCCGCCGCGGTCGCATGATTCGCGCCGGCACAAGAGCTCTGACGAAGTTGGTCGATAAACTTGCGCCGGGCATTGGGAGTACCGGCGATCTGTCTCACCTCATCGAGGTTCGACCGCTTCGAAGCACCGAGTTGAATGTCGTCGCGGCGAAACTCAACCCGGCGCGAAATCTGGCTACGCATCGCAGCAGACTGCGGCTGCAAGACGATGGGATGCTGGTGTATTTGATCGCTTGGATCGGCGATTCGCCTGTTGGTCACGGGATGCTTCTATGGGAAGGTCCGACGGGCACGCCTAAGCAGCACATCGGCAAATCTTATCCATACGTCGAGGACCTCTGGGTGCGCGATGATCTACGATCGCAGGGCATCGGTGCCCGGATGCTGGCGGAGATGACGATATTGGCAATCGCCCACGGTCACGAAGCAGTTTCCCTGTCGGTAGGTGTAGACAACCGCCGCGCCATAAAGTTGTACGAGCGAATGGGATTTACTACAGCACAAATACCGCGTTTCACACTTTCGGGAATGGTGGCGATGGCAAACGGCGAGACGCAGTTCTGGAGCGAAAAATGTCAATACATGCTCAAGTCGTTGGATTTCAGCGAAGACCGTGAGGTTGAGATTGCTTGATCGGAAGACAATCGTATTTGGTCATAGCCCTGACGCCGATGACGCGTTCATGTTCTACGGGTTGGCGAAGAGTTTCGTTCAGATCGATGGTTACGAAATTGGTCATCACATGGTCGACATTCAGTCGCTCAATGTCTTGGCAGAGACCGGCGAGTTGCCCGTAACGGCGATTTCCGCCGCGCATTATCCCAAGATCGCCGACAAGTATCGGATCATGTCGTGCGGAGCCTCAGTGGGCCGCAACTACGGCCCGGTCGTTGTGACGGTACGTGATGATCTGGATCTGGCAGAATTGCGCGGTTGCACCATCGCAGTGCCAGGAGAATTTACGACATCGTGGATGCTGTTTCAGATCTTCGGTCCGGATGAGTTCGAGCCTCTGTTTCTTGATTTCGACGAGATTGAAGACTCGGTGCGATCGGGCGTGGCGGACGCGGGGATATTGTTGCACGAGGGTCAGATACTGTTTGAAAAACGCGGTTTCAAATCGCTGTTGGATTTAGGTAGGCGTTGGTTCGCGGAGACGGGACTGCCCATTCCGCTCGGGTTGGACGTTGTGAACAGATCACTAGGGGATGAGTTGGGCCAACGGATCACGAATGCGCTCAAATCGTCGATCGAGTACGCTCATGCCAACGAGGACGAGGCGTTGGACTACGCCCTCGGTTTCGGACGCGGTATTGATCGAGAGGACGGGCGGAGATTCGTTCGGATGTATGTCAACGACGACACGCTCGACATGGGCGACGAGGGCCGAGCCGCGCTTGAAACACTATTCGGTCTAGCGGCTGATCGCGGAATAATTGACGAAGTGCCGCCGTTGGATGTGATCAAAGCGAATTAACGTAGAGTCTCAGCTCCGCGCCAACTGCCTCCGCTCTGGATTCCCGCCTGCGCGGGAATGACGGTAGTCTTTCAGAAGTCCCGATTTGACTGGGCTAACCTAGATAAGTGAAACGACTTTGGCCGATGCGGTCGAATTCTGGCATGTTGCGCATTACTGCGCTTGCGGCTGTGGTGGGTCGAGGCACGTCTAGTTGAATGCCGTTGTCTCGCATGTAGTCGACGACTTCCTGTGCACTGACTTGAGGACGCTCTCTTCCGAGGGCAAGCGCTGCTTCCCGGATTCTTTCGCGTCGCTCGACCAATGCCGCCTGTTCCTCTGGAGTCCGCGAACTTATAGAAGGTGTTGCCGGAGAATTTTTCACGGATCCAGCAGGCTTGTGCGTGAAAAGAACGCGATTGGTGACGCGATCGACGACTATCTGCAACTCTAGGTTTGCGCGTGTTGCGCAAAGAGCGATCATGTTTCGGATCTGCGACAGCTCTTCACCTGCCTCGGCAATTACAGCTTTCGCTTCACCCGGGTTTAGCGAAAACATCGCCTCGTACAAAGCTCGCACGTGAGGACTTTTGGCCCTGTTAAGAAGAGCAGTGCGGTGCATTTCTTCTGGATCGACTTCGACTATTTCTATTGCCATCGGCGTATCTCCATGAAACCTATCGGTCTACTCGATCGGTTACGCTAGCTGGGAGTCTTCAATGAAGGATCTGTGATACGAGTTCTCAATCTTACTACTTGTAACGTACTAACTCAATGACGCCAAGGTTGTCAATTTCTAGAATGAGGTTCGGCATTTCACAACTACAGAAGTTCATAACGGAACGCTGACGATAGAATCTCAACTAGCACTGTTGACTAGTATCTTTGGGACCATTGAGCAATTGAGTACACAAGACGATCGATGATAGGCGATGAACCACAGCAAAGCCAACCGTTCGGTGGGATTTTGACAGCGTTTCGTAAAAGTCCTGTGACTTGGCTGTTGGTGGCGATCAACGTCGCAATGTTTCTGATCCTCACCATCACAGGCGGGTCGTCAGACACAGTAAACCTATACCGGTGGGGTGCCAAGTTTGGTCCGGCGATTCAGGCAGGGGATTGGTATCGGCTGTTTTATCCGATCGTTTTGCACGCGGGGATGTTCCACATCGCGGCGAATACATTTGCGCTGGTGATTTTCGGACCTAGGTTGGAACTGGAATTCGGTCGATGGGCTTATCTGGCCACCTACGTAGTGGCGGGGGTATGCGGAGTCGCGGTAAGTTACCTTGTCTCTCCTACTTTGAGTGTCGGGGCCAGCGGCGCGATATTCGGCCTCGTCGGCGCATACGGCATGTTTCTGTTGCGCAACCGCAAAGATTTCGGCGCTTCCGTAAACCCCGTGATCGTCAACCTCGCCATCGTGCTCGTGATCAATATCGTTTTTGGATTGATCGCGCCCGGAATCGACCAAGGTGCCCACGTCGGGGGCTTGATCGCAGGGGCCGCGATGGGGTCCTTTGTAGGCCCGAGGAGGGTTGTCGACATCGAAGATGACTTTTACATTTTCGGCGCGCCTACAGTCCGCACGTACTTCAAAAAGGCCGATATATCGCGTGTCGCCGTCGCTTCCACAGTCGGTTTGTTGATTGCTCTGGCGATCTCTTGGTGGGTAACGAATAACGTCGAATACGACGCGGCTACGTTGGGGGTTTACGGGTACTACGAACTCGCAACGCGGTAATGGTGATCACTTGGTCGCTCTGATCGAGAATAGGAACGGTATCGAGCCATGATGCTTGTCAAGTCTCCATCCATCATCATGGAGGCTCATCGGCGGGAAGGCGCGGTACTCAGAAACCGCAAATTCGTTCAGAAATTCGATCCTGAGTCCCGCGTCAATGATGGCGTTCACGATATCGGACATGCTGTGTTGCCATTCGTGCGACGGCGTTTTGAGAACTTCCGAACCGGTGTAGGTGCAACCGCCACCATCGTGGGCAATCCCTTCCGGGTTCGGGAAATACGAGTGACAGGGTTTCAGTTCGATGGCCCCATCCGGCGACTCCACGGGCTCGAATATATGCGAGACCGGATGTCCGTCAAGGATGTAGAAGGTGCCTCCGGGCTTCATATAACGAGCGACTATCTGCGCCCAACCAGCCATATCCGGCAACCAGCACAACGCGCCGATTGCAGTGTAGACGATGTCGAATTGTTCGTCTAAAACGTCCGGCAAATCGTAGATGTTGGAGCGGATGAAGCGCGAGTTTAGACCCAGTTCATCGTTCAGTTCACGAGCCAACTCGATGGCGTTGTCGGATATATCGACGCCAGTCGCGTTGGCCCCCAACCTTGACCAGGACATAGTGTCCATCCCGAAGTGACATTGCAGGTGTAGCAATGATTTGCCCGCAACAGAACCCATCTCTTCGATCTCGGTTTTGGTCAGCGTGATGTCGCCCGATTTGAAGCCATCGACGTTGTAGAAACTCGATGCGGCGTGGATCGGTGTCCGCTCGTTCCAATTGCTACGTATGATTTCGAACTTGCTATCCATTAACCAGTCTCTTTATGGCCTTAATCGAAAGCATGAACGGAATGTTTCCGTCGTACTTCGGAAGTCTCCACCATCCGTCGCGCAGTTCCATCTGCGGCAAAACTCGGAAGAACGAGAACGGAAATTCGTGCATGTACTCGATCTTCAGTCCCGCGCCGATCAATCCGTTGACGATTTCCGAGAGGCTGTGTTGCCATTCATAGACTGGACTAGTGATCGTTCCAGAACCGGCATAGGAATTTCGTTCGCCTTCTTCGAGCATCCCATCTGGATCTGGGAAATACGAATGACGCGGTGCCAGATCGAAACTCCCATCGGAACCTTCCGAGACTGCGAAAACGCGTCCCGCAGGGTGTTCATCAAGCATGTAAAACATGCCACCCGGCTTGAGGAATCGAGCGATTATCTGTCCCCACATAGCCAAGTCTGGCAACCAACACAGCGCGCCGAGCGCGGTGTAAACGATGTCGAACTCTTCATCCAACGCAGACGGCAAGTCGTAGACGTTGGATCGGATGAATCGCGCGCCCAGACCGAGTTCAGCGTTCAATTCCTTTGCCAGATCGATTGAGGCGTCGGACAGATCGATTCCTGTGACATCCGCTCCAAGGCGCGCCCAAGACATCGTGTCCATCCCGAAATGGCACTGGAGATGGAGCAACGATTTGCCAGAAACGTCTCCCATCTCATCGATCTCGATGTCAGTCAAGGTGATACGACCTGCTCTGAATCCGTCGACATTGTATCCGCCCTCCGATGCATGGATGGGAGTGCGTTCGTTCCAGTTGCGACGATTTATCTCGATACGTTCGTCCATGGGTTGCTCTCGAATCGCGCTTGACAAACAGAGTCGGGTCGCGCGTTAGATGGGAAGAGATGAGTCTAAAACATCGATTTCAAAGCGAGATATACTGTTTAGTTGTAAGGGGACGAGTGGATTCGACAGGGAGCGTACCGCAAGGTTGCGTGTCGTGGTGCCTGCCCACGTTAAAACGGGCAAAAACACAAACGGCGAACGAGAAGTCGCCCTCGCTGCTGCTTAATCAGTAGCGACGTCCGGTAGGAGTTGTTCTCAGAGGCACCTATCGGGCGCCGAATATCTGAGGTGCGGATGCGCAACGCCGGTAGCGTGTCCAAAGGCAACCGGCAACCGCGACCATGGGCGGACGCCGTTGGCATCGTCCGGAAGCGGTTAATGCAACCAACGGCTACACACGTAGAAGCTTTGACGGGAAACTTTCTGGACGGGGAGTTCGACCCTCCCCCGTCTCCACCAGCAATCGCCGCCCGCGACGAAAGTGTCGCGGGCGATCTTCGTCAAGGCGAGCAGCCCCAGCTATCGATGCCTATATCTCGTACCCGTTCGCCTCGGATATCCGTGGATCGGCGCACCATCAGCATCAACGGTGAAGATATCCAGTACACCTTGCAGCGGAGTGTTCGTCGCCGTCGAACCATCCAGCTGCAAGTAGATCCGGAACTCGGATTCAAACTGCTGGTTCCGCATACGATGTCGGATGGCGACATCGATGATTTCCTCATCAAGCGTTCCGAATGGATGATGAAGCATCGAGGAGACCCAGAGGATCTAGGTGGAGTGAGAGACTGGGCGGACGGTGGCACCTCGATGTTGCGCGGCAGAATCGTCCAATTGACCGTTCGGGAGCGGGATATCGACGATCCGGGCAGAGATCTTCCCTCGACGGTCGTCAAATCGCTTGAGGGCGATGCCGTAGAGGTGATGATCCCTCCCGGCATGGAACAGGATCAGAAATCGCATTATGTCCGGGGCCTAGTGATTGACTGGTACCGTCAAGAGGCCTGGGATCACCTTAAGACACGCGTTGACGAGTTCGGGAAGCTTATGGGCGTTGCACCGAAACAACTCAAGTTGAGCAACGCCAAACGACGCTGGGGAAGTTGTAGCGGCAAGCAATCTATAAACCTTAATTGGCGTTTGATACTGCTTGATGACAGCCTCATTGACTACGTAGTGGTCCACGAACTAGCGCACTTGATCGAGTTAAATCACTCGGCCGATTTCTGGCGCATCGTGGAAGGGATCGTGCCAAATCACAAGGAGTTGAGACGCCGTTTGCGTCAGCACTCACCGTCCGCGATCGAATAATTCTTGGTTCTAGGGAGCGAGCGCAATCGTCGCTCCGCCCCCTGCGATGCACAAGGCACCCAATGCACGGATTGGAGTGACCTTTTCTTTCAACACGATCGCGCCGTAACCCACAGCGATCAAAATCGAGATCTCCCGGAGCGGCCCGACGTAGCTGACGGGCGAAAACGTGAGCGAAGTCAAGACGAGGGTGTACGCCGCAAACTGTAGCAGGCCACCGAAAATCAGGATCTTCCAATGGCGTTTCGCTTCGTCGATAAACGCTTCTTTTGTCTCCAGTCTGGACTGGATGGCGATCATTCCCATCCCACCCCCGAGTTGCAGGAAAAACATGTACAGCGCGGGTTGGACATGCTTCACGCCCTGCGCGTCAACAACCGAATAGACGCCTATGCACACTCCAGTCAAAATCGCTAAAAGCCATGCCGGGCGCATCAACTGACGGAATCGTTTGATGACCCGCCAATTCTTGAGGAACAACAGCCACGATCGTCCGGTTCGTTTGATCGTGGCGGGTTCGATGTCGGATATCGAGATACATACGATGCCCGCCACGATCGAAACGGCGCCGAGGGCCGCTATCCAGGACATCGACTCTCCGATGACAAACACGCCGAGGATCGGGATTATCGCCAACCCAAGACCGCGCGCCACCGGGTAGACGATCGAAAGATCACCCGTGTTGTAGGCGTACCCAAGCGTGGCGAAGTACCAGATGTGGAGGGCGATAGTTGCGGCGATAAAGCCCCAGCCGATTAGCCCGGGCATGTCGACGACAAGCAGGTAGATCGCCAACGGCAATACCAATATCGCTGACACAACCGCCATCAATCCAGTCGTGACGGCCGGTCGCGTCGCCCGCCTCACCATCAAGTTCCATGAAGAGTGAGCGAACGCCGACGATACGACGAGGAGTATGGCTAATGGTTCCAAGCGGGGCTTTGGACAGGTTGTCCGGCGATTCGATTCCGGTTGGCGATAGGCTACAATGCGCGACGATACGATGACGCGACTGTCGATCCCGGGAGCCAAGGAATATGCATTATCAAGACGAACGCACGCATGGATGCCGAATATCCGACTCATGGACGTATCGCGGGCTCAAGACCGTGGTCATGGAGAACGAACTGCTCCGTTTGAGCATCATCGCCGACAAAGGCGCGGACATCTTCGAGATGGTGCACAAACCGAGTGATACAGATTTCATGTGGCGAACTCCATGGAGCGTTCGAAACCAAGCGTTATGGGTGCCTTCGACTGGCTGGGGCGAAGGCATTTTCCACGATCTCTACATCGGAGGATGGAACACGATCGCACCCACTGGTGGATTCGAGCAAGACTATATGGGTGCCGAGATCGGGCAGCACAACGAGACGAACATGATGCCCTGGGATGCTCGGATCGTTGAAGATTCGGCAGAACGCGTCTCGGCTAAATTTTCGGTACGTGCCGTCCGAACGCCGTTCTGGATCGAGAAGAGGGTCACTCTCGAAACTGGATCACCGGTTGTAACCGTTACGGACACGCTGATTAACGAGGCGGAGGAGCCTGCGCCCGCGCAATGGGGGCAACATGTCGCTCTCGGTGATCCGTTCCTGACGCCTAACTGCATCTTGGATTTCGCCGGTGGTGACTTCATCGTGCCTGAATCTCCAGATGGTGATGTGCCACCCGGTTCACGATTGATGCCCGATCAATCAGGGTCTTGGCCGTCCGCCAAAGCTCATGACGGTTCAAGCGTCGATCTAACCGTTTTTCCGCCGAAGTCGGATCGGTTGGTTGACTACCTTTCCTTCAACAATCTCTCAGATGGTTGGTACGCCGTGACAAATCCGGATCGTGGTGTCGGTTTTGGGCTGAGATGGAATAGCAAAGTGTTCAAATACCTCTGGTACTGGCAGGTGTTCGGCGGTCACAGCGGGTATCCGTGGTACAAGCGCACCTACAACGTGGGATTGGAGCCATTCACTAGCCTGCCGAGCGGTATGGCCGAGCCGGGTAGCGACGAATCGACATCGATGATCTTCAGTCCGGGAGAGGCTCGAAGTTCGACGGTGCGGGCTGTGGTTTACGAGGGTACTAAAGGGGTTATTGGAATCAGCGAGGAGGGGATGGTGGAGGTCCGGGCTTAGGGGATGGAGCGTATTGCTTCAGCAGGTCTAATCCGAGATCGTCCATGATCTGATTTGCGACGATTTCACTCGGTCGTTTTGTTTCCGCGAGCAGGGGACTTGGCATTGCCGCACATGGTCCGGCGATCACGCTGTTGATTTCATCCTCGTCGTCGGGGTCAGAGACCATGTCGATGACGCGCGTCTCTAGATTAGGCGTTAATCTAGAATGGCGACGATGCTCGTCAATGAACGCGTGAATCGCAGCGAACAGGGCCTGTTTAGTTGCTGGGTCATCCTCATATTGCCTGAGGTCGCTGAGCGCATCCAGCATGTAGTCGCAAAACGTGTAAGCCACGACATTTTCTCCTAGTACTTAGCGTTGCGAGCGGAAAAGTTCAAACCCGCTGTGGATTAGGCGAGCTAGCTTAAGGCAGCATCAAGGAACGTGTCAAGCTACGTTCGGACAATTCATGCGCCTAGATGAGCCGCCAAGTCCCGCCGGCGTCGCGGGTGATCTGACCGCGTTTACGTAGCGTCTGTTGTGCATTTCGCACATCGTGTTTCCAACGTTTACCAAATCTGACACCGTTGATCACACGCTCGACGTTGTCATCGCAAAGGTCAGGATGAATGTCTTTGACCTTCTCGTGAATGTCGGTAGTTTTCATAGGCCCATGGAGCAATGCGTATTGGACGGTTCGGGCGAAGATTGCAGTTCTACTTTCGCTGGAATTTCCTCGCAGACCGCGCACCAGATCGTCGAATTCGTCCATGGCAGGTTGAACGACTTCATCTTGGTTATGCGCTTCAACAGTCGGTATCTGCTTAGCAAAGTTAGCAAGAATGGACACCGAATCACAGGAGACCTCAGTGCCGAGTGAAATGTATGAGTCAAGATCGCGTTTGACTGCGGCGACGGTTTCCCGGTCAAAGATGCCTACGCCGTACTCGTTGTTATGGACCAAGGAAGCCATCGTCAAGTTGCCCGAAGTTATGATGGCGGTAGCATCGTCCGCAATATAAATCTTGGCATGTAGTCGAGGAATGTGTTTCAATCGCAACCGAGGTAGTTCAGAGCACGCCCATTTCAATGCATCGAGATCAAGTGAACCGTGCACAACTGATGAGGACGACAAGGTCGTTCCGATAACGACTTGGACTTGACTGGGATGTCGAAGCGCTCCGATAAACTCCACCAACGCGTCACGTGTGATATGTGGGGCAGTTGCAACGACCCGTTGACGCGCCGAACTCGCCAAGTGCAGCAGTCGATCTTTCCAAGGGGATTTGATTAGTGAGTGACTAGTTGGCATCAGAGTGCATTCGCCCGCTGGCTAGATCTCAGCAATTGAATGGCATTACATCCCAATATTGTGCCAGCAGAATTGCCTTTGGCAATCCTGTATTGACAAAAACTGAAATCTGCACGAGCACACCTATAACGTCGGCCTGGAGCCCTTCGCGAACTTGCCCAGCGGTTTGCCGGAGCCGGGTAGCGATGAATTCATGTCGATGATGTTCGAACCGGGTGAGGCCCGCAGTTCAACGGTTCGGGCTGTGATCTATGAGGGGAGCAAAGGGGTTAGGGGAATTGGATGTGAAGGGGATGGACGTTGCGGAGTTGATGTGTTCCCGTAGGAGCAATCCCTTGTGGTTGCCCTAGGTAACGTGGGGTACGCCGAGCGCGTCAACCCGTTTGATCGGCGCAGGATTACAGGTCTAGGTGTGTCGCTTCACGCGCGTCCATTGATGCCGCGAATCCTCGTTCGGAAAACATCACGTTGTCATCTGGGCGTTGATTTGGTACGGAATCTCCGCGGTCTGCTTGGCGTGCCCGACCCTGTCCCAGGGCAACCACAAGGGATTGCCCCTACGAGTGCAGGTGACAAACTGGTGCGCGAGAGTGACGTTGGTTTTTCAACCGCCCCTCGCGCCTAGCCCTCCGCATTCGCGCCCAACCCATGTCGTTCACGACCGCCAGATCCGGTTCCAGTAAGACTTGAGGAACTGCCCGTAGGTCATCTCGACGTTGTAGCGGCTTAAGTATCTGCGATAGTCGACGACGGTCCAGATGAGGGCGACGAGCAGAATGACCCCTATCAAGATCATCGGCTATTGCACCACCCTTCCATACCAGTGGCGGTTATCAGGTTCAAATCGGTGATCCGACTGTCCATCCTGTGCGTCATGGATTCCCGCCTGCGCGGGAATGACCAATGTGTTTCACGCCTCCGCCAACACGCGCGTCCCCGTCTTATGTGCGTTGATCCAGTCCCAGTCTAGGGGTACGCCGATGCCGTGGCCGGTTGGTGCGTAGACGCAGCCGTTCTCGTCGACCGTGTCGAGATTGTCGGAGTAGTTGACCCAGATCGGGGGTTTGTTCGTTCTTACTTTGGGGTGCACCAGCCCGAGCTCGTAGTAGTTGGTGTTGCGTACCGCCGACATGATGTGTCGATGTGCCGGATCGGGTCCATGCGTCTCGACGTCTAGACCGACGCTCTCACAAGCGTGGAAGATCTTCATCGCGCCGGTGATCCCGCCATCTTCATGGGCTCCGACACGCACGTAGTCTGTGCCGTCGGCGATGACGAAGTTCATGTGCTGTTCCGGCAAGCGGATGTGCTCAGTTTGAAGGAGGGGAGTCTTGATGAGTTGGCGTAATTTTCGGTGGGCGAATGTAGATACACCGCCGTCCATGTAGACGTCTTCCCACCAGAAGAATTCGGCCTCGTCGCAGGCCTTGCCGAGTTTTAGTGCATCGCCGAAGTTCTTGACTTCGTTGGCAGGATCGATCATGAGGTCCATGTCTGAACCGACCGCGTCGCGAACGGCGAGGACGTTGTCGACCTCCCGTTGAATGTTCTCACCGGCGAGCCCCCACCCATGTATCTTGAACGCGGGATATCCGATCTCTTTGCACATCACCGCGAAGTCGGCGAAATCCTGCGGCGTTGTCAATCCGCCGTTCTCATCGCCGTGCAACGTCGACGCGTAAGCGGGCAACGGTTTGCGCTCACCGCCGAGGAGTTGAAACAAAGGCGCTTCGTAGATCTTGCCGGCGATGTCCCACAGACAGATGTCAACGATTCCTAATCCGAGTGCCGCGGTGTGACGCAAGCCGCGTTTCATCGCGTTGTAGTGAACCTCGCGCTGCATCGCGTCTTTCCCGATCAGGTAAGGCGCGACGGTCTCGATGTCTGCGAGTGCGTTGCCTCCAGCACCGGGATACTCACCTACCACTCCCTGATCGGTGTATATCGATAGGATGCCGCCGCCGGATTTTAGCTTCGCCCCGTCCTCATACACCATGTTGAACGTGTTGTAGTCTTTGCTGACGTTCTCAATCTCGTGCGCGAATGTCGTGACTTCGATTCGGGTTATCTTTGCAGCGGGTCTCACGGCCTCTTGCTCCTTAAAGGCATTAGGTTGCTTCAACGGGTGATTCTACCCATACGAGTACCTCGAACGTTTCGATGTGCGACAATTTCCGCATCATGAGAGCGCTGAGAATACACGGCAACAAAGACATTCGTATCGAGGACATCCCGGAGCCAACTCCCGGTGAAGGCGAGGCGCGCCTGAGAATCACCAACACCTCGATCTGCGCCACGGACATCGAAGAGTGGCAGTACGGTCCGCTTTGGACGCAGCACGACGGGCCGAATCCGATCAGCGGGCAGGAAATGCCACTCATCCTAGGCCATGAAATCTCTGGTCACGTCGAGTCACTCGGCGATGGTGCAACCGGAGTCGAGGTCGGCGACAGGGTTGTCGTCAACAATGTCCGCACTTGCGGCGCGTGTTTCTGGTGCGTACGCGGTTCACAAGCAACCTGTAACAGCATGTGTGTCGCTGGGCTGTCCGCTGACGGTGGGTTGGCAGAGTTCTTTAAGTGGCCTGTGAGCCATCTGATCAAGCTGCCCGACAACGTGTCAGATCAGGAAGCACCCCTCGTCGAACCTGCCACGGTTGCCGTTCACGCTGTCCGCAGGTCGGGTGTGAAGGTTGGCGACAACGTCGCTGTCATCGGTTGCGGAACTGTCGGACTGTTGACCGTCCAGGCGTTCCGCGCCGCAGGTGCGCGTGTCATCGCCGTGGATGTGAGGGAACAGAGCATCACTCTCGCCAAATCGCTAGGCGCGGACGAAACGATCAACTCGGCCGATAGCAGGTCGATGGAGCAACTACTCGATCTCACCGATGGCATCGGTGCCGACATAGCGGTAGAGACCGCAGGCGCGGAACTGACGCCACAATTGGCGATCGACTACACGCGGAAAGCGGGAACGACTGTCCTCGTCGGCATTTATTCCGCCACGCCGGTCTTCAACTTCAACGACATCGTCGGAACCGAAAAGACGGTGATCGGATCCGTCGCCGCTTCGCCGGGCGATATGGCGGCAACCGTGCGGTTGTTGGCTGAAGGCAAGATCTCGGTCAAAGAACTCATATCCGTCGTCGTGCCGCTTGAACGCGTAATCGAAGACGGGTTCGAGCGCATGATCCGTCCCGAAAAGGATGTGTTCAGGATTTTGATCTCGCCGAACGGCTAATCGTATTCGTGCGCATGACCGTGGTCATGCAACCGCTTATGAACAGCATCTTGCGCCTCTAGGAAGGGACGCTTGAGGTAGCCGATGTGGTCTTCCTCGCCATGGTGGTGCGTAACGTGGCCGTGCGAGTGTTGTCGTGAACTGTGGTCGATGTAGTCCAATGAGCCGTGGATTAGGGTAAGCATGTAGTTTGCTGTTGCCACATCGAACATGTGCCACGGGCCGCCGACGGATACGTAAATCGGAGAAGTATGCGAGAAGATGCCGCGCTCCCAGACATCGTAGTACTGGTACCCCTCGTAGTAGCCTGGCCCGCCGGCCCGAGCGGCTAGCCACGAGTTGCCGTCGATTTTTATCCTCTCTCGGATGCTAAGCTTGCGTGTCGGTGAATCGGATTCGGCCGACGCAACGACTCGGCCCTCTTGGATGATCTCCAACTTCGACATCGGCACGACGCTCTCAGCCCACGCCGAAACCTCGACGGTGCCCGGACTAGAGAGTTCCAAAGTGTCTCCAACCTCAAGTCCATCAACGCTTAGATTGATGATCGGGCCGCCGCTCAAGATCGTTCGGCCCTTCGCAACGTTGCGACACCAGTTTTCGTAGGTGAACTCCTCGTCATCTGGTATCCGGACGTATGTCCGGTACATCCCTACGGGCACATCGCTCGACATCTTGTCGGTCCCACCGACGAGCGGAAGGCGATAGCCGCAGTTCAGGTACCGGTACCACTCGTTGTGGAAGAACTCGCGTTGCTGGATCATCTCCACAGCATCGAGGCGTCCGGTAGCGATAAGAGCAGCGGGTTCTCCGTTGGGGAATGGGAAGTGCGGGTTAATGACGTATCCGCCCTGAGAGTGCGCGTGGTCGGCCCAGTGGGCCAAAGTCGTCTCCATCGGGCCGCCGATCTCGGCCTCGCCCGGACCGTCGGAACAGAAAGGCATCACCGGATGCTTCAATCCCCACAAGATCATGTGCCCCATGAAGTGTTGACGGTTCTCCTGCGATGTATAGACGATGTTGTCACCGTCGCGGGTAACGCTCGGGTGTCCAGTGAAGTCCTCAACGTTTGTAAAAAGGGTGCCCCACTGCGACTGGAGCAGGTTGACGACGTTCAGATCCTCGGCCTGCGATTCGAAGTGGCTCCCCTGTGTAGATAGGAAGTGGACATGCGAGTCGCCGGAGTACCAACCGCGCTCGTTCATGTTTATCCAGCGCTTGAGGCGTAATTCGAGCTCTTGCTGGCCAGGAGCGATGTTGATTTTTTGACGAAGAGGTTCGTACTCGTAGCCGCGAGCGACATCAACGATCACTTCGCCGCGCGGCAGCCAGCCCTGTGATGTGCCGTCGGTGTAGGCGTAGGTGATCTGGCCAAGCCGCATGTCGCCACCGACATCGATATGCCAGGTGTCGAGGTTAGAGTTGACTTGATTGTGGTGACCATGTGGTTGGTATGGCACACCGTCAGGAGACCTGAAGTGCACGCGGCACGGTACGATCTGGCCGGTCTCATCATCTACAACCCGCACCTTCACCCAGTTTTTGCCCGGTTCGACAATAGAGATGTGTATCTTGTCGGTATCGACCGATCCTTGGCTTTCGACCTCTCCCCACTTCACGCTGTCGATCTTCTCGCCGCCTTGCGACACTTCAACCGTTGCAGATGGCGTCCCTGACAACTCTACGTAAGCCGGGCTGGACTTCGGGTTCTGCGCTTCACCGAAACCCCTTTGAGGGTCGGTTAGGAATTCCTCATCGGTCTGTTCGGGCAGGGGGAAGGTGTACGTACGCTCGCCACGGTCGATCGTGACATTGAGGTCGAAAGGCTTTTCGGCTTGGGCAGCATCTTTGAGATCGACACGAACCGGCCGACGGGCATTGCGAGAAAATGGATGCTCGTCGATGTGCCCGAGCGTGACGCCTGCGATCAGGAAGCGCGGACCTCCTGGCACGATCTCGACCGATGCGATGATGCGATCGGGCGTCGGGTTTCTCCACGCGAACAGCCAGTACCACGCGGGTTGCGCTTGGACGGTTTCGGTTTGCCTTCTACCAGTCTCCTCCCAACGTCCCTTGTGGCGTGGCAAGAGGGCATCCCCTTGGTCGGTTACAGCCAGAAACGGATAACCCACGCCGTAACGAGAAATTCCTTGCCGGTCTCCAACGGCACTGATCTGGTAACGCTCGCGTATTGGCACGGTGACGATCTCGGAGTCTTCGAACCGAATCACGTAGTCGGCGACATGCACCCCGAGTGGACCATTGGCGGGTTGCTCGCTCTCCATCTGTCGGTGTGCGAAGACCACGTTTTGGGCAGTTTTGCCGATAGGCAAAATCACCGATGCGTTACCGCCCTCCAAACAGATGAAAGAATTTGCAGACGCGTCACCGCCAGACGATCCGACAGTGAAAGGTAGGCCCCGCATGGTCTGCTCGCCTAGCCTCGGGTCTTCGCCAGCCAGGAGTTCCGTGCCTGCGTTGCATGAAGCGGAAATATCGATGGGTTCATAATCCATGGTTAGAGCAGCCTCCGTTTAACGGTCAAAGTACTATGCATGGTATCCAATCTGACTCGAATCCGCGCGCTGCGGATCTGACGATGACGGTATGGAAGAGCAGGAGCGTTACGCGACAATGGTTTCCGATATGAAGGCATTACGTTACTACGGTCGTAGAGACATGCGGTTAGAGGATGTGCCGATCCCCGAGCCGTCCGACGATGAGGCGCGCCTCAGCATCATGTACGCATCGATCTGTCAGACCGATGTCGAGAGGTGGTGGCATGGCCCAACCATGGCTAGATGGCAGACGGAACCAAAGACTGTAGGCCATGAAACCTCTGGTCGCGTCGAAGCGGTTGGACGCGACGTGCAAGGCTTGTCCGTTGGCGACCGCGTGATGGTGAACAACATCCGGCCCTGCCGAGAGTGTTACTGGTGCATCCGGGGTTTGCAGTCCAGCTGCGCCAATGTGAATTCCGCTGGATTCGCGCTGGATGGCGGTTTGGCGGATTACATGGTGTGGCCGGAGAGCCACCTTATCAAGTTGCCGGATAACATCCCCGACGTTCAATCTCCTTTGATCGAGCCGACATCGGTAGCCGTTCACGCCACCCGCAGGACAGGCGTAAAAGTTGGCGATACTGTTGCCGTGATCGGATGCGGCACGGTCGGTATGTTGACGATGCAGGTTCTGCGCGCGGCCAGTGCTCGCGTCATCATTGGCGATCTACGTGCACAGCCTCTCGAGCTCGCCTTGAAACTGGGTGCGGATGCTGCGATCAACACTGGAGATGAAGACGCACTTGATCAGCTATTGGATTTGACTGGTGGTGTCGGTGCGGACATCGTTGTTGAAACCGCTGGTGCGGTTGTGACGCCGCGCATCGCAATCAATTGGACGCGGCCTGGAGGAACGACCGTTTTAGTCGGGATCCACGCGGGCGCAGTCGAATTCGATTTCAACGAGATCGTCGGAACCGAGAGGACAGTCATAGGCTCAGTCGCCGCGTCGCCAGGAGACATGGAGAAGGGCATCGAACTGATTGCGGACGGTAAGATCGCGCTTGAGGATCTGGTCTCGGCGGTGATTCCGCTTGATCGCGTTATGGAGGACGGGTTCGAGAGGATGCTGCGTCCCGAGAAAGATGTCTTCCGGATCATGGTTACGCCGGACTATCGTCCCGATTGAGCGTTGACTGGCGCGGGCGGAAACGGATCGTTTTCGCTGACCACCGCTTGGGCGTCGCTCTTCTTTGTTCCGTGGATCGTTTGATCGCCCCAGAGACTCTTGACATAAGTCAGCACATCGATGATCTCTTGATGAGTCAATATGTCTTCGAAGGCCGGCATACCAGATTTGAAACCAGCCAGCCCTTCGTCTACCAGATAAGCACCGCCGAGTTTCACTTGCTTGTACAAGGTACCGTCGCCGTGGTGCCAAGTGTGGCCATCGCCGTTGAGCGGTGGGGCAGGCAGAGTTCCATCGGGGTTAACGGTTTGCCAGTGAGGTTGTCCCTCCCCATTCGGTCCGTGGCAAGCGGCGCAGTTTACGGCGAAGATGAGTTGGCCTCGTTCGATCGGATCTGACGGCGCGGTGTCGGGATTCGATTTATCTTCGCCGCCACACGCGACTAGCGCGATTGATGCGCAGATCAAAGTTGGGATCACGGCAATCGTGCGTCGTAACATGATTCCGAGTAATCCAATCAGGCAATGGCAGGTCACGAGTGAATATATATTGCAGGATGGTTTGTACCGATCCTGTCTGAATCCAAACGCGCCAAGTAACGGGTGGGGTAATCACGAATGCACCACGACGATGAACGAACATACGGATGTCGAGTCTCAGATGCTTGGACGTATCGCGGCTTGAAGACGGTGGTCATGGAGAACTCGGAGATCAGGGTCTTGATCCTCGCTGACAAAGGCGCCGACGTTTATTCATTCGTTCACAAATCCACGGATACCGAGTTCATGTGGCGGTCACCGTGGGGAGTGCGGGACCCTCGGAAATTCGTCCCGTCGACAGGTTCGACTCAAGGTATGTGGCTCGACTACTACGAGGGTGGCTGGCAAACGGCACTTCCGCACGGCGGGTATCCCGATGAAGTCTACGGCGCGGAGTTCGGACTGCACGCCGAGCTCAACAATCTGCCTTGGGACGCAACCATCGTCGAAGACTCTGTCGAGCGCGTCGCCGTCAATTTCAAAACGAAGGGTGTTAGGATGCCGGTCGCGGTGGACATGACCATGTCGATAGAGGAAGGATCTTCGACGCTGAAACTGTCGAAGACGGCGATCAATGAGGGGGAGGAGGATGTAGATATCGTATGGCTTGAGCACATCGCCATCGGACCGCCGTTCCTGTCGGACAAGTGTCGACTCTACGTCCCCGACTGCAAGGTGTTGACGCATCCCGAGGAATTTGTAGACACCCAGAAGTTAGTGCTTGGTTGGGAAGGTGAGTGGCCAATGGTTCCAACGGTCGATGGCAGTGAGGTCGACTTCCGCGAGATGCCCCCAAAGGAAGATCGCTCGCTCGACATGGCGTATATGACAGAGATGTCTGAAGGTTGGTACGCGGTCCACAACAAAGAGACTGATGTTGGCTTCGCGGTGTCGTTCCCTACAAAGGTCTTCAAATACCTCTGGTACTGGCGCAACCTCGGTGGAGGATGGGGATATCCCTGGTACGGCCGCTGTTACAACGTCGGCTTAGAACCCTGCACCAGCTGGGATAACCGCGGGTTGAAGCACTCGATGGAAAACGGGTCTTCGCGTCCGTTGGCGGCTGGTGAGAGGCTGACCGTGGACATCACCGCGTCTGCGTTCGTAGGTGAGGGTGATGTGACACGCGTTTCACCCGATGGAGTAGTGGCGCGCGGTTGACGGCGAGACAAGCAATATCATTGTTCGCACTAACGATTGAACGAATAGACAAATCGAGGTAACAATGCGACGTAGAACGTTTGGCGATTCAGGATTGGCGTCTTCTGTGATCGGCTACGGTGGATGGCCGATGGGCAGAGGGCAGTACGGCGATTTCGATGACGATGAGGCGATCGGCGCGGCGCGGAAATCATACGACTCGGGCATCACCTTGTTCGACACGGCAGCGGTGTATGGCTGGGGTTACGGCGAAAAGTTGATGGGCAAAGCGATCGCGCCTTTCCGCAACGACGTCGTACTTGTGACTAAAGGCGGTCGCGAGTGGGTGCGCGACAACCCTGACCGGACTGCGGCGACGGTCTCGATCAGCGACCGGGACACGCTCCTGCGCAGCATCGACGAGAGTTTGGAGCGGCTCAACACCGACTACATCGATCTGTTCTTGATCCACTGGCCCGACCACACGCGATCCTTCGAAGAGCCGATGCGGGCGTTGGAGGATGCTAAGGCCGCGGGCAAGCTGCTCCACACCGGCGTCTCGAACTTCAGCCCTGAGATGATGTCGCAGTGCCGCGAGCACAGTCCGATCGTCACTAACCAGATTGGCTATCACATCTTCGACAGGCGACCCGAATCAGGAGTGATGCCATTCGTCGAGGAAAACGGCATGGGCATCATGGCCTACGGCACGTTGGCGCACGGTTTGTTGACGGGTACATGGTCCTCAGATCACGCTTTCAGCGACAACGACTGGCGTGCCAACGGTGCCAACTTCGGACTCGCTTCATTTGGACCGGACAATCTCGCCAAGAACATAGCAGTAGTTGAGAAACTCAAGGGCATCGCGGCCGATCACGGTAAAACGGTAGCCCAACTCGCCATCGCATGGGTCCTCGCAAACCTGACCGTGACGGTCGCGCTCTGCGGCATGGTCAAGGATTCAGAAGTGGAAGACAACATTGGCGGCGACTGGGAGATGCCGGCGGAGGTCAAGCAACAGATTGACGATCTTGTGATGTCGGAAGGTGCCGGCGTCGGAACACCCGAAATGGCGATCGCGACGTAAGTCCGTTCTAGGCAACCCCGGTTCTGGTTGCCTGGCGGGCAGATTGCTCCGCCGAAATCGCCGACGGTGAGGTGACGTGATCAAATAGATCGGTGACCTCAGCCGTCGGTTTTGAAGTCAACAGGGTGGCCGCTATTGCAATTGGGAATGCGAGGAAGAATCCCGGTGTTGCGAGGTGCATGTCGAAGATCTGGTACGGACCTCCTGACAGTGACCCCCAGATGGTCGAGATCGTAGTGCCGGAGATCATCGCTGTCATGGCTCCCCAGAAGTTGAACCGCCGCCAGTAGAGCGCCAGGATGGTAACTGGCCCAAACGCGGCTCCCATGCCGCCCCAGGCGTATAAGACCAGATCAAGCACCGATTCGGGTTGATAGATCGAGTAAAGTGCGGCCCCGATACCGATCACGACTAGTGATAGTCTCCCGAGCCACATTCTGGCGTCGGTGCCAATGCTGTAGCTGTAGTGTCGAATGACGGGAAGATCGTCGGTCGCGACAGCGGAAGCCAGCAGCAACTGTGAGTCGGCGGTGCTCATGACCGCCGCTATCACTGCGACTAACAGGATTCCAACCACGATGGGATGGAACAAGGTGTTGGTCAGAACGAAATAGAGCCGTTCGGGGTCGTCGATTATCTGATCCAGTACGCCGTTCTCGATCAGAACCGGTAGCGCCAGGAGTCCGACTGCCATGCTGAAGAAGTAGGTAGCGGTGATCCACGTCATTCCGATGTTCCGGCTGCTGCTGATCTTGGATTCGCTTTCGATGGCCATGAAGCGTTGCAGGATGCGTTGCGCACCGAATACGCCGAGCCCCCAACCGAGGATCGAAAGAACGAACACCGGTAGCGGCGGTTCGCCCTCATGTTTGGTGAAGGGATTCCAGAAGTCGGGATATTCGACGCTGCTTCTGGAGAATGATTCGTCGGTGATGAACAGCAGGGTGAAGGTCAGGATCAGGAAACCCGCGAGCACGAAGACGGCCTGAAACACGTCGGTGCGAGACACGGCAAGGAAGCCGCCGATGAAGGTGTAAGACGCCACCGCGATCAGCGTGACGATCACGCCAGTCTCGTAGTTCAAACCGAAGATCGTATCCAGCAGCT
Source organism: Dehalococcoidia bacterium (assembly GCA_965204135.1). GTDB lineage: Bacteria > Chloroflexota > Dehalococcoidia > Lucifugimonadales > Lucifugimonadaceae > Bin127. Next base: position 370,059 of record CBDBDX010000008.1, on the reverse strand, counting down.
TGGCGCCCGCAACCAATCCCGAACTGACGTAAAAGATTACGAAGAGTATTGTGATCAAGGCGGCGACGGTACGAAGCGTGCCCGTGCGATCGCCGAATCTGCGCTCGAAGAACTCCGGCGTCGTGAGCGAATCTTTCGCCGCGATCGTGAAGCGGCGGAGTCGTTTTGCCATGAACATCCATGCGAGACCCATCATCACGACGATCGACACAATGATCCACATTGTCTCGAGGCCGTGCTGGAATGCCAGAGCCGGTAGGACTAGCATGGTCCAGCCGCTGGTGGTAGAAGATCCGGCGCTGAGCGCGGTGGTGATGCTCGACACATTGCGTCCGCCGAGAACGTAGTCCGCCATGTTGCGCATCTGCCTAGAGCGGTAGATTGCGATACCGATAACGACGGCGAAGTAGGCGACGAAGACGGCTAAAACCCAAATGTTCAGCATTTTGACGCGCGTTGTCCGGCTAGATGACTTGCTCTTTTCGAGTGGGATCGTGGGCCGGAATGATGCCGGTCACGTCAGATCCGATTTTAATTTCGTCGATTGCAGGGACCAATTGGAGAACGCGCTGAACACCGATTGGGGCGATTGACCAAGGTGAAATCAGGTATCGTCTTACTCAGTCGCGTTTCATACTGCTGGGGACATCAACATGCTGATCATCGATACGCATACTCATGCCGGGAACAACTGGTTCGAGCCGATTGAGGTGCTCGAATTTCAGATGGACCGGAACGGGGTCGACCACGCTGTGCTGGTCCAGCACGGCGGTACTTTTGACAATGGGTATCTGTTCGAAGAGGCGGAGAGGCGCGGAGACCGGTTCAAAGCCGCGGTTTTGGTGGACCCGGAATCGGACGATCCATTGGGCGATCTGGAGCGGTTGGCGGAGCAGGGCGCGGCGGGGATTCGGATCGCGCCTGATGGGGAGTTTGTGAATGCCGGGCCGTACGACATGTGGCAAAAGACGGGAGAGTTGGGATTGGTGGTGACTTGTCAGGGGGATCCGGCGCGTTTCGCATCGGATGATTTTGTGCGGGTTATGGATGCGTGTCCGGATACGCAGGTTGTGATCGAGCATTTAGCGGGTATTGCCGCTGCCGATTCGCCTTGGGAGGAGGACTATGAAAGGGCTCTGGGACTCGCTGAACGGGACAATACGACGATCAAGGTGCCCGGGTTAGGTGAGGTGTGTAAGCGACCAGCGAGGTTGCAGCCGGAGTTGGAGTGGGACTATGTGCCGCCGGTGTTCGAGATGGCGAAGGATGCTTTCGGAGTAGAGCGGATGATGTGGGGAAGTGATTTTCCTCCGGCGGCTGGTCGGGAGGGATATGCGAACGCGTTAAGAGGAGTGATGGAGCATCCGGCGTTTGCGGGTGATGGTGAGTTGGAGTGGGTGATGGGTAAGTGTGCGGCGCGGGTTTGGGGGTGGTGAAAAAGTCGGCGATTTGCCGTTTTCCGGAATTAGCGGTTCGGAACGAAGTTGATATCCAGTTCGTTGGCAACCGCCATCATTCGTCTGTCGCGGGTCCACAGTTGCGTCGTGTCGTGCAATACGCTCGCAGTGAGTAGATGAGCGTCGATATACCCGATGCCGGTACCCATGAGTTGGTGGTGTTCGATGAAATACAGCACTTCATTGTGCGTCGCCACGGAAATTTCCGGTAGCTTTGCAAGATCCTCGAGGGTTCGCTGCCTGTTTGCCAAATTGCCCATCGCCAACTCACCAATTACCATCGGATGCATCAATACCTGTTCGTTTTCCAACAGCATCGACAGATGCTCGTCATTGCCGTGGAGATGTTCGATCCAAACCACAGTGTCAATCAACACCATCACTCACCGTCTTTAAGCCATGGACGCCGGCGAGGGGGCACTTCAAGATCCGGCATAGTGCCGCCGAGTTTAGCTAACCGCCTCGCCGCTTCACGCTGAACGAGAGCGGTGAGACCGGCTGTCATCAGTGCCGAGATGCCCTCGATCCCGGTGCTCCTCCGCGCTTCTTCGATCAATTCTTCATCGACGTTTATTGTTGTCCTCAAGGTGGCAGCCTCCTTTTCGTGCATCAATATACGCATCATTATATGTCATTATTGATGCGGACGGTGCTGGCCTTCCCCTGCAGTTTCGTTTGGGTTGTCGCGCCCCTTCGTCCTTCTGCCACGTCCTAGTAGCCGTAGTTACTCTGCGTGGCACATTTCCCCAGCGGGCGGGGGAAGCCCTGCGTGCTCGCTTCGCTTGAACCCCCTCTTAATCTCCCCCTAAAAGGGGGAGGGGAAGGGTTTGCGAAGGGGACGGGATTAGGACCAATTCGTTTCTTGCAGCGATGCTATGGTGCCGTCGGGGGCTCGCCAGGGGGCGGCGTCTTTGCGCCAGGGGTTGACTTTGAGCCAGTCTTCGTTCATGGCTACACCTAGGCCGGGTTCGGTTGGGAGTGGGAGGTAGCCGTCTTTTTGAGTTGGAAAGTCGCCGATGGTGGCATCTTGGAACCAGGGGTGGATGCCGCCTTCTTGGATCATGAAGTTGGGTGTGCAGGCGTCGACGTGGAGGGAGGCGATGGTACAGAAGGGGCCGTATGGGTTGTGGGGCTGGAAGCCGACGTAGTGGGCCTCGGCCATTGCGGCGATCTTCTTGAGTTCGAGGATGCCGCCGGCTTGGACGATGTCGGGCTGGATCATCTTGACGATTTGGCGGGCTAGGAGGTCGGTGTAGTCCCACTTGGTGAGGTGTCGTTCGCCCGTTGCGAGGGGGATGTTGACTTGCTCGGAGACGCGGGCTAGGGCGTCGAGGTTCTGGGGTGGGACTGGCTCTTCGTAGACGAAGGGTCGGTATGGCTCCATGGCGTTGCCGATGCGAATGGCGTCGGCGGGAGCGAGGCGTCCGTGGACTTCGACGAGGAGTTCGACGTTGTCGCCGACGGCTTCTCGGACCGCTTCGAGTTTCTGGACAGCGATGCGTTCGGCTTCGATGGGGATGAAGAGTCCGCGGTGGTCGAAAGGGTCGCCTTTGAGCGCGGTGAGTCCTTGTTCGGTGTGTCGGAGTGCGTTTTCGACGGCGAGTTCGGGGGTGAGGCCGTCCCAGCGTCCGTAGCACCAGATCTTTTCGCGCATCTTGCCGCCGAGGAGTTCGTAGACGGGGACGCCTAGGGCTTGGCCTTTGATGTCCCAGAGTGCGATTTCAATGCCGGAGATTGCGGAGAGCTGGACTACGCCGCCGCGGACGTGGAAGTGGTGGTAGAGTGTCTGCCAGTGCTGCTCGATGCGGTGCGGGTCTTTGCCGATGAGAAGTTCGCCGAATTCGTCGACCATTGTGGCGACGGCGAGAGGTCCGGCGGTGGCTTCACCCCATCCGGTGATTCCTTCGTCGGTTTCAATCTTGACGAAGATGTAGTTTCGGGCTTGGCCTCGGGGAGATGAGGAGGCGGGGATGGCGGTTACGTTGGTGATTTTCATGGAGAGTTTCCTCATTCCTCCCTCTTGATGCCCGAGGGGGATTCTTCATTCCTCCCCCTTGATGTCCAAGGGGGAATTGAAGGGGGTTTAGACGGGTGGATGTGTGCGTTTTTGTTTGTGCGCTGTTGGTTGGGGTGTATGAACCCCCTGCGTCTCGCTGCGCTCGACGCGTCCCCCTTTTGCTTCTCTTCGCTGCGCAAAAAGGGGAGGAATGGTGTCATATCCCTACTCGGGATTTTCCTAGGACTTCGGGGTTGATTAGGTTTTGGGGGTGGTTTCCGTTTAGGACGCGGAGGGCTTCTTGGGCGGTTCGGCGTTCTAGTTCTATGGTGGAGGCTTGGGAGAAGAAGGCGGTGTGGGGGGTGATGATGATGTTGGGGGCTCCGAGGAGGGGGTGGTCGTCGGGTGGGGGAGCAGGTTCTACTACGTCGATGCCTGCTCCGGCTAGGTGGCCGCTGTGGAGGGCGTTGGCTAGGGCTTGTTCTTGGATGATTCCGCCGCGGGCGCAGTTGACGATTATGGAGCCTGGCATCATGCTGTTCAGCTCGTCGGGGCCGATCATTCCTTCGGTTTCTGGGGTAAGGGGGGTGTGAACAGTTATGAAGTGGGATCGTTTGAGGACGTCTTCGAAGGTGGTGATTTCGGTTGAGTTTTCGGCGTCGATTGGGATGTTTTGGCCGGGTTCGATCAGGGGGTCGTAGGCGATTAGGTTCATGCCGAATCCGACGGCTTTCGACGCGATGGAGCGTCCGATTCTGCCGAATCCGAGGATGCCGAGGGTGGCGCCGCGGGTGCGGTGCATGGGTTGGTCGAGTGAGACTCCAGCCCAGCCGCCGGCTTTGACTTGTGCGTCGTGTTGTCCGAGTCGGCGGTTGAGTGCGAGGATCATTCCGATGGCGTGGTCGGTGACTTCGTCCATGCAGTAGTCGGGGACGTTGGTGACGACGATGCCGAGTTCGGTGGCGGTTGGGATGTCGATGTTGTCGACGCCGATGCCATATCTTGAGGCGACCATGCACTTGGCGGCGGATTTGAGGACGTTGCCGGTGACCTGAGCGAAGCAGAACATGATGATGTCGGCATCGGTGGCAAGGCCAGCTAGGGTGTCCTCCGACGTGTCGGGCGCGACGACGGGTTCGACGCCGGCGGCTCTGAGGACTTCGGATTCGACGTCGATGTTGGGCCAGACGTAGTCGGTGATTAAGGCTTTTTTGGATGGCATGTTGCTTGATGACGGGTTGATGAGGATTCGATTAGGTTAGGGTAGCAGTTTTAGGGAGTTTTATGTGCGCGTTGAATTGGCCTGCGGAGTGGTTGCAGGTTTTGGGAGTATAGGGATGATGGCGCGACAAGGCATCCCTTGCCGTCTCGCTCCCCCGCTGCATCTTCCTTCTATGTTGGAAGCATCTTAGAGGTGGGGGCGCGTTCAGGTTCGTAACGCGTGGCAGGGCGTGGATTCAGTTGGTGGCGTTTGTCTAGACTGGGTTTATCGGTTGACCGCGCGCGCCCATCGTTAGGACTTGTTATCGGCATGAAAGAGTTGCATCTTGGACCTGCCGGGTTATCTCGGATCAAGAGAGTTGTCGTCGTTGCGGCATTGATTGCGGTGTTTGCAGTCGGATCAGCGGCGTGCACCTCGGATGAAGAACCTACACCCGAGCCTTTCGAGACTCGCACGCCGACGCCGGTTCCGCCGACGGCAACCCCCACACCAGAACCGACGCCGACCAACACGCCGATCCCGACGCGGGTTACTCCGACCGACACTCCAACTCCGGTTCCGCCGACCGCGACTTCAACGCCAGAACCGACCGCTACGAGCACGCCGGTTCCACCAACGCTGACTCCGGTACCTCCGACACCAACTCCAACACCGGTACCACCTACGCCTACGCCCACGCCCACGCCGACTCCGATACTTCCAACTCCGACGCTCGAACCGGCTGCAACCGCGACTCCGATACCGGCCGCTTATGTCATAGATTCTCTGGACTGGGACATCCGCGGACCGGAAGGGGACAAGATAGCGGTGCGGTTCAGCATGCGGGTATCGAACGAAGGTGAGTCAGGGCGCGATGCTGACACGGCTGTTAAGGCGATCATCAACGATGGTGGTGAGGTGGAAGTGACGAGTGTACCGCCGCTCAGTGGTGGTGAAGAGACGACCCTGCATTTCGATCTGCGTCTCGAGCCGGGCCAACAGCAGTTGAAGATACAGGTCGACGACTCGGTCTCGCACATCGCGATGGATCTTTTTGCTTCAGATATCGCGATATCGCCCGTGTCCTACCAGATAGTGTCGGATGGAAACGTCGCCATTCAAGTGAAACTGACCAACGAAGGGAGACTGGCGAGTCGGCCGGTGCAGTTGATTACCTCCAACAATGTCGTCGCGACGGTTCAACCGATAGAGCCTGGAGAATCTGAGGATGTGACGTTCGTGCTTGAGTTGCCCACGGGTCAACACACGATCGAAGTCGTAGCTTCTGCAGATGATCGTGAAGCACGATTGTCTAACAACACCATATCGATCGACATGGAAGTCGAATATGTGACGTTGTCGTTGCGAGCAGGCCAGGCGCAGGCGTTGGGCTTCATCCGTGGCGGTACCGCGAATATCTCGATCGGATTCACAGTCGAGAATGTCGGTGTTGCGGAGAGCGGGCCGTTCCTAGTGGCTGTGTCTTGTCCTGAGATACCGGACCGGACCTGCGTGGGAGAGACGGCGGTCGAATCGCTTTCGCCCGGAGGATCCGTCACAGGTACGATCGAAGCTGTGGTTCCTCAGGGCATTACAGGAATCGTTCTGTTCGCCGGCGATTTCGAATACGGGTATCGGTGGGGAGACGGGAACACGATCCCGATCACTATCGATGTGCCCTTGCAGCCGGATGTCCAGCCTGTATTCGCGGCCGAAGCCAACTTGAACGGTTACTACTCGAACGGCGAGGCATCGGTGACGGTTACTGCGTCGTTGCGCAACGACGGTGCGGAGCCGATCCCGGGCGACTACCAGATCGCCGTGACGTGTCTGAAAGATGGAGAGATCGTGGCGACCTGCGGTGAGGTGTTGATCCTGAATCTTAGGGACGGATATGGTCCTGTGGAAGGATCGATAGACGTTCAACCTCCGGCCGGTGATATAGAGCTTCAACTCGAAACCGGCGAAATTGTGGAGGTTGGGGAAAGCCTGTCTGCGACGGTTGAGTTGCTGATTCCGGAGCGCATGGTCGGCATAGATCGAGAACTGTGGCGGTGCTTCGGATTGACGCGAGCCAGCGAGGAATTCCCGCGAGGCAGTTGCAGTGGGCGCGAGGGCGACATCGTGAACAAATGGCCGAAAGACGAGCCGATCACAATCTGGATCAACGGCTTGTCGGCCTATTCCGAGCAGTTCCAAGACACATTGCAGGAGATAGCTCCGCGGTTGAACATCACGTATCAACTGGTGCCGGAGGAGCGACGGGCGGCGATCGCAGCATACGTCGGCATAACTGACGAGGACGCACGCGTTCTCGGGTTCAACAGATGCGAAGGATTCTGGGGTTGCACCGACTATGACACGAACGAGGATGGCGAGATTGAGTCGGCGGAGATTGTGATCTTCGAAGTAGACGAAGCTGGCGTGAGACAGTTGGGATTGATCAACGAAACCATCCAGAGTGCTATGGTGAAGAGCCTGCTACAGATACTCGTCCCGATCGGCTATCGCAACGTTCCGGACAGCATATTGAGCATCGACAAGGGCTTACATTTCACCGGGATGAGCACCTCCGATAGCGAGATCGTGCGCATCTTGACTAGCCCGCTGGTCGAGACTGGGGACACGACTGCGGACATTGAACAGTTGATCGTGTTCAATGACGAAGTTCTCGACCCATCTGAACCCGAGCCGCCAACAGCGATGGAGATCATCGACAGGGCGCGCTTGAAATTGCATGATGAAGGATCAGCTCTCTACAATATGCGCGGCCATTGGTCTGGTGGCACATGTATCGACAGGTTCGGGCCGTCTCAGGTAACCGTATCCGAGTTCAGTTCGCATCGTGGACTGTACTATCGCTTGACTGATGCGTCGGAGCGGTTCTATGTTTTCTTGCGCTCGGAGGAGGGAAGAGCAGAGTATTGGGACGGCGGAACGAGGACGTGGCGACGCTTCTCGGTGTCTGACGAGCAGGAACTCACCGACGAGACGGCGTGGAGCCCGCAGTACTCTGATCCGATGACATTGCTGGTGTCGATCTTGTGGTTCGGGCAAGATCGGCTGAACGAAGTGGACCGCACTGAGGATGAGATCGAGTACCGCGTTGAGCGGATGCGAGGTTACGTGACGCCTGAATGGACCGACGAAGCGGTCGTGTCAGCGACCCTCAAGATCAACACATCAACTTATGAGGTGACCAATTTCTCGATGAACTGGCAGTTCGATGTCCGCGGGCTGTCTTGCGACGAGTACACAGTCGAAGCGAACCTGATCGAATACGGAGCAGGCTTGAACATTCCCTCAGACATTCGGGGGCGTTCACGCGTAATCGATTGAGATTGGCACGACGAGCCCGGGCTGCAATGCCGGTGTGTGCCGAGTTCCCATAACGTTAGCCATTTAGGATGATCCGTATGAAATCGCGGATCAGCGCTTTGGCGATCGCCGCTCTGTTGGCATCATTCGGAGTCTTTTCGACCATAGCGGCGCAGGATGATGCGCACGACCTGCAGATCGCAGGAGTGGAGGTGAGCGAGGTCGGCGAGACGTCATCTGTCGTCAGGTATGAGGCTTTGGTGGAGGTTGTCAACGCCAGCGAAGACGATTTCGACGGTGTCGCCCGGATTGACTATCAAATCGACGGCGGAGAAGAGTCCATCGCCTACATCGTCACCGAACTTGCTGCAGGACAGACGGCCCGGTTTACTTTCAGATTCGACCTCGCCCCCGGCAATCGAACTCTTGGCGTGCTGATCGGTGAGACGGCGTATGAGAAAGAAATCCACGTAACGGCAGCGGACCTCAACGTCTCAATCAGCAACGAAAGGTTGATGCGAGGTGGCATCGTTGAGTTGGATTTCAGCGTCGCCAACAGCGGAGGGAGGACTGCGGCCAGCGTGGCACTGTCTGGTCGATGGGAAGAGATAGGGGAAGGCGGTGCGACAGAAGAATTCGGGTTCGATGTCGGCACGTTGGAGGCAGGCGGAAGTGTAGAAGTCAGCACGACCGTGAGCATAGCTCCGGGGAGCTACCGGTTCTTTGTCGAGGTGTCGACATCTACTGTGGAGACAGTTCTTGACGACAACGAAGCTGAGGCGGAGTACGATATCGAATTCGTAGATCTGAGTTTGGAGCTAGTCTCGGCGGAGCCCATTCGCTGGCATACGGATGGCCGCGGATTGGTGGCGATATCGGTGGATATAGCCAACGTGGGCATTGACGACAGCGGATCGCTCTTGCTCGGCGTCGAATGCGAAGACGGGATGTGTTCCGAGATGCGGCGAGCACGATCAACCGCAGCCGGCGAGACTTGGACCGCTGTGCTGGAAGCCTGGCTGCCAGTCGGCGACAAGATGGTGACACTGTACGTTGGCGGAAACGAAGATGGCTTCAGATGGGGTGAGGGCAACGTCATAACGGCGCTGATCGACGTTCCAAAGGTGCCGCCTCTGGAATGGGCGCTGACCAGCGTCTCCGAAATGCAAGATATCCAGTATTGGAGCGACGGTTCGGCAAACGTCGTGTTCCAGACAATGATGGAAAACGTCGGCAGCGATCTGGTATCTGGAGAGCTGTCCATAAACGTAAAGTGCGAACGGGCGGGCGAGGCATTGGAAGGATGTGGTGGCGATTTCAAGATCGAAGTTGACCCGACGAATCACCCAGACGTGACACATCACACAGTCAGAGTTCCCAGGGGCGAGACAAATCTCTACTTTTCGTACGGTGACGCTCCGCCGTTGACGTCAAGCGTTGAGGTGCCTGGGCGAATCTTAGGCGTAGATCGCGATGTTTGGGACTGTTTTCGTGACACATCGCACATCGGAAGTGATGTGCCGGACGATGCGGGAGTCGGATGCGGTGGTTGGCGTAATGAGTATGTCGTGAAGTGGCCGATCGGCGAGCCAGTGAGAGTCTGGACTACCGGCGATGATGATTACGAGGCTGTTTTCAATCAGGTGTTGGATGACGTTGGTCCGCTGTTGAATATTGAATTCAAGCCCGTTCGGACAAAATCAATGGCGCAACTGTCGGTCTATCTAGGGTTGCCGCGTGAGGATACGAGGCTCGAGAATCTGAACTGCAATCGCGCCGCTGGATGCGCGTGGTTTGAGATCGCTTCGGATCGTTCGATCAATGAAGCAGAGATGGTCGTGTGGCCTCCAGTCGCCAACAACGACCGAATCGGTCGCGACCACATGATCTACAGCGTTGCGCTGCACGAGTTGATCCACGTCCTGACCGGCATGTTGCACCGCCACGACGATCGCAGCAGCGTGATGAGCTACGACTCGCTGGACTACAAGACGCTAAGCGAGACCGATGCCGAGTTGCTGCGCATCGCTTCACATCCGCTTGTCGAACCCGGGACACGACTCCGCGACGTCGGAAGGTTGATAGTGTTCGACGACGAGTTAGTCGATCCGCGGGTTATGGAAGCGCCAACGGTGGAAGAGGTGTTGCGGCAGGTTCATGCCAAGCTGATGGATGATGGAACCGCGCGGTTCGAGATAACCGGCGGTTGGCCGGAGTGCAATTTCATGTTCGGTCCGTCCGCGTATTCCATCGGAGGCATTCGACCGCGGGCCCCGCGATGGGTGCACATAAGCAATGAAGATGTGAACGCCTACATCATTAGATCGGCGGTGCCGGTTCAAGCGATTGAGTTCTGGATCGAGGTGAATGGAACCTGGCGACGCGTGCCGAGTTTGGCAAGTCAAAGGCTGTTGAGTTTCCGGGATTCGTTTACCAATCCCTTGGGACTGCTGTCCAGCATAAACGTCTACGCCGAGGCTTCGGAGATGAAGGTCGTTTCTCGGGATGAGAACATTTTGAGTCTGGAATACTCACTGAATGGCGCGGATGTACGCGTGGGATGGAGCCGCAGCACGAAATTGGATGTCAATATCGAGATCGATACTGACGATTACACGATTTCGAGTTACGAGATGGATTGGACATTCGAACCTGAAGAAACGGGCGTCTGCGGCACCTATCGTGTGGATGCCACGAAAGTTGATTACGGCTTCAAGTTCGATTTTCCCGAAGCTATACGCGACGGTTCGCCGCTCATCGATTGAGCGGCTTGCCCTTTGGACCGCCTCTAGTTGGATGTCAGTTCAACCCGGCCTTACGAGATGAGTGCAGCCCACTGTGTGTCAAGGTGCGACTCGATGTAGTCGCGATCCAACTCGTAGCCAAGCCCCGGTTTGTCAGACAAGTAGAGATGCCCGTCGCGGATGTCGAGCGGCTCGGTCAAACAAGCGTTGTACGAAGGCACCGCATGGTGGTTCATCTCGAGGCGGTAGATGTTGGGCACGTTCATGAGGACCTGTGCGCCCGCGATCACGTTGTACGATCCGGAAGCGTCGTGCGGCGAGATCGGGATGTAGAACGCCTCCGCGAGATGGGCGATCTTCTTCATCTCTGAGATGCCTCCCGTCCAGCAGATGTCGGGCATGATGTAGTTGACCAAACCTTCGGTCAGGTAAGGCAGGAAATCCCAGCGAGTGTATTTCCTCTCGCCGATGCAGAGGTTGATGTCGGTGTTGCGACGCAGTTGGCGATGCGCCTCGAGGCTTTCGGGTTGCAACGGCTCCTCGAACCACGTCAGGTTGTACGGCATCATCCGGTTGCACAGATCGGTGGCTGTCGAGACATCGAAGTTGCCGTGCGCGTCGATCATCAGTTCGATGTCAGGCCCTAAGCCTTCGCGCAGTGCGGCCATCAGATCTTCAGCGTGCGCGGCACCAGCGGCGGAGATTTTTCCGTCGATGTAGCGTCGGTGCTTCACCCCCATTTCAGGTGAGAACGGGTCGAGTTTGAGGGCTTGGTATCCGAGCGCTACTTGGGCTTTGGCATCGGCGACGCAGGCGTCGATATCGTCGGCAGGACCGCAATGGGAATAGAGCGGCACGGAGTCTCGCATAGGGCCGCCTAGGAGGTCGTAGACCGGTCTGCCCAAAGCCTTTCCTTTGATGTCCCACAATGCCATGTCAACTCCGCTGGCGAGCGTGGTGGCGAAGCCGCGTGAGCCGAGCGTGCCAAACCGCCGGTAGATCTGATGCCAGATACGGTCGATGTGGTTGGGGTCTTGTCCGATCAAGCCGTCGGAGAAGTCTTGCCCTACAAGGTCATTCTTCAGGAGGGCATAGGTTTGAGCAATAACAATGGCGCCGCCGCCCCCGACGTTGGTCGATTCTCCGTAACCTGTGATCCCCTCGTCGGTATCGATCTCAACGAACATCCAAGGGCGCGATTCTTGGGCTCTGACGACGTATGCTCTCAGGTCGGTGATTTTCATGTGAGGACTCCTGGGTGTTTCGAGGTAGATTTCCGGCATTGTTCGCGAATGACGCGTTCATGGTACACAGACTTGCGGAATGGTGAATGATAGCGAAATGACTGTGTGTCGATGTCGAAGCCTGTGTTGCGGTGTTAAACTGCGAACGCATGGATTGAAATGTGTCGCGTTTCGGCGATGCGACTTGTAACTTGAAGGGAATCTCTACCAGTCATGCGCTATTGCTACGCCCACCGACGTTTCACGCTATATCCGAATTCGGTCGACTCTTGGAATCTGCATCCGGACGACTACACCCCCGAGTTCTTGAATCGGGCTAAGGATACCGGCTTTGACGCCATAGAATGCGGCTTCGAGGTGCTCGACAAGTTAGGGGACTCGAGATCGATAGCCGATTTTGGCGAACGAGTCCGTTCGCACGGTCTGAAAGTCGGTGCCATTCGTTCAGGTGGAACTCTGACTGAGGCAAAGCACGGACCGCAGAACCGAGAAAAGTTGATGCGCGCAGCTGAGTATGCCGGCTACGTCGGGGCAGAGGTGGTCAACGGCGCGTTGAGCGCTCCGGCACGCTACCCCGGACATCCCCCGGGATCGATACCCGGTAGCGTGAGCGGGTGGCCTATCTCCCAAGATTCCAGCAAGGACGCTTCGATGTGGGTCTACGACACACTCGCGGACGCGTTTCAAGAGGTCTGCGACGCGACGGACGACGTCGATGTCACGGTAGAAGTGCACCAGAACTCACCGGTCGACAACTCATGGTCAGCGGTAAGGCTGCATGAGATGATCGACCGCGAGAACTTTGGCATCAATCCCGACCTAGGCAACATAGTCTGGACTTACGACGTGCCGGAGGAAGACTACGACGCCGCGATCGACGCGATGGCGCCGATCTCGAAGTACTGGCACTGCAAGAATCTGCATCGCGTCTATCACCCTGAAAATCAGCGTAGCGTATTCATCCGTGTGGGTCTACAAGACGGAGAGATCGACTACCGATATGCGATATCGGCGATGGCGAACGCAGATTACAGCGGTTATATGGCGATCGAAGGTACACAGCTAGGGGATCAGTGGCACAAAGACGGCGGTTCGCTCGAGTACGCAAGGGCGATTTGGGCTGAGTTCGAGGACTGATTCGCTCGCTGCGACATGAGCCAGCCAATCGATCGAGCCCATGAGAGAGACGGATATCCAAAACACTGAACCATCGTCGTCGGATGAGGCTGAGATGGAAGAAGAGGATATCTTCTTTCGAGACGTTTCAGAAGACCTAGACGATGAAGAGCGCACTTCCTACGCGATCCTGTTGATCTTGGCTGTCGGCGGCTTCGCCGTGGGCGCGTTGCTGCTGCAGATAACGTTAACGACGGCAGTGGTCTTGAAGGACTATGCCGGAGATTGGGCATGGGTACTTGCGCCTTTGCCGATGTTGCTCTTCGGCTTGGCGTCGCTCTGGCAGTATGAGTCGAACTGGCTACAAAGATTGGGCGCAGCAGCCTTGGGCTTCGCACTGGCCCAGTACATCATGATCGCGATCGGATTCTCGACGCTGGAGATCTGAGCGTCGTAGATCGTTTGACGATTCACGCCCGCGGATGTGCAGCGTCGTATTCTCTGCGAACATGTTCCGATGTGAGGTGAGTGTAGATCTGCGTCGTTGAGATGCTTTCGTGGCCCAGCAGCTCTTGAACGTGACGAAGCGACGCGCCGCCGTTCAACAGGTGAGATGCAAAACTGTGGCGCAACATGTGCGGTGTGACGTGTCGCGTTATCCCAGCGGCGACAGCAATCTTCTTTAGTTGCAACCAGAGCCCCTGACGCGAAATGCGCCGGCCACGTGCATTGAGGAACATCGCATCGGGATCTTGGTATTTGCCCAAACGAGGACGACCGAGGCCCAGGTACTCGACGAGCGCGTCCATCGCAGGGTCGTAGATCGGAACGATGCGCTCTTTCGAGCCTTTTCCAAAGAGACGGATCGTTGAATTGTCGAAATTGACATGATCGACGTTGAGCGCGGTCGCCTCGGAGATGCGTAGACCGCCAGCATAAAGCAGTTCCACCACCGCGCGGTCGCGTAACTCGGCGGGACTCGAGGCGTCAGAGATGTAGTTGAGAAGACTCTCGACTTCATCCAAAGTCAACGACTTTGGCAACGGTTTTCCGCCGCGTGGCGCCTTCAGTCGTCGGGTAGCCAGATCGCTGGTTATGCCTTCTTCGCGGAGAAACCGCATGAACGATTTGAAAGAAGCGATCTTGCGAGAGCGGGTGGTGCTCGAATACTCGCGCTGACCGAGTCGATGGACATACTCAGCGACTTGCGCCTCGTCGAATCGTTTCCAATCGATTGATTCCGGATTGGAACTAAACGCTTCCACAGCGAACTCCACCAAACCTGCGAGATCGTTGCGGTACGCGCTGACAGTGTTCTCAGAGAGCCCTCGTTCCCCCTCGATGTGTTCTAAAAACGCTGTAACGCTACAATCCATGCCTCGAATCGTAGAAAAACGGAGGTGTGTAAAGCGATGTTCAGCGTGCAATCACGGATTTGAGTTAGGCGTGTTGACATTTATCTCATTCCGAAAGCGACTCATGTCATTCCGAGCGCCGCGAGGAATCTCAAGCCCGGTTCAATCCCTCCATCTCGTCAACCAACTCCATCGTCCGAACGCTGACCGTGCATACACGTTGCAGCAGGTCTATAACTCGATCCTTGTGGTCGGCGAAACGGTAAGTGTTGAAACGAGATGCGATGGTCGGATCGCGCGGTTTTCGTTCCTTGTATTGATCCAACACCCATTCCAGGGCCGAGCGATTTCCGAGCATGTATCGCCATGCCGAATCGGGTACTCCGCTGATCCACGAAGCGTCGTCTAAATGGATGATCCCTCGCTCCTTATTGGCTCGCAACAAAACCCGCCTTGCTTGACCTGACTGACCCTCTACCTTCAACCTGTACGGCTCAACCGACTCGAAACCGATATGCAGGTCAAGCAACTCCCGCCCAGCGCCTACCCAAAACTCGAAATCATCGTAAAAGGGCATACGCGGGAATTCACGGAGCAGATCGGTTGCATACTTCTGGCGGTAGGAGGGATCGTGTAGCACAGCATAGGTGTAAGCAAACATCTGTTCAGCATCGATATCATCGTTGCCGTAATGATCCCGGAACTGCTGCAAGCCCCAATCAGTGATGTTGCTTACTCGTTTGTCATCAGACGTATATCTGTAGAGAGGTAGACAACGAGTGTCGCCCGTCAGATGCAAATCCGCCAATTTGTCGGTTGCCAGCACATGGAACGGCTTGTTGGATGTTCCTGTCCGGAAGCAGATGACTTTTGTTCTTTTGTCCAAGGTAGAGCCGAACATTGCGTAGTGATTTTTCGTAAGGACATCATTCAATGTAGGCTCAGCAAAGTGCAGTTTCGTAGTGAATGGGCGGTATAGGGTCTCAACCAGACAATGTTCGTCATAGACTACTCGCCGTTGTCGGTTGAGTTCGTTCCTAAGATCTCGACTCCATTTGATAGTTGTGGGTAACGTTTCGGCTTGCCTGACGACCTCGTCGTTATACGTGTCAGCGAAAAAGTGAACTTTTGACCTCAAGTTATCCAAGTCAAAGTCGTAAACCCATTCGTCTCTGTTCGTGCTGACGCCCATAGCATGCAAATCGAAAACAGACTCGTCCCCATTTGTGGCGCCTTTTCCTCTGCGCGGGCGGCGGATCATTGGTACAAGCGCGTTGAACTCCTGACCAGTCTGGTTGAGCCACTCCGAATTCGCGTCGGGATCTATATCTATGAATTCGATATCGCTGAAATCTTGCGACGACAAGTATGCCAATGTGTCTGCAGCTAGTTCTTCATCCTCTCGACGCGCATAGTGAACCTTGAAACTTCCCGTTCGATTCAGTTGACGGACGAAAAAACCGATTGCAACACCTGTCTGAATACCGAAGACGTTGTGTGTTGTTCCAGCGACCTTGGGATTGCGACGTACGTCAGTACCTAAGTCAAGAACATAGATGTCATCAAATTCGGTGGCAGCCACTTTGCGAAATCCGTCATCTTGACGCGAATCTAGATACGCTCGATTGCTGATAAAGGCTACGATCCCCTCGCGATCGAGTCGGTCAGTCGCCCAGCGGATGAACCGCTTGTACATGTCGTACTGCTTCGTCTTTTGAGCAGTACTCTCAGCGACATAAGTTTCGCGGATGCGCTTGTCGACTGCGGGGTAGGTACGATTCGGGTTTGCATCGTTCCAGTTCGATTGGTTCGCGTTGTACGGAGGATTGCCGATTATCACGCTGATCGGAGTCTCATTCTGACGTTTTACCCGTGCCAAGTTCTCTTCGGACAAACCACCGATCCACATCTCGCCTTGATCTTGTAAGGTGTGGCTGCTGACGCTTTTCCCCACCCATCCCATGTTGTCCAAAGTGTCGACAAAACTGAGGTTGGGAAATTCCAAGTACTCGCCAGTTCGCTCTTTGTACGTGTATTCGATGTTCAGATTCGCGATGTAGTAGGGCAGGATGGCGACTTCGTTAGCGAAGACTTCATTTTCGTACTTGTACTTGAGGCGGTCCAAGGGTAGAAAGTTGATCAGATTTGTGATGAACGTGCCCGTACCAGTTGCCGGGTCGAGTATCCGGACATTTGCGTCAGCGAGTGAGCGCCCGAAGTGCCGTTGCAACAGCTGCTCCGAGCCGCGAATGATGAAGTCTACGATCTCGTTCGGCGTATAGACGACACCCAAGCGATCCGCGGCCATCGGATTGTAAGCCGTGTAGAAATCCTCGTAGATCGCTTTCAGAAACCGCTGCTTCTCGATGTAGTCAGCGATATCGTCGGCAGCGCGACCAATCGCGGCATAATACGACCGCAGGTTGTCGATTGCTTGACGGCGTACATTGCCTGTGAAGAACGTTCGTTCCAAGCTGTCGAGTTGTAGCGCGATGTTGTTCTCGCGGTGAAATTGGTCTTCGGCGAACACGCGCAGGAAGATGTCTTTGGTCAAGATGTGTTGCAGCAGCATCTCTTGCACATCTTCCGCGTTGACGGTCGGACCAATCGACTGCTTGCAGAGATTCAAGAAGTCGAGCGCAGCGCTTCGGTAACCATCGTTGGTTTGTTTGGCCTCGTCGATAGCCGCTCTCAAGTTACGGAGAACCTCTGGTAAATCGGTCTTGAATTGACGCTGAGCAGATCGGAAATCCTCTAGTTCTGGGAGTTCATAGTTAAGGAACGATTCGATCAACCGATGCAAAGAACCTGTTTGCCCCATGTCTATGCGCATGGCGATACGGCCGTTCTGTATCAAGACCGCTTCCAGGGAATCTTCGAAGACGATGTTGTTTCGTGGATAACCTAAATCCAGCTTCTTCTGAATCTCGGTGTCTAGGTCGTCGTGTGTGTCCTTCGCCTCCCAGTAACCGCGTGTCATTCGCAACACGTCTTTGACGGTTCCGTCTGGTTTGATGCCCGACAAAAGTGAAAGTTCAGGCACTAACTCCAAATCGTCCCGATGTTCTTTGCAGTACGCCGAGATACAGATCTCAAACGCGCGTCGTATGTTCTGCTCGTTGTCAGAACCTCCGAACGTTCGAAGACGCTGAAGTTCGGTCCGGTAATCCTCAATGTGCTGATACACGGTTTTCTTCGTGCTGCGGGTTGTCATCGCTACTTATCTCGCCGGTTCTTGCTTCAACTTGGCGAGGATCAATCGCCCACGTCAGGACTAACTTCAATCTACCACGCCCATACTGAATTTCGGCGACGAGTGTCGGATATCTTGTATCGCTACTCGCAGGCAGAAGTGAAGCCTGCCATGAGCATTTGATAGCAATCGCTTGAGAACCTTTGCGATCCGCCCAAGGCTTTCGAGTATCTACCTCGGCGCGATAGAATCGACTTCATCTCGCCAACTGTTACAGCGGAGATTTCACACTAAGTGATCAATATACCGTTCGACCCGTACATATTCGGTGGTACGACTACTGCGTTTTCCTGGCACGGGTTCCTCACCTTTATAGCCGTCGGCACCGCGATCTGGATGTCCGGGCGCGCAGCAATCAGGGAACGTCTCGATCAGGAGCAGGTTTACAACACCGCACTGTGGGGAGTTCTAGGTGGAATTGTCGGCGCAAGGATCGTCCACGTCCTCGACAACTGGGCGATCTACGGCGACGATCCCTTGTCGATATTCGCCGTATGGAACGGCGGCATCGGACTTTGGGGCGGCATCCTGGGCGGCTGGATCGCGGGTTTGATCTACGCCTACTTTGCTAAAGCTCCCATCGGTCGCTTCATGGACATCGCCGCCGCGCCGTTGCTCGTGGCGCAGACCATCGGACGCATCGGAGATGTCATCAACGGTGAGCATTGGTCCCGACCGCTCGACATGTTTTGGGGCTGGTACTTCACCGATATCGACAGTCCCGCCAGGTCAGTTATAGATCAATACCCGGAGATCTTCGGGACGGACGTCGACAGGCCGGTCCATCCCGCAGTCGTTTACGAGATGATCACCAACGTCATCATCCTCGGCATCATCTTCCTATTGCGCGGACGCGTCAGACCTGCCGGCAGCATCTTTATGATCTACCTAGCCCTCTACGCGACCGCCCGTTTCGGCATCCAGTTCATCAGGCTTGACGACGTCAAGTTCTGGGGACTGCAAGAAGCGCATTTGATCGCCATCCTCGTCTGGGTAGTGACCATCCCGTGGATCATCTGGAAGGTTCGATTTACAGGTCGCTTCAGCGGACCACGGCGTCGGACCCGCACGGTCGCGGATCCAAATCGAGTAACCGCAGGCCGATCACGACGCGAACGGCAACGCGAGTTGGCGCGATAGCTCAAGCGTTAACAGACGTTATTCTCCCGCCGCAATATCGTGCAACCTCAGTTCCCGTCGTCGATTGCCGCGGAAGTAGTCGGTTTTCAGGCTCACGACAGCGTCCACTAAACGGGTGGGTGGAAGGGCGTCTGCCATCCGGAATCCCACCGTTTTGAACGATCTCCCAGTGTCGTCTTTGAGCGTAAGGCGCACATGGTCTTGGTTGCGTCCCATGTAGGAGATGTTCGCGGTCTCGGCGCCACGAATGAGGAGCATAGGTTCAGGGTTCGCAGTCCCGAACGGCGCCATCTTGTCGACGAACTCCCACAGCGAATAACCCAGTTGATGCAATCGAATCTCCGCGTCGACGGTCCGTATGATGCGTTCATCCGCCGTCGCCGTGAGTTCCGACCAAGACATCTGAGTCTCCAGATGCGACGTGATTGATGGAATAACT
This sequence comes from Dehalococcoidia bacterium, assembly GCA_965204135.1. GTDB lineage: Bacteria > Chloroflexota > Dehalococcoidia > Lucifugimonadales > Lucifugimonadaceae > Bin127. The sequence continues at coordinate 350,796 of CBDBDX010000008.1, read as the reverse complement.
TCGGCGTCGGCCGCGAATCCTGCTGCAGCGGAATGTCCGCCGAAACGATGGAGCTTGCTGGAAATCCCCGTCAATGCCTGATGGATGTCGAAACCCGGAACGCTGCGCGCGCTCGCACGCGCCACACCGTCGACCACTTGGTACGCGAACGCGGGCGAAGCGGCATGCTCGGAAGCGTGACTGGCAAGCGGTCCCAACACTCCCATCGGCAACGTGGCATCGACCTCAATCGCGATCACATTCCGCCCATCCTCAATCACCTTTTCGATCGTAGGCCTTGCCGCCCGCCATGCTTTCTCGGCGATGCTGCGACGTTTGCGGTTCGCGTCATCCAGATAGTTGGCAAGCTGCATCGCCTGATAGATGTCCGTGGAGATCAGAAGTTTCAAACTGGGGTCCGCGGAATCGAGTCGCCCCGGAGCATTGAGTCGGGGTGCCAACTGAAACGTGATGAACTCGGCGTCGTATGGGCCGTTGTGGCGAATCTGGCCGGAAATCAGCCGTGTAAGTTCGATCAACCCTGGGGGCGCAGTGTTGTCGAGCAGCCTCAGACCTTCACGAACGATGATCCGGTTGTCGCCGAGCAACGCCGTTTGGTCTGCCAAAGTTCCCACCGCTGCGAGAGGGATGAGTTCGGGAGCCGGATCGTATCCCGCTTCAGCTAGAAGAGCCATTGCCAGTTTGAACGCCGTGGCAGCGCCACAGTAATCGGCAAGCGTCGCATCGTCCGATAGATGCCGGTTAACAATCGCTGCCGCATTAGGGAGTTGTTGGTGATACGGGATATGGTGGTCGGTGATGACGACCTTGATGCCGAGCACGTTGGCATATTCCACCTCATCAAACGCGGTGATACCAGTGTCGACCGTTATGACGACCGACACGCCCTGCTTTTTGAAACTTTCCAACGCTTCAAGCGAGACGCCATGCCCTTCGATCTCCCGGTGAGGCAGGTGATAGCGCGGTTCGATGCCCAGTTTTCTCAGCGTGAGGACGATGATCGCGGTTGCGGTGATGCCGTCGGCATCGAAATCCCCTAGGATGCCGATGCCTTCGCCATTGCGGACAGACTCCAAGATCACATCAACCGCTTGCTGGATACCTGGCAAGACGTTCGCCGGCTGCATCGATTCGAGGCCATCGTTTAAGAACCGTTGCGCATCCTGATCGTTGCGGATGCCGCGGTTGTAGAGAAGACCGGAGACCAGCGATAGGAAGCCTCGAGGCGCGTTTCGATCTAGGTCGAGATAGAAGCCGTCAGGCGGAGGATCGGCTACGCGCCACCGGGATGAGATAGGTTGGAGCGATGGCGGCGTATCGGTTACTCGGCGCGTTAAGGCAGTCGCGGATCCGGACCGCGCGATCAACTGTCGAATTCCTTAAAGAGAATAGATGCGTTGTGCCCGCCAAAACCGAGGGAGTTAGACATCGCCGCTGGCACACGACCGCGTTTAGCTAGATTTGGCACGTAGTCAAGATCGCAATCAGGATCCGGATTTTCGAGATTAATCGTGGGTGGGACAACGGATTCGGATATTGCGAGCACACTGAAGGCCGCCTCGATGCCGCCAGCCGCGCCGAGGAGATGGCCGGTCATCGACTTCGTGCTGCTGATGCACATGTCGTAGGCGTGCTCGCCGAACGCTTTCTTGACCGCGATCGTCTCGAACTTGTCGTTCAGCGGGGTAGACGTGCCATGGGCGTTGATGTACGCCACTTCATCCGGCTCCATGCCAGACTGTTTCACTGCGATCTTCATCGCCTCCGCGGCGCCTTCGCCCTCGGGATGTGGCTGCGTCACGTGATGCGCGTCGCTGGTGGCGCCGTATCCGACAAGTTCGCACATAACTTCAGCGCCACGTTTTTCTGCGTGTTCGAGCGACTCGATAATGATCACACCGGCACCTTCACCAAGAACGAAACCGTCGCGTTCGGCGTCGAACGGTCGGGATGCGCCTTGCGGGTCGTCGTTGCGGGTGGACAAGGCTTTGCAGGCGTTGAATCCAGATACACCGATGGGACAGATCGCCGCCTCTGTCCCGCCTGCAATGGCGACGTCCGCGACCCCGCGCCGGATCATCTCCGCCGCTTCTCCAATCGAATCAGTTCCCGTCGCACACGCGGAAACCACCGAGAAATTCGGCCCTTTGGCTCCGATCATCATCGAGACTTGGCCGCTGGCCAAATCGCCCAACATCATTGGTACAAGGAATGGATTCACCCGCCTCGGCCCCCGGTTGTTCAGGACCTCCAACTGCTCGGAGATAGTGATGATCCCTCCAACGCCGCTTCCGACGAGGACGGCGACACGATTTGCATCTTCTTCTCCCATCTCTATCCCGGCATCTTCTAGCGCCTCGAGACTGGCTACGCACGCGAATTGAGTGAAGCGGTCCATGCGTCTGGCTTGCCGCCTTCCAAGGATTCCGGCGGCGTCGAAATCTCGAACTTCACCTGCGATGCGAGATTCGAACCCTTCAGCGTCGAATGCGCCGATATAGTCGATGCCAGACTCGCCATTGACTAGGTTCTTCCAGGTCGTTTTGGTGTCTGGGCCTAGGGGCGTTACGAGGCCGATACCAGTAACGACTACTCGGTCGTTCATAAGTTCGCGTCTTCCCATCGCTAGTGAAACGCCGTACGTGCGCTGGATGAATTATATCCGCTCCGAAGGTCGGCTCTATTGCGAGCGATTCAGGACCGCTTCGTAGAATCGTACGGAGTATGGCGACAGTCGAGATCGAGACGCACGGTTGCAAGCTGAACACCGCCGATTCCCAGCAGATGGCGGCGGAGTTTCTACGCGCCGGATTCTCGGTTCGCAGGCGCGACGACGATTCTTCGCCTGATGTTTTCATCCTCAATTCCTGCACCGTCACACACGTCGCCGACAAAAAAGCTAGACAGTCCATCTCGGCCGCCAAACGACGCTATCCGAACGCGTTGACCGTCATGACCGGCTGTTACCCGGAGCGCGCCGCAGACGAGACCGCCAGTCTGCACAGCGTAGACCTTGTTTTGGGAAACCGGGGCAAACCGCAACTCGTCAAAGCCGTCGCCGAACGTCTCAGCGTCGACTTGACTCCATGCGCAGATGGGCGCGACATCATTATCTCTGATGCGTTGCTAGGCCGCACTCGTGCGTCGGTAAAGATACAGGAAGGCTGCGATCAGGTTTGCGCCTACTGCATCGTGCCGAAGGTAAGGGGACGGGAGAGGAGCGTACCCATCGAGGAGATCGTAGAAAAGGTAAATCGGCTTGAAAACGCGGGATGTCGAGAGGTCATCTTCACCGGCACGCAACTAGGGCACTACGGCTTCGATCTGGACGATGGCGTCGATCTGAAGCTGTTGCTCAGATCGGTGTTGAGGGCAACCGAAATGCCAAGGATCCGTGTGTCATCCTTGCAACCGCCAGAGATTGACGAAGAATTACTGGACGTTTGGCTAAACGAAGGCGCCGATCGGCTGTGTCCGCATTTCCACATGCCGTTGCAGAGCGGCAGCGACAATGTGCTTCGTCGAATGCGACGCACCTACACCTCCACGGAGTTCCTTGACAAAGTAGATCTAGTCAGAAGTCGTATGTCCGGATGCGGGGTCACTACTGACATCATCGCCGGTTTCCCTGGCGAGACCGATGCCGATCATGCAGCGTCGACATCGGTGATGGAATCGGCGGAGTTTTCTGATGCTCACGTCTTCCCGTACTCGGCTCGACCCGGCACCAGCGCGTTTCACTTCGATAAGCAGCTCCATCCAGCTATCAAAACAGAGCGTGCCAAGCAACTCAGGTCCATCGTGGTGGGGAGTTCAATGCGTTTTCGCGAATCGCTTATCGGGAGCGTCAGGCCGGTGCTCTGGGAGGGCAGGCGCGGTTGCTCAGGGATGACCGACAATTACGTCAAAGTGCGGATGGACGAGAGCGCGATCCGAGACACTGGAGACGGTTTGATCGAAAATGTTGTGGTCAGACAGATAGGCGAAGACGGCGTCGTGGTCGTCAACGCGCTAACTGTGGACGGGCAGGATTAGCGTCAGCTGATCAGAGGATCGAGTTGCGACAGGATATCGCACTCGGTACCGACCAAATTCCCATTCCCATCGCGATCAACGTAGACCGCGCGTCGTCGAGGATCCATCGGGAAGAACAAGCATAGGCGCTCGCGCTCTGCCTTCTCCAAAAGGCGCATCTTTTCGTCGAAAGCTAGGAACGGATGCATGCTAAAGCCGAATTGAACGCTAGGATCGACATGGAACGGGGTCGGGAAGAGCAGTGGCGAGACCATGATCTTCTCGGAGCCGCACGATACGACCACTGATGAGTTCGCCGGCGTGACGCCACCCGACCGGATCAACTTCAACCCCGGGCCTACGTCCGCCTCTGGATCGTCGATCAAGGTGATACGCGTACCCAGCTTCTCGAGCATCTTAAGGTCGGAACGGACCTCTCGGTAGGCCGAGACATGGAACGCGTGATTACTCATCGCCGCTTCCCATTCACCAGCAGGGATGATGAACTCTGCGTTAGGACAGATAGGCTCTGCATCACCGCGGTTGTTGTACGAAACAAGGTTGCCGGCGTGCAGGAAGTGGAGGCTGGGCAAAATGACCCGCGTGACAAGTTTCGGCTGCAATGTCCTTGTCAATTGATTCGATCTGGCGCCGAGGACATCACGGGTGAAGATCGGATCATGCATGCCGACCCCAGTGCCGATCAGTGAGATGTCGTATTCATTCTCGTCGAGAGTCGGGACTTTGACCTGTAGGGCGTAGTTGGCAGAGTGACGCGGTTTTGGCGATCAGTCGGGCTTTTCCCATCATTAAGGTTGAAATCCCGCCAAATCGATTTCTCAACGTTGTAGGCGTAGGTGACGTCTAGTTTGATACTGCTAGTGTCAATCGGCTTAATCGTTACGGGCGGCAATTGGTGGCTCCACTGATCTGCACAGATTTCGGCTATTCTGCGGTCTCAAAACGCACGGTGGCGAGACGCTGAACCCTAGATCCGTCCGGCCAACGCGTGGGGATGCCGAGGAGCCGATACCTGAAGCACAGGACCTCGACCCACAGGATGGAGGTCGGGTTTTGCGTCGATATCCGGTCCTCAGACTGCTTCGCGGGTGAAGACGGGCTCCATCGGGTGCATACCCGTGTTGATGACCGTCATCGAATTGCGTGCCCCGGCGATTTCGGGGAGGGTGATCAGCAAGACAGATTTGGCGAGCTGGATTCGATGTTGAGTCGTGGTGCTGTCGTTGCTCACGAGCTCACTCGCCTCTTGGAATGTGTCACCTTGCCTAAGCATTGTGCGCCTCCTTCTCGGATCAGCGGTGAGAGACAGTCCCAAAGTGTTCGGCTGTTTTGAGACCGATTCCACCGCTCCGAGAGACTAGTCTAGACAGATTTAGATACTATGTCAAGTTATTTCAAATATTTTCTTTAAAAAGTTAAAAAAATCGTCAACCAAAGAATCAGCATTGTAAACGAGTTCAAAAGCTCGGATAAAATTGCGTAGATCGAAGCATCGCACCTATTCGCGCAACGAATACGCCCTGCATACAGCGTCAAGCGTTCATTTCAGCGATTCGCTAGAATCAGGAAAGGATGAGAAGAGAGGATTTTTAGAGGAGATTCGACTGGAATGCCACTTCAATTGCAGGTGATGAGGGGCGATATTGCGCAGATCGCGTCAGATGCAGCGATCGTCAACCTTTTTGAGGGAGTTGAGCGTCCCGGAGGTGCCACTGGCGCGATTGACCGCGCCTTGGGCGGGCTCATCACCGAACTGATCGCTGATGGCGAGATCACCGGCAAACGAGGCAACAACGTCCTGATTCATACGCCGGTGGGACGCTATGGGGACTTCGCCCCGAAGCGTGTACTGGTCATGGGGCTTGGCAAGAGTTCGGATTTCGGCTTGGACGGCGTTCGAGAAATCGCCGCTGTCGGAGTTAATCGCCTAGGGAGTATCGCCAAAACTGCGACCACGATCATCCACGGAGCGGGTATCGGAGGGTTAGACACTCGCGATGCAGCCCAGGCGATGGCCGAAGGTTCCGTCATTGGTGCCTACAGTTTTAACAAGTATAAAACTTCGTCGAATAAATCTAACTCCCGTCTTGAAACGCTCAACATAGTCGAATTTCTCGATGCGAAGATCCCGGAAGTGCGATCCGGAGTTGGAATCGGGATTACAGCTGGGGAGGCGCAGAATCTCGCCCGTTCGTTGGTCAATGAGCCGGCGAACGTCTTATCTCCGGAGGCGATGGTGGCGACGGCACGGGAAGTTGCGGAAGAGAGCGGGTTGGGCGTGCGTGTGTTGGGGATGAACGAGTGTCTAGATATGGGAATGCACGCGTTTGCGGGCGTAGCGCAAGGATCGCAACGTCCCGCTTACTTCGTGCATCTGACATACGAAGGTGATTCGTCGGATACGACCAACAACGTGTGGCTGGTCGGGAAGAGTATCACGTTTGATTCGGGTGGTCTGTCTCTGAAACCGCCTCGCGGCATGGTGACGATGAAGGGCGACATGGGCGGTGGCGCTGCGGTTTTGGGAGCGATGAAGATCATCGGGGCGTTAAAGCCTCGTATAAATGTTCATGCAGTGCTACCGATCACGGAAAATATGCCCGGCGGCGGTGCCCAACGACCAGGGGATGTCGTACAGGCGATGAATGGCAAGTACATAGAGATAGACAATACTGATGCGGAGGGTCGTCTAACGCTGGCCGACGCGCTGGGCTATGCACGAGCCAACGGCGCGGCGCGGATCATCGACATCGCGACGCTGACAGGCGCGGCGAGAGTCGCGTTGGGAACAGGCAATGCGGCGGTGTTCGGTAACGACGACTCGCTGGTGAGGTCGGTAATGGACGCGGCCGAGGCGTCGGGCGATGGGATGTGGCGCTTGCCTTTGGACGCGACATCGAAGCGATTGAACCGTTCGGGCATAGCAGACGTAAAGAATAGTGGGGGTGCTCCAGCCGGATCGATCACGGCGGCGCACTTCATATCGGAGTTCGCGGAGGACACGCCTTGGGTGCATATCGACATCGCGGCTGTTTCGATGGTCACTGGCAGCAGTGGAATGTTCAGGACGGCCGGAGCGACCGGCGCACCGACGCGAACGCTGGCGAATCTGGTCGTTTCACTAGCTGGGTGAGTTGACAAAGATCAATTTCAGCTCGATTCTCTTGACGGCGCTAGGGGCGCTACTGTTGTTCGGCGCGGTTGCGTGCGGGAATGTCGACAATCTTGAAGCCACGCCGGAGGTTCGGGAAAAGAAGGTCGCTTCGACCGAATTCGCGGTCGTGACGCCGACAACGATTGATCTGCCGCAGGGCTGGTGGAACCCGATTGACGAGAGAGAGCTGCGACTGCTGGACAATAAGTTGACGGATATTCGGATGTGGGGCAATTGCGTCTGGTACAAAGACGATCCGTCGCCTTCGACGGAAGCGGCAGTAAGGGAGTCGCTGGCCGACGTAATCGGATCGCCGATAGCGGCTGAGATTGGGATTGTCGAAAGTGCGAACCTGAGTTTGATCTGCGACAGATATTTCGCATCCGTCGCCGATTTCGAGATCGAGGTTTCGGAAGGTCGTCGAGCAGCATTGGCCATCGATATGATGATCGATCTGATGGATTCCTGCGTGGCGTTTTACCGGGAGCCAGATGCGGCGTTAGGTTACCGGATAGCGATCACGTTTATCGACATGTTGTGGATGCTTGAGCAGGACGCGCCGAGATGGCCGAGGCGAGATTTCTGGGGCGTACGCGAGTGGTGCGACAACGTGGTTGACGGGGCGGTGGCGAGTTAGGGGGTGATGGGAGCGCCGAGATGGATCGTGTCGGCTTTTGCTATCCGCCCCAGATTTCGGCGATGGCGAAGATGGCGGCGGTTTGTCCCAGAATGATGGGGACGAGCCACTTGAGCAGGTCGAACTTGACGTTGGCGACATCTGCCTTGGTCGCGAGGTGAGTGATTTGGGTTTCGACTACTGCTACTCGCTTGTCAACCGCGGCAATCCCGTATCGACTGTGGATAATCTCGTTTGGACTGTGCTCAGGCCTGTCTCGACTGTAGCCAATCCTGTCTCTACCGTTGCCAGGCGTTCGTCGATCTGTTCCAACGTTGTCATCAATTTCTCCGAAATCGGCTAGGTAGCCGAGTTGGTGTTCTCATGTTATCTCAATCGTTTCCTTAATTTGCATCATACAGATGTATCAATAAAGATCGTATGCGAGAGAATTTTCGATTTCGATCAAGATGAAATTCTTGATTCGCCGCAGCCATCAGTTCGTTGCGGATAGTTCCTAGAACGGCATGATGGTGGTGTCTAATAGGCTTTCGGTGATCAAGACGGCGCCTAAGGCGATGCTGAGGGTGCCAGCGGTTAGGGTGATGGCGCGGTTGAAGGTTTGGCGTGTTGCCGAGATTTTGAAGGGGAGGGCGAGGATGATGGTGAGAGCAGACATGGCGAGCATGGTGCCGATGCTGAAGAGGGAGATGTAACCGAGGCCGGTGAGTGTGGAGTCGATAGTGGGTAGGAGGGCGACCATGACGGCGGCGCTACCGGCGAGTCCGTGGACGATGCCGATGGCGAATGATTTGACGCGGAATACGGGTCTGCCAAGGATGAAGAAGCTGTTGTGGAGCGGTTTGGCACGTTGGTGCGATTCTTGTGCGTGTGAGGCGTGTACGTGGATGTGCGGTCCGGCGCCGTGGTCGTGCTGGTGGATGTGGAGGTTGCCGCGCAGGACGTTCCATGCGGCGCTGATGCCGAGGTATATGAGCATGATTCCGACGCCGATTTCGAAGTAGGGGGCGACGGCTTCGTAATAGTGCAGAGTGACGTCTTTGGTGATCAGGATGATGGAGCCGAGCATGATGAGTGGTACGGAGTGTCCGGCGCCCCAGGATGTACCGATCCAGATGGATTGCCAGATGTTGTGCTCTTTACCGACGATGTTGGCGACGGCTACGACGTGGTCGGCGTCGGTGGCGTGTTTGAGGCCGAGTAGAAACCCGAAGGCGAGGACGGCTACGAGTCCTGATTGAATGTCCATTTTTTGTTATTCGGTCGCGTGGGGTCGGCGGTTGGATGTATAGGGGTGGCACGCCCGGAGGGATTCGAACCCCCGACCCTCTGGTTCGAAGCCAGATGCTCTGTCCCCTGAGCTACGGGCGCACGGATGCTGATGCTCGCGAGATTGCAATTTGGAGTGGGGTGGACGGAGGGAGTCGAACCCTCGATCTTCAGGGCCACAACCTGACGTGTTAACCGCTACACTACGCCCACCACGAGATCGCGTTCGCGAGGTTTGCGTCTCTCCGATTCTAATTCACAACTCTGCGCGGGTTACGGATTGGGATGCGCGATCACGCTGACCCTCCCGGGCATACCCCGCTCTTGTTGTCGGTCTTTTGGTCTTCGCTCGTTCGCGCTCCTACCGTCCCCCTTTGTCCTTCGGACATTTCCCCCGCTGAGCGGGGGAAACCTCCCCTGGCACCTCCTGAAAGAGGGGGATCTGCGCCACCGCCCATTCCCTCTGGATTCCGGCTTTCGCCGGAATGACGGAGGTTTGTTGCTAGAATTGGCGCAGTCTTGAATGAGTGATAGGAGTGAGTGATGAAGATTGTTGATGTTCGGCCGATGGTTGTTGAGAATGATCCGCCGTATATTGGTGGTCGGCATCTGGTGTTCGTTCAGATCGAGACGGATGAGGGGATCGTGGGGCTTGGTGAGCGGGTTACGGGCAGCGGTTATTCGGGCAATGTGGCTGATTTGGGTTCGATAATTTCGCTGATTGGAGAGTTTGGGCGATATGTGCTGATCGGGGAGAACCCGTTCAATATCGAGTTGCTGTGGCAGAGGATGTATGCGGAGCGTCATGATTTTCGGCATCCGAGTCTGTATGCGACGCCGGTGATCAGCGCGTTGGAGATGGCGTTGTGGGACATCGTGGGGAAGGCGACCGGCCAGCCGGTTTACAACCTGTTGGGAGGGAAGTTTCACGAGAAGTTGCGGGCGTATGCGTATATGCCGCAGCCGGAAGGTGGGTTCATGGCGAACCCGGAGGCCGCCGGTCCGATTGCGGAGAAGTTACTCAAAGAGGGGAACACGGCTTGCAAGATCGATCCGTTCACGCCGCTGTTCCCGGGGCCGCGGGATGTCGGATTGCCGGAGATCACGCAGGCGGCGAAGATCTGGAAGTCGATACGGGATGCGGTCGGGAACGAGTTGGAGGTCGGGATCGGGACGCACGGGCAGCTGACGACGTACAGCGCGATTCGGGTTGCGGATTTTCTGGAGGAGTATCACCCGTTCTGGTTCGAGGAGCCGGTGCCGCCGGAGAACGTCGAGGAGATGGCGCGGGTGGCGGCGCACACGTCGATACCGATCGCGACGGGTGAGCGTCTGGTGACCAAGTTCGAGTTCTCGAACCTGCTGGAGAAGCAGGCGGCGCAGATCATTCAGCTGGACCTGGGGCAGTGCGGTGGGATTCTGGAGTCGAAGAAGATCGCGGCGATTGCGGAGGCGCACTATGCAGTGATTGCGCCGCACATGTACTGCGGTCCGATAGCGGCGGCTGCTGCGATTCAGCTAGACACGTGCTCGCCGAACTTCATGATCGCAGAGGCGAACCAGGGGCCGTTGCACAAGATCATCTTCAAGGAGCCGCTGGTTTTCGAGGACGGGTACTACATCCCGCCGATGGGGCCGGGGTTGGGTGTGGAGTTGGATATGGATGTTGTGAAGGGTAGGTTGCTGGGGTGAGTTAATTCTCGTCTTTGCCGTTGCGATTGTTTTTGTCGCGACGTGCCGCTTGTTCTTCTCGTTCTAGTTGTCGACCACGCTCGATGCCCTTCTCGAATCCTTCTTTGAACCGCGCTTCGGCTTTTTCTCGTTCCTTAATCCTGTCTTTGGCTTGCTTGGCTCGGTACCATTCTCTGAGAACCATTAGTACCTCCAGTTCGATGATTGTTGCTACAGCGGCGACAATGTTGTGCAACAGGCTAGTCTTGATCTTTGCCGTTCCGTTTGGCTTTGGATCGGTGTGCCTCCCTTTCAGCTTTGCGCCCAGCTTCAAAGCCTTCCTTGTAGCCTCTCTGATGGCCTTCTCGATCCCCTTCTTGACGGCCCTCTTCTAGACTTTCTTCCCGGACTCTGACTATATCTTTGGCTTGCTTGGCTCTGTACCATTCTCTTAGAACCACTAGTACCTCCAGTTCGATGATTGTCGTTACGGCGGCGACGAAGATCATGGGTGCTGCGCCGCTGGTTACGTTGACGATGGTGTTTGCAATGTTATCGTGCGTCGTGCGTGACTCTTCGGTCCACCACAGGAGGAAGACGAGCGGCGCGGTGTGGGTTACTAGGAGCAGGTAGAACCACGGGCCGAAATCGACGGGTACGCTCCAGATCGAGACGCGGCGTTCGGAAGCATCGACGGCAACGTCGATCAGTTGTTCTTCGCGATCTTGTTCACGCATGACGCCATGTTATGGAACATGCGTGATGTTATTTGAGTTGGGATGGCAGAGGTTCGGGAATGATTTTCTTAGGATGTGAAGGATAGCATCCCCCTGCGTTCGCTTCGTTCCGCGTCCCCCTTCGATTCTCGAAAGGGGACGTTGCACATCTATGGCGGTGGGATGAAGATGGAGTATTGGGAGATTGGGGTGTTTTCGCCGTTGATGACGCCCCAGATCAGTACGGTGTAGATTCCGTCGCCATGTTGATGGAGTAGGTTGTTGATGTTTGCTGACAGGTTGAAGCGGTTGTCGGTGATTGACCACTTGTCGGCGGTGATCCATGGGTAGGTGATTTCCCATTCGACCGTTGTTCGACTGAGGTCGCGGGCTTGTTCCCAGAGGGTGATGGCTTCTTGGTTTGATTTCGGAGGTTCGGTTTCGGGGTTGATGTCGTACGGGTCTGGGCAGGGCGCGCCGCTTAGGTTTTGCGTGACTTCGTGTTCGGTATAGAACGATCCGGGATCCGGCGGCGGTCTGAGGCCAGCGATCGGTTGGCCGGTGTCGTAGCAGTAGGTGCGTGATAGCTGGCCTCTGGTCAGGGTTCGAGGGGGTTGGTCGTAGTAGATCTGCACTCGGTAGTCTGTTTCGGTTTGGAATCGGGCTTCGTTCTTTAGTTCGCCAGCGACGTCCAGGACTCCGTTTCTGATTGTTGGCAAGTGGTCGAAATGGACGTAGTCGCCTTCGAAGTGCTGAGAGGCGATGAAGTTGTAGTCGTCCCACGCCAGGCCGATGTTGACCTTTTTGTGCGTGGGGTCGAGGATGTTGAGTCGGTGTTCCGGGCTTTCCAACCAACCGGCCATCCGGTCGCGAATTACGTCATCGATGTCGGGTAGAGCCAGTAAGTCGTCGGCGTCGGTGATGCAGTAGTCGGTTCCGTAGAAGTTCTCGCTGTTGGTTTGATAGCCGCCGGCGAGGCTGTAGCGCATGTATGGCTTGAGGCCGTCGATCCCCCAATGCGAGCCAAAGCAGTTAGCCAAGGCGGATTCGGCGTGAAGTTGAGCGGCTCCGTTCTCGCCTAGCTCCAGCGTTCCGACTCCGGCTATTGCCCGCTCATCGTTGATGAGTTGGAGCATGAAGCGCTTTTCTTCGATGTGTCGGAGGGAATGTTGAGTTGTAGCCTGTTCATCGACGAAGATGGAGTATTCGGAGATAGGGGTTCGGTCGTCGTTGATTTCGCCCCAGAGCAAGATCGTGTAGACGCCTTCGCCGTGCTTTTGCAGGAGATCGGTGATGTTGGCGGAGATGTTGAAGGCATCGTCGGTCACGGACCATTCGTTTGCCGTTATCAGTGGGATCGTAAGGTAGCGTGTCAGTTTGTTCTGGCTCAGATCGCGGGCTTGTTGCCAGTTCTCTTGAGCTTCGTCGTTTGACATTGGCGGTGGAGCGTCTGGCGGGATGTCGTGCGGATCTGGGCACTGGCTCGAGGTGACTTCGATGGTGGCTTCGTGCTGGGTATAGGCCGATCCGTATTCCGGTGGGGGGCGGATGCTGGCGATGCGCAGTCCGTTGTTGTAGCAATACGTCCTGGAGAGTTGGCCTTGGGTTAGAGGTTGTGGCGGCGGATCATAGTAGATGGTCAGGGTTGAGGACGTACCAGAGATTTCGGCGCCGTTTCTGGTTTGGCCTGAGAGGGTGAGCGTTCCGGAGTCGATCGTGGGTTTGGTGTCGTATTCGATGTAGTCGCCGACGAATAGTTGGACGAACCAGATGGTGGGAGGGCGGTAGGTGAGGCCGATGCCTACTTTGCGGTGGTGCGGGTCGAGGATGGTCTGGCGATGGCCGGGGCTGTTAAGAAAGCGGTCCATTGCGAAGTCGATCTGTTCGGTGGGGGTTTCTAGGTCGTAGTTGTCTAGGTCTTGGGGGCAGAAATCGATGGCGAAGACGTTTTCGGAGGAGTATTGTTCGCCGCCGGCAAGGGTGTAGCGCATGTAGGGCTTCATGCCGTCTGGACCCCAGTGGCCGCGGGTGCAGGCGTCGCGGGAAGCCTCGGCGTGGGACTGAGCGGCGGGGTTGTCGTCGAGGGTTAGGGGGTTTAAGCCTTCGGCGGTTCGAGCTTGGTTTATTAGGGTTAGCGCGTATTCGACGAGGGTGGTGTGTTCGGATGGGGTTAGGGCGGTTGTTGCATGCCCCCTTTGTCCTTCGGACATTTCCCCCGCGAGCGGGTGAAACCTTGGGGCTTCAGTTTGAGTGCAAGCTGCTAAACCTAAGAGCGCGATAGTCACAAAAATAGTTCGCACAGTGCTTCGATGTCGCGGCATGATCGCGTCCAGAAGCATATATTTTCTCTGGCATTGAACCTTGGTTTTTGGCGGCTAGATCAATCCGAAGAAGGGCGTCGTCGGTTGGGGTTGCGGCGGAGGTTAGCGGGGTTGATGCGTTGGAATACGGATGGGCGCCATCGGGTGGTCGAGGTGATGTCTGCTTCGGCGCGGCGGAGGGTGCGAACGGTTGTCTGGCCGAGGAATCCGGCTAGGCGTATCGGGTCGACGGCTTGTGGGACGAAGCGTCTAAGCCGGCGTGGACGGAAGAACCCGGCTCCAGCGATGACCCAGCGTTTGAACCAGAACATCCAGACGATGAGGCCAACCGCGATAAGACTGATTCCGACGACGATGTGGTAGCCCCATCGGAAATCGAGGCCGGGCATGTTGACGAAGTTCATGCCGAAGAGTCCGGCGATGAGGCCCAATGGCAGGAAGATGGTGGCGACGATCGATAGGACCTTCATGATCTCGTTCTGGCGGTTTGCCACGACGGAGAGGTAGGTCGCCAAAGATGTGTCGGTGCGTTCTCGGATGACGTCGTTTGATGCTTGGACGCGGGTCAGATCGTCGGCGAGGTCGCGGAAGTAGAGGTCGACGCCGTGTCCGATCAGGTCGAATTCCCGGCGGCCGAGTCGGTTCAATACTTCGCGTTGGGGTGCGAGTGCGCGGTTGAGGCTGAGGCAGGAGCGTTTGAGGGACATCAGGGCGATAAGCGCGGAGTGGTCGGGGTCGGTGAGGACCTGCTCCTCGATGGCGTCGGCGCGGTCTACCATTCGATCGAGAGTGGGAAGGATCGCTTGGATGAGGGCGTCGAAGAGTGCGTGGGCGAAGAAGGCGGGGCCTTTCATCATGGGGCGTCCGTCGATTTCGACGAGCTGCTTGACGGCTTCGACGCTGGGCATTTCGGAATTGTGGACGGTGGCGACGAAGTTGTTGCCGATGAACATGCCCATGTCGGTGGTCTGGACGACCTCGGTCTCGGCGGTGTAGTCGACGCTTCTGGCGTTTACGAAGATGTAGTCGCCGAAGTCTTCGACGCGGGCGGAGCGGACGTCGGGGTTTATGGCGCCGTCGACGACGAGCGGATGGAACTGGAACTCGTTGAGCAGCAGTTCACGCTCATCGTCTCCGGGTTCGAAGCAGTCTAGCCACAGCAGACCAGTTTTGGACTGGTGGGCAGTTTGGACGGCTTCGGCGTCGATGTTGCGGTGGATCTGGTTGTCGGCATCGAGGTAGTGGGCGATCAATGACATTGATTGACCTCTGTTTGCTGGGGCATCCCCCGCTCGCTTCGCTCGCCGCGTCCCCCTCGCTGCGCGAAGGGGACGGATGCCCCCTTTGTCCTGCGGACGTTTCCCCCGCGAGCGGGGAAAACCGTTTTATAGGTGCTATTCCAAGGTGGCTAGGTACTCCTGCATGGTGGCATCCGTCGGTGGGTAGTATTTGCCGGGGCGGACGTTTTCGTTGAGGATTTTGGCTTTGACGTAGGCTTCGACGCCTTCGTGTTCTTCGACCCAGTGGACGGCTTCTTCGGCGAACCAGGAGGGGACTACTACGCAGCCGTCGTCGTCGCCGACGATGATGTCGCCGGGGCGGACGAGGGCGCCGCCGCACTGGATGTCGCAGTTTTCGTATGCGGGGTCGGCCCATGGGCGTCCGCCGTAGGGGGAGCGCTCTTGGGCGTAGACGGCGAAGCCGTAGTCTTCGTCTTCGAGGACGCCGAGGTCGCGGATTGCGCCGTCGGTGACGAGTCCGTCGGCGTTGTTCATCTTGAGTTGGAGGAGCTTGACGTCGCCGGCTACGGCGGCCCATTGCTTGCCCATGAGGTCGGCTACTAGGACGTCGCCGGGTCCGCAGCGGGCCATGGCTTTGTACTCGGGGGAGTCTTCACCAAGTTTGGTTTCGGTGTCTAGATCGGGGCGTGGGGGTAGGAAACGGAGGGTTCGGGCGCGTGCGGCGAGGCGGGTGCCGGGGGTGAAGTTGCGGACGCCTTCCATGAAGGGCAGGGGGACGCCGGCGACGTTTGCGACGGCGGCCCAGGTGGTGGCGATGGGGAGTTTGCGGAAGCGGTCGAGGATGTCGTCGGAGACGTCGACGGGGGCGAAGGATCGGTCTGGCATTGTTGGAGTGCCTTTCGGGTGGTGGTTGTTGTTGGCGATGTTGATGATAATGCAGGTGAACTATGATGGGCATGATTTTGAATGATTGGAATGATGGGGTGGTGGTTGGGGGGATTGTTGGGAGCTTTGTACCCTCCCCCTTGATGCTCAAGGGGGAATTTAAGGGGTTTAGATGTGTGGTGGTATGAACCCCCTGCGTTCGCTTCGCTCCGCCTCCCCCTTTTGCTGACGCAAAAAGGGGAGGAATGCGCGTTAATTGGGAGCTTTGTACCCTCCCCCTTGAGTATCAAGGGGGAATTTAAGGGGGTTAAGGTGTGCGGTGGTATGAACCCCCTGCGAGCGGCGCTTCGCTTGCTCGCGTCCCCCTTCGCTTTGCGAAAGGAGCGGGCGCGGGGTTCGGTTGTTGGGGGCGGTACACTTGTTGGCATGATGGCTACGAAGACGGTTCAGGCGGGGGTTTGCAATGTTCCTAACCGGACGATTTTCGAGGGGGACAATCTGGATGTGATGCGGGGGATGAATGACGGGTGTGTGGATCTGATCTATCTTGATCCGCCGTTCAACTCGAACCGGGATTATGCGGCGCCGATCGGGAGCGAGGCGGCGGGGGCGGCGTTCAAGGACACTTGGGATTTGACGGATGGATTGCTGGGAGACTCGCAATGTGAACCAAGCAAAGATGCCGAACAGGGCTTAGAATTTTCTGAACTATCTTGCATTGACTTCAAGGGGAAACTTGCCACCACATAAGGCGACATTTGAAGAGTACGTAGCGTCTTGCACGCCGTTTCTTAAGATTCCGGAACTGGAAGCGGAGACTAGGGCTAAGGTGTGCGGGATCGTGGAAAAGTTGCTCGGATTCACACCGGAATTAGACCCCGAAGCCAACTTGATCAAGTTCATGCGCCAAGACCCTGATTTCCTGAGGGTCTTGTTGAGCCTGACTAATTTATCCCAAGAGAGGTTTAGGCGCGTGGTTGCGGCTGAAAAGCATTCTCGGGCGGTTTACCTGCAAGATTGGTCTGTAGATCGAATTCACAGGACCGTGCGACAAGACGACCGGTATGCGTCAGAGATCGCGAAGTTGTTCTTGGAAGGAAGATCGAATCCGCTGTTGTCCGATCTGGTTGCGGATTTCTATCTGGATCAGATGTATCTACCGGATAACTGGTCGTCGTTGCTTATGGACGAAGCCTTTGCCGGACAGGTGGTCAGAAGGATGTTGGCGGGAAACTATTCAGTGCAACGAGGCAGACATGTCGAAAGAATTGTTCGAGAGAGGTTGGAACTCGCTTTAGACGGCACAGGTCTCGGCTACCAAAAAGGGAGAGTATGGCACCTTGCCAAAGAGATCGATGTTGCCGTGCCCGATACCTCCGACCCCGCTGTCATGATCATGGTGTCATACATGGAGACCACGTCAAGCAGTCAAGATCAACGCGCGACTGAACAACGAGGCATGTATAGAGACATCGAGAATTTGAACCGACTGAACCGTACGAACAAGGCGTTCGTCAATGTAGTTGATGGTGGTGGCTGGCTCGCCCGTAACACAGCTCTTGAGGAGATGCACACCAGCTGCCATTTCTGCCTCAGCATCAACATGCTAGATCAACTTGATGAAATCGTGGCCCACCATGCATGAAATTAACGGACAAGTCAGAAGCGAGTACCAAACTGACCTCTTGGTTGCGGGTGACTGCTTAGAGGTAATGCGGCACATCCCCGACGACACGTTTGACATGTCGTTCGCGGATCCGCCGTTCAACTTGGGTAAGCGGTATAGCAATTACAAAGACGGACGGTTGAGTGATGAGTACGTGGTTTGGTGCCGCGAGTGGATAGCTGAGATGGTGAGAGTTACCAAGCCGACGGGCTCGATTCTGGTTCACAACATCCCGAAGTGGTTGACGTATTACAGCGCGATCTTGAATGAAATGGCTCACTTCAAGCACTGGATCGCTTGGGACGCGATGAGCAATCCTGTGGGCAAGACGTTGCTGCCCGCGCACTACGGGGTGCTTTTCTACACGAAGCAGCCTAGGGATTTCAAGTTCTACGAGGTGCGTGCGCCTCACAAGCGTTGTCGGGTGTGCAAAGAGTACTTGAAAGACTATGGCGGGAAAAGCGATCAGCGGCATCCCTTCGGCGCGTTGGTTAGCGATGTGTGGACGGATATTCACCGCATACGGCACAACAAACGACGCGACCCGCATCCTTGTCAACTGCCGATTCACCTGATGGAGCGATTGATATTGATGACAACTGATCCGGGTGATGTCGTGTTGGATCCGTTTCTCGGCACTGGAACTACTGCGATAGCTGCTCGTGCATTGGGACGCTACTGTGTGGGGATCGACATAGATAGCGAATACATCTCGATTGCGCGCGGCAAGATAGAGTCGACGGATCAGACCACAGAAGGTGAGTTCTATGTCTCCAAGTTTTTGGGAGAGATGGTGACGGTGAGGGACGTTGACGCCAAGCAGTTATTCCCGCGGCAATATACGTCGGTGGATAAGAAGCGGGATCGGATGATGTCGAACCTGCACTCGGAACCGGTTCGTGTCCCGGCGGGTAGGCTCATGGATAAGGGCGGGCGCGAGAGTAGCGCGTCGGTGTTGTCGGAGATTGATGTATAGATATTCAAACGGACCTAGCATGACCGATGATGTGGATATCGGTGGCGGATGATCAAGTAGCAGCTGTTGCGGTACGTATTTCTTGTCGCAGCATCTGACGGTGGACCACATCATCGCGCGGTCGAAGGGTGGGGCTGATCATCTTGACAACTTGCAGCTGCTTTGCGGGCACTGCAACTCGTTGAAGGGGGATCGTCCGATGGAGTATTTGAGGGCGCGGTTGGTGAGGGCTGCGTGAGGGGGGATTTCATCTATCCGGTTGCGTCTTCAACAGGATATTGGTCAACATCGGGCACCCAGTCCTGGGTTTTTGACGAGCATTGTCGCTAATCGCTTGGGTCGTCAACCATGTTGGAACCGATCGAGTTTCGCGATCTATGCGTTGTTCCAATCCGTTGATGTGGACACTTCGTATGAAACAGATATCCGAACTACGGTATGCCCAAGATCATTTGAGTTTATTTGTGATGTCAGTAAACCATCCTTGGATTTCGTTGTCTTTGTCCACACCTAGCAAATGTCTGATCCTCATCTTAGGAGGCCCTAATTCGTTCAATTTCTTTTTTACTTTGTCCTTGTTGCGTCTCTTGTTTTGGTTGGATTTTAAGGCGACGCTTATCAACTGGGCCACATCATCCGTATCACTAGGACTTACGGTTACGCCGAAAATATCCTGAATGATATCTGGATGATAGTAATTCTCGATTTCGCGACGTTTCGTCAGAGTTGCCCATGAACCATCAGATCTCGCATTGATGCGATTACAATCTACTTGGTATCGAGGCGGGTTCTCATCGTCACGATCGTAGATATGGAATTCCGGGACGTTCATTTGCCTCAAATAGTGATGAGTCGCCCAGCTCTTGAGGCTGCTACCACCAAGCGGGAAAACTATCACTCGCGGGTCATTTTCAATCCGCGGTATCTTCGAGTCGTGTTGGTTTAGAAGCTCACTTACAGTGTGAATAAAGTTGACGTCAGTTGGTCCTTCGACGCAAACGAAAAGTTGTACTTGGCCGTTTCGGGTCTCAGGCAAAACTCCTAACGCGGCGCAAATTTCTTCGTACACTTGCTCATCGCCGGATCTGATTCGTTGATTACCATCCGATTCTTGGTCGATGTACCGAAAGTCTTCAACGGGTATTGAACCGGCGAGACCGGGAACATGTGTACTGATTAATACTTGGCAATTATCGGTTCCAGCAAGCTCTTTGAGAGCTTCTATCAACATTATTTGATGGTCAGGATGTTGGGACGTTTCAGGCTCCTCGATTGCGTAGATGACACCTGGAGAAGACGTGTCTTGTTGTTTCCTTTCAACTTCGGCGCGGAAAAAATTCATGAGGATCAATCGACGAACACCGCTACCCCTTTTATTCACCGGGATGTCATCGTCTGCGTTGAGTGATAACTTAAAGATCGAGTCCCATTTTGGAGTAGCTTTGAATTGAGGCATCAGTGAGTCGGCTAAGTCGGGTGACATTTCTTTAATTTTGTCAACCGTGCGGTTGGCTACATCCAACACTTTGGCCTGAACTGTCTCTTGGATGGCATCCAAATCGTCCGACAATTCAACTAAGGCATCACGAACCGCTAATTTCATTGGATCTTGGACTTCAGCGTCTTCGTCGCGACTCGGCCTATCTGCTCGAAATAGGCCGAAAACTGGCAAGGATCCTCTTAGAGAATTCCAAATTCTCTTACCATCAGCATCGTCTAGCGATATCAATTGTTGATCTAGATTGAGGTCAACACACTCTCGCCATATTCCATGACGAATCGAGGCGCTACGGTTTTGTTTAACGTCTTCATCAACGACGTTCAATTCATTCCATTTTGTCTTTAGATCAGTGATCGTGAGGTTGAGCAAATTGTCGTATCCTTCGGTCGTAGGATGGACAGCATTCGCAAACAACTGAAATTTCGGCGTACCGCGGACGCTGCAATTAAATATCTTGTGAATTTCGAGTTCTCCGTCTGAGTTCAGCAAATATTCGTCGCGCAATGTTGTTTTATTCGTGGTGTCAATGACGACATTCTGGGGCAACTCGTCGAAGACGCATCCGATTAGCACGTCTCGATCATTGCCTTGGATTGAAGCGTCCGCTGGTTCAATTTTGACGGAATCGTCTTCGAAAAATATCGCTAAGGCTTCCAATATGCTTGATTTGCCAGCGTCATTCTTGCCGATGAACGCAGTCAACTCGCCGATTTCAATTGCGATTTCGCGTCGGTAGCTTCGGAAATTGCGCAGGATAATACGTCGTAGCCGCAAGGAATGCTCCTCTCGATCCTATAGGATCTGCGATGTCGTTGATGTGATGGCCTAGGACCATTTTAAATTGTGTCCAAGAAACACAACGATCGAATGAACAACTGATTGCCAAGTCCGTGCCTGCGTCGCTGCGAACTTTATGGGATGGAAGGGGTCGACTTAGCGGGTTACCCTTGATGCCGCACCGTAGTGGATCTGCCGCGCCGAAACATGGAAACTCGGATGATCCGGAGGCTCGGGCGGACCACGAGTGGGGACAACTGTCACCCATCCGCCCCTTTGGATGGACGTTATCTCCCCTGAAGCGCCGGCTTTCGCCGGAATGACGGTAGGGTTCGCGGGAATGACGGGATTTAGCGTTTGAATTGGCAGCCCTCGACAAAATGGTCGAAGAAGTTGGGGTTGGTTTCTAGTTCTATGTGGGTGATGTCTGCGACTAGGGTTTCGATTGTGGCGCGTTTTGTGGCGTTGGTTAGCATGATGGTGGCGCCTTGGAGGGAGGCGTTGCCTATTTTGGTTATGCGGTCGGGTGGGATGTCGGGGATGAAGCCGATGTCGATGGCGTTTTGGGTGTTGATGTAGTTGGCGAAGCCGCCGGCTAGGTATAGGCGGGTGTAGTCGTCGGGGGAGGTGCCGGTGGTTTCGAGGACGATGTTTTGTCCGCAGTAGTTGGCGGCTTTGGCTTGGGCTAGGGCTGAGATGTCGGCTCGGGAGAGGGTGAGTCGGTTTTCGTGGTGGAATGTGAATTCGTCGGAGCCGTCGTTGAAGTTTCCGAGTTCGTTCATGATGTTGTGGCGTCGGAGTTCGGCTAGGAGGTCGATGAGACCGGAGCCGCAGATGCCGATGGGAGGGGAGTTGCCGATGGTGGAGAGGAGGGGGTGTTGGTCGCCCTCACCCTGGCCCTCTCCCGCTGAGCGGGAGAGGGGAATGGCGTCGTCACTTCGCGCCCCCTTTGTCCTTCGGACATTTCCCCCGATAGCGGGGGAAACCCTGCCCTTCACCTCTGGATTCCGGCTTTCGCCGGAATGACGGCCGCCCGGCCCCTCCGGGCATACCCCGCTCGCATCGCTGCGCTTGCTCGCGCCCCTTTCGCCTTGCGAAAGGGGCGTACTGCCCGGCCCCTCCCCGGGCACCCCCTGCGCGTTGTCGGTCTTTTGGGCTTCGCTTGCCGCGTCCCCCTCGCTTTGCGAAGGGGAGGGGATCACGACGTGTTCTACTGCTCCGTTGTAGCCCGGCATGGCGTAGGTTACTTGGCCGCCTTCGAAGGCTGGGCCGGCGGGGCAGGAGGCGGCGTGGAGGTTGGTTTTGTTGCCGGCGATGATTTCGGTGTTGGTGCCGATGTCGATTAGGATGATGGGTTCTTGTTGTTGGTCAATGGCGATTGTTAGGAGGTCGGCGGCGATGTCGGAGCCGATGTGGGATGCGATCAGGGGGCCGCTGTAGATGTTGGCGTTAGGGTTTATACGGATGCCGAGTTCGTGGGCTGGGACGTTGATGGCGGTGGTGTCGCGTTTGCCGTCGGTGAAGTCGGTCTCGATGTGGGACTTGTAGGGCTTTTGACCGACGGGTTCGACGTCGATGCCGAATAGGATGTCGCGCATGGTGGTGTTTCCAACGGCGACGAGTTCGACGATGTGGCGGCGTCGGATCTTGAGGGCGCGGACCATTTCGCCGATCTCGTAGTTGATGGATGAGATTAGGACGGCTTGGAGCTCGCCGCGGTAGGTTCCGGTGTCGTATGAGATGCGGTTCATGACGTCGGAACCGCCGAAGCGCTGGGGGTTCTCGAAGGATGCGGTGTACAGGATGTCGCCGGTTTCGAGGTCGACGAGGTTCATGGCGACGGTGGTGGTGCCGATGTCGGCGGCTATTCCGAGGATGCGGCCGCGGTAGCGGTCGACTACTCTGGGGCCGTGGTGGGCATCCCCCGCCGCTCGGGTTCCGTGGCGTGCATCCCCCACACCACCCCGTGCATCCCCCGCGAAAATCGCTTCGCTCTTTCGCGCCCCCTTCGATTCTCGAAAGGGGCTAGGCTGGCCTTTGAAGATGATGTTGTTGCCTTCGCGGACGGTTAGGGGGTCTAGTTCGATGTCGTCGCGGTCAATGGATTCGGTGAGGATGCGCGGCTGGCGGCGGAGGATGTTGAATTCGATATCGGTTTGGATGTCTACTACTGTGGCTTGGCAGGCTAGTCGGTAGTTGTCGCGGAGGAAGTTTTCGGATTCGGTTAGGGGGGATAGGGCGTCTGTGCCTTGGCGGACCTCGACGATGCACTCGTGGCACTCGCCGGTGCGGTTGCAGGATGTTGGTACGCGGACGGCGAGGTCGTCGGCGTAGTCGAAGAGGGATTTGCCGGGTTGGAGGGGGAGGGTTGTTTGGTTGTGGATTAGGGGCATGAACTAGGATTCTAAGGATTCGGAAGGATGGTAAAGGCTACGCGGCGGGACCATTGCAAAACTCTCCCCCTTGATGTCCGAGGGGGAACTAAGGGGGGTTTTAGATGGACGACGACATGAACCCCCTGCGTCTCGCTACGCTCGACGCGTCCCCCTTTTGCTGCGCAAAAAGGGGAGGGGATATGGTAGTGCTGGATTGGGGTACTTCGGTGATGGCGTGGTAGGGCATCCCCGCGAGGTTGCTTCGCTCCCTCGCGCCCCCTTCGCATTGCGAAAGGGGCAGTTCAGATTTGCCATGCGGAGCGGTAGTTTAGGTCGCCGTCGCGGGCTGTGCAGATTGGTGGGTTTAGGGGGTTTTTGGTGAAGTGTTGGTTTGTGCAGGCGAATTTGGCGGTGCAGCGGGATTTTGCGTCTTTGTATGGGCAGCGTCCGAGGGTTGACTCTTCGGCGTGTTTTGCGATGTCGGCAAAGATGTTTGCCATGCGGGCCATGCTTTTGCGCGCGGCTTCGACGTCGAGGTCGGGGTGGTCGTCTGGCCCCGCGTTCTGTCCCTTCTGGATTCCGGCTTTCGCGGGGATGACGGGGTTGTTTGCGGCGTTATGAACCCTCTGCGTCTCGCTGCGCCAAACCCCTCTGAATCTCCCCTTGGGAAGGGGAGGGTTGTGGTGCGCTTCCCAAAAGGGGGCGGGATCGGGGTTGTGGCCATTTTGCATGGCGTGGGTGTTGGGTTAGGCGAGTTCTTTTATTAGGTTTAGGAGGTCGCTGGCGGTTTCTACGCACTCTACGGCGTTTTCGCCGTAGCCGTCGGCGCCCATTTCGTCGGCGAATTCGCGGGTTACGGGTGCTCCGCCGACCATGAAGCGGACTTCGTCGCGGAGTCCGATGTCTTCGAAGTAGGAGATGGTGCGTCCCATGTTGGGCATGGTGGTTGTGAGGAGGGCGGACATGCCGATGAGTTGGGCTTCGAACTCCATGACGGCGTCTGCGAACTCTTCGGGCGAAGTGTCGACTCCGAGGTCGTGGACGGTCCATCCGGCGCCTCTGAGCATCATGATGCAGAGGTTTTTGCCGATGTCGTGGAGGTCGCCTTTGACGGTGCCCATAATGACGGTGCCGATGGGGTCGATGCCAGAGGCGGAGAGGATGGGCTCGATGTGGGTCATGCCAGCTTTCATGGCGCGTGCGGCGACGAGGACTTCGGGGACGAAGATGACGTTGTCACGGAACTTTACGCCAACGATGGCCATGCCGTTGAGGAGTCCGTGGTCGAGGATGTGATTTGCGGTGTAGCCGTTGTTGAGGCACTGCCTTGTGAGACGGTCGACTTCGAGGTTCTTGCCGATGATGAGCTGGTATGCGATCTCCTGCATCGTCTCGTCGGCGAGGTCAAGAGCTTCGCCGATGTGCTTCTGCTCGCCGGGTCTGGTGACCCACTCGAACTCGCGTTGCAAACCTTCGTTGACGATTGGCATGGGGGATTTAGGCGGATTTGGGGCGCGGGTTTATGGACGCGCGATGGTATGCGGCAGATTGTTTGATTTTACATGGTGGAGGCATCTGACTCGATGCGGGAAACCTACATGGTCAAGTCACGTAGTCAATCAAAGCGGAACATCTCGATTAGACACCGAAACGATCGACTCCCGATATCAATTGCCGAATTAGGACGATGAAAGGATCAAAAGAGCGAAAAAAGCCAAAACCCCTGCACCACCAGCCAGAAGGAGCACCAAAACAAGCACCTCAGACCGAAACGAGTTTCTGACTTTTTCTAGTTCAATCTCCTTATCCGTTATGGGGCCGCCGACTTTGGTATATCGACGTTTCGCAAAAAACCACGTGACAAGAGATGACACTACCGTAGACGCCATCGCAACGATGACGGTCACGAGCACATTTGATTCAATCGTTATCAATTTCGATCTTCAAGACGTACGAAACATTGGTGAATAGGAGTTACGAATTCGACATTCGTTGTTAAAGTATCTGGTCTAAAGACTCAGTTCTCGGAGTAGTCCCAGTGTTCAGCGGCCCAGTCTTCTACGGCTCTGGGGATTTCGAGGAGGTTTTCGAGTTTGGTTTTTAGGGGGATGGCGCATTCGGGGGCGATTAGTTGGACGCCGGCGTCGAGGCATTTGAAGACTTCGGCCCTGACTTCTTCGGGGCCTTTGGAGTAGAGAGTTACGGGGTTGTTGACGTTGCCGACCAGGTTGATACCGCCATCTACTGCGTGCATCGACTCGTGAGGGTCGTTCTTGGAGTCGAAGTGGAACGCTGCCATGCCGGTAGTTGCGACGTAGGGCATGCGATCGGTAGTGGCGCCGCAGATGTGGAGCATGATCGGGACGGGGAGGTCTTCGACGAATTCGTGGTGGAGGTCCATGAGGAAGCGTCGGTAGTATTCGCCGCTCACGAGGTCTCCAGTGGCATGGTCGGGGACGGTCAGGACGTCGGCGCCGGCTTCGATCTGGGCGAGTCCGAACTCGATGGTGAACTGTTTCAACCTGTGGAGCATGTCCATGACCATGGGCGGGTCGTCGACGGTGGCGAGGAGGAAGGGCTCGACGCCGAAGACGTGGTAGGCGAGGGTCCAGGGTCCCATGGTCTTGCCGACGATTGCGACTTCGTCGCCGAATTCCTGCTTGAGGATACGGATCGACTCGATGATGGTCCAGTTGTCAGGATGCTCTAGGAAGCCGTCGGGCATCTTGATGTCGTCGACGGTCTTCCAGATGGGGTTGGACATTCTGACGGTGGGCCAGTTGTCTTTGCCTTCCCACTGCATCTCGCAACCGAGGGCGGAGGACTCTTGGATGATGGAGAAGTAGGGTGCGATGGCGTCGAAGCCGAGCTGGGTGTAGCCAGTCGCAGCGAGGCGGGCGTTCATCTCGGGGTCGCGGTTGGCGGTGGGGAATGGTGCCTCGACGAGGTCCATGAGCTCGACAGTGGCGACGTTGGTGGGGTTGGTGACGGGTGGGCGGTCTACGGGCTCGCCTCTGAGGGCTCGGAGGGTGCGTTCCTTAGAGGTGAGGGTTCCGGCGTATCTTGTGGATGGCATATTGGCCCTCCTTTTGCAGCGACAGTATGAATAAGGGTGCGACTTCGTCGCTTTTGGTATGTTTTCTCTGGATTCCGGCTTTCGCCGGAATGACGATCCTTATACAGGTGCCACCTTATGATCCAGATGATCCAGGTTGCTTGTGTTTTCCGTGTTTTTTCGGAGTTCAGTTGCTAGAGAAGCCTAGGGTTTGGGTGGTCATTTGGCCGGCGAGGTCTGCTTGTTCGAGCATGGTGTCTACGGCGCTGACGTTGCGGGCGTAGGGGAGGAGTAGGCGTGCGAATCGGTCGAGGCGTTCGCCGTGTTGGAAGCGGAAGCGGTCGCGGTCTTTGCCGACGCGTTCGCAGTCGCCATAGCGCATGTAGCCGCCGACTACGGCCATGATGCGCATCTGCGGACGTGCGAAGTCGCCCTCGGCGGTTACGTGGTAGGTCCATCCGAGTTCGTCGGAGTGTTCGGGGGTGACGGTGAAGGTGAGTTTGGACTTGTTGTCGGATGCGGTGATGGGGCCGGTCGGGATGGGGAGGTTGCGTTCGACGGCTTCGGTGAAGGCGAAGCGGAGAGGTCGGTCGTAGAACTCCTGAGAGACGAGTTCAGCCTGGTTCGTAGTGCCGGGGACTGGTTCGACGTCGGCTAGCGCGCAGAGGCGTTCGCGGATCTTCTCGATGCGTTTCTCCTTGCCTTCGACTTGGGCGAAGGAGTAGATCGTTAGCGTGCGGTCTTTAAGGTAGAGGCCGACGGTGATGTCGTGGAAGTGGGGATCGACCGCGACGAGTTCGATGCACCGTCCGAGGTCTCGGAGCGGTCCGGCGATGATGTTTTCGCGGGTTATGCCTTTTGAGTAGCTGACGACTGATTCTCCTTATACGTATGTTGGTTACTTTACCGCTTGTACAAGGGCGCGGATGTGATCAGGAGTGGTACCGCAGCATCCTCCGAGTATCTGGACGGGGATTTCGGCTAATTTCTCGTATCGCTCGGCCATGTATTCGGGGGACTCGGGGTAGATGATTTCGCCGCCTTTGTATGCGGGGATGCCTGCGTTGGACTCTATGATGATGGGGCAGTCGACGACAGATCGCATCTGTTCGGCGATCTCGATCATCTTGTCGATACCGTTTCCGCAGTTGGAGCCGACGATATCGGCACCAGCTTCTCGGAGGCCTTTGGCGGCGTCTTCGGGCGAGGTGCCCCACATGGTGAAGAAGCCGCGCGGACCTTTGTCGAAGACCATCGTGGCCATGACGACGAGATCGGTGTTTTCGCGGGTGGCGTTGATGGCAATCTGTGCTTCGTCGAGAACCATCTGGGTTTCAATCATCACGGCATCGGCGCCGCCTTCTTCGAGGGCGGTAATCTGGTCGGCGAAGGCGTCGTACATCTCGGATTCCGAGACGGTGCCTAGGGGTTCTAAGAACTCGCCGGTAGGTCCGACGGAACCGGCGACGTATTGGCCGGGTCCGGCTTGGGACTTGGCGTGTTCGGCGGCGAGGGAGTTGAGTTCGGAGACGCGGTTTTGGGCTTCGTAGTGCTGTAGACGGAACTTGGTGCCGCCGAAGGGAGTTGGTAAGGGACAAAGTCTGATCCGGCGTCGAAATAGTCGCGCGCCATCTGACGTATGGTGTCCGGGGCATCGGCGTTCATCAGCTCGGGGCAGCCGCCGGATTCGAGGCCGTGTTGCTGTAGATATGTGCCCGTCGCGCCGTCGAAGATGAGGATCTCGGAGTCGAGGCGGTGGAGGATTTCGTGAGCGGATGAGATCTGTGTCGTCATGCGTCTATTTTATCCAGTGGTCGATCGCGCCCAGTGCTTCGACACGGTTGCCGGTGCCGTGGAGGTCGCGGATACGGGCTACGAAGTCGTCTGGCATGCCGTTGTTGATGCGATCGGCGAGTTGGTTTGCGGCGTCGTCGGGTTTGAGGTCGGAATCGGAGGGTTCGCCCCATTGCCAAGCGTCGAGATAGGCATCGCTGCCGTACGAGCCGTCCATCATTGCTATGGCGTCGGCGGCTTCTTGGAAGCGGTGGTCCAGTGGCAGTGAGACTGAGGTCTGGTCGTCCTCGGCCTTGACTTGGACGGGGATCTCTTTCCAGTAGAGGATGCTTACACGAGAGGGCATGGGGGTGTTTCTGAGAGCGATTATCGGCGGTTGTTTTGGATTTTAATGGTGTCGATTTTGAGACGGTGTATCTACGTAGAAACCGAACGATCGGATTTGGACATCGGAGAAATTTAGTTTAGACTTGTTGCGCTAGATGTGTTGGTTCGCCGACACGGTCGCTTCGCGTCGTAAATTCACGACGTTTAATTTAGAAGCAAAAACGAATGTACATGGAGGTCATGTATTGAAAAAGAAGACAAGCATAAGGTTCTTGCTTGCGGGTGCGGTGGTGATTGCCGCGCTTTCGGCTTGGGCTTGCGGCGAGACTGTCGTCGAGACCGTTGTGGTCGAGCGCGAAGTTGAAGTCAAGGTCGTCGAGACCGTCGTCGTCAAGGAAGAAGTCGAGGTCGAGAAAGAGGTCGAGGTCGTCAAAGAGGTCGAGGTCGTCAAAGAGGTCGAAGTGATCAAAGAGGTCGAAGTCATGGCTCCCGAGCCTACGGCGACGGCGAGCTTGGTCGGCACGATCGGCGCTCCGGACCCGAAGACCGAGGGCGGCGCGGCCGTTATCGGTTTCGCGGGCATCGGCCAGCAGGTCGGCAGGAACGCCAACCAGGCGTCAGACGCGCTCAAGAACTGGGGCGTCGCCGAGACTCTGTTCCGCCGAGGCGCGAGCGACGAGACCCTGCCTTGGGTCGCGACTTCGTGGACGATCAGCGATGACCTGACCACAGGAAGCGTGTCGATCCAGGACGGGATCATGTTCCGCACCAAGGACAAGGAATACGGCGAGTTGACCGCCCACGACGTTGCGTGGAGCATGAACGACGCCAACAACGCGACAAACCCGACGTCGATTCACGGTCAGGCTGGCGACTTCGCCGGACTCTGGGGTGAGTGGACCGCGGTAGACGACTGGACTGTCGAGTGGCAATTCGCCACCAAGGCGGATGGTTCCCCGGCATTTGACGGAACTTGGAAAGACGACTACGTCAACCAGTCCGGCCAGGCATTCCCGGTTCTCTCGAAGAACGTGTTTGAGACTGAAGGCGAAGATTTCGTGCGTGACACAATCGTAGCCAGCGGCCCGTACCTGATCGACACGTGGATTGCCGACGACCGCATCGTACTAGCTGCGGACTCGAATCACTGGAAGTTCAGCCCGAAGACCGAGACCATTATCTTGGTCCAGGCCGGTGACCCGACCAACCGTGCAACCCTCCTTCGCACGGGTCAGATCGACACCGCCCAGCTCGAGCCTAAAGATGCAGCCAACCTGATCGTCGACTCCTCCAACTGGGGTCAGTCCGGTACGGGTGGCGCAGTCCAGCTCGGCATCTTCTTCTCCGGCAACCTCTGGGAAGACACGGACGCCAAGTCAGGCGAGCCGCTTCCGCCCAAGGGCCCGTTCGTGCACAACCACGCCTGGATCGGCAACTACACTGGTTCGCACGGCGATGGTGACATGGAGCAGGCACGACAAATCCGCTACGCCATGGCAATTGCGGTTGACCGCGATGCCGTTAACGAGTCGCTGCTCGCAGGTCTCGGTAACGTCGTCCAGGTCGAGTACTTCGCTTGGGGTCACCCGAACTACTCCGGTGTGCAGTGCACGCAGGAGCCTGGTGGTTCCTACACGGACGAAGCTCCCGCCGGCACCGGTCCTTGCACGTACGAGTACGACCCGGTTGAGGCTGTGCAGATCATCAAGGCGCAGGACGCCAAGTGGATCAAGTCATCCAACCAGTCGGACATTCTGGGTGCCGACACCTTCGAGGTCTCGGTCTACGCCGGACCTGAGCTCGGTGGTGGTGCATCGGTCACTGGTGAAGTTGCAGACGCAGTCGCCGGTTACTGGTCCGACATCGGACTCTCCACCTTCTCGCTGAAGTTCACGTACGTGACGTTCCGTCCGACAGTTGTGAACCGTGCGAACGTGCACCCGTGGATCACTTCTTGCGACAAGGGGCGTGAGTCGAACCCGTGGCACTTCCCCAAGGGCCTGGTTCAGACCTCGCTGACGCGCGGTGGTTTCGGATGTGGCTTTGAGTCGCCGAAGATCCTCGAGCTCTACGAGGGTATGGCAGCGGCTGCTGACACCGCCGAGGCAACCGACTTTGCGAACCGCTACCTGCAGTACGTCTACTACTGGAACCTGCAGCCTGGCGTGGTCGCAGTCCCGCAGGACTGGTTCTGGAACCGCAACAAGATCGCTTCTTGGCCACAGGACCGAGCAGCGGCGAGCGGTATCAACAACCTCTGGGACATCGAGCTGGCTAACTAGTCCGGCTCCAACCGAATACTTCGTCGCCGGGCGCCGCGGGAATTATCCCGCGGCGCCCGGCGACGGATTGATTATCCTTCGATCCCGTAACCTTGACGGCGTGCAGATTTACGACGCGCGACAGGTTGCGGATTAGAACTTGAGAAGAGGAATCTGTCCTGTCGTCGTTGCGGTACTTGTAAACTGTTTCCGACAGGACCAGGGCAATCGTCTAGAAAACCATGCGTCGTTTCCTGATAAGAAGATTCATCTTCATGATCTTGAGCACGATCGCCGCTACGGCGATTGTCTTTTCACTTTCACGTGCTGTAGGGGATCCGTTGCTGCTTTTCGCGACGTCTGGGTACGGGATTTCGGATGAGGCGGTTGCGGAGATTAGGAAAGAGCTCGCGCTGGACAGGGCGTACCCGGTTCAGTATCTTCTGTGGCTAGGCAGGGTGTTGAGAGGTGATCTAGGCCAGAACTTGGCGTTCAAATTGCCGGTCACCCGCATCATCACCGAGAAGATTCCGCACAGCCTGCAACTTGGAACGTTCGCGTGGTTCTTCTCTGGAACCGTCGGTGTCAGTCTAGGAGTGTTGTCTGCGGTCAGACGGGGGACGTTCGCCGACTACGGGGGTAGATTCGTCGCGCTTATCGGACAATCGGTCCCGGTCTTCTGGTTCGCAATAATTCTGATTTATGTGTTTGCGGTGTGGTTGGACTGGTTGCCGGCCGGGCTGGCGGGGGATTCGACACAGGACCCGTCGTTGTGGCAGATGGAGTACTTGGTGTTGCCCGTACTGGCGATGTCTCTGGGCGGTTTGGCCGGTTATCTCAGGCTGACCCGATCCTCGATGCTTGAGGTGCTTGATTCGGAGTATGTCAAGCTGGCTCGTGCGAAGGGGGTGGGGACGACGTACGTGGTTTGGAAACACGCTTTCCGGAACGCTCTCATTCAGCCTCTGACGGCGTCGACGTTGGCGTTTGCGGGATTTATCGAAGGAGCGCTTGTTGTTGAGACGATCTTCTCGCGTCCAGGGATCGGATTGATGGCGGTACAGGCAGTGCATGGAAACGATTTCCCGATCCTGCAGGGCGCGGTGCTGATGTTCATCTTGGTGTACGTGTTGGCGACGTTCCTTACGGACATCGTGTACGCGTTGGTTGATCCTAGAATCCGATACGACTAAGAGCAGATTTGGAACGCTTGCGAAGTTAACGATGGCCGTCGATCCCACACCTACAAATATGCCGATACCGGAGCCGCGTCGTGCTCGGGAGACAGCAGGTCGTGGATTCGATGCGCCAACGACTGGGCTAAGCGCAGTCAAGCGTTCGGTGCCGTCTCAGATCTGGTATGTATTGCGACGTTGGCCGATAATCCCGATCTTCATCTTGGTCACGGTGTCTGTCATTTCTTTGTCGGCGGAGTGGATCGCCCCCGTCGACCCGAATGTGCAGAAGCTGAACTTCAATCTGATGGCACCGACATGGGGTCAGCCGCGTGACGCAAATAAGGATGCGGCAAACAAGGCTGATTTCGATATGACGACCGATGAGGGGCAGATCGGGTACATGATCGCTTCCAAGAAGGGGTTCGAGCGTCAGGAGTACATCTTAGGTAGCGATGGCTTGGGGCGCGACGTGTTGTCGCGCATCATTCACGGCGCGGGTGTCTCTTTGAAGGTGTCTGGTTACGCGCTGCTTTCGGGGGTGATAATCGGGACGTCGATGGGAATATTGGGCGGTTACTACGGCGGTTGGCTGGACGAAGTGTTGATGCGCTTCGTCGATATCTGGAATGCATTGCCGTTCCTGCTCATCGCCATCATGGTCGGAGCGACGATTGGTGCCACAGAGACATCGGTGATCATCATCATTGCGATGATCGCGTGGCCGCCGTTCGTGCGGAACGTGCGTGCCGATGTGTTGACGATCAGATCGTTGGATTATGTGAATGCGGCTCGGATCATGGGCGCGAGCAACCTGCGGCTGATGATGAAGCACATCTTGCCGGGTACGGTGAGCACAGTGCTCGTCATTGCTACGCTGCGCGTTGGAGGTCTGATCCTTACGGAGTCAGTGCTGTCGTTCCTAGGCGTTGGTATCCCGGACCCGGTTCCGACTTGGGGCAAGATGGTTGACGAGGGATACCAGTATCTGATCAATGGCGTGTGGTGGTCGTCATTCTTCCCCGGACTAGCGATCTTCCTGCTTGTGATGTCGATGAACTTCTTCGGCGACTGGCTGCGCGATCGGCTAGATCCAAAGTTGCGGCAGCTCGACTGAGCGTTTTCATTGTGGCGGTTCGCTCGCGATTCTTGCCAGCGTCGCGATTTTTCATGTGTGCAATGGCGTTCGTGTTCGCCATCGCGAACTTCGGATGCTCGAAATCATCGGAGAGTGTAAACACTGCTAGCGATGTCGCTCCCGTTATTGAACAGACGGTGAGGGGCGACCCACCTGGTTCACAGCCGGTACCCGAATGGGTGGCGGATCATTACGTTGCCAGGTCCAACGGTGTGTCGGTCTCGGTGCACAAAATCGTGGTCACCGGCAACTTAGTTACGTTGTTTTACAGCATCGAGTTCGATCCGGAGATGCACGATCCAATTGGAGATCTGACGCCACAGGTCAGATAGTGAGACAGGCACTTTCATAGTTCCAAACCCCAATGTCGTTCCGGTTGCTTACT
The DNA here is from genome assembly GCA_965204135.1 of Dehalococcoidia bacterium. Taxonomy (GTDB): domain Bacteria; phylum Chloroflexota; class Dehalococcoidia; order Lucifugimonadales; family Lucifugimonadaceae; genus Bin127. The sequence continues at coordinate 317,437 of CBDBDX010000008.1, read as the reverse complement.
TGACTTCTAATGAAGGTGTGTCACTTCTCCCATCTTCTTTGGAGACGCACGCCATCGACCCGCATACCGCGTTGTGTTCTTTTTCGTTCGACATCGGATTCGATGCGGACCGAAGCTATTCCGTGATTTTTTTCTGAACTCAACTTCCGGTATTCGGACGATGGTGCGGAAAGGGCGATATCTGGTCGCTGGAAAATTCCTGTGATGCGATTGAATGATCACCGGACCCAAACTCATAAAATAATCGAAGACGGGAACCATGTATGGGAAGGACGGTCCATCTCGGATCGTGGCGATGTCGCGGTCTTGCTGGGCGGCCCGCAGGGTCACTACCGAGGGTACGTCGGAGATTCTCCGAGAGGATGGATTGCCACCACCCGTTTCAGCTTTTTTGATCAACGATATGCATTCTTCGTTAGCGAAGATGGTGGGGCAACTCGAATATCGGACGAACTCTACTTCGACGTGGACGAGTTGTTCGCAGCATTGAGAGAATCGTATTGAGGAGACGCGGTTGCTGCTTGACTAGAGTGTGTGGGCATTGAATGTTCGGTGGTTCGACTGCGCGCCTGTAGGCTGAGCGTACACAATCGGAGTTGCAGTCCCGTTCGTCGCCTTGACGGCACCCTCCGTTGATAGACGAAGAGCGCCCTGTTCACGCGGGGCGCTATGTATTTCTATTAGCATGGCAAGACTTCATAGGTTGCTAGTTGGCGAAGCATGGACTGAAGTGCGTCTGTCATGCTGAACTCAGTCGAAGCATCTCTCAGGAACGCGTATGCGCGCGACCGCCCCAGCGTTATGGATTCCTCGGCTCCGCTGCGCTTCGCCCGGAATGACAATCCGCCCGGGGCGAAGGATATGATTGAAGTGCGTCTGTCATGCTGAGCGCAGTCGAAGCATCTCGCAGGGAGGTGCACGCGCGTGACGGCCACCAGCGCGATAGATTCCTCGGCTCCGCTGCGCTTTGCTCGGAATGACAATCCGCCCGGGGCGAAGGAATGACTGAAGTGCGTCTGTCATGCTGAGCGCAGTCGAAGCATCTATCAGGGAGGTGTGTGTGTGCGACGGCTAGCAGCGCGATAGATTCCTCGGCTCCGCTGCGCTTCGCTCGGGATAACAATCTTCCCGACTTGATCCGAGGATGAGGGGCACCTGACAAGTCGCTTATATACTTTCGGCGTCTATCTCAAGCGGAAACGTGCTTCGATTCGTGATGCACAATTGACTATCGGCGCGGACGACGTCGCCTCAGCAAGTTAAGGAGCAGCTCAAGATGTCGGTTGGATTCATCGGACTAGGGAATATGGGTCAGGGAATGGCGGACAATCTGCTCGCCAAGGGTGCTGAACCCGTTGTCTTTACCCGGACGCAGTCGAAGATTGAGGCGATGATCGAGAGAGGCGCGACTGGAGCGAGTTCGTCTGCGGATCTGGTGTCCAAGGTGGACGTAGTGCTGGCGTGTCTGCCGAGCGTGCAGACCTCGCTTGACGTGATCATCGGGGAGATCGTCCCGGCACTTGAACCGGGGCAGATCGTGGTTGACCATAGCACCGTCGACATCGGGACGTCACGGAAGTGTGCGGAGGCGATTGAATCGAAGGGCGCAATGTTCCTCGATGCGCCGATCAGCGGTGGCCCGACAGGTGCGGAGGCCGGCACCTTGGCGATTATGTGTGGTGGCTCGGACGAGGCGTTCACGAAGGCGTTGCCGTATCTCGAACTCATGGGCGCGAATGTCAAACTGATGGGGCCGAACGGCGCGGGGACGGCGATGAAGCTCATCAACCAGTTACTCGTGGGCGTGAACTGTGCCGCCGCAGCAGAAGCGTTCGCGCTGGCGAACAGCGCAGGAGTGGATATTACGGCTGCGGGCGAGTTGCTCGAGGTTTCGTGGGGCAACAGCGTGATGGTCAATCGTAGCTATCCGATCACGGCGGTGCGAGATTTCGCGGAATCGGCTGCACCGGTCAGGAACCTCGACAAGGATCTCGGGATCATTAGTGATCTTGCTAGAGATGAAGGGTTGTCGTTGGAGCTTGCCGACAAGTCTTACGAGTTGTTCCACGAAATGATGGAACGCGGTTGGGACGAGAACGACATTGCTGGGGTTTTGGAAGTGATTGAGTCGCGGTCGGATTGAGGTCTGACATGTACAGACATCGGACCCCCTTGCCTTCGGCATTTCCCCCGCTTGCGAGGGAAACCGTAGTTTATGGGCGGTCATACGATGGAGTAAGTAAGAGGTTTGGTATTGGGTAAGCACAGCATCGCGGTTATCAAGGGCGACGGCATCGGTGTGGATGTCGTTGATGAGGCGCTGAAGGTTCTGCAGGCGCTCGCGGGTAAGCACGGAATCGAGTGGGATTTCGTCGAGTTTCCGTGGAGTTCCGACTACTACTTCGAGCATGGGGAGATGATGCCGTCTGATGGAGTTGAGCAGCTGAGGTGCTTCGATGCGATATTTCTGGGCGCGGTCGGGCATCCGGAGGTGCAAGATCACATCACTTTGAACGGATTGCTACTGCCGATACGACGAGCGTTTGACCAGTACGCATGCGTTCGGCCATCCGTATTACTGCCGGGCGTAGATTCGCCGCTTAAAGATGTGAAGCCATACGACATCGATCTCATCGTGGTTCGAGAGAACACCGAGGGCGAGTATGCCAACGTTGGTGGATTCCAGTACCGAGACTTTCCTGGCGAAGTGGCTGTGCAGTCGTCGGTGTTCACACGCAAGGGCTGCGAGCGCGTGATCCGATACGCGTTTGAACTGGCGCGTGAACGCAAGAAGAAGATGCATGTGACGTCGATCACGAAGTCGAACGCGCAGGGATACGGCATGGTGTTATGGGACCGGACGTTCGATGCGGTGAAGGAGGATTATCCAGACATCACGACCGATTCACTGCTGATCGACGCCGCCTGCATGGACTTCATTCGCAGGCCACAGAACTTCGATGTCGTGGTAGCGTCGAACTTATTTGGCGACATTCTCACGGATATCGGTGCAATAATCACCGGATCGATGGGGCTGGCATCGAGCGCAAACCTTGATCCGACGCGCACAAGTCCGTCGATGTTCGAGCCGACACACGGCAGCGCGCCCGACATCGCTGGGATGGGCATCGCTAACCCGATGGCTCAGATATTGACCGCGGCGTTGATGCTCGATCACATCGGCGAAGATGGAGCGGCGGCGGATGTGAGGTCGGCGGTCGAGGGATTGCTTGATGAGGGTGAGACGCTGACTCCGGACTTGGGCGGCTCATCGACCACCACCGCCGTCGGCGATGCGATTGCGGCGAGGGTTTCATAGACGATCAATAGAACGGGAGGACGAGTTGAATCCGCTAGAAAAGGTAGCAATCGGCAATCAGAGCGTCGAGGTGACGCGACTCGGATTGGGCGGCGCGCCGTTGAGTGGCATGGTGCTTGGCGACGGACTTTATGGGGGAACAGCGAGTGATGAAGCTGGTAGGATCGTGCAGCGTGCCCTTGAGTTGGGCATCAACTACTTCGACACGGCGCCGCTCTATGGCGCGGGACGCAGCGAGGTCAGATATGGGAACGCGCTCGCTGGTGTCGACCGAGACAGCTACGTCATTTCGACGAAGGTGGGGCGGGTGCTGGAACCGCTTGAAGGCGGGATGACGGCGGAGGAATCGCCGGACAATTTCGCAGAGCACTACAGCGTTGACACGTGGACGCGCGACAACGTCCTGAGGTCGATCGAGGAGAGTCTCGTGCGACTACAAACCGATCACGTCGAGATCGTGTTGATCCATGATCCAGACTGGGCGGCACACGGCGAACGCGAAGCGATCGATGAAGGTTTTCCTACATTGATCGAGTTGCGCGAGCAGGGCGTCGTTAAAGCCATCGGGTGCGGCATGAACGAGTGGGAGATGCCAGCAGGATTCATCCGGCGGTTCGATATAGACGCGGTGTTGCTGGCTGGCCGGTACACATTGCTGGACCACGTTGCGTATCCAGAGTTCCTACCGTTGTGCTTAGAGCGCGATGTGAAGATCATCATCGGTGGTCCGTACAACAGCGGGATACTGGCGCGGGATCTGGATGGGACGGTTACTTTTGACTACGAGATCGCGCCACAGCATTTGGTTGAGAAGGCGCGGAGGTTGGACGCGGTGTGCCATCGGCATGGCGTGGATTTGAAGGCCGCCGCGTTGCAGTTCGTGCTGGCACACCCGGCAGTTGCTGCGGTGATTCCGGGAGCGCAGTCGGTGCGCGAGGTGGAGCAGAACTTCGAACTGGTTGGTGCGGAGATACCCGCGGATGTGTGGTCAGAAATGAAGGCCGAGGGATTGATACCGGGGGATGCGCCGACGCCGTAGGGAGAGAGAATCACTTGATTATCTCGACAGTCTGCCACCTCCTCGTGACGAAGTCGACAAAATCCGTATAGTTGATTTGTATCAACTCTTAGAGATCTTGCATCGTCAACATGCTTTCAAACTCTCTGTACTACGGTGACAACCTAGACTGGATGCGCCAGTGGCCAGCCGAATCGGTTGACCTGATTTATCTCGACCCACCGTTTAATTCAAACCAAACCTACAACCAACTTTTTGTTTCTGGACTCGGCGAAGCATCGGCTCAAGCGCGTGCATTTGAGGACACTTGGCGTTGGGGGCAACAGGCTGTTGAAGATCGCGACGCCGCCCTTGTTGCTGGCGGCGAACTGGCGACCGTGATAAGTGGTTTCGAGACGATGTTGGGACGGTCCGGGATGTTCGCATACCTTTGTCATCTCGCACCTCGGCTTCATGAGATGCGACGGCTTTTGAAGCAAACAGGTTCGTTGTATATGCATTGCGACGACACCGCAAGTCATCACGTTAAGCTGCTTTTGGACGCGGTTTTCGGAGCAACCAATTATCGCAATGCGGTTTACTGGCGTCGCGCCACCGCACACAACGATGCGAAACGATTTGGTCGTATAGTCGATACGATTTTTCTATACGCCAAGAGTGACGTCTCGTACTGGCGAGGTCAAGCGATATCCGCGAGTCGTACCGAGGCTGAGTTGACTAAACGCTATCCATCGTCGGATGAATTTGGTCGGTTCCGAACTGGTGACCTCACGGCAGCCGAAAAACGGGGAGGCGAGAGCGGCAAGCCTTGGAGTGGTTACGATGTTGACGCGAGGAATCGCCATTGGGCGATTCCAAAGACCAGCAGTTACGCCAAGTGGATTGAAGAGAACTTCATTCCCGGTTATCGTGCGATCGATGGCGTCCACGACAGGTTGGATGCGTTGGATGCTGCCGGATTGATTCACCATCCTCAACGAGGGTTCTGGCCGGGATTGAAACGATACGCGGCGGCGGGTATGCCATCTGGGCCGCAGAATCTGATCCTCGATCCCATAGGATTCACCAATTACACCAAGGGGAAAGAATATCTGGGGTACCCAACGCAAAAGCCCGAAGGATTGTTGAAACAACTCGTCGAAGTTGCTTGCCCGAAGGACGGATTGGTAATGGATCCGTATTGCGGTTGCGGGACGACGCTGCATGTCGCGCAGGCCTCAGGAAGACCTTGGGTCGGTATCGACATCACCCATCTTGCTATCGCGGTGGTCGAATTTCGATTCCGTGAGCGTCTAAACGAGCAGCCAAGGGTTATCGGGCGACCGGAAGATATGGATGCCGCGCGGGATCTATTCGATCGAGATCCGTTTCAATTTGAAGCATGGGCAGTTTCGCGAATTCGCGGAATGTTGCCCAATGAACGCAAAACGAGAGATCGCGGCATTGACGGGCGCGGTTACGCTCGCGACAACGGCCAGCGTCATCTGGTGATGGCGCAGGTCAAAGGCGGCAAAAATGTGGGTCCCAGCGTAGTGCGGGAAATGTTGGGCAGCATGGCAGACAGCGATGCGATCATGGGCCTCCTTATAGTGATGGACAATAGTTCGGCTACATCAGGGCTGCGCAGTGACCTCGCCGTCGGGGCAGTCGAAATCGCTGGACGAATGTATCCGAAGCTGCAACTGTTCACGATCGAGGATTACTTCTCGGGTAAGTATCCGGATCTGCCAGTGATGTTGACCGCGTTCGCCAATCGCGATCCCGACATGATCGATCTTGCTGATCAGGGAGTACCGTTTGGTTGATCTTGGCCCTTAATGCCCCTCCGCCTCAACGTAGGTCGCAACGGGCGTGCGGCCGACTGCGAAGTCGAAGTCGCAGCCGTGTTGGGCTTGCATGACGTGGCGGTTGTACATGTGGATGTAGCCACGTTCGGGGGTGCCGTTAGTCGAACGCTTTGACGTTTGGTGTTCTGCGCGCCGTTTCTCAAGTTCGGCATCATCCACCATAAGATCGAGTCGCCCTTCGTCAGCGTTGAGGGAGATGATGTCGCCGTTTCGGACTAAAGCCAACGGGCCGCCGATGGCTGATTCTGGGGATACGTGGAGGACTACGGTGCCGAATGCGGTGCCGCTCATGCGGGCGTCGGAGATGCGGACCATGTCGCGGACGCCTTGGGTGAGGATCTTGCGCGGGAGCGGCATGAAGCCGGCTTCGGGCATACCGGGCCCGCCGATCGGACCTGCCGACTGCATGACTAAGATGTCGTCTTCGTTTACGTCTAAATCAGGATCGTCGATGCGTCTGTGGAGATCGGCGGGGCTGGAGAATACGACGGCTCTGCCGGTGTGTTGCAGGAGATTGGGCGACGCTGCGGAACGTTTGATGACTGCGCCGTCGGGCGCGAGCGAGCCGTGCAGGATCGAGATGCCGCCGTCGGGGTAGAGGGCGTGTCCGGGGTCTAGGATGACGTCGTCGTTGTGACAGGATGCGTCGGCGACGTTTTCGGTTAGGGTTTTGCCGTTGATATTTACGCAGTCGGGATTCAGCAGATGGAGGATCTTCTTGAAGAACGCGGGCGCGCCGCCAGCGTAGAAGAAGTCTTCCATCAGGTGTTTGCCGGATGGTTTGAGGTTGGCGATGACGGGGACACGTTCGGAGAGTTCTTCCCATCTGGAGAGCGGAAAGTCGATGCCGGCGCGTCCTGCGATGGCGGTGAGGTGAATGATGGCGTTGGTCGAGCCGCCGAGAGACAGCAGCGACAAAGCGGCGTTTTCGAAGGCTTCCTCTTTGAGGATGTCGGACGGCCTCGTGCCGCGTGCCACTAGATCGACCGCGGTTGCGCCCGCGCGTTCCGCGAAGACGCGGCGTCGGGAGTCGGCGCCAGGGATGGCGGCGCCGCCGGGCAATGTCATGCCCAGGGCTTCGCAGATGACTGACATTGTGCTAGCTGTGCCCATGACCATGCAGTGTCCCGGCGAGCGATAGATCGCCTCCTCCATCGAGTCGTATTCGGCCTGCGTTATGGTTCCGGCCCGGAGTTCGGACCAGTAGCGACGGCAGTCGGTGCAGGAACCGAGCTCTTCTCCTCGCCAGTTGCCCTTCAACTGTGGGCCACCGGTGACGATGATGGCGGGTAGGTCCGCGGATGCGGCTCCCATAAGCATCGCTGGCGTAGTTTTGTCGCAGTTGGAGAGGAGGACTACGCCGTCGATGGGCAGGCCGCGGATCATTTCTTCGACGTCCATCGCCATGAGGTTGCGGTAGAGCATTGACGTGGGCGCGAGGAAGAACTCGCCGAGTGAGATGGTCGGGAATTCCAACGGGAACCCACCGGCGGCGATGACACCGCGTTTGACGTGCTCGGCGATGATTCGGAGGTGGGCGTTGCAGTGGGTCGCCTCGCTCCATGAGTTGGCGATACCGATGACGGGTTTTCCCGCGAACGATTCTTCATCCCACCCTTGGTTCTTTAGGCCTGATCGATGGAGAAAGCCCTCGAGGTCTTTTGGTCCGAACCATGCCTCGCTGCGGAGGACTTTGCCGTTGGATTCACTCATGCTGTTCACCTGCCTTTGCGCAACGAGATTGTACAGGGCAGGATGTACCAGTAATCAAGTGTAGCCATGACCTCACACGACTGGATTCCGGCTTTCGTCGGAATGACGGCGGTGTACAACGGGTGGTTTAACATCGTGCGAGTGAGCGCCAAACGATACATCTTGTTGGGAGGAGTGGTTGGCGCGTGTGTGGCAATCGCCTTCAGTGCGGCATTGTGGTTTCAGTTCGACGCTGCAGGAACGGAGATAGTCGTAATCACGTCGCTGCCGATGTGCACGGTTTTAGGAGCCGGACTCGGATGGGTTTGGTGGAAGATTCTAGGGCGGTAAGGCCCGATGTCCAACGCATCAGCCGCCGAAAAACCTTTTCAGCCATGCGACGAAGCGGTCAAAGATGTTAACGCTTCCAGAGTAGGAGGACGATCCGGACCGCCTGCGACGGCCTTTTTTCCGATCCTCAATGCATTCCACACACGTGCAATAAGGCGGATGTTCGTCTTGAGCGTACTGCCAGCGATCCATGTCGGTGATGCCCCTCTGGTTCACCAGTCTATTTGACGCTTGAGCTCTTCCATGCGGATTCGCTCTTCTTCGCTGAGACCTTCGTAGTAGCCTTCGAGACCTGCGTATTCGCCTGTGTAATTAGGGGCGCGGCGTTCGAGGAAAGAAGTGCGACCTTCTTGAGCGTCTTGGGTCGTCTGCAAGAGCAGGAAGTTCATCATCGCTTGTATGTTCCATGCCTGCTCGACGGGAAGGTCTGAGAAGCGGTGGATGAACTCTTTCATCTTGATGGTGGCGAGCGGCGGTATCTTCGCTATGCGATGGGCGTATTCCAACGCGCGTGGCATGAGATCTTCTGGAGATACCGCTTCATTGACGAGTCCGATGCGAACTGCTTCTTGGGTGTCGATGGTTTCGTCGGCGAGTAGCATCTTCATCGCGTCGACGTACCTGAGCTGCTTGAGCAGCAACGTCGCGCCTGGTCCGGCGCCGACCCAGCCACGCGAGATCAGGCCGAAGCGGAAGTTGGCGTTGCCATCAGCGGCGATGCGTATATCAGTCGAAGCCAAAAGCAGGTACAAACCAGCACCTACAGCCCAACCGTTTACGGCAGCGATTACGGGTTTGTGGATACGCGGGAAATGGTCCGCCATTCCACCGTCGATTCCTGTTTGAAAACCGTTTGTACGTCCTCCGGGTGTCCTGAAGATGCGTTCCAAGGCGAGGAATTCGCGTTCTCGGTCGGTAACGTCGTCGCGCACGGATAGGTCGTGACCGCCGCAGAAGTGCCGATCTCCTTCACCAGTTACGACGATTGAGCGGACGTTGCGATCCTCCCAAGCTTCCCTCCACGCTTTTCCAAGATCGACAGCGTGTTGCTTATCCAAAGCGTTGGCACGTCGGACGTTGGCGATCGTGATGACGGCGACGTGACGATCAGTGTCGTACTGGATGCTCATGGTTCAAGATTCTTTTTCGCCATAATGGAATAAATGTGCTAGGACATGTGTATAATGTATCGGGATGTGATTTTGGAGACAGAGGTAACTATAAACGAAGGGAACTAGGAATTGCTTGCTAAGACAAACACTTGCGCTGTCAGCGGAGTCGATGGTCAGTTGGTGGAGGTCGAGGTCGATATCTCACCGGGAATGCCTCGATTCAATATCGTAGGTCTTCCAGACTCATCCGTTCAGGAGTCGAGGGAACGGGTACGCGCGGCGATCAGGAACTCTGGTTCGGAGTTTCCGATGCGGCGAATAACGGTGTCGCTCGCCCCGGCGGATATCAAGAAGACGGGTCCGTCGTACGACCTGCCGATAGCGATCGGGATACTGGTCTGTAGCGGTCAGATACCGGATGCGGTGAATAAATCTCTGTTCCTGGGCGAACTGTCATTGGACGGGAAGTTGCGTTCGACACACGGCATGTTGCCCATGCTCAGAGCCGGCAAGGATCGGGGATACCAAACAGCGTTCGTTCCGAAGGTCAACGCCAACGAAGCCGCTCTGGTGCCGGGCATCGAGATTCGGCCCGCGGAGACGTTGAAGCAGTTGGTAGACCACTTGCGCGACGGCATCAAGATGCAATCGATTAGGGGCGGCGGGATGCCCGACGTCGACATGAACCCATCAACGCGGACCGGTTATGACTTTAGAGATGTTCGAGGCCAAGAGCAGGCGAAGCGGGCTTTCGAGATCGCGGCGGCTGGTCACCACAACATCGTCCTTATGGGTGCACCCGGTTGCGGCAAGACGCTTCTTGCAAGGTGTTTGCCGTCGATCATGCCGCCGATGACGCCAGAGGAGGCGTTGGAGGTGACAACTATCTACTCCGTCACGGGTCTACTGCCATCAGGCAGTCCGTTGATAACCCAGCGTCCCTTCAGAGCGCCCCACTACACAATCTCGAACGCTGGTCTGATCGGCGGCGGAAGCGTACCACGTCCGGGCGAGGTGACGTTGAGCCATCGGGGCGTGTTGTTTCTTGACGAGTTACCGGAGTTTGGCAACGCGTCGTTGGAGACGCTGAGGCAACCGTTAGAGGATCGTTCGGTGACGATCAGCCGTGCGAAGACGAGCGCGACGTATCCAGCGAGTTTCATGCTCGTGGGAGCGATGAACCCGTGTCCGTGCGGATACTACGGCGATTCGCAACAGCCATGCACCTGTGGAGAGCCAGCGGTGGCGCGCTATCAACGCCGCATATCCGGTCCGTTGATCGACCGCATCGACATGTTCGTTGACGTGCCACGGGTGGAGTACGACAAGCTGATTACACCGCCAGCGGAAGAAGGATCGGATGCCGCGCGCGAGCGGATTATGGTGGCGGTCCAACTGCAACACGAACGCTTCCGAGGTTCGGGCGTGATGTCCAACGCCTTGATGGGCCCGGTCGAGGTCTGGGATTCGTGCAAGATGTCGGATGATGCCAAATCGTTGCTGCAGAGCGCGATGAAGCACTTGCGCTTATCGGCGCGCTCATGTCACCGCGTTTTGAAGGTCGCTCGGACTATAGCCGACTTGGAACAGATGACACTCATCGAGAACCACCATCTCGCCGAAGCGTTGATGTACCGACACAAGACGGCCGTGTGATCAAGTTCAATACGTCGAGATTTCGCGCCAAGGCCAGTACAGAAGCCAAACTTTGCCGACGATGTCTTTCGTCGGGACGTAGCCCCAGTTGCGGGAGTCGTTGGACGAATCGCGGTTATCTCCGAGTACGAAGTAGCTGTGGGGCGGTACAACTATCGGGAAATCGAGGCGCGATTTGGGGTCGGTGAGAGAGTTCGTGTAGTTGGTTGGAAGTTCGTTGATTTCGACGACTCCGTTGATGATATCGACTTTATCGCCCGGCAGACCGATGACGCGCTTAACGATCTTCTCGGTTCCAAACTGTTGAGGTTCGAAGACGATGATGTCTCCACGTTCGGGACCTTCGAATAGAAAATCGGACTGGCCGTAGAGGGAGATGCCCCAGAAGCTGATCGCGCCGAAACGGTTGACGAGTACGCGATGGCCTTCCAAGAACGTGGGCTCCATGCTTGGGCCGTTTACAGTGTAAGTAATGGCAACATTGCGCACGAAGATGACCACCAACGCGGTGATAATAATCATCTCCGCGATGTCACGTGCCTGTTTCCAAAACTGGTCCGCCACAACGTAAGCAATTGTATTGCGATTGACGCCCCGGCCATCTGCGGCGGGTTTTCATGCAGTCCGACGAACACCTGATACTAGCGATGGCGCGGGGCGGTGATGTTGACGCGTTCAACCGTTTGGTGATTCTGCATCAAGACGCGGTCTACGGTTTCAGCCTCAGCTTGACGCGCCAGCCTTCGATCGCGGACGACGTGACGCAGGAGACGTTCATTTCCGCGTTTCGAAGCATCTCCAAGATGCGGGGCGACAACGTGCGGGCGTGGCTTTTGCGAATCGCGCGCAACAAAGCGTACGACTACTTCAGGCGTCAAAAGCGGCGCCGAGAATCCTCAGTTGATGAAGAGACCGAAGTCTTCCGTGAAAGGTTAGTGAGTGACAACCCATCGCCAGCGGATGTAGCGATGAACTCGGAGCTGCGCGAAGCGCTGGAACACTGCGTAGGTGCGTTGAGTCACGGGCATCGCGAGGTAATCGTATTGATCGATGTCCAAGGCGGTAGTTATGAGAACGCGTCGGCGGTGTGTGGCGTGAACATCGGGACTGTGAAGTCGCGTCTGAATCGCGCTAGGCGCCGGGTACGCGACTGCCTGAGGGGATTTCCGGGATTGTTACCCGGGAGAATGGGGCTAGAGGCTACGTGATGCGGTGTCAAACGGAACAAATCTGCGATGTCAAGCGTCGTTTGATCATGGGTATTCCAAGAGAAATCCAGTCGGACGGGCCGTCGCGCGCTTCGCCATGGAGGGATCGCGTCCAGTGATTGCCTTCTTGCGAAGACTTTTCAAGAGAGAGGATCCCTTAGAGGATTTGATATCCGCGTACGTGGACGCGGAAGATCAGTCTGAGCTTCCTCTCGTTGAGAGTCGTCTCAGTGATGCTGACGTGGATGTCGACGAGTTGCGTTCGATGCGCGAGACAGCGCGTATGTTGCGTGGCCTAGACACGATCGAGGCTCCGAGATCGTACGCTCTGACACCGGAAACGCTAGCTGAACGCGGGTACTCCGACTCTGAGATCGATAGGATCCTGGATCCCAAATCTAGTTGGGGCGGATTGCGATTACGTAACGCCGCCGTGTTTGTGCCTTTGGCAATCGTGGGACTCGCGTTGATCGGAGTAGCCGTGCTCACCATCGGCGATATTTCAGAGTACGCAACCGACCGTTTCGGATCGGCTGAGGAAAGCGGACCGGTAATCCAAACCGTGGTCGTGGAAAAGGAAGTCGCAGTCATGGCTGCCGAAGTTGCCGACGATCCGGGCGTAGCCGGCGAACCCGGTGCGCCTGGTGAACCCGGTGCGCCTGGTGAACCCGGTGCGCCCGGCGAAACTGTTGACACCGCCATGATGGAGAAAAAAGCCGCGGATGCCTTACCGACGGCGACAGTTGGGCCTGCCGCGGCTGCGGCTCCGCCCCAAATCGTGACCGTAATCGTCGAAAAAGAAGTTCAAGTGGCGGGCGAAACCGTCGTTCAGACCGTAGAGGTGGAGAAAGAGGCTGTGATCGAACGTGAGGTCATCGTAGAGAAAGAAGTGCTGGTTACGGTTCTGGTTGAAAAGGAAGTTGCAGTGGAAAAGGTCGTCGAGGTGGTGAAGGAGGTTGAGGTCGAGCGAGAGGTTGTCGTGGAGGTTGCGAAGGAAGTAGAAGTCGAAATGGTTCCCACGCCGGCCCAGGAATTCGCCGAGGCCGAAGAGGCCATGATGACGGACGATGCGGATCAGGAGCCGACTCCGTCCCCGATTCCGGCAGAAATACCGTGCGCCATCCCACCAACCGCGACGCCAGTTCCAGAAGGCTCTCTGGCTGCACCCACCACACCCGAACCCACCGCGACGATGTCGCCGATACCCACCTGTACACCGACACCCACGCCAACGCCTGAGGCGAAACCTGTCAGCACGCCTTCGCCAACACCCTCAACCAGCAGGCCTACTCCTACAGTCTCGCCAACGCCCGCGCGTTGATGCCAGAGGAGGTTTGATGGAACAATGCCGAGCGTCCGTTCGTCTTTATTGGTAGAGGCCAAACGATTTGGCCAATAAATAGAACCAATCAACCGAAGAAGGATTGAGGAAATGATCAGAAACAGATACCTCGGGTTGGCAGCGATAGCACTGGTCGCGGTAATCGGATCGAGCATTTCGGTGCTCACCTTGAGCGCGCAGGACCCTCCGACGGCCACCCCGCAACCGCTCACGTCGGCAATCGCCACTGCCAATGCCGAACTGGATTCGGAAGTTACCTACTGCGACTACCGCAGCGACGGGATCAGCGTCCAAGGCGTAGGCGTTGTAACTATCCCAGCAAGCATCGGCGTTGTCGAATTGGGTGTTGATGTTACTGCCGATCCGCTTATCGACGCACGAAGCACGGCGGCAGAATCGATGCAAAACGTCATTGACGCGGTGAAAGAACAGGGCGTCACCGACGACCAGATCACGACAACGCGATTAAGCATCAGGCCGGAGAGGACGTGGATCGAAGAAGAGTTCACTCTGGATGACGGGAGCACCGGGCGGCGGAGCCGTGATGTCATCATCGGCTACAGTGTATCCAACCGCGTGAGGATCGAGATCGATGTCGCCAACACATCCCAAGATGAGGATACGGACATCCTCAGCGCGGTCATCGACGCTGCGGCCACCGCCGGCGGCGACAAAGTTCGCATCGATTCGATCTATTTCACGGCTGACCAGACAGCCGAATCGGTTGATGAGGCACGCGAGTTGGCCGTTCGGGACGCGTTGCATCGGGCAGGATTGTATGCCGAGGCTTTTAGTGTAAAGATCGGCACGTTATTGAGCGCGAGCGAGGATGTTGGTTCGAGGCCGGTCTTCGTCCAAGAAGCGGCAGCGGTTAGAGCAGAGTCGTTTGGATTAGACTTGCCGAGCACTCCGATCAGCGCGGGTGATGTCGAGATCCGGGCTAATATCATCGCCAAGTTCGCGATCGTTCAACCGGGTTGTGTGGACAAAGTGGCATCCGCGAAGAGCAAAGTGTCCGAGTAGACGCGAAGCGTTGCTTGGGCGTTGATAGAATCCGAAATCGCACGCTCCACAGCGAGGGCTGTGGGGCGTGCTTCGGTTAGAAGCATGGTACTGAGCGACAAGAGCATCCGCGAAGAGATCGCTTCCGGGCGAATCGGCATAGACCCGTTCAGTGCCAACGATGTTCAACCCGCATCGGTTGACCTGCATTTGGATGACAAGGTGTTGGTTTTCAGAAACTCGACCGCTCCGTATGTGGATCTTCGCGAAGATGTCCCGGAGTTGAACGAGATGGTAGTCATCGAGGATGATCAACCCTTTATTCTGCACCCGGGCGAATTCGTGCTCGGCAACACCTTGGAGCGCATCAGTCTGAGCGACTCGATCGTCGCGCGTCTGGAGGGCAAAAGTTCGCTAGGTCGGATCGGGTTGCTCATTCACTCCACGGCCGGTTTCGTGGACCCCGGGTGGGATGGACATCTCACGCTCGAGCTGTCGAATGTGTCGAGGTTGCCGCTGACGCTCTACAAAGGGATGCCGATCGGGCAGATATCGTTCCAGTACCTTTCGACCCCGGCTGAGAATCCGTATGGATCGAGAATGTTGAGGAGCCGTTATCAGGGTCAGACAGAGCCGACGGCATCACGCGCCCACCTCGGCTTCGACGACGCGTTGAGGGGGTAGGGGGTTACCGCCACTGTCCGTCATTCCGGCGAAAGCCGGAATCCAGAGGGGTGAGTGACAGTTCGGGTTACCGCGCAGGGTTTGCTTCGGCATCTTTCGCCTCCTGATGGACGTCTGCGCCGTACCCTCCCTCACTGTGGATTCCGGCTTTCGCCGGAATGACGAAATTCATGAACTCCAATGAAAGTCCGTCTCGAACTCCGCTTTCCCTTGGATTTTGTCTTGGCGGACGCGGTAAAGTTGGCCGCCTCGGTTGGAGATGGAGTGGTACGCGGGTGGATCGGCGTCGGTGATTGGATCGTCGCTGCCGAAGGTGGCGGTTGTGACGTAGATATCGGTGAAGTCGTCGCCTCCGAAGTTGACGGCAGATGTCTGGACCGCGGGGAACTTGATGCGGCTCATCTCCGTTCCATCAGGGTCGAACTGGATTAGCTGCGCGCCGCCCCAGCAGGCCGACCAGATGTTGCCATCGCCATCGACCGTCATGCCGTCGGGTATGCCCTCACTGGGATCGAGTTTCACGATGATGCGACGGTTCGAGAGTTCGTGGTTTTCACTGTGATAGTCGTAGGCGTAGATCTCGCCAGCAAGCGAATCGGTGTGGTAGAAGACCGTGAGATCGGGCGAGAAACCCATCCCGTTGCTGATGCCTAGGCCGTCGGCGATGATTTCGTGCGAGCCGTCTGGCTTGAAGCGCATAAGCTCACCGCGTGGAGCGTCTTCGAAGTAGCTGCCGGCGTAAAAACTGCCGTCCGGTCCAGCAGTCACATCATTGAACTGCATCTGGGCCCGCATTTCAGGCTCGTGATGCAACCACTGCCAGTCGGAGTCGGACCGCCATAGCATGACGCCTTCCCACGTTCCGAACGTCAAGCCGCCATTCTTGTTGACCGCTGCTCCGCCGACGAAGATGCCGTTATGGATAGTCTCGTTCACGCCTGTCGCAGGATCGTACTTGAAGTAGCGCCCGCCGCGGATGTCGGTCCAATACAGGACGCTAGTCGCGGGATCCCACACCGGCCCCTCGCC
The DNA here is from genome assembly GCA_965204135.1 of Dehalococcoidia bacterium. Lineage (GTDB taxonomy): Bacteria > Chloroflexota > Dehalococcoidia > Lucifugimonadales > Lucifugimonadaceae > Bin127. Next base: position 301,177 of record CBDBDX010000008.1, on the reverse strand, counting down.
CACTAGGGCGTGTTCTTCGGCTAACATCTCGATCTGCATGTCTGACATCGTGGTCTCCTAAGTCCGTATTCGGGTGGTTCCGCTTTGCTCAATGTGGATATTATCGTTGTTGCACGTTGACAGACAAACCGCCGTTATGCCCGCGGACGCCGGTATCCAGTGAGGCAGGAATTGAGGAGGAATCATGGGTGAGAGCAACTACAAGTCTCTTGCGCCGCACTATGTGTGGGCGGATACGTTGGAGGAGCAGGAGGCGCAGCTGAGGGAGAACCCGCTGCTGAAGCGCATGATCGCATCCCGAAAGGCGAAGGTGGGGGACCCGCATCGACCGTATTACCACTACGTCAATCCTGAGAACAATCTAAACGACCCGAACGGTCTTTGCTTCTGGCAGGGCAGGTGGCACCTGTTTTATCAGGGTTATCCGCCTGAGGACCCTCGCGTCCACTGGGGGCACGCCATCAGCGACGATCTGATCCACTGGAAGGACTTGCCGTACGCGATCTATCCCGATCCCGAGGAGAGCTGTTTTTCGGGCTCTACGCTGGTCGAGGATGACCGTGTGATCGCGATGTATCACGGAACGCAGGTGGGTAACATGTGTGCGGTGTCGAGCGACCCGCTGCTTCTCAACTGGGAGAAGGTGATGGGTAACGCCGTGATACCGACCCTTCCTCTAACTGGCGAGCCGCTGGAGTACACCGTGTTCGACCCGTGCATCTGGAAGAAGGGCGATTACTACTACTCGCTCTCCTGCGGAATGTTGCCCGAAGGTCCGGCAGGGAAGCGCGTCGCTGTCGACTTCCTCTTCCGCTCGAAAGACTTGGCAACTTGGGAGTATCTGCATCCCTTCGCCGAGGGCGATCGCTTCACGCTGGTGGGTGATGATGGGGCGTGTCCGTATTTCTGGCCTATCGGTGACCGTTGGATTGCCGTTCTTCAGTCACATGAGCGGTGGTCAATACCTCCTCGGCGACTACGACATGGAACGCGACAAGTTTGTCGTGACCTCCGCCGGACTCTTCAACTTCGGCCCGTCAACCCCCTCAGGCGTCCACGCGCCATCGGCGACGCCGGATGGCGAGGGTGGCGTGATCATCATCCACAACATGAACCCGGGTTTCGAGACCGAAGGTTGGAACCAGATCATGTCGCTGCCGCGTCGATTGACGCTGGGAGAGCGAGAGGACGAGTTGAACATCGAGCCCGCCGGAGACATCGAATCGGTGCGACGAGAGCACCAGCACATCGGCGAGACGGTGTTGCCTGCAAACGAGGAGGTCGTGTTGGATGGCGTTTCGGGCAACGCGATGGAGTTGATTGTGGAGATTGATGCCAAGGAATCTCCGATGGTGGAGTTGAACGTGTTGAGGTCGCCTAATCGCGAGGAATACACTCGAATAGCGTTTTTCAAAGATCGAGGTTTCCGCATCCATAGAAACTTGCCGAAGGAAGGAGCGTTGCTAGCGAGCGGACTACCGGCAGCCCCGCCGTTCGGCTCACCGAGACCGGTTCCGGCGATGCAGAGTCTGTTGTCCTTGGAGACGTCGTATTCGTCTACATTGCCGGGCGCGTTGTCGCGTGCACCTGAGACAGGGCCCGTCGTGCTGGAAGACGGCGAGAATCTGCAACTGCGCGTCTTCATCGACCGCAGCATCGTCGAGATATTCGCCAATGACAGGCTATGCATCGCGGCGCGTGTCTATCCCGGCAGAGATGACAGCGTCGGCGTTTCGCTGCGGGCGCAGGGCTCGGATGCGGTGTTGAAGTCGTTGGACGCTTGGCAGATTGCGAACATCTACGAATAGGGTCGCAGATTACCATTGAGATTGCGGGGGAGTGGCGGAATGGTAGACGCGCATGCCTTAGGAGCATGTGGCTGCGGCCGTGCGGGTTCGAATCCCGCCTCCCCCACCAGACTTGACGAAATCAAGAATTTTAACCATCAGGTTCGCTTTGGAAGTGTGACCGAGTCGGCGGTTCGGCCAGCCGAAAAGCTGACGAGGAACCAGAAAGCCAAAGGTCCCCTGCCGCTTTAGCAGAGGCCCTCGGCTTTTTGTCGTTCCCGCCGGCTTCGGGGAACTCCACTAGGCAACGGAACCCGCCGGGCTACCGGATCCGAACGGTCACCGTGGCATAGGCGCCGTCTTCCTTTCCGGCTAAGGTTCAGTGTGGATTATGTACTCCGCCACCGCAGGACAGTTGGCGGGCTCGTTCAGGCCATGCCTAGCAATCTGAGTAATAAGTGAGCCAATGTCTGAACAGTGGTGCTCTTCACCGTCCATCTTCAATCGCCACGGGGATTCTTCATCCGAATCGTTGGCGACTATTTCAACGTCTATCTCCTGACTGGCAACTCGGCTGTCGATAACCCTGAATCCCTCGCGTTCCAGCGCCCGGGCATCCACATTCCAGGGAGACCATCGGCAATCAGCAGGTAGTTCGACGGCTGACAAATCAGTTCGGGCCACCACTCCTCGAACCACTTTGTGTCGGCCTCCACGTAACGATCGCCTGCCGCCGCAAATTCGCGCCCTTGACGGTCAGACCCTCGCTGGACTCTTCCAGCAGTTCATCCGCCGCCGCGCGCAGTCTTTCGTCTGCATCGGTGCCTTCCTCCACAGCCAACATTAGTCGAAGTTTCTCCAGCGCTGAACTGAGGTCTGTGTCCAATACCGGAGTTTCAGGACTGAGCATCGTCACGTCGGGGAATATATCCATCTCCCACAGGAGATTCAGCAATGCCCGGACGCCCGGCAGCGGAGTGAGGCTCTTGCCGTGCACGCGCTCGAAGAACGGAGCCATCTGCGAACCGGGAGTCTCCATCATTTCCAGGATCACCACGCGGTCCCTGACGCGTTCTTCCATCTTCCTTACAAATTCCGCGGCTTCCACCACGTGATGCAGTGCCCAAGAACAAAGTGCTACGTCCGCTGAGGGAACTTCCGCATCCTCCCACCGCTCTTGGACGGCGGTTACGTTGGTAAATCCGAAATCTTCCACACGGGTCCTCAGCAAATCCAATGACTCGGCGGAGGGATCGATGACGGTCACCTGCTTGGCGCGCGTTGCAAGAGGCAGGGCGAAGCGGCCTGCGCCGCCGCCAACGTCCAGAACCTCGGCGCCTTCGCCGACGAGTTCGTAGAGGCCGTTGAGCGCGGCATCGTCGGTACGGTACGGGTCCTGTGGCTCGGAGGCAAACACAGGTCGACTATGACCGTGCTCCTGTCCTTCCCCACGTATCTCTTCCATCTCCCGGTCAAATGCCAAGACTCGCTCGCGCCATGCTTCTATCGCTGATTTCACTCTTGTCTCCTTATTGAGATCCAATTTGGTTGACGGGATGCCAGCATCCCAGTTGTTCAGGCGTCCACCGTCTGTTAGCTCAGCGCAGCGATCTGAGTCGAGACACATGCGAGGCAATGTCCGAACATTGATGTTCTTCACCGCCCCACCCTAGACGCGCCGTATCGTCCAAGAAGCCTTGATCCACGGCACTCAGCAGAGAGCGCTCGCCTCGATCAGTATCGACTCGAGGCGAGTACGGTTTCTGCTCTGAGACTGACCGGAGCTTGCAATGGTGTCCAGCAGTACAGTGGGATTATCAGTCTGGCTCTGGGTCAGATCCTTGATCCGGTTGTACTCTTCAGTGATCGTCCTCGTCATCATGATGGTCATCAACGCCCACTCCGACGAACGTCAAGTTCGCCGGCGCGCCGCCGAGCTCCCATTCCTCCTCGATCTCCATGTGCTCGAGATGAACTCCGAGGACGCGACCGCTATACGGGTCAGAGAGGAACAGCCATTCGCCGGCGACAGTCATCGCGGGCGAAGGACTTCCGAACACCCTCTCGAACGGCTCAAGCACCTGCACTGATTCGATCAGTTCGCCGTCGTGAGAGTCGAAGGCGCGCAGAACACCGTCATCGGCGAGGATGTAGAAGGTCTCGCCGTCGTTTGAGAACACAAAGGCGGCGCTGGGGTCAGGGAAGATCTCGCGAATCTCGCGGTTGACCGGGTCAACCAGCCAGACGCCGGCTTGGCCGCTGCCCCGCCGGTTCCCGATGCCAAAGAAGTTGTCGCTGCCGAGATGCCAGTAGTAAGTGATGATCGCGGACATTCCCGGTTCACCCAGCTCCGATGGATAGGGAAGAATCTCATGCCCGAACTGCCCGCCGTCCTCATGGATGAAGAGCACACCTTCCTGGCAACCGAAGAAGGCGCCGTGCTCGTTGTATGCCTCGCCGTGCAGGAATGTGCAGGAGGCGCTGGCTGCGTCATAGACGACCTCGCCGTCGAGGTCGCTCACGACAGCGCCCAGCGGCAAGCAGTCCCACGTGCCCGGGATGAACTCGGTGCAGAGCGGGTTGCTGACAGACATGACGACGTGTTCATCGGTAATCGCGAACCCGCTGCCGTGCTGGATTCCGGCCTCAAGCACAGTTGGCTCGTAGTCGCCGCCTGATCTTGCCAAGCTCTCTTCATCGAACAGAAGCACGTGACCATTGGTATCGGCGAAGACGGTGGTCCATCCGTTGCTGTTGATGGTGTGGACCGGCCATTCTTCGACGATCTCAAGCGGGTGGCGTGTGACGGGCTCGGTGATTAGATCGAAGTGATCGCCGTGCGGTTCGTTGTACACGCCGCCGTCGAAGATGTGAATGCGGTCGTCACCGCTTTCGGGTCCTCGAGCGAGGACGAAGGCATAACGGTGATTGAGGCTGGGGTAGATCCTCGCGTTGGGCCCTGCAATGTCGAGGATTCCGCTCTCAACGTCGTCGGTCGAGAGATCGATCACGGATAGGTGTGCTTCTACCCCGTCCGTAACGAGAAGTCGACCGATTAGCTCCTCGTGGCCCATCTCTTCCATATGATCGTCATGGTCGTCGTGATCGTCCTCGACCTCTACCGGCACCTCAACCAGTACTTCTACTGGAACTTCAACCGTCCGCTCGACCGGCACTTCAACCTGAACTTCGCGGACAACTTCTTTCTCGACTACGACCGGCACTTCGACCTGCACCTCGCGGACGACCTCCCTCACGACTTCGACCGGCACTTCGACCTGCACCTCGCGAACAACCTCCCTCACGACTTCGACCGGCACTTCAACCTGTACCTCGCGCAAAACCTCTTTCTCGACTTCTACAACCACTTCAACCTCAACGGTTTGGATGACTGGGCGGTCGACGGGCACCTCGACGATCCTCTCATCTGCGCAAGCAACCAGGCCGCCCACAACGGCTAATGCGACCAGAAGCAAAAAGCGTTTTGCTATACCACTCGCGACGCCGAATGACGTGTTCTCTTTTTCAGTCAATTTTCCAGACTTCATTTCGGGATTTCGCTCCTTAGTTCATCAAAGTTGCAGGTCACCAGACGTGACTTGCAACTGGTTGCGACATCGTCGATGTCGCATCGGATTGCAGACCTGATCTTCAATTATATTGATACAATGTATCAATTCAAAAGTTGTTGAGATGATCTTGAGCTAGGCAACCTCTGATAAGCGCGACATTCTGGCGAAAGTCGGAACCCAAGGCGGTCAAGGAGCAGGGCTACCCCCGCTTTGCGAGGGAAATGTCCGAGGCCTGCCCCGTACCCCGATACGAGGGACAAAAGTGCCCACGTTATACCATTAAATACACGCATTTCGGGGCTGTAGCTCAGTTGGGAGAGCGCATCGTTCGCAATGATGAGGTCGGGGGTTCGAATCCCCCCAGCTCCACCAGATTGTGAGGACGGGGGTTGAACTAGGGTGGTGAAGAATTTCGAATGATTGGGTATGATGCGTGATCAGTTCGCTATAAGGGGCGCTGTGCGTAAGACCTCTCTTTGCCCCTTTCGTTGACGAAATGGACGCTAGCGTAGCGAGCGAGGTATGTGATGGGAAGGATGCCGACATTAAGCATGGCGAGGTCGTTAAGGCAGGCCTCAAACGGCCGGGGATGATCAGCGATCTGGCTACCATCGGTTGCTGTTATACTGGTGTCGGTCTGATTTGCACTTGCTGAGTTGGTAACAGATGCGTCTTATTTCATGGAACGTCAACGGCATCAGGGCAGCCCACAGGAAAGGTTTCCTCAAGTGGTTCGAGTCTGAACAGCCCGACGTGCTCTGCGTTCAGGAGACCAAGGCCCACGAGGTCCAGCTTCCCAAAGCCCTGAAACAGGTCGAGGGTTACTCCTCTTGGTTCACCACCCCGGAACGCAAGGGTTACAGTGGCGTCGGCCTTTACACCCGCGAAGGAATCGCCCCCAGCAGCGTTACCTTCGGCCTTGGCGTCGAGCGCTTTGACAGTGAGGGGCGCACCATCGTTGCTGACTTCGACGATTTTGTGTTCCTCGGCATCTATTTCCCCAACGGCAAGCGCTCCGCCGACCGTCTCCGGTACAAGATGGAGTTCTACGACGCCTTTCTGGACTACGTCGACAACCTGCGTGAGCAAGGCCGCAACGTGGTGGTCTGCGGCGATGTCAACACCGCCCACAAGGAAATTGACTTGGCGCGCCCCAAGGAGAATGCGAAAATTTCCGGATTCCTCCCAGAGGAACGTGCTTGGATGGACACTTTCTTCGAGCACGGCTATGTGGACACCTTCCGGCAGTTCAACCAAGAGCCGGACAACTACACCTGGTGGAACCAGATGACCCGCGCCCGGGACCGAAACGTAGGCTGGCGCATCGACTACTTCTTCACCGACATCGACTTCGCCTCCAATCTCACCAACGCCTTTATTATGGCTGACGTGATGGGCTCCGATCATTGCCCTGTTGGCATCGAAATCGCTTGAATCTCACCCAAGTTCTTTCGTGGCAAACCTCTTTAATGTGGCGAGTCTACGAGTGCGGTGGGACATGAAATCAGACAAATCTCAACGAATCTAGCATCTCTGTGGTTGGTCGCCTCAGCATCTTCAAATGCGTCAGCGTCCCCGCCATTGCTGTTATAGCGTTCCTGAGCGGCCTTGAAACGCTTTCCGATCACGAACCTGGCCCCAATGGACGTTGACGAACGTGGCAACGGTCGCCAAAGCACCACTCCCACCTCCTGCGACTAAGACCTCTGACGATAATCAGCACATGTGAGGGGGCCACCCGAGATTACTCGAACCAGCACCTCAAAGCGATCGGCAGATCGACCGTGAATTCACAGCGAAGCCAGCATGGCAAACCTTCGCAGTTTTACACCCTCAGCTCCACCAGAGTCGACAAAATACGTCAGGCCAGTCAACTCATCACAGGCACCCTGCATGAACTCCGCAAGCAGCCTGCTCAATAGATACCAGGGAAGATGCGGTATGGGACGCGTTGCTGGTATTCAGCCCATTTTTCAGGGCCGTATTTCTCGGCGCATTCGCTTTCGTCTTGACGTTGGCGCCAGGTGAAGAGGGAGACGATAAAGATGAAGTAGAGCCAGGCCCAAGGGTTTCCGAAGTGGCCGAATATGAGGGCGATGGAGAGGGATAGGAAGCCTTCGCCAAGGTAGTTGAAGTGGCGGGCGACGCCCCATAGGCCGCTGTAGAGGATCTTGCGGCTGCCGGCTTGGATGTACTTGGGTTCGATCAGGCCGAGGAACTTACGATCGGGGAATCGCTTGAACATGTATTTCTGGAGGTTTGCGCCGCGTGAGATGCTCCAGCCGAAAAGGAAGAGAATGGGTGTTCCGATGAGCCAGATGTATCGCCATACTCCTTCGAATCCGGGATCGGGGTGCGCGGCCATGCCCCACAAGGGGAGGATGAAGAGCCATCCGTAGACGATGAGTCCGCCCCACCAGAGTTTGAAGCCGAGGTTCTCGTGGATGAGGTCGTAGGTGTACAGCTGGACGCGCTCAAAGATGAAGTAGTCGAAGACGTAGAAGGTGAAGAATGCGGCGTATATGAAAACGCCGGGGTTAGCGTCGTCGCCGAAGCGTTCGTAGTGGTAGACGGCGCCTGAGAGAGCGTTGAGCGATAGCATGGTGCCACCGACAACGTAGAACCACATCTTGATGTCGAAGCGTTCGTTGAAGAACGAGATCTCTAGTGCGCGCCCTTCCCAGAACGCAAGAAACGGGTTTTTGATCTCGCCTTCCGGCTCGCGTAAGAACGCCCAGAGTGCAAAGATGAAGGTTAAGACGGTTCCGCCAGCGACGGCGTAGACCGAGGACACATAGAACCAATCTCGCCCAATTCCGATCGGTTCGAACAGGAACCACCAGACAGCGAGTGCGATCAGGAATACCAGAAGGCCGTTCAGCCGGTAGTTGCGTGGTTCTCCTGTTTCCGGATTGATGACGTAGCCGGTGACTCGCCTTGCTGGCAAGATGATCTGCGCCAGGAAGAAGACGACGAAAATCGCGAGAGGGGTGAAGAATCCGGCGATCGCTTCCATCCCGGAGAGCTCGAAGAGGTGTTCAATGCCTAGCCATTCAATCATGACCGATTAACCCCTTTCCACCATTGAAGCGGTCTTCATGGATATAAGTGCGAAGGAGTCTATTACACTACGCGGCAAGCAGCACGACAGAGTGAACTCATCGCCGATAGTCTGCTCCCAGCCTTCACGAAAGAAACTGTCTGCACCGTCTCCTCTCGTATAATCGCCTGCCATGAGCAAGATACTCGACAGGCTGAGTTGGCTGGTCACGGTTCGCCCATGGATCACGATCATCGTTCTACTTGTCGCTACCGTTGTGCTGGCTGCGGGGGGTACGCTACGCGCACCTCCGACGGAGGGGGCCAGCGTGGCGTTCCTGCCTCCGGGGCACGCAATCGCCAATGCTACGCGTGAGATAGATGAGTTCTTCGGAGAATCCGGCGAGGTCAGGATCGTCACCGTCCTTTTCCGCGGAGACGCGATTACACCTCAAGGTCTTTCGCAAATGGACGCTCTGATCGATGAAATCGTCGGCGATCAGAGCGTGAATGAGTTGCTGGTGCCCGTGGATCCGATCATCTCGCCCGCGTTTCTAATCAATGCTGTACTCCAAGTGGACGATCTCGGGTCGGTATCACCGGCAGAAATCGACGCGGTGCATAACGTTCCGGAGATTGAGAGAGCCCTAGCCGCGATGACCGGAACCGACAGGGATGGCACGTCGTTGGCGATCGCCAACATCCGCCTGATCGATACCGGCGACGCGAGGATTCAGGACGCTGAACGGAGGATCAACGAGCTGGCGGCCGAGAATCAGGGGCCGCTGCGCGTCAGCAGCCTGTCGCCGGTGATCGTCGAGGATGAGTACAAGGAGGCCACGGAGTCGGGGATGGGGCCGCTGATCGGGCTGGCACTGCTTCTGATCGCGTTGCTGCTACTGCTCTTCACGCGCACTTTCTCGGATATGCTGCTGACGTTGGCAGGGCTCATCTTTTCAATAGTCTGGGTTGTCGGAGCGGAGGGATGGCTTGGGCCGAACGGGCTGAGTCTGATAGGCCCACCAAGTTCGCTCACTGCGATGGTGCCGGTGATCGTGATCAGCCTTACGGTGGACTATGCGATCCAAGCGATCTCACACTATCGAGAGCAGCGACTTGAGGGCGAGGCGGTTGTTCCGGCGATACGTAAGGGACTAAGTATTGTCATAATCCCGTTGACTCTGGCTGCGGTAACCACGATCGTCAGCTTCTTGGCTACACTGTTATCGCCGATCGGTGTGATTGGCGACTTCGGCGTCGTCGCCGGGCTGGGCGTCGGGATGAGTTTGATCGTGATGTTGACGCTGATCCCGGCCGGCCGCACGATCATTGACCGACGGCGCGAGTCACGCGGCACTTTGACCTCTCCTCGCCCGATCTCGAATGCGTTGCCAGGAATCACGCCAGTGGCGGAACTGATTGGAAGAGCGGTTACGCGTTGGCCAGCGCCCTTCATCGTCGCTGTGATCGCGGTGACGATTGGGCTTGGTTTCGCGGCCACAGACCTGGAGTCTGAATTCAGCATTCGGGATATCCTCCCGCGCGGTGGGAGCGTGCTGGAGGATATGAACACCCTCGACGCAGCCGTCGGAGGATCGACCGAGGTCGCCAGTGTCTTGGTGAAAGCCGAGGTCACAGAAATCCGCACGCTTCTGAACATGCAAGATCTCACGACCGCGTTTGAGGACGAAAATCGTCGTCCGAAGGCGGCAGCGGGGCCGATTCAGTCGTCGTACTACGATTACCTGCGCGACTGGATCGAAGACAGTGGGGAGCCCGGGGACAAGTACGATCCCGATCTTGCAGCACTCTTCGAGGAAGCGTCATCTGGAGTGCAACTCGATCCTGAACTGATGCAACAGATCCTGGATAGGCTCGGAGCAGAGGAACCCGATCTGGGGCGCTTCTTGGTCAACGATCCATATGGCATCGACACAATGCTGCTCCAGTTCCCGATGTACACCAACGATCCCGATGGGGCGAAGGCGCTTCAGAAAGATATCGAGGCGCTGTGGCAAGGGGACGACACCGCAGTCACAGCCACTTCGGAAAGCATCCTCGGTGTGGCGGTACAGAGCCAGATAACGGACCGACAGACGGAGGCGATCAGCACCACCATCGCGGTTGCGCTGGGGATCCTCTCTGTCTTCTTCTGGGTGACGTTGCGGCAGCCCGCGCTGGGGATTGTCGCGGTGGGACCAATCGTGCTTGTGCTTATCTGCGTGTTGGGCACGATGGCGCTGCTGGGAATTCCTTACTCGCTTATCACTTCGATCATCACGGCACTGTCGATCGGGATCGGAGTAGACTACACGATCCACGTGATTCATCGGTACCGCGAGGAGTTCGCGCGCCAACGTGACCCAGAGAGAGCGGCCATACGCACGCTGACGACTACCGGTTCGGCTTTGTTGGGATCCGCGCTAACGACGGCGTTGGGATTCGGAGTGCTGATAGCCTCGCCGCTGCTTGCGTCTCAGCAGTTCGGCATCACAGCGACGATAACGATCGTCTACTCGCTGATAGTCTCCGTCTTGGTGGTGCTGCCCGCGATGGTGGTCTGGGGCGCGTGGCAAAACATGCGACTACGCTCGATGGTGGAGCGGGAGTGGAGCGACCTCGACGCCGCGATTGAGAGCATCCATGAGCGATACGAGCAGGAATCGTCGTAGACGCTGCACTTAAGGGTTTCCCCCACGGGTGGGGCTTTGCACAACCCTCCCCCTTGATGCCCAAGGGGGAATTGAAGGGGGTTTAGACGCCGATCGGGCATCCCCTGCGAACTGCGCTACGCTGGTTCGCGTCCCCTTCGCTGCGCGAAAGGGACGGATTGTGGCAGTTTTGCAAAGGTCTCGCGTCGCGGGAATGACGGTGGTTTTTTTCAGAGGTCTCTCGCCTAAAGAGGTTTACGGGCGAGGAAACAGTAGAGGGGCGTGAAGATGCCTGTCTTACCGCCCGCGACATAAGCGTCTGCGGTGCGGTCCATTAGTCGAACGACTTCCGCCGAACCTTTCGGAAACAGCCGAAGCACTTCGGCCAGCTTTGATCCTGCGAAGGCCGCCTTGCGGCCCCAAGGAAGTCTGCGCAAGGTATTACCCAACGTCCCACGGTGACTCACCATGGGTTGATACCAAGGTGTGGACAGTCCTTGCTGCATGTCTAGGTCCATGCCCTCGATAACGTCGAATCCCGCCGCTTCGAGAGCATGATTCACTTCCCCGAACGTCGCGATGTCGTTCAGAGCAATGCCGCGCATGAGCTCCTGCTTGATAGCCAGGTGATGGTCGTTATTCGGATCGAACTTGCCCGTCAGACACATTTCTTGACCCCAAAACAGTGCTCCGGGTTTCAGCACACGGAATATCTCTTCAAACGCACGTTGCTTGTCGGACGCATGACACGTCGACTCTATGGCGTAACCCCGGTCGAACGTGTCGTCTTTGATGGTGCTCATATCCATGAAGCTACATGCCTCGTAATCGACCATGTGGTCGATCTCCGCCTCTGCGTTCAATCTTTTGGCCATTTCTAACTGGATGCGATTGATGTTGATTCCGACAACCCTAACACCGGCTTCACGCACGACGCGGCGCATCGGGCCGCCGACTCCACACCCAACGTCGACCACCGTCATACCCGGTTGCAGCCCCAACTTGGAGATCATCGACCGTTGATGGCGGGCTTTGGATTCCTCTAGGCTCTCATGAGGCGTGAGAGGTGCGAAGTGCAGAGATTCGCCCCAACCCCAAATCATGAACCCGCTGCAAAGGTCGTAGTAGTCTTTCACCGTTTCGGCGTGGTCGTAGCTGCTCGCGTCATCGGCATCCGATATCGCCCGGTCGATCCAACCATCGAAGTGTTGCACGCTACTCCTGACATCCAATCCCCGGTACGCATCTCTCAACTCTCTGGATAGTTTGCCTAGTTGCATTTAGTGGTGTTTCCGATTGGCATTTGGTCTACAGCAAAGCGCACGTCTGCGATCTAAGGCTGCTAGATTCCCGTCCCCGTATGAGGTATGGAGCAAGTCCCACGGTAATGACGTATGGCGTGTCACGCAGGTATCTCGTGCCTCTGCTCAGAGACTAAGAACTTCGCCTTCTTGTCCAGGGACATCGATGGAAAGGGACTGATCTTGAGCTTGTAGTTCGCTGGCACTTCAAGCGTGAAGTAATGCGCGATCATCAGCGCGTTGACAACAAGTTGCAGTTGCGCGGCCCGGGAGCCGAGACACGTATGTGTTCCCAGTCCGAACGGAGCGTAGCCGGGACTGTGGTGCTCGTTGCGCGGTGGCAGGTATCGGTCAATATCAAACTTGAGTGGATCGGGGAAGACGTCTTTCATGTAGTGCGCGGCTGACTGCGCGATGAATACGCGCGTTCCTGCCGGCAGTTCGTGTCCTTCGACCACACAGGTATTCATCACGGTTCGGATCGACATCGGGACGATCGGGTAAAGGCGCAAGGTCTCCATGATGGTCCGGTGGGTGACGTCAATCGCTTCTGGGGTGTAGGCATCGCGGTCTGGATCACCATCGGCAAACAGGGCATCCGCTTCCTTCTGGATTCGACGGTGCAACTCGGGCTGCGAGGCCATGGCATAGAGGACGAATCCCAACGCATCGCCAAGATACATGCTGGCGAGTAGCGCTGCCGAAAGAGTGAACCCCAAGTTTGTTTCCGGTAGGAACTGCGGATCGCTGGCGTGCAGGCTCAGCAGGTCATCGGCCAACCCCCGAGTAGCACCAGCGCGCTGAGCTGGGGTATGGACTCTCTGGATCCGATCCATGAGTTCAACCATCTTCTTCTTTCGGCGTCTCATTCCCGGGGTATTCAGCATGAACTTGGGCAGCACCTTCATCACGTGAGTACTGAGGGCTCGTGCTTTGTATTGGATGAGGTCATCGAGAAGGTCTTGTGAATCGACACTTATCCAGATGGGTGATATCTGCGAGTTGGCTAAATATCGGCACGTCCATGTAGCAGGCAGGGAATCGTCAACCGACCAGTCCGAGATAAATGCTCTGGTGTGATGGTATAGAGTTTCCAAATGACTCTCTAATCTGGTCCTAGAGTATGCGGTGCTCATGGCCTTTCGGAATCGGAAATGGTCGGCACCATCTAGGGCGGGTAGTAGCCCAGACGCGTTGAAGAGTTTCTCGAAATCTTGGAAGTAGTCCTTCGTTCTCAGGTAGTTGCGCCCGTGTCGATGCACCCAGTAATTCGCCTTGGGGCCGGCCAAAAAGAGATAGCCCTGCTTCTGAAAGGGTGGGCGAAGCTGAAACACTGGTCCATGCTTCTCGGCGAGGTCGCAGAAAAGCGCTGGGGTGTTGCCATCGCGAACGTGTGGATTGAGTAGCAGTTCGCGGAGCGGGGCAACTGGAATCGGCTTGGACAGCGACGGACGTCGAAGCGCCGGCCCGACCATGTTGTGTGCGACCGCCTCGCTGATCGAACGCGCGATCAGATCCATCTGGCATATGAACTCGATACGCTCCTCTGCCTCCTCATCGAGTTGAAATATGAAGCGAAAGAGATCGCAAGTATTGATGAGAGCGATGATGATGATATCTCTCGGGTCAGGAATCGCGCTGTCGTCGAATATCTCATTGGCGATACGCGCCTTGACGAACTGAACCGCAGTCAGTTCTTGGGAATTGGAGTACAGCCCCGATTGCCATGCTCGATTAGACAGTGTCCAGTAGTCGCCTTCGTGGTAATCAAGAATCTCCAGGTCGACCAAACGCCCCAAGGCCAAATCAATGATTGAATCTGCTTGGGAAGCGAGACGCTCGATCCAGTACTGGGCGTTGTGTTGAACTGTTTCAGATGCGATTTCCTTAAGGATGGGGTCCAGGACGGGGTTGCCGGTTTCTGTTTCGTCGATAAGGAACAGGGATTCCATATCGGTATCGATACGAGATTGGAGCGATAGTTCAGCGAGTACGGCTCCTACGACGGCGCAGTTCAAATCCCAACCAGCTATTTGGTGGAAGTAGCCAGTCTCCTCGTTGAGGAGCATGAGGATGAGTTCTTGGGGCAGAGTAAGTTGTTGGGTTGCCGTATCGTCTGTAGTGAGCGTCATCGGCGTTGCTCCTCGTGCATCATGCCGGTAGCCCCAACCACCGAGGGGCATTGCGAATGATGTATGAGAGTATATCTCTGCGGATTCTCGCGTTCGCGAGAATGACAGGCGATGATTTCAGCCTTTCGCCTTTTTGAAACGCCAACCGTACATGATGCTTCCGTAGTAGTTGAAGATCCGCCTCGCCTCAGGGTCGTCGAAGGGATAGTCCGCGCCGAGCTGTCTTGCAGTGGCTAGACCGCTGACAAAGCAGGTTTCCTGGCTGTTTACCAGCGTATGGGCCCCACAATGCCAGGTTCGTCTTTTGCCCTGAATGCGTCCGAACAGAGGAATGAGCAATGCGACATGGCGCACATCGTGCACGATGTGTTGGAACCAGTGCTTTCGGATGATCTTTTCTTCGTCGATTTCGTTGATCGGATTGTAGGTAACCAGACAGGGCTTGTCAGACCGATTGGCCCACGGTTGCTGGTTGTGCATGATGTAAGTGATTTCGTAATTGTCCGGTCTCGCACCGTACTGTTCGGTATGAGTGCTCCGCGTTGTCAAGGGGTTCGCCTCGTTATCCGGAAGGATTGAGGAGTCGGAATGGACGACCGTATGGTTGTGTAACTCACTCTCGTAACGTATAGACGACAGAATGTAGCGTTCGAGGAACGTGGGTTTGTCTAGGATCATAAGGGTCTGGTTCGCATTGCATGCGAAGATCACTTCGTCGAACATCTCCTTTACACCTTCTTCGTCTTCGACTGCGACGCCGAATGGCTGGCGGTAGACCTTTCGGACCGGCCGGTTGAGGTATATCTTGTCCCGGAAATCGGCTGAGAGGTTTTCGTAGATGCGTCGTGTTCCTTGGTCCCACGTCTGCATGGGCGTGGCGGTTTCGATATCGAAGAATTCGAGATACCTCGCGAAAAGAGACGCAGGCATATCGAACACATTCGTCGCCATCAGGAAGTTGACGAACATGGGCTTGAGAATCTTGTACCTGAAGTCCCCGGAGAGTCCGGTCAAGTTC
This sequence comes from Dehalococcoidia bacterium, assembly GCA_965204135.1. Lineage (GTDB taxonomy): Bacteria > Chloroflexota > Dehalococcoidia > Lucifugimonadales > Lucifugimonadaceae > Bin127. Next base: position 285,677 of record CBDBDX010000008.1, on the reverse strand, counting down.
AGAACGGTACCCATGCTGATGTAGTTGAATGGATTGAGGGCGTTGAGAAACTTAGATTGGGAACGGCTCAGTCCGCCAAACCAATGCAGACGCCTCAGGACTCGTTGAAACTTTGCGATCTCGAGTTGCAGATCTTCTCGGATGTCAGAGTCCAAGTCGTGAGCGTAGATTTGTCCGCCGTACTTGACGCTGTAGCTGAATCTGGTGTCGAGCATCTCGATGCCGAACCTTTTCATCAACAGCAAGATGTGGTGATACACCGAGGGAATCAGCGCGGTGACCGAGATGTCGAAGGGGATCGAGGTGCCGTCGTCCTGCGGCATGTCGGCTGTGAACGCGTTTCCACCGATGCGGTCCTGGGCCTCGAACAGCCGGAAATCGAACCGGTCGGGGTGATGATGCAACGCCCACGCAGCCCCCAGCCCTGAAATGCCGCCGCCAACGATGGCTATGCGCCGCGGCATTGTCCCACTCTTACCCGTAGCCATGACCGCCGATTTTACATCTCCGTCGATACCTATCGTGGTGCGAGGCGGCTATCTCGCGACCTCGACGCGCTAGAGTGCGATGGCTGCGCGGTTTTGATGTCCAAAATGGGTGTTTTTACCATAAGGGAAGCCGTTAAACCCAGAATCCGGATGAAGAATGTCAGCGATGTCAACTCGACTTAGGCAACCCGACAACATCCCGTTGCCTTCGCCGTTTCCCGAGGGTTGGTACTTCGTCGCGAGCCGTCAGGCGCTGCTGAAATCCAAACTCATCCGAAAAACTTGGATGGGTGAAGAAGTCATCGCGTGGATCGACGAGAAGGGTGGAGTCTGCGTTGCCGATGCTTATTGCCCGCACTTAGGGGCTGATCTGGGACCCGTCGCAGGTGGTCGGGTATGCGAAGGACGACTGATATGTCCGTTCCATGGCTACGAGTTCGATACGACCGGGCAGTGCGTCGCCACTCCTTATGCCGACCCGCCGAAGACTGCGAAGTTGCGAGTTTTCGATACGCAGGAGGTTTGTGGCCTGATCTTCGCTTGGTGGGGCATCGAAGGCAGAAAGCCGCAGTGGAGTCTGCCGGAAGATTCGCTGGATCAAACCGGCTGGAGCGACCTGAATATCAAGACGCTTCGCTTTCCCGGACATCCCCAAGATACGACGGAGAACTCAGTCGATTTGGGGCACTTGCGCTACGTCCACGGCTACGACAACGTGAGCCGCGCTGACAAACTATCGGTGGACGGACCACGTATCGAGAGCAACTTCGTCTTTAGAAGACCCCGGACCATAGCCAAAATCGCGAAATTGACGTTTGACGTCTCCGCCAGAACCAGCATCTTTGGTCTGGGCTATTCGTTCGTCGATATCCGCGAGAACTCCATCGGAATGGATATGCGCCTATGGGTACTGGCAACGCCTGTCGACGGTACACTCATCGACCTGACGCTAGCCTCGCAAGTGCGGGAGATACGCAAACCGAAACGGTGGATTGCAGGACTAGGCTTCCTGCCGACTAAATGGCGCGCACCGATCATGAACAGTTTCACCGCTAAGCAACAACTTGAGGATGTTGAACAGGATGTGGTCATCTGGGAAAACAAGCAGTATCGGTCCCGGCCTCGCCTCTGCCGTTCCGACGGCGAGATCATGCCGTTCCGATACTGGTGCGCCCAGTTCTATCCCGATTCGCAAGATTCGGCGAGTCCAATCCCTCGTGCATCTGATGGGATTGGACGATGAACGTGCGGGTTTGAACCAGGATGGCGATGATGTCGAAGGATGTTTAGGATGCTCCCGTCATCCCTCTGGCTGGACGTTCTGCTGTCCTACGGAGGCAACCGTCGGACCTAATCAGTAGTCTGGTGCGTTGCGATTAATTCCGCGATGCGAGCGTCAACTTGACTTTCGTAGTCGCGGCCGGCATCGGATAGGGCGATGCCTAGATGCGCGTCGCGTAGGAGCTGGCCGTAGTCGGGGGTGTCGGCGTAGCGATCGGCGAGGTCGGCGAACAGGGTATCGAGCGCGTCTTTTTCGAACATCGGAGTTTGATAGGTGCTAGTTGTTGAATTGGCGGACGCGATCTAATTGACCAGCACTCGCCCCCTTTGTCCCTCGTGTCGGGGTACGGGGCTCTGGAGATCACTCGTCAGTGCGGGATACGCCTGCTTCGACGATGCGCTTGAGTTCGTTGGCGAACTCTAGAGCTTCTTCCGCGTCGGGAGTGCCGTTCTTTTCGACCTTCTCCTTGAACTTTTCGAATAGCCACTCCTCCTTGGTTCCGTGAGGGATCTCGAATTCCTCGCGGGTGAAGTGGGGGAGTTCGCCGGGTCCGAAGTAGCCTTTTTCGCGGAGTTCGTAACCTTCGAGGTTGGGAGTTCCTTTGCCGAGGATCTCGCCGGTTTCGACGTAGTGCTGCATTACAGGTTTCATGCCGTATCGCTGTATGGGGCATACCTTCATGCAGACGGCGCAGCCTTCGTAAGTGACCATTACTGGTCGGCAACGGTCGTAGACGAGCTTGTTCTTCTTTACCCCGCGGTACCAGACCTTTTCGCGCAGGAGGGCGCGGGCGGGGCATCGGACGACGCAGACTTGGCATTGCTCGCAGAACTTGTTGATGCCGTAGTCGATGGGTTCGTCATAAGTCACGGGGGCATCGGTGGTTATGAGCATCAGGCGCGCTCGGGAGCCGAAGTGTGGCGAGAGTAGCTGTCCATTCGCACCTAGTTGGCCTAGTCCGGCGTTGACGAACAGTGGGATAAATACGCCGCTGTTGTCGTTGGGACTGTGAATCTGGGCGTGGTATCCGAGGGATCGGATGTGTTCGGCGAGGTTAAGGGCGAGTTCTCCGGCGATCTCGTAGGTACCGAAGTGGGCGAACTCGGCTTCTAGACTAGGTATGGTCTGGGTTTGCCAGTAGTCTTGTTCGAGTGCGAGGCAGATCGCGTGGTTGTATTTGACCCATCGCTTTTTGCTGGTGTAGGTGTATCGCCGGTCGTATCGGGTGAATCCGACCTCTCCGAAACCTAGTTCGCGAGCCTTGGTGCGGATGTCTTCGGTGACATCGCGGCCATTTTCGGGTTTTGCGGGTGGCTCTTCCTCGCCGGAGACGTATGCGGCTTCGATGAGGGGTTCGCTGACTTCGTCGTGCTTTTTGCGGTAGTCGTAGACCTCTGTGATGTACTGGGTCCATCCCCACTCGCGGTCGGCAGACTTTTCGACGGTCTGGGACTCGACGGGGTATTCGCGGGAGTAGTATGTTACGTCGCCGTCGATGGTCGGGGAGCCCGGGACGGTGACTAGGTCCTCGGCGATGGGGATGTCGACTTCGGGATCTCCGACTTTGCGACCGGGTCTTTTGATGACGTGATTGACTGTCTTGGCCATTGTTAGCCTTCTGCTCTTGGGCGCGCAATGAGGCGGATTATAACGCGGTTCGGGTTATTGTGTCCTGCGAATGCGGTGCAATCCATTGTAAAGACGGGGGTGGATGTCTGGATTCCGTCGGGGATCGTATGAGAAGTGAGGTTCGAGAGTGGTTATGATACGATGCGTCATTAATTCGTGGCTATCGTTTTCGTTTCTCCGGGTGTGAAATTGCTTCGAGTCCGTTTGAGTGGTTGTACTCTTTTAGTGAGTCGATCGCGCTAATTACGGCATTTCATTTGGAAGGGAGCGTAATGCAGATAGTTGGGAAGGTAGCGAACGGTCGGTTGCGAGGAGACGGAGCATCAGTCGAGCCGATTGCGATCGTGGGGATGGCTTGCCGATTTCCGGGTGCGAATGGAGTGGATGCGTTCTGGCGTTTGCTGAGGGCGGGCGAGAACGCGGTGATCGAGGGAGAACCCGGCTCTGGTGTGGGACGCATCGGTAAGCTGTTCCAAGACCCCGATGTCCAGAGCGAAGCGTGTCGGTTCGGTGCGTATCTCGACGAAGTCGACCTATTTGACGCCTCTTTCTTCCGGATATCACCGGTTGAAGCGCAGTTTCTCGATCCCCAGCAACGCTTGATGCTCGAAACGAGTTGGCAGGCGTTGGAGGATGCCGCAATCGATCCCGACAGCTTGAAAGGGACTCGCACCGGCGTTTACGGAGGAATAAGCAACAGCGATTATCGGATGATAATCATGGAATCGAGCGATGCCTCGGAACCCGCAGCGAGTCTTTACTCGGTCAGTGGCACCTCGTACAACACAGCGATCGGTCGAGTCGCATACGCGCTGGGATTTCAAGGCCCGGCGATAGCGATAGATACCGCGTGCTCGTCTTCGCTCGTGGCGGTGCACCAAGCCGTTACCGCATTGCAACAGAGCGAAGCGGATTTGGCGCTAGCCGGTGGAGTTCATACAATCCTCTCCAGCCGACTTCTGGAGCTGCGCGGCAACGCGGGCATGTTGGCTCCTGATGGTCAGTGCAAGACGTTCGACGCGTCAGCGAATGGCTACGTGCGTGGAGAAGGTTGTGGGATTTTGGTGTTGAAACGGTTGGGCGAAGCTGAACGCGACGGCGACCGTATCTGGGGCGTGATCAGGGGATCAGCGCTGAACCAAGATGGCGCTAGTCAGGGTCTCACGGTACCAAGCGCGGAAGCTCAGCAGGCGGTGATTGAGGCCGCGTTGACTCGATCGGGTGTGTCGCCTTCGGAAGTCGATTACGTCGAGGCGCACGGTACAGGCACGCCGGTTGGGGACCCGATCGAGATGGAGGCATTGGGTGCGGCTTACGGCAGGAAACGAGATTTCTCGCGACCGTTGTTGGTCGGTTCAGTGAAGACGAATTTCGGGCACCTCGAACCAGCGGCTGGAGTAGCGGGGGTGATGAAGGCTGTTCTAGCGATGAAACACGGGGTGATACCGAAGCACCTCAACTACAGCGTTCCCAATCCAGACATCGATTGGGACGATCTCCCTGTCAGAGTGACGTCAGAGCCAACTGAATGGCCTCGCGTGGGGGACAAACCGCGATTGGCAGGCGTGAGCGGATTCGGTTGGTCTGGAACTAACGCCCACGTTGTGTTGGAAGGCTACGGAGACGACGACGGCGCGAAGGTGGCTGAGAACGGGCTACATCCGAATTTAGGTTCGCCCGTCAATATCACTGGAAATGTGCGCACTGGTGTCGAAGGCGACGCAACGGAATTAATCCGACGTTCGAAGCGCATACTCCCGATATCCGGCAAAACTCCCGACGCGGTCCGCGACAATGCTGGACGCTATCTAGATTGGTTGGACAATCAGTCGCCAAGCGCGCGGAGTGACGTTGAGGAGTTAGCAGATGCTGCTTGGACGGCCAGTGTTGGGCGTAGCCATTTCGAACACCGAGCGGGTGTGACGTTCGAAGACGCCGAGTCGTTGAAAGCAGGATTGCGAGAGTTGTGTGAGAACGGCGGGAGCGACGTCCCAGCTGCCGCCACCAAGGTTGCGTTCGTCTACACTGGCCAGGGAAGTCAGTGGATAGGGATGGGGGAATCGCTCTACCGGCGAGAGCCAGTTGTCCGTGCGGTCCTCGACCGATGCGAAGAGGTAATTCTCGAAGAGCGCGGCGAATCGCTGTTGGATGTGATGTTCGGTCGTCCCGGTGCTCGCGGCAATTTGCATGACACGGCATGGACGCAACCTGCGGTCTACGTGTTGGAGTGCGCGTTAGGCGAGTTGTGGTCCACGATCGGTGTCGAACCGAGCGTGGTGATCGGACACAGCTTGGGAGAGTTCGCAGCGGCGCAAAAAGCAGGCGTTTTCAGTTTGGAAGACGGCCTCAAATTCGTTGCGAAGCGGGGCGAGTTGTTGGGATCAGTTCCCGAATTCGGCGGAATGGCAGCGATATTTGCTCCTAAAGGAGAAGTCGCAAGTGCCGTCCAAGAACACAATACAGAAGTCGATGGTCCTGGTCTCTGTATCGCAGTCGACAACGGTGTCCACCAAGTCGTGAGTGGCCCGGTCGAGGACGTAGACGCGATATCGGCACGATTCGAGGCAGAAGAGGTGCGCGTACGCCGGTTGAGGAACCAAGCATTCCATAGCGCATTGGTGGAACCTGCGTTGGACGAGTTGGAAGATGCGTACCGGTCAGCCTCGTTCTCGAAACCATCGATAGATTTGATCAGCAACGTGACGGGCAAGGCGATCAGTCCGAACCAAGATTTCGACGGAAATTACTGGAGGAATCACGCTCGAAACTCGGTGGAGTTTCAGACCGGCATCGACACAATGGCGGATTTGGGCGTTGACCTAGTCATCGAAGTCGGGCCGAACGCCGTGTTAAGTCCGTTGGTTTCGATGGCGTGGCCGTCAGCGAATGCGCGTGACCAAGCTACAAGAGAACCAAAAGTGCTCGCGAGTCTGCTTCGGAACTACGACGAGCTACCGTTCGACGAGTACGACGATGGTTTCGTTGCGGGTGTGGCAGGCGCGTACGAAGCTGGCTTGAAGATCAGGTTCGAGGGCCTGTTCGCAGGCGAGTCGCGACGGCGCGTATCACTGCCTTCATACGCCTTTCAGCGGGAACGTTATTGGGTGGAAGAACCGAGGCGGAAACGCGCCAGTTCAGGTCACCCGCTGTTGGGCGAACGGCATGAATCGCCGCGTGGCGAAGTGATGTTCGAGAACGAGATGTTTGCGAATGACCCGGCTTGGTTGAATGACCATCGTGTGTTCGGTCAAGTAATCATGCCGGGCGCGTTGTACGGTGCGTTAGCAGCTTCCGCCGCACTGTCCGAAGGCGCAAAGGTTGTCGAGGTGGCCGATTTGCGGTTGCACAGCCCGATGGTGTTCGCGGAGGACGATTCGACGGATGCAGGCGAAGATGAAGGGCGTCGGATTCAGCTGGTTTTGGATGATTCGGAAGATGGTTCAGGAAAACGATTAGAGATGTACAGCCAAGGCGATGATGAGGATGGCTGGACGCTCAATGCAGAGGCGAATGCGCGGATAGGCGACACCGGCATTACGGGAACCAGACGATTCGACATCGAGTCCGCAAAGTCACGTTTGGCACCGATGGAAACCTCGGTTTTCTATCAACAGAGAACGAGCCTCGGCATCGAATTCGGCCCGGCGTTTCGTTCGGTCCAGACCTTGCGTACGGGTAACGGCGAAGCGATGGGCGAAATTTACTTAGCGGAATCTTTGCGCGGTGAAGCGATCGAAGCGCACCCGGTTGTGTTGGATGGATGTTTTCAGGTTTTGTCTGCGGCTAGGGATGACGCGAGTCTCGGTGATGGAACGACATACCTGCCATTTGGATGGGAACGGATGTGGTTGGCGGGACGGTTGCCGGATCGAGTGGTTTGTCACGCCAGGATGCACGAGCGGACACGCCAAGGCGACGGAGAAAGTGATGCTGCCGCCACGCCGGAAACGTTTACGGGAGATCTGCGCATCTACACGCTTGAAGGTGATGAAATCGGTGGCTTCGAGGGTTACACGGTAAAACGGGCGACCAAGGCGAGTCTGCTTGCAAGCACTGAGGATGTCGAAGATCTTTTGTACGAGGTCGTGTGGCGCTCGGGGAATTTGGACACCGCCGTTGTGCCAGCGGATTTCCTGCCGCGTCCAGCGAAACTGTTCGAAACGTGGGCACCGTTCGCGGAGTATCTGGACGAAGAAGGTGTTGATGCCGCGAGTCGAACCGCGTTGCTAAACGATCTGGAGCGTTTGTCATGGTCGTATGCGCTGTGGATTTTGGAAAGATTCGGTTGGGAACGGAAGAAGGGCGAGACGATCAACATAGACGAGTTGCACGCGCAATTCAATGTCTTGCCGGAACACACACGCCTTTTCCGGAGGTTGTTTGAGCTGTTAGTCCGAGGTGGTGTCGTCGAACAGTCCGAAGGTGAATTCATTGTCGTGGTTGGTCCAGACGCCCCTCTGCCAGATCCTATGCCACCTGATCCCCAGGAGTTCGCATCGGAAATGTTGGCTCAGTACGAGCACGGAATGACAGAAGTCGGTTTGTTGGCGCGTTGTGCCGGAGCATTGACCGACACTCTGACAGGGGAAGCGGACCCGCTAACGTTGCTTTTCGGTAGCGGAAGTCCGAGCGCGGCGGATCTATACGTAAATTCGCCTGCTGCAGTAGCCGCGAACCGGATGCTGGGCGAAGCTGTGACCGCCATGTTGACGGAACTGCCAGATGATCGCCGGTTGCGCATCCTTGAAGTAGGTGCCGGCACGGGATCGGCCACCGCGTCAGTGTTGCCGGTGCTGCCAGAAGGGCGTTACGACTACGTCTACACGGACATATCGGCTGGCTTTTTCGCGGAGGCGGAGGGGCGTTTCGGTGGTGCAGAGTCGTCGATTGAATACCGGGTCCTAGACATTGAGAGAAGCCCAGTTTCTCAAGGATTCGATGCCCACAGCTACGACATCGTTATCGCTTCCAATGTGTTGCACGCAACACGGTTCCTTAATGAAACTTTGGCGAATTGTCTTGAGATCCTCGCGCCTTCTGGGCTCTTAGTGGCGCTTGAGAACATGCGCCCACAGGGATGGATGGATCTGACGTTCGGTCCGTTGGACGGTTGGTGGCGATTCGCCGACAAAATCCGCCCGCATTCCGCTCTTTCGAGCCCTGACATTTGGCGAACAGCTCTGTCTGATTCCGAATTCGTCGAATTCGAAATCCTTGGCGTTGCCAGTGATGAGGAAAGTCCCGATCGGGGAGTGATAGTTGCGCGGGGGCCAGTTGAGGTGAGCGAAGCGCCTGGAACCTGGGTTGTGATGAACGACCACTCGGGGATTGCGTTGGAATTGGCAACGCAACTCGAACAACGAGATCAGACGGTTTTCTTGGTGAGCGACTCAACACTTACGAATGAATCAGCGGACTACGGTTTGTCGGGCATCGTTGAAGCTGAAGTCGAATCCGACGACCGCGAATCTTGGAGATCGCTATTGGACGGTCTGCCGATTGAACCGCCAGTCAAGGGGATCGTTCATTTGGCTGGACTTGATGGTCACGGAACCGACGCCAACGACGTGGAGTTTGCGAGCGACACCAAGCGAATTGGCGGCAGCGCATTAGCGATGATTCAGGGCATTACAGATGCGGATGTGACTCCGGTTAACGGCGTTTGGTTTTTGACTCGTGGCGCGCAGGTACTAGAACGAGAGAGGTCGAGCGAGATAGCTGGCGCGATTCTCTGGGGCTTAGGCAAGGTCGTGGACCTAGAAGCTCCGCATTTGAAGCCGCGCACAATCGATTTGGATCCGGCTCTGGCGCTCTCGGTGTCGGATCTGGTCGACGAGTTGCTGCATCCTGATGTGGAAAACCACATCGCTTACCGTGATGGCCTGCGGCTAGTGTCTAGACTTGAAAGATTTGGCAAAACGACTGAACGATTGTCTTTGCCCAGCGACTCGAATTGGGGCTTGAAACCCGATGAAACTGGCGCATCCGGAAGTCTCCAAGTCGAAGTCCCGTCGACGCGTTCTTTGGGGTCAGGCGAAGTCCGTGTGGCAATCGAAGCGGTGGGTGTGAACTTCCGCGACGCGATGGTTGCGATCGGCATGATTGATGATGATGTCTTGGGCGGCGAAGTCGTCGGGCGAGTCGTAGAACTGGGGCCCGATGTCGCCAACGTTCAAGTGGGTGAACGCGTCGTAGGCTTGTGCTTCAGATCATTCGCCAGCGAGGTCGTTACACGCGCTGAGTTACTGGCACCTGCTCCTTCAGGGTTCACGTCGGCTGAGTTAGCTACGATCCCGTTGACGTTTACGACGGCTGAGCTTTCATTTGAGATGGCGAAATTGAATGCCGGCGACAAGGTACTCATCCACTCTGGTGCCGGCGGTGTGGGCCTCTCGGCGATCCAAATGGCACAGGCCGCGGGGGCAGAGGTATTCGCGACGGCGAGTTCTGGGAAACACGATCATCTGCGGTCTTTGGGTGTGAAACACGTCTTCGATAGCCGACAGACGAAGTTCGGTGCGGAGATTCTCAACGCTACCAAAGGCGAGGGCGTTGACGTTATATTGAATTCCTTCGTAGGGAGGGATTACCTCGACGCGAATTTGTTGTGTTTGGCCGAGGGTGGTCGTTGGATCGAACTGGCGGCAGTAGGCATCTTTAGTGAAGAGGAAATGGCGGAAGTCCGCCCCGATGTTGAGTACGAAGTGCTGCAGTTGGACGAACTGAAGACGGATGATCCTGAACGGCCGGGCAACGCTTTGCGACGAGTGATGGAGCGGATTTCAACCGGAGAATTGCATCCGATAACCCACAGCACGTGGCCGATGGCGGAAGCAGGTTCGGCGATGGATCATATGCGCGCTGCTCGGCACATCGGTAAGCTGGTGCTCACTAATCCACCAATGAAAACGGGAAACCTCCGTGACGATAGAACCTACTTGGTGACTGGCGGTCTAGGGGGGATTGGGATCGCGCTGGCAGGTTGGTTAGCCGAACACGGCGCCGGCGCGATCGTGTTGAATGGACGTCGAGATCCCGACCCGGAGGCAGCCGAAGCGATCGATGCGTTGCGACAGCGTGGCGTAAATGTCGAAGTAGCTCTCGCAGACGTGACAGATTCGACGGCAGTTGAAGAGATGTTGGACGAGATCGATGCGGGCATGTTGCCGCTCGGTGGTGTGATCCATAGCGTTGGAGTTCTTTCTGATGCTGCCCTGACCAACCAGAGTTGGGAGAGTTTCGAAGAGGTGCTTTGGCCTAAAGTACTCGGTTCATGGCATCTGCATCGGGCTACCCGCAATCGAGATTTAGACCTTTTCGTCCTGTTCTCGAGCGTGGCAGGAGTACTGGGCAATTCCGGTCAGGCGAACCATGCGGCGGCGAACGCCTTCCTCGACCAGCTAGCCGGTCACAGACGCGCGCAGGGCCTTCCCGGTCAGACCATTGCATGGGGTGCATGGTCCGGGATCGGAGAGGCAGAGGAGCAGCGCGAACGGATTGCAGAGCAGCTGGAAGCGGCCGGTACCGGCTGGATGACGCCGCAACAGGGACTCGACGCTTTTGAGATGCTGATCCGCCAAGACGCAACCAACGGCCTGGCGGCATTGGTCGATTGGCCGACGTTCGCCGATGGACACGGCGGCTCTCACAACTTGATACAGGAACTGCTATCGGAAAGCGGTGCCGACAAGACAGAAGACACCGCACCCACCGAAGATCTGATGACCCGGCTGAAGTCGGCCCCCCAATCAGACCGCGAGGGAATACTGTCGGAGTTTTTGCAAGATGAGCTACGGGCGGTCATGCGTTTGCAAACGCCGCCTTCGCCAAATGTCGGTTTCTTCGATCTCGGCATGGATTCATTGATGGCAGTAGAGTTGCGGAACCGTTTGAATCGTGCCATTGAAGGCGAGTACGTTGCATCCAACACGATAGTGTTTGATTTTCCGACGGTTGCGGAGATGGCGAGTCATTTGGCCGGTGAGCTGGGCGGTGTCGGCGAAGACAAGCAGGTGTTTTCGATCCAAGCGTCGACCTCGGTTGATGTCGAACCGTCGTCTGACATGGTGCTGCCGACTGATATTGATGGGATAGCGATTGTAGGTATGGCGTGCCGGTTCCCGGGGGCGCGGGATCTTGAGGAGTTTTGGAAACTGATAGACAGTGGCGGGAATGCGATTACGGATGGCCGGCAGGACGATGGTTCTTGGAAAGGTGTAGTGGGAGATCCGTTTGCCGATCGGGACGTGTTCAGAAAAGGTTCGTTTGTAGACGAGATTGACCGGTTCGATTCGCGGTTTTTCCGAATCTCGCCGATCGAAGCTCGGATGATGGATCCTCGGCAGCGGATGTTGTTGGAGACGACGTGGCACGCTCTGGAGGATGCGGGAATTGATCCGGATACGTTGAGAGGGAGTCGGACGGGTGTTTATGCGGGTGTGGGTGCAAGTGAGTACCGGGATGTGATCGCCAAGAGCGAGATGCCGGACAACTATTTGGGAACAACGTCGAGCATGGCAGTTGGTCGGATCGCGTTCGCGCTGGGGCTAGAGGGTCCGGCGATCCCTGTAGATCTGGTTTGCGCGGCGTCTCACGCGGCGGTGCATCAGGCGGTTCGTGGCTTGGAGAATGGTGAGATAGATATGGCATTGGCCGGTGGTGCGAATGCGGTGTTGTCTGAGCCGCTGACCGATTACATGGCGGATCTGGGGATGTTGTCGCGGAGTGGGAGCAGCAGGCCTTTTGATGCACGCGCTGATGGTTTTGTGCGTGGCGAGGGCTGCGGGATGTTGGTTCTGAAGCGTCTGCGGGATGCGGAGGCGGATGGTGATCGGATCTGGGGAGTGATACTGGGATCGGCGGTGAACCAGAACGGCGCGAGCGCTGGTTTGACGGTGCCAAACGGCCAGGCGCAGAGGCGAGTGATGCAGGATGCGCTTGACAGAGCAGGCGTTGAGGCTCAGGATGTGGACTACTACGAGGCGCATGGAGGGGCGTCGCAGCTTGGGGATCCGATCGAGTTGAACGCGGCGGCGGCGGTTTACGGGGAAGGTCGCGCGGCTGATCGGCCGTTGCTGGTGGGATCAGTAAAGGCGAATCTCGGACACTTGGAGACGGCGGCGGGAGTTGCGAGCGTCGTAAAGATAGTGATGTCGATGAGAAACGGCGTGTTTCCGAAGCAGGTGAACTTCGATAAGCCGAATCCGCATGTGGAGTGGGGTGAATTGCCGTTGCGTGTGCCGATTGAGAAGATGGAGTGGCCGAACTCGGTGAACCGTTCGCCGTTGGCAGCTGTCAGCGGGTTCGGGATGTCGGGGGCCAATGCGCATTTGGTGATCTCGGGATACGAGAACGGAGAGGTTTCCGCACGGGACGGCAGCCGGATACCTGAGGGTATTCATCGATTTATCGGCGACGAATCGGAGGACGGCGAGAGCATTGAGCGGAATGCTCGCTTGTTGCCGCTTTCTGGAAAATCGGAAGGTGCAGTAAGGGATTTGGCGAAGAGTTATTTGGAGTGGTTGGATGGTCACGCGTTGGACACGGATAGTGCGTCTAATGGGATGCTTTCGGATGCGGCTTGGACGGCGAGTTCGGGTCGGAGCCATTTCGCATACCGTGCCGGGATCACGTTTAGAGATGTTGGATCGCTGCAGGATGGTCTGCGCGAGGTAGCAGGGTCGAATGATGGTCTGGAAGGGTCGGATCCAAGCGCGTCAATGAAGGTCGCGTTCGTCTATGGTGAGGATGTGGATGCTGGTGCGGTGAAGTCACTCTATGCCAGCGAGTCGGCAGTTCGATCGGTTTTGGACCGATGTGGCGATGTTTATGCGGCGAAGACGGGATCTGACCTGATCGGCGAGGTCCTTGAGCGCTTTGGATCAAGTAGTGCGGAGTTGGGTCTGAGTCAGGTGTACGCGGTCGAGTGCGCTTTGACCTCGCTCTGGGCAAGTGTTGATGTCGTGCCGAGTGCGGTTGCGGGGCAGGGTGTCGGGATGATCGCGGCGGCACAGGCGGCTGGCGTGTGGGGTTTAGAGGATGGGATGAGGTTCGCTATGCGGTTGGAGCGGTTGATAGGGGGCGGGACATCGAAGATCAGGGTCGGTGGTCTCGAAGATGCGTTGAGGGGGATCGAAATATCGGAGCCGGCTATCGCGATTTTGGGTGAGGGCGGAACCGCGGCGCTAGCGGATATGCGCGATGCAGGCTACTGGCATAGTCAGTTGACAGGGATGAACGCGGTCGAATCATGCGTAGCCGCATTTGCCGATGAGGATTTGGATGTGATTGTTGGTTTGGGCGTCGATACCGATCTGATCTCGACGATCAAAGATTTATGCCGATGGGATGGCGAGAACGGTTCGGATGCCGGTCAGGCAGTTCGTTTCATACATTCGGTAGGTAGCGTTGGGGGCTCGGGATCGTTCGCCGAAGGTGTCGCTCAAACTTACGAGGCTGGGATGCGAATCAGATTTGAAGGACTGTTTGAGGGCGAATCTCGACGTCGAATTTCGTTGCCGAGCTACCCGTTCCAACGCCGGCGGCACTGGGTTTGAACACTAGGCATTCGCATTAGCTGAATGTGATAATGTTGGTTGAGCGATGTGGTACTTCATATCACGTCTTCAAGCATGAAAGAAGGGAAATGACAAATGGCATCAACTGCAGATCGGATTAAAGCGTTGGTCTCCGAGAATCTGGAAGTCGATGGTCAGTCGGTGGGTCCAGTGAACGATATGAACACTAGCCTTAGCGACTTGGGAGTATCTTCGGTCGATATCGTCGCTTTTGGTCGCCTGGTGGTCAACGAGTTCGGGATCTCGATGTCAGCCGATGATTGCACGAAGATCCCGACGCTGGCGGCGTTGGTCGAGTTTGTGGACGCGCAAGCTGGCTGATTTTTGCTAACGTTTCGCGTCTCGCCGATGAGTAAGCATGTGGCGGGACGCGATTGATATCTGAATATGCTTGTTTGTTGCTCTCGGGACGCTGACTTGACTAGCGATGCGCGATCCTTCGATGCGCCGCCCTTGGGCCGACTATTGGTGGCGTCCGTTCAAGAAGATTGACGATATAGAGATTTCACACGTCGATTTAACGCCCGAAATAGAGTTTGAGGCGGAAGCGTTCGAGTGGTTGAACGCAGAAGAGAGGGTGCGTTGGGAGCGGTTCCTATTTCCTGGTCCTAAGAGACGATTCGCGTTGTGTCGTTCCGCGCTTCGTCGTCTCCTTTGCGAGCGTTTGAGATGCACGAACGATGATCTGACGTTCGCGGAGATGGAGTTTGGGAAGCCGTACGCTATAGTGCAGGGGAAGCCGGCGTCAATCAGCTTCAACGTCAGTCACAGCGGAGGGCACGGTTTGATCGCCGTCGCTGCAGAAGGCCGCATTGGCGTGGACGTGGAGGAACGTGTCTCCAACCGGCATCTTGATCTGCTGGTGGATACGGTGCTGGGTCCGAATGAACGGAATGAGATCGGATCGCTGAGCGGCGGGCAAAAGCTCTCGATGTTCTTTAACCTATGGACAGTCAAAGAGGCACTGATTAAAGCGCTGGGGGCGGGGATTTCTTTGGATACTTCGAAGTTCGAAGTGCCGTCGGCGATGCGAAAAGGAGCCAAACGGAGCGTGTTCAAGTTTCCTCATCTGTCTGATGTCAGGTGGCAGTTAGAAGATTTGAGCACCGATGAGTTCGCGGCGGCGATCGCGTACGAGTTGGAACAGTGATGGTTTTAATTGATGACTGAGGCGGTGTGGGAAATCCCGAAGCCGAACGTGGTTAGAGATGTACAGGTAGACGACCACACGACGATCAAGTTGCGGCGTCATGGAAATCCTTCAGGGCCGCGGCTCGTGCTGTGTCATGGCAACGGTCTTGCGATAGATATCTACTACCCGTTCTGGTCGTTGCTCGTCGACGATTACGACCTCGTGGTCTACGACCTCAGGAATCATGGTTGGAACGATGTCGGAAGGATCGGAGACCACACGATTCCGGCGTTAGTTCGAGATCACGACGTGGTCGCAAATGCGATAGATGAACTATTCGGTGCGAAGCCTAAAGTGGGAGTTTTTCATTCGGTATCGGGGCTGACGACGTTGCTTTCGCCGACGAAGGGCATGGGTTACAAAGCGCGGGTGCTGTTCGACCCGCCATTGTGCAAACCGGGACGTAGTTACGCCGAGTTCGAGGCAGCGGCCGATCGGACGTCGAAGCTAATCAGGCAGCGAGCGTTTCAGTTTCGTTCGCCGCGTGACCTCGCCGACATTTTACCGTATACGCCGAGCTTCCAAAGGGTCGTGCCGGGGGTATGCGATCTTTTTGCGAGGGCGACTCTACGCCGATGTGAGAGCGATGATAGCTATGTGCTCCGTTGTCCTCGTGAGTATGAGGCGCAAATCGTGGAGTACGCTGGGATTTACGCGGTTTTGGTGGATTTCGCTACGTATGTTTGTCCGACTAAGGTGATCGGAGCGGATCCATTACTGCCTTATTCGTATCTGCCGACATTGGAACTTAGCGACACGTTGCACGTGGACTATGACTTCCTGCCGGAGGCTACTCACTTCCTGCAGCTGGAACAGCCGGAACAGTGCGCAGAAGTCATGCGGGAGTTCATTGATCCGATCCTTAATCCATAACCCAGTCGTGTTTCGCCAACGCGTTTGATTGGACATCAGTCCGACGAATCGACTCGGACTGTTACAACGTCGACACCGTGGTACTTTTGGTGTTGGACGGACGATGCGTAGTGGCGCAGCAAGCGTAGAGCAACATCCGATTCGTCAAATGTTTCAGCTTCTTCGTCCAGATAAGCGAGTCGGTCTTCGATGCTGGTTTCGTCTGAGACTGTGACGAACTCCAATTCGATCGAGGAATCTTCCGAACGTGCGGTGAGTACTAGGCGGGGCGGTTTTGTCGATGGGCATTTCAGCGTCAAAACGGGAGAGGATTGAGATTGTCTCTTCTCCCGCGGAACGTAATCGTTCGGAGGATGCGGCGTTCCATTTGGCACGGGCGGCAACTCCTTGTAGGAATTCGTCGACGCTTCGGAAGGTCGATTGGTTCAATCGGGTCTCAACTCGGCTGGGACGAGGTCTTGAGAGGTCCAAGAATGCTGTCAACGCGATCGAGGTTGCGGCGCCGACGGTGATGCCATTTCCGAGAAGCAGACCCCAGGGATGCGGCATGAAGTCTACGAATAGGTTGTGATGTTGCATTCCGATGGCCGAGAACGAAAGCGAAACCGGCGACTAAGGCTTTTTGAGGATCAAGACCGGCGCGGGCCAATGATTGGAAAGCTTCAATAAACAGTAGACCGATACCGAACAGCAGGAAGCCGCCCAACACGGGTCCGGGTATTGTTGTCAGCACGCTGATGATTTTTGGAAAAAAGGCCACCAATATCAGCAACGCGGCGATTAAATATCCGACGGTTCGTGCGGCAACACCGGTGATGGTGACTAAAGAAGCGGTTAGCGCAGAGTATGTGCTGGTGGGGAGCGTTCCTGCGATGCCCGACATTAGGATGCCGGTTCCATTAGCGTAGATCGAGCCTTGGATCAGTCTGAAATTGGTCGCACGAGGCTCGCGCCTTGACACGCGCTGGACGAACATCCCGTCGCTGATGTTCTTGATGGATTGGATCAAGGTGACGATCAGGAACATCGGCAAGAGCGCCCAAAATCCCGCGTCAGGGGTAAGATCAATGCCCGGGAAACTGATTTCTGGGATACCGATCCAAGCCTCCGAAACGACGGGTGTCAAGTCATAGATACCTAATGCGGCGGCGGCAACGCAGCCAGCGATAATCCCTAGAGAGAGTGCCCATGGGCGCCACGATCTGGGTGCACGCAGCATTAATACGACAGACATGAAGGCCGTGACTGCGGCTGGCAATACGCCGGAGAAGCTAGGAGAGTCTTCGGGGATTTCGCGGATCAGATCGATTGCGAAAGGCAGTATCAGCGCGCCGATGAGCATCAGTACCGTGCTCGCCACGACCGGTGTGATGAAGCGGCGCAGTATCGGCAACCACGTAGCCACGGCGTAGTAGAGGATGGCTGAAGCGACGATAAGACTCGCGAGGGTAGAGGGCCCGGTCTCTGTGAGTGCGATGACTGAGATGGCGATGTAGTTTGGAGTTACACCGCAGACGATCAGGTGTCCACCGCCGAAACGGCCGATTTTGACGGCTTGGAGCGCCATCATTGAACCGACGATCACGAGTGTAGCGAATGCTGCCCACGACAGGAAATCGTCGCCCAACTCGGCGGTTTGAACGGCAATGGCCACGAATAGGATGGTCGGCGCGATAACCACCGTGCTGCCTTGTAAGGCGGTGGTTAACAGAAGCCATGGCGGACATTTATCGTCCGGTTCGTAGGCGATGGGAGATGGAGGGCTGTTAGTGGCCACGTTCAACCTCTAAGGAGGAGAATTCCGCATAGATTCGGCATTCGGATCCGTGGCATACAAACTTGACCGCGAAGAAATCGCCGAGGTGAGTAAGGCATTATGCAGTCTATAATGACGGTGAATCTCACGGATCCATGAAATCGGCCAGGTTACGACCCAAAAAGATGGCCGTTTTAAGGAAAGGTAACAGTTGATGCTCAGATTTGCGGAGGAAGTCGTGCTTTTGTTGCTGAACGACGATGATGGTCGTTTTGCTCGGGTTCCCAACGTTTCATTAGACTACGCGTTGGCTGGCGGTGTGCTGATGGATTTGGCGTTGGAGAACCGGATCGACACGGATCTGGAGAGGTTGATTCTGTTGGATGCAACGCCGACCGGCGACACTTTGTTGGATCCGACGTTGGCGGAGGTCGCTGAGGGCGGTGACAACGACGCGCGGTACTGGGTGGAGCGGACAGCTTTGCGGTCGGATGGCATACGTGAGGAGGCATTGAGACGGTTGGTGGAGAACGGGATATTGGAGCGGCAGGACGATCGTTTCTTGTGGGTCTTCAAATCGAGGCGTTACCCGACTATCGATGGTGAGGCGCAACGGGAGGTCAAGCTGAGGATTATGGGAGTGCTTTTCAGCGATGAGATACCGGATCCCCGAGACATCGTGATCATCTGTCTTGCCGATGCTTGTGGGATATTCAAAGGGATATTCACTTCGCAGGAGTTAGAGATGGTGACGCCGCGTATCGAGCAGGTGCGACGGTTGGACCTGATCGGGCAAGCGATGACCCAGGCGATACAGGATATCGAGTTGACGTTGGCGGCCTCTCTGCAGCCGCACATGTATTGATCCTTGAGGGCGTTTGCACCCACGTACCGACGCTTTTCCGCATTTACGCGTATAAATGTAGTGGACGAGGTGCGCCGTAGAGGACACGTCGCCTAATGTATGGCAATAAGGCGGTCCGGGTAGTCAAGTCAGTTAAGGAGGCTATGCGATGGATGTGATCAAGAGAGTGTTTGGGTATGTCCACATCGTGGTTGGATTGGCGGTCGCGGTGCAGTTCTTGGCGAGTGAGATATATGACGATGATGCGGTCGTTCAGGTCTGGGATATCTTGAACTACTTCATGGCGATCGGGGCTATTGCGGCGTTGGTGTTCAGCTACCTGAGGTCACGGGAGACAGATAAGTCCGATATGTCGGAGTGGATCGCGTCGAGCGTGATGCTGATCGCGTCGGCTGCGCTCTTTCTGCTTTACTTTGAGCAGTGGTTTGCGTGGACAGTGTTCAAAGATGCGGGAGATGAATTGGGAGAAGCCCGAACGATGGTCTGGATAGTGGTCGATGTGATGTTCCCGATCGTGAATGTGATTGTGGGGAGTTACTTGCTGCGTAGTACACAATCGAAGGAGTGAGCCGAATATGGCGGTCTTAAGTAGAGTCCTAGGCGCGTTCAACGTGTTGGCGGCGGTGGTTGTGTTCGTGAACGTGTTGGCGGGTAACGCGCAGCTTTGGAACACGGGAGCGCTGTGGGACTACATCAACCCGATCATGGGTGCGGCGGTGTTGATCAGCCTACTGGTGAACCTGCGGCGAAAAATCGCGCTTACTAACGACGACCGGGTGAGCAGGATGTATCTCGAGGTAAACGTGTTGTTCTATGCGTCGATCATTCTGACGATGATCTTCTTCAGCAACTGGTTCTTCGCGCTTTGGGAATTCGACGACGCATCCGATGCGTCGAAGACGCGGCACTTCATCTACTGGTGGTTCATCAACCCGTTTTTCATCTTGGTGTCGGGCATCACGGGCTATCACATTTGGTTGAAGGCTTCGAGGACGTGACCGTATTGACTCTATAAATGAATGCGTTTGTGGGACTGTCCCCCGAACATACCAGAACAGGCCAAAGGAGGGCTTAAACGATGGATGGAATCAAGCGGATAATCGGAGTGCTGCTCATTCTCGTATCGATCGTGATCGCCGTGCAGTTCATCGCTTGGCGGTTGTACGATTCGGGCGATGTTTGGCGTGTTGTGAATTATGTCTCACTAGTGGCGATAGTGCTGGCGTTCTACTTCAACTTGGAGCGGAAGCGAAATCACGACGCAAGTGGCGAAACGGGCATCACTCGGGAGTATATCGAGTCGAATGTGATGTATTACGCGACGATCATTTTGGCGGCGTTGTTCCTGTTCAACTGGTTGAACCTGCTGGTCAACGGGGCGTCAGAGGTTGGAGAAGAAGTGATGCATGACGTAGTGTGGGTGGTTGTGGACATCATGATCATCGTGGTATCGGGTGCTACCGGAGGGTATTTGTTGAGGGGTGCTGGGGAGTAGGTACCCGCGTCGAGGAAGTTGATGACCATGCGGGTCGGTTTTTAGTCGAGTCAGTTCGCTTCCGACCCGCGATCTGATGAGATCGGTGACCATCTATGAGGATCGCCATGTCGGAACTGGAACTTGGTTAAGGCATGGTAGTCTGAGCTTGTAATGACCGCTCTTGAGACTGTTCTTCCGATCCGCTCACTTGTCGAGGAAACGCCGCAAATAGTCCACGGTGATGCCTTTGATTGGTTAGAGAAAGCGCGACCGAACTCGATCCACGCGGTGGTGACGGATCCGCCATACGGGTTGGTCGAATATACGCCGGGTCAGATCGAAAAGCTTCGTAAGGGGCGTGGAGGTGTTTGGCGTATCCCGCCTGCGTTTGACAATTCAATTCGCAAGCCGTTGCCGCGCTTCACGGTGCTCAACGAAGGTGATAAAGAGCGCCTAGAGGGTTTTTTTGATCGCCTTGCCAACTTGCTGATGTCGGCATTGGTTCCGGGCGCGCACATTTTCATTGCCACTAATCCACTGGTTTCCCATTTTGTGTATCTGCCGTTCATTCGGGCTGGTTTTGAGAAGCGAGGGGAAATCGTGAGGGTAGTGCAAACGCTGCGAGGTGGGGACCGCCCGAAAAACGCTCATGAAGAATTTTCGAGTGTTTCGGTAATGCCTAGGTCGTGCTGGGAGCCTTGGGGTCTGTTTCGGAAACCGTGTGAAGGTCGGGTCCAAGATAATCTTCGCAAATGGAAGACGGGAGGTTTGATGCGGCTGTCCGATACCGAACCATTTCGAGACCTGATTTACTCGTCCCCTGCTCGAGGATTCGAAAAGCAGCTGGCTCCGCATCCGTCGTTGAAACCTCAAGACTTCATGCGTCAAATAGTTCGAGCATCCTTACCGCTGAGCGAAGGCTTGATTCTCGACCCGTTTATGGGTTCGGGATCGACGGTCGCCGCCGCTACTGCGTGCGGACTTAACAGCATAGGGATTGAAATCGACGCGGAATATTTCGAGTTAGCAGGATCCGCGATACCACAACTCGCGATGTTCACACCGAAAAGGACAAGACAAATTGGATCGGGGTGAATGGTTCGATTCGTCTGTTCCCTTACTATCTGGCTTGACGGTATCAGCGATTCGAAGGGCCGTTGACTATATTGAGCGCGAACTTGCCGAATTGGTGGACATTTACTACGAACAGATGAACGTGTTCAGTGCTATCGTCGGGATTTTTGGAACCAAAGCGTTAGATTCGGTTAGCAATTACGAAAAACATAGAAACGTTGACACTGCGCAGCAACGTTTCCCCGATTTGATCCGCCGAGGATCCGGCCCAAATCCGTTGCCGGAAAATTCGTTGGAGAGCAAGGCCAGCAAGCGTCCGTGGGCAGTTCAATCACATTACGATCATCCGGGTTGGTACATCGTCTGGCGCTATTTGGTTGATCCTACAGAAACGCTGGAGGCTGGAAGACCAGTGATCGTATGGCGAGTAGACGTTGCGTTCGTAGAAAAATCGGACTGGAAGTATGAAGCCAGCAGGGCGGGACCGTCAGGCGGTGGTAGGACTCACACTTTTGGATTACATCGACCGGCTACGAAGTTACGGGGCAAGGCGGTTTATCAACGAGGCGATGTCGTCCTAGTTGGCGGGAAGCCGATTCCTGTGAATGGGGATTAGCGGCTGACGTTGGACCGGCCTGCGTGCCCCCTTTGTCCTTCGGACATTTCCCCCGCGAGCGAGACCATTGCAAAACTGCCACCATCCGTCCCTTTCGCAAAGCGAAGGGGACGCGAACCAGCGTAGCGCAGTTCGCAGGGGATGCCCGATTGGGTTCTAAACCCTCTTCAATTCCCCCTTGGGCATCAAGGGGGAGGGTTTTGCAATGCTCTTGCGAGCGGGGGAAACCTTATCCGTTGACTAGCCACGGTGCCTCTTCCTTGCTGGGCGGTACGATGAATCGCCCTGCGCCTTCGCGTCTGGGAAATGGGTTGCGTCGGCGTCGGTTTGGTTCGGGTGGGTTGGATTGGAGGTTGGCCAGGGCTTCTTCGTCGATGGTGATGCCTAGTCCGGGTTCGTTGGAGAGGTGGATGAATCCGTCTTCTATGGTGTGATTGAAGTTGATGCAGTGTTCGCGGCCGGGGTCTACGACTTCCATCATCATGTGGTTGGGGAGGGCGGCGGCGAGGTGCGCAGCGTAGTTTGCTTGGCAGTTCATCATGGTTACGGGCAGTTCGTAGGCGTAGCAGAGGTTGGCGACCTGTTTGCAGCCAGTAAACCCGCTGTGGCTTGCTGCGATGTTCACTACATCGACGGCTTGCTGCGCAACGAGGGGATAGAAGTCGCCGATGTGGTTTAGGTTCTCGCCAGAGGCTACAGCCGCGGAGATGTTGCGAGAGACTTGACGTAGGCCGTCGAAGTCCCAGCGTCGAGCGGGTTCTTCGGCCCAGGTGATGTCGAAGTCTTGCTCGATGCGCTGGATGCGGATGATGGCTTCTTTGGCAGACCAGTATTCATTGCTGTCGATGAGGAGACGTGGTCTGTCGTTTGCGATGCTGAGGGCTTCCTGCATGATGCCGATGCGTCGCAGGTCAGCCTTCATGTCGAGTCCGACTTTGAGCTTGCCGGAGTCGATGCCTTTTTCTGCCATGCGTCGATAGAAGGCGAAGATTTCGTCGTCGTCGAGGCAGAGGTCGATACCGGATGCGTAGGCTTTGGTTCGGCCTTCGCGGGCGCCGAAGGTTTGCCATAGAGGTTCGTCGGCGATCTTTGCCTTGAGGTCCCAGAGTGCGGTGTCGATGGCGTTGATGGCAGCGTTCATTTCGCCTTCGTTGCCGCCTTTGAAGACGAAGTCGACCATTCGTTGCCATAGTCCGATGACGGAGCGTGGGTCTTCGCCTTCGATGAGGTGGAAGAGTCTGCCAACGGCAGGGTTTCCTCCGGGGGCGATGCCGATGATGCCTTCGTCGGTCTCGATCCAGAGGACGGAGCCGCCTGCGATGTCTTCGCCGACCACGCCGTTAGCGTCGCCGATGGGACGGTCCATCTTCATCTCGTATTGTTCTACGCGGTATCCAGTGATTTTCATGGTTTGAGCGTTTCTCGTGGTTGTTAGTTGGGTTGGATGGCAGTTGGTTCGGGCACCCTTGCGAACGTCGCTTCGCGAAGGGGACAGGGATATCAATAGGCGTGACGGCCTTCGGATTGGCCGGTGATGCCGCGGGCAGATTCGGCTATCTCCTCTTCGGTTGGCGGGACTTCGTATAGGCCGGCGCCGGGGCGGCGTCCGAAGGGGCTGGGGCCGCTTCCGGGTGGGATCTTGGTTACGCTGGCTTCTTCGAGGGCTTCGCGGTTGATTTCGATACCGATGCCAGGTTTGTCGCCGAGGATGGCTTTGCCGTTCTCGAATGTGACGTCGTGAGTTGTTACTCCGTCGTCGGGTTCGGGGTTACCGACCTCGATGGTGATGTAGTTGGGTATGACGGTAGCGAGGTGTGCGTGGTGGTGTCCTGCGGAGCCGCCGAGGGTTACGGGGAGGTTGAAGCCGTATGCAGCGTCGGCGAGTTGGAGCGCACAGGTGATGCCGGTCATTCCGGATCCGACTTGGATGATATCGGCGGAACGGTTGTGGAAGTAGGGGAGGAAGTCGCCGAGGGTGTCGAGATTTTCGCCGGCACAGACAGGGGTTCGGACAGCGTCGCAGATGCGTCGGAGCCCGAGGAAATCCCAGCGTCGTGCAGGTTCTTCGATCCACATGAGGTCGAACTGTTCTTCCATCTCGCGGACTTTGCGGATGGCTTGTTTGGGTGACCAATACTCGTTTGCATCGACCATCAGCCCGGGCTCGTCGGTGTTGATGCTGAGGGCGTCGTTCATCAGTCCGATGCGGCGCAGGTCGCGGTCTTGGTCGAGCCCGACCTTGAGCTTGCCGTCGGTGAAACCGTATTTCTCTGCCATCGAGCGGTAGAAGTCGAAGATCTCCTGGTCGGAAAGCGGCATGTCGAGACCGCTAGCGTAAGCGTTGATGGGTTGGCGCACGCCGCCGAGGGTTTTCCACAACGGTTCGTCGTTGGCTTTGGCTTTGAGATCCCATAGGGCGATGTCAAGAGCGGAGATGGCGTCGTTTGCGATGCCGTCGTGCCCACCTTTGAAGTGCTTGTTTACCATGCGCTGCCAGAGACCGGTGACGTGCCTCGGATCTTGCCCGATGAGGATGCCTTCGACAAGGGATTCGATGATTGGTAGCGCCGCGCCGCTGCCGGTTGTAATGCCGGTGAGTTCGGTGTCGGTGTGGAGTTCGACGACACAACCGCTGCCGCGGGCACGGCCCATCGGAGAGTTGGCATCACCCATGCGACGGGCCATGGTGAATTGGTAGAGCGTAGAGGATACGCCAGTGATTTTCATCTCAACCTCTCGTCGGGGAGTCGAAGTGTGTGATTGCAGGACCGCGCCTGCGTGGAGTTCATAAACGTCGATTCTTGCATATTTTTGGGAAACAGTGTCAACCGCTAGCATGAAAGGCACGTATGAATTACCAAACGAAGCCGGGTTTGGTGGTTGGTTCACGCATCCTAATAAAATCAGAACGTAATTAAACCGGTACGCAAGTTCAGGGCTATCTGTCCGCAACCTGATGTTCAACACGCATCGAATATCCGCGCTCGCGACGTCGTTAGTAGCGTTCGCGGCGTTGGTTTCGGCGACGCTCGGAGGCGTTCGTGTTGCGGAAGCTCAAGAGAGCCGTTCCATAGCCGACGGATTTACTTTTGTGGCGTTCGACATCACGCTGAACGAATTAGAGGATGTAGAGGCGGCGCAGTTGGCGGCGAAGATGGTGTTGTCGAACGCGGAGACTGGATTGATCTTCGTCGGGGAGTATTCGGATCACGCCGAGGAGCCGCAGGAGTTTAGTTCGGCGGATGAGGCGAAGAGGGAGGTGGATAGGATCACCGAAGTGTTGGAGTCGAATGTTGGCGGCGAACGAGTTGCGGCGAATTTGTCGGAGATGCTGGAAAGCTACGCGTCGTTTATCGGGCAACTCGGGAGCGTAGCAGGCGGTCGGATGGTTGTGCTATCGGCGGGCGGCTTCACGTATCACGAATCGGCAGGTGTAGAGGGTTTGTCGGATGTTGCAGCCGAGCTCGCGTCGCACCGTGTTGTGCTTAGCACCGTATCATTGGCGACGACGTCGGGGTCTGATCGCGAGGTGCTGGCAGCGATTAGTGGTGCAGCTAGCGGCACGGCGTACGACTTGGGATTTTTAGAGGGCGTTATCGAGTTCATCGACGCCCAGCTCGACGTGCTGTTACACGCGTCGTTACGAGTTGAAGAAACGGCGGTTGAAGGTGAGACGATCACCGTCGATGTGCCGCCGCATTCGTCGTACCTGGTGGCAGGATTCGCGTTTGAGGACGTAGCGACGACTAACGTGATCGAGCAGCCTAATGGTCAAGAGATCGGGGATTCTGTGGGGTCGGTAAGCGTTATCTCGATAACAGGTATGAAGTTCTACACGGTGCGTAATCCGCAGCCGGGGGTCTGGGAGTTGCGGAGTTCGGATGGAACGGGACTGCTGACGATGTACAGCGACGTGGTCAACGAAATCGGCGTGGATATGCCGGTAATGGCGCCATTCCCTATCGATGTGCCGATCGTGATTACCGCGGACGCACGTATCGGAGATGTTCCGCTAATTGATTCTTCGGCGACGATAGTGGCGGTTGTAACCGGTCCGGACGGTGGTCAGCAGACGTACGAGATGAATGACCGCGGTGATGACGGCGACACATACTCGGAGGATGGAACGTTTTCAGCGACAGTGCCGGCGCAGGAGTTGGTCGGTTTGAATGAAGTTCAATTGAGTATGCGATGGCCAAACATATCGGCGTCGATTGAAGGTGCTGGTGTTTTCGTGACGGAACCTTTCCCGACGATTGAGATTTCAGTGCCCGATTCGGACGCTCCAGTTGGGGAAGGGGCGAGGACGCAGCTTGCGACAGTGGATCTGAAGTTGGGCGAGCATCCCTTCTTGGCAGAGCAGGACGGTATCAGCGTTTCGATGGTTAACGCGGAGGATGGAACCGAGGTGCCGGTAGAGCTTGAACCGACCGAAGTTGTGGAGGGCAAGATTTACCAGTTGAGGGTTTTCGGATCGGTAACTATGCCCGCAGAGTATGTATTCAACGCCACGATGCGGAGCACACATCTCGAGCGCGAGTTTGAGGCGATGGCGGTCGAGCAGTTGAGGAGCATCGAGATATCGACGCCGACTACGTTGCCGCTTCTGGTAGCGGCTGGGGCTGCTGGAGCGGTCGGCATCATCTTGTTGTTCATGGTGCTGGTGGCGCTGATACGCCCGAGGCCGTACGGATATCTCTACCAGCTGGACAGCCGGGGGGATAGAGAGTTGGTGGCCGATTTCGGAGCCTATCGTCGCTCGGCTTGGGACTGGTTGATGCACAAGTCGATCGTTCCTGCGGCGGCATTGCCGGGAGTTCCGTTGCTGGGCGGCAGGTTCGTTTTCTCTCAATGGGGCTTGATATTCCACTACAAGCCGGATACTGATGGTCTTTTGCGGATGACGGTTCGTGGCGAAGGGTTGCAAACGGGGCGCAACCGCATCCCGGACAACGAGCAGTTCAACATCGGGCCGGAGACGTTCGTGTTCGACCGATCACCGCTTGACGATGACGTACGAGTTTCGGACCGGTTGAGGCCATCGCAACAGGCGAGGAACGCGGAGTTGGACAACTTCGCTTTGGACCCGATGACTTGGGACGCGCCGTCGAGCGCGCGGCCTACGCGGCGGATGTATTGAGGTTGTCCGCAAGGTCTAGTTCTAGTAGATTGATTCCATGATGTCGCCTTGTTGGATGGCTAGGACGATGTCCATACTGCTTGCGATGCCGTTGTAAAGGGCGGCCTCGATGTCGACATTGTTAGGCTTGATGGTTACGGAGAAGGGATGTCCGAGTCGTGAATCGAACTGCCCTCAACTCATTCGCAAAACGGGAGACCCGTCTGGGAGATGTCGTTGAACTCAACGTTTCTCAGGATTTTAGGGAAACAACCGGTGAGGAGCAGGTTGTTTCTGATCCTGAAAGTCGTGAGTTTGCGGAGGTTACCGAGTTCGGGCGGGATGTCGCCCTCCAGATTGTTGTCTGAGACAGTGAAGTAATCTAATCCGGTTAGATTGCCGATTGACGCTGGTATTGGTCCTGTGAGTGCGTTGTTGCTCATTGTGATGTTGTAGAGGTTTGATAAATTCCCGAGTGCTGCTGGAATGGGGCCTTCGAGTTGGTTGTACTCCACGGACAGGGTCTCCAAGCTGGTGATTTGACTCAATTCGGCGGGTATCGCGCCAGAGAGGTTGTTGTTGGAGAGACACAAAATGACGAGGTTTCGCAGATTTCCCAACTGCTTCGGGATATCGCCAGTTAGCTTGTTGCTGCACAGATAGAGTCTCTGCAGATTCACGAGCGATCCGATCTCTTGAGGTATGCTCCCGGCGAGGTTGTTGTCAGCGAGTAATAAGTGCTCCAACCGCCTCAGATTGCCAATTTCAGGAGCGATTGTGCCGGTAAACGAGTTTGCGCTCAGGAACAAGATTTCTAGATTACGCAACTTCCAAAGCTCTTCCGGGATATCGCCTGTCAGGTTGTTCCCGTTCAACCTCAATTCTTTGAGTTTGCTCAAGTTTCCGATTTGGGGTGGCAAGGAGCCTGAGAAGTTGTTGTCGTAGAGATCAAGCGCCGTGAGCGCCGAGAGACTGCCTATGCCTCGCGGGATTGGCCCGCTGATGGCGTTGTTGGCGAGCTTGAGAATTTTCAGGTGGGTCAGGTTCCGGATTTTGTCCGGGATTGTTCCCGACAAATGGTTGGATGAAAGGTCGAGTTCGACTACGCGTCCGTTCCGGTCGGTCTTGACGCCGTACCACTCGCCGATCGGTTTTGTGGTGAGCCAATTCGTTTCGGTTGTCCAATTATCGCCGCCAGTGGCGTTATAGATCGCGATTAAGGCGGCTTTTGTGGTGAAATGTTTTGGCACGACTGAGCAGTAGGCGAGTCTTGGCGAGGCAACGATGTCAGGTCTCAATATCGGTCGGAGTCTTTCGGAGACACATCCGGTGAATTCATTGCCGGAGAGGTTTATCTCCTCCAAGTTAGCGAGGTTTTCGAGTTCAACGGGTATCTCACCTTTTAGACGGTTGTCGCCAAGCGTTAAAGCGGTGAGGTTGGACAGGTTTCCCAGTTCTGGTGGGATGGCACCCGTCAGATGGTTGTTTCTTAGGTGCAACCACTGAAGTTCCGGCAAATTTCCTATTTCAGGGGGGATCGCACCTGTCAACTGATTGTTGCCCAGCACGAGATCAATGAGCTTCGGAAGATTTCCTAGTTCGGAAGGGATCTCTCCAGACAACAGGTTCCCACTAAGAGCTATCCGTGTCACGTTAGTCAATCGACCCAACTCGGAAGGAATCGGGCCGCTCAGTTGGTTGCCAGAGATTACTAGAAACTCCAATCGGGTCAAGTTGCCCAGTTCCGGCGGTATTGTGCCGGTCAACTGGTTTAAATCGGCGGACAACGAGGTGAGTTTTGAGAGGTTGCCTAACTCAGGCGGTATTGTGCCGCTCAGTTGGTTCCCGCCGAGGTGAATCGCGCGGAGATTGGAGAGGTTGCCTAATTCAGGAGGAATTCGTCCCATGAGCGAGTTTTCAGAAAGCCGTAGCGTGGTGAGATTTTGAAGGTCGCCCAATCGCGCCGGTATCTCGTCGCTGAGAAGGTTGTCCGAGATGTCGAGATAGTTCAGGTAGTCGAGATTCCCGATCTCGTCCGGGATTTCTCCGGAAATGGAGTTGCGGCGGAGGGAGATTCGTTCCAAGTTCGTCAAAAGACCGATATCGGGAGGGATGGAGCCGTTGAGCTTGTTGTCTTCTAGCGTCAGTGCGGTTACCCGCTCGCTATTGTCAGTTTCTATGCCATGCCATTCATACAGCGGCGTGTCGCTCAACCAGTTTGTGTTGTTAGCCCAGTTGTCGCCGTCAGTTGAGTGGTACAAGGCGGTCAGTGCGGCCCGGTCAGGGAACGGCGTGGGCGTCGGCGTGTTGGTAGGGGTGGGCGTGTGAGTCGGAGTAGGTGTGAAAGTTGGAGTCGGAGTGAAGGTTGGTGTGGGAGTATGCGTAGGAGTTGGGGTTTCGGTAGGTGTCGGCGAGAACGTGGGGGTGGC
Organism: Dehalococcoidia bacterium; assembly: GCA_965204135.1. Classification (GTDB taxonomy): domain Bacteria; phylum Chloroflexota; class Dehalococcoidia; order Lucifugimonadales; family Lucifugimonadaceae; genus Bin127. Next base: position 256,300 of record CBDBDX010000008.1, on the reverse strand, counting down.
TGTATGCGTTGATGTTGGTGTTGGCGTCGAAGTGGCGGTGTAGGTAGCCGTTGGCGTGAAGGTTGGGAACGGCGTATAGGTTGCTAGTGGAGTCTGGGTCGGGAACGGCGTAAACGTTGGTTGGGGAGTGTGTGTTGGCAAAGGTGCTGGCGTCGGGAAGGGCGTGTAGGTGGGATAGGGGGTGCTAGTCGGCATGGGCGTCGGCGTGCTTATCCGAGCAGGGGTTTCGGTGTGTGTCGGTCGCGGTGGAACGGTAGGTGTGGAGGTTGGAGTCGGTTGGACTGTCGGCGCCGGTGTTGGATCGGCCTGTTGGCAAGCGAGAAGAGCGGCGGCCAGCGCGAGGCTGACCGTCAACGCGACGGCTAGGGATGCCGTCTTGGGTGGTGCCGAAGCTGGTAGAGCAGCTAGAACGAGCTTGCGGATGCTGTTGAAAAACGAGGTCAAGAAGGGCAATGAGTCTATCGCTTGATCCGCTTGTAGATTCGAGTTTGTGCAGATGAAATCATCGCCCGCTCGACTCGCGGTTCGGTAGGATGATTCGAGCGGAACGCGGTGTGGTTGGGTCCTACTTCTCGTGAATTTCGACCGATTCCATTACGTCACCTTGTTCGATTGCCAAGACGATGTCCATTCCGGAAGTGACTTTGCCGAAGACGGCGTGGCACGAGGTTCCCGGGGTTGCACAAGGTTTCAACTCGCCGTTGACATACGGATCTAGGTGCGGGGTCGGGCCGTGGGTTATGAAGAACTGAGAGGTGTTGGTGTTGAGTCCGGCGTTGGCCATGGAGAGGATACCGGCGTCGTCGTGGATCATGTCCGGATGGAACACGTCTTCGAATTGGGGAACGGTCTTGCCTTCAGCGTTTTGTCCGCCTTGGATCACGAAGCCTTGGATGACGCGGTGCCAGGGAGAGTTGGTGTAGAAGCCGTCGTTGGCGAGGTTGACGAAGTTTTCGACGTAGACACCGGCGATATCGTTGTAGAGATCGGCTTCGATGTCACCCTTGTTGGTCTTGATGGTTACAGAGTACGAAGCGTTGGGGTCATAGGTGCTTGTGGTGCCGCCGCCGTCGTCGCTACATGCGGTGAAGAGTGCTACTGTGGTCGCGCTTGCAATCAAAGCCGTCGCCTTCAAGATGTTGGTCATGCTTATCGTCTCCTAGTCGAACCGTTCTGTAGTTCGTCGCCATTTCTCGGTAATCGAGTATATCCGCTTGGTTAGGAGGCATTGAATCAGGTGCTTTTCCTCGATGCAAACTATAATCCGCGATATGAGTGACATGCCGATTGAAGCCATCGCGCAGACGGATCTTCGCCTGCCGTCTGGAATGACTTGGGACCGCCTGCTTGAGGCGTACAAGACGATGTGTTTGAGCCGGGCTTTGGACATCCGCATTTGGACGTTGAATCGACAGGGCAAGGCGGCGATCGCGGCATCGGCGCAGGGACATGAGGCGGCACAGGTTGCGACGGTGATGGCGACCGATCCGACGCGTGATCGGTACATGATCTACTACCGTCAGTTGACGGCCGTGCTCATGCTAGGGACCACGCCGTCGGAGATGCTGATGCAGTTCTTGGCGCGTGACGGCGAGATCTTGAGCGGCGCGAGGCAGTTTCCTTTGCATGGATCGCATCCTAGAGTCGATTTGTTTTCGTTTTCCAACGTAGTTGGTACGCAGTTGCCACAGTCTGTAGGGGTGGCGTTGGCGGACAAGATGAAGGGGCGAGATGCGGTGACGATTTCGTTCTTCGGTGATGGTGCTGCGAGCCAAGGTGATTGTCACGAGGCGATGAACTTTGCGGGGATCCACAAGGTGCCGGTAGTGTTTCTCTGTGAGAACAATCGATATGCGATTTCGGTACCGCTGCATCAACAGATGCCGGTCGAATCGATAGCGTCGCGGGCATTCGGTTACGGGATTCCGGGCGTGGAAGTCGATGGGACGGATATCGTTGCGTCGTACGAGGCGATTAAAGAGGCGGTTGATCGGGCTCGATCAGGTGGTGGCGCGAGTTTGGTGGAGATGCGGGTAGAGCGGTTGTTGCCTCACACTACGGATGATGATCACACTCGATATCGGTCGCAAGAGGACATCGAGCGGATGCGGGATATGGATCCATTGCCGATAACGGAGCAGTTATTGCGTCGGCATGGGATATTGGACGATGCGACGGATGCCGAGTTCAAGGAGATAGCGCGCAGAGCGGTTGACGATGCGACGGACGAGGTGGAGGCGTTGCCGTTCCCGCCGGTTAAAGATATGTATAGCGGTGTCTTGGAAGATGGTTTGGGAGGCAATTCTCATGCCTGAGATGACGCTGATAGAGGCGGTGCGTGAGACGCTCAGATCGGAGATGCGCCGAGACGCGGACATCTTCATGATGGGGGAAGACATTGGACCGCGGGGCGGTGTGTTCTTGGCTTCGGAAGGGTTCGTTGAGGAGTTCGGAGAAGACCGAGTGATCAATACTCCCTTGGCGGAGTCTTCGATTATCGGGATCGCGCTAGGAGCAGCAGTTAACGGAATGCGGCCCGTTGCGGAGATACAGTTTGCGGACTTTGTCTGGCCGGCGATTAATCAACTGGTTGGGGAAGCGGCACGAGTTCGATATGGAACGAATGGCGGGAAGACTGCGCCGATGACGGTACGCGTGCCTTATGGGGGCGGCGTTAGAGGGGGGCTTTACCACTCGCAGAGTATTGAAGTGCTATTCGCGCATACGCCCGGTTTGCAGGTGATTGCTCCAGCGACGCCGTGGGACGCGCGGGGACTGTTGAGGTCTGCGATCAGGTCGAACGACCCCACGGTGTTTTTGGAACACAAGCGCACATACCGGTTGGTACGAGGTGAGGCACCTGACGAGGAGTACACGGAGCCGATCGGCAAGGCGGATATCAAGCGCGCGGGGAGCGATGTTTCGCTGATCACGTATGGTCTGATGCTGCACTACTCGTTACAGGCGGCGGAGATGGTTTCGCAGACCGACGGGATCGAAGTTGAGGTCGTGGATCTGCGAACGCTACGGCCGATTGATGGTGAGACGCTTCTGGATTCGGTGTCTCGGACTGGTAAGGCGATGATCGTGCAGGAGGACACGGGAGCGGTGAGCGTTGCGTCGGAGGTGAGTGCGATTATTGCGCAGGAGGGTTTCTTCGATCTGGATGCGCCGGTGATGCGGGTAACACCTCCCGAGATACCACCGATGCCGTTCAGCCCGTTGCAGGAAGCGGAATATATGCCTTCGCCGGAGAGGATCGCCGATGCGATCCGGCAGTTGGCGGAAGTCTGATAGATGGCGAAACTGACGATAGAGATGCCGCATGTGGGCGAGTCAGTTACCGAGGCTGTTATCGGGAAGTGGCTGGTCACGCCGGGAGATGAGATTCGCAGGTACGATCCGCTTGTCGAGGTAATAACCGATAAGGTGAACATGGAGGTGCCGGCACCTCGCGATGGGACGATAGTGGGGTTATTGGTAAATGAGGGCGATACGGTTCAGATGGGCGCCGCGATCGCTGAGATGGAAGTTGAGGGTGCGGTTCCAGCACCGGAGCCGGTCCAACCGGCAGCCGAGGCGCAGGGCCCTTCGGTTCAGGCGGCGAGCCGCGTAGGCTCGATGGTAGTAGGGGCGAATGTGGGGCCGACAGGTGGTGAATTCACTGACACCAGTTTGCAAACCGATGCAACTGAGGTTGCGCAACAATCAGCTGAGTTGACTGAAACTCGGCGCGGGAGGCGACGACACCGAACCGATACGGGTGGACGGATTTCACCAGTTGTACGGCGACTTGCCGAACGACACGGTATTGATGTGAGTCGTATCCCGGGATCCGGATCTGGTGGCCGAGTCACAAAGCGGGACGTGGAGGCGTACCTGGAGTCAGTGGAATCGAGTGGTCCGCAATTGACGGAACGCGCAGATGAGATCATCGAGCCGACTCCGATTCGGCGGATGATCGCCGAAAACGTGTCACGCAGTTTCCGTGAGATTCCTCATGCTTGGGGAGCGATCGAAGTCGATGTGACAGGGATGGTGGAGTACCGCAGAGCGAATCTGGAACGAGTGCAGGACGCAACTGGGCAGAGATTGACGTATTTGCCGATCGTGCTGCATCACGTCGCCCAGGCTCTGGCGGAGCATAGGTTGCTCAATTCGAGTTGGGTCGATGGCAAGGTTGTGTTGAAAGGGGCGGTTAATGTGGGCGTAGCGGTCGCATCTGAGCAAGGGCTGGTGGTTCCGGTCGTTCGGGGTGCTGACGGACTTTCGCTCGAGCAGACGGTTTCAGAGATGGCTCGGATTATCGATGGGGCGCGTGCTGGAAAGTTGCAGTTGAACGATGTTCAGGACGGAACGTTCACGCTCAACAACACGGGTGCCTTAGGGTCAGTATTAGGGGGTGCGATCATCAACTATCCGCAGGCAGCGATTTTGACGACGGAGTCGATTGTGAAACGTCCAGTTGTGGTTACGTCCTCGGATAGCGGCGATGCAATCGCGATCAGATCGATGATGAACATGTGTCTGTCTTTCGATCACCGGATAATCGACGGTGCGGAGGCGTTGACGTTCATGAATGACGTCAAAGGCCGATTGGAGTCGATTTCCAAGGGCACCGGAACGTAATGGGCGTAGGGCGTCCGATAATGCAGGCGTCATGGCTGGGGCGAGTTGCGTATCGTCCGACGTATGAGTTGCAACGTTCGCTGGTCGAGCAACGTAAGTCCGAGGCGATTCCAGACACGTTGTTGCTTTTGGAGCACGATCACGTCGTCACTTTAGGCCGGCGCGCCGATGAGACGCATCTGGCGACGAGCGAAGGCGCGATAGAGGCGGACGATTGCGAGGTGATCGAGACTGACCGAGGCGGAGAGGCAACGTACCACGGGCCTGGTCAGTTGGTCGTCTATCCGATCGTAAGCGTCAGGGAACTCAAGTTGGGGCCAGTCGCATACGTTCGGTTGTTGGAAGAGACGGTGATCCAAGTGCTATCAGAGTATGGGATTCGTGGTCATCGAGTCGTGGGCAAGTCCGGAGTATGGATAGGCGGCGAACCTGGGAGCAAACCTGCGGCAGGAGAGAATCCTGCGGGTCGGAAGATTGCAGCGATTGGAGTCAGGATCAGCGGTGGCGTAGCGATGCACGGACTGGCTCTGAACGTGAGTACTGATCTGGGTTACTACTCGCATATATTGCCATGCGGAATGCCCGGTCTGCACATGACATCGATCATGGAAGAGAGCGGATTACGACTTGAGACTGAGGCGATAGCTAAGCCTTGGGCCGAGGCGTTCGCAGATATTTTGTATTTCGATATTGATTGGATGTCGCCGTCATATTTGTCTGGTGTTCAATCCGCGCAGGTGCAGGTTTCCGTATAGCAAACCATGAAAATCTCACGGTTGAATAAACGCAGCTTCATAGCCTCATTAGCGGCATTGACGCTGTTAGGAGTGGTGCTCGGGTGTGCCACGGAAGAACCTCCTACGCCAACGCCGGTGCCGTTGCCTCCGATAGTGGTCGATATTGGGATGACGGCGAGCACGGTAATGGCTCCATTGAACATTGACTTCGAAGCGCAGGACTTCACGGATGGAGCGTCGTATTTCTGGGACTTCGGGGACGGGAACGCGATGGCAGGTACGCGTGCACGCCACTCGTATCTTGACGCGGGAACATTCACGGTACGGCTCACGGCGACTCGCGGGGATGATACGGAGTTTGCAGAGTCGACGATCACGGTTCAACCGGGCGATGCAGGTTGGTTGGTTTTGAATGCCGATGAACTGACGCTCGCGGGTGGGGAGACGTTCCAATTCGAGGTTGAGGCGTACGACCATCTAGGAAACGTAGTCGCCGAACCGGATTTGGTTTGGCGTGCTGATCCGGCGACCGGCACTATCGATCAGGACGGACTATTTACTGCGAGCACCAATATCGGAGCTGCCGCGGAAGGAGTGCAGGTCGGTTTCACGCGCGGGAATTTTACGGCGAACGCGGTAGTTCCGATTTCGGTTGTACACGGGCCAGCTACGACATTGGCGATTACGCCTGAGGTCGTGGATACGCGGGTGACGTGGACGGTGGATATGCATGCTGAGGTGCTCGACCACGTAGGGCACGTCTTGGAAGAAGCGGAGATTACGTGGGAGGTCTTGCGTCCCGGCGACTTGATCGACCAGACTGGTCACTACACGCCGAGCGAAACGATATCGGGCGAAGGCGCTTCACTGATATTGGTGACGAGTACACTCGGCGGTGTGACGCTTGAACAGATCGTGAAGGGGACGGTTGGCCCCGGGATTTTGGATCACATTGAGGTTGAAGGATCTTTGATCGACTTGATGACTGGCGACGAGGTGCAGCTGGCCGCCAAGGGTTATGACCGTTTTGGGAATGAGTTGGAGTTGGATGAGTTGCGGTGGGAGGTGGACGATGAGGGTGCGGGAAGTTTCAACGGTGAAGGGGTGTTTACCGCTGGGACGGTGTCCGGGGAGTTTCTGGAGAACACCGTCAAGGTTCGTGGATTCAAGGATGGAGTTCAAGTTTTCGTCGACGTACCTTTGAAGATACTCCCGTCGAAGGCGGCTTCGATCGAGTTTCGGAACGAGATAGATTCAGTGCCCGCAGGTTCGAGTTCTCCGGTTCCTGTGCGGGTGCTGGATGAGAACGGAAATCCGCTTACAGACGTGGATGTCTATCTCGAAGTTACAAGCGGCGGCAGGCTGGGTATCGGTAACAGCTTTACGGCGGGTTTCGAGCCGGGCATTTATGAGGACGCGGTGGTGGCGCGAGTACTTGAAGGGAACGCTGGAAATGAGGAGCAGTTGACGGCTTCGACCGATATCGAGGTGCGTAATCGCAGTTCTGATTTCTTGGCGATCGACATTATCGGACCACGCGGCGCGGTTGTGTACATGATCAATTTAGCTACTGGAGATCTGGTGCCTCTGTCGGTGGAGATCGAGGCGAACGATTTCGTCGAGGATACGCCTTCCTGGTGGCCGGACGGCTCCCGGGTCGCTTACTCGAGCAATGTGAATGGCAAGCGGGAGATATTCGATGTTGACCCGTTTACGGGTGATGTGCGGTTGCTGGCATCGGCGGAGAACGATCTGATCATGCCTGCGATTTCGCCGGACGGTACTAAGATCGCGTTTGTCGAATCGCTCGAAGATAGCTCGAACATCTATGTCGCTGACCTTAGCTTCGATGAGGGCGGGGAAATCGATGCGGTGGTCACGCTGAATGATGCCCGTTGGTTGACATCTGAAGAAGCCCAAGGAATACGCCACATGTTTCCGTATTGGTCGCCAAACGGTCGAATGATGATGTACACATCGACGCCCGGAGATGATCGCTATCGATTGAGGATTGTGGATGTCGAAGTTGACTTCGGAGACGTAATCGCAGAAGCCCACGCGGCGAGCGGATTGGCATGGCATCCGGATGGCGAGCAGATATTGGTTTGGACTCGGTTCGACACGGACGGAGAGGATCGGGAAGCCATGGCTCTGGCGAACTTGACAACTGGCGAGGTTGTTGAGATCGACGTTGGCGAATTGAGGGTTGGGATCGCTGCGTTTTCCCCTGATGGTTCGGAGATTTCGTTTGTGGACGAGGACGGCGGGAACCTATGGTTGATGGATACGGATGGGACAGGGTTGCGTCGGGCGCTAGGCGGGCAGTTCCAAACGACAGTCACGTCTTGGCGACCGCAACCGCTGGAATTGCCGACCCCGATCGATAGAAAGTTGGGTTCCACCGCGATGGTTGTGCCGGAAGGCGATATTGTGAGAGATCGCGTTGAAGATGCGACACATGGGACGCTCGGGCCGTACCAAGTTGTCTTGGAGACGGACCGCGGCGAGATCCGGATCGACCTTTACAACCATCTCGCGCCGGTCACCGTTGAGAACTTCCTGAACTTGGCGAATGCCGGTTACTACGACGGGGTCGCGTTCCATACGGTGGAACAAGGATCGGCGGTGTTCAGCGGGTCGAAGGTTGACGGATTTGGAGGGATCGCTGGTTATTACATACCGTCGGAGTATCACCCAGATGCGAAGCATGATGTCGCAGGGACGATCTCGATGGTCTCGAAGGTGGTCAACGGCGGATCGAGCGAGTTTGTGATCGCGTTGGAACCGAGGGCGGACTGGGACGCGTATGTTGGAGGGCAACAAAAGGACTGCAACGATCCGGCGGAGTTTTGCTACGCCGTTTTCGGTCGGGTGATTGAGGGGTTGGATATATTGATGGGTTTCGAAGAACACGGCCGACTGACACAAGTGGCAGAGCCGCATCGGATCCTGAAGGTGACAGTGCTGGACGCCACCAAAGGTTGATTTAGTTGTACAGATCGTCTATCACGCATCTGGAATGCACGCTCACCGGTGAGCATTTCGATGCATCGCATCCGCATCGGACTAACCCCGCGAACGGCAAACCGCTTTTCGCCCGTTACGATCTAGATCGGGCTGCCTCCACCCTTACTGAGGATTCGTTAGCGGATCGTCGTCGAGACATATGGCGATATAGGGAAGTGATGCCAGTCATCGACGACGCGAACATCATCACCTTGGGCGAGGGATGCACGCCTTTGCTCAAAGCGGATCGACTGGCTCGCGCGACTGGTCTGAATGAGGTCTACATCAAGGATGAGGGAGTGAATCCGACTGGCTCGTTTAAGGCACGTGGGCTTGGAGCGGCAGTTTCTAAGGCGAAGGAGTTGGGGCAGACGCGATTGACGATGCCGTCGGCAGGGAACGCGGCAGGTGCTATGTCGGCTTATGCGGCGGCAGGCGGCATGGAGGCCCATGTATTCATGCCGAAGGATGCGCCGATCGCTAACAAGATGGAGTGTCAGGCATATGGAGCGAAGTTGACACTGGTCGATGGTTTCATCACGGATGCCGGGCAGATGTCGCAACGGGCAGCGGAGGAGCTAGATTTGTTCGACGTCTCGACACTACGGGAACCGTACCGAGCTGAGGGTAAGAAGACGATGGGATATGAGATCGTGGAGCAACTCGGTTTCGACGTGCCCGATGTGATCGTTTATCCGACTGGCGGCGGGACCGGGATCGTGGGAATCTGGAAAGCGATGGACGAAATGGAGCAGTTAGGCTGGATCGGATCAGAGCGACCACGGATGGTTTGTGTGCAGGCCGAAGGATGCGCGCCGTTGGTGGAGGCTTTTCGCAGTGGCGAAGAATTCGCGGCGCCGTTTCCGGATCCACACACGATGGCAGCGGGATTGCGAGTTCCAGCGGCTATCGGAGACTTTCTAGTTATCCGTGCGGTACGAAAGAGCGGAGGAACCGCGGTCACTGTTACTGATGATGAGATGGTCGACGGAATGGTGGAAATGGCACGATCAGAGGGTGTTTTCGCGGCGCCGGAAGGCGGTGCGACGCTGGCGGCATTGAGGAACCTAGTTGAAGATGGATCGATTCAAAGGGACGAACGAGTGGTGTTACTGGTCACGGGTAACGCCCATAAGTATTTGGATGTGTTGCCGGATGGGATGGTCTGAACCGGGATTGAGTAATGGCTCTTGGGTACTGGTTCGTCAAGGTTATGCGTGTAGATCAAGCAGGCAGTATGCTGATGTGCTCTGCGTCAGTCGGAATCGCCGACGATTAGACATATTCCACGCGGAGCACCGTCTCTCGCTCCTGAGCGTCACCACGGGTAGTGACCTGGTGCCCAGTATGACCGTGGACATGAAATCCATTTGTAGTGAACGTTGGGAGATGCGTAGCACGCATCTTCGCCGGTCAATGCTTGCGACGATGATTTTGAATCATGTTTCGGCGTCGGAGTAGGGTCTGGCTGCGGCTTCTTTGAGGAATCTGGCGGGGGATCGGGGTCTTGGTTCTGTGCGGATCCTGGCGCGGGAACAGGTACTGACCCTGAAGTTGAACTTTGTGCTGGAAGTGAGGAGGTTGCAGCCTTTTTTGGCCTGTTGAACCCTGGACCAATCGAACTTTTCGCAACAGGGATGGGCACTGGTATAGGACAGTCGGGATTCACTGTGAAGGAAAAACTAGAGTAGGTTTCGACTGTATCCTCGTAAGTTGCAAACTCCTTACCCACCATGTCGGGCATCAAGAAGCGATCCACCAACATGTCAGTGATCTCGCACAGCATAAAATTTTGATCCGGCGTGTGTATCGCGTGTGTTGCCCCGACCGGGACGATGGTCGTAACCACGCTAACGCAGTTCGACAATCCGCTTTTCATATTGTCACGAAGAGCTCGGACGCAATAGATGTATTCGGTGTCTGGGACGACGTTGTAATCTACGTATTCGGTGTCCTCACTGATGGTATCGGCGATGCTGAACAGGTTGAGTAGTCGGTTCGTCGTCTGAATATCGCCGCGCAGGATTTCGTATCCCGTCACGGACGCAACATCAATGGTCGGCGCGTCCCAGTTGAGGTGGATCAAGCCGCTGATCGATTTTGTGGTCAAGTTGAGCGGCTCGCTGGACCTCGCTCGTTCAGCGAGCACGTCAGTGCTGGACAAGAAATAGAACGCTACGATGGCGACTAGCGCCGACGCAACCGCGATTTTCGCTCCCGCAGTGAAGCCAACGCGGTCTTTGAAATTGATGCCTCCTATCAATTCAGCCTCGCAATGGTTTTCACGTCCTTTAACAGGGTCTACTTAAGACGCTAATTTCCGCCGCTACAGTGACAAAGACATCTGAGCGCATTCTGATCGCAGATTTGACAATGTCAATCGAGGTGCTTTGCCTATGCGACTTCGATGTTCGTTGGGTCTAATAGGAATGTAAGTGAACGGAATGTGGCGACCGCGTCGGGTTTTGGAGCGACTGAGACGGGATGTTTGTACAACTACCGTCAATCCGGCGAAGGCCGGAATCCAGAGGGGTGACAGACGGTTGGATACCCTCTCTGAACTAGATAGAGATTCCGCTTGATGAAGTGTCCGCGTACGCGGGAATGACAGACGTGTTTCCTAGTGACGAGATCGGAGTTGTGCAAAGGTTCTGAGACGGGATGCGAATGATTGGTTATCGGACTTGGTGGGAGGGTTGATCACACGTTCCCTTCCCATCCGATGACGTGGCTGCTGACGCCGTCGGGGAATCGTTGGTGGTATTCGTCGACCAGCATGCCAAGAACTGCGGAGTCGTGGCGGGCACCTTCATGAGGGCGGCTCTTTCTAAGGGTGCCTTCATGGACGAAGCCGATGTTTTCGAACATCCCCCGTGCGGCGGTGTTGTAGGCGGGGACGTCCACCCAACCGCGGTATAGACCGAGGTGGTCGAAGATGTGCTCAAGCATGGCTAGAGCGGCGGCGGTGCCGTAGCCCATGTGCCACTTGGTCTTATCGCCGATGAGAACGGAGATCTGAGCGTCCCCTAGAGGTTCGTCGATAGAGAGTTGGCCTTCGCCGATGTGTTCACCATCTTCGGTGTAGATGGAGAAGATATCGCGGTGCGGCTCGTGGTGAGGGTCGTCGAAGACCTCGTCCCATTGCTCTTGCGTGGCGTCGAGCATCTCTTCGGGTTCGTATCCAAGGTGAGCAGCGTCGCCGTAGGTGTAGCGTCCGAACCAGCTGTCCGAAACCTCAGGGTCTTTGAGCCAGTCGGCAATGCGCTGAACATCGTCTCTGACGACTGGGCGAAGTTCACATCTTGATGGCATATCGAGCGTCCCCCAAACTAAAGACCTAACACTCGGCAACGGCAAATCCACCGAATGACGGAACCCGTTGCCCTTGTCGTTTCAGATTATCGCATGGCGGTATTTTTGCGGATTTGACGTGCCATTGATAGAGTTTGCTTAGACTGCCTACGTTGCGTAGGAAAGATTTGAGATAGGAGACTGCAACAATGTCCGACCACTGGAAGATGGAAGCAGATATCGAGTATTGCGTGCCTTGCGGTTATGCCAACTTGGCCGCCTACATGGCTGCGGAGTTGTTCCAAGCTGCTGGCCCAGCGTTGGCGATCAGCCTGACCCCAGGCCACTCCGGCGCGTTTAAGGTGACGGTTGACGGCGAAGTACTTTGGGACAAGCAGGTCCAGGGCAAGTCGCCGCACATCATGGAGGTCAAAGAGCTCAAGGCCAAAGTCGCGAACATGATTCAGTCTGGCGCAATGATCCAGATGAACTGATGTTTCGACCCTCCCATCGGCATCGCGTTGCCGATGGGAGGGCAGCCATCTGAAATGCTCGAAATGAAGTTATTGAACACGTCTTTGGCGCGTTCGTTTTATGGACACTGACAGTGTTCGTGAAGATGACAGCAAGGGCTAAACATGGTTAGAGCAGCGGTGTTGTACTCGGCAAATGAGCCGATGCCAATCAAAGATTTGGAGCAATTGCCGCCCCGAAACGGAGAGGTGCGGGTGAAGATCGGCGCGGCCGGGATCTGTGCCTCCGACCATCATGTGATGAAAGGACAGACCAGTTTCCCGATGCCGATCGTGCTGGGGCATGAAGGTGCAGGGATTGTTGACGAGGTAGGCGAGGGCGTGTCCGGGATCGAGCCGGGCGACCGATGTATTTTGTCGTTTGTGCCTAGCTGTGGGCATTGCCGATCTTGCCGCACCGGTCTGCAGAACGTTTGCGACACGAACCGTTTGACGGGTACTAAGCAGTACGACAACACGTTCCGCTTTTTCGACAACGACGGGACAGAGGTCCATCAGTTTGCCAAGTTGGGCGTCTTTGCCGAGAGCATCATCTGTCCGCAACAAGCGATTTATCCCATCCCGGACGATGTTCCGATGGAGGTTGCGGCGCTGATCGGATGCTCAGTTACTACGGGCGTTGGCGGTGTGATCAATCAGCCGAGCGCTAGAGCCGGTATGACGGTGGCGGTGTTCGGTGTTGGCGGTGTCGGGTTGAACGTGGTACAGGGCGCTCGGTTGTTGAGCGCTTCCAAGATCATCGCGGTTGACGTTTTGGACAACAAGCTTGAGTTCGCGTACCGATTCGGCGCGACGAATGTCGTGAACTCGCGCGCAGAAGATGCGGTCGATAAGATCCTCGAGTTGACGGATGGCGGAGTCGACATGGCGTTCGATGCGTTCGGGCACAGCACCACGACGCGTAGCGCGTACGACGCGACTCGAAAGGGCGGGACTTGCGTCGTAATTGGAATCGCGCCTGAAGGATCGGATGCCGAGATACCGATGGTCGACATCGTTCGGAACCAGAAGACGGTGGTAGGGAGCTATTACGGCTCGGCGAGCCCGCATGAGACCTTCAGGACGTTGCTCGATTTTTACCGTTCTGGGAAACTCGAAATCGGGGGTTTGGCGTTGCGCAAGTACTCGCTAGACGAGATTAATGAAGCGTACGACGATCTTGAACGTGGAGCAGATGGGCGCGGCGTGATCGTTTTTGATGGTGTGAACTGAATTTGCGTCCGAGACCGCTAGTTCAAACGGCAGTTCATCGTCAAGAGGCAAACCTAGAGGGTAAAATCAACTAACGAGCGTCAGGTGACGCTGGAGATACGCGAACGGGACTGTTAGGCGACCGCCATAAACTGGATCGTCGAGAGAGCGGACAACTCCCAGATGCTTGAAGATTACTTTCGCCAATACGGAATTCTTCTGATGTTCCTGTTGGTCGCTGTTGGTGTCCCGATCGGCATGTTGTTGATGTCGTACGCGGCGCAGTTCATACGTGTCCGTCCGAGCCAGACATCCAAGGTCAAGCGCACCTCTTACGAGAGCGGATTGCGGCCGTTCAGCCCGAAGCCTCGACTGTTCAACATCCGCTACTACTACTACGCCATCCTGTTCGTGGTGTTTGACGTTGAGACAGTGCTGCTGTTCCCGTGGGCGATTAAATACGGGGTTCTGTCGAAGCAGTTCGGCCTGATCGCGTTCTTCGCGGTGCTGGTATTCTTGGTTGTGGTCACTTTAGGCTACCTATATGCGTGGCGAAAGGGCGCGCTCGAATGGACGCGGAGCACCAACAATTGACCTCCGAAATCGAGAGCGCCTACGGAGTCCCGATGGGCCATGATCCTCGAAACCCGCTCTTCAACGTCACGTGGGATATGGATCGAGACGAGGGCGACGAAGTCAACCTGATGAAGGCGACACGCCTTTCGCCGTTGCCGGAACCGATCATGCATATGGATGATGATCACTCGCGCAGTGTCATCGTGACTTCTGTCGACTATCTACTGAATTGGGCGCGTAAATCTTCGTTGTTCCCGTTGCAGTTCGGATTGGCGTGTTGCGCGTTCGAGATGATCGCTTCGGCTATGGGACGCTTCGACATTTCCCGGTTCGGCATGGAAGCCTTCAGAGCGACGCCGCGGCAAGCGGACTTGATGATCGTGGCGGGAACCGTTACGTGGAAGATGGCGGTTCCATTGCGTCGGTTGTACGAGCAGATGGCAGAGCCGAAGTGGGTGATATCGATGGGTGTGTGCGCGACTAGCGGGGGACCTTACTACCAGTCATATTCGGTGGTTCCCGGCGTGAACCACATAGTTCCGGTGGATGTGTATGTTCCGGGATGCCCGCCGCGGCCGGACGCGTTGCTGTACGGAATCATGCAACTGCATGACAAGATCCGTCGCTACTCGCTGATGGACAACCCGGCAGGTGGCGCATGAGCAAGGCGTGGGACGGCTCCAAGTTGGCGGAATCGATCCATAGGTCGATCCCCGATGCTGTAGTCAAATCCCGCGGGGCGGACATCTGGATCGAACCCGCATCTGTTCCCGAAGTGATGCGACTCTTGCGAAACGACGCGGAGTTCCGGTTCGAGCTGCTAAGCAGCGTTACCGCGGTCGACTACATATCATACTTCGAGGTCGTTTACCACTTGACGTCGTTGACCAGAAACGCGACGGCGGTGGTGAAATCCAAGTGTGGGATGGGGCGGGACGACGCACGTATACCGAGCGTTGTAGATATCTGGACTGGCGCGGATCTTCAGGAGCGAGAGGTTTGGGATTTGATGGGGATAATCTTCGAGGGGCATCCGAACCACAAGCGGATTATGCTCTGGGAAGGTTTCCCGGGTCATCCTTTGAGGAAGGATTTCGCGACTGACGAGCAGTCGATCGTTCCAGAGTCTGAACGACGTGTGCCGACTGCGTTGGCTGGTGAGATCGAGGATGGTCAAGGAGCGTGACTACGCAGGTCCGTACAGAGCCGATCACCGTCAACCTCGGTCCGCAGCACCCGTCAACGCACGGTGTGTTTCGGATGCGTGTCACATTCGACGGTGAGGAGATCATCGATGTGGAGCCGATTTTCGGCTACCTGCATCGCGGGTCTGAGAAACTGGCGGAGGAGCGGACGTACGTGCAGGTGGTTACACTGACGGACCGGATGGACTACGTCGGCTCGATGCTCAACAATCAGGCGTACATGCTGGCGGTTGAGAAACTGGCAGGGATCGAACCAGCTACTAGGGGTATCTGGTTGCGAATGATCGCTTCTGAATTGCAGCGGATCGCAAGTCACTTGGTAGCGGTTGGGTTCTTGATACAGGACCTTGGCGCATGGGGAACGCCGCTCATCTATACGATGCGCGAACGGGAGAAGATTCTCGATCTGTTCGAGATGCTTTGCGGAGCGCGGATAACCAATTCTTATCTGAGGCCTGGCGGCGTGTTCATGGACGCGCCAGAAGAGTTCTGGCCGGCGATGAACGAATTCTTGGATGAGTTGCCGCCGCGCATTGATGATTTGGACGATCTATTAACCGATAACGACATCATCTTCTCGCGTACCAAAGGCGTGTCGGTGCTGACACCCGAGCAGATGCTAGACGCATCGATTACGGGTCCGATGCTGCGAGCGGCAGGAGTGGACTGGGATTTGAGGCACCGCGATCCCTATGACTACTACGATCAGGTGAAGTTCGAGCGTCCGCTGCACACAGCTGGTGACAACTTCGCGCGGTATTGGGTGCGTGTTCAGGAGATGCGGGAGAGCATCAAGATCATCCGGCAGTGCGAGAAGTTGATCGAACCGGGACCCGTGCGGCCACACCACGATGATGTGCCTTGGTTGCTGCGTCCTCCAGTTGGAGATGCGTACGCGGCGATAGAGCACTCTAAGGGCGAACTAGGTTTCTATCTCGTCAGCGACGGCTCGATTTCGCCGTATCGTTGCCACGTCAGAGCGCCGTCGCTAATTAATTTGACATTGCTGCGCGAGATGCTTGTCGGCGAGTTATTGGCGGATATGTTCGTGAGTTTCGGCAGCGTGGACATCAACATGGGCGAGGTTGATCGTTGAGTTCCCCGTTCTTGGATAACTCGCTTTTTCGCAACATCTACTGCTACCTCGCAGGTGGCAGCGAGGATTGCGCGTCTCGCGGGTACGACACTGCAGTATTGCCGGCGGGATTTGAATGGCTGGCGTTTGCGATCACGGCCTTCATCATCATCAACGTAGTCATAAACGCGGGATTAGGCGCGGTGATCGTCTACATCTGGGGCGAGCGGCGGATCCTAGGGCGCATCCAGAACCGAACCGGCCCGAATCGTTGGGGACCGTTCGGGATGTTTACGTCGGTCGCAGATGCCATCAAGACATTGTTCAAGGAAGACATCGTTCCTGACGAGGCAGATCGATGGTTGTTCAATTTAGCTCCGATATTGATGGTGTTTCCGGTGTTGATGGTTCTGTCGGTGATTCCGTTTGGCGTAGGGACATTCGTGGTTGATCTGAATGTGGGCATTTTGTTTGTGATCGCGATCACTTCAATGTCCGGTATATCGGTGGTTTTGGCGTCGTGGGCTTCGGGTAATCGCATCGCTATATTCGCTGGGATGCGCTCGGTGGCGATGTTGATCAGTTACGAGATACCCATGGCGTTGTCGCTGATCGGTGTATTGATGCTTGCTGGGTCGATGTCGCTGGGCGCGATTGTTGATGCTCAGGACATACCGTTCATCTTGGTTCAGCCGCTGGGGTTGTTCGTGTTCTTGGTTGCGGCTCAGGCGGAGACTAGCCGGACCCCGTTCGACTTGATCGAGGCGGAGTCGGAGCTTGCGGCTGGGTATCTCAACGATTACAGCAGCATGAAGTTTGGAATATTTTTCTTGGCGGAGTTCTTGGCGACCATCGTTGCCTCGATGCTGATTGTCACGCTGTTCTTAGGCGGTTGGCGTGGATGGGAACCCATACCATCACAGATCTGGTTCGCGGGCAAGACGGTTCTGGTGCTGCTGTTCATCATGTGGATGCGGTTCTCTTGGCCGCGCTTGCGAGTAGACCAAATATTGGCGCTGGCATGGAAGGGCCTGTTCGAGCTGACGTTGATCAACATCTTCGTAACTGCGATTTTGGTTGCCATCTGGCCAGACCCGAGCATCACCGAATTGCTGATAATGTCGGCGATCAACTGGGTGGTGTTCTTCATCTCGATATGGGCGGTCAGCAAGTTGCTGCGCCCCGGGGACTACACCGCGCCCGCCCCTCAGGCAGACCGGCCCGCTTACCCGGTGGCGACTGATGAGATACCGGACGAAGTTACTTACACAGGAGGTGCGACGCGATGATTGGCCTCGGACTATTGAAAGCGATGAGAGTTACGTTGAGGAACGCGCTCAAGGCGCCGTTCACCATCCAGTATCCCGACCGGAAGGTGGGCATCGTTGGCGCCGCGAAGAACGAGGGCAAATCCTCAGTGGGATTGGTCGCTACTCAGCCGGCGACCGCGGCGAAAGCGGCGATGAGTTTGTACTCCGTTCCGGTCAATATCCCGCAGAACCGACGTTTTCGCGGCAACGAGTTCACTTGGTATGAAGATCGCTGCACTGGTTGCGCGTCGTGCGCGAAGTACTGTCCGTTGGGCATCATCGAGATCGTTACTAGCCCGGGCGGTTTCGACGTGCAGGAGGGCGAGAGCTATGCGATCGACGTGTTCGATATCGACATTGGGCGTTGCATGTTCTGTGGGCTGTGCGTTGAGGCGTGTCCATACGATGCGTTGCATATGGGAAGCCAGTTTGAGCGCAGCAAGTACGAGCGGGACGCACTGGTGATACCGGTCGATGAGTTGCGTCAGGCCCTGAAGCAGCCTAGTTCGTGGTTCCGACCGCAGTTTGAGGAGCGCGACTACGATCCGTTCCGCGATGGCGCGCGCGATGAGCACTACAGCGTGGGCCGCCATGAGAAGCCGGATCAAGAGACGTTGGACGAGCGCTGGGTTGAGGAAAGATGAGCGGGGCTTTCGACTCGGGGATACTGGCGACGATAGCGTTTTACGTCGCTTCCGCGGTCACGATCGCTTCGGCGATCATTGTTGTGACTCAACGCGATCTGGTGCGCGCTGTGGTCGCGCTCGCGATGTCATTCATCGGTGTGGCATCCATATATTTCATCCTCAACGCCGAATTCATCGGTGTCGTTCAGATTTTGGTGTATGTGGGCGCGATCTCCATCCTCATCGCCTTCGCGGTGATGTTCATCGGTGATCTGGCCAACGCGGGAACACTCTCGCAAAACCGTCTGATCTCGGCGGTTGCTGGGTTGTTGCTGTTCGCATCGATCATCTTTGTGGCTTACAACACTGATTGGACCGGGATTGATGAGATTACAGACGGAGACGCGGTCGCTGGTCTGACAGGTAGATATCAGACGGATTCGAACGGATCTGCCGATGGGACGATCACCGCGGTTGATGGTGATGATGCAGAGGATGCACGCGGTGGCACATTGGTCGATAGCTCATCGCACATCGGAGCATTTCTCATCCGCGAACTGATCCTGCCGTTTGAGACGCTTGGATTGTTGTTGATTGCCGCTCTCATCGGTGCGTTGATCGTGATACGCGGTCGGCGGGAGAATGACACGGTATGACGCTTGAGATGGTTCTGGTCGTCGCCGGCGCGCTGTTTTCTATTGGACTTTTCGGAGTCTTGGCGCGTCGAAACATCATCGCCGTCATCATGTCGCTCGAATTGATGTTCAACGGGGTGCTGGTTGCTGCGATTGGGTTTTCAAGATTCACGATGCCAGCCGCGCTTGTAGGAGCGAGCGGGGACATAACTGAGAGCGCGGTGAGATCGGCGTTGACAGGTCATGCGTTCGCAGTTTTCGTGATCTCGATCGCGGCGGCGGAGACGGCGCTGGCACTTGCGTTGGTTTTCGCGTTCTACCGCTCGAAGCAGACGGTTGAGATAACAGAAGCATCGGATATGAAGAACTGAAGATGTGGGTCGAATACAAGCGGACTCAAACTCTGAAGATCGCCGAGAGTTGGAAGAACCTGCTCGACGGCGAGGGGTTGCCGGCGAAGATCCTGCCAGTGGGTGACATATTGGATTGGGCCGAAGACGTGCCATTCATGGTCATGGTTCCCAAGGGCAGGGAACACGTCGCGGATGAGATCATCAGAAAGCTCTGAGCGAAACTCGATTTGCCATCCGAACTAACACTCTGGCTGATTATCCTGCTGCCCGCGGCCGCGTTCGTCATCAACGGGTTGGTGGTCCGTTGGATTCCGGAGGTAGCTCTAGGCCCTTATCGTCTGACCGGTAGGCAATCGGATTTGGCTGGATGGTTGACGGTCGCGGCTGTAGGAACGTCATTCATCCTTTCGTTCTTGGCGTTGATCAAAGTAGTGTCAGACGGCGCGCAACAGTTCGAGATGCACAGCTGGATCGCGATCGCTGGTGTCGATATTACTTTTGGCATCATGCTGGACCAGTTGACAGCGATCATGCTGGTGGTTGTGAGCGGTGTCAGTTTCCTTGTCCAGGTCTACGGCATCGGATACATGCACGGTGATGATGGCTACACGCGCTACTTTAGCTATATGGCGCTGTTCACCGCGTCGATGCTGGGTCTGGTAACGGCTCGCAACGTGATCCAACTATTCGTGTTCTGGGAACTAGTCGGAATCTCGTCGTACCTGCTGATCGGTTTCTGGATGAACCGCCCATCTGCCGCGGCCGCGGCCAAGAAAGCGTTCCTGATGACGCGCTTCGGCGACTTCGGGTTCTTGCTAGCGATCCTTTATCTCTATTCGAATGATCCATCGTGGCTCGACATCGAGGAGATGTATCACGCGATCACAGGTGGCATGATGGCGATTTCGGTGGCATCGTGGATTGCGCTCGGGTTCTTGTTGGGAGCAATAGGCAAATCGGCACAGTTCCCGTTCCACTCGTGGTTGCCCGACGCGATGGAGGGTCCGACATCGGTTTCGGCATTGATTCACTCGGCGACGATGGTTACCGCCGGTGTGTTCTTGGTCGCACGATTCTTCCCGTTGTTTGAGCACAGCGACATCATGTTCTTGGTCACATTGGTTGGGGCGATAACGGCGGTGTTTGCAGCATCGATGGCGTTGGTAGCTGACGACATCAAGCGGGTGTTGGCATATTCGACGGTGAGCCAGCTTGGATACATGATGTTTGCGTTGGGCATTGGCGCCTATGGCGCGGCGGTGTTTCATCTATTTACGCACGCATTCTTTAAGGCCTGTCTGTTCTTGGCCGCGGGTTCTGTGCATCACGCCGGGGGCACGTTCAACATGAACTACTTGGGCGGTCTACGCGGTCATATGAAGGTCACTTACCTGGCGATGGTGATTGCGAGCTTGTCGTTGGCTGGCATCATCCCGCTATCTGGCTTCTGGTCGAAGGACGAGATACTGGCTCACGCCTTCCACGGCGAGACCCCGATCGCAATGTTCGCGCTAGCGATGGGGCTTTTGGGCGCGTTGATGACGGCGTTTTACATGTTCCGAGCGGTGATCAAGACTTTCCATGGCGAGTTCCGCGGCGGTGGCGACAAGGAGCGAGAGGATATTGAGGCGTCAGGAGAGGTCGCTCCTGATGGCTTGGAGCATGTCCACCTAGGTGAATCTCCGTGGACGATGACGGTACCGATTGCTATATTGGCATTCTTGGCGATATTCATTGGCTTCTTCACGAATCCAGTCGTTGATCTGGGTGAGGTCAATAAACATGCATTCGCCACCTTCGTGGTGGAGCGCAACACAGACGTTTTTCACGATCACGAAGCGCAAGTCCACGCTGGTTCTGAGCCAGAGTTCGACGTTCTGATCGCCGGAGTATCGACCGTACTGGCTGTGGCCGGTATCGGTATCGCATTTCTGTTGGCCTCCAGGCCGGGCATGGTGCCGGGGTGGCTTGAACGGATCACAAACCCGATCCAAACGCTGTTCAGGCGCAAGTACTACTTCGATGAGTTGTACGAGGATGTGATCGTGTCACGGGGTTTTTATCAATACTTTGCAAGATTGATCGATAGGTTGGACATCTCAGGCTTCGACAACGTGAACATTCAGCTTTATCGCTGGACCGACCGAGTGGGCCGTGCGTTGGCGAAGGTACAGGACGGGCAGGTCCAAACTTACGGAATCGTGTCGGTGGTCGGATTGATAGTGGCGATCGTGATCTTCGTGGTGGTGGCGCAGTAGTTAATCAATGATGTAGAGAGCATGAGCGAATTCAACGGCATATTGACAATCACGGTGTTCCTGCCTGCGTTGGCAGCGCTGTTGATCCTGCTTGTCAGGCCTTTGCGGCTTGACGACCGCGTGATTCGCTGGTTCGCGATGCTCAGCACGGTCGCGACATTCTTGTTGTCGCTGGTCGTGTTCTTGGCTTACGACCGCGAAGCGGGAGGTGTGCAGTTCGTTGACCATCTCACTTGGTTGTCTGCTGAGACGATCAAGTCATCGTATCTGTTGGGTGTCGATGGATTAAGCGCGCCGTTGGTATTGCTGACGGGTTTGTTAGGCATGGCGGCGGCGTTCGCTTCGCGCAACATTGACTTGAGAGTTTCGGAGTATTTCATCTGGCTGTTGCTGTTGGAAGCTGCCGTGATGGGAGTCTTCGTCAGCCTCGACTTGCTGCTGTTCTTTGTGTTCTTCGAGTTCGAAGTCATCCCGATGTACATGCTGATCTCGATCTGGGGCTCGGGACGCCCGCGATACTCGGCGATGAAGTTCGTGCTCTTCACTCTTGCTGGCGGTGCGTTTATGTTCGTGGGGATATTCGCCATCTATCTGACGGGCGCGGTCGATACCTTGACGATGGTGAATGTGCCCGAACTCGGGCTCACAGGCATCGCGGAGCAGATCGCAGGCGTTAACCTGATTGCTCCCGCGTCTCTGATATTCGCGTTCTTCCTAGTCGCGTTCGCGGTGAAGTTGCCGGTTTGGCCATTGCACAACTGGCTGCCTGATGCGCACACCGATGCCCCGACGGCAGTGAGTGTCATGCTTGCGGGTGTTTTGCTGAAGATGGCCGGATACGGCATGATCCGCATCAATATCGGATTCTTCCAGGAGACTAACGGCTTCACTGTTCATGATGCAGCCGGGATATTGTCTGTCGTGGCAGCCGTCAGCGTCGTTTATGGTGCAATCGTTACGATTCGCCAGACCGATATGAAGCGATTGATCGCGTACTCGTCGGTAAGTCACATGGGGTTCGTCCTGCTCGGTTTAACGACCATCGGCGGCAGTACCGCGGCGACGCAGTTAGGCGGCATCAACGGTGCCGCGTTGCAGATGTTCACACACGGCACGATCACTGGATTGGCATTCCTGATGGTCGGAATGGCCTACGACCGCACGCACACTAGACATATTCCTCACTTGGGCGGACTATGGCGACGGATGCCTGTGATCGGCATCTTCTTCTTCATAGCAGGCTTCGCCTCGCTGGGCTTGCCCGCCCTATCTGGGTTTGTGTCCGAGATCATGGTTTTCCTGAACTCGTTCCCGGTCTGGCCATGGGCAACGAGCATATCCGCGTTCGGTGTAGTGTTAGCGGCTGGCTACGTTCTGTGGATGATCCAGCGCACATTCTTCGGATCTAGGCCGCCGGAAGGTGGTATGCCAGACGACAAATTCGAAGAGTTGACGGATGCCGAACCGTTGGACCTAATACCAATACTGGTTTTGACGATCCCTATCTTTGTGATCGGAATTTGGCCTAAGACGGTGGTTGATGTGTTTAAGGTCGGCATTGAAGGGATACTGCGCTAGTGACTGCTCAGGACTACTGGGCGTTATCGCCCGTGATCGCGACGGCCGCACTAGCGATCGTGCTGCTTTCGGCGGACGCGCTCTTGGCCGAGAAGATGTTTGGCGGGAGGCGCTATGGAAGCAAGCGTGCGCTTTCTTGGATCGCGTTTATCGGGTTGTTGGTGCCTGCGATCTTGGCATTGAATCTTTGGTTCGGATGGATTGGAAACTCGACATCCGAACCGGTCGTCTACGGTAGCTTCATCGCCGACCGTTTTACTCTATTCTTCCAGTTCATCATCATTGGCGCGACGGCGGCGGTGATTTTGGCGTCGGTGCCGTATCTGCAACAGTTCAAGGATTCGCTTGGTGAGTTCTTCACGTTGCTGTTGACGGCGGCGGCCGGGATGATGCTGCTAGTAGGTGCGAGCGAGTTGATAACGATCTACGTCGCGCTAGAGACAACCGCGTTGCCCGCGGTCGCATTGGCAGCACTGCGGCGCGACGGTTTCTCAATCGAGGCTGGAGCGAAGTTCTTGATACTGTCCGCGTTGTCGACGGCGTTGCTCCTGTTCGGACTTGTGTTCCTCTACGGGTATACCGGCGCTACACGGATCGACGAGATCGTGGCTCGTTTGGCTACGCTTGGCTCCGAGTCAGGAGTGCCGTTCGGATCATTGGCGGTGATGCTGTCGGTTCTCTTGATCGTCGCTGGCTTCGGCTTCAAGATGGCGATCGCGCCGTGGCACATGTGGGTTCCAGATGTCTACCAAGGTGCGCCGACGCCTGTAGCCGCGTTTTTGTCAGTGGCGTCGAAAGCATCGGCTTTTGCGGTGCTGATGCGGCTGCTCTACTCGATGACTGGTTTCGAGGCGGTTGAACAGGACTGGCAGATCCTGTTCGCCCTCATCGCGACCGCGAGTATGACGGTGGGTAATCTTCTAGCTCTGTCGCAGACCAACATGAAACGACTGCTGGCGTATTCGACGATTGCGCAAGCCGGATACATCATGATCGGTTTCGCTGCGGTTTCGGTTGCTTCATCGAGTGGAAGCGCGAGTTCTGGGCCGCAGAGCGTCATGTATTACTTGGCTGGATACGCCTTTACCAACCTCGCGGTGTTCCTAGCCTTCACGGCGATCATCCACCGTACCGGAGATGACACGATAACAGGATTGAGCGGCCTGGTGAAGCGTTCTCCAACGCTCGCGATCCTCATGGTGATCGGTCTGCTGTCCCTGTTGGGAATGCCCCCGACGGTGGGATTCATGGCTAAAGCGGTTATATTCAGCACGGCGGTTGACCAAGGATTGATTTGGCTTGCGGTGGTGGCAGTGGTGAATACGGTGGTCGCCGCTTACTATTACCTGCGAGTAGTCGGATTAATCTTGTTCGGTGAAGCGAAAGATTCCGAGCCGATCAAACCTGGCGCCGGCGAGATGACGGCAGTCGCAGTAGGAGTTGCAGGAGCAATCCTTTTCGGTGTCGTACCTTGGTTAGTGTTGCAGTTGATCGAAGATTCGCTGACCATCGTTTGATCGGTGTGGGCATGGAAACGCGTCGTCAACACACCTGCCGAATGGCGTAACGTGAGCAGTTACGACTTAGTCTGTATCGCCCATCACAGCCTGTTGCCGCGGGCTGCAGAGCTCGCCGCCCACATCGCCGCGCGGTACAGGGATCAATGCCGGTGGTGGAGCGCCAACGAATCTACTCTGGCGCATGAGGAGGCGGACGACCGGCTGCGTGACACTGATCTCATCGTCACAGTTGGAGGCGACGGCACGATCTTGCGAGGGATGCATGCGGCGTCGTTGCATGGCATTCCGGTTTTGGGCGTGAATATGGGACGTGTCGGTTTCATGAGTGAGATCGACTCGAGCGAAGCGCTTGAGGCAATCGAGTGGTACTTGGAGGGAAACGGACGAATCGACGAACGCTTGATGCTTGAAGCGACGCTCGAAAGCGGTGAAGGAGAATCGTTACACGCCGTGAACGACGTTACTGTTCATCGTGGAGCCGAACTGCGCATGATCGAAGTTAAGGCGCTGGTTGACGATGTGGAGCTATCAACCTATCGTGGGGACGGCTTGATAGCAGCGACTTCGACTGGTTCTACCAGCTATACACTTCAGCTGGGCGGCCCGGTAATAGCGCCGAACTCGCCGGTATTCTTGCTCAAACCGATCGCTGGTCACATGAGCCAGTTTGGAGGGGTAGTGCTTGATTCGGGCAGTGAGCTCAAATTGACCTTGAGCGCGACTGAGAACGCGATATTGACCGTGGATGGATATATCAGTCGAACGATTCGCGATGGAGACATGGTTCGGTTGTCGAGGAGCGAGCGTTCGGCGAAGTTTCTGCGTCGCGGACCGAAGAGCGCGTTCTGGGAGGGGCTCTCTCATCGACTAGGGATGCGCATCGGCGCGGTGCGTCGCGGGGAGGAATCGAGTAGTTGAAGGCGTCGTTGAAAGACCGTTTGCCGTTGAAGACCGAGAGGATCGACTCCAGAACCGTGTTTCGTGGTGAAAAGCTCACCTTGCGGATCGACACGCTCAAGATGGGGGACCGCCCACCTGCACCCAAGGAGATCATCGCTCATCCCGGTTCGTCTGTGATGATACCGATAACCGAGCGCGGAACGGTGCTACTAGTCAAACAGTGGCGCGCG
Organism: Dehalococcoidia bacterium; assembly: GCA_965204135.1. Lineage (GTDB taxonomy): Bacteria > Chloroflexota > Dehalococcoidia > Lucifugimonadales > Lucifugimonadaceae > Bin127. The sequence goes on along the minus strand of CBDBDX010000008.1, from coordinate 230,647 downwards.
GCACAGGGATGCTACACGTTGGAACTGCCGTCTGGAACCCGGGATGGTGACGAAACACCGGAGACCACAGCAGCGCGTGAGTTGAGAGAAGAGACGGGATACAGCGCATCGGAGTTAATCCCGATCGGCGGTTTCACTCCAGTGTCTGGTTATAGCGAGGAGTACTCGCATGGTTTCGTAGCTACCGGTCTGGAAATCGACCCTTTGCCGCAGGATAAACTTGAGGACATCATGGTTGTTGAAACGACCGTCGATGACTTGCGGCGAATGTGCATGAACGGTGAAATCGACGACGCGCTGACAATAGCGGCGGTCACCCGTGCATCCGCCTATCTCGACGAGGCTAGGAGAGCGGATGTACAGGCATGATGTTCTTATAATCGGCGCTGGATTGGCTGGGCTGCGGGCTGCGGTAGAGGCGACGCGGTTGGGTTTGAATGTGGCCGTTATCAGCAAGGTCCACCCAGTTCGTAGCCACTCCAACGCGGCGCAAGGCGGGATCAATGCGCCTCTTACCGACAGAGGTGACGATTGGGAAGGTCACGCTCTAGACACCATTAAGGGTAGCGATTACCTGGCCGACCAAGACGCGGTTGAGATCATGTCTAGAGAAGCTGGCGATGCGGTGATCGAGCTGGAGCGGATGGGTGTAATATTCAGCCGCGGCGACGACGGCAGACTCGGCACACGAAGGTTCGGTGGGCAATTAGTTGCTCGTACATTCTTCGTCGGCGCTATTACTGGGTCTGCGATCCTGCATGTGCTTTATGAGCAGGCGTTGAAATACGGGCTGAATGTTTACGAAGAGTGGTTCGTCACTGATCTGATCGTTGAAGACGGCCGTTGCGTGGGCGTAGTTGCGCTGGACATTAAGACCGGCGCATTGCATTCGATCTGGGCGAAAGCGGTTATCATGGCTGCTGGTGGCGCGGGAAGAGTGTTCGAGCCATCGACAAATGCCATCATCTGCACTGGTGATGGCCTCGCTCTCGCATGGCGAGCAGGTGTTCCGATGATGGATATGGAGATGGTGCAGTACCACCCAACAACGCTTGCGCGTACCGGGATTTTGCTTTCGGAGGCGGCCCGAGGGGAAGGCGCGTACCTGCTCAACTCGGAAGGCGAGCGATTCATGTTGGAGTATGCGCCGCAGTATGAAGAGTTAGCGTCGCGGGATGTTGTCTCTAGGTCCGAACAGACCGAGATCAACGAGGGACGCGGCATCGATGGCAATGTGTTGCTCGACCTGCGGCACTTGGGCCGCGATTTCATCGAGGACCGTCTGGGGTACCTGCAGGAGGTGGCGGTAGAATTTCTAGGCATCGATCTGGCGGAACAACCGGTACCAGTGCGCCCCGGCGTGCACTACATCATGGGAGGCGTCAAGACCGATGTTGACGGTGCGACCGCAGTGCCCGGGCTGTACGCCGCGGGAGAATGCGCGAACGTTAGCGTGCACGGTGCCAACCGCTTGGGTGCCAACTCGCTACTCGACACAGTCGTGTTCGGACGACGATCGGCGGTTCACGCGTCCGAGTACATGAAATCGGTTGATTCGGGTTCCGGCTCAGATGAGCATCTCGATGCCGCTAAATCACGTATCCAATCTCTGCTTGATCGCGAGCCGAACGAAAACTGGGCGTCGATTCGCAACTATATGGCGAATGAGATGACGAAAGGAATCGGCGTGTTCCGCGACCAGTCTTCGATGGAAGGTGCCAAGGCGGCTATCGATGATGTCAGTTCGCGCGTGAAGAAGATGTCGGTCCAGAACAAGGGCAAGGTATTCAACACCGATCTGATCTTCACATTGGAAATGGAGTTCATGGCCGACGTGGGCAAGGCGATTGTCCATTCGGCTTTGGCGCGGAAAGAGAGTCGGGGAGCGCACTTCCGCACCGACATCACGGAGCGCGACGACGACAATTGGCTCAGGCATACGCTCGCCTATCAAGACCTCGACAACGAAGATGGCGTGCGAGTCGAGACTTCGCCGGTCACGATCACCAAGTGGGAACCAGTCAAGAGGGTCTACTGATGCAGTCGAAACTGAAAGTTAGCAGGTACGACCCGGAAACGATGAGCGAGGGTCAGCGTCGGTGGGATGAGTTTGAGCTTGACGTCCATCCGAGTGCCACAGTTCTGGACGCGCTGATCCAAATTCGAGAAGAAGTGGATGGCACGCTCGCGCTGCGCTGCGCGTGCCGGGCTTCGATCTGCGGTTCGTGTGGTATGCGCGTTAATGGCGATGCCAAACTCGTATGCAAGACGCGGATCGTGGATGTAGCCGAGAAAGGTGAGACCATCGTAGTTGAACCTATGGGCAACCAGCCGGTCATCAAGGATCTCGTCGTCACACTTGACACGTTCTTCGACAAGGTGCGGCAAGTCGATCCGTATCTTCAACCAGACACGGTACCGGAGCAGGGTGAGTACGTGGCGAGTGACGAATCGATGGTGAATCTGCTGACCGCGATGAACTGCATCATGTGTGGCGCATGCGTCTCGGACTGCACCGTTTTGGAGGTCGACGAAACCTTCATCGGTCCCGCAGCATTGGCCAAGGCGTGGAGATTCGTGGAAGACCCGCGCGACGACCAGCGCGATGCGCGGCTTGAAGAACTCAACGATGTCGAAGGCGGAATCTGGGACTGCACACGTTGTTTCAAGTGCGTTGAAGTATGTCCCAAAGACGTTGCGCCGATGGACCGCATCATGGAGATGCGCGACATGGCGATCGAGGCTGGTAACACCAATACATCTGGCTATCGACATACAGAATCATTCAACAAGTCGGTTAAGAAGCACGGACGCCTCGACGAAGCTAAGTTAGCAGTCGAATCGGCGGGTTACACGAACGTTCCGCGACTGATCGACCTAGCCGAGATTGGTGTCAAATCGGTTCTGAAAGGCAAGATGCCGCCGATAGTGCCGCACAAAGCCGATGAGAGTGAGAAGATCACCCGAATCTTTGAGAGAGTAGAGAGCGAGCGAAATCCATGAAATTCGCCTTCTATCCAGGTTGCGTGGCACGCGGGGCAGGACCCGAACTGTTCGACTCCGCGGTGGCAGTAATGGATCGCCTCGGCATCGAATGGGTCGAACTGACAGGAGCGTCGTGTACCGGTGCCGGCGTTTTGCAGGAAAAGGATCAGAAGTTAGGCGACATCCTCAACATACGGACGCTGGCGATGGCTGAACAGTTAGAGCTCCCGGTCATGACGATCTGCTCGACGTGCCAAGGCGTGATGGCGCAGGCAGACCGCCGCGTTCAACGCGATGCCGATTATTTGGAGGAAATCAACGGATATCTCGCCGAAGAGGGACTGTCTTACAGCGGCAATACGACAGTCAAGCATCTGTTGTGGGTGCTAGTAGAGGACATCGGCGTCGAGACGCTGAAGAAGACATTCGTCAAGGAACTATCCGGCGTGAACCTCGCACCGTTCTACGGCTGCTACATCGTGCGCCCGTCCGACGCGCTTGGTTTCGATGAGAACCCTGAGCGACAAACGTCTCTCGAGACGGTAATCGAAGCTGTCGGCGGGAACGTGATCGATTTCCCCGGCAAGACCGCGTGTTGCGGTTTCCCGATACTGCTTATCAACCAGCGCAACTCGTTGCGGATGGTGGCGAACCACACAGGGACGGCGAGTGAACTCGGCGCTGATGCGATGGTTACACCTTGTCCGCTCTGTCATCTCAACCTTGACGGCTACCAGCCGAAAGCTCGCCGTCAGAACAACCGCGGCAAAGCAGATCTGCCGATAATCCATTTGCCTCAACTACTAGGCTTGGCGATGGGCATCGATTCCAAGACGCTCGGCCTCGGAAAGCACCTCGTTGGGACGAAAGACATCGTCCGCAAGGTCGAGTCGATACCGGTAGCCGGCTGATGAAGTTCGCAAAGTCGGCTTGGAGCGTCGTGCGAGCCGACAAGCACGCCTTAATCCAGTGGCGGCCAATTCTGATAGTTGCTGTCGTGTTCGTCGCCGCCTGCGGCGAACCCGAAGAAGTTGCGCCGACGCTCGACCCGAATCCCCCGATAACCCGGGACGAAGCCATCTCCATCGCCAAGGCGTCGCTGGCCGAGGTAATAGAGGACATCGAATTCGCAGGTTACGAAAAGATTCGAATACGCGTTGGAAACATGCGCCTACGGTACCTCCAAGAGCTAACTAAATCCGACCTATACTCACCGGATTCGCCACGAATGCTCAGACAGATCTGGGCTGTGCAGGTCGGCGGCAAGTTCGACGATGATCCGAATCCTTACCGCGTACCGTTCGGATACGGCATCGTCGGTGTAGACGCGATCAACGGGGACATCTGGTTGAGAGCACGGTACGACGCAGAAGTGTTGGTCGAGCCTTAGCGTGAATGGATAGTCAAGCAGCGTATCAGGCGCGGCCGATACGCCGATCGATTAGCGGGTAGGCTGTCTCCATGATCGCTAAGAGAACGGCGAAGATTATGGCGGTTGTGATGACGATGGACTGGACAGTATTTGAGTCGTTGCCAAGGATGGCTTGCTGGAGCAGGTATCCGATGCCGGGGTAGGCGAAGACGATCTCGACCATGACGGCCCCGGTGAAGATGACGCCCATGCTGAGGAAGAGCTGCGTGAACTGGGGCAATGCGCAGTTTCGCATCCGGTACCAGGCGAATACGCGCCACTCTTTCAGGCCCATCGCTCGGGACAGAGTGACGTAGTCCTCACCTTCGACGGTTACCATCATCCCGCGCATCAACACGATCCAGTGAGCAGTGCCGGTCAGGATTATGCTGAGCGTCGGCAAGGTTCCGTGCCAGAGGATGGTCCGAATGCCGTGCCATGTCAATTCGGGGGTTTCCCCTAGTGTGTATCCGCCACCGGTCGGGAATAGTTCTACGAGCCATACGAAGAGCCAAATGAGGACCATCCCGAAGATGAAATAAGGTGTGGCATACATCGTCAAGGTCGCTGGTGTGCTCCATCGTGCGAGCTGGCCGATCTTGCCGAAAGGCGACGCCATGAGAGCACCTGCTACTGAACCGATGACGAAAGAGACCGCTGTCGCCAATCCCATCAGTGCGATCGTCCACGGCACGGCCTGTGTAACTTTCTCGCTAATGAATCCACCTTGCAACACCCACACCCACCAGTCGACGAAATCGAAGATCGTTGGGAGCGAACCGTATTCGGTCCAGAGCGCGGGCAGGCGTGGCACTAAGTAGGTGAGTGATCCTGCGAAGAAAACGGTTGCGACGAACGAGATTGTGCGACGAGTGAGTTGAAACATCAGTTGGCGCGATGGGAATCGATTGCCAACCGATAAGTGTACCTACGTATTTGCGATGCAGTGCCCACTCAAGTGAGTGGACACTGCGGAGTTTCGACCTCGGGGAATCGAGAGTTGGAACTACTCGCCCGTTGGCTGCAACCGGATGATGGCTTGGTAGAACGCGGCCCAGACGCGGTGAGATGGGAAGTCAGCGGTCTCACCCGTCGGCCACCCGGTCCAGTAGGTGGTGTTCATGGCGTTGATGATCCCGTCCTCTGCCAGTTGAATCTCCGGCATGTCGCGGAGGATGATCTCCGTGGCTTGACGGAACAGTTCGATGTACTCAGGATCGTCCGGTGATGCCTCCATCGCTCCCATCTGGTCGATGATTGCGTCGTACTCCAGATTCTCGTAGCGCGGCGCAGAGAGGAAGTACCCGACGGTTTCGCCAATTTCAGCAGAGTTGCTGGAATGCCAATGGATGTACGTCTGATATGGCTCGATAGTGCTGCCGCAGTGCCATGTCAACCAAGAAGGAAGGTCGCCGACGGCCTGTTTGCCCCAGAAACCGGTCAGACCACGACGCTCAACGGCGTCGAATCCGGCGCGCTGGAGGCTCTCAACAACTGCCGTGCCGGAGCGGGACATAATGAAGTACCCGGGTGCCGGGTTCCAAAGTTCAATGTTGAGCACCTCGCCATTAGCGTCGGTCCAGAAACCCGCTTCGTTTTTGGAGTAGCCGGCGGCTTCCATGATCTCGGCGGCCTTTTCAGGGTTGTGTTCCTCGGTGCCGTCGGCATCGATGAGATCCTTGATCTTCTCGTAGTATTTCGCCGGACCCGGGAACGTAACCGCGAGGGGCACTCCAACATTATTCGCCGCACCCTCAAACGCAAGGTTGTTAACGGACTGCTTGTCGATAGAGTAGTTCAACGCCCGCCGTACGGCTGGATCGTCGAACGGCTTGACCTTGTTGTTCATCGTCATCGAGATCATGCATCCGTTGGGGTCGAGCCCGAACGGCTCGTCTTGGAATGAGATGATCTTTGGGTTGCGCACGCGTGTCAGTTCGTATAGTCCGGCCTGGAAGGTGAACTGCACGTCGATATCGTTGTTTGCCATCCTTAGCGCGATCGACTGTTCATCTCCAGCTGGTGCGAAGACGATTCGTTCGACCTGAGGCAACGGCGCGATACCTGCTTTAGCCGCCCACCAGTTGTCGTCGCGGTCGAAGATCAATGCTTCGGGTGCAGCTTTGACGAGTTTGAATGCGCCGGTGCCGACTGGCCAACCCTGCGAGATGTCGACGTTCTCGAAAGTCTCCGGATCCTTGCCTTCCCAGATGTGTTTCGGCAACACCGGCATCTGCTCTTCGGAATTCTCTTGGAAGAGGACCAAGAAAATGCGCTGGTCCGGTTGCGTGAGGTGCAGCTTAATGGTGTAGTCGTCGACCTTTTCCACGCTTTCGATCACGCCCTTGAGGCGGAAGTGGAACGCGCTCGACGGGTTGTCTAAGATGAGGTCTTGCCATGTGTAACGGACGTCTTCGGCAGTGAACGGTGTGCCGTCTGACCAGTAGACGTCGTCACGGAACGTGATGGTTACCTCATCGAACGTGTCGTTGTACTGCCAGTTTGTGGCGAGCCAAGGATAAACCTCCCCGTCATGGTGACCGTAGTAGAAGGGGAACTCGAGCCACGTTTGGTTCGCGTAATCCCTGATTCGGCTGAGCGCGCCCCCGGATAACAGGTTCATGTTCGCGGGCGCGAGTTGCTGTCCACCGATGGCGATTACGAGCGTGCGGTTTCTGGGAACGTCGCGCAGTCCTTCGGTTCCCGTAGCAGGAGGCGGTGTGGCGGTCGGTTGAGCGGTAGCCGTGACGACCTTTTCGACCTCGACGGCGACCTCTTTCTGTACAACGACCTCTTTTTCAACGACGACGGTCTCGATGACAGTCTCGCCTTCTACGACGCGTTCTTTCTCAACGACGACGGTTTGGATGATCGTCTCGCCTTCTACGATCGTCTCTTTCTCGACGACAACGGTCTCGACGACCCTGACCTCTCGTTCTACTGGCACTTCGACCGTCTGGACGACGATAGTCTCTCCAGCGCAAGCAAGTGCCGTGAGACCGGCGATTGCAACGCTCAAAAGGCCGATCGCCATCAGCCTGTGTAATTTCAACATTCTTTTTCCTCCCTTACTGACGTTCATAGATGCGTGTTTCGTCAAAATCGATTGGTTGGATGCCGCGAAACACGTATCACATGCGAAAATAGTAAGTTGAATTCGTAGGTTATCAGCGATTCGATGTTGTTGAAGATCTGATCTTCCTATGAGAAACAATGTGATGGTTCGCTGGTTCGGCCGCACAAAAAAGGGCCCGCTCGTCAGAGCGGGCCCTATCAATTTGATCGCTGTATAGCGATTGTCTGCCTATCCGCCAGTTGGTTGCAGCCGGATGATGGCGTGGTAGAATTCTGCCCAGATGCGCTCCGAGCGTAGGTCTGCCGTCTGGCTCGTGGGCCAGCCAGTCCAGTAAGTCGTGTTCATGGCATTGATGTGACCGTCGATGACCAACTGGATCTCCGGCATGTCTTGCAGGATGATCTCTGTCGCTTGTCGGAAGAGGTCGATGTACTCGGCGTTGTCCGGAGAAGCGTCTAACTCGCCCATCTGGTCGATGATGACATCGTACTCCGGGTTCTCGTATCTCGGTGCTGACAAGAAATAAGCGACCGTTTCTCCGATGTCGGCCGAGTTGTTCGAGTGCCAGTGCACGTAGGTCTGGTACGGCTCAACGGTGCTGCCGCAGTGCCACGTCAGCCATGACGGGAGGTCTCCGACGGCCTGCTTGCCCCAGAAACCAGTAAGGCCACGGCGTTCGACAGCGTCGAACCCGGCGCGCTGCGCGCTCTCGACGACAGCGGTTCCGGCACGTGACATCTTCCAGTACCCAGGGGACGGGTTCCAAAGCTCGATCAAGAGAACTTCGCCGTTCGAATCGGTCCAGAATCCGTCATCGTTTCGAGAGTATCCGGCGGCTTCCATGATCTCCGCGGCTTTTTCCGGGTTGTGTTGGTCGGTGCCGTCGGCTTCGATCAGGTCTCTGATCTGCTCGTAGTACGCCGCCGGACCAGGGAATCCGATCGCGAGCGGAACTGCAACAGGCATGGTAGTGCCTTCGAACGCGAGGTTGGCAACAGATTGCTTGTCGATGGCGAAGTTGAGCGCACGCCTTACGGCGGGGTCGTCGAACGGAGCGACTTTGTTATTCATCGTCATCGAAATCATGCATCCGTTGGGATCGTGGATGAACGGGTCGTCTTGCCACGAAATGACCTTCGGGTTACGAACGCGTGTCAGCTCGAACAGACCAGGCTGGAAAGTGAACTGCAAGTCGATTTCGTTCCGTGCAAGTCGCAGTGCGATGGACTGTTCGTCTCCCGACGGTGCGAACACGATCCGCTCGACCGCGGGTAAGGGAGCAACCCCGGCTTTTGCGGCCCACCAGTTGTCGTCGCGGTCAAAGATCAAGGCCTCCGGAGCTGCTTTTACCAGTTTGAAAGCGCCTGTTCCGACCGGCCAACCCTGCGAGATGTCGGCATTCTCGAAAGTCTCCGGGTCCTTGCCTTCCCATATGTGCTTAGGAAGCACAGGTAGTTGTTCTTCGGAGTTCTCTTGGAAGAGGATGAAGAATATCCGCTTGTCGGGTCGAGTCAGGTTGAGTTTGATGGTGTAATCATCAGGTGCTTCAACACTTTCGACCGCACCTTTTAAGCGGAAGTGGAACGCGCTGGACGGGTTGTCGAGGATCAGGTCTTGCCATGTGTATCGAACGTCTTCGGCCGTAAACGGCGTTCCGTCGGACCAATGCGCATCGTCACGAAGCGTAATCGTAATCTCGTCGTTGGCGTCGTTGTACTGCCAGTCTTTGGCCAGCCACGGGCGTACCTTACCGTCGTGGTGCCCAAAGTAGAAGAGGAATTCGAGCCACGAGTTGTTTGAGAACGTCCTGATTCGGCTAAGTCCGCCACCTGACAACAGGTTCATGTTCGCGGGATCCAGTTGTTGACCGCCGATTGCGATGACCAAGGTTCGATCACGCGGAACGTCTCGAAGTCCTTCGGTTCCAGCTGCCGCTGGCGGTGTTGCAGTGGGTTCGGCGGTCGCTGTGACGACCTTCTCGACCTCTACAGCAACTTCTTGCTGGACGACGACCTCTTTTTCGACCACCACGGTCTCCACAACCGTCTGGCCTTCGACAACGCGCTCTCTCTCGACGATGACGGTTTGGACAACGGTCTCGCCTTCGACAATCGTCTCTTTCTCGACAACGACCGTCTCGACGACGCGGACCTCGCGTTCAACCGGCACTTCGACTGTCTGGACGACGACCGTTTCCGTTGCACAGGCGAGTGCCGCGAGGCCGGATAGGACGACGCTCAAGGCGGCTACCGCGAGAAGATTTTTGACTTTGAACATCTCGGATATCTCCTTTGCTGGTGTTCTTTTGTTTTGTGTTTTTCTCATGTGGTCGACTGGATTAAGAATACGTAATGATTATGCAACGGACGATGTCGGTTTAGCAGCCATCAAAGAATCGAGATTTGTGGTGGGACGGTCTTCGCGTAGATAGCACTTTACTGCTCGACCGTCTTCTAAGCCGAAATGAGGAGGCGAGCTAATTTCGCAGGTCTCGAACGCGTGGGGACAGCGAGGAGCGAACTCACAGCCCGTCGTCTCGATCTCCCGCTCGTCGCCTGCTGGTACTTGCGCCAGGTTTTCACCCCATGGCGCACGCGGGTCAGGAAGCGGGATTGAGCCCATCAACAACTGCGTGTACGGGTGCGAAGGTTCCTGAACCACGTTTTCAACGTTGCCAGCTTCTACCACCGAACCTCGATAGAGCACATAGATCGTGTCGCCAACTTGGTACGCAGTCGTGAGGTCGTGGGTGATGTAGATGATCGATATCCCCAACTCCGTCTTCAACTCGCGAAGGCTCTCCAACACCGTCGCCCTAAGCGAAGCATCGATCATCGAAACAGGCTCATCCGCCACGATAACCTTCGGCTTTAAAAGGAATGCTCGGGCGACCGTGATCCGTTGCCGTTGACCACCGCTCAACTGATGGGGGAAACGGCCCAAGGTCTCCGCAGGTCGTAGCCCGACCTGACGCAGTGCATCCTCTACCATCTCGTGCGCCTCATCCTCGGAATCAGCGATGCCATATAACTCCGCCGGTTGTGTGAGTATCCGGTCGACTCGATAGACCGGATTGAACACCTCAAACGGGTCTTGGAATATCGGCTGAACATTGCGTCGGAATTCTCTCCAATCATCCCCCTTGAGTGAATGTATGTCGCGGCCGCGGTACCGGATCTCGCCTCGCGTGGGACGCATGAATCCCAAGAGCATCGAAGCCAGAGTCGTCTTACCGCTCCCGCTCTCACCCGCTATGACGGTGATGCTCGGGTTGTCGTCGTCAACCCTAAGGCTGATGTCGTTGACGGCGACGTTCTCGACCCTGTTGAACAACCCGCGGCTGAAAATACGCGTCAGATGGTCGGCTTCCAAGACTGCGCTCATGTCGCCGCCTCCGCGTAGAGATGGCAACTTGCCCACCGACCTTCTCGGATCTGGTCGTAATTCGGATCGGTCGACCTGCAAACCTCCATCACCCTGTCACAGCGCGGGTTGAAAGAGCAACCGCCAGGCAGTTCGAGCAGGGCAGGAGGAAGCCCGGGGATGCCAGTCAACCTATGCCGCCGACTCGTTGACGGCAAGCTGGCGATCAACGCTCGCGTATATGGATGGAATGGATCATCGAAGATGTCCAACACCTGGCCCACCTCCACAAGTTTCCCCGCATACATAACCCCAACGTGAGATGCGAACTGCGCCATGAGACCCATGTCGTGCCCGACGATCAAAACTGCCGCTCCGATCTCCTCCTGCAACTTGCGCAACGTCAACATCACTTCGCGTTGCACTACGACATCCAAGGCGCTTGTCGGTTCATCCGCAATGATCACCTTTGGACCCAATGACACCGCAATGGCGATCGCGACGCGTTGTTTCATCCCGCCGCTCAATTCGTGTGGATACATCCGAGACACTGACGGATCGAGGCCCACGCTACGCAGAACTTCGACTATCCGCTCTGAAATCTCTGACCTGCTGATGTTGTGAAGATGGTCTTTGAATCCGTTAGCTATCTGGTTGCCGACTTTGATCACTGGATTCAGCGAGTTCATAGCGCCTTGAGGGACATAAGAGATCTGGGCCAACCTCACCTCGCGCATCTCGTTTTCCGAAAGACCCAGCAAATCGACACCATCCAACAGCACTTCCCCATTGACTATCCGCCCCGGAAGTTGGGTCAATCGCATCAAAGCCAGCGCGGTCGTCGTCTTGCCCGACCCAGATTCTCCCACGAGTCCGAATCGTTGCCCGGGCAATAACTCAAAGGAGACATTGTCCGCCGCGCGCAACATTCCTCGCGGCGTCTCGTACTCCACCGACAAGTTGCTGACCTTGAGGACCGGTTCGCCGTTTCCAGACGTCACGACGTACCTCGCAATCTCGGGTTCGCGATGCGGTCAAGACCCAACGAAGTCAGAAAGAGTCCGAGGAATATGATCACGATGATCACTACCGGCGATCCCCACCACCACCAGAATCCGCGCAGCACCGCGCCATAGTCATTCGCCCACCAGATAGACCAACCCAGAGTCTGCGAGTTGGCAGGGCCCAATCCGAGCACTTCCAATCCGATTGAAAACAGTATTCCTCCTGAGACCGCCTGGACAAAACTCGCCGCGAGATACGACGTGAGGTTCGGCATCAACTCAACGAAGATGATCCGCCAAGTGCCGGCGCCAGAAGCGCGTGCCATGTTTATGAATGCTCTTTCCCGGAGGGTCAAAACTTGAGCCCGAACCGTCCGAGCAGTACCCATCCACGAAAGGACTCCGATGACGATACCCATGATCCAAACGGCTCCGACCGGAAAATACTCGATGATGAAGACGAGCAGGAAGAGTATCGGTATCACGAACAGAACGTCCGAGACGATCCTGATCACCGTATCTGCCCAACCCCTGACATATCCGGCGAAAAACCCGAGGCAGGTCCCAATCGTGATTCCACACACGCCCGCTAACAACCCGATCAATAGCGTCTTCGGCGTGCCGATCACGAGCAACGCAAGGATCGATCGCCCTACTGCATCGGTCCCGAACCAGTGCTCTAACGAAGGCGGTTGCGAAATCGGCGCCGAGTTGAGGCGCGCTAACTCCAAATCAACAAACAGATAACCAAGAACGGTGAAAGCAATAACGGCCCCGAGCAGCGCCAAACCGAGAAGCAGCAGCATGTTCCCAGCCAACAACCGGAAGAAACGGCGTGTCAAAGACACCGAAGGAATCTCGTTGCTACTCTGGGCTACCGTCACGCCACTATCCGATCAATCAGTCTCATGCCGAATCCTCGGATCCAGAATCGGGTAAATGATGTCAAGCAGTATCAAGAATAGGGTGACTACAACAATCACCACCAGAAGGATTAACTGCAACAACGGAAGGTCCTTGACAGTAATGGCATCGAGCAGTATCGTGCCGATACCCGGATAGACAAATACGACTTCCACGAGAGCCGAACCCGACACAATGAACCCCAGACTCAAGGCGAGGAACGTTATCTGGGGCAACAGCGCGTTTCGGACTTGGTATGTGTAGAAGACGCGCCAAGGCTTCAACCCCATCGCGCGCGACATCTGCACGTAGTCTTCACCTTGGACGATAACAATCATCGAACGCATCACGATCGCCCAGCCTCCGGCGGCGACTGCGACAAGCGACAGTGCCGGCAAGAACGCATGTTTGACAATCGTGAAGAGTCCGTTGAGGCTGAACTCAGGAGACTCGCCCAACGTGTAGCCACCACCTAGCGGAAACACCGCCCACGTGAAGGCGAACAGAGCAATTAGCACTATGCCAAGCAAGAAGTAGGGGATCGAATGAACAACCATCACGATCGGCGTCGTCCACGCCAGTAACCGTTTCCAACGTCCAGGTGCGGCAACCATCAGCGCCCCGAAAAGCGTCCCCAAAATGAATCCGATCAAGGTGGCAGTCGTTAACAAGCCCAATGTCCACGGCAACGCCGCTCTGATCACCCTCGTTACTTCAACTGGATAGTCGACGACAGACAGACCGAAGTTGAACTGCGAGACGTCGATCCAGTAGTTGATGTACTGCTCCCACAACGGCTTGTCGAGACCGAATTTGGCGCGGTATTCCTCTACGAATCCAGCAGAAGGATCACCCACGAACATTCCCGCTTGCGCGAGCTGCCCCAAGTACTCTTGAATAGGATCACCGGGAGCGAGACGCGGAAGGAAGAAGTTGATCGTAACGCCCAACCAGACAACGAGCACGAACAGCCCGACTCGTTTGAGGAGGTATGTGACGGACATATCGCGGCTTGGATCAGGTTTGCAGTCAAAAGGATTCGAAGCACTTCATCGTTCAAGATGAATGCAACGGCTCGCGACGGATTATATGTCAATTCCGAGACGAGATAAATGCGACCGAGAGATCAGCGCGTAGACTTCAGCATTCCATTCCCGCTCAACCGTTCTAACTCCATCGCCACGCCATCGCTGTCCGGGCCCGGAATGTGATCATGCGCAGTTGCGATTACCTCTGGATGAGCATCCCCGACCGCGTATCCGCGACCGGCCCATCGGATCATCTCCAAGTCGCCAAGTCCGTCGCCGAAGGCGATGTAGTCCGACGGCTCAAACCCGTGTCTCTCGGCGAGCCAACGGAGTGCGCGGACCTTGCCGGCGAGCGGAGAGCCGACTTCGCAGAAGTGGGGCAGGGAATGGGTCACTTCTGCGTCGGTACCGAGTAAGGCGGAGATGTCGTCAACGTGAGCGTCCATTTCACTTGCATTGCATATACCTAGTACTACCGTTGGTTTTTGGGAGGCTAGAGGCAACAATTCTTTCACTTGAACCAAGGTGGCGTTGTTTCGTTGAGCGTAGTCAAAATCGACCTCATTCAGGTGCGAAACGAAGACATCGTCGTCGACATATACTCGGATATCCAGCTCGCGTTCCGAGAAGAATTCGATGGCCGCAACAGCGGTCTCTTCGTCTAGCGTTTCGTGCTTTAACAGCGTGTTCGTCTCGGCATCGACCGCCATGGCGCCTTGGTAGCAGATCATCGTCGAGTTCGCACCAATCTCTTGATGAACCTTCCAAGCGGAGCGACGCATCCTACCAGTTGAAATTGAGAATGGGATGCCTCGGGCCGTAACCTCGGCGACGGCGGCTTTGAGCCGTAGCGAGATGTTGCCGTTGACCCGCGACAACAGCGTACCGTCGATGTCCGATACGATTGCTGAGAACGGCCTGTCGCTCATCGGTCCAACCTTCCTACGTCGTCGGAATACGCAGTGTTCAAGAAAATCAGCCCCCGCATCTTCATTTGGGCGATCTTCATCGCGGTCGCGGCATACATCTTCATACAGGCTTTGTCGCAGGACTCTTGACCACCGTTTGTACCGTTAATTCATCGATCGAACCGATGCGATGAGCGCCTTGATCGAGCAATCCATCTGCGATCTGCGACATCGAGAGTTTCAGAGTCGGGTGATTCAAGGTTGGTTCGATCTCCGCGACCGGCAACATGACGAACGCTCGTTCGTGCATTCTAGGATGCGGAACCGTTAGCTCGGCGGTTTCTATGATCTCGCTCCCGAACATTAGGATGTCGAGGTCCAAGGTACGCGACTCGTTGCGACAACGTCGAACGCGTCCGTTTCCCAGTTCTATATCCAACAGTTCTCGGAGTAGATTCTGCGGCGTTAGGGCGGTGTGGATCGAGATGATCATGTTTAGATACGGTGGTTGGGTTTCGTCGTCTACTCCGAACGGATCGGATTCGTAGACCGAGGACATGGCAATTGAATCACCGAGTTGTTTAATCGCTTTGACCGCGTTCGACAGATAAACGATGCGATCGCCTAGATTGCTGCCTATTCCGATATAGGCGACCTTCGGTTGCGCGCCCATGTCCAATCACGTCTTCCTTTTGACCGCGCGTCGGACGCGATCACTGACTGATTGATCATCGGCAGGTTCCCAGCTACGGACGATGGCGTCTGCAACTTTTGCGACGCGTGTCATCTCTCGGACTTCATGGACACGGATGATGTTGGCACCGGAAGCGATTGCGAGTGCCGTGGATGCCGCGTTCCCCTCGACGCGATCCTCGGGTTCAGCGTCAAGGATGGCTCCAATAAACGATTTGCGAGAAGCACCGACGAGCATTGGCAAGTTACCTAGCTCGGACTTAATGATGTGAAGGTGTCTCAACGCTTCGAGGCTGTGTTGCGCGTTCTTGGCGAATCCGATGCCCGGATCGACGATGATCTTTGCTTTCTCTACGCCGTCATGTCGCGCTCGTGCGACCGCGGAAGCTAACTCCTCGATGATCTCCAAGACAACATCGTTGTATTGCGCGCGGGGTCTAATGTGGCTGATGACGATTGGCGCACCATGCCTGGCAACCACGTTAGCCATTTCGGAATCGGAGAGCATCGACACGTCGTTGGCCATGCTCGCGCCTTCAGACAAGGCAACGTCGGCTACCTTTGATTTGCGAGTGTCGATGCTGATGGGAAAGTCACAACGTTGCGATAGGGCGGAAATCACTGGCAAAACCCGTTCGAGTTCTTCCTCTGCCGGGATGGGCCGAGCATCCGGGTAGACGGATGCCGGCCTGGTCGACTCTCCTCCGATGTCGATGATGTCCGCGCCTTCATCTTCCATCCGCAGCGCGGCATCGATGGACGCGGTAACCCGATCCGTCCCATTTAGCATCGTTCCATCGCCGGAGAAGGAGTCGGGCGTGACGTTCAGGATGCCCATGATGTAGGTGCGAGAACCCCACACGAAAGTCTGACCGCCAATCTCTAGCGATTTGGTGGCGTTATTTTCGGGAGCTGAAAGCATGTGTCTGTCAGTCGAAGAAGTGGTTAAGTCAATCGCGAACTTGTGG
The DNA here is from genome assembly GCA_965204135.1 of Dehalococcoidia bacterium. Lineage (GTDB taxonomy): Bacteria > Chloroflexota > Dehalococcoidia > Lucifugimonadales > Lucifugimonadaceae > Bin127. Next base: position 214,308 of record CBDBDX010000008.1, on the reverse strand, counting down.
TGTAAGTTAGGATTCTAAGTTGGCATGTGGACGAAATCGGGATAGCGATTTGCGTTCGGTTTAGCGAAACATCGAGGCGAGTCGAGATAGCTGAAAAACAAGACATAGCATCATCAACCAACGGCTTCGAGAGCCGTATCAGCGGGTTGGAATCCCGACGAGCGACCGCCAAACTTGGCGGTGGTGAGCGACGCGTCGAGTCGCAGCGGAAGCGCGGTAAACTGACCGCCCGCGAACGGTTGTCGAAACTCTTCGACGACGGTGATTTCACCGAGATCGACACGTTTAACACGCATCGTTCGACGGATCTAGGACTTGACAAGCAACGTTTCGAGGGTGATTCGGTTGTGACGGGATGGGGCAAGGTCGATGGTCGAACCGTGTTCGGATACGCACAGGACTTTACCGTTCTGGGCGGATCGCTTTCACAGATCGCAGCGCAAAAGATATCGAAGGTGATGGACTATGCCATGAAGGTCGGCGCACCAGTGGTGGGCATCAACGATTCTGGTGGGGCGCGTATTCAGGAGGGAATCGACTCGCTGGCGGGTTATGGTGAGATATTCCGTCGGAATACATTGGCTTCTGGTGTGATTCCGCAGATCACGATCATTGCTGGACCGTCGGCTGGTGGTGCAGTGTATTCGCCGGCGATGACCGATTTCATCTTTATGGTCGAGTCGATAGGGCAGATGTACATCACCGGGCCGGATGTCGTTCGATCAGTTACTGGTGAGGATGTTACGCACGAAGATCTAGGTGGTGCAGGGATGCATGCGACGACATCTGGTGTGGCGCACTGGGCCGCGGTAGATGAGGATGCTTGTTACGCAGATGTACGGCGATTGCTTGGATTTTTACCATCGAATAACGCCTCTTCGCCACCTGCGAACGTGTGCGAAGATCCTCTAGACCGTCGATGCGAGAAGCTCGCCAGTGTGATTCCGGATGATCCGAACATGCCTTACGACGTGTTGGATGTTGTGGAAGAATTAGTGGATGGCGGCGACTTCATGCAGGTTCACGGAGAATTTGCACGTAATATCGTCGTCGGATTTGGTCGGATGGCGGGTTCGACTGTTGGGATCGTTGCCAACCAACCTAACGAAGTTGCGGGAGTGCTTGACATCGACGCATCGGATAAGGGGGCGCGGTTCGTGCGGTTCTGCGACGCGTTCAACATCCCGGTTTTGACGTTGGTCGATGTTCCGGGCTTCATGCCCGGCACCACTCAGGAGCAGGGCGGAATCATTAGGCACGGAGCGAAGATGCTTTACGCATATTCGGAGGCTACAGTGCCGAAGATAACCGTAATCTTGCGTAAGGCGTATGGCGGGGCATATATCGTGATGGGTAGCAAGGAGTTAAGGTGCGATGTGAATTTGGCTTGGCCGACGGCGGAGATCGCGGTGATGGGTCCGGAGGGAGCGGTTAATGTGATTGCGCGGCGCGAAATTGCGGCCGCCGATGATCCAGACGCCAGGCGACGAGAACTGGTCGCTGACTATCGCGAGCGCTTTGCCAACCCGTATATCGCGGCCAATAGAGGTTACATCGATGATGTCATCGATCCGCGCGATACTCGAGCAAGAGTGATCGACGCTCTAGGAATGCTCAGCAGTAAAGTCGACGATATGCCGTCAAAGAAGCATGGGAACATCCCTCTGTGAGCGTCTCGGATCAGCCTCGTTACGCGCCGAACACCGTAACGGAAGAGGAGTTCGTGCAGGCGGTTTCTGAAATGGCGCGGGAGGTCTGGGATTTCCACAATCGATGGGGATTCGGGTCGGGGCATTTCGAAGATACTGCTCCATCAGACATCATTGATAGACGCAAAGAGATCTTGTCAGAGGAGATCCGGGAGTTGAGGGAGGCCATCGCCGAAGAGGACGAGACGGGAGTTTGCAACGAAGCCGGGGATGTGTTGTTCGTTGCGATCGGCCACGTCGAAGCACTTGGATCAGCGGGATTGGACGGCGTTCGCAGGGTAACTGCCAAGAACGCCAGCAAAACTGAAGCTACACACGCGATTCGGCACGACACTGGTAAGTTACTGCCGAAAGAAGGTAAACCACACAAGTGGGAGTAATCCCATGGCCCTTCAGTGTCCCGCTGACGCGGGCTCATCGGAGGGTTTAGCAGCCAGAGGAACACTGAATGGAAAACGCAGCGATAGAGCGTGCAAAGGAGCATTTCGGCAATCTGCTTGAAGCGCAGATGGAGCGAGTGGCGGCGATGAAGGAGTCGGCGGATTTCGTCGACTACAACGCTTTGGACACAATCAAGATCGGACTCATCGGAGGCGACGGCATCGGCCCTGCGATCACCGACACCGCGCGCGGCGTTCTTGAGCGTCTACTTGAAGGCGAAGTGGCTCGCGGCAAGATCGAGTTTCGCGACATCGAAGGTCTCACCATTGAGAACCGCGCCAAGCACCTACAGTCCATTCCCGACGACGTCTTGGCCGAGATCAAAGAGTGCGAAGTCACCCTGAAAGGTCCGACGACAACACCGGAAAAAGGTGATGGTTGGCCCAACCTCGAATCGGCCAACGTCGGGATGCGGAAAGAGTTGGATCTTTTCGCCAACGTGCGGCCGGTGCGAGTGCCTTCAGAAGGCATCGACTGGGTTTTCTTCCGCGAGAACACCGAGGACTTGTATGCACTTGGCTCCGACGGTATCGATGTGACGGAGGATTTCACGATCGATTTCCGCCTAATATCCGAACCTGGTTCTGAGCGCATCATCCGTGCCGCGTTTGAACATGCGAAGCAGAACGGACGCGACCGCGTGACGGTCGTAACCAAAGCCAACATCGTGAAACTGAGCGACGGTCGATTCCTTCAAGTCGCGGAACGCGTGTCGCGGGAGTATCCGGGAATCGAATGGGACGGCTGGTACATCGACATCATGACCGCCAAGCTTCTCGACACGGCACGACGCTCCGACTTCCAAGTCTTCGTGATGCCGAACCTCTACGGGGACATCTTGACGGATGAGGCGGCGGAGATCCAGGGCGGAGTTGGTACGGCGGGTGCGGCAAACGTCGGCACTCGATACGCGATGTTCGAGGCGATCCACGGCTCGGCGCCGCGGATGGTGACCGAAGGTCGTGCACAGTATGCTGATCCGTCGTCGATGTTAAAAGCGTCAGCGATGTTGCTTCAACACATCGGATACGCCGACCTAGGTCGACGCCTCGACATGGCGCTCGAAGTCTGCGGCCAATACGAGCGCAAAGTGGTCACCACTGGCCGCGATACTGGTGCAACTGGTGACGAGTACGGTGCCTATGTAGCTGAAGCCGTTAACGATCCCGATCTCGAAGAGAAGTGGCAAGGATACGTCGAAGCCAACTGACCTAATTGCCAAAATCACTGAACAGGAAGACCAACACAATATGCGATTCAAGGTAACGGTAGTAGGCGCGGGCAACGTCGGGGCCACGACGGCGCAGCGAATTTACGAGCGTGGCTACGCCGATGTGGTGCTAGTGGACGTCGTCGAAGACATGCCCCAAGGCAAAGCGCTGGACCTATTGGAGTCCGGGCCCGTCCTTGGTACCGATGCCCAAATCACCGGTGCCAATGACTACGGACCAACTGCGGATTCTGATGTTGTGGTTATCACGGCTGGTATCGCCCGCAGGCCCGGCATGTCCCGTGACGACCTACTCCTGACCAACATGCGGATCATGCAGAGCGTCACCGAGCAGGTCATCGAATACTCGCCGGATTGCATCATCGTCGTCGTCTCCAACCCCCTTGACGCTATGGTCCAACTCGCTCAGCAAGTGAGCAGATTTCCCAAAGAACGCGTCGTCGGCATGGCCGGCATTCTCGACACCGCACGCTTCCGCACATTCCTCGCGCAAGAACTCAACGCCTCGGTCACCAACGTTCAAGCCTACGTCCTCGGTGGTCACGGCGACACGATGGTGCCGCTCATCAAGGCGACGACTGTGGGCGGCGTGCCAGTATCGGAACTGATCGAGGCTGATCGGTTAGAGGAGATCGTGCAGCGAACGCGGGATGGGGGCGCGGAGATCGTGGCGTTGCTGAAGACGGGTTCTGCGTATTACGCGCCCTCGGCGGCGAGCGCGCAGATGGTGGAGGCGATTCTGCTGGACCGCAAAGAGATACTGCCGTGCGCGGCAATGCTTGATGGGGAGTATGGGATTTCAGGTCTGTATGTCGGTGTGCCGGTGAAGCTGGGCGCTGGAGGTGTTGAGGAGATCATCGAAGTTGAGTTGACGGAGGGGGAGAGTTCGGCGCTGCGAGCGTCGGCGGATGCGGTGCAGGAGTTGGTGGATGTGATGGCGAAAAACAGCGGATAGGTTTCCTGCTGGGTTCTGTAGTCGGTCTCGTACGCTGGATTCCCGCGGACGCGGGAATGACGACGTGCGCGTGATGAGGGGGATGGCGGTGGATGTGCAAAGGTTTGCGTAGATGGGAAACGGGTAAGATGCTGGGGAATCATTGACTCGGATCGCGCGTAGCGGCTTGAAATGGTGTAATATAGGAACAGTTGTTTTAATATTGGAAGTGTTTTGTGGATTAACTGATGCTGAACGAGCGGATTACAACGGATTCTGGTTGGGATTACCGGACCGCTAATACGAAGGAATATACGCATGGGATACATCCGTATCCGGCGATGATGATTCCGCAGGTGGCGCGGCGGTTGATCAGTGAGTATGGCCGGGAGGGAGGTGTTCTTCTCGATCCGTATTGCGGCACAGGGACGACGTTGCTTGAGGGGATGTTGACTGATCTTGAGTCGACGGGGACGGATCTCAATCCTCTGGCACGTCTGATCGCCAAGACTAAGACGGCGCTGATCGATCTTGATCGTCTTGACCGCGAGATCGAGAACTTCATCGAGTTTGGACTCGAGGCTAATGGCTCAAGTAATGGCCATGTCGATGTGCCGGAGATTCCGAACGTTGATTATTGGTTCAGTGAACCAGTGCAGCGCGATTTGGCGTTGGTGCGTGGTTATATCAGTCGAATCGCATCGGCACGTATCGCGGATTTTTTCAGGGTGGCGTTCAGTTTGACCGTGCGGAAGGTTTCTTGGACGAAGAACTCGGAGTTCAAACTCGTGCGGATGCCGCGCGAGCGGATCAAAGATCACAATCCCGATGTTTTCTCGACGATGGTGAGGGTGTTGAACGACAACAGAAGCGCGTTCGAGTCACTCAGCTATGCACTCGGTGCTGAACCGATCATTCCTACGGTTTACGGATTCAACTCGGTAGTCGGGATACCGCAAGAGATTGTCGCTCCTGAATCCGTCGACATCGTTGTCACATCGCCCCCTTATGGAGATTCCAAGACGACCGTAGCGTACGGTCAATTCTCTCGATTGTCGTCTCAATGGCTTGGTTACGACAATGCGAACCAGGTTGACAATTCGCTTATGGGTGGTGGCAAGCTTTCAAGCGATGTTTCGTTCGGATTCGAGGAACTGGGCGATGTGATCGGCGAGATCGGAGACATCAACTCTAGGAGGGCTGGCGAGGTTGCATCGTTCTTTGTCGACTATCGGAAATCGATTGGCAACGTCGCATCCGTGATTAAGCCAGGCGGATACGCTTGCTATGTCGTTGGGAATCGAACAGTTAAAGGACTGGAAATACCGATGGGGGAATCGACAGCTGCGTTCTTTGAGATGAGTGGTTTTGAGCATGTGGATACATTCCGCAGGAATATTCCGAATAAGCGGATGCCTTTGATGAATTCGCCTTCGAATGTCCCGGGCAAGTTGGGCAAGACGATGAAGTCGGAAATCATTGTGATTTGCAGGAAAACCGGCTGATCATGAGGCTTTCCGAAGTTCGGTTGAGGTTGCAGGAGCTTAAGGCGGAAGGGTTTATTCCTACAGAACGATCAGGGCCGACCGGCATCGGGCATACTCTGGAAACCCGATTGGGATTGACGGAGAACAACCTGCCGATTCCGGATATCGGAGGTCGTGTGGAGGTTAAGGCGACAAGATCGAACACCAACAATCTGATCACTCTTTTCACATTCAATCGTGCCGTTTGGAAGTTCAAGTACAAGGAACTCGTCGAAAGATGGGGGTATTTTGACGAGACGAGGGATCGTCCAGCGCTTTACACGACGGTTTCGGCTACTGAATCGAACGCTTTAGGATTGCAACTTTCAGTGTCGGAAGACGCTACCCAACTTTTCATGACGCACATGCCAAGCGATACGCTGCTAGCGACTTGGGACATGTATTACATCGTTGGGAAGTTCGTCACGAAATTCGAGAGGATGCTGTTCGTGCACGCGGATTCAAAGAGAGTCGAGGGGGAGGAGTTTTTCCACTATAACGAGGCGGAGATTCTGTCGGAACCGAGTTCGCTGACGTTCAGAGACGGTTTCGCTAGAGGCGTTGTGACAATTGACATTCGAATGTACTTGAGGTCGAGCGGATCGGCAAGGAATCACGGGACAGGTTTCCGTATTCGTGAGCACGATCTGCCGAGTCTGTTTGGTAACGTTGATCGTCTGGTTTGACGCATTCAACGTAGAGTGAGGCTGGCTTGGTGTTGATCTAACGTATGCCGATGCCCCGCCGCCTTTGTCGCAACCCCTTTAGCCGATTAGCCATCTCGACGACTGAATCTGCATAACCTGCCGAATGTTCGATGCGCACAACCGCTTGCTCCACGGTGTCGGTGGTTAGGACACCGAAGATTACGGGTTTCAGGGATTCTTCTGATGCTCGTAGGAGGCCTTGGGATGCGGCGTTGGCGATGTGTTCGTAGTGGTCGGTTTCGCCTCGGATGACGGCGCCGATGGCGATGACGGCGTCAGCTTCGATTGGCGGGTCTAGGAGAGTGCGGGCGGCTAAGGGGAGTTCGAAGGAACCGGGCACCTCGAAGATGTGAGACGGGTCTACGACAACACCGAGTTCGAGTAGGCGTGCGAGGCAGAGGTCGCGCATCTTGTAGGTGATGTCGGAGTTGAAGCGTGCGACGGCGATGCCGATTTTGAGGTTTTTCCCGTCGAGAAATTCGGGAGGGGATTCGCCTGCGCTTTTCACTGGCTCGGACATGACAGAAATCCTCAAGCGGATGTTGGGAAATGTCGTCGCGGTCCTGCCGCCGACGCGTCAGCGGCTGATCCCTCGTCGTCAACGAGTTCGATCTGGTGCATCATGCGGTCGCGTTTGGTTTGGAGGTAGTGGCGATTGTAGACGTTGGGATTTGGGGATATGGGGATCTGTTCCACCATTTCAAGGCCGAAGCCTTCCAGTCCGGCGACTTTTTTGGGGTTGTTGGTGAGGAATCGGAACTTGCGGATGCCGAGGTCTAGGAGGATTTGTGCGCCTACTCCGTAGTGTCGGAGGTCGGTCTGGAAGCCGAGTCGGTTGTTGGCTTCTACGGTGTCGAGTCCGTTGTCTTGGAGGCGATAAGCTTTGAGTTTGTTGATTAAGCCAATGCCTCGTCCCTCTTGTCGCATGTATACGAGAGCGCCGACACCTTCTTGTGCGATCTGAGACATTGCGGCGTCGAGTTGTTCGCCGCAGTCGCATCGCTGGCTGCCGAATATGTCGCCAGTCAGACATTCGGAGTGGACTCTTACGAGGGTGGGCTGTTCAGGGTCGATGCTGCCGATGGCGAGTGCGAGATGTTCGGCGGGATCTACATTGCTCTTGTATGCAACGCATCGGAACTCGCCCCAGCGGGTGGGAAGTCGGGTTTCGGTGACGCGTTGGACGAACGACTCGCGGCTGAGTCGGTATGCAATGATGTCGGCGATGGAGACGATGGGAATGTGGTGTTTCTTGGCGATCTTTTCGAGTTGGGGTCGGCGGGCCATGGTGCCGTCGTCGTTCATGATCTCGCATACGACGGCTGCCGGGCGTTTCCCAGCGGTACGGACGAGATCGATGGAGCCCTCAGTGTGTCCGGCGCGGACGAGGACGCCGCCTTCTTGGTAGCGGAGGGGGAAGACGTGCCCGGGTTGGACGAAGTTTTCGGATGTGGCTTCGGTTTCGGACAGCAGGCGGATGGTGTGAGCGCGATCGGCGGATGATATGCCGGTTGAGATACCGTAGGCCGCATCAACCGCAACCGTCATCGCCGTCGAATGCGGCGACGTGTTGTGCCGAACCATCATCGGCATTCCCAATCTATCGAGATCATCCCCCTCCATCGGCACGCATATCAAGCCACGACCATGCACCGCCATGAAGTTGATCGACTCGGCGGTGGCGTCCTCGGCAGCCATGACGAAATCGCCCTCGTTCTCACGGTCCTCGTCATCGACCATGATGACCATGCCCGCGGCGCGGATTCGGGCAATGGCGCTTTCGACGGATGCCGCGGATTCGGGTCCTATCCGTCCAGTTTCGGGAGTCATGAGTTGGCCGTTAGTTATCGTGCGGTGAAGCGCTCGATGTATTTTCCGGTTAAGTCAGTTTCGATGTTAACTGTATCGCCGGGTTTCAAGATGCCCAGAGTGGTGTGAATCGCAGTAAATGGGATGAGGGTGAAGGTGAATCTGGTCGGTGTGCAGTCGAAGGTAGTGAGGCTTACTCCATCGAGGGCGACGAAGCCTTTTTCGACCATGTAACGTCCGATGGCTTCTCGGCAGTCCACCGTTACAAGTTTGGCATCGCCGTCATCTTCTACTTCGAGGACGCGGCCGGTACCGTCGACATGGCCTTGGACGAGGTGCCCGCCGACGCGGGAGTTGTACTTCAGCGCTCGTTCGAGGTTCACATGGATCCCCTCTTCGAGGTCGGCAAACCAGGTGGAGCGCCTTGTCTCAGGCGAGATGTCGACTAAGAAGCTGTTGGACATCACGCCGGTGACGGTGAGACAGGCGCCGCTGACCGAAACGCTTTCGGAGACTCGCAACCCGTCGTCCCCGAAAAGCACGCGCGCCGCGGTGACGGCAAGAACGCCGTTCGACGGGTTGTAGTCCGCAACCCGTCCGATTTCCTCAACTATGCCGCTGAACATGAACGCGTCTCCTCCGAGTAATCGACGTAGCCAATTATCGCTATTTCGTCGCCTAACTGCTCGATGCGGCTACGCCGTAACCGGGGGCTCCCACTAATTAGGGACGGACCGCGGCCCCCGACTGGAGAGAGCGCCGAGTCGCCGCCGATGATCTTGTCAGTGGCAATGTATGCAACTACCTTGTCGACGAGTTTGAGGTCGAACAGTTCGCCAGTGAGTTTCTCTCCAGCTTCCACCAATATGTTGTGGCAGCCGCGTTCGCCGAGGTGTCGGATTACGGCAGTGAGATCTACGGATTTGTTGTCGAAGTTGGGTAAGAGGGCTACGTTGCATCGATGGTTGGAGATGCCATTGACCGCTACGGCTTGGATAACCTCCCCCTCTTCCTCCAGCAGTGCCGAATCGCTTGGCATTCGGCCACGGCTGTCGATGACGACGCGTAGATAGGGGCGGTTACGTAGTCGTTCCCCGGATTCGGGGTCGCGAGCGGTGAGGCGGGGGTTGTCGGCGATAACGGTACCGATGCCGGTCATCACTGCGTCGGAGCGGTATCGAAGGGTGTGTGCCTGGGCGCGCGGGGCATGGCTGGTGATCCATTTGGAGTCGCATGTTCGGGTCGCGATCTTTCCGTCTAGGGACATTGCCCATTTGACCGTTACGAGGGGGAGTCCGGTCTTAATATGCTTGGTGAAGCCTTCGATCAACTCGTCCGCGCGTTGTCGCGATGTCTCGTCGACTTGATTGACGACATCGATTCCGGCTGATCGCAAGTGCTCGAAGCCGCGCTCGTTTACGAGAGGGTTTGGATCGGCGGTAGGACAGACCACGCGTTTTATGCCGGCGTCAATGATGGCTTGGGTGCAGGGAGGCGTAGTGGAATGGTTTTGGTGCGGCTCGAGAGTGCAGTAGATGGTGGCGCCTCGGGCAGATTTTTTGGCTTTTGTGAGCGCGACTGCTTCGGCGTGAGGCCCCGGATTCTGCTGAGTTGCACCTTCGCCGACGATGGTTTTGCCGTCTGGTGCGACGATCACCGCGCCCACGGGCGGCCTCGGCGCCAATCCGCCAGCGACCTCCTCCGCCAAATCGAGCGCGCGCTGCATGAAATCCATGTGTCAAGTATGCATCACTAAATAGCAACCCTAATCCGGCGTAGGGAAACGAAAAGTGTCAGTATCGGCTACCATGCAATGAGATTTGTTGGTCGAATTAGGTGGAGCAGGTACATGAAGATCGTCGATGTCAGCGCGTTTCCGTTGCGCATCAGTGAGCGGGCGGACGAGAAGTCGGAGGGTTCTTCGAGGCCTCCGACGATCGAGTTCGGCGACTACTACGTTGACCGCTCGGCGTTTACGTCGATATATTCGCATCATCATGAGACGACTGTGGTCCGGGTGGAGACGGACGACGGTATTGTGGGTTGGGGCGAAGCTCAATCGCCGATCTCGCCGAACACGACGGCGACCATCGTTCACGAGATCGTTCGTCCGCTGGTGATGGAGCGGGACCCGTTCGACATCGAGGCAATCTGGACTCGGAACTATGGTGCGATGCGAGAACGAGGCCATCCCACTGGGTTCTACATTGACGCCATTGGTGGGACTGACATCGCGCTGTATGACATCGTCGGAAAAGCCATAGGCAAGCCGGTGCACAAGATTGCTGGGGGACGATATAGGGATGAGGTTTTGCTGTACGCCGGTATGGGGGGTACCGATCCAGTCAGAGTTGCTGATACGGCTGAAGAGCATGTTGACTACGGGTACAAGGCTCTGAAGCTGCACTTGTTGCTGGATGTCGAGGGTGTTGCGGAGATTTGCAGAGCGGTGCGCGAGCGTGTCGGGCCCAACATTATGCTGATGGTTGATACGCACATGCGGCAGACAGTTGCCAATTCGATCCTGCTCGGGCGAGAGTTGGAGAAGCTGGGTTTCACATGGTTGGAGTCGCCGACAGTGCCGGACGATATTCCGGGTCAGGCAGAGATCACGCGGGCGTTGGATATGGCGGTGGCGATAGGAGAATGGACGAGGACTCGTTACGAGATGCGGGAACAGTTCGAGCGGAGGGCGTATGACATTTTGATGCATGACATAGGTCGCACTGGCATCACGGAGGGGCACCGAATAGCGACGCTGGCTGACACTTACAACATCCCGGTTGCGCCGCATGTCGGCGGTGGCGGGATATTGTCAGTCGCGGCGACGGTCGAGTGGTCAGCTTCGTGCCCAAACTTCATGATCATGGAGCATAGTCATCATGCGAACGCGGTGAAGAGTCGGATTCTGAAAGAGCCGTTCGAGCCCGAGAACGGTTTTTACAAGGTAACTGATCGACCCGGGCTCGGTGTGGAAGTAGATGAAGACGCTTTAGTGAAGTACGCATTTCCGGGGAGTTGAGCATTGCCCCCTTCGCGCATCTTGCCACGCCGTAGCCGTAGTTACTTACCGTGGCACATTTCCCCGGCGAGGTAGGAAACCGTGAAGTTGCCGCATATTCTGGCAGTTGATATGGGCAGTTCGGCGGTGAAGGCCGGGTTGTATGACGGCGAGGCGAATGCGCTACCGCATACGTTGGTTTCAGTGGCGCACGAGCAGCGGACGGCGGCGGATGGTACGCATGAGGAGGACGCGAAGGAGGTTCAGCGTGCGACTGAGGAGGCGATTGATCGGGCTTTGGATCTGGCTGGGGATGACGCCGACGAGATAGCGGCAGTCGGGTTCGATGCCATGGCAAGCACAATCTTAGGAGTGGATGAGCGGGGTAGTGCGGTGACGCCGGTTTACACGTATGCGGACACGCGAACGGCGTCCGATGTCCAGGAGTTGCAACGTTCGATCGATGTTGCCGATGCGTATCAACGCACGGGCGTTATGCAGCACACTTCGTACGTGCCGGGTCGAGTGATGTGGTTGCGACGGACCGCACCGGAGAGGTTCGGACGAATCGCGAAGTGGGTGGATATTTCGACGTTTATGTTTTCCCATTGGTTCGGATCGACGAATGTGCCGGCGAGTTACAGCGTGTCGGCTTGGAGCGGGTTGCTTAACCGGCACGAGTTGAGTTGGGATGAGAGGTTGTTAGATGCAGTCGGATTGGAAGCCACGAACTTGCCGAGGTTGGCGCCGTACAGCGATGGGCAGTCTGGACTGTGCCCAGTTTACTCGGTGCGATGGCCGCAGCTTGCAGACGTCCCGTTTTATTTGGCGGTCGGCGATGGTGCAGCGGTGAACGTGGGCTCTGGATGTACGGATCGGCGGAACATCGCATTGACGGTTGGGACTACAGCTGCGATGCGGTTGGTGGTGGACCATCCGGGCGATGAGTCGACGCCTGTGGTTCCGCGGGGATTGTGGGGGTATATCTTGGGCGGCGACCGGACGTTGCTGGGGGGCGCGTTCAGTGAAGGGGGGAATGTGGTCGAGTGGGCGTTGAACTCTCTGCGATTGCCGGAACTTGAAGAGTTGAATGATGCGCTGGCGGTAACGGTTCCGGATGGGCATGGGTTGACGGTGCTGCCGTTCATTGCGGGCGAGAGGGCAGTGGGATGGTCGACGGATGCTAGTGGCGTGATGAACGGGGTGCGGGTTTCGACCACTGGGTTGGACATCCTGCAGGCATTGATGGAATCAGTGGCGTATCGCTTTTCTTTAGTGGCGGATCTGTTGAGGGATGAGATGGACGACGATCAAGTGTTCGTCGCAGGCGGTGGCGCGATGACGAATTCACCCTGGTGGTTGCAAACGATGGCGGACGTTTTGGGGGGAGAGGTGCATGTTCCTCGTGAAGAGCAGGCTACGAGCCGGGGCGCGGCGATACTAGCTTTGAAAGCGTTGGGCGCGTGGAAGGAATTGGATGACGTGATGCCGGAGATTGCGGCTGTTTATGAGCCGCAGGATACGCACCGGAAGCGGTATCGGGCTGCGATTGAGAGACAGACTGAGTTATATGATTCCGTGATCATCCGGGGTTGAGGATGCTTGTGAGACTACTGCTGGTAGACAGGGTCTAAGACTTTACGTAAGTTGTCAAAGTACAGGGCAAAGGCTTGGCGTCCGTCTGGAGTAGCTTGGAGCCAAGTGCGTGGTTTTTGTCCTTGGAACTCCTTGGTGATCTTTAGGTATTGAGCTTCTTCGAGCTTTCGGAGGTGGGTCGTGAGGTTACCACCGGTTAGTCCGAGCGTCTTTTGGATAAAGCCGTAAGCGAGACGATCGGTTTCGGATTGGGAGACGAGGAGCGTCATTATCCGTAGCCTGGTGGGCTGATGGATCGTCTCGTCTAGCTCGACTGGTTGATTGGTCATTCGACGCCTCTACTACGTAGCCAAACAGCACCGCAGATGACGATAGCCAGCATCAAAATCGCCGTGATTAACCATGCGGCATCGCCGGCGAAATGGTACGGGAGGAAAAACGCTGCGCCGATCGCCGCTCCAATCACGGCTAGTTCCGACCGGACCATGATGCCGAACAGGATGTAGCCGAGGGATATGACGCCGATAGATACGCCCGGGATGATAGGGCCGGCATCGGCGTTCCACATTCCAGCGCCTAAGGGAATCACAAACGCTGCTGCTGCCACCGCGAACCAGAATAGGAATACCCGGAAACCGGCACTGCGAGAGACGTCTCCGCCCGCCATTTTTTGGCTGGCACGATGGCCTATGATGCTACTGGCGACGATTCCAATTCCGACGAGGACGAGCCATAACGGAGCGGGGAACCATGGGTTCTCGTCCGCAAAGTCGGAGGCGAGCGATGAGATTCCGAGCTGTGCTAGGTATCCCAGCGCGATAATCCCGCCCCAGAGTAGAAGGATGTTTGACGTTCCGGCGAGGTACATTGAACTGCGGGAGTGATCGATGGTTTCGTGGATGGTACGCCAGCTGGATTCAGGAGTGGGGTTGCTGTTTGGGGACTGCATGTGTCGTCTCCTTTCAGTCGGGGCATTTGTGGGTATGTGACGGACCCGATGTCTCATAACATTGTATTACAAACTAGTTTGTATTACAAATCATACTCCGCGAATTTTCGGAGCGTGTTTTCACTTGGCGAAGAAGTGATGCCAGCGTCGTGACGATGTGCCGAGAGATTAAGAGGAGACCGTAGTCGGACTACGTCTAGGCCTTGAGTGGGGTACGGCGGCGTTCTTCGCAATCGTTCACCCGTTTGAACATCGCCGCGATGGCGGACCCTAGCAGTAGAACCAGCGCGGGGGCGGACCAACCCATCTCGCCGTACTTGAACGACACCACGTAGGCGATGCATGTTACAGCGCAGCATCCGAGCAGGGCGGCGATGCGAAGAGCCGTCCTCGCCTGCATTCGATCGGCGTACAGGATCATGAGGATGAGGATGGCAGCTTCAAGGTAGAGGATGTATGTGCCCTCGATACGGTTCCATGTGTAAACGAACCCAAGCGCGTCGAGAAGCCCGTGATTTGGGAAACTGAAGAACAACTCGGCGGCGTGGTACCAACGGGACAATGCCTCTCCTGCTCAAAGGACGCCACCAAGTATGGCGATCCATTTCACCGGCTCGCCTCTGATCGTCGAGATCATGCTGCGCAGCCGATCGTACACCGCTGACAACCTGCTCGGTCGTAGGACGCTGACGACCGTCGATACGCCCATCGCAGCGATGCCGACCACGTTGACAACATCTCGGAGGTCGAGGTTCAGCAATCCGCCGTATGGGAACGAATTGATCGCCACCGGGGTATTGGTCTCGGATATGTTGAACATGTTGTTCGCGATCGTGACGGTGGCGAACAGTATCAGCAACAGCAGACCCAACGCCTGATGCCTCAAAGCGTCGAGGAACCTGACGATTCCCGTCCACAGCCACGCCCACCCCGCTGCAATCAGAAGCACCAGTGCCAAGTCCCCTAATTCCGCCTCTTTCCACTGGAAAAAGCTGATGATAGTTGCCACGGATGCAACCGCCGCGTAGCCGATGCCGCCGGCGATTGTCGTCCAGCGCGGGAAGTCGGCTCGGACAGCCATCTGCAGGTTCATCGTCGTTGTTCGCGTGATTCGATCGCGGTGATGACTTCTTCGACGGACATGCGGCCGACAGGACCCGAGGCGTACATTGAGCCGAAGATCACTCCACCGCGAGAGATGAGGAGTTCTGCGGGTTGCATGTATCGTCCGTGATGATCGGTTGTCCACCATCCGCCCACCGAGGCAAATTCTGATTCGGTCATGCCGTACGCCACGGGGAAGGTGAGGTCTAGATCGTCGCGCATCGCTTTGACTTCGTCGAGCGTGCCGACGGTTGCGGCGACAACCGTTGCACCTAGCTCCTCAAGTTCGTCGATTTTTTCTTGGTAGCTACCTAGCTGCCTACGGCAGTAGCTTCACCAAGCGCCGCGGAAGAAGAGGAGGGCAATGTAGCGGCTGCGCATACCTTTGGGCAGGGCCAATTCATCGCCGTCGACTAGTTGGAAGGTGAGATCTGGCAGTCGGTCGCCTTGTTGGAGTTTCTTGGACATGGGAGGAGTGTTGCGTAGTGCAGTTATGCGGTATCGCGTTCGGTGTCGAATCCGAGCATTCCGAGCGCGACTGGTTTGGCGTCGTCGAGATTGTCGACGATGTGTTGTTCGGGTACCATATCGATGGCGTTAAGAGCGCGCAAGGCAGTTTCAGGGACGCCACCGAGGCCGACGAGAATGCAGTTGGTATCCTCGTCGATCGCGGTGTCGATCATCTGCTCGACCACCAAGGCGGCGCTGTCGTCGATGTAGACCGTATCAGAGAAGTCTATGATGACGACTTCGTGGTGTCTGATGTCCTCACTGAGCGTCGTGATAAGTCGGCTTGAGGACGAAACCGTGAAACTGCCTCGAAGAGCGACCATGCCGACACGCGCAGAATAGATATCCATCGCTTCAGCGGCCTTGTATCCGTAGAAAAACGTCTGGTCGAGTATCGGCACGGATATGACGCTGTCGAGTTCAAGGCGTTCGAGTTGTCTCGCGGTGGCCATTCCGGCGGCGATCAGGCCGATTGCGACGGCGGTGACTAGGTCTAGGAACACGGTCAAAAACATGGTGATGACCATTACGATGAGGTGTTCGCGCTGGACGCGATGCAGTCTGGTGATGAATCGCCAGTCGATGATGTCCCATCCAACCTTTGCGAGGATTCCAGCAAGAGCGGCGTGTGGAATGTTTTCGACATATTGTCCTAGCCCCAGTACCAAGGCGAGTAGGATACTAGCGCGGATCACGCCAGATACAGGTGTCCGTCCACCAGCGCGAAGATTTACGACGGTCCCGAGCGTCGCTCCAGCACCTGGCAGACCACCGATGAGGCCGGCGATCGAGTTGCCTATGCCTTGTCCCACGAGCTCTTTGTTCGGATTGTGCCGGGTTCGCGTCATAGAGTCCGCAATCAGTGAAGTCAGCAGGCTATCGATGGATCCGAGGAGCGCGATGATGATAGCGGGTTGTATCGCCTTGACCAAGAAGGCGCCGGAGATGTGCGGCAATTGGATGGAAGGAAGTCCAGTTGGGACATCGCTGATAACCGGAGCGTCGTGGAGCCATAAGACGCCGAGAAGTGTTCCTGCGATGAGGGCAGCAAGAGTTGCGGGGAAAAAGCGATGGATTCTTTGCGGCCAAAGGACAACTACGGCGAGGGTGATGACGGCAATGATCAATGCGCTGAGATGTGCTTCGTGAAACACGGAGGGCAAGGAGCGAAGTGTATCGATCGGACCGCCGTGCGTTGCGACAACGCCGATGAAGGGTAGAGTTTGCAGGATGATGATGATTACGCCGATGCCCGACATGAAACCAGAAATAACGGAGTACGGCGTGTAAGCGACGAAGCGTCCGATTTTTAGAACGCCCAGCAAAATCTGTATGATTCCGGCGAGGACCACGATGGCGAACGCTTCACCGAGATTGTCAGGCCCAGCAAGGGTGACCACGGCGGCCATAGCGACAGCCATGGGGCCGGTGGGGCCGGAGATCTGCGACTTAGTGCCGCCGAATACTGCGGCGAAGAAACCGACTGCTATTGCGCCGTAGATGCCTGCGACCGCTCCGAGACCAGATGCGACGCCAAAAGCAAGTGCGACTGGAAGCCCGACAACAGCAGCGGTTAGCCCGCCAAAAACGTCTCCGCGGAGCGTTTGGAGATCGTATTCGGACCGTAATGATTTTGCTATATTCTGCAACTTGAACTGCGGTGATTGTCAGCGGACGCTCATTAAATGCGTGTGGTCATTTTATGCCGACGGAGTAATGTGTGCATCGCGTTGTTAGCGATTCAGCGGCTGTGTAGAACACCGGGTTGCGAAGGTGTAGGTGAGTGTGTTGCAAGTTCGTATTGAGCTTTAGTCTTACTTGCGTGGTATATTGCTTAACAGGGAAAGGTAAGCGTTGTGGCACTATCCGGCGCTGTGTCGGAACCGCGATTGCGAGGTACAAAAGTTTTTGACGGCCGAGAGAATATTGGACCGCATAGACGCTCCCAGCGACCTTAAAGCGTTGACAAGAGAGGAACTCGAACAGGTTGCTCAGGAGGTACGGGACACCATCATTTCTGTGATCACGGAGCGAGGTGGCCATCTAGCCTCGAACTTGGGTGTGGTGGAGATGACGTTGGCGTTGCACCGGGTATTCGATAGTCCCAAAGACAGTCTGGTCTGGGATACAACTAACCAGCTCTATACGCACAAACTCGTGACCGGTCGGCGCGACGAGTTCCAAGACATTCGCTTGGAAGGCGGATTGTCGGGATTCGGCGAACCGGCAGAGAGCCATCACGACACGCTGTGCGCGGGACACGCGGGAACGGGTCTCTCCATCGCATTGGGCATCGCACAGAGCGCAGAGAACCTTAAGAAGGATTCTTGGACTGTTGCGGTGGTAGGCGACGGTGCCATGACTTCAGGGTCCAGCTTTGAGGCTTTGAACAACATCGTTCATTTGAACCCCGAAAAAATGATCGTCATTTTGAACGACAACGGGATGTCGATCTCTGAGAACATCGGGTTTTTGACAAACTGGCGGAAGCGCTTAATCACGCATCCTGAGTTTCAGTCGATGATCGAACGAATGAAGTCGATTTCGCAGCGGGTTCCGACTGGCGAGTTGATTTATCGCTTGGTCAAACGATTCAACACAGGTCTGGCGGGCATGATTGTGCCGACGATGTTCTGGGACGAAATGGGGTTCCAGTACCTAGGTCCGATCGACGGTCACGATCTCAACGCGTTGGAAGTGACGTTACGCCAAGCGATGATGTCAACGGGATCGGTGCCTTTGATTCACATCGTGACACACAAAGGGCACGGATTTGAACCGGCCGAGGACGATCCTGTCAAGTTCCATCAACCGAGTTCCCCGTTGGGTGCCGGTACCGGGGCACCTACCTACTCCAAGGTGTTCTCTGAAACCCTGTCGAGGATCATGCGTGAAGACGAGTCAGTGGTGGGGGTAAGTGCGGCGATGCTAGAAGGTACCGGGCTAGTTGACGTGATGGAAGAGTTCCCGGATCGAGTGTTCGACGTCGGCATTGCAGAGCAACATGCGGTGAGCATGGCGGCGGGCATGGCGTCGAAGGGCGTCAAACCGTTCGTTTCGATCTACTCGACATTCATGCAGCGGGCGTTCGACCAGATACTGCATGACACTTGTCTCCAGAATCTGCCGGTGAAGCTGATCGCCGACCGTGCCGGTATCGTAGGTGAAGACGGTAAGACACACCACGGCGCGTTCGACGTTACTTACCTGCGATGTCTGCCTAACGCCGTGGTAGCGGCACCTCGTGACGAGAATCAGCTGCAACACCTTATCTACACGGCCTACCTGCACGATGGTCCTTTTGCGATTCGTATCGCCAGAGGTGCCGCGGAAGGGGTGCCGCTGGACGGGGAATTGCGCGAATTGCCGATCGGCAAGGGCGCTGCAATCATGGACGGTGAAGACCTAGCGATATTCGCTTTGGGCAAGTCTTGCGCGGCGGCCATGGAAGCGGCGGACAGGCTTGCCGAGTACGGGATATCTTGCGGTGTCGTGGATCCGGTATTCGCCAAGCCGATCGATGCGGAACTAATCGTAGATACTGCGCGACGTGTCGGAAGGATAGTCACCGTAGAGGAGAACGTCCTCGCTGGAGGGTTCGGATCTGCGGTACTGGAGACGTTGACCGATGCCGAGATCGACGACGTGACGGTGCACCGGATCGGGATGCCGGATGCGTTCGTTGAACACGGCACGGCGGCGGATCAACGTCGTCAGTTGCAGCTTGACTCGGATGGCATTGTTGATCAGATCCTCGACGCGTATTTCCCAGACGTTGCAGCGCGAGTGCGCGGTGTTGCAGAGGAAGAGCTGGCCGCGACGGCGTGAAAATCAGCTAGAGATATTCGCTGGCCCACCCCAAACCGCTCACCGTATCGCCCGCGGGCATGTACTCCGCCCCTATCCAGCCGTCGTATCCGCTCTGGTCGATGTGGCTGAAGACGAACGGGTAGTTTATCTCTCCCGATCCAGGCTCGTGGCGGCCAGGGTTGTCAGCGATCTGGACGTGACCGATCAAGGGCAGTAGGTCAGTGAATTTTGGAGCAAGGTCGCCTTCCATGATCTGAGTGTGGTAGACGTCGAACTGGAGGCGGACATTTTCGCGGTCGGTGGCTTGGACGAGTCGAGCGCCGTGCGCTGATTTCGAGACGTACGTGCCGGGAACGTCGCGGGTGTTGAGCGGCTCGACGAGGACGTTGGCACCGATTGCTGCTGCCGCGTCCGCGGCGAATCGCAGATTGTCGATCATCGTCTGTTCCGAAATCGCTGTGTCGGTGCCTGCATCTGGGATGCCAGCGAGACAGGTCAGCCTTTTGCATCCGAGGGTCTTCGCATAATCAACGGCCAGACCGACACCGTCTTGGAACTCTCCGACGCGGTCGGGATGGACTGCGATACCGCGATCTCCGCCTGCCCAATCTCCTGCCGGAAAATCGAAAAGGACCTGCTGCAAACCATTGGTTTCCAACGCCTCGCCGATGTCGTCTGCGGGGTAGTCATAGGGAAAGAGATACTCGACGCCTTTGAAACCGTAGTTCGCCGCTGCCGCGAATCGATCCATGAAGTCGTGCTCGTTGAACATCATCGTCAGGTTTGCGGCGAGATTTATGGGCATCGGTGACGCTCCCGGTTGTTCATTTGGGCTCGTAGTGCGGCGCGATTCACGGCTTTCAAAGAATTCGGATGACTAGCTTGATTCATCGTATTCGCGGAACGCTCGTGGGTCAATATTTTGCCGACCACGGACGGCGACGAATCGTTTTTAGTAGGCGGTCGAATAAGGGGCGAATGTTCGATGTCACGGATTGATTGATCTGCTGTTGAATGGCGTGCGAGATTGTAGGATAATATGGGGTTTTCGTTAGCGCGGTTCGCAAAGGTGTCGGAGGAGTTTCCGGTTCATGGATGAGTCGATCGTATTCATCGTGCTTGGTGTTGCGCTCGTGCTTTTCGTATGGGGCAAGTGGGGATACGATGTTGTTGCGTTACTTTCGTTACTGGCGCTGGCGTTAGTGGGTATCGTGCCTGCATCGGAGGCGTACCGAGGGTTTGGGCACCCGGCAGTGATCACGGTTGCTGCGGTTTTGATATTGAGTCGGGCACTCCAGAATTCGGGCGTAGTAGATGTCATAGCCAACTGCTATGCGCGAATTCCTGGCATCCCGGTGTTACGGATATTGAGCTTGTCAGGAATCACGGCGTTTTTCTCGGCTTTTATGAACAATGTTGGCGCAGTGAGTCTGCTAATGCCGGTTGCGATCAGAGTTGCGAACAGAAGCAAGCAGTTGCCATCGCGTTATCTGATGCCGTTGGCGTTCGCGTCGTTGCTCGGGGGATTGACGACGTTGATCGGGACTCCTCCCAACATCATCATCTCGAATTTCCGGCGAGAGGAGGCGGGGACAGCGTTTCAGATGTTTGATTTTGCTCCCGTCGGCATCTTCGTTGCGATTGTGGGGATTTTGTTCATCGCGTTAGTTGGTTGGCGGTTAATTCCTGCGAGGCAGGCACCTTTGGCGTTGGGCGATACGCTGGATATCGAGGACTACATGACCGAGGTGCGAGTGCCGGCAGATTCGAGGTTCGTGGGGAAGCTGATTCGTGATCTTGAGGAGCTTGCTGAGGAGGATGTGGCAATAGTTGGTTTGCTGCATCGCGGTACGGTATACGGTGCACCCTCGAGTTACGAGGTGATCGACGCAGACGACATCTTCATCGTCGAGGCTGACCCAGAGGATCTGAAATTGTTCGTCGATTCGTCGGGTTTGGTGCTTGAAGGGTCTAGAGATATTCGTGAGGATTTCAACCAAACTTTGAATTCGGATGAGGTGATGGTGGTGGAGGCGATTGTGGATCCGGACAGTATGATGCGCCGAAGGACGGCGAGGAGTTTGCACCTGCACGCGGTGTATGGCGTGAACTTGCTTGGAGTCTCGAGGAGAGGAACACGGTTGGCGCGCCGTTTGGGAAGAATTGTGTTTCGGGCAGGTGATGTGTTGCTTCTTCAAGGTAAAACAGAGTTGGTGCAGGCGGCATTGCCGCGATTGGGACTTTTGCCTCTAGCAGAACGCGAGCTCAGGATTGGGCAACGACGGAGGCTCTTCTTTCCTTTAACGGTCTTCGTTGCAGCAGTATTGCTGTCGGCGCTCAACATAGTGCCGGTGCAGATCTCGTTTGTTGGTGCTGCTGCGATATTGTTGTTGACGCGTTTTTTGACGCTACAAGCAGCGTATCAGGCAGTTGATTGGCCGGTGATCATATTGTTGGGGGCGATGATTCCAGTGGGTGAAGCGCTGGAGACGACAGGTGGAGCGGCGCGCATCGCGATGGCGATTTCGGAGATCAGTGGTTCAATGCCGGCATGGACGACTTTGGGGATGGTGTTGGTGACGACGATGCTGTTGTCCGCGGTTATCAACAACGCGGCAGCAGTGATCTTGATGGCGCCGATCGGGATCGGGGTGGCGGCGACTCTAGGCGCAAACTCGGACCCGTTTTTGATGGTGGTTGCGATAGGTGCATCCTCCGCGTTTCTGACGCCGATCGGCCATCAGTCGAACACCATTGTCATGGGGCCGGGTGGATATCAATTCAGTGACTATTTGCGGTTGGGACTGCCGTTGATCGTGGTAATCGTTGCGGTGTCGCTTCCGCTGGTCATGTGGTTTTGGCCGATGAGTATATAGTTTGGTGTTACAGGATGGTTTTGGGCACCTCTTTGGTCGGGTCGAAAAACGGGACACGCACGACCTTGGCATCAACGATGCCGTCTTTGGGCAACTGGACTTTGACCTCGGTACCTCGTTTCCAATGAGATCGCGACATGACGGCTAGCGCAATGTTTGAATCGACGTTCGGCGACCAGAATGCGCTGGTGATGTAGCCGATGTCGTTGCCATTGTCTCGGTCCTTAACGAGGTAAAAATCCTCGTTGTACCAAGTGATCGGTTCGCCGCCGAGTTCGAGTCCGACTAGACGTTGATTGACACCTTCTGATTTGATCTTGGTTAAGGCGTCTTTCCCGATGAAGTCGGCCTTTTTGTCGAGGTCTACCTGCCATCCGAGTCGGACCTCGTAGGGATTGTTTTCGATGTCCATGTCCTGACCGTAGGAGAGGATCCCGGCCTCCAAACGGCGGATGTGACTCGGAGCGATGACGCCTAGATTGAACTCCTCGCCTTGCTCAAGAATGTATGGCCAGATGTCATCGGCGTAGAACGTTGCGTCATGCAGGTAGATCTCGAAACCGATCTCGGCAGAGAACCCGGTACGGGAGATCGTCACGGGATGGCCGTTGAGGGTTTCGTGCATTAAGCCATAGTAGGGGATTTCGCGAACATGCGGTCCAAACATCTTCTCCATCAATGGCGCTGATTTCGGGCCTTGGATCTGTAGGGGGGAAACATCAATCTCGTGGATGTTGACATTGAATTTGGCGAATGAGTTGACGCCTTGCGCCCACAGGAGGACATCTGAGTCCGAGATGCTGAACCAGAACTCGTCGTCGGCGACGCGGAGGAGCACGGGATCATTGATGATGCCGCCATATTGGTTGCACAAGATGACATAGCGCGCCTGCATAGGGGGAAGGATGGAGTGGACGTCGCGAGTTATGAGTAGGTTGACGAAATCGGCGGCATCGGGTCCCTTGATTTGGATCTGACGTTCGACGGCGACATCCCACATGCTTACATGCCGCGTCAGGAACTTGTACTCTTCGAGCAGTCCGCCGTCCTCTGGTTTGACGTAGGCGCGCGGGTGGTAGAGGTGGTTGTAGGTCGTGTATGCCCAGCATCCGGCGGCTTTTGAGAGGTGCCACCATGGCGACTTTCTGATGCGAGTAGAGATCAACATGCGTGCGTCGCTGTTGCCGCTCTGGCGCAGATTGATCGGCCAATGCCGGCGTTTAAGCCCGTCGATAACTAGTGTTTGTGGCACTGGATAACCTCGATTCTTTTACGCTTTTAACTTCTCGCCTTTTGGATCGTAGAGCGGTTCGCTGGAGACAGTTCCCCGGAGGCGCTCACCGAAGTAGAGGATGTCTACTTCGGTTCCGGGTTTGGTGTGGCTGGTCGGCAAATAGCCATAAGCTATGGGCATGCCGATGGAATGTCCGAAATTTGCGCTGGTTACGTATCCAATAACGCGGTCGCCGTCAAGAATCGGTTCTTTGCCCATGACGACGCATCTGGGGGCGTCCAATGTGATGCAAGAGAGCCTTCGTGTGATTTCAGATGCCTTCGTGGAGACCAACGCGTCTCTGCCGATGAAGTCGCCTTTGTCGGGCTTCACCGTGAATCCGAGGCCCGCTTCGTAGGGGTTGTAATCGGTTTGGATATCTGTTCCCCAAGAGCGGTAGCCTTTTTCCAAGCGAAGGGAGTCGAACGCGCCGGTTCCTGCGGCGGCGATCCCGAAGGGTTCACCCGCTCGCCACAAGATGTCCCAGAGCCGTTGGCCACACTCGAATGGGACGTAGATCTCCCATCCGAGTTCGCCAACGTAGGAGATGCGCAGGGCTAGGGCTGGCACTTCGTGAATGTTTATCGGTTTGGCGGTCATGTACGGGAAGTTAGCGTTAGAAATGTCGTCTTCGCACACGCTTTCGAGCACGTGTCGAGCGTGTGGCCCCCACAAACCGACACAGCATTGCGAAGACGTGACGTCGGTGATCGTGACTGATCCATTCACGGGCATTTGAGTTCGGATCCAGTTCAGGTGCTGAGGACCGGTTGCACCTCCGGTGATCACTAAGAAATGATCCGCGGCGAGACGCGTAACGGTTATGTCTGCCTTGATGCCGCCGTTCGGGGTGAGCATCGGGGTGTAAGTTATCGAACCGACGGGGTTATCCAGTTGGTTGGTCGTCAGGTGCTGCAGGGCTCTGAGCGCGTCCGCTCCACTGATCTCGAACTTTGCGAAGGGAGTTGCATCGAACATCGCGACGCCATTTCGGGTTGCAACGTGCTCGGTTGCGATCACCGGCGACCAGTTCTCCGCCTCCCAGTCGCTTCGTGAATCTCCAGCGATGGTTTGGCCATCAAAGTGATTGGCATTGTCTGTGTACCAACGGGGCCGTTCCCAGCCAGCATCTTCGAAGAAGGCTGCGCCGAGTTCTCGTTGCCGTTCGTAAAACGGCGACAGCCGCAGGTTGCGGGGGAAACTGCTGCGTACCATCGGGTGGATGATGTCGTAGACCTCGTCATATTGCTGGGCGGCTTTCATGCGTACATAGGTCGGATTGTAGGCGTGGGATTGGAAGCGAGATATGTCGCACTCACGGAGATCGACGGATGGCTCGCCATCTACGATCCACTCGGCTACGGCCTTCCCAACGCCACCGGCGTGGGTTATCCAGACTGCTTGCGCAGACCAGAAACCGGCCAGTTGCGGGGATTCCCCGAGAATCGGGAACCCGTCTGGAGTGAAAGAGAATAGGCCATTGAATTTGCGCGTCAGCTCCACGCCTTGGAGGCAGGGCATCACTTGACCAGCAGCTTCCAATGCTGCATCGAAGTGCTCAGGAGTGAATGGCATCTCGGCGGGCGCGACTGGTGCGTCCTCAACGCTGAGAATGTCGTACGCGTCAACGACCAATGGATCGTGGAGATACGATCCGATACCGACGGACTCGGTCTCTTGCCGGAAGTACATGGAACGATCTTGGTGGCGGACGAGTGGTAGAGTGATCTCTTCAGTCTCGTCAGCTAGTTCTGGAAGCGGCCCGGTGATGGCGTAGATGTGTTGCATTGGAGACAGTGGGATTGGGACGCCTGCCAATCCGCCGAGTTTTGGTGCCCAGATGCCGACTGCGGCGACGACGATGTCGGTCTTGATGTCACCATTTGAGGTTTTGACACCGCGAATACGACCGTTGGCGATGTCGTAGCCGGTAACTTCGACGTTGCCGTGGAAGGTTGCGCCTTTGGCTTCAGCGGCGCGGGCCATCGCTTCTGCTGGTCGAGTGGCCGTTGTCTGAATATCTGACGGGACGTACAGCGCGCCCAAGATGCGGTCGGAGAGCAACGGGAACAGATTTTGCGCCTCTTTGGTGCTGATCAAGTAGGCTTCCGAACCCCAACTGAGCGCATATCCAGATTTTCGCTTGAGGTCGGTCCATCTCTCGGATGTCCACGCGACTTCAAGCGTGCCTACAGGATTGGTGACCGGTTTGCCGTTGAGTGTGAGACGCGACCATTCGTCGATCGTGTACTGGGCGAAGTTGGTCATCGTCTTCGATGCGTTGATCTGGAACACCCCGCCGGGTGCGTGCGTGGTTGAGCCGCCAGTCTCGAAGAGCGGACCTTGATCGACTACGACGATGTCTCGCCATCCGAGTTTCGTCAGGTGATACGCGACGCTGCAACCAGCGATGCCGGCCCCGACCACTACGGCTCTAGCGTGGTTTGGGAGTTGAATGTCTGGCATGAACTGCGTGGTGGATTTACTTAAGTGTTAAGTGTCGATTGCCAAATCAGCCGAATAGTCGACCGGATATGGCTCGGGGTCGCGCAGTTTGCGATGGCGCGATGGCAGCCGCCTGAGATTCACCGCGACACGATCACGAAGGGTATCCAGTGATTCTCTAGGAGCGATACGGCGGCCTTCCTCCATCACGGGTTGAAGAAGTGCTTCTGAATAATCAATGGGCATCGCGAAACCGGCGCGAGTGATGATGTCGCTGCTCATTTCGTCATGTCCGAATTTGCGGTAGACCTGCTTCGCCCATGGGTGAGTCTGCTTGGATGCGCTGAGTTTGGTTATCGGATGATTATCGAACTCTACAAGTTTGTAAACCGAATCGATGTACGGCGCGTCTGCAGACGTGCCATAACGAGTGCCCACGCCGAAGGCATCGATCGGAGCTTTCTTGTCGACCAGATTTGAAATGCTATGTTCATCGAGACCTCCACTGGCAATGATCTGAACGTCGTTTAGTCCCGCTTCGTCCAGCATCTTGCGGGCTGACATCGCCAGTTCGCCCAAATCACCGCTGTCTAGCCTAATGGCGTTTACCGAACAATCGCGCTTAAGGGCTTCTTTAGCAACTCCGATGACGTGTCGGATGCCTTCCAGAGTGTCGTAGGTATCAACCAGCAGAGTCGTCGAGTCAGGAAATTCGTCCACGTAGGCACCGAAAGCTGCGCGCTCGTCGCCAAACGCTTGGATGTAAGAGTGTGCCATCGTGCCGAGTGCCGGCATACCGAACATCACGGCTGCCTTGACGTTGCTGGTGCCCGCAAAACCTGCGATGTATCCGGCACGCGCCGCTTCGATAGCCGTTTCTTCGCTATGAGTGCGACGGGTTCCGAAATCGACTACCGGTTTTCCTGCGGCGGCTTGGACGATGCGTGATGCTTTGGTGGCGA
This sequence comes from Dehalococcoidia bacterium, assembly GCA_965204135.1. Taxonomy (GTDB): domain Bacteria; phylum Chloroflexota; class Dehalococcoidia; order Lucifugimonadales; family Lucifugimonadaceae; genus Bin127. The sequence continues at coordinate 187,425 of CBDBDX010000008.1, read as the reverse complement.
GCAGTGAAGCGGTGGTAACCATGTTGAGGAGCATCGTCTCGACGATCTGGGTTTCGATTAACGAACCGGTAACCTCCAAGAGTGGCTCGTCGGCGAAGACGATTGTTCCTTCAGGGACGGCGCGAACATCAGCAGTGAATCGGATATCTGACAGCAAGCCGATGAAATCGTCGTCCAACGGAGTCAGTTGTCGAATGGCTTCGATGTCTCGACCGGAAAAGTGGAAGTCTTCGAGGAAATTTAGTGCTTGGTCGATGCCGCAAGCAATGTAGTAGCCGCGGTCCCTGGGATAACCGCGGAAGAAAAGACTGAAGGTCGCCTGGCCATCGATTCGCCGACGCCAAAAAACCTGCGACATCGTCAACTCGTAGAGATCGACGCTCAGTTCTTTTCGATATGCAGTCAATCGTCTGATTAGCTGTTGCCAGATGCGAGTTGGTGCATACTTTAATCCTGATCGAAGGGCGTGTCTGCACTTAGTCGAACAATCGAGCGGAGAAACGAGATGGCTGAACGACTGGAAACTGCTTTCGCGATGGATGCGGCAAGCATCAAGTTCGGTTCCGGGGTAACCGCAGAACTCGGTTTCGAGATGAAGCGGTTGGGTGTCAAAAGGACGATGGTGTTGACCGACCAATCCCTGCTCGAATCGATGGCTTTGTCCGCTTCGTTGGAGTCGCTGAGAGACGAGGGGATCGAGTGCGTGGTCTATGCAGATGTGAGCGTAGAGCCGACCGACGCTTCGTTCGCGGACGCAATTAGGTTCGCAGAGCAGGGCGATTTCGACGGATTTGTGGCGGTTGGTGGCGGTTCGGTGATGGACACCGCAAAAGCCGCGAATCTTTACGATTCGCATCCGGCAGAGTTTCTGGAGTATGTGAACGCTCCCATCGGCAAGGGAACGCCCGTCCCGAGTGCGTTGAAACCGTTGATCGCGGTTCCGACTACGGCTGGGACGGGTAGTGAGACCTCCGGGGTTGCGATCTTCGACATGAAGGAGATGCACGCCAAGACGGGCATCGCAAACCGGGCTCTGAAGCCGAACATGGGGTTGGTCGACCCTGAGAATACGAGGTCAATGCCTCGCAACGTGGCGGCTTTTAGCGGATTTGACGTGCTTTGTCATGGACTTGAGTCGTACACCGCGCTGCCATACACGCGGCGTGAAGCGCCGATTGATCCCGCGCATCGCCCGGCGTATCAGGGATCGAACCCGATGAGCGACGTCTGGGCGGCTAAGGCGATTGAGATCGTTTCGCAGAACATCCGGCAAGCGGTCAACAATCCTGACGACGATGAGGCGCGGGCGAACATGTGCCTCGCTGCGACGGCGGCTGGCGTCGGATTCGGGACGGCTGGCGTGCATCTCCCGCACGGAATGTCATATCCGGTGGCTGGGAACGCCCGGGACTTTCAACCTGAAGGGTATCCCGGGGAACGGGCGATAATACCACATGGTCTGTCGGTCATTCTTAACGCCCCGGCAGTATTCAGATACACAGCATCGGCGAATCCGGCCCGCCACTTGGAAGCGGCGCGTTTGATGGGCGCAAATGTCGATGGCGTAGACGATGAGGATGCCGGAGAGTTATTGGCGGAGCAGATCATCCAACTTCTTCAAGACCTAGGGATGCCGAACGGTCTAGCAGGTGTTGGATACCACGAATCGGATATCGATGCCTTCGTCGCCGGAACGCTTCCACAGCATCGAGTGACCAAACTGGCACCGAGGCCGACTGGTGCTGAAGAGCTACGTTCACTATTCGAGGAGTCGATGGAGCTCTGGTAGGCGCAATTGTGCAATGTTGGGAAACAGTAAGTCTTGAATCTTCGCTCTGCCGCTTCGTGGAATAATGATTGCCAAGTAACTTCAGGAGGGCAACCGATATGAATATCGTCAGACGAATCATTGCGGCGTTTCTCATCATTATGGCTATCGCTGTGGCGGTGCATCTGGCGGTTACACCGCTGTATCACGACGGCTCAGAAGAGTACCCGGTTTGGAAGATCTTCAATTGGTTCATGGCAGTTGGTGTGGTGATCGTCCTTCTAGTAGGAATCGCGAGGAAACGGGCCGTGGACCGTATGGAAGATGCCGATACCATGACCACCGTAAGAGCGAGTATCGTTTTCTATGGTTCGATCGTTCTGGCGATGCTGTTCTTCTGGGAGTGGTTCTGGACTTTGAACCCCGACAGCGAGACGGGTTTGGCGGTCAACTCCCACATGATCTATTTCCCGATCATGGATGCGCTGTACACAGTGATCACATTGATCGTGGGCCGACGGATGTGGAGCACAGACGGCAACTGATCTGGCTGCGACACGATCTTTTGAACTTGCATTTGCACCGCAGTTCGAAGCGGGGGCGCGCTTAAACTAGTACCGATGGTGTGAATCACGGTGCTTGGCCTATCGACAGAAACTGATGCGTTGAGTCTATTCAGCGCGCCCGTCGTGAAGTGGTTCGCGGAATGCCATGGCACAGCGACCGAACCGCAACGGGAAGCGTGGCCGAGAATCAAGAACGGTGAAAACGTTCTGATCCATTCCCCGACGGGTTCTGGTAAGACTTTGGCCGCGTTCTTGTCGGCGCTCGATGCACTCTATTCAGATATGGATTTGGAGAAGCAACGTGGCATTCGCACCCTATACATATCTCCGTTGAAAGCCCTCGGCTACGACGTCGAGCGCAATTTGCGGGAACCGATGCGAGGCATCGAAGAAGCGTCTGGGGCGTTGGGTTTGGAGATACCGGATGTCAGGGCAGAGGTCAGGACGGGCGACACGCCGTCCGCTGCACGGGCCAGAATGGTCAGAAATCCGCCCCACATTCTCATCACGACGCCGGAGTCGTTGTACCTGATACTGACCTCCCCTAAGGCACGCGAGATCCTGCGGACGGTCGAGACCGTGATAGTCGACGAGATTCATACGCTGTGTGCAAACAAACGGGGAGTTCACCTTAGTATCACGCTCGAGCGGTTGGAGCAGATAGCTCCAGATTTCCAGCGAATCGGGCTCTCAGCTACGCAACGCCCTTTGAGTGAAGTCGCTCGGTTGTTAGGTGGGCAATCGGTCGGTGTCTCAGAGGTAAGTGTTGAGCAGTTGCAGATAGAGCCACGTCAGGTGTCAATCGTCGATTGTCCGGGTTCGAAGCGGATCGAGATTAGCGTTCACGGCATGGTAGAGGCTGTTGGATCGGATCCGGGTTCCCTTTGGCCGAAGCTGATCCCCACTGTTTTGGACGACATCCAGGCGCACGACACAACACTGGTGTTTACGAATAGTCGTAGACAGGCGGAGAATGCGGCGGAACGGTTAAATGCGTCATGGCAGGCGAGGCAAAGCAAGGAGGACGACAGCGAGGTCATAGGCGCTGGCAACTATCGTTCAGACGGCGTGGAAGGCCCATTCATGGCGCATCACGGGAGCCTATCGGATACGTTGCGTCGCGACATTGAGGAACAGCTGAAGGCTGGGGACTTGCCGGCGCTGGTCGGGACGAGTTCGCTTGAACTAGGTATCGACATCGGGAGCATCGACCTGGTCGTCCAGCTTCAGTCACCCAAAACCGTCACCCAGGGGTTGCAGCGCGTCGGAAGAGCCGGCCACAGCGTCGGCGCCACGAGTAGAGGAAAGATCTACGCGACGCACCCCGAGGACTTGATGGAAGCCGTGGTCGTGGCCAAAGGCATGCAGGATCGTCGGGTCGAGGAGGTCGAAGTGCCCCGCAACGCGTTGGATGTGTTGGCACAACAGATCGTTGCAGCGGTCGCAGTTCAAGATTGGCGCGTGAATGACCTTTATTGCGTTATCAAAGGCGCTTACCCCTATTCCGAATTGACCTTTGAGAACTTTCTCGGCGTGATCAAGCTCGTTTCGGGGCATTACCCGCGAGAACTTTTCTCGTCATTGCGAGCCCGCATCCACTGGGACGAGACGCGCGGCGTTTTACAGCATTTGCCCGGCACTCGCATGATGGCGATCAGCAACGGCGGCGCAATCGTGGACCGAGGCGCGTTTCCCGTGGTATTGCCGGACCGTAAGACACGGATAGGCGAGTTGGACGAAGAGTTCGTGTTCGAGTCGGGCGAGGGCGACGTGTTCATGTTAGGAAGTCAGGTTTGGCGTGCAGCCAAAATCGATGACGACCGCGTGATCGCCGAGCCAGCACCAGGCGCGGCACCTCGGATGCCGTTCTGGCGCGGCGATTTTCCGTGGCGACCGTTAGATCTGTCATATGAGCTGGCGAAGTTTCGGTCAGAAGTAGCAATAAGGATCAGGCCATTCGTCCGAGATGAGCACACACCGCTGGAGGTCGTCGAGTGGTTGCAGGCGGAATATCCTGTCGATGACGTTGGCGCAAGGCAGGTCATAGACTACGTGAGACGGCAAATCCGCTGGTCAGGGAACATCTCGTCTGACAAAACGGTCATCGTGGAGGCCTACCAGGATTCGATCGGCGACCTGCGGATCGTTGTTCATTCGCCTTTTGGTGGCCGAATCAATGGACCATGGTCGGTCGCGATTGCGCGTGAATTGATGAAACGTAAGAAGGTTGAACCGGAAGTTCAGGTGTCCGACGATGGGTTCATGTTCCGGTTGCCGCAGTCTGACGATGCAATGCCTGCTGACTTCATCGACGATATGACCAGCGTGCAGACGAAAGAACTCATTCTGGACGGGATGATCGATTCACCTCTGTTCGGTGCTGTGTTCAGACAGAACGCGTATCGAGCACTGCTGCTTCCCGGGCTTGGTCAGTTCCGAAGGACGCCGTTCTGGTTGCAACGTCTGAGATCGAAGGATCTGCTCGCTATCGCCAAGTCGTTTCCTGATTTCCCCATCGTTTTGGAGACCTATCGGGACGCGTTGGAAGACTTTATGGACATGCCGGGACTAGAACGGATCCTCGACGATATCCAAAAGGGCGAAATTGAGGTCAAGTACGTCGAATCGGACGTTCCATCACCCGTCGCCAGGTCGTTGGACCACAACTTCGTCGATTTCTGGATGTATCAGTGGGATACTCCGAAGGCGGAACGCGGTCTGCAAACGCTAAATATTGATCGCGACGCACTCGCTCAGCTGTTCCGTAATCCTGAGGCGGCCGGATTACTGAGAAAAGAAGCAATTGAGGATGTGTCTTCGATTGCTGGGCGGACAGCCGCAGGGACAAAGGTGCGAACTGAAACCGAGTTGGCGCAACTCTTGGCAGAAATCGGCGATCTATCGAATGATGAGGTTGCGGAGCGAAGTGAGGCAGGTTGGGGGCAATGGTTACGCTCACTCCAAGCACAGGGCAGGGTTGAGGCGATCGATTTCGATGTCGATGGACGCATAGATACTCGATGGGTTGCATCGTCGTTGGCTGAAGAGTATCGCCGCGCGGTTTCCGTTCCGAGCGACTATGCGGCCGTCAGAAAGGTGGTTGCACGCTTTCTCGCGCGGAGCGGACCAGTGTCAATCTCCGTATTGCAGAGCCGCTATCCGATTGAAGCGAGCGCATTGCATGATGCGCTCGACGAGTTGATGGCCGATTCACGCGCGGCGAAAGGGTTTTTCACGGACGAGGGAGTCGAGGAGTGGTTGGATCTCTCGATGCTGACGCGCATCCAGCAGCGCACGCTATCGATCCTCAGGTCTGAAGTGGAGCCCGCCGATCCTCTCACCTACCAAACCGCTCTGTTGTCCCGTCACGGGATCTCGCACCTTACCGAGGGTGTAACTGATGAAGCGGCTGCAGCAGCAATCGACCTGCTCCAAGGAGTAGCGATCGAGGCGGATCAGTGGGTGAGAAACGTACTACCTGCGAGGGTCGATGGATTCAGAATCGTCGGGCTGAACGAGTTGATCCAAGACAGCGAATTTGCGTGGGTGTTTTGTAGCGATGAACAGCGGGAAGCGAAAAGGGTTGCACTCGCAAGACCAGGCCAAGCAAGGACGGTTCTAGCAGATGCAACTCTCGAAGCGATCCTCCATGGTTCTGAAAGTTTGACTGGCGAAGACCGTAACGTCTACGACTTCATCGCCAGCGAAGGAGTCGCAGATCCCGAGACGATACTCGCGGCTATCGCGGACATCACGCCGTCGAGACTCGCGATCGTCATGCGTGACCTAGCGTTGCAAGGATTAGTTACTTGCGATTCATGGCCTGTCGCAATGGCGGTCTCAATATCTTCTGCCTCACGCACCTCAGCAATGCCCACAGAACCGAGGATCATCGCGCGAAACACAAGGCACACAGGACTGAACCGAGTCTCCCGCCGGCAGTTTGCCCACCGATTGCGTGAGACTCAAGGCATCTTGGAACCAGGGGCGAAGTGGTCGGCCACTTCTCGTTTCGCTTTTTTGGGACCCGATTTGGACGAAGAGCATCTGGCGACCAGCAGAGCAGAGGTGCTGTTGCATAGGCATGGTGTCGTGACTAAACGGGCCATCGAACTTGATCGGCTCGGATGGGAATGGCGTCCGATCTACTTCGCACTCGGCTTGATGGAGCTGCGCGGCAAAGTGCGAAGGGGATATTTCGTGACAGGCTTGCCAGGAGTCCAATTCGCAGAAACCGAATTCATCGAATCGATGCGTTCGCTGGACGGTGGCACCGATGCTGAATCTGTGCCCTGCGTCGTTACGACGAACGACCCCAGTTTCGTCTTTGACCGCGCCTTAGCTTCTATGACAGGAGTGTCGTCGGCCGCCAGATTGCTCGCGTGCAGTCGCAACCCCAACACCAAAGTTATTTTCGGGAATTGCCGACCAACATTGGTAGCTCACTCCAACGGATCGCGTATCGAGACTGCCGACGTGTCCGAAGACGCGATCGAGCATGCAGTCACTGCGTTGATAGGTTCGATAACTGCGTCGTCACCGAACCGACGGCTCGTGGTCTCTGAGTGGAACGGACAGCCGGTATTCGAGTCGTCATCCGCCGAAATGCTCGCGAGATTGGGTTTCAGGCGCGATTATCCCAACATGGTGATAGATGCTTTGAGCCCAGCGATTCAAAGGCGTTGAATCTCGCTGGATGGAACCTTTGGCGCAAAGCGCCTCGTATACCTATGTATCTAGTGAGATTTGGGCTAATGGTCGCGTCTAGGACCAGATGTGCGCATAGCTCGAAGATTTATAACGGTCATTAAGCGAACCTGAAAGGATTTCTTCAATCATGCGACAAACAAATGAGGCGACCGCAGTGACCAACGCCGGTAACTTTCAATATCGCATCATCGGCGACGACCTGCAGATGCTCGAGATCCGGCTCGCACCGGGCGAAGAGGTCATCGGCGAGGCGGGCGCGATGATGTATATGGAGCCGGGCATCGAGTTTGACACGAAGATGGGCAAACGTCCAGGGGGAGGCGGTGGAGGTTTACTGGGTGGCATCATGAACGCTGGAGCGCGGATGTTGGCCGGCGAGAGCATCTTTGTGACGCATTTCACGAACGCGAGTAACCAGAGCCAGATCGTTGCCTTCTCTTCGGAAGCTCCGGGCAAGATAGTCTCCATCGACCTCGGCGCCTTGGGCGGAACGGTCCTAGCACAACGGGACGCTTTCCTTTGCGGTTCGCCCGATACTGGCATCACGATCGCTTTTCAGAGGAATCTAGGCGCCGGGTTCTTCGGCGGAGAGGGTTTCATCCTTCAGAAGGTCCAAGGAAACGGACACATCTTCATGTCTGCTGGAGGCACGATCATCGAACGTGAGCTGCAAGGAGAGAGGCTGAGAGTGGACTCCGGTTGTATCGTGGCGTTTGAAGAGGGCATCAGCTACGACATCCAACGAGCCGGTAACCTCCGCTCGATGTTTGCTGGCGGTGAAGGTCTGTTCCTCGCGACTCTGCAAGGCCACGGAAAGGTCTGGCTCCAGTCGATGCCCATCGGCCGCTTGGCGCACCACATCTACTCGAAGATGCCGAGCAGCCAGTAGAGCTTTCGAGCCGGTTCAGATAACCATCTGCTGACCCCGATTCGAATACCTTGGCTTGGTGTCGACCAGTGAATAGCTGGTGCTGCGCCCACCTGCTGGCCCGCGCTCGAGAACGCCTTTTTCCATGAGGTCGGTTATGTCGCGGAGGGCCGTGTCTTGTGAGGCTTTTGTCATCTTGGCCCATTTTGCGGAAGTGAGTTTACCCTCGAATCCGTTCACAACGCGTCTCAAGACTTTGTACTGTCGCTCGTTGAGTGGCACGTGAGCGATGCTGTCCCAGTACTGCACCTTGGTTATGGTGGAGGAGACGGTTTCTTGGGCCGCTTCGATGGCACGTCCTAGACATTCCAAGAACCAAACCATCCATCGCGTGACGTCGAGGTCGCCTTTCTGCGTCGTTTCGAGGGTCCGGTAGTAGTCTGGGCGTTCCTTGCGTATCTGTGCACTCATGCTGTAGAACCGTTGCGGCACACCGTCGGATCGTGCCAGTGCCATATCGGCAATAGCCCTTGCGATTCGTCCGTTGCCGTCATCGAATGGGTGGATCGTGACGAACCAAAGATGTGCGAGGGCGGCCTTCAGGACATCGTCTGGACCGTCAGGAGCGTTGAACCACTTCAGGAAGGCCTCCATCTCGGATTCGAGCCGATCTGCAGCAGGTGCTTCGAAATGGACGTGCTCTTGGCCCATGGTGCCGGACACGACGCGCATCGGACCGGTTTCTGGTTTGCGCCATGTACCGACGACCATACGGCCTGAACTTCCCCATCCGTAAGGGAACAATTGGGCGTGCCAAACGAACAGGCGGTCTTTAGTCAATGGTGTATCGAATTGACCCGTGGCGTCGATCATCATTTCAACGATGCCCTCGACATCGCGGTGAGTGGGCACATATCCGCCGATTTCGATACCGAGACGCGAAGCTACGGACGACCGGACTTCGTCGACGTTTAGGACTTCACCTTCGATCTCGCTGGTCTTGACAACGGTATCGGTGAGCGAGTTCAGCGTAGCCTGCTGTTTGAGGTCGAATCCGATCCCAGACATACGGCCTAACAGGAGGCCTTGCTCGTGCCTGATACTGGCGAGCAGATCAGTGACGGCATCGTGTTGCCATGTGAAGTTCGGCCATTCCGGTAGGTCGTGGATGTAAGTTCTGTACCACATATGCGGAGATTATAGCACGTATTCACCGCAGATATGCGGCGAATCAAGCGCTATTCGCCGCATAACCTCTATTAAACACCGCAAATATACGCTGAATACGCAGGTTATTCCCCGCAAAACCGAACGGCGTTACGAGTCAGTCCCGTAGCGGCATCAGCCACGCACCATCTCGTCGTGGAGGATGCGCATGATCTGATGGTGGCTCATGCCGTCGTCCTTCAACTGCGTGTAGCGGGCCTCATCAATGTTGCTCCGGTCCAAGAATCCGCGGATGTCGTAGCGGCCGGGCTCTTCGACGACGACCTTGCCTTCCTCGATCATCAAGTCGAGCGGATACTCCTGTTCCTCCATCGGCAAGTGGATGACCTTGTTCTGGCGCGCCGATTCGTACATCGCCATCATGATCTCGACGGTGTCACGGGCGATGTGACCAGCGTTCCGGTGTTCAGGGCCGCCATCCAACCAGCGCACAAGCTCTTCAACCTGTTTGGCGTTCATGTTGCCTCCGATTGCCTGGTCGCCCTCCTGCAGGTTGAGATCGACGTCTTGCCATCCGCCTGTTTCAGCGTTGAACAGTTTGAGGATGGTTTCGCGGACGTGCAACATGCCCTCTGTCCCGCGGATGAAGAACTTGCCGGCGTCGCAATCGTTGTCCCAGAGGTCGGACTGGATGAAGAACTGTAGCGGATCATCGAACATCGCCAAGCCGATGCAGCAGTCTTCGATCGGCGTGTTTCGTTCGAACTTATCGGTAGTGCGTTGAACTGCGCCCATCACCCAACGTGGTTTTGGATCACCGAGGATGAACTTCGCACCGTCGATGGAGTGGGTGGCCCAGTTCGCGAGACCTTCCTTGACGCGGATGTCGACTCTTAGGGGAATGCCGATCGCTCCGGATTCGACGAGTTCCTTTGCCTTGTTCCAACCGGGAGTGAATCGCCGCTGGTGGCTTATCACCAGTTTGGTATCGTTCGCGTCGCAGGCTTCTACCATACGATTGGCACGTCCCATGCCAATCGCCATCGGCTTCTCGCAGATGATGGCTTTAATCGACGGATAACCGGCCGCCTCAACCGTTAACGGGTCATGGAGCAGGTGCCAAGTGCAAATACTGACGATATCTGGTTCAGCGTCGTAAGCGCACTCCTCCAACGTCGCATACGACTTAGGTATTCCCCAGTCGTCCATATACATTTGACGGGCTTCCGGGATCGGATCGACGCACGCCACTACATCGACGGCGTCGATCATCGAGTATCCCTCCATGTGGGCGTGTGCGATGCCGCCGCAACCAACAATCGCTGCCTTGTACCGGCCTGTCATCTCAGGATGCCTTTCACTCGTATCGCGCAGATTTTCTGCGTCATCTGATCTGATCCAAATAGGATATGCGAAACTCTACGCATATACGATGGCGGAGATTCAGGGAGACTGTCCATGTCAACGTCCAAAACCGCGCTCATCGTAGTAGATGTGCAGAACGATTTTGTAGATCCCGAAGGAAGCCTGTACGTAGCAGACGCTCCAGCGGTGGTTCCGAACATCAATCGCATGATCGCCGCCGCGCGTTCCGAAGGGCGGTTGATCGTGTACACGCAGGACTGGCACCCGGAAGTAACTCCCCACTTCGCAAAAGACGGCGGAATTTGGCCCGTGCATTGCGTTGCAGATAGTTGGGGCGCACAGTTTTACCCGGAACTACCCGTCGCGCTAGACGATGAGATCGTGCGAAAGGGCACTAGTGGCGAAGACGGGTATTCAGGATTTTCAGTTCGCGACCCCGAAACCGATGCGGAATCTGACACGGCGATGGAAAGCATCCTGAGACGACACGGCATAGAAACCGTAGATATCGTCGGGATCGCCACGGACTACTGCGTCAAAGAGACCGCAATTGATGCTTGCAGACGCGGGTTCAAGACCGTCGTCTATCGAGACTGCATGAAAGGTGTTGATCTTAATCCGGGCGACTCGGATGCCGCTATCGATGCGATGGCTGCTGCTGGGGCAGATGTTAGAGACGCCTAGCTGTTACGCCGGAAAAGTCTGAAAAACCTCTCTTGATACTCCTCGAAGAGACCCCAACGCATCAGTTCCTCATGCACGATCGACGGGTCGACTTCTCTTCGATGGGCTCTCTGGAGCAGGTCTTCGATCCGTAGACGGGCGTCGCGGGGCACGCCGCCCTCGTCGTCGAACAGGTTGCGCTCATCCAGTTCGCTGAAGTTGGTCTGCGCCGATTGGTTGGTGAACTCGTAGATGAACTTCATCACCGAAACGTCCCACAACTCGTCCACCCCCAGCAACACGGTGTGCAATTGCTTATCTTCTCGTTCCAACTCGTCGCCGATTTTCGATGCGACTTGCATCGGTTCGCCCGCAACCGTATCCGTTGACTGCGGCTCATTCTTGTACTTGTAGAGGAGGCCGGACGAGTCGGCGCCGTATCGGTTCGTCAAGTAGTCGAGATACTCTGACGCCTCTTTCCCGAATCCTTCTGTTTTCGAGAGATACCCGGGAGTCACGATCTGTGGCCGGTCAGCTCTGACCAATCCGTGCCGGATCACAGTATCTTTGTGCTCGTCTTCGAATATCCCCTCGTAAACCGGTTGAGATACGACGTGGTATTGGATTACCGTCGAGCCAAAGGTCGATAAGGCCCGGCGCGGCGGCTTGATGATGCGAGTCATCGCGATCGCGCGTTCGATCTGCGGATCTAGATTTTCGGGTCTCTGTGGCTGTAACACGGCGGATGTATGGCGATTGAGAACTGTTGACAGGTTATTGCAAAGGTCGGCCTTCGGTGATCTCGATCCGTTGATTCACTGCGACATCTTCGATTGTTTGGTCAGTGCCACTCGGCCATTCGATCCTTATCCTGTCAACCATATCGGCATCGCCGAGACCGAAGGTTAGTTCCAAGCTGTTCATCGATAGAAAAGTCGAACTGCCTGTCAGTTCTTGCATCTGCTCGCCTGGTGAGCCGCCGGGATTGGAGTATTCGACAAAGACGCGTGCACCGATACCGTCGGCATTGCTACCGATGTCGCCTACGGCCATTCCGCCGATGAGACGAATCGTCAACCAACTGCTGTCGCCGCCGGCGTTCATCCACATGAAGAGGGGCCCCGGTTCCCAGTTGCATTCGTCTTGACCGACCAAACGACAACCGTTGCTGTTGGTGCCGATTAGATCGACGTACCCATCGCCGTTTAGGTCTCCTTTGGCGAGACCTTTGCCGTTTTCATGAAACGCTGGGCTTATCCTTTGCTCCGCGCGGTCGAAATCGGGGTCATCGGGATTCAGAACCGAGTAGTCTACGCCCAAGATGTCGAGCACGCGGGCTTCGACGGTGATGTCTTGGAAATCACCCGCGCCGTTGCCCCTCAGCATCCGTCCTGCACCCGGGAACAGGTGGCCGCTTGGCGCCTCACCACGGTCCGACATAGCTCCTAGCCAGTAAAGGTCTTGGTCACCGTCATTCTCATAATCGAAGAAAACGGTGCCGAAACCGAAGTCATACGCGGCTAATCCCGTCGGGACCTGCCATTCTTCATTGATCTGGGTTGGGTCGAGTGCCATCGGCGGCATCACCTCGTTGGGAGCAACGTACGTAGCCCCGGCGATATCGTTGAATACGCCGACAGTGCCGACGCCTTCGACTTCGCGGATCCCATCGTTCCTTAGCAGGAAGTGAAAGCATGTTCCCCACCCGTACTGATGCCCGTACGCGCAATCGCCGGATGGAGTAGTCGGTGCTTCCCGCGTCAACGGATGGTATCCAATGTTGGTGATGAAGATGTCAAGGTCAAGGTCACTGTCGTAGTCTCCGAGCGCGAAACCCATCCACGCACCCATCATGTCAATCCCCATCGCTCGGCTGATCTGCGTAAACTTCACATTCGTCTTCGTCGAGTCGTTGCGGAACACCTTCAAACGGCTTCCGTCATCCGCGAGCCAGAGATCGGCGTCGCCATCATCATCGTGATCGAAAAACAGCGCCGCCAACGTCTGTCCGGTGGGTTCGCCCACGTACTCTCCGGAGGCGTCGATGAGATCAGGGTTGTAACCGGGCACGATCTCACCAGTTACAGGATCCGGCCATCCGATGTCATCGCCGAACGGGTCCCGCATGAGGATCGGACCATATCTAAGCCCCGCTTCTTCGGTGATATCGGAGAACGTCAGATCGCCGTTGTTCAGATACAGAACGTTGTAGTGACCGTGATGATCGGGACGATTGAACCATAGGAAGTCCTGGTCGACGCGGTTGCTGACGAAGATATCGATCCAGCCGTCGTTGTTGACGTCGGCGCAACCGACACTGAATCCTGAACGGAGATTAGCCGCGTCACCCAATGCGGTTTCGGTTATCTCTTCGAAAGTTCCGTTGCCGTTGTTTCTGAAGAGCCGGTCTTTGATGATGGCTGGTAGCTCGGAGTAGAAGCGGGCGGCGCGATAGTCCAAGTTGTCGCCGATCCGACCGTAGGAAGCCACGTACAAGTCCTGAAACCCATCGTTGTCGATGTCGCACGCGGCAACCCCGGTGCTGTTGGCGATGGGGAGGTCGACACCGGCTTCTTCAGCGACTTCCGTATAGACATGATCGCCATCGTTGCGGAATAGACGGTTGGGGCCGCCGGTAGTGTCGGGCAGGAGCGCTTCGATTTCGGCGGATGTCACGTAAAAGTCCATGTCGCCGTCGCGGTCATAGTCGAAGATCGCAACGCCAGGGTGTCGGTTCTCGATCATCCACAGATCTTCACCAGTTTCAGGATCGACTAAGGCGAGCGGAGCGATGTTAGTGAAAGGCATGACGGCTTCATTCATCATCTCGTCGATCGATTCAATGGATGATGTCTGACCACTTGGCACTACGGCGACAACGGATTCGGATGTGGCAGTATTCGCTTGTGTCGTCGGTTCCGGTGTCGCAGTCGGCTCTGCGCTGGTACACGCTGACCAGATCGCAGAAACCGCCGCTACCACCAATAAGGACATTAGTGGGAAGGCTAGCCGGAGCTTTACGATAGATCGTGTGTTGATTTGCATCAGGATATGGGCGTTGAATGGAATTCGCACCTAAGATTTCCAGCGTACAACACCCTGCATCGACTCCATACGTGCAACGACGTGTGTTGGTTTGACGACAAACCTGAGGAGATTTAGAGTCGAAGTTTGTGCAGTTTCGGCGCGCGGTCGTTGTTTTAAACGATTAGCCGACACCGCAATACGTGATACCAAACCTTGTATGGAGGTTGAACACTTGAAATTTAACGTGCCAAAAGTCCACAAGAGCCTTCTATTGCTGCCAATCTTGGCAGCGTTGAGTCTGGCCTTTGCGTGCGGCGAGACTGTGATCCAAACGGTAGTTGTCGAGAAAGAGGTCCAGGTCAAAGGCGAGACCGTAGTCCAGACAGTCGTCGTTGAGAAGCAGGTCCAAGTCGCTGGCGAGACGGTCGTTCAGACGGTCGTCGTCGAGAGGCAAGTCGAAGTCCCAGTTACCGAGATCCAGACGGTAGTTGTCGAGAAGGAAGTCCAAGTCGCTGGCGAGACAGTGGTCCAGACGGTTGTCGTCGAGAAAGAAGTCGCCGTTGAGGTGGAAGTCGTCAAAGAGGTTGAAGTCGAGAAGGTCGTCGAGGTCGAAAAGGAAGTTGAGGTCGTCCGAGAGGTAGAAGTCGTATCCGGTGTCCCGCGCAACAAAACAGTTGTGGTAGGCACTCGCTTCGGCGGTGGCGTCAGCCTCCGTATGTGGAGCCCGTATGCACTTGGCGGTACGCACCAGAAGGGCGTGATCTTCTTCCACGAACCGCTATTCTACGCTGACAGTCTGAACGGAAACAGTTACCCTTGGCTGGCTGAAAGCTTCTCATACAACGCCGCCGCAACCGAGTTGACCTACAACCTACGCGATGGCGTGCTCTGGAGCGACGGAGAAGAGTTCAACGCTGAAGACGTGGCCTACACGTTCAACACCCTTGCCGAATTGGGCAGCGAAGTTCGAGGCGGCGGAGTGTTCCAAACCTTTGTCAAGGAAGCTGAGATCGTTGACGATCTAACGGTAAAGATCCACTTCAACTTCCCGGCGCCGAGATTCCATGCCGAAGTCGTTATCTACAAGGGCGACTCTGGCACCTACATCGTTCCGGAACACGTTTGGAGTGACAAGAACTGGGCCGAATACGACGCATACAACGACGGTGCTGGCCCTGTCACGACGGGCCCGTGGCGGCTGTCCTACTCCGACAACTTCCGCCGGGTCTTGGACCGCGTGAAGAATTGCGAGGACTACTGGGGCTGCGCCACCGGATTTGTGCCGTTCCAAGAAGTCGAGCGCTACGTGCTCTACAACATCGACGATGACACGCAGTTCGCTCAGGCGATGATCACCAACCAGATCGACGAGACTCATGACCTGCGTGTCGACACCGTCGAGACGATCCTGCGCGAGAACCCCAACACGACCACCTATACCGGTCGTGATCCAGATGGCGAGTACGGCATGGTTTCATGGTGGCCAATCTCGTTGCACCTGAACAACCTTCAGCCGCACCTCGAAAATCCCAACGTGCGAAAGGCGATCAACAAGTACATCGACAGGGACCGCCTCAATGCCCAGGCTTACTTGAACAAAGGTCGAATCAACGACTGGCCATGGCCGCAGTACGCCGGCCTGAAGCACGTCAACGAGGCGATGGAGCCTCTGAGGCAAGAGTTCGGAGTTGGTCAGTACGACAAAGATGGCGCTGACGCCCTCATGACCGAGGCCGGCTACTCCAAGAACTCTGACGGCTTCTGGGCCGATGCCAATGGCGAAGTCGTCAAGTGCAACATCATCAGCTCGGCACACTTCACGGACCTCGGTCCGGTTGTTGCGGCGTTGCTTGAGCAGCACGGTATCGAGTCCTCCTGGGCACAACCCCCGGATGTCTGGGCCCGAAACGGCAAGGGCGGCGACTATGAGTGCACGCTCGTTGGGCACAACGGTTCGCAGTCAGGAGACATCTATCGGTCGTTGCTGATGTTCACGACCGATTCTGGAGCCAACCGCTGGTCGTACTCGAACGCCGAATTCGACTCAGTGGTGGCATCCATGGCCGAGGAGCCTGATGTCGACAAGGTGCTTAACCTTACCGAACAGGCGCTTCGGATCTGGTTGGAAGACCAGCCAGACGTCCCGCTCGTAGAGTTCTTCAACCGAGTAACTCGTAACGAGTACTACTGGGAGAACTGGCCAGGCGACGCTCCGGGATACGAGCCCTACATGAACGGTATCCACCCGCACACAGGATTCCCGTACATCCTGAGCAAGCTGCAGGGAACCGGCAGGGAATAATTCCGCGTTTTAGCGGAAGCAACATTGGTTGCGGCGTCGAAATGATGGGCATTTGCTCCCATCCACCGGCGCCGCAACTAGTCGCAATCTCCCGACTAGCAGATTGCCACGCGGTCAGTTCTGTTAACTTGGAATCGGCGCGTATCGGGACGCAATACGGCGAAGTGTTAATGAGATGACCGTAGATTATCTGGCGAGACGGATTGGAATGTTCGTGGCGGTGGTTTTTGTCGCCACATCGTTCAACTTCTTTCTCCCCAGATTCACAGGTCAAGACCCAATCGCGACTCGGTTGGAATTGCTCGCAGCCGAAGGCGATACGATACGAGCCGAAGACTACAAGGATCTCATCGAAACTTACAACGCGAAGTTCGGACTGGATCGTCCTTTAGTTCTTCAATACCTAACGTATCTATCGACCGCCGTTCGCTTCGATTTCGGTAATTCAATAACCAAGTACCCGACGCGAGTTAGCGAGCTCGTAAACCAAGCTATGCCGTGGTCGATCGGATTGCTGGTGACATCGACACTGCTAGCGTTCTTGGTCGGAACTCTGGGCGGCGCGGTGTTGGCTTGGCAGCATGGCCCCAAGGCTGCTTTCGAACTCATTCTGCCGCCATTCTTTCTGCTTGCGGCAGTCCCTTACTATCTCTTGGGCTTGATACTGATCTGGCTCTTGGCATTTCAGGCCAAGCTTCTCCCGCTCGGCGGCGGTTATGCACCGACGACGCTTCCCGATTGGAGCGACTTCAGATTCATGTTTGAGGTGTTTAAGCACTCGCTCCTTCCGGCTCTATCAATCGTCCTGGCTTCAATAGGTTTCTGGGCGCTGGGGATGAGATCGATGATGATAACGATGCAGGGTGAGGACTACATGCTGCAGGCGGAGGCGAAGGGACTGACCAAGATGCGGACGTTTTTCCGCTACGCGGTGCGAAACGCCGTCTTGCCTCAGACCACCGCCTTAGCCTTAACGCTGCCTCACGTCGTATCTGGTGCGATATTGGTGGAGCGGATATTCGGATATCCGGGGATCGGCAGAGTACTGTACGAAGCGATCACGGGATTTGACTACTTCGTGATCCAAGGCGTGGTATTCATCATCGTTCTCGCCATCGCTTTCGCAATGCTGGTGATCGACGTCATCTATCCGTTGCTCGATCCTAGAATCAGCTACTCTGCCAACTGAACAAGCATGGCAACGACCGCATCGACAGAACCGCTAGCTCCGTCGTCTGGCAACGAGCCGTCAGTTGCGCTCAACCGCGCTGCCGGTTTTGGGCGCTACATGAAGCGGAATCCCTCGATCATCGCCGGATTCGTGATGCTTGGGATTATCGTGCTCTTCTGGGCGTTCGGCACGATTATGACGGCTCCCGAAGATGCCAAAGACTTGGCTTTCGCTCCTCCCAACAAGAAGCCGTCCCTGCAAAACCCGCATCCCTGTTACACCTCTGAAAATCCGAGAGAGCTATGTTTCGCCTACGACAACGTAGAGCGTCAACACCTCCTCGGCACGGATCGCCTTGGTAAAGACATCTTAGCTTCATTCTCGCAAGGGATCCCTCAGACGGTCATGATCGGACTGATCGCTGGGTCGGTGGGAACGATTGTGGGAACTCTTCTAGCATTCGCGGCCGGCTACTACGGCGGCATATTAGACGCGGCGATCAGATTCATCGTCGACACGTTGCAGACGATACCGGGAATATTGATTCTGATCATCATCACCATCGCATGGCGAGATGTAGGTGGAGGCGAGATGACGTTTATCCAGTTGGCGCTGATCATCGCCATGCTGGCTTGGCTCGGACCGACGAGGGTAGTGAGATCTCAAGTATTGGTGATGAAGCAACGTTCGTACGTGGAGATGGCGAGATTGTCGGGTATGAGTGGCCCCGAAGTGATCCTGAAAGAGATGGTGCCGAATCTCATGCCGTTCATCGTGGCGAACTTCGTGCTGGCGGTTTCATCGGCGATTTTGGCGTCGATAGGACTCGAGGCCCTGGGCCTTGGTGACTTCAGCTCCAACACCTTGGGCATGATGATCTACCACAACATCTGGTACGGGTCACTGGTGAACGGATGGTGGTGGTGGTGGTCGCCGCCGATCGTCGTGATCGTTATCTTGTTCATCGGATTGTTCATGCTGTCACGAGGAATGGACGAGTGGGCGAATCCGCGACTCCGGAGGCGGTTCTAATTGGCGACGCAAGGAACCGTTAACGCGACTGCGGATCGCGAGACCGCAGGACGTTTTCGACCTGCCCACAACGGTAGACGACCTTCGTCGTTCGGGTATGGGCGATTCTTCGCGTCCCGCGATCGATGTCAAAGACTTACGGGTCTACTACGATTCCGAGGCAGGGATCGTCAAAGCGGTGGATGGCGTGAGCTTCACACTGGAGCAGGGCGAGCGATTGGCGCTGGTGGGCGAATCCGGTTGCGGCAAAACTACCCTCGGAATGGCGTTGTTGAAGCTGACAAAAGCTCCGGGATACATAGACGGTGGTGAGATCCTGCTCGACGGCAGAGATTTGGTGCCGTTCGACGAAGAATCGATGCGTCTGGCCCGGGTCTCGCCGAGGTCGCTCTGGTCACCCAATCCGCGATGAACGCCTTGAACCCCGTCATGCGAAATCGAGGATCAGATCTTCGATGGGTTGGTGGATCACGGCATCAAAGACACAAAGGAGAACATGAGGTCTCATGTCCATGATCTCCTGCGTCGAGTGGGGTTGCGTGAAAGTGTTGGGCGGATGTATCCGCACGAGTTGAGCGGCGGAATGAAGCAGCGCGTCGCAATCGCCACTGGCACGAGCATGAATCCCAAAGTGATCGTAGCGGACGAACCGACCAGCGCCTTAGATGTCGTAGTGCAGCGTCAGGTGATGATGACGTTGAGCCGCGTCCAACGCGACACCGGCGCGGCAGTCATCCTCATCGGCCACGACATGGGCCTAGTCGCCCAATTCGCAGACCGCATCGGCGTGATGTACGCCGGAAAGCTCGTGGACATCGGCACCGTTCAGCAGATCATCGAGGAACCGAAGCATCCCTACACCAGACTGCTGATCAACAGCGTACCTGATCTAGAAGAGAAGCGCGAGCGGTTGGAAGGGATACCCGGTATTCCACCCCCGTTGGTAGATTTGCCGCCCGGATGCGTATTCGCCCCAAGATGCCCTTCGGTCGAAGATGCTTGCCACAAGATATCGCCCCGAGACGTCGACGTAGGCGATAACCGGCGAGTGATGTGTCACTTGTTCGATCCTGAAGTAGAGATGGCGGGTAGTGAAGTTGGCTAATCTTCTGGAGTTGCAGAACGTCACCAAAGTGTTCGGTGGCGGGTTGTTCAATCGTTCGAACGTGACGGTCGCGGTTGACGATGTCTCGTTTGCGATCACCTCGGATCGCCCCACGATCACCGCGGTTGCAGGTGAAAGCGGAAGCGGAAAAACGACGCTGTCGCGATTGCTGCTCGGTGTCATCAAGCCGACCACGGGCAATGTGATTTACGAGGATCAGGACGTGTCGTCTCTGTCGGGATCAGCCCGACGCAACTTCCGACGCGAGGTCCAGCCGATATTCCAAGACCCGTTCGAGGTCTACAACCCGTTCTACAAAGCCGATCACCTGCTGCACGTCGCGATTGAGAAGTTCGGGCTTGCAAGCTCGCGCGATGAGCGTATCCACCTGATCAGAGAGGCGCTGGAGACTGTCGGACTCCGTCCCGACGAAATGCTGGGACGCTACCCGCACCAGTTGAGCGGCGGCCAACGACAGCGCATGATGGTCGCTAGGGCATTGTTGCTCAAGCCGCGCATAATTCTCGCGGACGAGCCGGTATCGATGGTGGACGCGTCTCTGCGCGCTACCATCCTCGAATCGATACGAACGCTGAACCGCGACTTAGGCATCTCCGTGGTCTACGTGACCCATGACTTGACGACGGCGTATCAGATCTGCGACGACATTCTGGTGATGTACAAGGGCTCGGTGGTGGAGCAGGGCAGTGTCGAGCAGGTGATCCGCGATCCGAAGCACCCCTACACCCGGTTGTTGGTCGAATCGATTCCCCAGATGAGGACGGATCAGGCGTGGGAAGACGGCGCAGAGGACATGATGTCGATAGATGATTCCGGCGATACAACCGGATGCAAATTCGCCGACCGCTGCCCGCAGGTGATGGAAAAATGCCACTCCGAGCATCCGCCGGGTTTCGTGACCGACAACGACCGTATGGCTGCCTGCTACCTTTACGACGACATGCCGATTGCTAATCGTGCGACGGTTGCCACCTAACGAACCACAAACGTGACGACAACCCCTATGACCGACAACTCCCGCCCAAACATCGTCTACATTCAGTCCGACCAGCACAATCCAGCGGTCATCGGTGCCTACGGGGATCAGATTGTCGAGACGCCGAACCTCGACCGATTGGCGGCAAACGGTGCGATCTTCACCGGCGCATACTGCGGTTCGCCCATCTGCGTCCCGTCCCGCACAGCCCTAGTAACCGGACGCTACCCATACGAAACCGAAGTATGGACCAACGACCAGATACTCAGTTCGGCGGTTCCGACTTACGCCCACTCCCTAGGCGCCGCCGGATACGATCCCGTCCAGATCGGAAGGATGCACTACAACGGCCCCGACCAGCTGCACGGCTTCTCACGGCGCTACGTAGGCGATCACAGCCCGAACTATCCCGGAAGCCCTCGACCAGTAGATCATGGACAGCTGCACGGCACTGCCGGACCGGCAAGAGTAAGCCTCGAAGCATCCGGACGAGGGCAGAGCGCATACGAAATCCACGACGAATACGTTACTCAATCTGCCGTCGACTACATCAACAACAAAGGCATCAGCCGACGCTCCGGACTTGACGATTTGCCCCTATGCCTATCGATAGGCCTCATGCTGCCGCACCAACCCTTCGTCGCTAGGGCAGTGGACTACGACAAATACGAAGGCCGAGTCGGCATGCCCATCGTGCCCGCCGAACCCATCGAGGACTGCCACCCCTACATCCAATGGTGGCGAGAGCGCACCGGCATCGTCGAAGTAACCGAAGAGGAGATCATGCGCTCCCGAATCGCCTACTGGGCGCTCTGCGACCGCACCGATCAACTCATCGGCGAAATCCTCGACGCCCTTGATGCCAACGGATACATGGACAACACCATCATCATCTACACCTCCGATCACGGCGAGCAGGTAGGAGAACACGGACTCTGGTGGAAGCAGACCTTCTACGAAGACGCGGCGAGAGTGCCTGCAATCGTCTCGTGGCCCGGCCACCTCGCAGAAGGTACTGTCATCGACACCCCCATAGACCAGTTCGACCTAGCCGCAACCATGCTTGACGCCGCCGGTGCCCAACCACTTCCGCAATCTCACGGCATCAGCGTCATCGACCTCATCAACAACCCGGACACCGCCGAGTGGAAAGACGCGGTATTCAGCGAATACTGCATGAACGACTCCTCTGTCGGCTCCGGCATGTCAGCGAACCTCGGCGGCGCCGACATCCACGCCCGTCCGGGAGGAGTGCAGAACCGCATGGTCCGCTCTGGCGAATGGAAACTCAACTACTACCACGGCTTCGAACCACAACTCTTCAACCTAGCCGAAGACCCCCACGAACTGAACGACCGAGCCCAAGACCCAACCTGCAAAACCATCCGCGACGATTTAACCGCCCGCGTCCTAGACGGCTGGAATCCCGACCACATCCGCGACCGCATGCGAATACTCAAGAGCGAACAAGAATTAATGGAGCAATGGGCAAAAAACATCGACCCACCCGACTCCATCCGTTGGAACCTCCGCCCCGAGATGGATTATCTGGACTGATCAACCTCAATCCAACTGTCGGAGGTTGGGGTCCCAGCGGTCTCTCATCCAGTCGCCAAGGAAGTTGCCGGCCATCACCACTAGAAAGATGGCCATGCCGGGGATCGCGGATAGCCACCAAGCATCTCCGATGTACTCACGACCGTTGGCGACCATCGCACCCCATGCCGGCGTAGGCGGCGGAATCCCGACCGCTAGGTAACTCAAGGTAGCTTCGGTGAGGATGATTCCTCCGACTCCGAGGGTGGCGCTGACGACGACAATGTTGAGCACGCCGGGCAGGATGTGGCGAAGGAGTATGCGGGTTGATGACGCGCCTGCGACGCGGGCGAACTGAACGTAGTCGGATTCGCGCAGGCTCAAGGTTTGGGCTCTCACGAGACGCACTGCACCGGGCCACGAGATCAGCGCCAAGAGCGCGATCAGGATTCTTAGGTCTTGACCAAAGATGCTCACGACAATCAACGCAAGCATGATGAAGGGCAAAGCCGCCCAGACATCGACGATGCGCATGATCACTTCGTCGATATGCCTGCCGAAATACCCGGCCAACAGACCACAAGTTGTCCCCACAGTCACCCCCACAGTGATAGAAACCACCACAACCATCGCCGAAATTCGCGCTCCATGGATGATCCGACTGAGCAAGTCACGCCCGATGAAATCACTACCTAGCAAGTAAAACTGTCCAGATGTGCCCGTTGCCAGAGGCGCTGTATTGCGGTCGAGAAGATTGTTGACGTATGGATCGTGCGGCGCAACCTGATCGGCAAACACCGCGCAAACCAACAATGTGATGATGATTAACGCAGGAATGATCGGCCAGCGGCGCAGAATGTAGAAGCCGTATCCGATCCAACCGAGAGCGAACTGACGACCAACGACGGTAGGAGCGGCGGCTGCGTCGCTGACAGTTCTTTCTTGGCTTTGCGTAGTCATCGCGAAGGATTAGGCGTAGCGGATTCTCGGGTCCAATATCGCATATAGAACGTCCATAGTCAGCACAACTATTACATAGAGGACGACGGTCAGGAATGTGATCGCGGAGATCAGTGGGAAGTCGTTGCCTTGCACGGCTTGAACTGCCACGCGCCCAAGGCCAGGCCACGAAAACACCGTTTCGATAACGGTGGTCCCGTTGATGAAGCCTATGAGTATGAGTCCTGACAGCGTAAGAGGTGGGATGACTGCGTTGCGAAAAGCATGCTTCCAGATCACGCTTCCATAGTTGACGCCTTTGGCGCGGGCGAACTTGACGTATTCGGATTCAAGGACTTCCAACATTGATGAACGCGTCAACCTGAGATACGCCGCGGCCGGCAACCAGCCGAGAACGATTGAGGGCAGGATGTAGTTTCGTACTGCGAAACCATCGCCGCGGGTGCCAGAAGGCAGCCATTCAAGTTCGCCAGAGAAGATAAGGATCGCCATGATGCCGACCCAGAAGACGGGTGCGGCCTGTCCGATCAACGCGATGCCACGAGCAACATAGTCGAGTAATCGCCCACGTTGTACCGCGGATACTATTCCAAGCGGAACACCTAATATTGTTCCGAAAGTCCAAGCGATCACGCCTAGCTGTATAGAGGTCCAAAACCGTTCCTGGACTACCGTGATGACGGGACGTTGGTGGATAAGGCTGTCGCCGTATTGGCCGCGTAGATATCTGCCGACCCAGATCACGTATTGAAAAACCACTGGTTGGTCCAGCGCAAGTTCTCTTCTGAATTTCTCGCGAGTCTCTTCTGCCAACGCGCCCCCGTACTCGTCGAGATAGAGGTCCAACGGGTCGCCCGAAAGGCGCGAAAGGACGAAGATGACGAGCAGGGCGCCAAGGATAGCGATGATGCCGTATAGGACGCGGCGTGCGAGGAAACTGCGCATAGGTTAGCGGATCAGATTAACGGTAGGGGCAGGTTTCAAACCTGCCCCTACTTGGGATGAGATGCCGTGCTTAATCGGCACGGCATCTAACTTCAGACGAACTCGGCTATGGCTGCCAGTCGACTTCTTCGAGGTTGAACCAACCACATCCGCCGATACACATCTGCGGTGGGATGGGCCAGCTCCTGATCTTCTCACCGTCGAACGTGTTGAACGCTGGTTGCTCGTTCACACCGACGTTGATTGAGACTTCGCGAGCGTAGTCGAAGTGCTCGATCGCCAGTTCGGTCCGCTTGCGACGGTCAAGTTCCTTCGTCATCTGGTCGAAGATTTCGTCCCATCGCGGTAAGATGCTTGCGGCGCAAATCGTGCCGCCGATCTTGTGCGAAGTTGTCTCGTTAGACTTCGGCAAGTCTACGCTCAAAGCGGAGAAGCTGTCACCACAGGTGCGGTACTGGATCTGGTTGAACGACAGGTTGACGAGGTTGGGTCGATGCTCTGAGTATGGCGAATGGTCAAGGCTGACCCTCACGTTAAGAGTGGCTAGCCATTCGGCAGCGATCGCTTCGACGATCTCTTGGTGCGTCCCGACGCCGGTCCAGATCGTTACCTCGAATCCGTCACTCCATCCTGCCTCGTTCATTAGACGCTTGGCTTCTTCTCGATCGAAGTTGTAAGCCCAACCGTGCGACTCGGCGTTTTCAGCCCAAGTCTGCGAGTTGACCGACAGGTTCGTGATGTGGTTGACGTAACCGAGGCCGTTCAGGATAGCGGCGTTAATGCCTTCGCGGTCGACCGCCGCTGCCAAGGCTTGTCGAACATTGATGGCCGATTGCATCGACTCTTCATTGCCGTACTCACCTACCCAAGGCAGGGAAGTGTCGTAACCGGGGCGGTCCAACTCGGTGCCCTCGGTGAAGTGATGTGTTTGCCAGTAGTTCCCACCAAAGTAAAGGCCGTTCATGCGGGCCGCCGTCGGGTTGGCGGTGAAACCTGCTTCGACTAAGCCGGGAACGTCCTTCAATGCGATGTTGGCTGCGTGAGCTTGTCCAGTCTCGAGCATTGTCTTTCGGACGGCAGCTTCAGGGACGGCTAGGATCTCGACGCGTGCCATCTCCGGCACCTTGCGCCAGTGCGAGCTTTGGGCATTCAAGACCGCCCGGTCGTCGGACGACCAAGTCTCGAAGACGAATGGGCCAGTGCCGACGAACACGTCCACCATGCCTGCAGGTCCAAACTCGTCGAACACCTTCTTGCTGTGGACGCCCATGCTCTGCCAGTACGGGCTGAGGTTGCGCCGCAGCACACCGACTTCCCAAAGGTTGACGTGCATCCGAACTTTGCTCGGGTCGATGACCTCGAACTCTGTGGCCATGGCGCGGAAATCACCGGCCTGGTCATGGCGGGAGTCTGGGTTCGTGTTCGGGTTGGCGTTGTTGAAGCTCCATGCAACGTCTTCGGCCGTCATTTCACCGTAGCCATTGTGGAACTGCACGCCCCGACGGATGTCGAAGTCGACCCAACTCTGGTCGTCAGCAACAGTCCAGTCTGTGGCGAGTCTTGAGACTGCGTTGGCGCTCGAGTCTAGCCATAGGAGAGTCTCATAGGCGCCCATGCGGAACTTCTGGTTACCGCATCCGGGCACACACTGCTCAGGGTAACCAACTGGTACACCGACACCGCCTTCAGCGATGATCATGGTACCTTGCGGGTTGCCGGTGACTAGGTCGCCAGGAGCGGCGGCGGCTTCTTTCTCGACGATGACGGTTTGAACGACCGGTACCTCAACCTCGACCTCTTTCTCGACGACGACGGTCTGGACGACGGTCTCGCCTTCTTTTTCGACGACGACCTCCTTCTCGACGACGACAGTTTGGACTACCTCAACTGGGACTTCGCGTTCGACCACAACGGTTTCGACTACTCGTTCGCCCTCTTTCTCGACGACGACTTCGCGTTCAACGACGACGGTCTGTACTACGGTCTCGCCTTCTTTTTCGACGACGACTTCTTTCTCGACGACGACGGTCTGAATGACGGTCTCCGTTACTGTTTCTCCACAGGCCACAACTAGCGAAGCCGCTAGTAGCGATGGTAGAAGCAATAATGCTGCCAATCGCTTTGTGGTATGAAATAGCTTCATTCTTACCCTCCTTGAAAGGTTTTGAGCCGACGAGACGTTGGCCCAGGCGAAGAGTACCAAACTACATCCGCGGAAAGGCCGATGAGAACGCCGACACGTGTCGGAATGTATACCACAAGAATTGAAGGGTTGGCAAACGGACGGAACAGCAATCGTGTATCGCTTGCTACGAGAGGGTATTCGAAGTGTAGGGATTAGAGCTCCGCAACCCGCACCGAATTGAAATACTGCCAATCCCAAACCGCTCCCCAGCCGGGACGATTCGGCGGAGTTACCTTGCCGTCAATCGGAAGCGGCGGATTCAACAATCCGATCTCCCGTCCCAACTCGTCACGAGAACCTCCCGGGAAGTATTCGTAATACGACGTGTTCGGAATGGCGCAGGTCAGATGTGTATGGACCAAACCGAATAGACCTCCCGGCCCGTTGAGTTCAACGTTCGTGCCATATTCGGCAGCGTGTTCGGCCGAAGCGAGCAGGGTAGTAGTGCCGTGCCGCGCGTGAGCGCGAACCAAATCGCAAGCACCCTGTTCAAGCCAGACTTTCGATATCTCCGGCTCATGCATCAACGTCTCCAGCGCCATCACCGGTATATCCAACGCATCGCAGAGCGTCCTTAGACCGTTGAAATCACGGTCCGGTAGAGCCTCTTCGAACCAGCGGTATCCATGATCCTCAAGCGAATGACCAGCCTCGATAGCATCTTCTAAGTCGTATCGTGCCCCGGCGGCATCATGCATGATGTCGATGTCATCTCCGACAACCTTCCGGATTTCGCCAAACCAGTCGACATTCTTAGCCACGGGCCACGAAAGATGGTCTTTGACAGCCGCAAATCCGAGCGAAAGCGCGTGTTCGCAGTCTTCAATCGCAGATTCGAGAATGCCGTCGCCACGATAGTTGTAGTACGCAGGCGCGGCATTCCGCGTCGCCCCGATCAGTTGATAAACGGGCTTGTTTTCAGCTTTGCCAGCGATGTCCCAAAGGCAGTTGTCGAACGCTCCGAAGGATCCCGGCATCGTGAAGATGTGACGGACGGCGGTGTGGATCTTCGAATCGAGACGCTTTCGATCGAGCGGATCCTCACCGATTGCCAGATGTCGAAGATGCTCGAGGTCGATCGGCCGCATCGTCGTGTAACGAGCGTCGCCGACAGTGCAGACACCCTCGATCCCCTCATCGGTGTAAACGTGAAGGACGTGATACTCGGTAGGATGTGGACGCGTCGGAACTGACCTCCAAACCTCGCGGCTACCCAAGGCCTCACGTTCCAAATTGAAGAACGGCGTCTGCGTCGGAAACTCGAAGACCGACAGCCGGATGTCAGTGATTTTCAATCGAAGTCCTAGTCGTGTTGCCCCGATGGATTCCGGCATTCGCCGGAATGACGATGGACGTTCACGGATTAGGAGCGTTCCTTGAGTCTCGGGTTAGCCCACTCGTCGAGTCCTATTGAGGCGATGAAAAGGCCGGCGAAAAGGAAGACAAAGATGACGATGGGTGATCCCCACCACCACCACATGCCTCTAATCACGGCGTTGTAGAAGTTCTGCCAGTAGAGGATGTTGCCGAGCGTCGATATGTTAGTCGCGCCGAGCCCAAGGAACTCAAGTCCTACAGCCGCCAAAATCGATCCGATGAGCGATCCGACGAATGCGGCGAGAAGGAAGGGCATCAAGTTGGGCATTAGTTCGAGGAAGACGATGTAGATATCCTTTTCACCGGACATTCTGGCGATTTCGACGTATTGCCGCTCCCTCATGGACAATACTTGGGCCCGGATGACGCGTGCGGCGCCCATCCATGAGAACAACGCGATCAAAGCCGCCATCAGCTCTAGCGTCATTCCCTCCTGCCTAAAGCTCGCCAGAACTATCAGAACCAACAATCCCGGGACCGCCAACCAAATGTCGGTGATTGTGCGCAGCACGGTATCTAACAACCCGCCGTAGTAACCGGCGATGAACCCCACCGTAGCGCCGATGAATACCCCTAGGGCACCCGCCATGACACCGACTCTCAATGAATCGGGCGTGGCGTCGATGAGCCAAGCGAGCATGTCGCGCCCTTGCGCGTCGGTGCCCAGCCAGTTCTCCGCCGACGGTGGTTGGCCAGGCGGGATAAACTTGCCGACTTCCGCGCGTTCAAGGTCGACGAAGAAGGGTCCCAAGTAACCGAAAGCGACCACGATCAGAACGAGGAACAGCCCGACCGTTATCTTCATGTTGTAGCGGAAGAACCCGTACGTGCGGGTTGCGAAGCCGGCTTTAGCGGTTGCGACGGAAGCCGTGTCGTCGGCCGGCATCGCGGGCTCGGTTATCTGGTCTACGTTCATGACCTCTCGTAAGAAATCCTAGGGTCGATCAAGGGATAGATCAGATCCATGACGAACAGGGCGATAGCGATGCCGAATGTCGTGATGAGAACTATGCCTTGGATCAGGAAGTAGTCGCTTCTCCCGATTGCATCCCTGAGCAAGAGACCTATTCCCGGGTAGTTGAAGACGATTTCGACGAGTAGCAACCCCCCGACTACGCTCGCCAGCGCCAGCGCGAAACTGGTGGTTTGCGGTAACAAAACGTTGCGAACCGCATAACTCAGGAAGATCCGACTCTCCTTCAAGCCTTTGGAGTCGGCCATGAGCATGTAGTCTTCCCCGGCGGTCGTAACCATCATGGCGCGCATCCCTAAACCCCAGAGTCCCGTGCTAGCGACAATGACGGCTCCTGCGGGAAGCACCGCGTGTTTGACCAGCTGCCATAGCGTTTCCAAATTCCATCCAACAATGAAACCCGGATCGACTCCGAACGCTGTCGGGAAGATTTTCCAGTGGACGCCCAAGAAGAACTGTAGAACCAGACCGAACAGGAAAAACGGAACCGCGGCGGTGACCATCAAGACGGGCAGGGTCACTTGAACCAGCCGTAACGACTTTCGCCAGGCGATCAACGCACCGACCAAGGAACCGAACAGCATCGCCACCACAGTCGTGATCAACGCGATCCCGATAGACCACGGAAGCGCGGCTGAGATCATATCGGCGACGGTCGCCGGATAGCTCGACATCGAGTATCCCATGTCGCCTTTCAACAGATTCCCGATATAGGTGGCGTACTGGATGTGCAACGGCCCGTCGAGTTGGAACTTTTCTCGGTAGGCCTCTACGATTGGACCGATGTCTCCACCGGTATTTCCCGCCTGTGCCTCCAAAGCCAGTACTTTCGCCTCTATCGGGTCCCCAGGCGCTAATCGAGTGAGCAGAAACACCACGGTTACAACAACCGCAACGGTGAGCAAGAAAAGTGCGAATCTTCGGACTATGTATGCGGGATTCATGGTGCGGGGCTACGGGGTGGACGTTTTCGTTCGCGACGGCATTGTTCTCGGATTTTCGCAGAAACTGACGTTAAGTTAAACGGATTGCCGAGATTAGTCAAGAGTCATCGGCGTCGAAGCAAGGCGTGTCGATGGGATGATTGCTAAAAAACATCGGTGTTGATGGCGTATCAACATAATTTTCGGGTAAACTCCAACGGAAAACGTTGTGTATGCGCGTAGAATCGAACGGGTTTATCTCAGGAGGAACAGGCAATCATGATGTCAATCAAACGAAAACCGCTTTCGATGTTCGTGGCGCTCGCTTCGCTGATAGCGTTGGCGGTGTTAGTTGGCTGCGGGACGGAAACGGTCGTGCAGACCGTTGTGGTGAAAGAAGAGGTGGCAGTTGAAGTACCGGTCACGGTGGAGGTTGAGAAAGAGGTTGTCATTCAAGGCGAGACAGTCGTTCAGACGGTCGAGGTAGAGAAGCAGGTCATCGTCGAGAAGGAAGTAACACCGACTCCCGACCCAGGTGCCTTGAAAGATGTTCCGCGTAACCGGACGGTGGTGTTTACGCACTGGAGCGGTTCCTATCGGACGCAGCATGACAACGTCGAGAACTTCAACTGGTGGTTGCCGGGCAACTCCCATGCCCGTCACGCGTCTGAAAAGGGTTTGATCGAGCACCTGTTTTACACGAACTTGAACGATGGGAAGATCATCCCGTGGATGGGCGAATCGTTTGAGTACAACGACACACTCGACGAGATCGACGTCAAGGTGCGCGAAGGAGTGAAGTGGTCCGATGGCGTGCCGTTCACTGCGCACGATTTCAAATTCACCGTTGACATGGTGATCGCCAACGCTCCAGACATGAACCGATCGACGCTCTTTGCGGACAAGATAGAGAGTGTGACCGTCCACGACGACTACAACTTCACGGTGAAGTTGACGCGTCCTGATCCTCGCTTCTTCCAGGAGCAGTTCGGCTTTGGTCATGAGAACCACGTCGTGATCGTGCCGAAGCACGTTTGGGAAAACGAGGACCCTCTGACGTTCAACAACTACGATCCTGCGAAGGGTTGGCCTTTGGGGACCGGTGCTTTCGAGTTGGTCTTGTCTACACCTGAGGTTCAGCTGTATGACCGCAGAGACGACTGGTGGGGCGCGGAGACAGGTTTCCACGACTTGCCTAAAGTGGAACGGCTGAAGTACATCCCGATCGCCAACGATGACATCGCAGGCCAGCTCTACATCAACAACCAGACCGATGCAGGTGTGCCGTTGTTGAAGGGCACGTTTGAAGCTGCCAAAGGATTCAACGACGCACTTCGTTCGTGGAACTTTGAAGGTCCCGTTTGGGGCGCTGCGGATGGATGCAACTTCGTGTTGATATTGAACAACCAGAAGAAGCACTTCAGCGACGTAAACGTTCGATGGGCGATCAACCACGCGATCGACCGCAATGAAATCGCCAACTTGGCGTATGAAGGTGGAGTGCCGCCGGTGGTGGTGCCGATATCATCCTACGGCGTCAAGCAGTACTTGCCATTGGTGCAAGACATCATCGATAAATACAATCCGAACGATCCGGACCCAGCGAAGGTTGAAACGCGGATGACGGATTCGGGTTATTCAAAAGACTCGGAGGGATTCTGGACTAAAGACGGCGAACGTGTAGAGATCACATTGGAAATCCCGTCTTGGCTTCGACCGCAAGGCCCGTTCCTAGAGAAACAGTTGCAGGCAGGCGGCTTCGATGCCGTGTTCAAGCAAGGCGAGCCGGCGACGATAGGGGATCGATTGCGCATGGGCGAGACGGAAGTCGTTTGGGTGCAGTGTGGATCGATCACGGAACCGTACACGACGTTCAAGTCTTACCACTCGAAGAACTCGGCACCACCGGGCGAACGCTACGCTGGTGCAGTTCAAGGCGGCCGGTACGAAAACCCAGAGATGGATGCGATTTTGGATGAGATGGAGGGCATGCTCCACTCACCAGACGACCCGCGATACGTAGAGCTGACGCGGCAGGCGTTCGAGCTGTACCTGCGCGATTTGCCAGTGATTCACATCGCCGAAGAGCTGCACGTTATCGTGCACAACACTCGATACTGGACCGGTTGGCCTGGCGTCGAGGACCCGTATGCGGCCCCATACCCGCCATGGACGGGTTGGTACCTGATCACGATGAACCTTGAGCCTACGGAGTGACGGAGCGCCAACTCGACGGCCTGAAGCCGTGATGTGACAGGTTTGCCTCGGCGATCCGCGTTGCTATTTTCAGCGCTCGCGGATCGCCGGGACTTTAGAGGCTTCGGAATTTCGCGATGCTTGGTTGACAAATCGCGGAATTTCGGATACCTTTAGCGCGTCGCTTGGAGATTTCTGAGCGGCGTGGTTTTGTGTTGCGCGTAAAATCGTAACGCAATCTGCAAGAAAAGATGTCCGATATGGACGATGTCGTAACTGGCGTTGTCAGGAGGTCAAGGAGATCATGCGATTAAAGAGGTTGAGCCCGCTCGCAGTGCTTGTGGCGGCCGCATCAATGATCGCCTTAACGGCTTTGGCGGCTTGCGGGGGCACCGAAACGGTTGTCCAAACAGTCGTCGTCAAGGAAGAGGTGGCCGTTGAGGTTCCCGTAACCGTTGAGGTGGAAAAAGAGGTCGTCGTTCAAGGTGAGACCGTTGTTCAGACCGTCGAGGTCGAGAAACAGGTCATCGTCGAGAAGGAAGTAACACCGACTCCTGACCCCGGTGCGTTGAAAGACGTCCCGCGGAACCGCACGTTGGTCATCACTCACTGGAGTGACTCGTACCGAACGCAGCACGACAACGTAGAGAACTTCAACTGGTGGTTGCCCGGCAACTCCCACGCCCGACACATTTCCGAGAAGGGGCTGATCGAGTATCTCTTCTACACCAACTTGAACGAAGGTGACATCATCCCGTGGCTAGGCGAATCGTTCGAGTACAACGACTCGCTCGACGCGATCGATGTCAAGATCCGCGAGGGCGCGAAGTGGTCGGACGGTGTGCCGTTTACGGCGCACGATGTCAAGTTCACCGTAGACATGGTCATCGCGAACGCGCCGGATCTGATTCGCTCCAATTACTGGAAAGAGTTGATCGCTGGTGTTGAGGTTCATGACGACTACAACTTGACTATGACGTTGACGCGTCCTGACCCGCGTTTCTTCCAGACGCAGTTCGGGTTTGGTTGGGAGAACCACGTGCCGATCGTGCCGAAACACGTTTGGGAAAACGAAGATCCGCTCACGTTTAACAACTACGATCCTGAGAAGGGTTGGCCGCTCGGAACGGGCGCGTTCAAGCTTTCGCTCTCGACACCTGAGGTCCAGATCTATGACCGCCGTGACGACTGGTGGGCATCTGAGACCGGTTTCCACGACCCTCCGAAAGTCGAGAGACTGCAATACATTCCGGTCGCGAACGACGACATCGCTGGTCAGCTCTACATCAACAACCAGCTCGACGTCGGACCGCCTTTGCTCAAGGGCACATTCGAAGCCGCGAAGGGTTTCAACGATGCTTTGAGGTCTTGGAACTTCGAAGGCCCAGTATGGGGTGCTCCAGACGGATGTAACTTCGTTCTGATCCTTAACAACCAGAAGAAGCACTTCCAGAGCGCGGATGTACGGTGGGCTATCAACCACGCGATCAACCGAGACGAGATCACGGGTCTCGCGTATGAGGGCGGTGTTCCGGCGGTAGTGGTGCCGATTTCGTCCTACGGCGTGAAGCAGTATCTGCCGCTGATGCAAGACATCCTTGACAAGTACGATGCCGGTAACCACAGCCTTGAGAAGGTTGACGAGCGGATGACGACTGCTGGTTACTCGAAGGACTCGGCAGGGTTCTGGACCAAGGACGGCGAGCGCGTGGATATCACGCTAGAGATTCCCTCATGGATGAGGCCACAAGGTCCGTTCCTTGAGAAGCAGTTGCAAGCCGGTGGTTTCGACGCCATCTTCAAACAGGGCGAGCCGGCGACGATCGGTGACCGTCTACGGATGGGTGAGACCGAGGTCGTATGGGTGCAGTGCGGGTCGATTAATGAGCCGTACGACACCTTCAAGTCTTACCACTCTAAGAACTCGGCACCTCCAGGCGAGAACTACAAGGGCGCTGTCCAAGGCGGACGTTACGAGAACCCGGAGATGGACGCGCTCTTAGACGAGATGGAAGCGATGCTCCACTCGCCGGACGACCCGCGATACGTTGAGTTGGCACGTGGCGCAATGGAGCTGTTCCTGCGTGACATGCCGGTCATCCACATTGCGGAAGAGTTGCACGTGATTGTGCACAACACGCATTACTGGACGGGTTGGCCAGGTGTCGAGGACCCGTACGTAGCACCTTACCCGCCGTGGAACGGCTGGTACCTGATCACCATGAACTTGGAGCCGACTCAGTAACTGGGAGCGATACAACGGCGCATAACGCGGCCGAAGCAAAATCCGAGCGGGTTGCGGTGATTGAGCTGCAACCCGCTCGATTTTTATGCACATGGCATGAAGTCAAAAAACTACTCGCTACTGTTTACATTAGGGATCGCTGGCTTGGCGGTTTCAGTTGTTTCAGCGGTCGCATCGCTCGCATGTCAAGCATCTGACGAACCCGATCCAACTGCGGTGTCGTCAGTAGATGTCGAAGCGCTCG
Organism: Dehalococcoidia bacterium; assembly: GCA_965204135.1. Classification (GTDB taxonomy): domain Bacteria; phylum Chloroflexota; class Dehalococcoidia; order Lucifugimonadales; family Lucifugimonadaceae; genus Bin127. Next base: position 153,100 of record CBDBDX010000008.1, on the reverse strand, counting down.
CTACTGCATCTTCTCAACTCGCTACGGCGTCTGCTCAGAACGCCACGGTGTCTTCCCAACTTGCCACTGCGACTTCGCAACTCGCGCTTGTCGCCGAGCGTGGCACGACGGATACCGGCCAACAGCCACATACGACCGATGAGACTCTGAAATCAACCGCTCAATCCGATTCACTTGTCGCGGCTGACGCGGTGGAACCGATTGTCGTGCCCGGTATGGAGCCGGTGATTCCATTTACCAACATCGCGCGGGAGGCTTTGGGAAAGAACGCGTTTGTCAACAACTGGCACCCTGGATCGGCGTTCTTCGATTTCGACCGTGACGGGGATATGGATTTCTACGTCACCCAAGCGAACTCCGACTCCGAGTTCCCAGAATCGCCAGGAGGACCGAATCTGCTGTTCAAGAACGAGGGAGGCAACATATTCACCGAGGTGGGAGAAGAGTTGGGAGCGGATTTGGCGCTGTCGAACAGCACGGCGGTGGCGGCTTGTGATTTCGACAACGATGGGTATCAGGATCTGTACGTTGCGGGATATGGGTTGATCGGTGATGAGTTGGACTACCGATCAGCAGTTGGCGACGAGGGGTTGACGAATGCGATCAAGGACCGGTTGCTGCGTAACGTGGAAGGGGAGAGGTTTGAAGATGTGACCGAGTCGGCATTTGGCGATGACGTCAATGTGCAGTCAGCGATAACGATCGCTTGTGGCGATGTTGACAACGATGGATGGACAGATGTGTTTGTTGGGAATCGGTTAGATCAGGATTTCATCAGATTCGATGATCCGCGGCATCACGGGCACTACAACCGGCTCTATATGAACAATGGCGATTTGACCTTCTCGGACGTAACTGAGAGTGCGGGATTGAAGAGTCCACCGATCAAGATGCTGAGCCCTGACGGCGAGCCGATGGAGTGGGAAGATCCGGAGACTGGCGAGATGGTGAGAGGGTACGACGCTTCGTTGAAGGATGCGCATGGTAATCGGATCGGAGACCCTACGGGTCAGACGTTGGCGTCGTTGTTCTTCGATCACGATTCGGATGGCGATTTGGATCTGTGGCTGGCGGATGACGGAGACACGCTGAAGGTGTATCGCAACGACAGCGAGGGCGATGCTATCAAGTTCACGTCGATCGAGGAAGAGATGGGAGTTGACAGCGTCGGCGCGTGGATGGGTTTCGCGGTCGGGGATGTCGATTCAGACGAGGACCTCGACCTGTTCATTACCAACATCGGCTATCACTTCCTGCTTTACGATGTGCCGCCGGTGCCATCTGGCGACTGCGCCTACAGCCATGCGTACGGCTGGGGTACTTGCTACCACTTCCTGCTACGCAACGACGGCGTCAAGGAGCACTCGGAAGCAGGGATGATCGGTGATTTCAAGAACGTAGCACCACTGACGAACGTGGCGACCAGTCAAGCGTTTCCGCCGGAGTCGCTCGATCCTGACAATATCCTTCAGGCTTGGAGGGATGTCGAACAACCTGTTGGACTGGCCGCATACGACTTCGGTTTCGGGACGGCGTTCTTCGACTATGAGAACGACGGCGATCAGGATCTGTACTGGCTCGGAGCGATGGGCGGTAGGGGAGAAGGTCCGAACGGGTTCAAGTACACAGGTTCAGGCCGGATGTTGCGGGGCGATGGCGCGGGCAAGTTCGAGGACATCACCGTCGAGGCCCGACTGCTAGATATTCAGGGCGTGAACTACGGTGTTGTCGATCCCAATAGTCCCGAATTTGATCGCGATAGGCAGCGTATGGACAGGCGTTTCCATGAGAACGGCAAGGGGTTAGCTAAGTGCGATCTGAATGGCGACGGGACGGTTGACCTGCTCGGCACAAACAGCAACGGCCCGGTATTCATTGCGGAAAAAACGATCGACTTTTTCCGCGGACCGCTATTCCTGTGGATGAGCAACGCGAGCCAAGGCAATTGGCTGAAGATCAAGCTGACGGGTCGCCAGAGCATAGACGGAACGGGAAGCAACGCTGATGGCATCGGAGCACGTGTCAAAGTGACCGCTGACGTTGATGGTTCAGGTGAACCGATGACGCAGGTTCAAGACGTGCTCGGGAGTTCATCGTTCTTAAGCATGAACTGCATCGACCTTCATTTCGGACTGGGAGACGCTACTAAGGTCGAAAAAATCGAGGTGACTTGGCCAAGCGGAGTCGTCCAAGTCACTGAAGACATCAACGTGAACCAAACTGTGGAGATCGAGGAGCTTGCCAGATAAGTCTGCTGGCAAGCGTTAGTTGGAGACTTCGGCGGGTTCGAAGTTCGGGTATTCGAAAGCCTGACCGACGTCTGGGTCTTCGGCTACTGGCATGTCGGAGTAGAGGAAGCAACTCGCGAGCTGCTGGGGGCCGATGGTGCGTAAAGGCGGTGCCGATGCGGTGCAGTCGTCGAACGCGAATTTGCATCGAGGGGCGAATTTGCACTGATCAGTAACGAGGGACGCCTCGTCGACACGGTCTACCGATTCATCATCCTCTTCTCCCCATGCGGCTTTGGGGTCCGGTTGTGGCACCGAATCGATTAGTAGCTGAGTGTAAGGATGCCTGGGATTTTGGATAACCTCTTCAACGCTCCCCGCCTCGGCGACGGTTCCACGATACATGACGATGATATTGTCGCACATCTGGTAGGCGGTCGTAAGGTCGTGCGTGATGTAGATGACCGAAATACCGAAGTCTCGATTGAGGTCTCGAATGCTTCGGAGGATGGTTGCACGTAAAGATGCGTCTACCATCGAGACTGGTTCGTCGGCGAGGATGATGCGGGGACGAAGGAGCAGGGCGCGGGCGACCATGACGCGTTGCCGCTGGCCACCGCTCAACTGGTGGGGATAACGGCCCAGAGTCTCGTCGGGTTGAAGTCCCACCATGCGTAACGCCTCGGAGATGCGTTCATCGCGTTCCTGGGAGCTGTTTGCGAGCTTGAAGTTTCGGATAGGGCGGTGCAAAACGTGGTCGACTGTGTAGAAGGGGTTGTAGGCCTCGAACGGGTCTTGGAAGATCGGCTGGACCTCGCGTCGGAAGTTGAGCCAGTCCCTTGAGCGCATCTGTTGCACGTCCTCACCTTGGTAGAGGACTTGCCCGACGGTAGGCGGTATTACGCCTAGGAGTAGTCGAGCTAGCGTTGTTTTGCCGCTTCCGCTTTCACCAGCGATGGCGGTGATGGTCGGGCGGTCCTCCGGGATTGCCAGTGAAACGTCCTGCACCGCGATCGTGACGTTCGAACGCTTAAATAAACCGCCACCGAAGATCTTCGATACGTTCCTGAGTTCGAGTAGGTTAGCCATTCGACACCGCTTCAGTATGCAAGTGGCACGCCGTCCGCCAGTTCGGTTTCACCTCGATGTCGAGAGGGTCGGTATCGCGGCAAACGTCCATCGCGGACGGGCATCGCGGGTAGAAGGCGCACCCGGAAGGCAGATTCAGCAGCCTCGGTGGCATACCGGGAATACCGACGAACTCTTTCTTCTGACTGAACGACGGCAAGCTTTCGATCAAGAGCTTCGTATATGGATGCTGGGGTTCCTCAAAGATCTGGTCAACTGGCCCCAACTCGACAAGCCGCCCAGCGTACATCACGCCGATTGTATTGGCGAACTGTGCGACCAGACCCATGTCGTGCCCGACCAAGATGACCGCGGCGTCGATGCCGGATTGGAGCCGACCCAACGTCTGCATGATTTGGCGTTGTACGACGACGTCCAACGCGCTCGTGGGTTCGTCAGCTAGTATGACCTTAGGCGAGAGACATGTGGCGATGGCGAGAACCGCGCGCTGTTTCATGCCACCGCTCAATTCGTGCGGGTACATACGGGCGACGGTGGGCGAAAGACCAACGTTTATTAGTAAATCGGCGACTTTTTCGCGTAGCTCCGTGCGCGTTGGTCTTTTCATGAGCGCGCCTGTCTCATCGGATTGAGCAAACGCTGAGCCTTCCGTATTTGACGAGGAAACTGCTGATTCCTCAACGACGTGATCCAAGATGCCGTCAATGATCTGCTTTTCAATTCGGATCACCGGGTTTAGGGAGTTCATCGCGCCTTGTGGTACGAGAGCGATCTCGGCGAGGCGTGCACGACGCATTTCTTGTTCGTTTAGTTGGAGAAGGTCGCGACCTCCCAATTGGATGCTTCCGGACACGATCTTTCCCGGCGGGCGAGTCATGCGCATCAGGGCAGTTGCCATGGTGCTTTTGCCGCTTCCGGATTCGCCGACCAATGCCAGACGTTCGCCAGCTCGGAGATCGAATGAGACGCCGTTGACGGCTTTGACGTCACCAGCCATCGTCTCGTAGTAGACGTGCAGGTCTTCGACGCTGAGCACGATATCTTGTGACAAAGTACGATCCACGTAGGTCGTTGGGGATGGCGTTGTCGCGGTGGTCATGTTGCGTTCTGCTAACCGTTGTATTTACGCTCTGCGCAGTATACAACCTCTAGTAAGGAGGCGGCGCTACGCGGATATGCTACGTCGGAATGTTGGTGCATTATTATGAGATTCAACCGATAGGAGGCGCGACAGCGCATGAACAGATTACGCATTCCCAATGAGTTCGTCGAGTGGGTGGTTATCATTCTCGGCGTTACGGTTGCGGCCTTGGCCGGCGCGGGCATCAAGACTTGGTTGGACGACTCGCTTGATGGTTCTGGAGTAGAAGGATGGGCTCCGGGTGTTGCCGCGCTGCTGTTGTTTTTCGTATTGGCAGCACCGGTGTATTTCTGGGCTTCGCGAAGCGCGCGGGCACGTGGCGAGTCGTCATCCGCGGCTGTAGACGACGAATCTGACGACTGATCGGAGGTCGCGTTTTGCGGCTCCGAATCTTGTGATTTTGAATGAGGTGATTGCACATGCCTGAGTTAGTAAATCGAAGCTGGGCGTTGGTTGAACGGCCATACGGATATCCGAAGGAAAGCGACTTCACGATTGTCGAGAGCGAGGTGGATGATCCGAAACATGGCGAGATTCTGGTTCGGACGCTGTATCTTTCGCTCGACCCTTACATGCGGGGTCGGTTACGGGATCGGCGGTCCTACGCGGTGCCTGTAGGGATCGGCGATGTGATTGTAGGCGAGGGCGTTGGCAGAGTGATCGCGTCGAGGTCCGATGATGTGGCGGTAGGAGATATCGTTGCGTGTCAGACTGGTTGGCAAGAGTATGCAGTTGTGCCTGCGCACACGGCTCGGATAGTTGATCCAGAGATGGCACCGATATCGACGGCTCTCGGATGCACGGGGATGCCGGGATTGACGGCTTATCACGGTTTGCTTGCCGTTGGGCAGCCTCGCCCCGGCGATACGGTTCTGGTATCGGCGGCTTCGGGCGCGGTTGGCGCGGTGGTTGGACAGATCGCGAAGATGAATGGTTGTCGGGTTATTGGGACGGTGGGTTCTGAAGAGAAGGCGGCGTATTGCACCGACGAACTCGGTTTCGATGCGGCGGTCAACTACAAGACGGAGGATGTTTTTGCGAGATTGGCGGAACTTGTGCCAGACGGGATCGACATCTATTTCGACAATGTGGGCGGTACGGTGACCGATGCGGCGATCGAGAACTTGGCGTTTCGGGGGAGGGTATTAGTCTGTGGTCAGATATCGCAGTACAACCTTGAGGAGCCTGAGCTGGCACCGCGGAATTTGTGGACTCTGATTACAAAACAGGCTCGGATCGAAGGTTTCCTTGTGTTCAACTTCGTGCATGATCACGAAATCGCTCGGGCTCGTTTGCAGTCGTGGGTGCGGGACGGATCGTTGAAGTATCGCGAGGACATCGTTGACGGGTTTGAGGAGGCTCCGAGGGCGTTTATCGGGTTGATGAACGGGGCGAACTTCGGGAAGCTGCTGGTGAAGATGTCAGAGTGACGGCATCTTGACGGTATGCACGCTTCGGGTGCATAATGCATAATCAGTAGCAATCGAGCGGAAGTAGCTCAGTGGTAGAGCATCTCCTTGCCAAGGAGAAGGCCGCGGGTTCGAACCCCGTCTTCCGCTCCATCCTCCTTAGTTCTTCATCCTTCCCCCTATGGATCCCCGCCTGCGCGGGAATGACGGTGTCTGCGCGGGGATGACGTGTCTTTGTGCGGACATCCCTTTTTAGGTCAGTCGAGATCGGGCATGATTCCTTCCGCGGCGTCGGCGGCGATTTGCCTTTGGATCTTGGTGAATGATTCGTTTGTGGCGATCCACCGCAGATAATCGGGATTGGTTTCGCTCATGTCGTAGAGGGTGTGACCGCGGAAGCGCCCGAAGTTGATGATCGGGTCCCCTTCGTCGGACAGAGTGAACCTACCTTGGTCGTCGATGAAGCGGTCGCTGGATTCGCCGGTCGCCCAAGTTTCTAAGACGGTTGGATCGGTTGGGATATCGGGATTTTGGGTGAGTTGGCCGTGGAGGATCGCGCGGAGTGCGTCGACGGATGCTTCGGCGGTTGCGGGCCTCACGAAATCGCCGCCGACATATCGGCTGTAGGCGGTGTCGAAGTCGCGAGGTTCGAGTTTGTGGAAGATTTCCATGGCGTCGATGATGGTGCGGTTTTGGAGGCTGAAATCGATGCCGGCAAATTCGAACTCTTGTTTTAGCACGTTGAGGTGGAAGCGGCGGATGCCGAACCCGGCTAGGACGCAATCTTGGAGATGGAGCTCGAGCGCTTTTGCGTATGCGCTGAAGGGAGGACATTCGGCGACATCTTCGTCGCTGATGCCGTGGAATTTGGTTGCGCCGGGCGAGATGGGGGTTCGAGGATTGATGAGTTGGGAGCGGAACTGTTCAGATCCGTCAGCTTCGATGCGGAGAGTCGAAAGGCGGACGATTCGGGCGGTTCGATGGTCAGGGCCGGTGGTCTGTATGTCGATGAATACGAGGGGACGGTTGAGGATTAGGGGAAGAGTTTCAGGTAGCGGCGAATTCGACATTTGATGATCAATCGCGAAGATGGGTTGGATCTGCGTGTTAATCGTCGTCAATCACTCCGAACGGAGTCGCGTGGGATGGGAGTTAACGCGATAGTTCTTGGACGATGTTGATGAGGGGTTCGCCGCGGGTTAGGCGGTCTAGGTTTTGGGCTACGGTTTGGCCTCGTCGGGATGCGGTTCCGTAGGTTGCACCAGAGTGGTGGGGGACCATGATGATGTTGTCGAGTTCCCAGAAGGGGTGATCGGAAGGGCGCGGGGTGTCGTCCGGGCCTTCAGGATATTGGTACCAGGTGTCGATTGCAGCTCCGGCTATGGTGCGGTTCTTGAGGGCGTCGTAAAGCGCTTTCTCGTCGATGATGTGTCCGCGGGCGGGGTTGATGATGTAGGCGGTGGGTTTCATCAGGGAGAGTTCGTGTGCCCCGACGAGGCCGTGGGTTGCAGGGCCTAGGGGAGTTGAGATGAGAACGAAGTCGGCTTCTGATAGGACGTATTCGCGGGCTTGTTTTCCGCCTCCGATGTAGTTTGCTCCATAGAGCTCGCCTTCGGTTTTGTCGGTACGGCCTGCGGCGATTACGAGCATTTCATAGGCCTGTGCGAGTTTTGCGACGCGGCGTCCGATTGCGCCGAAGCCTACGATGCCGAAGGTGCGGCCCATGAGTTCGCGGTATACGCCGTGGCGACCGGGCCACATCTCCCACGATCCTTCGCGGAATGTGCGGTCGGATTTGAAGAGTTCGTGGTCGAGTGCGACGGCTACGGCCATTACCCACTCGGCGATGGGTGCTTCGTGGTGGTAGGCGTTTGCGACGGTGCAGCCTTTAGGGACGGCTTCAGGGTCGATGCGGTCGTATCCGGCAGCAGCTATGAGAATCGCTTTTAGGGAGTCGGCGGCGGCGCCCATCTCCTTTGTGAAGTCGGTGCCGATATAGACATCGACACCAATCAAGGACTCTGGTGGTGCTTTGTTGTCGTGATATTCGGTGAAGACCCACTCGACGGGTTCGGTTACGGGGAAGGGCGCGACGCTAGGGTCCGCGTTGGGGCGGCGGTTTACTACTACGCGGAGTTTGTTGGGCATGTTTCGGGCCCTCACCCCTGGATCTAGTCCGGGGCAGGCTCTAGCCCTCTCCCGCCGAGCGGGAGAGGGGATTTGTCGTTGATTATGGCAGCGAATCCGTAATCAGGAGCTATGAACCCCCTGCGTTCGCTTCGCTCCTGCGTCCCCCTTTTGCTTTGCAAAAAGGGGAGGGATTGCCCCCTTGTCCCCCGTATCGGAGTACGGGGCAGGCTTCGGACGTTTTCCCAACGAGGGGGTACCCCCTTTGTCCTATTCCCCCGCAGAGCGGGGGAAACCCTAAAAGGCGGGTTTGCCGGAGGACCAGTTCCAGTTGTCGGGTGGCCAGATGTTTCGGCCTCGGCGGGCGCCCATGGTGCTGGCCATGGAGGCGTCTCGGCGCTCTTCGTCGTACCAGTCGGCTACTGTGTCGCGCCACTGCTTGATGTGGGGAGTTCCGACGTGGTAGTCGAATGCGGCGGCGTTGGCGTAGACCTCGTAGAGGTATAGTTCGGTCGGGTCGTCGACGTTCTGGTAGACGTCGAAGCGGAGGCAACCGGGCTCTTCGTGCGTCGAGCCGATGCCGTCGAGGGTCACGGCGGCGATGAAGTCGTCGACCTTGTCGGCTTGGACGTATTGCGGTGCGTGGATGACGTGGAGAGTGCCTTGCTGGAATGCGGGGTCATCGACGGCTCCGGGGCGGTATGCATCCCATTCGGCAGGGCCGGCAGGATAAACCGAGCGGCAGAAGGAGACTTCAGGCGGCTCGGAGAACAGGTCGGCCGAAGCGTCGCGCCACTGGTGGAAGTGGTACGCCAAGGTGTGGTACTGGAAGGCGGCTTCGTCTTCGTAGACCTCGCAGAATGCGAACTTTGTGGGGTCTTCGTCGTCTTGGATGATGTCGAAGCGGTAGCAGTTGGGCTCGCCGAGGACGGATCCGACGCCGTCGCCGATAGAGGCTTCGATGAAGTCGTCGATCCGGTCATCTTTGACCTTCAGACGGACCATTAGGATGTACATTTGGTTCTCCTGGTTGGTAGGTGGGGTTAGATTGCCGTAAGTGAGTATATCGCGGGGAGGTGAAGGGATTGCGCTAGCTGAGGAAAGGCTAGGATGTCAAGATAGAGATCACCGTCTTGCATTCACAGTCACTGAGGCCAACATGGCGAACGCGGTTATTTCTGAACTTGAATACAAAAGCGATCATAGCATCGGCCGATTGCAGAGCCACGATGTGCTCCTAGGTGGCGACCATGTGACGTTACGGCCTATGACGGAAAATGACTGGGGATTTCTACTCGATTGGAATAATGACCGCGAGGTTATGCAGTACGCGGATCACGATGATTTCAGTCCGCGCGCTTTGGAGGAAATCCAGTCGATCTACCGCTGGATTTCCACTCATGCTTATTGCTTCATCATCGAGGTAGATGGATGCGCCATCGGCGAGTGCTGGTTGCAGCGCATGAATCTGCGTCGAATTGCAGACAATTATCCCGACAAGAATCTCTGGCGTATCGATCTGATGATCGGCGCGAAGAAGTTTTGGGGACGTGGTTACGGTACTGAGGCGATCGCTCTGTTAGTTGAGTTTGGCTTCGGTCGAGTGGGGGCGGATGCGATATTTGGGATCGTGTCGGCGGATAACGCGCGAAGTGTGCGGGCCTTTGAGAAGTGTGAGTTCAGTAGATGCGCAGAGGTACGGGAGGGTGGGATGTTGTGCTACGACCTAGTAGTAACCAGTAGCGCCAAATGCTGAGCTCGCTCGCGAGAGCAGAGATCATCCCCTCCCGAGGTAAAGCTGTTCGTTGGGGATTACGATGGCTTCTAGCATGTTGACGTCTGGCGGGAGGGTTGCCATTAGGAGAGCGGTGCGGGCAATGTTTTCGACGTCCATCATGGGTTCGGGGCCTTCGTCTCGGCCGGAGCCGGATCGGGCGTCGGCTCGGCGTTCGACCATGGTGTTGCCGGGGTGGAGGGCGGATACGGAGATGCCGATGTCGCGGCCTTCGATGGCTGCGGATTGGGTGAGGCCCCATACGGCGTGTTTGGACGTGGTGTAGACGGCAGCGGAATGTCGGGATCGTTGAGCGGCAATTGAGCCGATGTTGATGATGCGTCCGCCGCCTTGAGGTCGCATGATCTTGAAGGCTTGTTTAGTGCAGTAGAACATTCCGGTGACGTTGGTGTTCATGACTCGGAGCCATTTTTCGGAGGATAGCTGTTCGATGGGATCGCCTTCGATGGAGCCGGAGTTGTTGACAAGGATGTCGAGGCGTCCGTGGGTGTCCATGATGGATTCGAAAACTGATGCGACGCTGTCTTCGTCGGTTACGTCCATGGAGAGGGCGGTGACGGTGGTTCCGGATTCGTCGGAGATTTCGTCGGCGGATGCTTGCAGGCGGTCCATGTTTCGGGCGGCGATGGTTACGTTCGCGCCGTTGTTTGCGAAGATTCGGGCGATGCCTTTTCCGATGCCGGTGCCACCGCCGGTGACGAGTGCGATTTTTTCTTCGAGTGATTCTGCGCTCAAGTTGGTTCCTCCAATGCGTTCAGGATCTGGATATTTCGGTTTTGCTTGGTTTGGTCAGGAAAGATGTGACAAGTGCTAAGGCTACAATCCCAGTGGCTAAGAAGTATGCGTATTTCCATCCGTCGAGGAAGGCTTGACCTGCTTCGGGGGTTTCCTCGAGTTCGCCGAGTGGGATGTTGAAGCCGCGTGCGATCATGACTCCGGCGATGATTGCGGTGATCACGGCTTGGCCGGAGACGTTGCCGAGGTTCCGGGTGAGGTTGATGATTGCGCTGACGAGCCCGTAGGAGGATTGTTGTACGGAGCCCATGGTTGCGCTGGCGTTGGGGGCGGACCATGCGCCCGTAGCGAGGCCGTTGATGAGGACGACGATGGCGATGTAGTAGAGGGGTGTCGTTGCGCTGAGGGTTGCGAGAGCGAATCCGGTAAAGATCAGGACGACGAAGCCACCGACCATGAAAGGGCGGACCCCGAAGCGGTCGGAGAGTCTGCCGAAGACTTGCGCTCCTATGCCCATGCCGATGGCCATGAGGAGCATCACTCCCGCTGCGTAGATTTCGGGCCAGCCGCGGAATGCGACGAGGAAGATAGGCATGAGGAATAGGGTGGCGGAGGAGCGCATGAATGCGAAGTAACGAGTAAGTATGGAGTATTTGAAGACGCTGATTTTGAAGAGGCGGAGGTCGACCATTGGGTGGGGTGTCTTGAATTGCCACCAGATGAAGACGATGACGGTTGCGATGCCGGTGAATGCTCCAGCGATGATGAACGGTGATCCCCAAGCGAGGGCGAATGGGTTAGTGATGGTGAGAATGATGATGGCGGTTGCGACGGCTGAAAGGATTGCTCCGAGCCAGTCGTACGGGGGTCGATTTTCGCCGGAGAATGATCCGATGCGCTCGTCTTTAAGGATGTATAGCCCCCATAGGAAGGCGATGGCTGTAGGGATTGTCATGAAGATGAAGAGGGCTTGCCAGGGTAGGAACTGGAGCGTGACGCCGGAGACTATGGTGCCGGATGCGCCACCGATTGCGACGGCGGTGGTCTGGCTTCCTAGGGCTTTGCCGCGTTCGCTCGCGGGAAAGACTGATGTGGTGATGGCGGTAGAGACGGCTTGTCCCATGGAGCTGCCGAGGGACATGATTACGCGGGTGACGATGAGGAATGGGAGATTGGTTGCGAAAGCACACGCAATCGCACCGCCTCCGAAGAGGGCCATTCCTATGAGATGGAACTTTTTGCGTCCGATCATGTCGGCGACCTTGCCGAGGGGGACCATAAACGCGCTGACGGTGAGGGATTGGGCGATGACGAGGAGGGATGCTTCTTTGAAGGTGATGCCGAAGTCTTCGGCGATGGCGGGTAGGGCGAGGAATACGATGCTGAAGCTCATCACCATGGTGACGAGGGAGAGTCCGACGGCCCAGAAAGCGCGCCACTTGTACCAGGCGTTTTCGGGCGCGGCGGGATCCCACACTGGTGTTCGGGGCGCAGGTTGAGTCGTTGATTGGGAAGTGGTCATTAGGCGATACGACTCGGACGCGTCTGCGAGTCGAATGACACTAGAGTATCGCGGAACGGGGTTTTAACAAGGAATTGCACAAACTCCCTATTGATAATCCAAAGGTCATAAAAGAGGTTTTAGAGCGAAGATGGTATGAACCCCCTGCGTCTCGCTATGCTCGTCGCGTCCCCCTTTTGCTTCGCAAAAAGGGGAGGGACGCTAGTGCACGTCCATGCGTTTGAGGCGCCAGACGGTTGCGACGTTTGAGCCGATGATGACGACGATCAGGGCGATGATGGCGTATTCGATGGGAGGAAGAACGCTGCCGCCTGATTTGGGCGCTTCTACGAGGGTGGGGCTTAGTTCTTGCATTATTGCAAGGGTTATCCCGCTGATGCTGACGTATTTGAGTCCCGGGATGGTGGATGAGATGAGCGCTTCAAAGCCGAAAACGTAGATGATGCCGAACACGACGGCGCGGGTGGTTAAGGTTCCAACGAAGGCGAATAGGGAGACGAAGGCGATTGAGCCGATCAGGATGCCGAACGCGGCGACGATTGCAGCGGTGTAGGTATCTTTTTCGAGGACTAGGATTACGGACGCGAACACGCTGATGCTCATAGGGATGGCGACAATGGCGACCGCGGCGATCGTTTTGGGTAGTGCGATCTGCCAACGAGAGATGGGGGACAGCATGAGGTTAGTGAATGTTCGATCTTCGATTTCATCGGCGAAAACGGGTGCTGCGACGATTAGTGCGACCAACGGAAGTGTGGTGTTGGCGACGAGGCCTTGGATGAAGAGTTGGAATTCTTCGTCGTCCCATGAGGCGTTGACCAGACGACTTATCAGTGCTATTGCGAAGGGGATGGCTGCGATCACCAACAAAACAGCGGCGCGTTTCAAGGACACCGATTGTCGGATCGCGAGGATGAATATTGTTTCTGCGATTGTGCCCATTAGGATTCTTTACGAAACTCTTGTCCGGGAAATTCCTGCTTGATCAAGCGGTAACAGCCCCCTTTGTCCCCCGTATCGGGGTACGGGGCAGGCCCCGGACATTCCCCCGCTGAGCGGGGGAAACCTTTAGAAATTGCATGGTGCTCATCAGCCCTCGACCAGGTATGAGAAGACGCTCTCGAGGGAGTCGTCGATCGGTTGGACGCGAGTCAGCCGAACGCCTTGATTTTGCGCCAAGACGGGTAGGTCTAGTTGCAGGACGGCGACGTTGGTGGTTAATACCACGATCGAGCCATCGGGATCGAACTGGATGGATTGAACGGCTGGTTGTTTGGCGAGTTCGCCGCCGAGTTGCTTAGGGTCGGAGCACTCTATCTTGACATGGTAGGGACGGTCGTCGAGCGCGGCGCGGATGGCGTGGAAGTCGCCTTGTGCGGCGAGTTTGCCGTTGACGATGAGGACGACGCTGTCGCTGACTTCCTCGACCTCTTCAAGGATGTGGGATGAGATTATGACGGAGCGGCCTTCATCGGCGGTCTTACGTAGGATCTCTTGAAAGCGGAGGCGTTGGGTCGGATCGGCCCCGTTAAGTGGCTCGTCGAGGATCAGGAGTTCGGGGTCGCCGACAAGAGCGGCTGCCAATCTGATGCGTTGGCGCATTCCGCGGGAGTAGGTGGAGATCTTGCGGTCGAGTGCGAACGACATGTCGACACGTTCGATGGCGTGTCGCAGGTGACTCTCTTCGCGACGCAGGTCTTTCAGCCGAGAAGAAAGTCGTACGAATTCGAGGCCGGTCATGAATTCGTACGCCGACTCGTTCTCGGTCATGATGCCGATACGTTTGTAGACGTCGTGATCGGCGCGCGGGTCGGTGCCGAGGAGTCGCACTTCGCCTTCAGAGGTGGAGTAGAGGCCGCACATCATGCGAAGGAGAGTGGTTTTTCCGGCACCGTTCGGTCCTAGGAGTCCGGTGATACCGGTTCCAATGGTCAATGTGACGTCGCTGACGGCTACGACGTTGCCGAACCATTTCGAGACGGATTTGAGCGAAACGATAGCGCCGTTGTCGCTTTGAGTGATTGTGTCGTCTTGGGTCTGCACGCTGTTATCTCTGCGCTTTGTAGAAACGCCAGGTGGCGAGAATGGACCCGGCGGTAAGCAGGATCAGCCAAGCGATGGGGTATGACATATTGAGGTCGTAAGTCTCGTTGTAGGTGTCGAAGAAGATGGAAGGGATGATTCCGGAGTTGAATTCGATTAAACCGATCAATTCGACGAAGTTCGCAACGTTTTCAACTGGGTCGAAGATGTCGATGATAGCGGGCACCAAGGACGAGATCATTATGACGCCGATGACGATGAGAGTTGCGATCATGCGCCGGTCGGTCAGGGAACTGATGGCGAAGGTGAAGGATGCTGCGAAAACCGCGAATACGGCGCTGTTGCCGACGAAACGCGGAATGTCCAGCCAGTTGTCTTGGATGTGTCCGACAGCGTCAGAGACGCCGAATAGGAGTCCGATCCAGAGCGTCAGATGAGGCAGCAGTCCGGCACCCAGCAACAGTACAACTAAGGCGCACCATCGGGCCCCTAGATAGTCGAGCATGGTTATGGGTCTGACGAAGTAGAGGTGTATAACGCGGTTTCTACGGTCTGGACAAACGAGTTCAGGGCCGACGAACGCGGCAAATACGAGCAACAGGAAGGCAATGACTGAAGTCAAGTCTTGGTGTCCGGGCAGATCGATGGCGTTTGCGCCCTCGCCAGTGTCGACTTCGATTCCGAGCTGCTCGAAAAAAGCGGCGATGGCGGCGAATACCAGTCCTGTGATGATGGTAGGGGAAAGGACCAGCCACGGCAGGAACTTCGCCCAACCTCCTCGACCGATGCCCATTCCGTTTTTGATGCCGTCCCAGAACATCGATTGCCAAGCGCGGCTACGACCTTCTCGCTCGCCGGCGTAAGACTGGTATCCGATGTCGAATACGGTGCCGGTGCGTTCTGTCTGGTCAGTAGCCACGAGTTAGTTTGTGCGGAAGAGGTCGATGAGGGCGCGTTGGCGCGGTCCCATGCGGACTAATCTAGCTTCAGATGTGACCAGAGCGTCTCGGATATCGTCGAATTTGGCGCCGTCTACGTCAGGAATCGAGATGGCGTTGCCGTCCAGGATGTGTTCGATCTGCTTTTGATCGAGTTCTGTCATAAACTGCTCGCGGTTATTGGCAACCTCGATATAGACGAGCTCGGTCTCTTCAGTTAATGAGGCGACATCGGATGATTCTTTGACGCGGCCGCTGTCCAGCAGAACGATGTTGTCGCAGGTGCGCTCTACGTCTTGCATCAGGTGAGTTGATAGGACTAAGCTGATGCCGAATTCGCGGGCGATGCGACGGATGAGGTTCAGCATCTCGGTGCGTCCCGTGGGATCGAGTCCGGCGGTGGGTTCGTCGAGCAGGACGAGGACTGGATCGTGGACAAGGGCTTGGGCGAGCTTGACGCGCTGCTTCATACCGGTGGAGTAACCGCCGATGGGACGGTAGCGCTCTTCGAAAAGTCCGACGTGTCGCAGAGTGTCTGCGGCAAGGGCACGAGAGCGTGATGGTGGGATGCCGCTTACTTCGGCCATGTGGGTGAGGAAGTAGGCGGCGGACTGGTTAGGCGGGAGGCAATCGTGTTCGGGCATGTAGCCCAGACGGGTGCGTGCGTCAGGGTGTCGAGCATCAGCTCCCATGACGAGCGCATCGCCAGAGGTGGCATCGGTGAGGCCAAGGAAGATGCGGATCGCGGTGCTTTTGCCAGCGCCGTTTGGGCCGAGGAGGCCGGTGATGCCAGGGCCGACGGTGAAGGAAGCAGAATCGAGGGCTTGTACGGAGCCGTAACGTTTTGATAGATCGCGAGCTTCTAGAAGCGGTGCATTGGCCATGATGTGGTTCATGAAGGAAGCGTAACTATGACAGGCAACATGGATCGTAAACGAGTTGTCAAGTCTACAACCGATAAAACTCGATGGCTGTGTTGCCGAATACGTAATTGGCTTGTTCTTGCGGAAGGTTTTTAAGGATTTCTCGGACGGTTTCGGCCCAGCGAGGATATGTGGTGCCTTGCGTCGATACGGGCCAATCGGAACCGAACATGAGGCGGTCGACGCCGAACATGCCGAGGACATGATGGACATAAGGCGACAGATCGTCGATTGTCCAGTTTTCCATGTCGGCTTCGGTCGTCATTCCAGAGACCTTGCAACGCATCCCGTCGATGGATGCGACATCGCGGAGGCGGGTGAGCCACGGCTCGACTTCGCCCTCTTTGATGTTTGGTTTGGCGATGTGGTCGATGACTGATCGGAGGTTGGGGACGTGCTCCATGATGCGGGGCACAAAGGGGAGATTCCATGGGCGAACTAGGAAATCGTAGCAGAGGTCTCGGCGTTCGACCTCTTTCAGACCCTGGATCGGTGCGTCGCCAGCGAGCCAACCGTGGTCTTCGTCCATCTCCCAGAGATGGCGGACGCCTTTGAAGTATGGATTCTGCTGAAGTTCGTCGAGAGTTTCGCCGACGTTTGGGGCACTGAGGTCTACCCAACCGACTACGCCGGCGACGAAGTCAGTGTTCTCAGCGATTTCGAGGCACCACTTGGTCTCTTCGACGGATGCGTGGGCTTGAACGATGACCGTTTTGTCGACACCAGCCTCTGCGAGAAGAGGTCGCAATTCGTCCGGGCCGTAGTTGACCCTGAGTGGACTGCCTTCCGGCATCCAGTCGTAAGGACGGAGGTCCAAGTCCCAGAAGTGGTGATGGCTATCTACTACGGTCATGGTTGGAGTTGTGGGCGTGCCCTCACCCTAACCCTCTCCCGTTCAGCGGGAGAGGGGATGATGGTTGCGGTAGCGGTATAGGGTTGGCCCGGTTGTGGATCTCCCTTTGTCCTTCGGGCACCCCCTGCGTACTCGCTTTGCTCGCACGCGTCCCCCTTCGCTTCGCGAAGGGGAGGGATGTGGATATCAGCGGGCGATTGTTCCGATAGAGGGTTCGCCGCGGATGGCGGTTCCGTGGCTGCCTGCGAAGTTGGCGTCACCGAACCAGAGGACGTCGTCTTTCTTCGATAGGCCGTGAATGAAGGGGTCTTCGGGGCCCATCACGATGCGGTCCATCTCCGCGCCAGACTCTTTGTTGTAAAGGACAACCACGTTGTCGGTAGTGTGTGCGCACCAGATGCCATCGTCGCCTTCTAGCGCCAAACCGTGCAATCGCTCAAGTTCGACTTCGAACTTGTGGACCACCTTGAAGCTGTCAGAGGGGTCGACCAAGATGATAGCCTTCGGGCTAAACGCCGTGACCCACAAGAGGTTCGCGTCGTGGTCCCATTCGATGCCGTGAATACCGCCGCCGTCGGGCGTCCGCCATCGATCCACAGTCTCGCCAGTGTCGGCATCGACCTTTATCACGTATCCGAGGTGCGTGTCGGTGCTGCGGTAGGGGCGTGAGACGGTAGTGCCGTTGGATCCGGTCCAGATGTATCCACCGCCGACGGTGATACCGGAGCCGTTTTCGGTTGCGGTGTAGATGGTTCTGAGGACGTTTCCGCTCTCATCGATCACGTAGACGTTGTCCGTAAGCTGATCCATCACGTACAGTTCGTCTTCGTGCCATTGCAAGCCGTTGGGCATCTCGCAAGGAGACGGAACGGTTATCCCGACCATCGACTTGGTGGCTGTCATCGTCATGTTTGACTCTCCAATCGGATAGTTTTGCTAGTTGACGTTGTGGAAGTAGTTTAACCCGAAGTCGATACGGTCGCGTTGAATGCGGCGAGATCGGATTCGATTGAAGGGGCTTTCAAGCGTCTAGAAGTATGTAGTAAGGGTGTGATACCCTGTTAAGAGTGTAAGTGGGCGAATGTGAAACCCGATTGGATGGGGTATCAGATGGGAAACGGTAAATCCGACTGCACCAATTCCTCCCGTCGCCTGCGGAGAAGATGCACGGATGCGATGCTGCTGGATATTTAACACAGCCTCAAAACTACAGCTAAACGAATGAAATTCGGGAGGAGGCGGTCGACATGAGAAGGACATTAAGGAATGCAGAATCAGACGAACGGCAGCGTTGCGAGCCGTCGAGTGATGATATTCATCGACGGAAGCAACCTGTATCACGTACTCAAGCAAAACACCGATAAACGAAATCTCGACTATAAGAAGTTTGCTCAAAAACTCTGTGGTGACCGGGAGCTGATCCGGACCTACTACTACAACATTCGCCAAGAGTCGCCGGACAACCCGAAATTGGCGGAATCACAAGATCGTTTTCTGAACGCACTCTACGAGACCGATTATCTCGAGGTGAAGTTGGGGATCTGGAAGCAGCGCGGCGACACGATGGTGGAGAAGGGCGTCGATGTGATGATCGCCGCCGACCTTATCTCGCATGCCTATGAGGACCACTATGACACCGCGATTCTGGTGAGCGGCGACGCCGATTTCTATCCGGCGCTCCAAGTGGTGAAGGACACTGGCAAGCAGGTGGAAGTGGCGGCATTTGACTCGAACCTCTCTTCGGAAGCGGCGCGGTTTTCGGATGTGCTGATCAGGTTCGACAAAAACTATTTCGACGATCTGTGGATGACGTCGGGGCAGCAAAGCCAGAACATCAGAGCGGCCGAGAGGCGGAAGCTGGTAACGGACGAGGCAGCGTCCCCGAACGGTGAGGACAAGGGTGCTTCGCGGGCGAAAATCGGGGTCCGCAAGCCGTTCACAGATCGATACGCTGACAGACGAAACACTTACCGAGCTCACACATCGCAGCAGACAGGAACAAACGGGCACTCCGCTTCACAACCTGCGAATAGGACGCGTCAACCCGAGAGGCGTCGGAGCGTTTCTTCGGTCCTAGCCAGTGGTTCGGCTGGATCGAGACGGGTAGAGCGTCGGGGGACAGCGGCGATATCTAGTGCACGAGTGACACCGCCGGATCTGCGAAGAGGCGGTGACGATTCGGATTCTTCGCCGCGCGTTCAATCAACGGATAGTCAACGGCAACGCCGTGATTCTTGGATCTCGCGGATGTTGAAGTCCCGACGTTAGCGAATGACAACTTCCTGCCTTTGATATTACGCATGATGTGAAATCATGCGACAGGCAGGCTGTCATTCTAAGGGGCAGGTTGTCATTCCGAGCGTAGCGAAGAATCTCATCACGTCGTCCTAGGGATGCCGTATGAGATTCTTCACTCCGCTGCGCTCCATTCAGAATGACATGGCTGAGCACTGCCTGTCGAGCAGCAGAATCCGATCCAATACCAATATCAATACAACCTGATTTGCATCACGCGTCTAAAGGAGGGATTAGACGCCGCGGTTATGGATTCCCGCCCACGCGGGAATGACGTTTGGGTTCTACCAATCAGCGGAGACGATACTGCTCGAAGCTGAATGGATCCGATCCTGCGCCCCGGATTTGAAGTTCATAGCGAAAAGGTCGTACTGTCCGTCGGCATCTGAGCGGAACAGGATTTGTGAACCGTCGGACGACCATTTGGGGTCGGCATCTTCGATACGGTTCTGGGTGAGGCGACGTGAGGTCTTCTTCTCGGTGTCTACGGCGTAGATCTCAGGATTGCCGTCTTTTTCGGTTACGTAAATGATGTTCCGGCCGTCAGGTGCCCACTCGAAGTCAGTTTCGTCACCGGAATCGCTAGTCAAGGCCTTTGCCGCGCTCGGCCCATTGCCAGTGTCAACGACCATCATGTAGATGTCTGATGATCCGTCGGATTGCTTCCGCGCGAACGCGACACGCTTGCCGTCAATCGAAAATCGGGGGCGACTATCCTCGTAGTCGGTCAACTGGACCTCATCCACTCCGTGTACGGATCGCTTGTAGATACCTTCCGAGTCTTCTAGGATCAAGCACATTACGACCCACTGGTTGTCGCCCGACCAGTTGCCTAGCTCAACGTTTCCGAGCGGCTCCGAGGCCAGCAAAGTGGTTTCACCGCTTTCGAGTTCGTGCACGAAGACTTCGGTCAACTTGTAGTCATGTGAAACTGACTGGTAGGCGATCATGCGGGAGTCGGGGGACCAGAAGAACTCTTCAACTCTCTCAGAAGCGTCCGGGACGCGTTCGGTATTTCCACCCTCGCGATGCCAAATCATGAGTTGCCCCGCGCCTTGGCCGGCGTCCGCGAGGTATGCGACCTTTCTCTGATTCGGCGACCATTTCGGGTTGGTGACTGAATCGTTGATGACTTTGGAGTATTCGCCAGATCGATCTAAGACGAACATATTGTGGTTTTCGTTCTCCAAGACGTACGCGACGTCGTGGACGATTTCGTCGTCACCGCAGGCGGTGATCGCTACAAAGATACAGATTAGGGCAGTGAGCAGTCCGAATGTTGAGTACGATTTGCGCATGATTTCCGTGATCTCTTTCGACGCGCGGATGCGTGTACCAGTTCAAGCGCCCGCGAGGCGTACGGGTGCTATGGTGATTCTCGGAAATTCGTAAATAGCGATTCAAGCGAACTCCGTGCAACTAAAATCGCAATACGCGCTGGAACTGATAACACTGGAGAGTGAAATATGAAATTCGCGTTCTTCATGATGCCGTTACACACGCCGAATGAGAACCCGTCGTTGGCGTTCGAACGCGATATCGATTTGATCAACTACGCGGAGAAGATGGGGTTCGATGAGTACTTCATCGGTGAACACCACTCGGCGGCATGGGAGACGATGCCATCACCGGAGATGGTGCTGGCGAAAGCCTCGGCCACCGCTACCCGCATGACTCTCGGGACGGGCGTGGTTTCATTACCGTTCCATCACCCTTTTCACGTCGCGGAAAGGTTCGCCTTTCTAGACCATCTGACGCGTGGTCGCACGGTGCTCGGTGTGGGACCTAGCGGATTGCCGACAGACCCGCAGCGGTTCAAGATCCCGCCCAAGGATTTGAACGCGATGATGCGGGAATCCACAGATATCATCGTTAAGCTACTCGAATCACCCGATCCGATTTCGTACGACGGGAAGTATTGGACAATCGATGAGATGGCGCTCCAGTTGCGCTCGTATCAACAGCCGAGGCTCAAGCTGGCCACGCCGTCGGCGGGCAGTAAACGCTCATTGGATTTCGTGGCCCAATACGAGATGATGATGTTTTCGATCGCGGGGAGTGGTCCGCCAGACGCAGTGCCATTGGCACGGCAATGGGATGAGGTGGTTGACGCATCGGCTAAGTACGGCACGTCGCCCAACAAGGATGACTGGCGCGTCGTGACCTACGTCCACTTGGCAGACACGCGTGAGGAAGCATTCGAGCAGGCTCGACATGGAGCGGTCCGTGACGTGCACAACTACTTCTACACGATCAACACTCCCCGGAGTTGGTTGGTGCACCCGGACCAGAACCCCGCAAACCTTACCTTCGAGGAGATCGTGGCTAAAAGGCGGTGGATCATCGGTACACCTGATGATGCGATCGAGCAGATCGAGGAAATAATCGAGGAGACCAGCGGCATCGGCGGCCTCATGCTTACGACACACGAATGGATGCCGATTCGACACATCATGTACTCGCAGGAACTATTCGCGCGCTACGTGATGCCGAGGTTCAGGGGGCACACAGCAGACCTTGAGCGCGAGTGGGAGCGCACGAAATCCGACCGCGCCCACGGGCGGATACCGAACATTTACGGTCCCGATGACGGTAGTTCGGTCGACGGCGCTAAGAGCAATGTTTTCGTGAAGATTTGACCGGTTGGAGGCAGATCAGATTCAAATCAAAGCTACGTCAGGCAATTGGGCCATCCCGCGATCGAGCGTCAAGGTTGCCAAGCCAGACTTTTCGTATCCGTCAGCGATCAAGCGGTCAAACAACCCGGCCCCGCCTGTCGCTTCAAGTAACGCGAAGATGCCTGGACCGTTCAGTGGCAAAATCAATCCGCCTTGCATGGCGGATACGATAGATGCTTTGGCGCGAGATTTAGGCACTCCGTAGTGGTGTTGCACTGCGACATAAGTCTCGCCGATCACTTGATTAGACACGTAAATTTCTGCACCCTCAACGTAGACAAGGTGGTGCAATGACTTGAGGCAGTACTCGTAAGCCTCTTTAGGCTGACTGGTGACCAATCTTACGAGGATCGAAGTGTCAATCCCGTAGCGACGAATCATAGGTCCCATCTCTGAACTTGCGAATGTCGAATGGCTCGTGATCCACTGGTATCAAATCCGCAAGGGTTCCGAACATTTCGGGACGGAAACGCCTAGGCCTCAACATGAACCCATCTGCAGTCTCCTCAAGTTCGATCTGGTCGCCAGGGCCTACACCTAAAGCGTCGAGAACCCGCTTCGGAAACGTGACTTGGCGTTTCGAAGTTATCTTGACGTACATTTCCATCCTCCTTACGAATATCATAGCATTAGTAAGGCTCGCGGGTAACTAACTTGGCCCCGTTCGATGGAGTTTGTGCAACAGGACGACATCGCGGCGTCAAGACGACATAGGACAGCGTAAATTATTAGGTTGTTGATGCGAGCATAGAACTGGAACCAGACCATGCCAACACTAGAGCAACTACTTGATGAGGTGGATGCCTCGGCCGCTGAGATCGTCGAACTCGAGCGACAGATGATCCAGATTCCTACCGTGAATACTGGGCAGATGCCTACTGGCAATGAGACGCCGTTGGCGGAGTTTATCCAAGATTGGTTTCACGATGAGGGGATTACCGAAACCCAGATATTGGCGCGTGATCCTGAGCGGGGCAACATCATTGCCGTTTATCCGGGAAGTGAAGATCGATGTCGCTTGATGTTGATGTCGCACACCGACGTCGTGCCGGTCGAGGATGAGACGAAGTGGTCTTGGGAACCGTTTGGAGCACAAGTTTCTGGTGGCAGGATATACGGTCGAGGCGCATCGGACTGCAAAGCGTTGTTGACCGCCCAGATGATGGCGATGGCGATATTGAAGCGCAACGATGTTGCGTTGAAGCATGGGTTACGGCTTGTGAGTGGAGCGGATGAGGAGCATGGCGGACGCTGGGGTTTCGGTTGGTTGGCGGACAACCATCCGGAATCGCTGGAAGCTGACTTCGCGGTCAACGAGGGCGGCGGAACACCGGTCGAGCAGGGAGGGGCGTTGTCGTATCTGCTCGGAACTGGTGAGAAGGGGCGGTTGGAGATCAAGATCACCTTGAAGGGTGAGAGTGCTCATGCTTCGGTGCCTTGGCAGGGGGTCAACGCCTCAAATCGATTGTGGCGTGTCTTGCAACGCATTGAGGCCTACGAGCCGGAGGTCGATACCTCATTGCCGATCTTTGAGCATCTCAACGTCTTTGGCGTAGAGGAGAAACCTACACCTGAAAATATCGATCGCATCATCGAGGAAATCTGGGAAAATTCGCCGAGACTCGGCTCGATGTTGCGGGCCCTGTCCCGAATGGTTTGGACTCCGACTATGGTCAGCGGCGGGATCAAGTCGAACAGCGTGCCAGAGCACATCACTGTGACGTGCGACGTCAGGACGTTACCGTTCCAAGATGAGGATTATGTTCGGAGCGAGATCGAAAAGACGATCGGCGATGTCGATGGCGTTTCGTTCGAGATCGACTACATGTCGGTTCCGAATTCGTCGCCATTCGAGACGGACCTGGCGGAGGCGATCAAGCGTGCACAGGCTTTGGCAGTATCGAGAGACGACATCAATTGGATACCAGCGGTCAGCAACGGATTCACGGATTCGAGATTTACGAGAAACTTGGGAATCATTACCTACGGCTTCGCAGGGACGCACCCTGACGACGATCCGATGTTGTCTAGGGCGCATGGAACGGATGAATCGGTGGGCATCGAGTCGCTCATCAGCGGAACGAAGTGCATGATCGCGCTGGCATGGGATTTGTGCGAGGCGCAGTGATTCGATCATGTTGGATGTCGTTGCCACCGCCGATCAACTAACGGATGATCTCCGCCAGAATGCTTCGACGGAGCGCGCGGTCAACGAAAAACAGTATTTGAAGTCGGAACTTCACCATCTTGGTGTGAATGTACCGACGATCCGCAAGACCGCCCGCAAGTTCGCCATGGAACGTAAAGGCATCTCGAAGCCGGAGCTGGTTTCCCTGACGAACGAGTTCTGGGATCGAGGTGTTTATGAACTGCGGAAGCTGGCAGTCAACATCTTGGCGGCACGGGTTGAAGTTTTCGATGAAGGTGACGTGGACTTCGCCGAGGGATTGTTGCGGCGGTCGCATACTTGGGCGTTGATTGACGATTTCGCGATGAACGTTGTAGCGCCGATGCTCTCGTCTGCTACCGACGCTGAGCGAATTCGTTCGAGATGGTCGGAAGATGATGATTTCTGGGTGCGCCGGACAGCGATGCTTGCGCTGTTGCCGCGTTTGCGTCGTGATATCGACGGCTGGGCCGAGTTCGTAGGGTACGCCGATGCAATGCTTGATGAAGAGGAGTTTTTCATCCGTAAATCGATAGGCTGGGTACTGCGAGAAGTGTCGAAACATTCACCAGATCTGGTGTATGAGTGGTTGGAACCGCGAGCGAAAATCGCGTCGGCAGTGACGATGCGTGAGGCGATCAAGTACCTGTCTGAAGATCAGCAACAGCATTTGAAGGAATTGAGACAGTCGAGGTAACAGAGGGCAATGCGTTGAAACGTCCTAACGTGCTATTCATCGTGGCCGATCAGTTGAAATGGTCGGGTTTGCGGATGTATTCGGAGATCGGAATCCCAACGCCGTCGTTGGAGAGATTGGCGGCGCGCGGTGTCATGTACAGGCATGCGGTAACCCCGCATCCGCTTTGCGTGCCGGCTCGCACGTCGATGATGACGGGGCGATATCCTCATTCGACGGGTTGTCGGCGTAACGAGACATTGATGCCTTCTAGCGAGACGCACGCGTTTCAGATTTGGCGGGATGCTGGGTACACGACTGGTCTGATAGGGAAGAACCATTGTTTCGTAACGGAAGATGACTTATCGCTGTTCGACGTGCGTTGCGAGATATCGCATGGTGGTTTGCCGCGCGGGGGATATGCAGGAGAGATTCAGGGGACGCAAGGCATGGACTGGGTGAGGCCAGTGGATGCGATCAATAAGGCGCACGAGACACGTGCACATCTGAACGAGAATGCCCAAAGCCCGACTATCGCTTACGCGGTTACTGAATATCCGATTGAGGACTATGGATCTAGTGTTATTACGGCGCAGACCGAAGCGTTTTTGGATCGGATTGCGACAGGCGATCGTTTCCGACGCAATGATGCGAAAGGCGATGAGGTTCAACCGTTCGCGCTTTGGGTATCGTATCCCGACCCGCACGAACCTCGTGAAGCACCGCGTGAATATGTCGAAATGTTTCCGACAGAGGACATCGTTTTACCACCAGTTCGACGAGGTGAGTTCGATGAAGGAGGAGGGGTTGGACATCTAGATGACGCACCTTATCCAGCAAGTGGAAGCGTCAGTCCTGCACCAGAAGTCAACAGGATTCTGTACGCGATGTTGGGACTGGACGATGACACCGAGGAAGACATCCGCAATCTGGTTTCGGTGCACCACGCGATGACGCGGCTGGTAGACGATGGGATTGGTCAGATACTCGATAAGTTGGGCGATTTGGGGATGTTGGATGACACGATAATCGTGTTCACCGCTGACCACGGCGATTTCATGGCTGAACACAACATGGCAGTTAAAGGCGGCGTGTTTTACGACTGTTTAACCAGAGTGCCGTTGATAGTGTCGTTTCCCAAAGGGGGTGTGCCACGTGGCGAGGTCGACGATTCGATGGTGAATACCGTGGACATTCTCCCAACATTGCTGGAGTTGCAGGGATTGGCTCGGTTCGAAGGTATCCACGACGGTTGGGCGACGACACAAACGGTTGAAGAACCATCCAACGTAAACTCCACGGTGAACCACGACGGTATGGTTAGGGACGATCTCCTTCGTCGAGTGCAAGGTAAGCCGTTACCAACTGCCACGAACGCCGAGCCTCGGGTCGCAGCATTTTCAGAGTACGGCGCCGGGGGACCTCCTGTAACGATGTCGCACCTAGAGCAATGCGAGAAACCTTGGGGTTATCGGACGTTGATTGAAACGCTATGGGGCAGGGAGGCGCAAGGGCGTCGAAAGATGGCGCGAACGGTGGACTGGAAATACGTGACTGACCCGATGGCTGAGGGCGCGGGCTGTACTGAAGGTGCTGACCCACAAGATGAGTTGTACGACTTGGTCAACGATCCGTGGGAGTTGTACAACGTGGCACATGATCCGAAGAACGCTCGTGTAGTTTCTGAGATGCGCGGTCACCTTGCCCAATGGATGATTGAGACTGAGGACAGGGAGCCAGTGGAATTGCCAAGGACGATTGGTCGTTCGTAACATATCTCAGAAGATGCCTTTCGGCTCTAAACCAAGGTAGAACTGACCAGCGGTGTCGTAGTGGGTAGGGCGGCCTTGGATCTGTTGGCGGATGGCGTGGACGTCTTGGAAGCAGCGCTGGATCGTGTTGGATTCGAAGATGGCAGTGGAACCGCAGATGGTATAGGCAGTGTTGACCACATCGGAGGCGGTGCGGATGGCGTGAGTGCCGGCTAGTCTGACCTTGATGCGTTCCGGAGTCGGCAATGTGTGCGTCGATGCTACGGTTTCCCACATTTCGGACGTAGCTTCGTCGAGGAAGGATCGTGCGGAGTTCCAAGATGCCTCGGCTTGTCCGATCATGCGTTGGGTGGTTGCGTCGCCGCTTATTGCGCTGGTACCGCCGTGCTGTATCTTGCTTTTGGTCAGATTGATGGCAGAGTTAAGACCCGACCTAGCGACACCTAGCGCAACATTGGCGAATCCTGACGCAAACATCGGAGTGGTATGGATCACGTAAAGCGTTCCCGGTTCACGCGAGGGTTCGTTGAGGCCGTACGAGCGTTCGGCTGACACGTACAGGTCTGACGCTTTGAAACTGAGGCTTGCAGTTCCCCGCAGGCCGCCGACAAACCATTCATCCACGACTTCTACTTGTGACTTAGGGATAAGGAATGTCCGCATCTCTTTTGTATCGGTGCCGTCCGAATCGAATACGGGGGATAGTGCGGCTACCCATGAGGCGTGCGAGATGCCGCTGCTGAAGTCCCATCTTCCGGATAGCGAGTAGCCGTTGCCGTTTCGTACGGCTTTAGTGCCGGGGCGCGGCGGACCGTTGGTCACGACCGTTCTCGGGTCACCCCAGATCTCTTCGGCCACGGATGCGCTGACACGAACAGCGTTCGTTGAGAAGACGTTGTTTTGGTTTATGCACCATCCGACACTGGCATCGGCTTCGGCGAAAACGCGTACCACCTTCAAAAAATCTGGGTGGTTGAGTTCAGCGCCGTTGAGTGATTTAGGTAGAAGAAGCCGAAAAAATCCGTCATCGATGATGGGGCGAACCAGGTCCTCGGGGATTCGTCGCTCACGGTTGATGCGATCAGCGTCGGGAGCTACCATCGACGCGAGATCGCGGGCTTCGTCGATGAGTCTTTCGGACTGCGTCAAGCTGTGAAGGAGTAGGTTGAGCTAAGCCAACTCTTCCGGGACGACGATGTCGGACTCGAGTTCGAGCGGATAGCCCGGAAAGAAGTCGCGCCAAGGCTCGAACTGCTCGACGAACATCATTCCGTGTTCCATCGACGGCAGGTTCTTGACCGATCTGCCAGGGTCATAGCCCATGGTTTTGGCCATCGCCTCGATGCCGCCGCGGCGAGTGTGTCGAACTCCTCCTACGTTGAAGAGGTCGCCGTCGTCGTCCTCCACGATCAAGTCATAGCCGCGTCTGCGTTGTCGCCAGTAGAGTCTCACGATTATCCAGGAGTGTTCTCAGCTGATATTGGTCAGGTAGGGTTTCACTCTGTCTAGTATCGCATTGCCAACGTCGTACTTGCTCATGATCAAAAGTGGTTCGATGGATCCGTCGGTTCGAACTATATCGACGCGATTCGTGTCGGTCCCGAAACCGCTACCCGGTTCGGTAACGTCGTTCGCGACTGTGAGAGTTGCGCCTTTGGCCTTCATCTTTGCGGCGCCCTTTACAGTGGCATCGCTGGTTTCGGCTGCAAACGCAACTTTGACCAGCCGAGGGCCTACAGCCTCGGGCATCCAATCTTCGACCTGTTCCAGATCCATAGACAACCCTTGACCGTTCTGTTTCTTGATCTTTTGATCAGCGAACGCTCTAGGGCGGAAGTCTGATATCGCGGCGGCCATGACCAAGACATCGGCGTCAGCTGACGCGGGTAAGGTAGCGGCGCGCATTTCGTCGACGGTGCTGACGTGGACAGTTTCCACGCCCCATGGCGGACGGACGTCTACCGAGGCAGACACGAGTATCGTCTCGGCTCCACGATCGCGTGCGGCTTCGGCGACGGCATAACCCATCTTGCCTGACGATCGATTAGTGATGACGCGGACAGGATCGATCGGTTCGCGTGTGCCTCCAGCGGTTACGACCACGCGCCTGCCGATCAGGTCGCCGCGACGGAAGCCGATTGCGGTTCGGATGGCATCAGCGATGTCCTGTGGTTCACTCATTCGGCCCTCGCCAACGAGCCCAGATGCTAATCGACCTGCTTCCGGTCCGACGACGATTGCGCCTCGCTCGACGAGTGCTGCGAGGTTGTTTTGAGTAGATGGAGAGCCGAACATGTCGGCGTCCATAGCTGGCGCTAGTACCAGGGGAGCACCCGATGCGAGGACGGTTGCTGTCAATGCGTCATCGGTGATCCCGAGGGCGAGTTTGGCGATTGTGTTGGCGGTGACGGGCGCGATGACGATGCAATCCGCCTTCGTACCGAGCGCGACATGATCGATGCTGATCTCGGAGTTCTGATCCCATAGGGATGTTGTTACAGGATTGTGGCTGAGGGCTGCGAAGGTTGTACTGCCGACGAATCGCTGAGCTGATTCGGTCATCACAACATCTACTCGAGCACCGAGTTTCACGAGTTCGGATGTGAGATATGCCGATTTATAGGCCGCAATAGAACCTGATACGCCCAAGACGATTCGTCGATCGGATAGCGGTAAGTATTTCGGTTCTGTCATCGCGAAGGTCGTGAACGACTACTCTCTTTCGATTACGAACTGTTTCGGTAGGTTAGTGATCGGACTTCCGGAGCGGAATGCCATGACGGTGTCGTAGATTTCTTGGACCTCGCGGCGTTTCAGTTCGGTCGGTACGTTGACTTTCAATTTCTCGTCGCCTTCGACGTCGACTATTAGACGCGATCCGAGTGATGATCGGTAACGGTAACCGAGGTTCCAGAAACGAGCCAACTCGATTTCGACGGAGCGCGCTCGTAGAGTGAGGGCGTCTTTGGTGTTGAAATCGACTCCGATACGGGCGCGTTGCAGCGTCATAGCGTCGTTGTTCCAACGATAATGCGCCTCGAGATGGAGATAGTCGTTGACGTAGGGGAGGCAGGCATCTGGATCAGGTCCTGCGTAGCTCCGGGGGCCGATGGTAAATTTGACGCCGGAAATCCTTTTGCTGCCGTGGATGACGCCGTAGTTCCTAAGGTCGACATCGGACACGGTGATATCGGTCAACTGATCGGTCGGCCAGAAATCTTGCGACCGCCAGATCCACTCCACACGTCGATCCTTTACAGCGATGATGTGATCGAGGATTCTGAACTCGTCATTTTCGATGACGTGGTGGAGGGTTGATTCGTCTCGATGGCTGCGCTCGTACTCGGTCGGTCGCAGTTTAGAGCGTGCCCTCTGGACGTAATCATCGACGATCTCTTCAAGCGTCGGTTTGGTGTCTTGTGCCATAGTTCGTATCCGAGCGTGGTTCGTGACCGTTTCTGGCTACGATGCTAATGCACGGAACGCGTTGGGCAAGTGAGCAAGTAAGTCGCCCGCGGTCATTGCGTATGGAGTGAGTTGATCGCGTGCGCTCCTTCCGGTCAAGGAATGAAGGAATACGCCTAGGGACGCGGCATCGAAAGGGTCGGATTTGGCGCACAGCCCAGTGACAAGCCCTGCCAGTATGTCACCGCTTCCGCCTCTAGCTAGACCATGGTTAGGCATCATGTTGACGCGCAGTCGCCCATCGGAGGATGCGATCAGGGTGGTTGCGCCCTTGAGAATCGCGACGCAGTTGAATCGTTCCGCCGCCATCTCTACGGCAGCCCTACGGTCGGACTCGACTTCCGAGACAGGGATACCGAGAAGTCGGGACATTTCGCCGGGATGTGGAGTGATGATGAGGTTGCCCTTGAAGACCTCCCACCACCTCGGCATCTCGGAAACCAGCGTCAATCCGTCGGCATCGATGACAACAGTGTGCCCTTCCCAGATATCGCTGATGGAAGTCAATCTAGATATCAGTTCGCGGGCACCGTATGACAGAGAGATACCTACACCGATCAGAACGGAATCTACAGTTGATATGTGCTGTTGGATCTGTTGGAAAGCAGGGCCTGGAAGCACTCCGTTGACGTCTTCATCTAAGGGGATATAGGTTGCTTCGGGCACATTGCCTGCCAAAGCTCGGTAAGCGGATTCCGGAGTGACGAGGGCGACCAATCCGACGCCAGAGCGCAGGCATGCTTGGACGGCGAGTGATGCGGCACCTACGTATGTGTTGGAACCACATATAAGCAACGATCGGCCAAAATCACCTTTGTGCGCCGTAGCATCCCTATCTGGCAAGAGATCGCGAGCCAGGTCGAAATCATTGACCTCGCGTTTGATGTGAGACGTCAATTCTGAGGGAATGCCAACGTTTAACACGTTTATTTCATCGCCGTAGCATTCGTCACCGAACCGTATCACCGGGCCAAGCTTATGTAGACCCACAGGTAGACCCACATCCGCGGGAAGCCCGTTCGGATCGAATTCGCCAGTGTCTGGATTTGCTCCGCTTGGCAGATCGATAGCAACTACTTTTTTGCCGCTGGATTTAACAGCGTTGAACAGCGTCAAAATCGGTTCTTCGATAGGTCGCGAAATGCTGAAACCAAAGACACCGTCGAGAATCAAATCTGTTTTGTTGCATAAGTTTGATAGTTCGCGTGGGCCAGCGTTGCTTTGAAGGCTGACAATCGATCCGCCGGCGTCTCGAAAGCCCATCAGTAATGGATCGTCTTCCTCACGGGACAGAACTAAGGCGACTGTAGTATCAACACCGGCGTTGAGCAGATATCGCGCAGCGACAAGGGCATCACCGCCGTTGTTTCCTTTGCCGACCAAGGCCAGAACGTGGGATCCATTTGAATCATTCTCGATATCGTTGAGAACCCAGTCCGCGATTTCCCGGCCAACCCGATCCATCAACTCTTCAAGGGTGATGTTGCCTGAATCGAACCATCGATTTTCGATGGATCGCATTTCGGCGGCGGTAACGATTTTGTCGGGAATATGCATGGTGAAGATTGTCACGGGCGCCAAGCGTCATCACTTGCTTCGAGCACTACGGATGCGACGGCGAATTCTTTGGAATGTGTGAGGCTGAGAGCGATGCGTTTGACGCCCATTTTCCGAGCACGTTCAAGTGCGTTGCCGTGCAAGGTTACTTCGGGTGGTCCCCCACGCCTGCGAGTCACCTCGATAGATTTCCACGGGATGCCCCTAACGCCTGTGCCAAGAGCCTTCATCACAGCTTCTTTGGCGGCGAAGCGACTGGCTAGTTGGGGCGCGCGGTTTCGGGCGTACCGTCGTTCGCCGGGCGTGAAGACCTTGTTGAGAAACCGGACCGGATAGCGGTCGCGTACCGTCGCGATACGTCCGATTTCGATGAGATCGACACCCGTGTATATCATGATCTTGGTACGCGAAAACCGCAGTTTCGAGGTGACGGCGATGCGTTGCGTATGCAAATGTTAAATCAACGCACCAGCAGCAAATGGACCGGATAATCACATGACAGCGCGCATCATCAGCGGCAACGAAATCGCCAAGAAGGTTCACGGCGAAGTTGCAGAGAAGGTGGATAATTTCCGACGAGCGCGAGGATTCGCGCCCGGATTGGCGGTGGTGCTCGTGGGCGACGATCCCGCTTCTCGGTCTTACGTTCGCCGTAAAGAGCGCGCCTGCGAAGAGGTCGGAATCGAAACGACCACGCAAAATATCGAGGCCGACATCAGTGCCGAAGAGTTAGCTGGGGTTGTGGGTGAATTGAACCAGGATGATCATTACCACGGCATTCTGGTCCAACTGCCGTTGCCTGGCCACATCGATGCCGATGAGATCATTGATGGGCTAGACCCGCTGAAGGATGTCGATGGGCTCCATTCGCAGAACGCGGGACTGTTGTCTTTGGGTAAGCCGAGGTTCGTCCCGGCGACGCCGTTGGGTGTGCAACGAATGTTGATCGAGGCGGATGTAGATGTGAACGGCACTGACGTTGTCATCGTCGGCAGGAGCACGCTCGTTGGCAGGCCGCTCGCTCTGTTGCTTTCGCAGCGCGGTCAAGGGGCAAACGCGACCGTAACGATGTGCCATACAGGCACTCGGGACGTTGCTTCGCACACCCTACGAGCGGACATTCTAGTGGCGGCGGCCGGAATCCCGAACACGGTGACGGCGGAGATGGTTAAGAACGGGGCGGTAGTGATCGATGTCGGAGTTTCGCGCGTAGAGGACGCGTCGCGAAGAAGCGGTTTCCGTTTGACAGGTGATGTCGACTACGACGCGGTCAGGAAGAAAGCCGCGGCGATAACACCAGTACCCGGCGGCGTGGGTCCGATGACCGTGGCGATGTTGCTGGAGAACGTCGTGCACGCCGCCACTCTTCAATGCGACTGATCGCTTCTGCTCGTATGTGACTTGCACAGATTCGGCGCGTACGCCGTTTGGTATAGAATCGAAATCCGACTTAACGCGCCGTTTAACGGATTTCGTTCGAATCGCGCGAAGCAAGTTCAAGCAACCGGATTCAAGACGTTCGGGACAATGGAGCCATCCGCAAAACCTAGGGTTGCCGCGAGCGGCATGATAAGGCCAGCGACTGCGGATGTGTCGCCCGAACTTTCCAGCACCAACGGCTTCGACGCTACTAAATCTCCTTCACTCTCCCAAAGCATCAATCACGATGAACTTTTGCGGATGTATCGCTTGATGCTGCTCATCCGCCGGTTCGAAGAGACGTGTGGACAGCACTACTCGCTCGGCAACATACGCGGTTTCCTGCATCTATATATCGGACAGGAAGCGACCGGCATCGGCGCGATTACTCCTCTCGAAGACCGTGACTACATCGTCACTCATTACCGCGATCACGGTCAGGCGTTGGCCCGCGGGCTCGACACGAACCGGATCATGGCGGAGATGTTCGGCAAACGCACTGGACTTAGCAAGGGCAAGGGCGGTTCGATGCACATCTTCGACGCCGCCAAGCGATTCATGGGTGGGCACGCGATTGTTGGAGCGCAGTTGCCGTTGGCGGCGGGAATAGCCTTGGCGCAGCAGTACATGGGGACTGACGCCGCCACTATGGTCTTCTTCGGCGATGGCGCGACGAATCAAGGGACGTTCCACGAGACGATGAATCTCGCCTCGGTCTGGCAACTCCCGATCATCTTCTTTATGGAGAACAACCTCTACGGAATGGGTTCGGCAGTAGGAAGGGTTCGTCTAAGAGGTTCGGACTTCAGCGACGCGATGGGCGCCTATGACATCGAGACGGTATCGGTAGACGGAATGGATGTAGTAGCGGTTCGCGAGGCTACGCAAACGGCGATCGATCATATTCGGGCTCATGGGAGCCCGATTTTTATTGAAGCGAAGACGTTCAGGTTCGTTGGACACTCTTTCGCCGATCCCGGCGACCAGTACCGTGAACGGTCAGAGATCGATCTTTGGCGGCAACGGGACCCGTTGATCACGTATCCGAAGCAGCTGTTGGATCAAGGTGTGGCAACTGAATCTGAACTCGACGAACTTATCGCAAGCGTCGAAATCGAGATCGAAGCGGCAGTTGAATTCGCGGTGAACAGTCCCGAACCGGATCTTTCGGAGGCGTACGACGACGTTTACGCATAGCGGCGTTTTCGGTCGATCCGACTCGGTCTCTAGGTTCCATGGCTGAAATCACTATCAGAGAAGCGATAACGCTCGGATTGGCCGAGGCCATTGAGGCGGATGAAAACGTCTTCATCATGGGTGAAGACATTGGTGAGTATGGCGGGGCCTACTCGATAACCAAGGGTTTCTTAGAGAAGTATGGCGACAGGCGCATCAAAGATACTCCAATATCCGAGGCAGCGTTTGTCGGGGCTGGAATCGGGGCCGCAGCCGCGGGTCTGCGCCCTGTAGTCGAGTTGATGTCGATGAGCTTTTCGCTCGTTGCGTTCGATCAGATCGTCAACATGGCCGCAAATCTGCGTTACATGTCGGGCGGGCAGATCAAGGTGCCGATGGTCATCAGAGCGCCAACTGGAGCCGGCGTGCAACTCGGTGCTACGCACTCTCAGAGTTTCGAGACTTGGCTGGCAGAAGTGCCCGGCATCTATTGCGCGTGCCCGTCTAACCCACGAGACGCTTTGGGGCTGCTCCGAACGTCGATCAAGTCTGACAATCCTGTTATTTATGCCGAACATTCCCATCTGTACGGATCGCGCGGCGAGGTGCCGGATGAGTACTATGAAATCCCGCTGGGCAAGGCTCGGATAGCTCGTTCAGGAGATGATCTAACTCTAGTTTCTTACGGCTACGGTGTTCACGTCTTGCTTGAAGCGGCCGACCAATTGACTGAAAACGGCGTAGACGCCGAGGTGATCGACCTGCGTTCGCTTCATCCGGTCGATTACGACACAGTGGTCTTATCGATTCAGAAGACGGGCAGGGCGGTAATGCTCGACACGGCGAGGCGGACTGGCGGGATCATGTCCGAAATCGTGGCAGAAGCGCAAGAGCGTGCGATGGACTGGCTCGACGGCCCGGTGGTGCGCGTAGGTTCGAAAGATGTGCCGTGGCCATACAACCGAAGATTGGAACAAGACATATTGCCGCATGCCCCTGATGTCGTTGAAGCGGCGCGCAAAGTCATCTCATTCTGAATATGGCGATTTGATCGAAGTCGAGAAGACGAAACCCGACTGATTGAGGAGATAAAAGTTGATCCACGAAGTCACGATGCCAGCGATGGGTGCCGACATGACCGAAGGCACCGTTGTGAAGTGGTTGAAGAGTGAGGGCGATGATGTGGCTCGTGGCGACAAGCTCGCGGAGATCGAGACCGACAAGACCGTCGTCGAGATGGAGGCATATAACGCCGGCATCTTACGGAAAATCGTGCTTGGTGATGGATCGAGAGCACCAGTAGGTTCGCTTCTGGCATATATAGGCGACGCCGACGATGTTTTGCCAGAGATGGACGACGCAGCTGCACCGGAAGAAGCGGTTGAAGCTGCCGAATCGGTTCCAGAGGTGGAGTTGGAGGTAGCTGTTCCTGAACCCATACCTCAACCCGCACCTACTCCAGAACCAGTTGTTGCTGCGCCACCATCGCCGACGGTCGAAGGCGGACGGATAAAAGCGTCGCCTCTAGCTCGCCGATTAGCGCGCGAAAAGGGCTACGACCTTGCGGCGATACCAGGCACTGGACCAGGTGGCCGGATCACGCGAGACGATGTGCTCGATTTCACTCCCGCACCTGCGTTCGCACCGTCGGGCGTTGGGGTCGCTGCGCCAGCAGTGACGATTGACGGATCTGACATCGAGCTGTCCACTATGCGGCAGGCGATAGCTCGCGTAACTGTTCGCAGCAAGACCGAAGCTCCCCACTACTACGTCACGACAGGCGTGGATATGACCGATGCGATGTCGTTCCGCGCTCAGTTGAACGCGGAACTTGAGGATTCGGGCGTACGCGTTTCGGTCAACGATATGATCATCAAGGCGTTGGCAATGGCGATCGTCAAGTATCCGAAGTGGAATACAACGTTCCTTGAGGACCGATTGGAAGGGCACGACAGCGTCAATATCGGCGTCGCGATTGCGCTCGAGGCCGGATTGATCGTGCCTGCGCTGATTGGTGTCCAGAACATGTCGCTTGTCGACGTAGCAAACGCTTCCAAGGACCTTGGCCGCCGCGCGCGCGGTGATGGTGGCACATTGACTCAAGAAGAACTAACGGGCGGGACATTCTCAACTTCCAACCTCGGGATGTTCGGCATCGATACGTTTGCCGCGATCATCGTTCCACCACAGGCCGGTATATTGGCGGTCGGCGCAGTCAAGCCGATCCCCGTAGTCGAAGGTGGAGAAATTGTGGTTCGCGAGATGATGAACGCTACAGTCTCGGCTGACCACAGGGTAGGAGATGGTGCAGAGGCGGCAATCCTGCTCAACGAAGTTAAAGACAATCTTGAGCGGCCGTTGCGTTTGATCTTGTAGTTAGTACGCGGCGGAAGACCATCGGACGTTGGGTGCTTGTGCGAAGATTGACGCACCGTGTACGCCCGCGAATCATTCACTGACGAAGAACGCTCGATACTGAGTCGGTTCTTTACCAATACCGATCTCCCGGTGTTCGCGGTTGTTAATTTGCCGGAGATCGTGAAAGGCGCTATGTTCGCGCGCTACAGCCGCACTCATAAATCTCTGCGCCGGCTGTTCTTGGACGAGTTTTATGAGCAGCCAGAGATCGGAATCCAAGCCATCGCCGATCAGGTTGCTGACGGAGAGCAGGGGATAGGTCGCGCAGAGAAGCTGTACGAGACCGTGTTTGTCGAATATGGAGATGATTCGGTGGCGCAGTTGGGTGGTGCCCATGTTGCCTGCGAGCAGGCGTCAGCGATCCTGACGAAAGTGCTCGAAAGAGGACGATTAGCGGCGTACCTAGAGCAGAGCACCCGTTACATCTATTACGACGTGAAGTTAAAAGATGCCGACGGACAAGCGCGGTTTAGGTATCAGATACCGCCTGAGATCGCGCAGGGACCCTTGGCGAAACGTTACTCGGAGACGATGGATCGTCTGTTTGAAAGTTACTCTTTCGTCGTCCGCTCGTTGACCTCGTATTTCCAAACCCGTTTTCCGCAGGGCACTCGGGAGACAAGGGGTGCTTACCGCAGCGCGACGCGGGCTCGAGCATGCGACACCGCGCGGGGGCTTTTGCCGGCATCTACAACTTCGAATCTGGGAATTTTTGCCACCGGACAGGCGTACGAGGCGTTGCTGATGCGCATGAACGCCAGCCCTCTAGCTGAGGCGCGCGAATACTCGAAGATGATGTTGGTCGAGTTGCGTAAGGTCATCGCCGGTTTTCTCTCCAGAGTGGATGTCGAGGATCGTGGCGTGGCGTGGAGCGACTATTTTAGGAGTGTCGCACTGGATATGGGTGAATTGATTGGGGATGAAGGAGAGGCTGGGGATGGAAGAGACTTCGATTTGGAACTTGACGAGGTGAGGATGCTGGACTACGACCCTGACGCGGAGATAAGACTCGTCGCTGCCGTCTTGTATCCGTATTCAAACCGATCAGAAGAGGATCTGTTGAAAATGGCGATAGGGATGAGTGATGAAGAGCGCAGGAAAGTGATTTCGGCTTACATGGGACAGCGATCGAATCGTCGACACAAGCCGGGCCGAGGAATGGAGCGCATCTACTACCGTTTCGACGTGCTGTCCGACTTCGGCAGCTTCCGCGATCTCCAACGGCACCGCATGATGACCATCGACTGGCAACGATTGACCCCACTCCATGGGTACTCGACTCCCCCGGAGATCGAAGACGGCGGCGGCGAGTTAGCGACTAGGTGGCATGATGCGATGTCTGAGATGTCTGAGTTGTATTGCGACGTGCTAAAGGAACATGGTGCCGATATTGCGCAGTATGCAGTGCCATTTGGCTACCGCATCCGCTACAACATCCAGATGAACGCCCGCCAGGCGTTCCACATGCTGGAGTTGCGAACCGGGGCCTCAGGCCACTCTGACTATCGTCGGATCTGTTTGAAGATGCACGCGTTGATCCGCGATCAAGCAGGCCATGCGGCCATTGCCGACGCGATGAAGTACGTCGACTCTAAAGACTACGGTCTCGGACGGCTTTCTTCGGAACTCCGCCAATCGCAACGTCGGCAACCGTCGCTGTTTGATGCGTAAGTATCCGAACAGCTATTACCAGCGGTCCACATAGCGGACGGGGTTTTGACCTCGCAATTCCGCCGGTACTTCCTTACCAACGTAATCATGCCAAACATCGTCAGCAATTTCAGATTCGAACCCCCACCTACCATCCCATCGTTGACTCCAAGAGCCAGGGATTGGTCGGTACGCTCCGATTATCACCTTTGATTGCTTGGCAAGGACAAGACCATAGGCGGATGCTCTACGGTGGTTGACTACCCACCAACCTTCTACTGCATTTTTGGTGGTTCTGCCTTCCGCGATGGCTTTATCCACATGAAAGATGATCAGTGGTTCGTTGACAGTTAGATCGGTCATGGGATCAGTCGTTTCACCCAGTTCGCGGATAGTGCGCCGGGCCCGGTTCGATGCCGCAGGCGTTGGCGAGCCACTCTTCTTGCGCGATGTGGTCTAGATGGCCTTTGCCGAGGTTGGCGCGCACTGTGGTTTCGCCGGACAGATTGGATGCCAATCCGTCGTAGTAATCCTTTTCGGATGCTCCTGTGGACAACATGACTCTGCTGGCGTCGATTCCGGCTGCCAATGCCATAGGATCGTAGTTCGCCAACGTCATCCGGGCTCCGTCCCACGCCTCAGGATGGGTCCGTTTGAAGTCGTTGAACTCGGCGATGGGGTAGTCGGGGTCACCTTCCATGCGGTTTTCAATGTCGGCGAACACCAGGCCGCCGCTTTGGAGGGCGTGAACGCCGCTAGTTAGTGACGCTGTAATCCAAGCTAGGTCGCCGCCAGATATGGCTAGGCGAGATACGTCAATGTCGGGTTGCTGCAGAAGAATCTGGACGGCTGTGATGCAGTCTGAGACGATGTCACCCCAGACGTAGGTATCTTCACCGGGGAGTCCGTCGGTCAGCAGGCCGGGATAGGCTGCGCTGTACTCCGAGTTCGAAAGCCGTTGACCTCGATGGCAGAGGGCCATTACTACGTATGCGGTTCGCCGTTCATACGGTGGCACGGCGACCACGCTGCCATACCCGGGTGCTTGGAACAGAGGTATATGCGGACCTTCTGATTTCGGGACGTGTAGGTAGGCGTAGAGGGGGTAGTCGCCGACACCGTTGAATCGGACGGAATAAGCGTTCGACGACTCGTTGGTGCGGATAGGCAGGTCTTCGATGGAGACATCGCCTTTGGCAGCGTTGACCGCGGCCTCAACGCGCGCAGACCAGTATTCATTCATGAGTGGAATCTCCGTGCGCGATTACAGCGCTACTGGGTTCAAGTGTTCTTCGAGGAATGCGTACATGATCTTGTCATGACCGACCCCAGTCCCGGCGTCGTGTGCGCAATCTTCGTAGGTGTACAACCGCTTGTTTTCGCTTCCGATCTGTCTGAAAACTTCGAAACCGGTTTCGGGAGGGCATACATCATCCATCAATCCGATGTTGACGATGATCGGGCATTCGATCTTGTCGACGAAGTTGTGGATGTCGTGCAGATCGAGCGTGTCACGCGCGGCTGCTTCTCGCTCAGGATGTAGACGGAGGTAGTCATTGATCTCCTCATACGGGTAGGAGCGTGTCAGGGATGCGGCGTCCATCATCGAGCAGAGGTAGGGCGCACCTGCAGAAGCACAAGCGACTTGCCCTGCGCGTAGTGAAGATACGAGCAACGTTAGTGCACCACCTTGGCTGCCCCCTTGGACGCAGATCCTTGATGAATCGACCTCATCCAGTCCACTGAGGAAGTCGAACGCTCTGATGGCGTCCATGTAGAACCCTCGGTAGCCGTACTCCGTCCGTTTGTCGAGGTTGTGAACTAGCAGGCCGGGATATCCGGGATTGAACACCGAGTTGCTGCGCAGCTTATTTCGGGGTGCCGCGGAAAAGGCTGCATAACCCTTTATTGCCAAATCCGTCGGCAATTTCGGTTCGCTCACGTACCCAGGCACGAAGAGGTAACCGGGCAGTTGACCATTGAAGTCGCGCGGTCGGCAGTACCAGCCCGCGATTTCCAGGCCGCCATAGCTGTCATAGCGTGCCTCAAAGACCTCAACCTCAGGTGTCGAACGCATCGGGACAGGTTCGAGCCGAGGATTCAATGGCACAGCTAACGTGTCCGCTTCGGTCTGTTGCCAATATTCTTCGAAATCGTCGGGGCGGCGCACCGTAGATTCGAATTTTGACGGGTCATGGGTCGTCATCTATTCCACCTCATTAGGTTCTGCGAGTCCATAACACTGTATCACCGCGATATCTGCATCAAACGCTTGCAGTCGCAGGTTCAGTGGCGTCTTGATTCGGCTTGTAGTTGCGGCTCATCAACCATGCTGGAATGACGGCTATGACACACGCTGTGGAAGCATAGGTGAAGAAGTTGGAGAAGACGGCTAGTCCGGCCTCATTAGCCGAATCCGGATGCGCGATCATCTCTTCGATGTTGGGGGCCGTGGTCAAGAACTGTTCCGCGC
This sequence comes from Dehalococcoidia bacterium, assembly GCA_965204135.1. Lineage (GTDB taxonomy): Bacteria > Chloroflexota > Dehalococcoidia > Lucifugimonadales > Lucifugimonadaceae > Bin127. Next base: position 112,551 of record CBDBDX010000008.1, on the reverse strand, counting down.
CGAGGGATGCCACTACCGCTAAACCTACCGTCATGCCGATGTTGCGTGCGAGGGTGAGTAAGCCAGAAGCGATGCCTCGATCTTCCTCAGGAACTCGACGCAAAGCGCTTTCGGTGATCGGAGCGATTACTAGTCCTAGTCCTATACCCACCAGTACCAGATCGATTGAGGCCCGCGGTTCTTGAATTTCGAGCCCCCAAGTGGAAATAAAGTTGAAGCCGACGGCCGCGATGACCAGTCCGGCGATAGTCGGTATTCTCACGCCGAAGTAAGTGGCGATGACGCCGCCGATGAGAGCCGATATACCTAAAGCGATGGTCATGCGCATCAACAGAAGCCCAGCGTCAAGGGCCGAAAGCCCATATATCGTGCCTGCGAGCAGCGGCACAGATACGAGTCCGATCATCAATGCTGCGCCGACTAGGAAATGTGTTACGTTCGACCAGTTGAAATCCTTCAATCCGAACAGAACGCGAGGGATCGCAGGGTCATGGGAGGTCCGCAACCTCACGATTATTAAGGCGGATAGCACAGCGGCGGTTACAAATGCGGTGATCATCACCACGTCAGGTTCGGATATCCGGAACAGGCCGATGGTAAACACGGTCAGACCGATCGCGAAGGCGCTAGCGCCGAGCCAGTCTACCTTAGTGTCGTGTGATCTGCCTCTCGGCATAAAAGCCAATGCGATTATGGCCAGCATGGAGAGAGGAATGTTCAACCAGAAAGTCCATTCCCAGCCGATCCAGTCGGCGATTGCTCCAGCCCAAACGGGTCCGAACACACCTCCAGCTTCGGCACTCGCACCGACCATTCCGAATGCGATGATGCGTCGAGTGGGGCCAACTAGCTCCTCGGCTGCGGCAAGAGCGATCGGTATCGCCGCGCCGGCGCCTAGAGACTGGACGACGCGTGAGATGATCGCCCAGCGATAGGAGTCAAGCTGCGGGATCGCGTCTAGCGCTTCTGATAGCGACGGTATCAATGCCACGCCGGCCGATCCGACCATAAACACAGCGAGCGCCAGCCAAAACGCTCGACGGTACCCCCAGCGGTCAGAGAGGCGCCCCATAATGGGCATCGTCGCGGAGTAGCCGATGAGGAACGCGATGATCAGCCACGCCGCGCGATCGATGTCGTTCACCGGCACCTTGAGGCTCTGCATAATGTCCGGCAGGATTGTGACGACCAACGTCATGTCGTCCGCCGCGATGAAAACGCCGTAGCAGAGCGGCAGGAACAACAGGTACGGTGAGACCTCGTTTTTGATCCACTGCATCAGACAGTCATTTCGTGTCAAAGGAAACCGGGGTCATTCGATCGGCGGTTTGATGTCGAAGGTTTCGCCGTAACGACTGATTTCGAGGATGCGAACGGTTTCGTCAGTGTCTCGAAGCTGAAGAGCACCGGTGATTCGGGCTGATTTCATTTCGAAGGATTGGTGATCGAACACTACTTCTGCGACGCCCACACCGTTTGGCCGTGTCTCGCCGAGTAGAGATGCGAGCGCTTCAGCTTTGAGCGGAGAGGTGATTAGGAAATCTTCTCCCGATTCGGGTGGTTCGATGAATTCTGCATCTTCCAACCCATCAAGTACGCCCTTAATAGCGGCTATAGGTTGCAGGAACCCTATGGGGTTTTCTTCCTGGGGCAGCAGTTCCCACTCGCCTGTCAAAGGGTTGGTCAACCAGGTGTCGGTCCCGATCAAGACGGCATCGACTTCGATGTAGATCCTTCCGAGATTTGCCTCGGCATTGATGCTCATGCCATAGTCGTTAATCGCCCCTTCGACCCGCGTTAGCTCTAGTCCCCCGAGTGCCTCGGTGAAACCGTTCTGATGTTTAAGGAGAAACCACACGCTACCCGCTTCAACCAATGCCGCGCTGGCGCGGCCCACAACCTCGTTTGGATTCGGCGGTACCGGGGTTGGTGTGGGTGACGGTGCCACTGCGACCGTTGGAGTTGGTTGGACAGTTGGTTCAGGAGCGCTCGAGCAAGCAAGTGCGGCCTGCGCGCCGAGAAACGCTAATAGAGCTAATCTGCCCACAACGAGTAGATGTCGCTGCATCAATAGCACCCCTGAAACTGGCTAGCGCGGCAAAACGCGCTGCCACCGTTTATTCGCTAGGGCAGATTTTAGGGCAGTTTAGGCGCGCCGTGTTGAGGATCGCTGTACTGGCGTGGCGTTGGCAGAGCGATTACTGAGGTTTATAGAGGTTTTCTGGCGACGCCAATGAAGGGTCGGGAGGATCGATGATCCTCTCGCGAGTGATGTGTGCGCCGTTAAAGCTGTTCAGCGGAGAAGTGAGTTTGAACAATACTGTGCTGTAACCCGCCTCGTTCATATCGAATGAGGCTACATAGTGCGGTTCTTCGCCTCCGATGAGATAGAGCCGATACTCTTCGCCGGGCGGTGCTTTCTCAACGCCTCCGATCACGAGGGCTCCAAGTGGCCTACTCTTGTGTTCCAGCACATACACATAGCCTTCATTGGCCAGTGCCGCCTCGGGTTGCCACTCAGGGCTTTCGTACTCATTGCGAAGCGTCGCATAGGTCAGGCTGATCTGGTCGTTCATCGAACTCCGAAGAGCGTCATTCACCTCGGACATGCGAACAATTTCTTGGTCCTGCCTAGATATCCGATCATGCGCTTGCACTAGCATCTGTTCGGTCTTTAACATGTCGTCGATCATCGACTGCGTGTGGTTGTGGGCGGCGGCGACATCGCGTTCCATGTCGGTCAATTTTCGGTTGAGTGCAACATTGTCGGCGCCTAACTGGACCGCCATAATCACGACCACCGCGAATGAAGCGATCGAAGTCGCGAACGCCAACCGGCCTGCGGTCATCAAACCACCAAGCCGTTGCCAGACGTTCTTCGAGTCGTGATCGAACTCAGTCTCTTCGATCATGATGCGATGTTCGACGTGCGAGACGAGAGAGGAGAACGCTGATTGCTGGTTGACGACATCAGAATCAGCGTTGGCTGCGGATATCACTTGGTGGCGCAACGTCGTTGGGGGTGCAGCTTCACCGATCTTGGCGGAGAACTGAGCTACCGTGTCCAGCATCTCGGCCAATTCGTCGGCCGCATCGATATCGCGTTCGATTAGTTCTTCGACTGCCCGTCGATCTTCGTCATCCAGTGCGCCCAAAGCGTACGCAGGAAAATCTTCGATGATTTCTTGGTCTCGAGTCATTTTCTCAGTTCGCTGAGGCTTAGTCGTCGCCGTAGATTTCGTTTTCTAATGCGGCGCGCAACTTCTTCAACGCCAATCGCATCCGCGTCTTCACTGTTCCAAGCGGTTGCCCGGTCGATTCTGCGATCTGAGTCTGCGTCATTCCTCTGAAGTATGAGAGGTAAACAACTTGCCGTTGCGGCTCTGGCAGTACCTTGAGGGCAACGCGCACCTGCTCGTATTCCGAGTTTGCGACCGCCGCTTCTGGTGGTGAAATGTCGTCAGATTCGAGATCGTAACGTTCAGTGATGTCGTCGCTGTAGCGCGATTTGTCGCGTCTTAGGCGGCGCAACTCGTCGATAGTGCGGTTATGGGCGATTCGGAACAGCCACGTAGTGAACTTTCCCTTGTCTGGCATGTATGTGTGGCCACGGCGCCAGACTCGCATGAATACATCTTGCGTGACTTCCTCGGATTTGACCGCGTCGTTAAGAATTCGCGCGGCTAATCCGAAAACGCGTTTCCCATAGCGGTCATAGAGCGCCGCGAACGCATCGGTATTTTTTTCCGATATTTCGGCGAGCAACTCTTGATCTGTGAGTTCTTGGTAATTGACCATCAGCCGATTTGTGGTAGATATGGCTTCATTTCCTCCGAAGCTTTGCGGCGAATACCTGACCGCTTTTTGCTATATACGGAAGAACGGTATCTCGTGGATCTTTTCCGGGTCCACAAAGCCGTCGATTTCGGCTAACGGTTTCAACATCTCCAGCGAGTCGAGTTGCAGAGACACATCTTCGTGGGGCGGCATCATCTGGACCATGCGAGACAACATGTCATAAGCATCGCGTGCACTACCTGACCGCGCATGCAGGTGCGCGATGTCGCCGATGTTGCGCCAGTTCCAAGGCATGAGATTGTGAATGCGTTCGGCATCGGCGATCGCCGCACCGTATTCGCCGGCATGCGTGTGGATCATCTTCATGTTGTTCAACACGCGGGCCAAGATCATCTTTTTGCCGGCCCGAGGAAGATACGTCCGCTCCAACCGATCCAGTTTCTTAGGATCGTTCGGCGGAATCCCCGACCCGTTGAGGAGCCGCAGGCACTCCCATCGCGAGTAGATCCTGCCTTGTCGGAAGGGATCGATGAATACGAGCGCTTCGCCTTCGCCGGCAGATAGAAGGAAATGACCAGACATGTTGACCCCGGCCAGCTGCAACCCGATGCGATTTCCGATTTCCATGTAGATAATCGACAGCGATATCGGAATACCGAGCTTGCGGTCGATAACATCGTTCAGGAGGCTGTTTCGGATGTCGTAGTAGTTGCCCGCGTTGCCGCGGAATCCCAACTCGCCGAACATCAAGTCGTTCAACGCGTATATGGAATCGAATAGGGGTAAGCGATTTTTCGTGTTTTGCCGGATACGTTCGGAATATTCGCTGATGCGGCCTATGTAGGCGGGCACATCTAGATCAGGGTTGAGTTCAGCCGCGACGTAGAGGCAGGATAGCGCCAAGTTGATTTGAGCTGATGGATGCGACACAGACCGGACGAAGTTTTCGCGTGGCCCGATGTCGTGCGTTCCCATGGCAAAGCATTGTAAAGACGAACACGGTTTGTGGCAACTGAGGAGAATCAGGCACAAGTCACGAGTTGGTATAATCGGTTGACTACAAGTCGTAGTCCCTGCGAATCGAATCTACGTTGGACCGGGGAGCTCGGATAGCCGGGCTGAGAGGGTGGACATATTCCGCCGACCCACAAAACCTGATCTGGATAATGCCAGCGGAGGAAGACAGCGCCGATGTCTCAAACATCGGAACTCCCACTACTTAACCGTTCACTGAACGATTCACTCGTTTCGGGTTCAAGTTCGTCGGCTATCGTAAGCGTCCGCAACGCGTCGAAGTCATTCAATAACCCGGATGCGCCTTCCGTAGATGCCATTACCGACATCTCCCTGGATGTGGATTTAGGTGAGTTCGTGGTGATCGTTGGCCCTAGCGGATGCGGAAAGAGCACTTTGCTCAACATCGTCGCCGGATTACTTGAACCCGACGCGGGGAGAGTCAGTCTGCGTGGAGACACCGAAGCTCAAAGGATTGGTCGTGTCGCTTATATGCACCAACTTGACCTCCTGTTGCCATGGCGCAACGTGCTCTCCAACGCGATCCTCGGTTTGGAAATAGCCGGAATTCCGCGACACGAAGCCGAATCGAAAGCCGCGGAATTGGCCGAAAGGTTTGGCATCGCCGATTTTCTGAGCGCGTACCCGACCACCTTGTCTGGGGGCATGAGGCAGCGAGTGGCACTACTTCGCGCCGTATTGCCCGAGCGAGACGTTCTGTTGCTGGACGAGCCTTTCAAAGCCCTCGACGCGATTACGCGGGCTGAATTGCAACGATGGTTATCAGACGTGCTGGACCGAACAAACCGGGCCACTATCATGGTCACACACGATGTAGAAGAGGCGTTGCTTCTGGGTGATCGCGTCTTGGTCATGTCGCCACGTCCGGGACGCATAGTGTTCGAACTCAACGTTGATTTGCCTCGACCGCGTCCTGACGACGTAGTTCGCGAACCTAGGTTCGTCGAATTGAAATGGCGGTTGCTTTCCGCACTGAGCGGTGGAGCAGTCTGATGAGTGCTATTCCACACGCCGAGAATCAGGCTCCGTCTGACGAGGCGACGTTTTTGGCGCACCGTCGTTCACCTTCCATTTGGGTAAGGTTGCGCAATTTCGTTCAGAATTTGGGGTACCGCACTGATCATTACGATGCTTGGACTGGTCTTATGGGAGGTGTGTGTGCGAGTGTTTAGCGTCCAAGAGTGGTTGTTACCGCCAGTCTCGCAGATACTCCGAGAACTCATCGCCGACCCTCCGTTATTCATCAGCAACGGTTGGGTAACCCTCCGGGAAATCTTGGTCGGTTTCATCGTGTCGACTTCATTCGGGTTCGTGATGGCGACGGGAATGTTTTGGTCGCGTCTTATGGAGCGATCGGTATACCCATTCCTCATCGCGTCGCAGACTGTTCCGGTGTTCGCTTTGGCCCCGCTACTCATCATTTGGACCGGGACCGGAATGACACCGAAGGTGGTAATCGTCGTGTTGTTCACCTTCTTCCCGATAACCATTGGACTGATGACTGGATTGCGCTCTGTCGATGCCGACATGATCGACATGTTCCGAACGCTCGGAGCGACGAAGTGGCAGATGTTCGTCAAGCTGCATCTGCCGTCTGCTTTGCCGTATCTGTTCGCAGGGCTGAAAGTGGCCGCGGTGGTATCGGTAATCGGCGCTGTAATCGGGGAGTGGGTCGGTGCCAGCGAAGGGTTGGGCTGGCTGATAAAAACGTCCGGGGCCCGGTATCAAACAGACAAAGTCTTCGCTGCGATTTTCACTCTGTCGGTGATGGCATCGATGATGTTCATATTTATCTCGCTTGCCCAGACTCGCATCCTGCGAAATTATCATCAGTCAGATAACGAAGGAGTGTCGAATTGATGAACATTAGCCGTTTCAACAAGTTGATTGCATTCTCGTTGCTGATCGCCGCGAGTTTGACATTGGTTGCGTGCTACAGCGCCGAGACCTCCGAACCGGAAACTGAACGGGAATCTGTGACTGTTGAACTCGACTGGTACCCGAACGCTAACCATTCGGGCATTTTCGTCGCGCAGGACCAGGGTTACTTCGACGAAGAGAATCTCGACGTCGACGTCCGACCGCCAGCGGATCCGGCTCTGGTCGCACAGATAGTGGCGTCGAACGAACGAGACTTTGGGATCTTCTACCAGACCGATACGTTGCTTGCTCGCAACGAAGGCTTGCCCATCGTCGCTTTGAAGGCGATCGTACAACGACCATTGAACTCATTGATGGCACTCGAATCGTCCGGTATCACGCGCCCCGCAGATCTCAAGGGCAAGAAAGTGGGTTACCCTGGCATCGAGTGGAACGTCAAGATGCTCGGAACGATGCTTGAAGCGGACGGATTGACGTTGGACGATGTCGAGGTCGTTGATATCGGATGGGCGCTATGGGAAACTTTGGCTGCAGGCACAGTCGATGCTGTCATCGGGGCGTACTGGTCTCACGAAAGCATCCTGTTGGAGCAGAAGGGCTACCCCGTCACTGTTATCTACCCCGAAGAATACGGCGTCCCGCAGTACTACGAAATGATGTTGGTAACCTCCGAGCGCATGTTGGAAGAGCGTCCGGACGCTGTGGAGCGCTTCGTGCGCGGTTTCACCAAAGGCTTCGAATATGGCCTCGACAATCCTCAAGGTGCGATAGATATACTGCTCAAACTTAACCCGGAGCAAGAAGAGATCGAAGACATCGAGCGTCCAAGCATAGATCTCCTGACTTCCCAAGCATGGCGTGCTGACGAAACTGGAGAGTTCGGCACCATGACAGCTGAACGCTGGCAAAACGTGGCCGAGTTCATGAAGGAACAGGGCGAGATTGACGCGGACCTAGATGAGACCGAGGCTTGGACGGACGCTTACTTGGACTAGCGTCTAGGGCTTAGCAAACCGAAACGCTCAAAACATCCGCCTCGGATATGCGAGATGCCCGGTCACGCCGGTGTTTTTGACTTGGTAGACGTGGCCGGTGGCGAAGGTTACGTAGAGGATGTTGAGGGCGGGGCCGCCGAAGGTGCAGTTGGTGGGGCTGTCTGCCGGCGTGCGGTGGGTGGCTCGGACTAGGCCGTCTGGTTCGAAGACGTATATGGCGGAACCGAGTCCGGATGCACTCGAACCAGCGGTGGCGAGGATGTGTCCGTCGGTAGTCAGTGCCATGCCGTCTACGCCGCGGCCTGGACCGAAGTCGAAGAGGATGGTTTTGTCACCCAGGGTGCCGTCGGAGTTGATTGGATAGGACCTGAGTTGGCGCCTATAGTCAGGATTAACCGGGCTTTCGGCGACGTAGAGGGTCAATTGGTCGGCGGATAGCAGGACACCGTTCGGACGGTTCGTGTCGAACGTGACGCGTTTGATGGTCCAGTTGCCGCCGAAGATGTGCTCTGCAAGGTAAACCGACTCATGCGGGAGGTTGTTGGGGTTATCGGAGTAGTTGGGATCCGAAAAATAGATGCGGCCCTGACCGTCAATGTCGAGATCGTTCGGCATGTTGATCTTCGCACCATCGAGACTGTCGGCGATGACACTTGGATCTTCCGCAGGTTCTGAAGTGTTGATTTCGACGACTCGGTTCGCTCCGCCTTCGCAGGTGAAGAGGCGACCAGATCGGTCGAACTTCATCCCGTTTGCCTGACCCGTGTCACTCCGCCAAACTACGCTCTCATCCGATTTCGGGTCCCAGCGATACGTGGTCGATGCGTAGCACTCGTTGTAGAGTAGTCCGCTGCCGTCCCACGTTGGACCTTCGGTAAGCGAATCATGCTTCGCGATCAGTTCCCATTCCCAAGAATTGTTCATTTATTCCCTGTCTTTCCTGTTGTCAGGATCATTGCGAAACTCTGATCTCTTCCCTTCGCAAAGCGAGGGGGACGTGTGAAGCGCAGCGAGCACGCGGGGGACTTGGCGTCGGTTATCTAAACCCCTTCAATTCCCCCTTGAGCATCAAGGGGGAGGGTTTTCATTGTTGCGGATAGAGGAGGTGACCGGTCAATCCGGTGTCGCGGGAAACCAAGCAATGACCTTCGATGGAGGATACGTAGAGGTCTCCGTCGGCGAATGTGCAGTTTGTTGGCCGTTGCGCGACGACGGGATGTTGCTCGATGATCATACCGTCTGGATCGAAGTGCGTCACGTTGCCGCCGGGTCCTGAAATCTCCCATCCGGTGCATGCCACGATGCTGCCGTCCGATGCCAGAGTCATGCCATCGATGCCGCGGTGCGGGCCGAAGTCGTGGATGATTTTGCACTCGCCCAAAGAGCCATCGTCGTTTACCGGATAGGCGCGCAGGTCTCGGCTCTCACTGGCTCGGAAGTCGCTTTGCGCGACGTATAGCGTCTTGTAGTCCTTGGAGAAGACGAGGCCGTTGGGCTGTGTAGTGTCGAAAGTACGTCGTGTGCACACCCAATTTCCGTCAGCGTCCTTCTCTGCCGAGATGATCGCGGAATAGGTGATGCCAACTTCGGGGCTCGAATCGCCGACGCGGTCTGAGAAGTAGATTGCGCCAGAGGGCGTGATCGCGAGGTCGTTGGGGCTGTTCAACCGCAGACCATCCACGCTGTCCACGACGGTCTCAAAGCTGCCATCGTCGTTGAATTTGACGACGCGCCGGCCGTCACCAGCGCAGCCGTATAGATTGCCGTCGGCATCGTAGTTTAGGCCGTTGGTACCTTGGGTGTTCTCGGCGAACACGTCCACGAGACCGGATTTCACATCCAAGCGCATGATGCGGTTTAGCGCGACGTTGCTGTAGAGCATGTGTGTGCCGGTCCAGCAGTTGCCCTCGGTGATCGAGCCGATCATCGGTGCGGCATCTTCAAATGTCCAAGACATTAGTCAAACTCCTAGAGTGGTTGGTTGGGTTGGCAGGTTTACTTCCATGAACGGGATCAATTGCATCCCAATTGATCTGCTAGGTCGTTGAAATCGGTTGCGGAAATGTCGAATGCGGACGTATCCGGCATCTCGACGGGATTTTCAGCACCGCGTTCCAAAGGGCGATAGACGAACGCAGTTGCTAGACCTTCTCGCGCAGACGCTTCGAGGTCCCCAGTATGGGCGGCGACCATCATGACTTGATTGGTGTTCAATCCCAGCAGTTTCGACGCGTTTTGGTACACCTTAGGCGATGGTTTGTACGCCCCGTAGACATCTGGTGACATCACTGCATCCCACGGAAGATCGGCGTGTTTCGCCATGTTGACGAGGAGAGCCAGATTGCCATTCGAAGCGGTGGCGATGATGAATTTCGACTTCAGTCGTCGCAAACCCGAAGGGGAATCGGGCCAGCCGTCGAGGCGATGCCAAGCCTGGTTTAGATGTTGCTTGGCTTCCTCGCTCATCAAATCTGCTAAGCCAAATTCGTCGAGCAACACATCCAGCTTTTCACGGTGAATATCGTCCACTAGACGCCACGGGCCATCCCCGCGGCTGAGCTCGCGGGTCGACTTGCCGTACCAGGCCCGCCATTCGTCTGCGAATCGCCCCCAATCGCCGTCTGGTTTGCCATGTTCAGTCGCCGCTTTGGTGACTTCGGCGATTATGGAGTCGCGCCAATTGACGACTGTCCCGAACACATCAAAGATCAACGCTTTGACTTCCGATAGGTCGTTTTTGCGTGCATCTGTCATTCCGCTTGCGTATTCTATATGGAAATGAACTCCGAAACCCCACCGCGTGCTTTGACGATCGCTGGATCAGATTCTGGTGGGGGAGCAGGTATACAGGCAGATCTCAAGACGTTCGCTGCGCTTGGATTGTTCGGAACCAGCGCGGTTACCGCGATCACGGCGCAAAACACTTTGGGCGTGACCGCTGTCGCTGAGGTGCCTATCGAGGTCATCAGCGATCAGATCGATGCCGTCGTAACAGACATCGGAGTCGATGCTGTGAAAACCGGGATGTTGTCTTCCGCGGAAATCGTTGAATGTGTGGCGGAAGCGGTTGAACGGCTAAATCTTGCGCCGTTGGTGGTCGATCCGGTGATGATCGCAGCTACTGGTGCTCAACTGCTTCAGGACGACGCGGTCGAAAGCGTCAAAAGCCAGTTGATACCACTGGCTACGGTGGTAACCCCCAATATCCCGGAAGCCGAAGTGCTGACCGAGGTCGAGATCGACTCTGTCGAGGACATGGAGCTAGCTGGCAGTGAGTTGATAGCGATGGGGACAAACGCCGCGGTGGTGAAAGGTGGTCATCTCGATGATGGTAGCGGGCGAGTAAACGATGTTCTGGTGACTAGGGAAGGTGTCAATCACTTCACGTCATTGAGGATCGATACGACAAGTAATCATGGGACAGGTTGTACCTTCGCATCCGCCATTGCCGCGCATCTTGCGCACGGGTTAGATCTCGTCCAATCTGTTGATGCGGCCCAACGATATGTCTGGAGCGCGATGGCGAACGCTGATCCGATCGGAAGTGGGCACGGTCCCCTGAACCACATGTATGCCCATCCGTACAACCCAAACAGCCAAGAAGCCGAATAATTGGAGTTGATATGACGACACCGCTGTACGTCACAGAATCGGAAGTTGAAGCACTGCTCACGATGGCAGACGCGGTCGAGGTCGTGGAGCAGGCCTTCGTCGCCCGCGCTAAAGGCGAAGCGCATAACGAGCCACGCCGACGCTTGCCAACGAGTTCCGGCGCGTATAACGTGATGTTCGCAACGTGGCCGGGCCACCAAACCGCTGGATTGAAGTCTTATGCCGGCGGACGTGGCGGCATCAATTTCCATGTGCTTCTCTACGACACGGCGGCCAACTCTTTGTCGGCGGTCATTGAAGCCAACCGAATGGGACAGATTCGTACCGGAGCCGCTTCGGGAGTCGCAACTAAGTACATGGCGCGAGAGGATGCAGAAACCGTTGGCATCATCGGCTCTGGGTACCAGGCCGAGACGCAATTGGCGGCGATAGCCCATGTTATGAAAGTTCGAAGTGCTAAGGTCTACAGCCGTTCGGAAGAGAACCGTAACCGGTACGCGGAACGGATGTCATCCGCGTTGGGGGTAGACGTGACACCTGTTTCAAGCGGCGAAGAGGCGGCGGATGCGGATGTGGTTGCGACGATAACCAACTCGCAGCAACCCGTGTTGTTAGGGGAGTGGCTGAAACCGGGATCGCACATCAACGCGGCTGGCAATAACTCTTGGTTGAAGCGGGAGATAGATACACGGGCGGTTACAGCGTGCGACATCGTGGCGGTTGATGATGTTGAGCAGGCAAAGTTTGAGTGCGGCGAACTGATGCGCGCCGCGGAGGTTGGGCGCTTCTCGTGGGACTTGACGGTGCCGATTCACGATATCGTCGGCGGGCGGATTTCAGGGCGTGATAACGACGAGCAGATAACGTTATTCGAATCGCAAGGACTGGCTTTGGAGGACATAGCCGCTTGTGAACGGATCGTCGAACTTGCCCGCGAGCAGGGCGTCGGTTTGCCGTTGAAATAAGACAATCTCGGTTAAAGACAATCTCGGTTAGGAGTTAACGGATGGCTCTCGATTTTCTCAAAATTCCGGAGGACAACGCGGTTCGCGTCCCTGGGGAACCGCTACGCCGACAAGTGTCGGCGATTTTCCAGGCGGTAGGGACTCCTACGCGGTATGCGGACATAACCGCTGATGCGCTAACGCTGGCGAGCTTGAGGGGCGTCGACACGCACGGCGCAACAAACGTAGTCAGATACGCCGAATCGATTCTGGATGGCACGTTCAAATCGCCACAGGATATTAAAGTCATCTCGGAATCGGACACAACGGCGTTGTTGAGCTGTGGTTGGGGACTGGGGCATCCGGCAGCGCACGTCGGGATGGAGATGGCGATGGACAAGGCCGCCGAGCACGGCGTCGGAATGTCGACTATTCGCGATGGCCATCACATCGGAATGGTGGCTTATTACGCCATGCTTGCTTTGGAACGGGACATGATCGGCATTGCGATGACGAATGCTGGACCGGCGGTCAGGCCTGCGTTAGGCAGGAAAGCGATGCTCGGCACTAACCCACTAGCGTTCGCGGCTCCGGCTAGCGAGGAAACGGATTTCGTTCTAGACATAGCGACATCAACGGTCGCCAGTGGCAAGATAGGGTTGGCGCGCCGGTTGGGCGTACCGATCCCCGAGGGGTGGGCAGTCGACGCCGAAGGCGACGCAGTCACGGACCCGCCCGATGACAGAGGCGAACACTGGGCGCAAAACCCGCTCGGTAACACACGCGAACAAGGCGCACACAAAGGTTATGGCTTAGCCATGATGGTCGACATTCTGTGCGGTGTGCTTTCGGGTGGCGGTTACAGCTCCTATATCGGTGGTGGCAAGAACATGTCGTTCGCTATGGCGATCGATATCGCAGCGTTCCGACCAGTTGACGAATTTAAGGAGATGATGGATGAGATGATCCGTGCGTTACACGAATCGCCTACCGAGCCCGGTGCCGATCGTGTGTTAGTCGCAGGTGACCCAGAGGAGGAAGCGACGTGGGACAGGAAAGCTAACGGTGTGCCGATACTTCAATCGCAATATGACGATATCGTTGGGATCGCACAACGAATCGGGGCGGAAGTACTAATATAGGGCGCGATGCGGGCGAGCGGTGTCCGACATCAAATGAGCATTTGATTGGAGAATGGCGATGGCCGCAGGTAACGGATCGAAGTCGAAACCGAACATCCTGATCTTCGGTGTCGATTCGCTCAGGGCACCCAATTTGAGTTGCTACGGATATCCACGCCTCACATCTCCGCATATCGACCAGCTTGCCGCGCAGGGAACGCTTTTCGAGAAGACCTTCAGTGCCCATATACCGACTACTAGCGGGTATACGTCAATGCTGAGCGGCCTTGACGTGTTCTCGTCGCAGGTCGTTGCGCTTCGGCACCAAGGCCCCGTGAGGTCCGAGGTGACGATGCTGTCGGAACTGTTGAAGTACGAGGGGTACAACACCGCGTGTGTCGGTTTAAGCGGTAATCCGAGTTCGAGAGGGTTCGACACCTATCTGGATTACAAGGCATGGGGATCTTGGGAGGAAGGTCGGAGCGACAAGGCTCAGGATCTTAACCGCGTCTTTCTACCTGAACTGGACCGATTGTGCGATGCTGACGAGCCGTTCTTTGTGTTGCTGCGACACATGGATCCGCACGCGCCCTACCTGCCGCCGGAACCGTTCGAGCGGATGTTTTATCACGGAGATGAACTTGATCCGTCGAACAATTCGATGGAACCTGTGTTTTCTTTCAAACCTTTCCGAGACTTCTTGGCGAGTTGGATGCCGCCGGGCATCACCGACAAGGACTACGTGATCGCGCAGTACGACGGAGCTATCGCTTACATGGATGCGGCGATCAAAACGATCCTGACGAATCTTGAAGCAAGAGGATTACTCGACGACACGATCATCGTTCTGAATTCGGACCACGGCGAAACGCTATACGAGCACGAGTGTTTCTTCGACCACCACGGTCTATACGACTCCAACCTCCATGTCCCCTTGATCATTCGCTATCCGTCCAAAGTGCCTGCTGGTCTACGGATAAGTGGCTACAACCAGCACAAAGATCTTATGCCGACGTTGTTGGAGTTAGCAGGGATCGACAGCGACATCGATTTCGATGGCCACAGTCTGATGGGAATGGTCAGGGGAGAAGTGGCATCGCACGAATCGGAGATCTACATCACTGAATGCACGTGGATGCGGAAACACGGCTGGCGCACGCCGCAATGGAAGCTCATACGTGCGTTGGAGCCCGATTTCCACTTCAAACCGCCGGTTGAACTTTACAACCTAGTCGAAGACCCGTTGGAAACGGTAGACGTCGCAGAGGCACACCCTGATGTGGTGGAAAGTTTGACTGGCAGGATGGAGAATTGGATCGCCAAGCGTGAACGCGAAACCGGGCTGCAAAACCCTATCCACAACCAAGGCGATTGGCACGGTCTTGAAGGTGTAGGGGCGTTTAAATCGTCGCAACAAGCTTACGATTCGCTCTACATTGGGGATTCGTCTACCGCGAGACGGTTACAGGCGAAGTCGCGCTGAAGAGCCTACCGGAGAACTTACTTAGGAGGACCTGGATCTTGACGCTGAAGGTTGCTGTCGTCGGGCTTGGCGGTATCGGCACTCGACATGCCGATATCTACAACGCTGATGATCGTTGCGAATTAGTCGCGGTGTGCGACGCACTGCCAGACAAAGCAGGTGCAGCGGCGGATCGCTACAGCTGTAAATCGTTCTCGTCGGTGGACGAAATGATTGGAGAGGAGGAGATTGATATCGCCAGCGTCTGCACGGCGGGGGTCGAAAACGGCGGCGACCACTACGTGCCGACAATGGCGTTGCTTGGCGCAGCCATCCCTGTGTTGGGTGAGAAACCGATCTCTAACCAGATAGCAGAAGCACGCGAGATGGTGGCGTTGGCGAAGGAAAAGAATCTCAGATACGGGATCAATCTGAATCATCGCTTCACCCCGGCAGCGGTGCGCGCGAAGGAATGGGTCGATGGCGGTCGCCTGGGTGAGTTGAACATCGTCAACATGACGATGTGGATCAACAACCCGAATGAGAGCTCGCCGTACTTCCACATGCGTGCGCTACACCCGCATTCGATCGATGTGATGCGTTACTTCTGTGGCGACGTTAAGCGGGTCCAAGCGTTTTTCAAACGGGGCAAAGGACGAAAAATATGGTCGAACGTCCAAGTCAACATGCAATTTGAGAACGGTGTTATCGGTCACTTGACAGGCAGCTACGACGCTGGTGGAAGCTATGGTTTGGAACGACTTGAGGTGGTCGGATCTGAGGCGAGATTCGTGATTTTGGAGGCTTGCGAGCAGTTGGAGTTTTATCCGAGACGTTCTCAGCAGGTCGAACGCTTCTCTTATCTGGGCGGCATGATGAGTTTTGGGGAAACGTTCGAAAGCCGGATTACACGTTGGATCGATCAGAATATCGAAGGTGCCGACCCGGCCGATATCGACGGCTCCGGGGAAGACGCGTTGAAATCACAACTGATAATCGAAGCGGCGATTGAATCGTGGGAACGCGGTACGGTCGTTGATATCAAAGGGAATTGATGATGAAACTTGGAGCAAACTCGGTACTTTTTGGCGGTCACAGTATGGCCGATGCGTTCTGCGGAATTTCGATGGCGGGTTACGACGGCATTGAGTTATCGGCAATTGACGGCATGAGTCAGCATCTAGTGCTGGATCGCTGGGAGAAACTGGTGCCCGAAATCAGTGACCTATCGCGAGAGTACGGTCTTGAACTGCTGGCAATTGAGCAGCCTAGGCGAGACCGTGACGTGATGGACCGCGCTTGCCGCGCGGCTTCGGCTTTGGGTATCCCGGTGGTCAATACCGGACCCGGCGGCATATCGGACGATGAGGAAAGTCTGAAAGCCTCGATCAGTTCGCTCACGGAAATGGCGAAGATCGGCGAAGAGCACGGCGTTACAGTCTGCGTCAAAGCGCACGTCGGAGCCAGCATTTACAACACGCCGACCACACTACGCGTGATGGAGGCAATCGATTCACCTGCGTTCGGAATCGACATGGACCCGTCGCATATCCACAGGGCAGGAGAGAACCCTTCCGAGGCAATCGCGGCAGTCATGTCACGTGTGAAACACGTGCACATCCGCGACTGCAGAGGCATGCAGTCGGGGCCGGGCAAACCTGAGGATCAGGCGAATGGTCGCGGAGACATCGACTTGCTAGGTTTCGTCCGGGTGTTGCGCGAGCATGGATACGACGGTGCACTGAACCTCGAGGTAATCGGCGCTAAAGAGTACAGCATGGAGCAGTGTTGCACCATCGCAGCGGAGTCGCGAGGGCACATGCAAGCATGTTTGCAGGCTTGTGGAGCGCGCTAGAAGATAGAAAGGCTAGCTGGAAAGAAGGTCAGCATGGCTATATGGGAGGAATGGGGGAAAATCGATATTGATGCAGACCCTCCTTACTGTCTGCCCCATGATCTTGTCACCATCAAGTGTTCAAAATGGTCGCGCGATTTGCGCGACTTGATCGCTATTCGTGCTGCTGCGTTGGGCGGTCATGCATCCGGAAATACGGGTGACAAGCGATTGCACTTCGGCCGGATACCGACACCATACTTAGGCGATTTGCGCAATGCCAAGGTTTACATACTGACGTTGAATCCTGGCCACCAACCGATCGATTATTGGTGGGATTGTCAACGCCCCGACTTTCGTGAAGCAATGAAAAGAAATCTGAAGCAAATCCAACCAGTTAAGTTCGATTTCTTGAACCCAGAATTCGCTGGGCATCCCGGTTCGAAATATTGGAAGAAGAAATTCAAGGACTTAATCGATGGTCTAACAAGCGAAACAGTTACCCCTTATGCAGCCCAGGCCAAAATCGCGTCTGCGACCGCTGCCATCCAATTGGTTCCCTATCCTAGCGTCAAAGGGGATGGTGTAGCAGAACTTTCCGACAGACTAGGATCCACTTTGTTGGCAAAGATGTTCGTGAAAAAGCACGTCCTCAAAAAGGTGCGCAACCGAGAGGCCATCGCAGTCGTCCTGAGGCAACGTTGGAGATGGAACGCGGCGCTGGATCCACGAATCGGGCCAAAAAGGGGATTTTCTGCAGCAAAAATCCCCGCAACGCGAACTTACCCGAGGGCGCCAAGAAAGCAATTATCAAAATGTTGTCGAGATAAGTCCGGTAAGGTGCAAGGTGCGTTGCGAAGTTCGTCACGCCCGCCGCAACACCGGCGAAATTGCTAACACAATCAGGCTCGTTGCCGCGACGATCATCCCTGCCCCTCCAATGGCCCATCTCACGCCGAACGCGTCGCCGACTGCGCCCATTGCCAGGTGGCCGACCCATCCGAAGCCGATTGCGAATACCCATCCGCCGATTGCTCGACCGCGCAGTCGATTCGGAACATTCGCCTGAAGAAGCGTCCACTCCATCGCGTCGAACATTGATGCGGCGGCCCCGACCATCGTGACGAGAAGCAGCGCCGTGATCAGATTGGGGCTAGCAGCCACCCCCATGAGGCCTAGGCCGTAGCCCATGGCAATGCCGAGGAGTAGTGGTCCTTTCCGGCTGAAATCGCCGAGGAAAGTCAGCGCGATTGCTCCTGCGACCGCACCCAATCCGGCGGCGAACCTCAATGTGCCGAGGCCGGATTCTGCGACCTTCAATTCGTCGCGTGCCATGGCTGGCATGACCGAGTCGTAGGCGAATCCGAATATCTCGACGACTATCGCCATCCATAGAAGCGTAGACACTGTAGGGATTCGCATCATCGACCTGATGCCGATGATCGCATCTTTGAAAATACGCGCCGCGGATGCTCCCGTTTGACGAACGGTGGTCTGAATTGTCGGCACGAACAGTACGACGATGCCTCCAACCAACACCGATCCGGCGGCGGCGAATAGGGCGGCTGGGATTCCGACGAACTCTGCGATAATTCCGCTGACGAGCGCACCGGCGGCAGAAACGGCTCTAGTGCCTACTGAATGAACTGAGATGGCGTTCATTCGGGCTTCGCGCGGCACGATGTCGGTTATCAGTCCCTGCTTCGCAGGCATATCGAAGGAGTTGACACCGCCACGGATCGCGATCAACACGAATATCGACCATGGGTTCGAAAATCCGTTCAATGCCACCAGAGCGATCATCAAAATCAAAGCGACCATGATCAACGCCGTGATAGGGAGCAGACGGTTGCGAGGAAATCTGTCTGCGACTGCACCACCAATCGGCGCGGCGATGATGCTCGGAGCAGATCCGGCAGCGAAGGTCGCGGCAGATAGCAGCACCGAACCTGTCTGCTCAAGCACCAACCATCCGACGGCTAAACGTTCGGCCCACATGCCAAACGCGACGAAGTTTGAGCTGAGCCACACGAGACGAAACGCCGGGTATTCAAATGCGGCGAACGGTTTCGGAGTGCGGAACAGGGTTCTGCGTGTTCGGCTCGCCGATTGGGATTTAGACCGATCCATCGCCTAACGTTACGTCAAATCGGCGAGGATCACGTCGCTATATGCGTTTGGATCGGTCAGGTCGAAATCTGGTGGATTTGATCTTGGATTTCGCCCGTGATCTCAACATCGTTGTCGCTTACGAAGATATCCATCTCCGAGCGAACTCCGAATTCCGGCAGGTATATCCCGGGTTCGATCGATGTGCAGATGCCGGGTATTAGCTGGCGCGTGTCGTGCGTTTCCCAATCATCCAGATTGACAGCGTTCGAATGAACTTCGGGCCCGATGCTATGGCCGAGTCGGTGTACAAACCATTTGCCGTAACCGTCTTTCGTGATCGAATCGCGTGCGACGCGGTCAACCTGCCAACCCTGCGTCGGTTCACCGTTCCGATGCCGGTCTCTCAGGAACTCGTACGCAGAATCCCTAGCCCGCCGAACCGAATCGAAGACTTTGACGTGATCGGCACTAGGCGGCGATCCAATCTTCGCCACCCACGTGATGTCGGCGTATACCGGTTCACTAGTGTCATCGGCACTCCCGGTAGTGAAGCGGTCAATGGATTCTGGTTTTGCCCATGCATCGATCAATAGCCAACCATCGCGCCGAATGATCGCTGATTCTTCCGGTGTAGGCTCGTAATGCGGATCCGAAGAGTTCGAGTTGAATGCGACGACAGGCCCTTCGTCTGTGATGAGCCCGGCCCGGTCGAACCTTCCACGAATGAACTCGGCGACGTCGTGTTCGGATAATTTCCAGCGTACGTTTTCGGATATGAAATCGAATGCCGCGTGCATCGCGTCAACAATCTCAGACATAGCGTAAAGATGCGATGCTAGCTGAGCGTCATTCCAGCGCTCGGTCGCGTACTGCGATACGTCGGCAGATGGCACCACATCCAAACCGAATGAACGGATCAACTCGACCGAGCCTGCATCGACGCGGGCAACTCGCGGCAGTTCATACATGGGGGAATAGTCCATCGCCACTTTGCCGAGACTTGGCAACATCGACTTGAGTTCGCTCACCATCGCATCTCTGCTGCTGTATGCGGTGACATCAAACGCGTCTTGGTCAAAACGGTTTACATCAACGTCGTGCGCGAGGATGAGTGCTTCACCATCGGCCGGCACCCAAAACCATGCCGGGCGTGTGAGATTAGGCGGTGTGTAACCCAGCGCGGCGAAGAAGATGGGGTTCGTGTAGCGGTAGTCGCGCGTCAACCACCCCGCCATACCTGCGTCTTGCAGGTATTCGCGTGCCGCTTGCAAGTCGGTTGCCACTTGATTGATTCCTCTGGGTTATTCGGTGTTTGCTAACGAAGGGTAGATCGTGATCGCATCTGCATAGTCTTTGGGAGTATTGAGGTCGAGTCGGACGACGCGGTTGTCGAAGTAGACCCGGTTCATCGTATCTTCGTAGCGTTTCATGATCTCTCGTACACCTTCCCATTCTTCACTGATATTCGACAACTCGGGAAGCAAAGAAGCATCGAAAAATAGCGGGTGACCGCCATGTCCGCTGTAACGCGGAGAGGTAACGGGGCGTGCAGAAGCGATATGCGATTCAAGTGCGCGTTTCACGACCCATGCGGGACGCGGTTGATCGACAGCTAGTAGCACTATCGTCTCGCACACATCGCTAATTGCAGACAGACCGGCTTTGATGGATGTCGTTTTGCCTTTGAACCAATCGGGGTTGTTCACCGCAAAGACCTTCGCGTCTTCTGGCAGTTCGTTCGATATCTCTTTGTGGTGAGCACCGGTAACGACAATGACTCGGTCTAAGCCACCGTTGATAAGGGCGTTGATCTGGGCATTGACGAGAGATGTGCCGAACCAGTCGAGCAGGGCTTTGGGTACGCCCATTCTGGAGGATTCGCCTGCTGAGAGGAGTATGGCCTCCGCGCCCATCCCGAGATGAATGACGATTCGCTTCGACGGTAGTGGTTCAGCTGCCCGCGGCCATAACGCGATCGACGTTCTGCGACTTTGTCGCGCGTTCGATGGCTTTGTCCAGCAGGCGTTCTTGGAGTTTCATGCTGCCGCCGTTGCCGCCTAGACGGAAGGCGACGATTTCAGACATTACGCTCAAAGCGATCTCTTCGGGTGTGCGGCCGCCGATGTCCAAACCGATCGGTGCATTGATGCGGCGTAGCTCTTCGGAGTCGTAGCCGTTACGGATCAGTTCTTCGAAGATCAGAATCGTCTTGCGCTTGCTTCCGAGCAGACCGACGTAACTGGCAGAAGTCCGCAAGGCCCCTGAAACGGCCGCGTCGTCGAACTGGTGGCCGCGTGTCGCCACCACGACGAACGAGTTGGCGTTGACTGGCATTTGGTCGAAACCGTCGCGGTAGTCGCCGACCGCCGTGATGTCGGCTTCTGGGAAGCGTTCCGGGTTCGAGAACTGCTCGCGGTCGTCAAACACGAAGATGCGGAAGCCGACGCTCTTGGCGATAGGTGCGATCGCCTTGCTCACGTGGCCGCCGCCGATCAGTACTAGTGTCGGAGGTGTGGTGTAGGCCTCGATGTAGCACTCAGTTCCGTTATCAAAGCGGAGATAGTCGTTTTTGCCCATGGCCATTAGATCCCGGGCTTTGGCGACGGACATTGCTTCGAGCACCGAGTCTCCGAGGCTCCCCTGTGCGTCGCCGTTTTCGCGCACCAGCATTTTGGCACCAACCACCACATTCGAATCCTCTGGTGCACCAGTAACGTTCACGATCGCCATCGGTGAACCGCCAGCGTATGCCTCGACAGCTTGGGCGGCGAAATCTCGGTAAGGGTCCGCTTCGCGGATGGGGTCAATGAGGAAGTACATCGTGCCGCCACACACTAGGCCGTCTTGCGCTGCCAGGTCCTCGTTCAGTTGATAATCGCGCACCTCGGCACCACCGCCACGCTTGAGGAGCTCTTGGGCAGCGAACCAGATGTCGCCTTCGACGCAACCTCCGCCGAGCGTGCCAACGCCGCTGCCGTCTTCGCGGACAAGGAGTTTCGCACCGGATTTCTGCGGAGTAGAGCCTGATGTGCGCACGACGGTCGCGACGACCATCGGCTTGTCGCCGTCTAGCTCTTCAACGGCTGCTTTGAAGACCGATTCCATGCCTTAGATTCTCCTGCGACGTGTCCGAATCGAACCACCACCATTCGAACTTTTCACCGCACGGACTACTAATTACATGCTACTACCTGCACCAATTTGGTGTTCACTTTCAGCTTCCATCGCGGCATCTTCCTCAGCGCGTCTACGCCTTCGCTCACGACTGACCACTACGCTAACAACGATTCCGCCGAACACGAGGATGAAGATTGCGGTGATAGCAATCGGGACGATGTCGAATTGGAAGCCCGGGTCTCGGCTTACAACGGAGATGTCGATGCCTTCTAGGAGGTTTGCATCCCATATCAGGACACCATCGACTTCGCGGCTTGCGTTGTGCTCGATGTATTTGCCTGGAAGTTCGAGGGAAAGGATGAACGGCAGATCCAATTCGCCTATGTCAAACGGTATGTCGCCGGACAATTGACCAGCGAGCTCATCCAATCCCTCGGTGACCGAGTCATCAGTAGTCTGGTCCAGTTCGACGATCCATCCATCGTCTTTCTCGGTGCGTGTGAACTTGAAACCGCCAATGCCGACGGCTTCAGTGAGGTTGCCAAGAATCGAGCGTCCTTGTGACAGGTCAGCCAGAACTGGGTCGTAGGGATCGAAATCGGCGCGTATCCTGATGCCGGTGTATCCGGATTCGGAGTAAGGCTCGATGCTCGCGCCTTCCAAGCCTTCGGTTTCGAGTTCGTCTGCAGGCGCGTCGAGGAATTCGCCCAACGGGTCTTCGCCGCCGAGTTGAGCCATCGACATGATGGTGTCGCTGACGGCTGCGATGAGTTCGATTTCGCCTTCGCCGTCTTCGTCGACGCTGACGTTGACTTCCGCTCTGCAGGCTGACAAAGCGATCAACACTACAGCAGCGAGTAGCAATACCAGCAAGGATTTCGAACCTGTCGTCAATGCGATCTGTGAATTCGTCATTGCAGTGTCCTCAAGCAGGTAGACCTATTGAGATATACGATACCGCGCTTTTCTTTTATCGAATAGGTTCATGTGATTAATGCAAGTGCGGCCGCCACGCCGGCGCAGATGATGACGACGGCCCAATAGGGTAATTTCCAGAACATTAGTAGGCCAAACGCGGCAGCGGCGAGGGCGAAGTCTTTCGGTTCCTTGATTGATGATGTCCAGACGGGGTCGAAGAGGGCGGCGGCGAGGATTCCGACGACGGCGGCGTTGATGGCGACTAGTGCGGCGCGGAAGTTTCGGACTTGGCTGATTTGGTTCCAGAAGGGGAGGATTGCGATGACGAGGAGGAAGGATGGGAAAAAGATGGCGACGAGGGCGATCAGTGCTCCGGGGATGCCGCCGGGTCCGATGTCCATCACTGTGCCGAGGTAGGCGGAGAAGGTAAAGAGCGGCCCGGGGATGGCTTGGGATGCTCCGTACCCGGCGATGAATTGCTCGGTGGTCGCCCATCCCTTCTCGATGACTTCGGATTGGAGGGTTGGAAGGACGACGTGTCCGCCGCCGAAGACGAGCGATCCGCTTCGGAAGAAGCCGTCGAAGATGTCAAGGACATCGTTATCGAGAAATAGACGTGCCGACGGAAGGCCGATGAGGAGGATGAAGAAGAGCAGGGCAAAGGCGATGCCGAGGAATTTGGGGATGGCGTAGGAAGTGTCATCTCTGCGAGATTTGTCGACGTAGTGATGGAATCGCCACCAGCCGTATGCGCCCGCTATCAGTATCACGATGACGATACTGAATACGAAGGGAGAGAGGAGTATGGCGATGGCAGCTAGGATCGCAATCGACGCACGGGTTTTGTCGGGGGCGAGGGTTGTGCTCATGCCCCAAAGGGCTTGCGCGACGACGGCTACGGCGGCGATTTTAAGACCTTTGAGCCAATTGCCCTCAAGCAAGTTGTCAAACTCGGTCACGCCGAAACCGAAGGAGATGAGGATGGCGGCAGATGGTGCAGTGAAACCTATCCATGCGAGCAGGCCGCCGAGGAGGCCGCCTCGGGTTATGCCAACAGCGATGCCGACTTGGCTGCTAGTTGGGCCAGGCAGGAAGTGGCAGAGCGCAACGAGGTCGGAGAAGCGGCGCTCAGAGAGCCAGTGTCGGTTTACGACGTACTCCTGATGGAAGAATCCGATGTGGGCGATGGGGCCGCCGAAGGATGTGAGGCCGAGGCGTAAGGCGACGGCGAAGATGGTTAGGAGGTTGTTTAGGCGGGCGATGCTATGAACCCCCTGCGTCTCGCTGCGCTCAACGCGTCCCCCTTTTGCTACGCAAAAAGGGGAGGGATCGAGGTTGCTTTAAAGGACTCCTTCAGGGGAATGATATGGAGTCACACTCTGAACTCTTCTAGGACGTCCCATTTGGGTTCGAGGCCTAGGCCTGGGCGGTCTGGGGCGTGGACGTATCCGTCTTCGATGTAAAGTTCGTGCCGCCAGATTTTTCCGTGCATCGGATCGACGGTGTCGCGGTAGTACTCGAGGATGAGGCCATTGGGGATAGCGGCGACGAGATGGATGTGGACGTATTGCGAGCCGTGTGGTGCGATGTCGAGGTCGTGGGCTTGCGCTAGAGCGCAGACTTTCATGAACTCGGTAATGCCGCCGAGGACGAGAGCGTCGGGCTGGAGGATATCGACGGCGCGGTGGTCGATCATGTCCCGGAAGCCGTAGCGCGTGTACTCGTTTTCACCAGCGGCTACGGGGACGGAAGTAGAGCGAGTAATTTCACGCTGTCCGATGTAGTCGTCTGGCTCGACAGGCTCTTCGAACCAGAAGAGATCGTATTTCTCGGCTTTCCGTGCGAACTCGATAGCTTCGTAGTGGCGGTATGCGTTATTGGCATCAACCATTAGTCGGATATCCGGGCCGATGGTCTCGCGACACACTCTGACGCGCTCGATGTCTTCATTGATCGACACTGCGCCGACCTTGATCTTGACGGCTCGCGCGCCGAGTTCGACGTTCTCGGCCATTTCAGCGGCGAGTTCTTTGAGGCCCTTACCTTCTTCGTAGTAGCCGCCAGCGACGTAGGTATCGACGCGGTCGGTGTAACCGCCCAGTAGTTTGTAGACAGGGAGTCCGGCGACCTTACCTTTGATGTCCCAGAGGGCGATGTCGATGCCGCCCAAGATGCGCGTGCTGATACCACGCCTGCCGACCAGCTTGGGCCGCCACATCTCCCTCCAAATGCGTTCATTGTCAAGCGGGTCCATGCCCACCAGCATCTTCTTGAAATGTCTGACGAATGCTTCACCGACTTCAGGGCTCGCCTCGATGCCACCGGCCAGTCCGATGCCGATGATGTTTGGGTCGTCGGTTTCGACGACAACGATGTTCAAGAGGTTGTGGGTGTATGTGTATAGGCCGTTGGTGATGGGGACTTCCCTAGGCCACTTGAACATCTCGAGACGGACATCGGTGATTTCCATCGAAGACCTGCTTTCTTAGGCTGGGGTTGATTGCACAGTTGAATGTTAGTGTAGCGATGTTTGAGTCGCGTTTAACCAACGCCGGTCCGGCGCGGCTAGGCAAAGGATTTGGCGTCGGGACCGAGGTTTAGAATTGAGGGTGTCGTGCCGAAGTGGCGGAATGGTAGACGCGAAGGTCTCAAAAACCTTTGGGCTTTAGCCCGTGTGGGTTCGACTCCCACCTTCGGCACCAAGGGAATTTTCGCGGTTGACGCGGTTGAATGGGACCGGGGAAAGGGAGTGGTGCCGAGGGGCGGACTCGAACCGCCGACACATGGATTTTCAGTCCATTGCTCTACCAGCTGAGCTACCTCGGCATGGGGTGTAAGGACTATTTTATCTTTGGCGCGTTGGTATAATCCGAGGTTGGGTCGATTCCGAGTGATGATGGCCCGTCAATCAGTTTCTGAGCGCCGCAAATGCCGTCCGTAATCATCTCGTCAATCAGCGAAGCGAGCGGCAAATCGGCAGTTGCGGCGGCGGTGATCGCTCGGCTGAGACACGACGGAGCTCAGGTGGTTTCGGCGGCGGAAACGGGTGAACTTTTCTCTGAGGATGACGGTGTGAAGTCGGTGTCGTCGGATGAGGTCGAGGTTTCGGCGTCTGAGGTTGCGGTGGTTGAGGGATCTGCTGGTGATGTTACGGCGGACCTGGAGTTGGCGGAGAGGTTGGATGCGAATGTTGTTCTGGTTGCGGGGTTGGAAGAGGATGTGAGGACGGCAGCTGAAGCGTATGGCGAGCGATTGGCTGGCGTGGTGTTCAACAAGGTGCCGAGGTATCGTGATGTTCATGCTGATAGGGAGATTGAGGCTTTGTTGGCGGATGGTGTGAAGTGCTTGGGTTGGTTGCCGGAGGATCGTCGGTTGGCTGCGAGCACCGTTGACAGCGTGATGGAGCATCTTGAGGGTGAATTGGTGTTCGAGGTGGACACAACGGATGAGCTTGTGGACAACGTGCTGATCGGTGGATTAGTGCTGGACTGGGGTCCGTTTTACTTCATGTCGCAGGAGAATACGTGCGTCGTGGTGCGTACAGGGCGTCCAGACGTACAGATATCGGCGTTGCAGAGCGACACGACAAGGGCGATGGTGCTGACGGGCGGCGGGAAGCCGATCGATTATGTGTTTTACGAGGCTCGAACGAAGCGGATACCGCTGATCGTGGTGAATGGCGACACGGATGCGACAATGAAGGCGCTGGATGAGATGGCGGTGTCGGATTTCGCGCACTCAGACAAGCTGACTCGGATGAGTCAGTTGCTGGCAGAGCGTGAGTTGGTGGATCAGATCTTGGATCTGGTGGCACAGCCAGCGACTGGCTGATCGTCGGGTGTCGGATTGATGGCGTAATGGGTGGGCGTCGGGAAACTTATCTGCATGGTCATAGCCGTGCGGTGTTGTCGGCGCATTCGGCACGAACGGCAGAGGATGCGGCGGCGTTTCTGTTGCCGTACTTGGAGCCTGGGATGAGATTGCTGGATGTCGGGTGCGGGCCGGGGACCATAACGGTCGGGTTGGCGGATGCGGTTGGTGAGAACGGATCGGTTCTGGGAATCGACATTTCGGAAGGATTGGATGAGGAGTGGGAGAAGCGGATGGAGGAGACTGGCGCTTCGAATCTGAAGTTTCGGGTGGACGATATCTACGATACGGAGTTGGATGCGGGGCAGTTCGATGCTGTGTACATGCATCAGCTTTTGCAGCACCTTGGCGATCCGGTTGGGGCGTTGAGCGCAGCGTCTCGTTTGGCAAAGCCGGGAGGTTTAGTAGGGGTTAGGGAAGTGGATTGGGGAACTTTTGCGGCGTATCCAGATTTGGAGTCGTTGCGGGAGTTTCGTCGGGTGTACGATGCGGTCGCGACGCGGAACGGTGGGACACCTTGGGCCGGTAGGCATGTGCAGGAGTGGATGCAGGCGACTGGAATGTTGTTGGATATTCAGATCACGACTAACACTTGGACGTTTTACGAAGAGAGCGGGAAAACTTGGTGGGGTGATCAGTGGTCGCAGCGAATTTTGGAGTCGGACATAGCGGTGAAGGCTCTAGAGTATGGGATAGCGACGCGGGATGAGTTGGAGGCGATATCGGTCGGGTGGCAGCAGTGGAAGAACACACCATCGTCGGTATCCTGCTTCACGCACTTCGAGGGGCTGGCGCGGCGGAGAGTCTGAACTGTGATTATTGTGATTTGAATGATGGGCTGTGATTGGGGTGTTGGTTATTTGGGGGTTTTGCAGGGATGGGGTTTTCTGTTGCTTGGGTAGTAGGGGCGACCACAAGGGTTGCCCCTACGGGTTCGGGGTTTTGGCGTGAATGACGATGGTTGTGCGAGAATGGTTGTGTTACAGGCGTGAAAATATTGTGAATTCGTAAGTTAGATGGTTGCTCAGGCGACAAATCCAGAAGCTGTCCTTGAGGGTCTATCTGAGGCTCAGAGGGCAGCGGCCTCGTATATCGACGGGCCGTTGATTATCGTTGCTGGGCCGGGGAGCGGTAAGACGCGGGTGATGGCGCATCGGATGGCGTATATTCTGGCGAGTGGAGTTGCGCCTTGGCGTGCTTTAGGGGTGACGTTCACGAACAAGGCGGCGGCGGAGTTGCGGCAGCGTTGCGATGCGTTGGCGAAGCGGTTCATTCCGAACGCAGCGGAGACTAATGTGAGCACTTTCCACTCGTTCGGTGCGCGGTTCTTGCGGATTCATCATGATGCGGCGGGACTGAGTCGGGATTTCACGATCTATGACCGGGATGACCAAGAGCGGATGTTGAAGCTGATTTTGGAGGATATGGATGTTGAGGCGAAGGTGAACGAGGTTTTGGCGGATATCGGGAGGGCGAAGAACAACAATCGGCTGCCGTCGGAGTTTGCGAGTATGGGGACGGGTTATAGGCATGAGTTGCACGCTGAGGTTTATGAGCAGTATGAGGCTTCGCTGCAGCGGTCGAATGGTGTGGATTTCGATGATCTGTTGCTGAAGCCGTATCGGGTTTTGGTGGGCGATGCGCATATCCGAAGCATGCTGCAGGAGCGTTACGAGCACATCATGGTGGATGAGTTTCAGGACACAAACGCTTTGCAGTTCGAGTTGGTGCGGGTATTGGGAGACGCGCATCGGAACATCTGCGTTGTGGGTGATCCGGACCAGTCGATCTATTCGTGGCGGAACGCTCGGCCGGAGAATATGGAGATGCTGGCGGAGGTGCTATCGGGCTGCAAGATTTTCCCGCTGGGCGAGTCTTACCGGTCTACAAAAACGATACTTGCAGCGGCTTCTGGTCTGATAGCGCACAACAACCGGAAGATCGAGCGGGTGTTGTTTACGAACAACGAGGAGGGAGAGCCGGTCGAGATCGGGGTTGCAGAGCATCCGGAGCATGAGGCTTCGGTGATTTTGGACATCGTGGAGAAGCGGGTTAGGGCGTCCGTCGGAGAAGATGATGAGAGAGTGATGAGGGGGCCGGGCAATCTGGATGATATTGCGGTTTTGTATCGGACGAACGCACAGTCGCGGGCAATTGAGACGGAGTGCAGTCGGCGGGGGGTCCAGTACCGGCTGATCGGGGGAGTGAGGTTCTATGAGCGTCGGGAGATCAAGGATGCGCTGGCGTTGCTACGGATCGTGGTGAATCCGTCGGATGAGACTTCCTTGCGACGAGTGATCAACGTGCCGCCTAGAGGGATCGGGCCGGCTACGCTGCGGAGGCTCGAGGAGTACAGCCTTTTCAACAATGTGTCGTTGCTGGATGCGGTTTTGTTGTCATCAGATGTGGAGCGCTCGCATTTGCTAGAACTTGGGAAGGCAGCTCTTAACAAAGTTCGGGCGTTTTCAGATTTTGTGAAGACGATGGTGGCAAATTCGGAGAAGCTGTACCCAAATGATCTTTTGGACTATGCGTTGAAGGGGAGCGGTTATATCGATTGGGTGAAGAAGGATGAGGCGACGCGGGGCGAGCGGTTGGAGAACATCGCTGAGTTGATGCTGCTGGCGGAGAGTTATTCGGAGTCGGAGGATGGGAATGAGCCGCGGCAGGCGCTATCGGATCTGTTGGAGCACACCGCATTGTTCGCCAATGTGGATTCGATGGATGAGGGTATTGGGGCGGATGAGGCGAATCTGGGGGTTGCAAGTGAGGCTGTCGGTGCATTGACGCTGATAACGTTGCATCAGGCGAAGGGGCTGGAGTTCGACACCGTGTTCATCGCGGGTGCGAACGAAGGATTGTTGCCTCATGCGATGGCGTTGAATGTGCAGTCGCAGGACGATTACGAGGCGGCTTGTGGGGAAGAGCGCAGGTTGATGTATGTGGGTATGACGCGGGCTAAGCGTAAACTACACGTTTTGTGGACGCTGTATACGTCGGACTCGTTTTACCGGCGTGAGAACGTGCCTTCGCAGTTTTTGAAGGAGATACCGGAGGAGTATGTGAAGGAGGTGGAGTATGCGCGGGTTCCGGGTCGGGTCGCGCCGCCTCCGGTTGCGTTTTCGTCGAGTTTCGGAGTGGCGGTTGATCGTGATCCCACCGCAGGATTGCGGCGGCGGCGAGAAGCGCGTGAGAAGTTCACTGAGGTTGGTATCGAGGACCTGCCGCAAGAGTTGCAGTTGACGGCAGGGCAGAGAGTGAAGCACGGCGTTTTCGGGACGGGGGTTGTGGTTAATTCGCGGCCGGTTAAGGATGATTTGCGGGTTACAGTGGCGTTTTCGGAGGAGGGCGTTAAAACGTTGATGGCGAGCATGGCTGGGTTGGAGAAGATCTAGGGGCTAGTTCGGTGTTTTCGTGGTTGCCAGACCGGACGTTTGCGTTTGCGGTTTTGGCGTTGTTGTTGACGATCGCGGCGTTTGCGTATCTCGCGTTGTGGCCATCGTTTGAGATTGTGGAGTTGAATGCTGAAGGTGTGCCTGAGACGCGGCGTGTGGGGATTGCCGAGGCGAACGGTATCTTGGGACTGGTGTTCGCGTTGATGCCAGTGTTGATCACACTTGGGGCGATCTTGTCGGTGCCGCCTAGCGGTCAGGCGGAGCGGCGGCATAAGTTGAATCTGATCGTTGGAGCGGTGTTGCTGTGGATTTTCATCGTGGCTTTCGCGCAGGAGATAGGGATACTGTATGTTCCGGCGGCGACGATGTTGACATCAGTGGTAGTGCTGATGCTGGTAAGAGACCGGGCGTGGGGGCGCCCTGAGGCACAGGAGCGGACAAAGAGCGCGCGGGAATTGCGGGAAGAGGCGGTGCGGCGATCGGAGCGATCGGGCAACCGGGTAGGGCGTCGTAGACGTGTTCGGCGTCGTTCGCGTTAGTTACACTGTTTCAATGTCGTGCGCAGATCAGTGATGGTCGCTGTATTCGACGGGTAATAGATGCAATTGGGATCGGTAGTCACAGACGAGATGCGATCTTGGATCGGGGCGGAGTCGCCTGCGGTTACGTATCAGATTTCGCATCGTGAGATTGCGCGTTTCAACGCCGCGATAAGTGGCGAGTTGCCGCCAGTTGAGAACGATCCTGATCCGAGCGATGGTGCCGCGCCAATTGAAGCTAACCCGTTGATATTGCGGTCTTTCATCACGGCACCGTTCGATCCGCCGTTCCCGGAGCCGTTTCACGACATTCTGGATGGGGGTAGTAAGTTCAACTTTGTACGGCCGGTGGTGGCTGGCGATGAGATTACGGTGGTGCGGAGGATGAAGGATGTATTCGAGAAGGGCGGTCGGTTGGGACCGATGCTGTTCAAGATTTCGGAGGTCAGCTACGTAGATGGAGACGGTGAGTTGGTGGCGACGCAGGAGTCGACCACGATAACTTATGGCAGACAGGCAGATTCAGGGGCGAACTGGTGACGAATGTAATGTTCGAAGATGTGGAGGTTGGTGGTGGGCCTGATGCGGTTACTAAAGTCGTGACGCCGAGGCAGTTGGTTCAGTATGCGGGTGTGTCGCAGGATTTCACACCGATTCACTACAACACTGAGTACGCGCAGGGTGCGGGTCACGACGACATCATCATTCATGGCGCGTTGAAGACGGCGTTGTTGTCGCAGTGGTTGGCTGATTGGGCTGGTGAGATCGGCGCGGTCAAGAGGTTGGAGACTTCGTACCGTGGGATTGACTACGCAGGCGAAGTAACTTGCGCGGGAACTGTAACTGGCAAACGCGTTGAAGATGGCATCGGATTAGTCGATCTAGACATAGAGTTCAGGGATGCCGAAGGGCGGGTAACCACGCCCGGAAAAGCAACGGTCGCGCTGACGATGCGCGGCTGAATGAGCAATTAACGATAGGAGAATCGAGTTGCAACTTGAGGGGAAAGTCGCAGTAGTAACGGGAGCCGGACGTGGTATCGGGAGAGGAGTTGCCGAGGAGTTGGCGGCGAACGGCGCGAGCGTCGTGGTCAACGACATCGGTGCCGAACTGGATGGCACGGGTGGATCGACATCGATCGCGCAAGAGGTCGTCGATGAGGTTACGGCGGCAGGCGGCAACGCGGTTGCGTCGACGGAATCGGTTACGACTTGGGACGGTGGTCTTAGGATCATCGAGCAGGCACAGGACGAGTTCGGCGGCATCGATATTGTGGTAACAGTTGCAGGCATTCTGCGCGATCGGATGCTTTACAACATGACGGAGGAGGAGTGGGACGATGTCATTTCGGTTCATCTCAAGGGGACGTTCACGGTCGTCAGACACGCGGCGCCGATATTCAGGCAGCAGCGGGGTGGTCGGATCGTCACCTTCTCTTCGGGATCAGGATTGGTAGGATCGATAGGGCAGTCGAACTATGGAGCGGCGAAGAGCGGGATTGCAGGGTTCACAAAGGTGTTGGCGAAGGACTTGGGCAAGTATGGAGTTACGGCGAACAGCATCGCGCCGCGTGCGGAAACGCGGATGATCGCGTCGATACCGGGCAATATTCAGGAGATGATGGTTGAGCGTGGAGCGTTACCTGCGCCGGGCGAGCGGCCTTGGGAGCCGCGGGACGTGGCGCCGTTCGTCGCTTATTTGGCTACCGATGGTGCGGCGCAGATCAATGGTCAGGTGTTCTTGGTCTACGGCGGGAATGTGACGCATCTGGCGTTGCCGAGGCGGGTTAACACGATATACACCTCGGCCCCATCCGGCTATTGGGAATTAGATGAATTGGACCGGTTGGCGCCGAGCGTGTTGCTGCAAGGATCAAAGGCGAGCACTGGTGGTAGCGAGTTTGCACAGATCAACCCGGGATCGGGCGCGGCGGCTCCAGCGGTGATGAGATCGACCAACGGTAAGCGTCTCGAAGGCAAGGTTGCAGTTGTGACGGGTTCAGGACGTGGGATCGGTCGAGGAATCGCTAAGTTGCTGGCTCGTGAGGGAGCGTCGGTTGTGGTGAATGATGTCGGAGCTGCGTTGGACGGGCAGGGCGAGGACTCGACACCTGCGGCGCAGGTCGTCGAGGAGATCAGCGAATTGGGTGGGCGAGCGACCGCGTCGTATCACTCGGTTGCGACGGCTGAAGGCGGTGCGAATATCGTTCAGCAGGCGCTGGATGAGTTTGGACGATTGGATATTGTGATTACACCTGCGGGCATCTTGCGTGACCGGATGATCTTCAATATGACGGAGGCGGAGTGGGACGATGTGATTGCGGTGCACTTGAAGGGCACGTATTCGGTGGTGCGTCCAGCGTCGAAGATATTCCGGGCGCAGAAGAGCGGACGGATCGTTACGTTTTCATCGGTTTCCGGTCTGTACGGGCAGGGCGGACAGTCTAACTACGGTGCGGCGAAGGATGCGATAGCCGGGTTTACTAGAGTGGTTTCGAGAGAGTTGGCTCGTTACAACGTCACTGCGAACGTGATTTCGCCTGGTGCGAGCACGCGGATGACAGAGAGCGTGCCTGAGGCGATTCGTTCGATGCGAGCGGGACCGTTCCCGCCGCCGGAGGAGGGGATGTTGACGTCGGAGCCAGAGCAGGTTGCGCCGATGGTGGTGTGGTTGTGCACCGATGCGGCTGACGGAGTATCGGGCAACATATTCCACTGCACTGGCAACCGAGTGAGTTTGATGAACCATCCGGTTTCGCACCGTTCGATCTACAAGGACGGGCGGTGGACGGTCGAAGAGTTGGCAGCGGTGGTGCCGGAGACGATTGGGATGGACCTGATCAACCCTGCGCCAAGACAGGATTGATCAGGTTAGGGGAACTGGCAATCGGCGAGAGTTAGACGACGTAATCGACGCTGTTAAGGATGAGCTGTCGGAATTGGGGGTGCTCTGCGCTCGAACCGGCGTGGCCGAGCGCGATGTTGGCTACCTTGCCGTCGCCGTACTGATGTGACCATCCGAGCGGGACTTCCTCGTCTTCGACGATACCGTACATGAAGACGTCGATTCCGGGTTGGATGTTAAGCCCGCAATAGCACTCGTCGTAGGTCCAGAAGGGTTCGACGTTTCTTGCGAGGGAATGGTCTGGGTTGCTGAGGTGAACTTGGAACCATCCGAAGGGCGGGTGCCAGCTTTCGCCCATTACCCATCCGCCTCCAGTCATCGGCTTCATCTCTGACCAGTCCGGGCATGATGCCGCGGAAATATGAATGGAGACTAATCCGCCGCCGGTCCATACGTAGCCCATCAGTCCATCTCGCTGGGCTTCGTCCAAGTCGTTTTCGGTGAGTTCTTGGCGCAGCGTGTTCAGCACGATAGCGTCGTATCCCGACAAATCGCCTTGAAGTTCGGAAGCGCATTCCGAAACATCGAGATCGTGCCCGGCTTCCTTGAGGAAGTCTGTAATCACTGGGGTGGTTTCTTCGTAGGGGTGCCTACCGCCGGTCAAAAGTAGAAGTTTCGCCATCTCGTCGTCCTTCCCTCGTCGTTTGTGATGTGTAAATCGCTGACTGAATGGTACTTGCTGGAAAGTATCAGCCATTTTCTCGGGACCACTCGTGGGCAAGTGCCTCCATCTGAACGAAACTCTTGCCTTCGCGCCAGATGTGATCGTATCTGCGGAAACCGGCGTTTTCAAAAGCTCGTTGAGCGCGTCGGTTCGATACCAACGTGTGGAGGTATAGACGGCGGATCTGGGTAGCGGAGAAGATGTGCGTGAGAAGGATTTTGGTGGCGTCGGAACCGTATCCTCGCCCCCAATAGTCGGGATTGCCGATCATGATCCCGAATTCGGCTTGTTGACGGCGTTTGTTGTAGTCGTAGCACATGCAGTTTCCGATGTGAACACCGTTCTCGTCTTCGATGGCGAATTTGAGGGACCGCGGGTTGTTTTTTCGTAGGTCTTCACGGTAGAAGCGTTCGAAATCGATGAACGATAGGCCGAGAGGAACGGCGGCGTCGAGACGAGACAGTTCGGGATCGGTGCGCCATTGGAAGTCGTTCCAAGCATCAGCCATTCGTTTCGATCGAAGAGTGACCAACTTGCCGGGCAGGCGAACTGTGTCATTGAACGTATTGATCTTGCGGTAGATTCGAGCCGCGGACCTCACGATCTTGGCTTCGCTGTAGTAGGTGAGTTTCTCTAATGCGGCATCGAGATCGGTCCAACACGCTACATCGTATTCATGGTCGTGATCTTCGAAGCAACCGCCGTGCGGCTCCATGAGGTACCAGTAGACGGTCTTGTTGACCTTTATGTTTGCGCGGGGGTTTTCGCGCTCGCTGATGAGGTGGTTGTGCTTGGAGCGGACGAAGGAGTAGCGGGTGGAATCGATTGTGGAGACGAGGTTTACATCGAGGCCAGTTTCCTCTTGGACCTCCCGAATGGCGGTCTCTTCGATAGTTTCGTCGTAGTCGGGTGTTCCCTTCGGGAGTGCCCAAAGGTTTTCACCGACTCTTCCTACTATGGCGATCTCGATGTGGTGATCGTCGTTTTCGCGCATGACGACCCCGCCGGCCGACCAGCGCGAGACGGTTTTCATCGCTCGTGGTTTGAGGACGTTCATTTCCCAATCAACGGTACTCTGGCAGGCGATTGTAAACGAAACGTGATTTTTGGGCGTGATCGAGCGTCGTTACAATCTTTGAGCGAGAGTATCATTACGATAAAGGAGCGCGGTGCATCCGTCGAATGACACGCGCAAAAGAACGCAGAATACGCTGCGGAGGAGAGAGCCTTCACGAAATATGTCGGACAATCATAGCCAGGACTTCGTAATTCGGTTCGCCGGAGAAGGCGGACAAGGCCTCGTCACCTCAGCCGACGCGATGGCGCGTGCGGCGTCGAACGCGGGATACTACGTTTCAACGTTTTCGACGTTCCCGTCGCAGATCATGGGCGGTCCAGCATCTTCTCAGGTCCGCATATCTACGACCCCGGTTCTCAGTTCCGGCGACTCTGTAGATGTGCTCGTTTCTCTTGACGAGTACGCGTACAACAATCACAAGCAGGACCTATCCGAGAACGGGGTCGCGATCTACAACTCCGGTGAGTTTTCGCTACCCGGAGGCGGTCAGTATTTCGGTATTGACGCGGATGAATTGGCGAAATCGACGGGAAACACTCGCGCGGCGAACATGGTGACGATTGGAGCCGTCGCGAATCTGATCGGGTTCTCTTTGGAAGAGATCGACGCCTTCATAACGCAACGGTTCACACGCGGGCGCCCTGGCGACGACGAGATTATTTCATCGAACAAAGTGGCGATCCGTCTGGGGGCGGAGGTCGCAGAGAGTAGTGGCTTTTCGGTCGGAACATTAGCATCGCCGACCCCGCCGGACTATGACCAGATAATGATCACCGGCAACGCGGCGTTGGCTCTGGGCGCGGTCACCGCAGGAGTCAATTTCTATGTGGGTTATCCGATATCCCCGGCAACGACGATATTGGTCTGGATGGAACAGAACCTTGTCGGACCTGGTCGTTTCGCGCACCAGGTATCTTCAGAGATCGAGGCGATCAGCGCGATTGTTGGCGCGGGATATGCGGGCAAGAAGTCGATGACTGCGACGGCCGGCCCTGGTCTGTCGTTGATGGGTGAGGGTATTGGTCTGGCGTGGATGGCAGAGATACCGTGCGTTGTAGTGGACGTCCAGCGCGGCGGCCCTTCGACTGGTCTGCCGACGAAGTCGGAGCAGAGCGATTTGATGGCGTGTCTACATCCCGGGCACGGCGATATGAGTATTCCGATCTTGGCCCCTGGTTCGGTAGAAGAATGTTTCGATGCCGGAGTGCTGGCTGTCAACTGGGCGGAAAGGTACCAAGGCCCGGTGATAGTGATGAGCGAGTTCGGACAGGCCGAGAAGGGCGAGAACATCCGTCGACCAGACTTGGGCGCAGTTGATGTGGAGCAACGTTCGGTTTACGCTGGCTCCAACGGCTACGCGCGCTACGAGTCGTGGGGCGAGAACGGCTTGTCTCCGATGCCGATACCCGGCGGTCCAGGGGCGTACGTTGCGAACGGCTCCGAACATGATGAGATCGGGGATACGACACATCTGCCGCGACACCACATCAGATTGACGGAGCGCAGGTTCAAGAAACTGGATCTTTTGCAGGATGCCCACTACGAGATCGAGGACGAAGACTCGGCGGCGATGATCATGTCGTGGGGTTCTTCAAAGGGACCGGCTCGCGAGGCTTACGAGCGGCTGAAGGCGGATGGTGTCGACGTGGGTTGGCTTTATTCGATGGCGTTGAATCCGTTGCCTGATGCGATGAAAGCGGCGCTTGAACGGGCGAAGCTGGTGATTGTGCCCGAGTTGAACTACATGGGCCAATGGTCGGCGATCCTTCGGCAACACGGATATCATGCAGAATCGGTAACGCAGTACACGGGCCTGCCATTTAAACCTTCGACTCTGGTAGAGCGGATCGGAGCGCGAGTGGCAGAATTGCGGGCAGAGAAAGGAACAGTTTTAGCGTGAGCAAGCGCAACCCGGAATACGACTTTGTGTGGTGCCCCGGTTGCGGGGATTTCGGTGTTCGGCGAGCGCTCGAGTGGGCACTTGAGCGGCATGTCGCGGAGCACGAGATACCGCAGTCGAACTATGTGATCGTGGCGGGTATCGGATGTTCGGGCAACATGGTGCACTTGATGGAGGGCGATCAGCCATTCGGGTTGCATGGAATTCATGGTCGGACGTTGCCATTGTCGTTTGGCGTGAAGATGGGACGTCCGGACTTGCAGGCGGTTATCGTTGCTGGAGACGGCGACTTCCTAGCGATTGGTGGAGAGCACATCGGTCCAGCTGCCGCTCGGAATGTGGACGTGACCTGCGTCGTGATGGACAACGGCGTATATGGGTTGACCAAGGGTCAGTCCTCACCCACGACCGAGATGGGCATGAAGACGAGTTCGACGCCGTACGGCAAGATCGAAGCGCAGATGATGCCGCTCAAGTACTACATGACGATCGGTGTTTCGTACATTGCTTCGCACTACTCCAGCAAGCCGCGCGATCTGGCCAACTTCATCCAAGATGCGATGAACCACAAGGGCTTCTCGATCGTTCACGTGCAATCGCCTTGCACGACGTACAACGACACGTACGACATCTTGAAGGGCAACCGCCGAAAAGGCATCCCCGGCATCGCGTGGGAGGTTCCTGAAGACCACGATCCGAGCAGTCGGCAATCTGCTGATGATCTGCTCGATAGGCCAGGCATACCGCTCGGTCTCATCTACAAAGAGGAGAGGCCTACGTTGCAGGATCAGGTCGACGCAATTGCATCGGAACAGCCGAACCGGCAGCCCGAAGAGATCTTGGCCAGCTACGCTATCTAGCCTTGCGGCCCATAGCGCCTCTGGTCAGTTGTTGATGGCCGGGAACGAATTTGCGAGGGCGAAGTATGTCTGACCGTCCCAACGTTCTGCTGATCTGCACCGATCAGCAGCGGCGAGACACGATGGCGTGTTACGGCAACGATTCTGTCCAATCGACGAACGTCAACGCGCTAGCTGAACAGAGTTTCGTGTTCCAGAACTGCTACGTAACTGTTGCGGTCTGCTCTCCGGCGCGCGCTTCATTGCTCACTGGTCTCTATCCGCATACCGCGGGAGTGATCAAAAACAGTGTGGCGCTGCCGGAATCTTCGCCTTCGATTGCGTCGTTGTCTCCAGAGGAATATCACACGGCAAAGTTCGGCAAGTGGCATCTCGGCAACGACTTGGTGCCTCAACATGGCTTTGACGAGTGGTTGGCTACCGAGGATGAACATGAATCGAACCCTACGCATACTCGGCGTGAAGATCGTTTCCGGCACTCCGAGTATTTCGAGTTCTTGAGGGCGCATGGCTACTTGCCGCACCAGCGGACGGACGGTGGTTTCGCGTTCTCGCAGCAGCAGAGGAGCATGTTGCCGGAAGAGCACACGATGTCGACGTTTCTGGGCGACAACGTTGCGGACTTCATCCGTCACAACACGGATAGTCCGTGGTTGATGTGCGCGATGTTTTTCGAACCGCACCCGCCGTACAACGGGCCGTTCAATGATCTGCACGATCCTGAGGAGGTTTCGACGAGCCCGGTGTTTCTCCGTATGCCGGATGCGAATACGCCGCTTTGGCATCGCCGACGCGCTGAATATAACTTGAGCGGCGAACTGACAGATACATTCCAGGTTTACGACGAGACCTCCACAAGCCTCGACGCGGGAGCGGAGGCTCGGCCCCTGCGGACCGCGGAAGATTGGCGGGCACTGAGAGCGCGCTACTTCGGGCTGGTTACGTTGATGGATCGAGGGGTCGGCAAGGTACTAGACGCGCTTGAGGAGACGGGGCAGGCGGAGCGCACCGTGGTTGTTTTCACGAGCGACCATGGTGATGGAGTAGGTGATCGAGGGATGTTGGGAACCAAGCGGGCGTTTTACGAAGAGATTGCGGGCGTGCCGCTCTTAATGCGCGTGCCGTGGTTGAACCGGTCTCAGAAACGGATCGCTGGGAACATCGGGCAGGTCGATATCGTGCCGACACTATTGGAGTTGATGGGCGTGCCTTCATCGGCGATGCCGGAGCATTTGCAGGGCACTAGCCGTGTGGATGTTCTTGAGAGCAGGGCGGAGCTGTGCGATGACGTCTTCATGCAGTGGTATGAGCATCCTCCCACAGTACCGCTCGGCAATGTGGACATCGAGCGGATGGCGCAAGTATCTTGGCGTTCGGTCGTGACTT
The DNA here is from genome assembly GCA_965204135.1 of Dehalococcoidia bacterium. Lineage (GTDB taxonomy): Bacteria > Chloroflexota > Dehalococcoidia > Lucifugimonadales > Lucifugimonadaceae > Bin127. Next base: position 73,126 of record CBDBDX010000008.1, on the reverse strand, counting down.
CGGACCGTTGGAAGTTGAATCTGAGCTCCGGCGACCAGTGCGAGCTGTACGACTTGAACAGTGATCCGTACGAGATGCGAAACCGTTTCGATGATCCCGAATGCCGTGATAGAGTGCGCGACATGACGGCGCGTATCAGGATCTGGCAACAGGCCGTAGGCGATAAGTTGACATTACCGTCGGTTTAGCTTTCGGAACCTGCGGGGCGGCGGTCTTCAATCTCGGATGCTTCCAGCCGTTCTTCGCCCTTGCTGAAAAGTTGCGCGTTACGCTTGTGGAATCTGACACTTTTGAGTAACACGGCGAGGGCGATGCAGGTGATTCCGACATAGAGCAACAGGTGCTCGACGCGCTTTTCGGGCGGGCCTACTACGGCGATAGTGAGCAATAGAATGCCCCAGCCTGTTACTCCAGCTTGCAAAGAAGGGTGGGCGAATTTGTACCTGAGGGGTGGAAGTCCGAACATGATTGCTACCAAGCTTGCGGGTAGGGCGATCCACTGGAACAGTCCCACGACTACCCCTCCGAGGCTTGCTACTCCGTCTCCACCTTTGAACTTGGTCATTGGCGAAAACCAATGTCCGAGAATGACCGCGATGGAAGGCAGTAGAAACCACAGACCAGATATCTCGAAGATGTAACGTGATATCTGAATGGTTATGACACCTTTGGCAACATCGATGAGGAAAACGACGAATCCAGTCTTGCGGTTGACGTTTTTCCAGACGTTGGTGGCACCGGCCTGACGCGAGCCGACGCTAAAGATGTCGATGCCTTGCAACCGAGCGGCTAGATACGCTGCCGGGATAGCACCCAAGAAAAATGCGATCAGCGAGGCGTATGCGATATTGATAATTTCGGAATTGAAGCCCATCTCGATTCAACTCGGATTTTAGCACTACTAGGTCAACCAAATTGGCGCGTAATGAGACAGTGATACCTCGAAAACGGCCCGGTAAAACGAGGCTCGAGGTTGCGCGCTTAGGCCGAACCATGTCCTCAGTCGAACTCCGTAAGTTCCTGATCGGGACCGTCGTCTGGGGCATTGGCAATCAGATGGTGACAGTTACCCAGACCTACGTCATATTCGACATCACTAGGTCCGCGCTGCAACTGGCGATACTCGGAGCAGCGGTAGTGGTCGCTTCGATATCGACGTCAGTCGTCAGCGGCTTTCTTGCGGATCGGTTCAGTCGCAAAGTCTTGCTGATGTGCGGCTCCGTTATGACTCTGAGTTCGATGCTGGCGGTGGGCTTGCTGCTCATCAGCGATCAGATCGAACCTTGGCACATTCAGGTTGCTGGTGCGATCCACGGATCTGCCTTAGCGTTGGACTGGACGGCGAGATTCTCGCTTCTGCCGATCATGGTGCCGCGCAACATCTTGCCGAGGGCGGTGTTTTTCGACAACTCATTCTTCAATCTAGGGCGAGTGCTGGCACCACTGATCTGGGGCGCGATCGTTCAGTTTTGGGGCTACGAGTGGACATATATCACCATCGCAGCGGTGATGGCGGCAAATCTCGTGATCGTCGCAACGTATCGCCCGATTTCGAGCGGCATCGCGACCGCGCATCAGCCGATATGGCAAGACGTTGTGGAGATCGCCTCGGTGGTTCGGCACAACGCGATCCTGAACGGCAATTTGACGTTCACGTTTGTTAACGCGTTGTTGATGGGGGGCTTCATCTACCTGCTGACACCGATCTCGAGGGAGGTCTATAACGTCGGTGCAGGTGAATACAGCCAGCTGTTCGCGGCAGTCGGAATGGGAGCTTTCATCGGCGGGTTGTACCTAGGATTCAGCGGCGGATTCAAGCGGACCGGCTACGCGCTGCTTATCTCAAACGTCCTAACCGCCGGTTGCGCGATCGTGTTTGCATTGATCACGGGCATTTACTTCGGGTTCGCGTTCGCCTTCCTGTTCGGACTGATGAACTCGATACACATCGGATTGGGCACGATCTCGATGCAGATGGCGATCTCCGATAACGTGAGAGGCAGGTTGGCCGGGATTTACGAACTCGCTTGGGGAGGATTCCCCGCGGGAGGATTCGTGTTCGGTGCGTTGGCCGATGGATTAGGGCCGTCTTTGGCGCTGATTATCGGTTGCGGGTTCGTACTCATGGTTACAGCCGCTGTGGGTACGTTCAATTCGCAGCTGAGACGATTGCGGCTACGAGTTTGAGTTGTCGAATCGAGACGTTATGCGTCGGGTTGGGAATCGAAATAGTCGAGTTGATAGGGCGGAGGCTCCAAATTGCCGTCGAGTTCTCTCTGCTCCTGTTCGGTGAGGTACTTCGACGGGCAACGCACGGTGAGCAGGTGCGCTTCAAGCACTCCGTCCGGACCCATGGTGCCGTTGAGGATGATTTCGGAATGATCGTTGAAGAAGACTTGACCGACTTCGCCAGCATACACGACTGGAAGCTCCAGTGATCCGTTTTCGTCTTTGAGACGGAAGTTTGCGGTTACGCCGTCCGGGGACTTGATGTATGAACCGGGTACTAGCTTTCCCAAAACGCCGATGGACTGCGCGTCGCTGAATGAGTTGTATTGCACGACTTCGTTGACGCTCATGTATTCCACGGTTGCTTCGTTGAAGGCTGTCCACGCGAGGTAAGCGACCCCGAACAAGAAGAGCAACGCGACCACGGCGATCTTGGATTTGCCGCCAAACAGCACCGTCGACTTGGCGACGGTTGCGTCGATGGTGGTCGAGGTAGGTGTCTCTTGTCGCTCAGCGTTTTCCATCAGGAGTCGTCGTTTTCATTATCGCCTCTGATGCGGGCTAAGTCGGCGGCTATGGTGCGCTGCCGGACACCCATGTAGACGACATATGCCATGATGCCAATCCATGCGATGGCGACGACGGCGAAGAGGTAGCCGAGATTGGTGTCGACGTCCGTTGAAACGGCTTGGACGACGGAGGTTGCAACGCCGCTGCCGTCGGCTTGGACGGATATCTGGGCGAGGCGGTTTTGCTGATCCCTGAGGCGGTTGGCAGCTTCCTGAGGTTCCGACGCCTGATCCGATACCCAGCGATCGCCGACGCGGTTCTCAAGGCCGTACTCGGTAGCAGGCGAAACAGTGAAGCGGATGACGGTCCCATTGCCGATGACGATGGAGAACGCTGTCAATTCGCCGTTGCTACCCGTTTCGACTTCGGTTACCACACCGGTGGCGATAGGGGGCGACTGAGCCGATATGACAGAGACGTTGCTCAGCAGCGCCGCTATCACGAATCCTGCGGCAAGTGACGTTAGAACGGTCTTATGCATCAATTCGCGCCCGCCGCTTGGTTAGCAGTTCGGAACTTCAACACTTCATAGTCTCTTTCCATTCTTGCCAACCCGAGGCGGGCCGTCAGCAGCGAGAAGAACAGGAACGTGAATGCGATCACGCTGACGAGGAGTGTCAGACCGATCTCAGCGGCGACCAAGTTCTCTTCCTCGGCGATTGGTCCGACGACGAGCGGTGGGTGTGCTTCCTGCCACAGTACGGAAGCGTAGTAGATGATCGGCGTGTCGATGGCACCGATAACGGCGATGATTGCTGAAAGCCGCATCCGTTGGTCGCCGGGTGGGAAATACGCCCTGAACATGAGGTAGGCGACGTAGATGAAGAAGAGGATCAGCGCAGTCGTGAGCTTGGCCTCGCCGGTCCACCAGACTTTCCAGACGGGCTTGGCCCAGATCATGCCGGAGATAAGCATGACAGCACCGAACATAACGCCAACTTCGGCCATCGAAACGGCGAGCCGATCCCAGTGTTCCTTCTTCGTGGTGAGATAGAGGATGCTTGCAGCTGCGACCCCGACGATTGCAACCATGCTGACCCAGGCGGTTGGGACGTGGATGTAAAGGATGCGCTGAACGACGCCCTGGTTGATGTCCGTGGGCACCCACAGGAACATCATCCAAAGAGCGAAAGCCATCGCGATCAGCGTCGCTACATGCAACACTGTTTGGCCGCTGATTTTAGGAAATCCCATCGGGTTGGGGCAGTCAGGAGCGAAGAAATTTATCGCTCAGTCACGAATTTCAATTGTAAAGCGATGAGGTAAGGAATTGTTTAGCCACGCGGTAAGGATTAGAGATCTCTTCGCCCGAGCTTCGGTTCTCAATCGTCCAAAACGTAGCCGAAGAGCAGTGCGGAGGCAGTTAGGAATACCACGTCATAAACCACTGCGAGCTGTATCCACGGCAACGATGTTGACCACGCTTCTCCTGAAACCGCTGATGACGTGACCTGGATGGCGGCGAACAGCAATGGCGACACGGCAGGGAGGAAAAGCATCGGCAACAGAACTTCCCGCGCGCGGATTCTGAAGGAGAGGCTTGAGAAAAGTGTGCCCACGCCAGAGAATCCGATGGCTGAAAGCAGCGCGACGGCGATGATTTCGCCACGAAATACGTTCAAATTGAACATGAATGTGAAGACGACGAACACGATTGATGTCGCGATGGTCAAGAAAACGAAGTTGCCGAGAGATTTGCCGATGAAGACGAGGTCTCTGGAAATGGGCGCCATCATCAATGCGCCGATGGCATCGTTTTCAAGCTCGTGAGAAGTGGCTCGGGTTAGTCCGATCACGCCGGCAAAAGTAATTGCGGCCCATAGAACCCCAGGTCCTGTATCGAGCGAGTTGCGTGTCGTGGATTCGATGGTGATGGCGAAGATCGCGATCACCAGCGACGCGAACATCACGATCGCGATCGCGACGTCACGGTTGCGCGACTCGATACGAAGTTCCTTGAGCGTGAGCGCCCAGATTATCGACAGCGTTGCGGTCAAGCGATTGTCAGGGAGTTGGAGCCTTTTGTAGCTGGCCGGCATCAATTGCGTAAGCGATGTCGGCGGCGGCGGTCACAAAGTCCGCGCTGTGTGTGGCGATTAGGACCGACCGATGCTGGGACTTCCATTCAGCGATGATGTTCATCAAGACTTCTAACGAGTTGTCATCAAGCCCTGTCTCAGGTTCATCTAGGAGAAGCAGAAGCGGCGAGTGGATGATGGCTCGTGCGATGGCGACCCTTTTGCGAAAGCCGTGAGACAGTCTGCCGACCCGCTCATCCATGCGGGATTGCAGATGCAATCTTGAGGAGACTTCGTCTACTCGCTTTTCGGGCGATTCGAGTTGGCACAGCGTGGCGAACAAGGAGAGGTTTTCGCGGACAGTGAGTTCTGAATAGAGCATCGGGGAGTGCATAACCGCACCGATATGCCGGCGAGCATCGGCAGCTCTTCGGTTCGCATCGACTCCATTGACCAAAACTTGCCCTTCAGACGGGCTCGTCAGCGTCGCAGCGATGCGGAGCAGTGTAGATTTGCCGGAACCGTTCGCTCCTTGGATAGCGACGATGCAGCCAGCAGAGATGTTCAAATCCACGTTGTCCAGCGCCGTTGCCACGCCGTATCGTTTGGTTACCGCGTCCATCCGCAAGATCGGCGGCTGCGATTCGCTCGTCATGTCGGTTTCAGTGGCCGTGATGATGACCTACCAGATGGGGATGAGCGGAGTGGTGCGGAGGGTAGCGACGCCCTTGGCGAACCGTTTCGACCGGCACTAGCAGCTGTTTACCTTGCCTCGTCGCCCCGCGGGCGTCAGTCAAGGTGAAATTGCCATCCAACATTCGGATTATCGAAACGTCGGCATCTGCGCCAACGCGGAGTGATCCTATCATGTCGGTCATTCGGATCGCTGACGAAGGGCGCTGCGTCGAGAACGCGATGACCTCGTCCAGCGAGAAGCCGAGATAGAGGTATTTCGACAGCGTAGTCAAAAGGTCATAAACGGGGCCGCGGATGTTGTAGCGATGGACATCCGAACTGACGGTGCCAGGCCCGAAGCCATCGGCTGCGGCTTTTTCGGCAACATCGAATGAGAATGAGCCAGCACCGTGCCCGACATCGAAGTTGACGCCACGGTTCATCGCATCTTTTGCCGCATCGATGACTTTACCAGTGTTGTCAACGATGCCTGGCGGGTTGCCAGTGAAGCTGTGGGTAACTATATCCCCTGGTCGCAGTTGCTCCAAGTATCGTTCAACCGGGTTTACGGTGCCGCCGATGTGGATCATCAACGGTTTGCCGAGTTGGCTCGATGCTTCGAGGGAGCGCTCCATCGCTACTAGATCGTTGTTGCCAAGGATCGCTTCGGAGAGCCGAACTTTAATGCCGACGATGACTTCAGGGAACATCCTCGCGGCTTCGACAGCCTTCTCGACCCGTGCCCACCTGACGTCTTCAAGTTCGCCGATTTCGTTGTCGAGCTGGCCCATACCGGAGATGTGCAGGAATGCTAGGACGCGGGTATCGGCTTTCTGCATCACGTAGCGGTGAAAACCGGCGATGGTGTTCGAACCTGCCGAGCCTGCATCAATCGCGGTGGTCACGCCGCGATAGAGGCATGACGGATCGGCTTCGACCCCAAGGTGTGCCACACCCCACCAAACGTGAACGTGAAGATCGACCAAGCCGGGGGTGACAATCAGCCCGTCGGCTTCGATCACATCGTGCGTGTCGCCATCGCTGACGTATTCCTCCACGGCGCGGATCTTGCCGCCCGCGATCGCGATGTCACGTTTAGCGTGGAGGCCCTGACTCGGATCGATTACCGTCCCGTTCTTGATAACTAAGTCCCAAGTCATATGACATCCTGTGGATTTGCTGGTGGATCTTTGGTCTCGTTGCTACGCATCGAAATCGCGAAGAACTTTACCCGGCGTGGCTCCCGTAACCTTGCCATCAGCGATCGCTTGGACGCCGTTGACGATAACGTGGTCCATACCCGTGGAGTATTGATGGGGATCGGTGAATGAGTTGTTCTGCTTGATGTTGTCAAGGGCAAACACGTTCACGTCGGCGTACATGCCCCGAGCGATGCGTCCTCGCTTCGTCAAGTTCAACCGGGCAGCCCCAAGTGCTGTCATCTTGAAAATGGCTTCTTCGAACGAGAGCAGTTTGCGCTCCTTGACGAACGTTTCCAGATGGCGTGAGTTCGTCGCGTAACTGCGCGGGTGTGGTTTGCCGCTCGACAATGGACCCGTCGTCCGAAGGGAACTACCGTCGGAGCAGACCGTCATTAGTCGCCATTGCGCGATCGCCTCGACATCCGATTCCTCCATTGAGTGCAGCACATAAGAGCCGTCGGATTCCTCGTAGAGACGTAGAGCGGCTTCCGACGGTTCGCAACCCATGTCATCGCCAATCTCTTCCAAACTCATCCCCTCGTAAGCGATATTCGGCGGGAAATGGGCGACTACGGATCCCGCCGCGCCGTGATTACGGCTGATGTAATACACGGCGTCCTCTCGCATCTTGGCGCGGAGGTCGTCATCTTGGAGGCGGTCGATAGTCGCCTGTCTGCCGCCGGTCAACGCCCATCGCGCAAACATCGCACCAGCGAATCCTGTACTCGACCATGAATAGGGGTACTGATCGCCTGCGACATCGATGCCTTCATCTCGTGCGCGCTCGAAGCCCTCGAGGATTTCGGGTCCGCGACCCCAGAACTTCGGTCCGACGGCCTTGACGTGCGAGACCTGTATCCGTCCGCCAGTGCGTCGCCCGATCTCAATTGCTTCGGCGTGAGCAGGGAATAAGCCGCAGAGATCGTCCGCTTCGGAGCGGATGTGCGATGAGTAGAGCTTGTCGCGGTCTGCGACGGGTTGGTTAAGGGCGATCACTTCGTCGGTAAGCGAGTATGAACCGGGCGCGTACCACAGTCCTGTTGACATGCCGAGCGCGCCGGCATCAAGGCTCTCCTCGACTAGTCGGGTCATGTGGACGAGTTCATCGATAGTAGGCCCGCGGTTGTCCATGCCCATCACGGCTGAGCGCACAGTACCGTGTCCGACTTGTGTCGCGATGTTGATCGTCGATCCAGTACGTTCCAAAGCGTTCAGATAACCGTCGAAATCTTCCCAATCGACCTCGAAGGTGCCCTCGCCGCCGCGCGTGAGACGTTCTCGGAGTTGATCTTTTGACGCGCCGATAAGAGGCGCGCAGAAACTGCCGCCACAGTTGCCGAAGTATTCGAGAGTCACGCCTTGAGTGAGTTTCGAATCGGCGAGGGGGTCGACTAAGAAGGAGGCATCGGAGTGGGTGTGTAAATCAATGAAACCAGGCGTTACCGATTTGCCAGTTGCATCGATGGTTTTCGCTGCTTCGGCACCTGAGAGGTCACCTACCGTTTCGATGGTGTCTCCTTTAATGCCGACATCGGCTTCGATGCCGGGTAGGCCACTCCCATCGTGCACAGTTCCGCCAATGATTTTGATGTCCAACATGACTGAAGCCTCGTGTCCCTTGTAGCCCGCTAGGTGGATTTTAACGTTTATCGTTCGCCAGCCATGCATCCGCTTGACTTACACTTGCGTTGAGAATTCACAAGTCAGTCCATAGGGAGCCCAAGATTGAAGTTCGTCAGATTCCAGAACGGAGATGGTGCATCGTACGGCATCGTTGAGGACGATGGCAGCGTAACTGAGATTTCGAACTCGCCGATCGGCCAGTCGTACGAGAAAACAGGTGCTACGTACAGCCTTGCCGATGTGAAAATACTCGCGCCGAACCCGAACCCGGTCAAGATGTTGTGCCTGGCCCGCAACTACCGCTCGCACCTCCTCGGCGCGCAGGAGCCGACTCGCCCCGAACCCTTCTACAAGACGCCGACCGCGATCATCGGTCCGGGTGATCCGATCAAGATCACCGCGGATGCGGGATTGGTGGTCTGCGAATCTGAGCTCGTAGTCATTATGGGCAAGCGAGCGAAGAACGTCAGCAAGGACGAGGCCCTTGACTACGTCTTCGGTTACACCGCGGGCAACGATGTAAGTGCCCGTGACTGGCAGGGAGGCCCCGATGCAGACACGCAGTGGTGGCGAGCCAAATCTGCCGACACTTTTGGCCCGACCGGCCCGTTCATCGTTACCGACATCGATCCCCAGGACGTGAACATTCGAGGTCTAGTCAACGGCGTAGAAGGGCAGAAGTGCCACTCGTCTGAGATGATCTTCAACGTCGCGCAGGCGATCAGCTTCATCAGCCGATACGTCACTCTCGAGTGTGGCGACATGCTTTGGACTGGCACTTCGGGCACGACCCCGCCAATCAACGTCGGTGGCGACGTTACGGTCGAGATAGACAAGATCGGGGTGCTCCACAACCCAGTCGAAGCTGCATAGCCTAGTCGATCTCCAGACTGTCGCGTCTTCTAACTTGCGCCGAAGTAAGTCGAGAGATCGCCTTCGGTTAGCCAATAGAAGACCAAGTACGCGCCAACGACCGCCAAGATTACGGCGGACACCCGCTCAACGTACTGCATTGAGCGTCGCAACGGGTTGAGGATCGCGCTCTTGAACAGTGCGATGCCGATCGTGACGATCATGATCAAGAAGGCCATGCCTCCAGCGTACGCGACAAATTGGACAAGTCCCATCAAGAAGCCTTCGCGCCCGAATGAACTGGTTACCACGCTGAGGAATATAGGCAATGTGCAGCTCAACGATGCGAGCGCGTAGCTGACCCCAAACAGGAAGTATCCGCCGAGAGATGATACACGCGGGTCACCCACACGATCGGCCATCTGTTGCGCGACTCCGGTGTAGATCTTGCCACCGATAAGGATGTAGGCGCCCAGCAACGCCATGAGGATGCCGAGCGTGAAACCGATCCAAGGCAATGCTTCCTTCACGAGTTCTTGGCTGGCAGACACCAACAACCCAGCGGAGCCAAAGAGGGCCAGAAAGCCCAGTCCCATCGCCAAGCTGACGTATATGGCTTTTGATCCGCGCTTGACGGTGCCCGACCAACCCATGTCATCCTCCACATCCGACGCATCGCGTAAGTAGATCGTCAGATACGCCGGCAGCATCACGAACCCACACGGATTTACTGCTGCGACCATGCCCGCGACGAATGCGAAGCCGAATGGGAGAAGATCGCCCAGGTTAGAGACCCAAGTCGTCGAGGTGCCTTGGATGCCAAGAACACCGCCGACAGTATCGTTCGCGCCCGGACCTTGAAGGATGCCTACAACGAAGGCGATGACAAGCAATCCGACGGCTCCGATCGCCGTCGCGAGTTGGGTGGGGGTAGTGGGTGGTGCATTCGTCCCAAGCAACTTCATGACACTCGCTCCAATGACTATGTAGCGGTTTTCGTCCGTTTGAATTGATGCTGTAAAGAATAACGATTCCGAAGTGACTTTAGACCTATTGATTTCCTCAGATCGAAGCACGTCTTCACGCGTCGCGACGCTTTGGTTTAACTGTCGTGTGATACCATCGAACATTGGTTCCAAACGTCCGATTGACGCTTTGGATGCGCGTTGCGCGCCCATGATTACCGGAGACACTGAGGAGATCACCCTACAACCTTGACGACCGAAGTTGCGGCTGCCGGAGCGACGGAAACAGCCGAAAAAGAAGAACTTGAGCCCTTGACGATAGAGGGGCTGTACCGCGCTGGGGTGCACCTTGGTCACCTTTCCAAGCGGTGGCACCCAAGGATGAGCGACTACATCCGCCTCAAGCACAAGAAGCGACATGTGCTTGACATGGACAAGACTATCGAGGCGATCGAGACCGCCAAAGCGGCGATACGCGAGACCGTCGCCAATGGCGGCGAGTGCCTGATGGTCGGAACCAAGCCGCAGGCACGCAACGAGATCGAGCGATTGGCGAAATTGGTTGATGCGCCTTACATCACCTCGCGGTGGTTAGGCGGCACGCTGACGAACTTCAGCACGATTTCGCGGCGCATCCAAGCGCTCATCGAATTAGAAGAGAACTTCGCCAAGGGTGAGGTGCAAGCGCATACTAAGCGTGAGTTGCTGATGAAACAGACCGAAGTCAGGCGGCTCAACAAATTCTTCGGCGGCATCAAAGAGATCTCCAAATTGCCGGATGTGATGTACGTCGTCGGCATCGATCGCGAGAAACACGCCGTCAAAGAAGCCACCGACCTAGGCATTCCAGTTGTCGCGATCGTCGATACCAACTGCGATCCTAGCCCCATCACGTATCCGATACCGGGCAACGACGATTCTCATGCTTCGATATCGCTTCTTTCGAGCCACATCGCGGCGGCGATCCGCGAAGGCATCGAGCTTGCCGAGGAGCGACAGCGTGAACGCGATGCGATGCAGGCCGAACGCGAAGCTCAGGAGGCCGCAATGGCCGCTGCGCGCGCGGCGGCCGCGGAGCGAGCTCGACAAGCTAGCTCAAACCAAACCAGTTCTAACGAATCGGGCTCAGACGAGTAGGACGAAAATCCAGATCAGACCGAGAAATATTCGAAACGGAGTTGTCACGAAATGGCTAAGATCAGCACCGCGCAGATAAAAGAACTGCGCGACATGACCGGTGCTGGGATCATGGACTCGAAGCGAGCGCTAGAAGATGCGGGCGGCGACATGAAGGCCGCGGCAACAGCGCTCATGGAGAAAGGGCTCGCATCCGCAGCAAAAAGGGCGGGACGCGAGGTCGCCGAAGGCGTGATCGAGGCTTACATACACACCGGATCTCGAGTAGGTTCGCTCGTGGAGTTGAACTGCGAGACCGACTTCGTAGCGCGGACCCCGGAATTTAAAGCGTTGGCGCGTGATTTGGCGATGCAGGTCGCGGCGATGAACCCTAAATATGTCGACCGTGAATCAGTACCCGAAGACGTAGGCGAAGTATCGGAAGACGACATCTTGCTCGACCAAATGTACATCCGCGACGGCAGTGTCAAGGTGTCCGAACTGGTTACGGAGTTGATCGCTAAGGTAGGCGAGAACGTGAAGGTCGGACGAATCGAACGGTTCGCGCTCGGCGAGTAAGCAAAGGAGAAATCGGCATGCGGTTGACGCCACGCTACAGCCGCATTTTGCTTAAACTCAGCGGCGAATCTTTCAAGGGCGGCAAGAGTTTCGGCATCGACAACGATACCGTCAAGTACATCGCCGACGAGATCAAGCCCCTTCACGACGCAGGCGTTGCTATCGGCGTCGTTGTCGGCGGTGGGAATATATGGCGAGGGGCAGACTACGAAGCGCAAGGGATGGACCGGTCGAGCGCTGATCACGCGGGAATGCTGGCGACGGTGATGAACGCGCTGGTTTTGCAGGATCAGTTGCAGAGAGACGGCGTTCCGGTCCGCACCATGACCGCGCTGCCGATGCCGGCGGTTGCCGAGCCATACATCAGATCGCGGGCGTTGCATCACATCGAGCGTCGGCGCGTTGTGATCTTCGCTGCCGGTACCGGCAACCCATACATGTCGACAGACACTGCGGCGAGTCTGCGCGCGCTCGAAATCAACGCCAGCGTCCTCGTGATGGCAAAAAACGGGGTCGACGGCGTGTACGATGCGGATCCGGCAACCGTCCCTTCCGCCAAGAAGTTTGATCACATCACCCACCACAAGGCACTCGAACTTGGCCTGCGGGCATTGGACACGACCGCGTTGTCGTTGGCTATGGACAATAAGATGCCTATCCTAGTGTTCGACGTGTTCAAACGCGGCAACCTGGCAGGTATCGTCAGCGGCGGACACGTTGGAACTCGAATTACGATTGATGCGGCAGGAGAACAGTTGCACATGCCGCAACAAGCGACTCAGGTTTACGCCGAAACGGGATGACATCGACAACTGTTCTTGATCCAGACGAGAGATCTTGCCGCTAAAACCTAATTGAGGTGTGCACATGCTGGAAGAAACATTGGACGATGCACAAGACCGCATGAACTCCTCCGTGAGCGTCTTCGAGGACGATCTGGACGGTTTTCGAACCAATCAAGCCTCCACGTCGCTCGTCGCAAAGATGCAAGTTAGTGTTGACATGGGCGGTGTCACAGATGTCCTCTTGATGAATCAATTGGCGTTGCTCTCCGTTGAAAGTGCACGAACGATCAAAATCGAGGCGTTTTATCCGGAAGCGGCGAACGCGATCGTGAGAGCGATCCAACAATCTGATCTGGGCTTGAATCCTCGTGTGGAAGGACAAACGATCCGTTTGATCCTCCCGGAGTTAACCCAAGAACGGCGGCAGGAGCTCGTACGAATGGCTCGGAGGCGCGCCGAAGATGCTCGAGTATCTATCCGCAACGTTCGACGCGATGCACAGAGCATGATCCGTGAGATCCAAGACGAAGGCGAGGCCGGTGAAGACGACTGTCGACGAGCATCAAAATCGCTGCAAGACCTGACTGACGAAGCCGTCAATAAAGTCGGGGAGTTGCTGATAGAAAAAGAATCTCAAATCTTGGCATAACCGAGCAGCCTTCAAACGACGAATTTGCTATCTAGGGTTCGCGAAGCATGTATTCAAAAGCGCTATGAATTCCGAGATCAAAGGAGAAGATGTCGCGACGGATGCCAGCGCCTCACTCAACGGGCAGGATCCGGCTATGCGGATCCCCCGGCACGTCGCGATCATCATGGACGGGAACGCACGTTGGGCGAAGAAAACTGGGTTAAGCGTCGCACAAGGACATCGTGCGGGTTACGAAAACATCGAGAGAGTCACAAGATATCTAGCTCAATCAGGTGTAAAGGAAACGACACTCTTCGCGTTTTCGACTGAAAATTGGAATCGTCCCGAAGACGAAGTCCAAGCGTTGATGGACCTGGCATCAGAAGCCATTGAACGAGGCGTTGAGGAATTCCACGCGAACGGAGTCAAACTGCGCCACGTCGGGTACGAACGCCGATTGCCGTCCCACATGGTGCACAAGATCAAACAAGCTGAACATCTTACCCGCGACAACACGACGATCACGTTGAATTTGGCATTCGACTACGGCGGACGTCATGAGATCGTAAACGCGGTCAAGAGAATTGTGACTGACGGCGTGCCGGCGGAAGATATCGATGAAGGCCTATTGTCGCGCTACCTGTTCACCGCCGGAATCCCAGATCCCGACATCGTGATCCGGACCGGCGGCGAGTTCAGGATCAGCAACTTCATGATCTGGCAATCCGCATACGCTGAGTTTTATTCATCAACGGCGCTGTGGCCCGAATTCGGTGAAAAAGAGATCGACGAAGCGATCAAAGCCTATTCGCAAAGGCAACGTCGCTTTGGACAACGCCCTGCGTAACGGTGCGATTTCAGCGAAACTAATCGCGTGTCACCGATCGCAAACTCTGCTGAAACCCAGCCAAGCTCTAGATCATCCGAACTGAAGCTGCGCCTGGTCTCCGCGGCAATCGGGCTTCCGCTGTTGGCAGTCGCGTTATACGTCGGCTTCTGGGCCGTCTCAATCATCGCCGTCGCGGTGGCAATCGTGGTTGGATGGGAGACGCGCGACATGGCAGACGGCCCGAGTGGGCGGACGATGTCGCGGATCGTGATGGGCCTCATCGGAGGCTTTGTGGCCACTCTAGGAGTGTTAGCCGCAGCTGCGGGTGATTCCGATGACCTTCAGCCGATAGCGAGCGCGATCGGCATCGTTTTCATCATCTTCGTCGCCGAAATCGCACTTGCGGCCCGGTTCCGTCACGTCGAAATCGTGCGAAAGAACATCGTATTCGCATACGGCGCAGCGATTGTGATGTCGGTAACCCTACTGCCATTGGTTGTTTCGCTCGATCAGGGCCGCGAGATCTTGACGTACGTCATCTTGGTCGTGTTCGCCGCCGACACAGGGGCTTACTTCGTCGGTAAATTGATCGGCAAGCACAAACTGGCACCGAACATCAGCCCTGGTAAGACGTGGCAAGGCCTCCTCGGTGGAATAGCAGCAGCCGTTTTGGTTTCGTGGCTACTCTCTGGGATACTTAATCTCGACTACTCACCACCTAGAATCGTAGGTGTCGGCTTTGCGATCGCAATCGTAGGCGTGTTTGGCGATCTGGCAGAGTCTTGGATCAAGCGGCTGTCCAGTGTCAAGGATTCCGGCGGCATCATCCCGGGGCATGGCGGCATCTTGGACCGGCTAGACGCGTTGGCACCTAATTTCATGCTCATATACTTCATCGAAAGATGGCTCGGATGAAAAAGCGCATCGCCGTGCTCGGCTCTACGGGGTCAGTGGGTTCGCAAACGCTTGACGTCATCCGCCAATTTCCCGATGAATTCGAAGTCATTGGCCTGTCGGCTGGCAACAATCTCAAGAGGCTAGCCGAACAGATTGATGAGTTCGGCGCCAAGCACTTCAGCTGCAATAACGGGTCGATCAACACCATCGGATCCGCCTCGCGAATATCGATGATCGATCTGGCAACACACTCCGATGTTGATTTCGTCATGCACGCGACCGCAGGCGTCAACGGCTTGCCGAGCGCGGTTGCCAGCCTCAGCGCCGGAAAGAGTGTTGGCCTTTCAAACAAGGAATCGATCGTCATGGCCGGGGGCCAGCTTAAGAAGATCGCAAGCGATAACGGAGGCACGATAATCCCTATCGATTCCGAGCCGAGCGCGCTATGGCAATGCGTCATCGGCGAGGTCTCCAAACCCCGACGCTACATCATCACCGCTTCGGGCGGCGCATTCCGCGATAAAACTCCCGAGCAACTCGCAAGCGTAACCCCAGAAGAGGCACTCAACCATCCCACATGGAAAATGGGAAAGAAAATCACGGTCGATTCAGCCACATTGATGAACAAAGCGTTCGAAGTCATCGAAACCGCGTCGCTGTTCGATGCTACTTTCGACGAGATCGACGTTGTGATCCACCGACAGAGCGTCGTGCATTCGCTGGTTGAGATGGACGATGGCTCGATCAAAGCGCAACTGAGTCTGCCCGACATGCGCCATCCGATCCAGTTCGCTCTTTTCTATCCAGAGCGTAGATTCAATGAAACGCTACCCGGGTTCAGCTTGGTGGACGCGCGAGAACTCACTTTCGAGCCGATGGAACCAGCAAGATACCCATGTTTCAAACTAGCGTTGGACTACGCTCGAAAGGGTGGAACCTACAACGCCGTGTTGGCAGGAGCTGACGAAGCCGCAGTGAATCTCTTCCTAGATCGGAAAATCGCTTTCAACGAGATCGCAGGCGAGATCGAGACAACTCTGAAATCCCATAAGTACAAATCAGAATTCACTGTTGAGGATGCGATCGTTGCTGCCGGATGGGCTTACGACACAACCTGCGCGCGTCACGCACAACGATGATCGTCGCGTACATCAAACCATCGCTGGCTAGATGAACCCAACTCTCATATACGGGTTACTGTTAGCGGTTCTGATTCTTGGACCGCTCATCGTTTTACACGAGTTCGGACACTACTTCGTCGCCAAACTCCACAAAGTCAAAGTGCTCGAATTCGGATTCGGATTCCCTCCCCGAGCGTTCGGCATCTGGACGGGTTCGACCAAGATTTCCACGTCAGCGGACACCAGCTACGAGATCGGAGAAGATGGAGAGGTGCTGCGAATCGGCCAGAAAGTGACCATTATCGGTCGAGAATGGGGGGATGGATCGATTGAGGCAGTGGTCATTCGGCCGTTTCAGAAAAAAGACTCCGCACTGGCCCAGACCACTGAATCTGTGTTCGTCGGCAAAGTGAAGCAGATGGAACCTGACAGCATCACCATCGCCGACATGGTCTGGTCGATCAACTGGTTGCCTTTCGGCGGATTTGTCAAACTGCGCGGCGAGGAAAACCCGGAGGCTAGGGACAGCCTAGCCAGCAAATCGCCGCTGGCACGGATTTCAGTCATCGCCGCTGGCGTAGTCGTCAACGCCATCATCCCATTCATCGTATTCACGATCGTCGTCATGATCCCGGTCCAATACATCGCTGGCGATGTCATCGTTGCCAACGTTTTCCCTGGATCACCGGCTCACGAGGCCGGAATACGACCGCTGCAAAAAATCGTCGCTGTTGACGGCACATCGATAACTAACTTCAACGACTTGCAGACCGCGGTCATCCAAAAACTCGGTCAAGAGTCGAAATGGGAAGTGCAACGCGGCATTCCGGACCCGTTCGCACGTCCGACGGAACCGACGGTGCACTATCTCGAAGGCGATACGCAGATCGTCACCGTAGTCGCCCGTTGGGACCCTCCTCGCCATCAAGTGGTTGAAGAGGTCGAAGACCCGGAAACGCAGATGCGCCTCGGGGTGGCGAGAGTTTACAACCCGAGCGTTGGTCTTAACGACCGCCTCGTTGTAGTGGCGGATGGCACCGTACGAGATGACCTCACAGAGATCGGATTAACCGATACCAGGGAATTCGTCCCAAACGCCGAACTCGGCGACACAATTCATGTAACCGCGAACGAAAACGGTCCCGGGATTCACTACTTAGATGCCCGCAAATTCAACAATGGCCTCGGATCGGTCACATATCTGCAGGAGGGAGCCGCTGGCGTTCAACTCCAGATGTTGCACCCGCACATCGCTTATCGTGGCGTCCCAATCACTCGCGCGATTCCCGAGGGGATTAACGAGACGTTCGAGATCATCACTTTGGCCCGAAACTCGATCTACGGTGCCATATCTGGATCAAAGAACCCTCAGTTCGAAGGTCCAGTCGCTGTAGGCCCCGTGGGCTTGAGTCAGCTTTCCGGCGAAGTTGCCACCGCCGACATACCGATCAGCGCGCGGGTGACGATCATCCTCACTCTCACAGCAACGTTGAGCATTTCACTAGCCGTTATCAATCTGCTCCCATTCCCCGGCCTTGACGGAGGACGTCTCGCATTCGTCGTATTGGAAGTTATTCGTGGTGGGAAACGCATCTCACCGGAAAAGGAAGGGCTCGTGCATTTGGCAGGATTTGTAATTCTCATCGCCCTAATTGTTGTCATATCTTTCTCGGACATCGCTCGGCTGATCGGCGGAGAACGTTTCCTTTAGCGGATAATTGAAGGAAGCATGGTCTCTGCGATAGAAATCCCTACGTCTCCACGCTCTAGGACGCATCGAGTCAAGGTTGGCCATGTCCTGATCGGCGGCGGCAGTCCGATCGTCGTCCAATCAATGACAGATACGGACACCGCCGATATTCCCGCGACGGTCGAGCAGGTCAAACTCCTTGCCGATGCAGGTAGCGAAATCGTCCGCATAACCGTCAACAACGACGACGCGGCCAGAGCAGTTCCCGAAATCGCGAAACGTCTCACTGACTTGGGCTGCAACGTGCCGCTTGTCGGGGACTTTCACTTCATCGGCCACCGCCTGCTACGGGATCATCCGGATTGCACCAAGACATTGGCGAAGTTCCGCATCAACCCCGGCAACGTCGGCCGTGGCAAACGTCACGACGAGAACTTCAACTCATTCATCGAAATCGCTCGTGACCTCGGCAAACCAGTCAGGATCGGGGTGAACGCCGGCAGCCTGGACCAAGAGCTGCTAGTGCAGAAGATGGACGAGAACGCACGTCGCGACAACCCTTTGAGCGGAGACGACGTCGAGCGCGAAGCATTGGTCGAAAGCGCCATCGCCAGCGCCGCAGCCGCTGTGGACATTGGTCTACCTGAAGACTCGATGATCATTTCATGCAAAGTATCCCGGTTGGGTCAAATGGTGTCGGCGTATCAGACACTTTCCAAGATGACTAGAATCCCGCTCCACCTCGGACTCACCGAGGCTGGAATGGGGCAGAAGGGTGTCGTGGCTACCACCGCCGCGCTCTCGGTTCTGCTTTACGACGGCATCGGGGACACGATCCGTGCGAGCCTCACTCCGGAAGTCGGCGGCAACCGGGCGAATGAAGTCAAGTTGTGTCAAGACATACTCCAATCCTTGGGCATCCGTACGTTCCGCCCGTCAGTCACGGCGTGTCCCGGATGCGGCCGCACAACCTCTACGCTGTTCCGAGAGCTCGCGAGCGACATTCAAAAGCAAATCGACGTCAACCTTCCGAATTGGAAGACGCAGTATCCCGGTTCAGAAACGCTGAAGGTGGCCGTGATGGGCTGTGTGGTAAACGGCCCCGGCGAATCCCGCGCCGCTGACATCGGTATATCGTTGCCCGGAAGCGGTGAAAGCCCGCGCGCGCCAGTTTTCATCGACGGCAAACGCGATCGGATGCTCTCAGGTCCGACGATCGCGCAGGATTTCATCCAGATGGTCGATCAATACGTCGAGAACCGCTGGGGCAACGGCAGTTACTAACATCCGCTATACGATCAGCATCCTGACAAAGAAATCATGCGAGCATCGAAGTTTTACATCAAGACGACGCGTGAAGCCCCGATTGAGGCTGAAACGATCAGTCACCAATACTTGGCCCGCGCAAGCTTCATCCAGCAGATAGCCGCTGGCATCTTTAGCATCATGCCATTGGGATGGCGAAGCCTCGACAAAATCCGCAACATCATCCGCGAAGAGATGAACAACGCCGGTGCTCTCGAGGTCACTATGCCAGTAGTACAACCTCGTTCGATTTGGGAAGAGAGCGGCAGAGCAGACACCTATATCCCACCGCTCGCCTCGTTCCAGGACCGACGGGAACGCGACATGGTCCTCGCTCCTACCCATGAAGAGACAGTCTCGATCATGGGGCGTTACGGCATCACCAGCTATCGCGACATGCCGTTGATCCTCTATCAGATACAGACCAAGTTCCGCGACGAAACCAGATCCAGAGGAGGCTTGTTGCGGGTTCGCGAGTTCGAGATGAAGGACGCTTACTCGTTCGATGCCGATGTGCCTGGCATGGACGCCAGCTATGAAGCCATGGCCCACGCATATCGAAACATCTTCGCCCGTTGCGGCCTCAATGCCGTGATGGTCGAAGCCGATTCCGGCTCCATCGGCGGCAAGGACTCAGCCGAGTTTGCCCTATTGGCCGAAAGCGGCGAAGACACCGTGCTGACATGCGACGCGGGACATTGCGACTACGGCGCCAACCTCGAAAAGGCCGAATTCACAAAATCGCACAATCCCCAAGAAAGCCTTGCCGATGTCGAAAAGTTCGCCACGCCGGGCGTCAAAACAATAGCCGGGCTTGCGGAACTAGAAGGAGTGCCGAGCTCCAAGACCGCCAAAGCCGTCTTCTACTCGATCGATGACCGAGTCTACGTCGTGGTGATCCGAGGCGATTACGAGGTAAATGAAACTAAACTTCGCAACATGATGGGCGGCGCGGAGCCACGCATGGCAACGCCCAAAGAGGTTGAGGCTGCCGGTTTTCCCGCCGGTTCGGCGTCGGCGATGGGCATCGACAGCAAATTCGTAATCGCTGACGTCTCAGCGGTCGAAAACGCAAACCTGCTCGCAGGCGCCAACGAAGAGGGATATCACTACCGAAACGTCAACTACGGTCGCGACTGGAACGCCGACCAAATCGGCGATATCGCTGCGGCAGTTGAAGGCCACAAGTGCACGCGATGCTCCGATGGCTATCTCAAGCAGCACCGCGGCATCGAAGTAGGGCACATCTTTAAGTTACAAACCGTATACAGCGACGCGCTGAACGTGAGGTTCAACGATATCGACGGCGAGCTAAGGCCCGTTTACATGGGTTGCTACGGCATCGGTACTGGGCGCCTCCTCGCTGCCGCAGTCGAAGCGAACCACGATGATCGTGGAATGACGTTACCAAGATCAATCGCACCTTTCGAGGTAGTCGTCTTAGGCGTCAACATGCACAACAACGACGATGTGCGCGAGCGGGCGCAATCCGTGTACGCAGAGCTATCGGATGCTGGAATCGATACGTTATTGGATGATCGAGAAGAAGGTCCGGGCGCGAAATTCGCCGATGCCGACCTGATCGGCATGCCTGTTCGCGTCGTGGTAAGCCCTCGCAGCCTCCAAAATGGTGGCATTGAAGTCAAACATCGATGCCAACCACCGTCGGATTCAACCATTTATCCAGCTGACGAAGCCCTCGGCGCGATCAATGCGCTGTTGGCTACTTAAAACGGAACCGGATACGCGACGCGAGCAGTTTGTGTTTGAGCGCGCCGATTCGACGTGCGAATCTCGCTTTGACGTGATACAGTTAAATCATTAAGAACGCGCGTTGCGACAGCGATGTGTTGAGGAAGTGGGCGCACGCCCACTTTTTCTTTTTCGGCGAGATCGCGCCGAACATCTGCCGTATCGC
Source organism: Dehalococcoidia bacterium (assembly GCA_965204135.1). GTDB lineage: Bacteria > Chloroflexota > Dehalococcoidia > Lucifugimonadales > Lucifugimonadaceae > Bin127. Next base: position 52,121 of record CBDBDX010000008.1, on the reverse strand, counting down.
AATCGATGGAGGTCTGACAAGATGAAGAGCGACATGCTGCTTGCGGTGATGCAGCTCTCTGCGGAACGCAACCTTCCGCAAGAGTCGGTCGTCTCTGCATTCGAAGACGCCATCGCCGCAGCGTACCGCCGAGACCCGGCCGTCGAAGACCAAGACGTCACGGTCCAACTCGATCCCGAAAGCGGCGACGTCGTCATCAACACCGTCGTTCACGTCGTTGATGTCGTTGACGAATTAGATCCGCGTGGACAGGTCGATGTCGAACACGCCCGCCAGTTAAGCGCAGACGCCCAACCCGGCGATGACATCATCACCGGTGTGTTGGACTTTACACCCCAGCGGATCGCCGCCCGAACCGTAACCCAGGTCCTCATGCAGCGGTTACGAAACGCTGAGCGCCGGTTGGTTTTCGAGCAGTACGCCGACAAAGAAGGCGAGATCATCTCAGCCCCCGTCCGAAGGGTTGCATCGCCCCGTGCTGATGACCCGATCGGGGCACGCCCTACGGTCTTCGTCGATCTGGGCAAAGCTGACGCGACCATGCCCGGAGACGAACAGAGTCCCTACGAACGATACCGGACCGGCATGGAGTTGAAGCTCTACGTCGTACGTGTCAGCGACCACACCGCTGATGGCGACGGATTGCCAGAAATCATCGTCTCCCGACGGCACCCGATGCTTCTGAGGCGCTTGATGGAGCTAGAAGTCCCGGAGGTTAAGTCCGGGCTCGTTGAGATCAAATCCATCGCCCGTCAAGCCGGAGCCCGCAGCAAGGTCGCCGTCTACTCCAACAAGCACGATATTGATCCGATCGGCGCATGTGTCGGATTACGGGGCATCCGTATCCAAAACATCGTCACAGAGTTGATGGGCGAAAAGATCGACATCCTCGAATGGAGTGACGACCCCGCGGTCTTTATCGCCAACTCGCTCGGTCCCGCACAAGTCGAAGATGTCATCATCGCCGACGAACAAACCGCCGAAGTAATAGTTCCTGAGAATCAACTCTCTCTGGCTATCGGTAAAGAAGGGCAGAACGTTTCGCTAGCGACGCGACTGACAAACTTCCGAATCGATATCAAGGGATCTGCCGCATACGCCGAAGAGTTGATCCAACGTCAACGCGAACGCGACGCTGAGGCGGCACGTGTCGCTGCCGAAGAAGAGGCCGCGCGTATCGCCGCCGAAGCCGCGCTCGCGGCCAGAGCCGAAGAAGAAAGAGTCGCCGCCGAAGAGACTCAACTACGCGAACTCGAAGAAGCAGCCAAAGTAGCCGAAGCAACACCGACGCTGTACATGCCCGAAGCCGATATCGCTGCGGAGCCCGAAGTTGAGGACGAACCGCTGCTTGAGCCTGAAGTCATCATCGAACCCGAGGTTGCACCCGAGATCGAGATTGCAGCTGAACTCGAAGCCGAACCCTCGCTCGACGAGTTCGTTGGAGAGGCAGAACTGGTCGTCGAAGAGACTCCAGAAGTTCCCGCTCCGCCACCGGTCCCGTCACTGTTCGTGCCTAACGTACCACGTGCTGAACCAGAGCTGGTTGCTGAAGAAGAGGCCGAGGAAGAGGACCTCGACCTCGAGCTGCTCGAACTCGAAGAGAAACTCAAGGAACTGGAACTCGAAGAGCAGGAACGGCTCGAAGCGGAACGCGAGGCGGCCGAACTCGAATCGCTTGAACAGGACATCGACTCCGATGAACTTTGGGCATTACCCGACGAATTCCAAGTCGCAACCGATGCCCCAGATTCCGGTCTGCGCTTCGCCGAGGACATATCCGGATACCGCGACGAGGAAGGCCGACGCGGCTCTGGACGTGGACGTCGTGGCGGTGGACAGCGCCGGACGAGACGCTGATCCTTCGTCGTTAGCACAACTTGCTGCAGGGCTTTGCGATGCCCGATCAACGGCATGTACCGATTCGCACCTGCGTTATCTGCGGCCAAAAATCACCCGAACGCGAACTGTTACGCATAGTCCGCCTCGAAGATGGCTCCGCCGTCATCGATGATCTGAGGAGACTCAACGGAAGAGGATGCTACGCCTGCTCGCGCGACGGGAGATTCGACCTAGCGGAATTAAAGGGTAAGATTAAGAGAGCCCTGAAGCTTGAAAGCGACGTTCCGGTCGATTTGCTACAGCAATTGGCGACGCGCCTAGATTCGCAATAACGTCCGCTCGGGGCAGGTTCCTTACCTCATTTAATGGCAAGATCACAACGAACAAGACAGCGAAGCCGCGGACGCGGACGACACAGCAACGGTGCCAGTGAACGCCCCGCGCCTCGACGCGAAGCAGTGAAGTTCGCCGGACCCGTCGATCTCCCAGCCGAGATAAGCGTCGCCGAACTCTCTGAAGTGATCCGACGTTCACCGATCGAGATCATCAAGGAGCTGATGCGCCTCAACATGATGGTCGCCATGAACGACTCCGTCGACTTCGAAGTGGCTGCCACTGTCTCCGTCCGTCTCGGTGTGAGAGTCCGTAAACCAGTCGATATAGAAGAATCGGAGGCTTCCGACCGAGTCGGTTTCGACGACGAAGAGAGCAAAGTCGAGCCACGTCCCGCGGTCGTCGCCGTAATGGGACACGTCGATCACGGTAAGACCACGTTGCTCGACGCCATTCGCGGCACTAACGTCGTCGAAGGAGAAGCCGGCGGCATCACGCAGAGCATCGGTGCCTACCAGATCGACCACGACGGACAACTGATCACATTCATCGACACTCCGGGCCACGAAGCCTTTACTGCAATGCGAGCGCGCGGTGCGCAAGCAACAGACATCGCCGTCATCGTAGTCGCTGCCGACGATGGTGTCATGCCTCAGACGGTAGAAGCCATAAACCATGCGAAAGCGGCACAAGTCCCGATCGTGATCGCTGTTAACAAGATAGACCTCCCCGCAGCCGATCCCACCCGGGTGACCACCGAACTACTAGAGCACGACATAATCGTCGAAGACCTCGGAGGCGAAGTTCTTGCCGTTCCCGTGTCGGCTCTCAAAGGCGAAGGTGTACCGGACCTCATCGAATCATTGCTCCTCCTTGCTGAGGTCTCAGAGTTTGTTGCAGACCCCGAGCGGGAAGCGATCGGTGTGGTTGTGGAGGCGACATTAGATAGATTCCGCGGGCCAGTCGCGACCGTCATCGTGCGTTCAGGCGCCGTCGGTATTGGCGATACCATCATCGCCGGCGATAAGTTCGGACACGTACGCAGGATGGTTGACGGATTCGGCAGAGAGGTGCAAGTGGCCGGACCCTCGGTACCGGTCGAAATCCTGGGCCTGAACGGAGTGCCGGAATCGGGGCAACAGTTCGAAGTCGTTGAAGATGAAAAATCGGCGCGCCAGCGCATTGAGGCCCGCCAACGTCAAGAACAACGTCGGCACGACACATCAAGACCATCGACTCTTGCGGAGGTGTTGCGACACCGTCAAAGCTACGACGCTGCGGAGTTGAACCTCGTCGCCAAGACCGGAGCGCAAGGCACAATCGACGCCATCAGGAGAGCGGTCGATGGACTTTCTTCACCAGATGTGCAGGTCAAACTGCTACACGCAGCAACAGGACCAGTATCCGAATCAGATGTGATGCTCGCATCGGCTTCTGATGCCATGATCGTCGGATTCGAAACCTCCGTTGAACCCGCCGCCGCCCGACTAGCCAACCAAGAGGGCGTACCTATCAAGACCTACGACATCATCTACACGATGATCGACGATGTCAGACTAGCCGCAAGACAGTTGACTGAACCAGAGCAACAAGAGGTAGTCCTCGGCCGCGCAACTGTCCTGCAGATCTTCCCGCACGGCAGGCGCGAGCGCATTGCTGGCGTGCGCGTCAACTCAGGTGTCATGCGTCGAAACGCCCGAATGATCGTGTCTAGACGGGCCGAAGAGCTGTTCGAAGGTGCTGTATCCTCCATGCGGCACTTCAACGAAAACGTCAGGGAGATCGCCACAAACTACGAAGGCGGAATCGTTCTAGACGGATTCCACGACTACGAAGAAGGCGACATCATCACCTGTTATGAGATGCGCGCCATCGCAAATCAATAGAATAGGCGGTTCGTCTCGAAGCGCCTTTTTAGCCATGTCTAGAAGAATCGAGCGCGTCGAAAAGAACCTTCAGCGGGTCATCGCTCAGATCATTGACGAAGAGTTACAGCCGCCCGATATGGTTTCGGTAATGGATGTGACGTGCGATTCCGGCCTGACGTCAGCGCGGGTTGCGGTCAGCGTTTATTCCAAGAACCGAGACCCTGACCCCACTATTGAATACCTAGAGCAGCGAAAGAGTCTCGTTCGTCGGGAAGTGAGCGCACGCGCCGAGATGCGCCGCACCCCCGAGATTACCTTCGTCCTCGATACATCCCTTGAAGACGGGCAGGACATGCTGGACATGATTTCGAGTCTGCCCACTCGTCGCTGACCAGGAGACAATACCTCGATTTCCTAGATGAATGAGCCGCAAAGCTCGATTTCCGGGTTTCTAAATGTCGACAAACCGTCTGGTTGGACATCGTCCGATGTCGTGACGAAATTACGCTCCGTATTCGGATTGCGCAAAAGACGCCTGAAGATCGGACACGGTGGCACGCTCGATCCGATGGCCACCGGCGTTCTGCCGATCTGCATCGGCAGAGCCACGAGGCTGTCCAGTTTTATCCTTTCCGGTGACAAAACCTACCTCATGTCGGCACGCCTTGGCGTGGCGACCGACACATACGACTCCGAGGGCAAGGTGACTGCAAGCCACGATTGCTGCCGCGTCACACCTAACGACGTGAACTCGGTGTTGCCGGAATTTCTAGGAGAATTCGATCAGATACCCCCGATATACAGCGCGATCAAGAGAGACGGTCAGCCCCTGTACAAGATCGCAAGGCAAGGCAAAACGATTGCACTTGAACCGCGTCGCGTCTTTGTGCGGTCATTGGAATTGACCGCGTGGGAACCGCCCGAATTCAGACTTCGCATTCACTGCGGCAGCGGCTTCTACGCTCGCAGCCTCGCTCACGACCTTGGTAAACGCCTCGGTTGCGGCGCTCATATGACCGGCCTCAGAAGAGAACGAGCGGGCGTTTTTAACATAAGGGATTCACTGCCGCTCGACTCCTTGATTGCCGCGACGTGTAAAGATTCGTGGACACGCAATTTGTTAAAACCAGATCATGTGCTGAAGCACCTGAGCGCTATCGTCTTGGATAGTCCTCAGACCGATGCGTTCCTGCATGGAAGACAGGTCCACGAAGTCGACGCACCGATCCAAACGGAGGATACTCCCTTGCGCGTATACGCACGCAACGGTCAATTCCTAGGTCTGGCTCAAACAGGCGACACAATTGGTTCGCTTCGACCCAAGATTGTGTTCAGCGAAGCATTGAATTCTCTATGAACGGAGAATCTCAGAACGCAGGCAATTCACATGCATAAGCACCGCTGATCGAATAATCAGTCGCTTTCCTCGAGAAAGCAAGCACTCTACACAGCACCGATAAATTGCACGGAGAATCGCTACTCTTTCTGTCCGCCGAGCTGATCATCATGCTCTCGGTAATCCTCGTCGCTGCCAAGGTAGGCGGCGAGATTGCGGAGCGATTCCTCAAAATACCCGCACTCATCGGCGAGTTAGGTGCTGGCATCATAATCGGCCCTCACGCTCTCGGAGGAATCCGCTTCTTCGATCTCGCTGGTCCGATGTTTCACGAAGTCGGGCCCTATATCTCCGAAGTAGCGTCCCACGCCGGCGACGCAGTCGAACCCGCAATTCCATTCGCCCTCTACTTCGTCGGCCAACTCGGGGCCGTGCTGCTTCTGTTCGAAGCCGGACTCGAAACCGACCGCAAGCGATTCTTGAAATTCATTCGCCCAGCAACTGCGGTCGCTCTTGGCGGCGTTATCTTCCCCTTCGGCCTCGGCGTACTAGTTACATGGTGGTTCGGATACGCCAACTTCAACTCCATTGAGGACGCCATACCCGCGCTCTTCGTCGGCGCCATCCTCACCGCCACATCGGTCGGTATCACCGCTCGCGTTCTAACCGACATCAGCCGTCTCGATTCCATCGAAGGCGTCATCATCATGGCCGCTGCAGTCGTTGACGACGTATTGGGTATTGTGCTTGTCGCTATCATCGTCGGAATCGAGGCCGAAGGCTCCGTTTCCGGCGGTTCTGTCGCACTGCTCATCGTCAAAGCCGTCGGCTTCTGGCTAGGTTTGACCCTCATCGGCAGCTTGGTCGCCAATCGCATCTCGAGGATGACGATGTGGTTCAAGTCCGACGGCTCAACATTAGTTCTTGCCATCACGTTGGGCTTCATCGCTGCCAGCGTCGCTGAGATCTACTTCGGACTCGCCATGATCATCGGCGCTTTCTCCATGGGCCTAGCCTTGTCAGCGACCCTGTTGAAGGAGTACACCATCTTCGCTATCCGCAACGGAGGTAGTGTCCTCGTCCCCGTATTCTTCTGCATCATCGGGATGCAAGTCGATCTCACGGCGGTCGCGGAGTCAGACAATCTAGGCCAACTCGTACTCTTCGCTATCGCCGTCACCGTCATCGCCATTATCACCAAAGTCGCAGGTGCTGGCCTTCCCGTTATGGCTGTTGGCTTCGGCAAACAACGTTCGTGGCGAATCGGACTGGGCATGTTGCCACGTGGCGAAGTCGCCCTCATCGTCGCCGAAATCGGACGCGCCAGCGGAATCATCGACCGCGACATCTTCACCGTCGCGATCGTCATGACCGTGATCACCACGATCATCGCCCCCATCTTCCTCGTCCGCGCATTCGGACCGAACCGGCGCCGTCGAACTCAAAGACCGGCTCGCGCCCACTAGAATGGCTCCACCTTCGATAATAGTTGGTGAGCCGTTTATCATTTACGCGCGCAAACGCGCCCCCGTAGCTCAGTGGATAGAGCACTGGTCTCCGAAGCCAGGTGCGTGAGTTCGATTCTCACCGGGGGCGCCATATATTCGTGATGGCGAACCGGAACTCAACCCCCCATACCTCAACCGATGTCGCAAACGGAGCGCCGTTGATAGAGGCCGTAACCGAGGCGATAACGCGGTCACGAAGCCAAACCCCCCTCTCGCGCGTCCTGGTCGTAACCCCATCGATATTCTCCGCATTCTTCCTCAAACGTACGGTAACCGCAAAGTTGTGCGAACCGAACGGAGCAGGGCTGTTCAACATCGAGTTCATGCGCATCGAAGAGATCGCCGACAGGCTCTTCGACGCATCATCAAAACGAGTCGACAAACCTCCCATGTCGCGCCTGATCGCGTCAGAGCTGATACACAACTCGATGCTCCAACTCACCACGCCGGGACCGTTGGACGAACACACCCGAAACGATTCCACATTGACCGCGGTGCAGCGCACCCTCCAAGAACTCGGACTCTTGGACATCGGCACCGAAAACGCGCTCATGCAACTATCGGAAAGCGCAAACACAGGCCTCTATTCCCAACTCCTCGAAATACACCGCAACTACACCAAAGACGCGTCGAGTTTCCTCACTAGGGAGCAAAAAGCTGCCATCGCCGCTCAGACAGTAACCGATGATCTCGCAACCGTGCTCGCCGCGCTAGCGCAGCACCTCATCGTAGTTCGAACCCCAGCCGCACCTGATGCATACACGCGTCTCTGGGAAGCGCTCCAAAACTTGCCCATCTCCACAACGATCAACGTATCGACGTCCGACGGACAGAACAAGAACCACGCCGATCCAATCCGCGACACGCGGTTCTACTCAACCATGGGTGCCTTCGACGAGCCGCGAGCGCTGATCCGCAACATCATGTCGGATGCCCGCGACGGCATCAGATTCGGCGAAATGGCTGTCCTGTATCCGACAGCCGACTACGCCACCCGCATCAGAGACGCCTTGAACGCCACCGGCATCGAAAGTTGCGGACCTTCCACCAGAACACTCTCCGAACTGCCGGCAGGCAGGTTCGTCACTTTCTTCTTGACGACACTCACTGAAGAGATGCGCCGAGACGCCTTCACCGCTTGGATCAGTTCGTCGCCCGTTATCGACCCGCGCACCGGCGGAAGAGTGCCAGCAGTCCCGTGGGAAGTCGCATCAAGGAACGCCAAGATATCCAGATTCAGCGGCGAAACCGATTGGGGTCAATCCCTCGAACGATACTCGAATCGCATGAGGAGACGTGCTGAACGTGCTAATGACGCGGACAACGACGAATACACGGGCACAGACCCTGAAGCCCTCATCGAAGCCGCTGAAACAGCCCTCCAACTCCGAGACTTCGTAGTTGATCTCGCCGAAAAAACGCAGAACGAACACCTGACTCGGTGGATCGAATGGGTCAACTGGTTGGACGAAATCATCGATGCCTACTTGGCGGCCAACAACAATCCCGATGCCCACGAACGAAGCGGACTGGACCGCATCCAAGACGCCTTAAACCAAGTCCGTGATTTGGACGACGTCACAAAGTCACACGTCGACTTCGATCGCTTCACACGCACAATCCATCGCCTCCTGCGGGCAAATGTAGGCGGATCTTCGGGATGGGGTTCCGCAGTCTTAGTCGCACCGTTAACCGCCGGTACCGCCACCGCATTCAAGCGCGTCCACATCCTCGGAATGGCCGAAGGAGGACTGCCCGGTCCCGGCAGAGCCGACCCGCTGCTCCCCGACAACCTGAAACGACAGCTAGACCCCGACGGATCAAGGCTCCTAACCAAGAGCGATCATCTCGAACTCGACCAACAATCATTCCAGATAGCGCTCAGCTCGGCTCCATCTACGCGTTTTTATTGGAACAAAGCCCTACTAGGCGCAACCAACGAGTCGTATCCCTCGCCATGGTTCGTCAACGAGGTTCAGAAAGCGAATGCCGAAACCAACGTGCCCGTCAAATCCTTAATGGACCCGCAGAGCGAATACATCGAGTCTGTAACCGCGCTCTCGGACCTCGACACTGTCGACCTAAACTCATCCTCCGAATACGAATTCAGCCTTCGCGACACAGCTGTCCGAGCCCGAATCCCCTCCGCCCGCGCGCAAATCCTATCTGACCCATCATTCGTCCCGCTCAGATCCGGTTACGAACTCGCAACCTCCCGGCGTTCCGACTTCTTCGGACATTTCGATGGCCACGTAGCCGATACATACATCAACGCGCTTCCCCTGTGGAATACCTCCGCTACCGCGCTCGAAAACTACGCGAAGTGCCCCTACAGCTACTTCCTAGCCCAAGAACTCAACGTCGACGAGCGCATCGATCCCGAAGAAACCCTGACTCTGTCACCCCTAGACCGAGGCATACTCGTCCACTCCATCCTTGAGCAATTTCTGAAACAACACGGCGTCGATCGCTCCGTCGAAGGTCTTCAAGCCTTACGCGATGTCGCCAACAAGGAGTTCGACCGCTTCCAAAACGAGGAATTCATCGGATACTCCGCCATTTTCGACCTCGAAAAAGTGCAGATCCTCCAAAATCTGGAGACATGGCACCGTACCCAGTTGGATACCTTGGATGGCTACGAAAGCGAACTATTAACTGAAGAATCTTTCGGATACGACGATTCCGAACTCGGTCTCCTGACTCTCGACGACGGCTTCGCGATCCAAGTCCGAGGCAAAATCGACCTCATAGCCGTTTCTAATGACGGAGACAGTGCGTTGGTCTTCGACTTCAAAACCGGGCGCACCAGCTACTCCAACATAGAAAACGACATCACCGACTCGGGAACCAAACTACAGCTACCGATCTACTCCATCGTCGCCAGCGAAATCCTTGGCAACTCGCCAGACATTCAAGCCGCGTTCTGGTTCGTCTTCATAAGCGGAAACCAAAGCCTGCGCCCCATGAAGAAAGTAATGCTCATAGACGCTCTAGAGGGGTTCCGCCCAGTTCTGGCAACCATTGTCGACGGAATCCGATCAGGCGCATTCCCTGCACGACCGGGCAAACGGTCCCAATGGAACAACTGCACCTACTGCCCATACGACGATGTATGCGCATCTGACCGACAAATCGCCTGGGACCGCAAGAAATCGGACCCCGTACTGGAAAACTACGTCGCGCTCGCCGAGGGCTCATAGCAGTGACCACGGTGCAGCAGAAAGCCAGTTCGGACGCCGATTCACTCGCGGCTTTAACGACCAATCTCGATTCAAGCACTTACGTCGAAGCCGGTGCCGGAACTGGAAAGACCCATTCCCTCGTCCAGCGAATCACCGCTTTGCTCAAGGACGGCGTACCGATCGACCAGATCATGGCGATCACATTCACTCGTGCCGCCGCATCCGAACTGCGATCACGCATCAGAGGAGAATTGGAAGCGCTGAGAGCCCAAGAACCATCAAACGAAAACCTCAACGCCGCCTTACAAGGCATCGACACCGCCGCATTCCAAACCATCGACTCGCTCGTCCACTCCATACTGCAAGAACATCCCTTGGAAGCTGGACTGCCACCCGCAATCGACGTTCAAGATCGCTTTTCCCAACTCCAGACGTTCCGTGAACGGTGGCGCCAATGGTCGGTAGAGCGGCTCGGTGAAGACGAGGGCTTTTCCGAAGCCCTTTCCACCGCGCTCCGCCTCGATCTCAGCGGCCCCTTCGAGAAAATCAGCGACCTCGCAAAACTCATGAACGAAAAACATGGCGAACTCAGGAACGTCCAATTCAGCCCGCCGCCACGCATCGCCGCCGAAACCATCGAAAACCTCGCAAACCAGATCGACCAGATCAAGACGACCATGTCGTCATGCCGCGACCCGGAAGACAGACTATACGACAAATTCGAGCAAGTCATCGACTGGTACTTCAAGACCATCGAAGGACAAAAAGTCGACTCGGAAAGCAATGCTGAAGAACTGCTGATGACGTGGATCGGCATCAAATCGTCCAACAGCGGTACCGCGGGCAATTGGGGCGGTCGCACCGGTAAAGCAGAAGCCATAGCGGTCCTAGACGAGTTCGTAGATCCAATCCACATCGCTCTTGAAGCGTCCCGCGAATCTGTAACTGTCAAGCTGTTCCAGTACGCAAATCAGTTCGTCGAAACCGTGGTCGAAGAACGCCGCCGCGCCGGCACCGTCTCCTACTACGACGCCATCACATGGCTCATTGACATGCTCGAATCTAGAGACGACATCCGGCGCAGCGTCCAAAACCGGTATCGACGCGTCCTCGTCGACGAATTCCAAGACACCGATCCTAATCAGGTACGACTCGTCAGGCTTCTCACCATCCCGCCCGGAGAAAACGAAGTCGCCCCCGGATCGCTATTTGTCGTCGGCGACCCAAAGCAATCGATCTACAGGTTCCGAGGTGCACAAGTCGATGTCAGTCAAGCCGTCAAGGATGACGTCACGAGTTCAGGCGGACAATACCTAACCCTCAAAGAGAACCGACGATCGACGCGCCCGATCATCGATTGGGTAAACCACGTATTCGGCAATTGGATGCCATCCGAAGACGGCCAAGCCGACTGGATCGCCCTAGGGAGGGCAGAGAAGACCGCCGCACCAGACGACTTCGGAAAGGTCTACCGCTTCGGCAACCCGATCCCAGATGTAAACGTCGACGAAGTTCGGGCAATCGATGCTAGGGAAGTGGCCACAATCGCAAGCGCAGTGTGCTCGGGCAAGATCGAAGTCCGACATCGGAACGACGATAAACGAAGACCCTCACACGCCGGCGATCTGACGATCCTCACGAGCGCGAGAACCAATTGGGAAACATATACGCGAGAGCTTGACGAACTCGGCCTACCGTACTCCGCAGAAATCGGCGGCGCAGCTGTACTTCAAACCCAAGAGTTCCGCGACATCCTAAACTGCCTTGCCGCAATGGACGACCCGTCCGACCAACCCGCCACCGTCGGCGCTCTAAAGTCCATATTCTTCGGATGCAGCGACCGAGATCTGTTCGAATGGGCTAGGGCAGGAGGCAAGTTCAGTTGCACCGCCGAGTTTCCATCGGGATCGGCTAGAACCGTCGTCCATGACGCAATGACCGTACTTAAGCGCTACAACACTCTGCGCGACGAGATACAACCCGCAGTCCTAGTCGAACGTTTCATTCGCGAACGCCAGACCCGTGAGCTGATGTACTTCGAAAACGACCCCACGCCCGGCCTCCGCCGCCTTGATCTCGCAGTCGAATTGACCCGCAGATTCACCGAAGAAGGCGCTGCCTCACTAAGAGAGTGCTTGACGAGATTCAAACAATACAAAGAATCCAACGAAGACATACGCGAAGAACCTTCGCTAGAGTTCGATCAGGGCAAGATCCGCCTAATGACAATGCACGGATCCAAAGGCCTCGAATTCCCAATCGTTATCCTCGCCGATCTCTGCGGTTCGCGAAACCTAGACCGCCCCAAACTCCTCACCAATTCGGCAACTGATATCCCTGCTGACACCAAGATAGGAGTTCGCATCGGCGGCGGCAAAGACGCATACTTCCAAGCCGGAGACTACGACGAACTGCTCCAAAACAACACCGCATCAGACCAACTGGAAAAGACTAGGCTGCTCTACGTCGCCGCTACCCGCGCCCGCGACTACCTCTTCGTCAGCACAAACCGAAAAGACAACGACCGAAAGAGTTACGCAGCTCAAATCGACCAGCATATCGACCCACACAACACCGCGCTCTGGGCAACGTTGCCATCTGAATGGCTCGCTCTCGAAGATGAACCGACCTCCGCGCCCGAAACCTCCACACCAACCCGCCCAACACAAGATCGCGCATCGTGGAAACGCGCACACGACCAAACTATCGATCACGCATCTACTCGGCTGTGGATCTCGCCAAGCAGCATCAAAACTAAAACGGATGCCACTCTATTTCCTGCTGACGCCGATAAACCCGACGACACTCCCATTACCGACTCCGACGAACCTACGTCTAGAGGCCGTGCCGCAACCAGTATCGGCAGCGCAGTCCACGCAGCGGTGCAGAGGTGCATAGAAATCCCCGGCTCCAACGTCGATCAAATCGCCCGAAGCGAAGCCGAGAAGCACGCCGTACCCGAACACGCCGAAGAAGTAGTCCGCCTAACCTCTGCAACCATCTCCATGCCCCTTCTGCAACGAGCAACGACAATGCATCGCGGCGACATCTGGGTCGAGACTCCCGTAGCGGTCCCAATCCCGACCAACAACGGCTCTACAACCGTCATCGAGGGCCGAGTAGACCTCATCTACCGCCTCCCCGACGGCTCACTTGGCATAGCCGACTTCAAAACCGACCGCACCTTCAACCGCTCAATCGACGCAATGGCCGAGCCCTACATCCCTCAACTCGGCGCATACGCCTACGCCGTCCAAAAAGCCACTGGTATCCCCGTGACTGAAACCACCATCCTCTTCTCCCGCCTAGCCGCCGACCAACACGGCGACGGCGAGTACAAACTCTCAGACGTGCCAGCAGCCATCGATTTAGCGTTAAAGTTGGCATCAACAAGCCCTTAAGTCATCCCAGACACTAACCTCATTCCAACGAAAGCGAGACCATTGCAAAACCTGTCGGCCGGACCGGACCGGTTTCCCCCGCTCGCAGGGGAAATGTCCGAAGGACAAAGGGGGCGCGCGACATCTACAGATTCCGTCGCCCCTCTGGATTCCAGCGTTCGCAGGAATGACGGTAGTTTTGCAATGGTCCCGCGAAAACAGGAATCTAGATAAGAAGGAAAATCAAAACCCATGAACCTCCTCAAAGGCAAAAAAGCCCTAATCTCTGGCTCCCGACGCGGCATCGGCGCCGGCATCGCCCGCGTCTTCGCCGAAAACGGCGCCGACGTCGGCATCAACGACATCGAACGCGACGAAAACGCCGACAGCATCATCGCCGAGATCGAAGCCATGGGCCGTAAAGCCAGCTGGCACCAAGCCGACATCGGCAGCACCGACGACCGCAACCGCATGTTCGACGAGTTCCTGGAAGCACACGGCCAGATCGACATCCTCGTAAACAACGCCGTCGCATCCGCCGATCCCCACTTCGTAAACATCACCGAAGACTTCTGGGACTTCCTCGTCGGACACGCCCTCAAGGGATACCTCTTCTGCTCCCAGCGAGCTGTCAAGGAGATGATCAAGCAGGGCAGCGGTGGTCGCATCATCTCCATCTCCAGCGTCCACAGCTACCGCGCCTGGCCCCAAGACACCGTCTACGGCATCGTCAAAGCCGGGCTCAACCGCATGGCGATGAGCATGGCCCTCGACCTCGCCGGTACCGGTATCACCTCCAACTGCGTCGCACCCGGATACATCGACAGCCGCGTCCTCCCACCCGAAGAAGAACACACACGGGGCAAACTCGAAGGCTACGTCGACTACGCCCGCGACTACATCCCCAACCGACGCGGCGGCGTACCCCGAGACATCGCAAACGCCTGCCTCTTCCTAGCCTCCGACCTCGGAGACTACGTCAACGGCCAGACCATTACCGTAGACGGCGGATTCCTAGCCGGCGGCGTACCACCCGAATCCGTCCCCCTAGAACCAGGAATGCCCGGCGCTGCCGAACAATAGGCACCGTCATTCCAGCCACCCAAACGTCATTCCGGCCGACCTCCGTCATTCCCGCGAAGGCGGGAATCCAGAGGGGCGGGGATGAGGCCGGGTTTCCCCCGCTCGCGGGGGAAATGCCCGAAGGGCAAAGGGGGCCTCCCTTTCGCGAAGCGAAGGGGACGCGGGCGAGCGAAGCGAGACCGCAGGGGATGTTCTCCTCTATAACAACAACGAATCCCCCTCCCGCTAGCACAACCCCTCCCCCTCTCAGGGGGAGATTAAGAGGGGGTCTACGGGTGAGGGCCCGGTGCAAGGCATACCATCCAAATCCTCAACTCCGCATCAAACCCAATCAACCAACACCAAATCCCAGTTCAGACAGGAACCAATCAATGCAATCCGTCCTCAAACACATCGAAAACAACATCGACCAGTCCCTAGAGACCCTCTTCACCCTAGTCCGACAACCCAGCATCTCAGCCCAGCGCCTAGGCTTCGACAAAGCCCCTCAACTAGTAACCGACATCTTCACCCAACACGGCTTCAAAACCGAAATCCTCAAAGCACCCAACAACGGCCTTCCATCCGTCTACGGCTACGCTGATGCCGATCCCAACGCCTTCCGCAAAGCCCAGTCAATTTCCGGCATCGAAAACCCGGACGCAGAGCCACCGACTCTCATGCTCTACGTCCACTACGACGTCCAACCCATCGACCCTATAGAGCTTTGGGAAACAGAACCTTTCGAACCAACACAGATAGGAGACCGCCTATATGGACGCGGCATGTCCGACGACAAAGGCAACATCGCCGCACGCCTCGCCGTCGTCAATGCCTTCCGAGAAGAGTGGGGTGGCCTCCCGTGCAACATCAAAATCTTCGCCGAGGGCGAGGAAGAATCCGGCTCTCCGAACCTACCCGGCCTCATCGAAAACCACAAATCCAAACTCTCCGCCGACGCCTGTATCTGGGAGGGCGGAGGTCGCAACGCTCAGAACCGCCCCCTCATCTACCTCGGCCTAAAAGGCGTCCTGGCCGTCGAACTCTCAGTCCAACTCCTCCGAGGCGACGCCCACTCCTCATACGCAACCGTCCTACCGTCCGCCGCCTGGACCCTCGTCAACGCCCTCAACTCAATCAAAGACCCGTCAGACGACCGCATCCTAGTCGAAGGCTTTTACGACGACGTCCGGGACTCCACGCCCCAAGAAGACGAAGCGTTGTCGAATCTCCCCGACGACTCCGACGAATGGCGCGAGACCTTCGGCAACGAGACCTTCGTCTCTGGACTAGGCTCCGAAGACCTCCCTCGCAAACATCTCTTCATGCCTACCGCAAACGTCGCCGGCCTCGACTCCGGATATCAGGGCGAAGGCATGAAGACCGTCCTGCCAGCCAAAGCCAGTGCCAAGATGGATTTCCGACTCGTCCCCGACATGCGCCCTAACGACATCTTCGACAAAATCCGCAAACACCTCGACCGCAACGGCTTCGAAAACGTCGATCTCAACCTCATCAGCGGCGTCCACCCCTTCCGCACCGACATGTCCTCAAAATGGGCCCAGATGGCCATCCAGACCTCCGAACACACCTACGGCAAACCCGCCGTCATCTACCCCACAATGGCCGGCTCCGGACCCATGTACGACTTCGGAGGCACCCTTGGCATCCCCATAACCTCCGCCGGCATCGACCACCCAACCCACAAAATCCACGCCCCAAACGAAAACATCACCATCCAAGACTTCACCCTAGGCGCCCAAAACATAGCCCGCCTAACCCAACGCTTCGCTGCCGAGTGGAACTCCAACGGTTGAGCCAACGATTCCCTCCCCCTTTTCGCTTTGCGAAAAGGGGGACGCGCCGAGCGTAGCGAGGCGCAGGGGGTTCATGCCGCCCGGAATCCAGAGAGCTAGGGCCAGGTTTCCCCCGCTTGCGGGGAAATGCCCGAAGGGCAAAGGGGGCGCGGGGACAACAATCGAACCAATACTACCCCTCCTCATTATATTCCACCTATGGAATATAATGAATCCCAGCGTCCGAGGGCGTATTGAACAATTGATAGAAGGCAGGATTGATCCAATGAGCGGCCACAAGCCATGGAGCGAACTCACAAAAAACTTCACGCCGGAACAGCGGCGAGAAATCGAGGAGATGACTAGGCAAGCCCTCGCCGAGATGCCTCTGCACGAGTTGCGGCAAGCCCGCGAGTTGACCCAGAAACAACTCGCCGAAACGCTGAACGTCAACCAACCCGCGGTCTCCAAACTCGAGCAACGGACCGACGCCTACATCTCCAGCCTCCGTTCCTACGTCGAAGCGATGGGTGGAAAACTCAAAATCACCGCCGAATTCCCCGAAGGCGAAGTCGGCATAACCAACTTCGCCCAGTTGGCAGACGACGGCGAGGATTTCGACTCGCGCGTCTGACTAGAATCAAACTCTGCTACGCGAATAATCCACCGGAGCACAACAACCTTGGCAATCCTCCAACCAACTCCCGACCACGTACTCGACGCCGCAACCATTGAGAAGCTAAAGACCGTAAACTCAACCGCAGTCGTCGACATCCTCGCTCGCAACGGCCACGACCCGCGCTACGTCCTGATGGGCAACGTCAAGACCATGAACCCCGGCGTTCGCCTCGTCGCACGCGCCATCACCGTCCGATTCCTGCCTGCGCGCCCCGACCTTATGGCCGAGAAGCCCGGCGGCGAGGAATCCCCCGAATACGCCGCATTCGAACTCGGCGGCCCCGGCGACGTCATCGTCATGGAATCGATGCGCACCAAGTGGATGTCAATCGGCGGCGACATCAAGTTCCTACGCCTCAAGCAGCGCGGCATCGACGGCCTCGTATGCGACGGCGGCATCCGAGACATGCACACCGTCAAGGACTACGGAATCGCCCTCTACGGCTACGACAAGACCTCCAGCCTCGGAACCCGCGTCGGTACCCCGTACTCCACCAACGACGCCATAAACTGCGACGGCGTACTCGTCAAACCCGGCGACTACATCGTCGCTGACGACGACGGCGTAGTCTGCATCCCCCGCGTCGTCGCCCAAGACATCGCCCAAAAAGCCATCGAATACGACGACCTCGAAGAGTGGATCCGAGCCCGCCTAGACCGCGAAAACCTCACCCCCGGCAAATACTACCCACCCGACGACGCCGTAATCGCCCAATACCGCGCCGAACGAGACGCCAAAAACTAGCGTCGCAACAACCCCATCCACCGCAGCTCTCTTATTCAGGCGAGGCAGGGTAAGGCCAGCCCCTTTCGCCCAGCGAAAGGGGCGCGCACAGGCGAAGCGAGTGCGCGGGGCATGCCCGCGTCCATCCCTCCCCCTTTTGCTGCGCAAAAGGGGGACGCGTCGAGCGCAGTGAGACGCAGGGGGTTCATACCCCGCATCGAAAAAGCACTCCAAACACCCAAAATCCCTCAATCCTTGCAATCCTTCAAGCTTGTCCCGTACTCCGATACGGGATCCCAGTTCAGACAACACCCATTGCAACACATCTTTCCCATCATTCAAAATCATTCTCATCATAGTTCAAAAAACAACTTGACATCTCGCAACACATGTATTACAACAACAATCAAGCGCACATCCGACCGCCCGTCGGACCAGCGCCCAGAAACATCGCCGCGTCGATCACGGAGAGCGTGCGCACCCTTCTTTTCGACAACGCTAACCACAACTGAATAATGAAGTACGGCAGCGGGCGGGGGAGCACGGGGTCGCCAACACACGACCCGCCGGCGGTGTCCCGCCACGAGCCACTGAAAGACGTCTGAAAAGACGGGCGAAACGCTGCCACAACCCGGTTATGAAGGCCGTTGTAGCTGTAGTGCTCGGACGCGGAGGGGTATTGCTGACTCCGACAATCATAGCGAGCCAGACGGTCATCCCACGCCCCTTTCGCAAAGCGCGACCTTTCCCTCCCCCTCTCCGAGGGGGAATTGAAGGGGGTGCCGCGAAGCGAGTGCGCGGGGACGCCGTTCAAGGTCCGAGCGAACGAGTCCTTCTACCCGGCAAACGTCTTTCCGCTTCGCCGGACGGAAGAGGCTGCAGCGCTAGCGCGGGGTGCGAACCAAGCGATGACGGGGGCTGATCTTTCAAGACGCTTCCCGGAGGGCCGACGGTCTGGCGACGTCGGCGGTGCTGGACTAAAAGTGAACTACAAGCAACTTATCGCACGCGATCCAAAAGACGCGGCGATGCTTCGACAAACCGAAAAGTCGACCAACAACCACTAAAGGTTTCCCCCGCTCGCGGGGGAAATGTCCGAAGGACAAAGGGGGCCTGCCGACCACCAAGCAGGTCACTTAAACACACCCTCCAACCATGCTCACCAAAACCCGACCCGACCGCTGGACGAAAATGGCCCATCTCGGCAAGATGGCAACCGACGACATCATCTTGCCATCCGCGCAAGCAGGGCAGAACCCAATGCCCGTCAAAGAACGCGCTCCATACAGCATCCCGCGCAACAACCCGGGACCAGGCGTCTACCGATCCCGACTCCCCAATGGCAAGTTCACAAACCTCATGCAGGTCATGTTCACTGACTTCTGCAAGATGGACTGCCACTTCTGTCCGAACAGCCACTGGGTCCCTCGCAGACGCTACGGCTTCAAAGTCGACGAACTCGCTAAAACCTTCAACGAACTCGTTGAGCGCCAAACCGTAGACGGACTCTTCCTCAGTTCCGGCGTCGCCGGTACCGGCTCCAAGACCACTGAAAGAATGGTCAAGGTTGTCGACCTCATCCGCAACAAATACAAGTTCAACGGATACATCCACCTAAAGGTCATGCCCGGCACCGAAAAACACATCGTCGAAGCCGCGCACCTGCTTGGATCACGCCTCTCCGTAAATCTCGAAACCACCACCGTCGACCACATGAACAAACTCTCCAAGATGAAGCACTACCAGCGCGACATCATGGACCCCATGGCCTGGATCGACGAACTCAAACGCGGACCCACCAACGGCGCCATCGGACAAGCCACCCAGCTAGTCGTCGGTGCCGCTGACGAGACCGACCTCGACATCCTCAACCGCATCTCACAGCTCTACGCCGACTGGGAACTCAAACGCGTCTACTACTCGCCTTTCCGCCCCGTCAGACACACACCCCTCGCAGAACACCCCGCAACTCCCATGCAACGAACCAATCGCCTATACCAGCTCGACTGGCTCAAACGCGTCTACAAATACTCCGACAACGAAATCGAAAAATCCTTCGACCGCGGCGGATTCATGCCCCTCGAACTCGACCCCAAACAGACCATCGCTCTCGAAAACCTCGATGCATTCCCCGTCGACATCAACACCGCAAACCGCGATCAACTCATGCGCACCCCTGGACTCGGCCCCATCAGTGTCGAGCGTATTCTCAAGAACCGACGCCGAGCCAAGATCACCCGATGGCAGGAACTCACCGTCATGGGAGTCGTCCAGAAGTGGGCATGGCCCTTCATCACATTCCCCGGACACCGACCAGAACCCGCAAAGCAACTCCGCCTCGATTCCATCCTCAACCAAGAGCGCAAAACTCGCACCGACGGCGGCACCGAGCATCTGACCAAGAACAGGGCAGAGGTCAAACGCGAAGCGAACGCATCCATCTTGGCCGACCCCGGCGAACCCTTCGGCACTCAAACAACCCTCACACCCACGCCATGCGGGATCCGATCCAGCTGCGACGGCTGCGCACTCTACAACACCCCCGGCCACCCCGGCTCAAACCGCGCACCCATCAGATACACCCCATCAACCAACTTCACCAAACAGAAACAACCCGCCTAACCAACATCATTCCGGCGGAAGCCGGAATCCAGAGGGGAAGGGGATAGGGTAGCGCACCCCGCCCCTTTCGCGAAGCGAAAGGGGCGCGAACGAGCGTAGCGAGATCGCGGGGTATGCCCGGGACGGCGTAGGCCGGGTTTCCCCCGCGAGCGGGGAAATGTCCGAGGCCTGCCCCGTGCTCCGATACGGGGGACAAAGAGAACCGCGTCCCCCCCCCCCAAACCCTCCCCCTTTTGCTCCGCAAAAGGGGGACGCGTCGAGCGCAGCGAGACGCAGGGGGTTCATACCGCCGACCATCCACACTCCCATCCCAGCCAAAAACCCAACAACCAAAACCCACTAATCCCAGTTAAGACAACCTACCGCCGCATAGCCCGCGCCATATCCCGCTCCTGATCACGACGTCGAATCGCCTCCCGACGATCGCCATGCGTTTTGCCACGAGCCAACGATATCGCCACCTTCGCAACCCCACGAACGATATAGATCCGCTGAACCACAATCGTCAATCCCTGCTGCTCGACCCGCCCCCGCAAAAACTCAATCTCCTTCCGATGCAGCAGCAACTTCCGATCCCTCAACGGCTCATGCTGCGTCCAAACCCCAGCCGCCTCATACGGCGCGATATACGCATTCATCAACCAAGCCTCACCATCCGAAATCCGAACATACGCATTCGAAATATCGACCTTCGCATCACGAATCGACTTGATCTCCGACCCCTTCAAAACCAACCCAGCCTCAAAATCGTCCAACAGGTGATAGTCGAACCTCACCCGACGATTAGTCGCCATCGTGCCAGACGTAGCCGCACCGCTACCATCCACCTTCTTCTTGCGATTCTTACGTGCCATAACAGGGCAGAGGTCGACACTTCCGTCCATCCTCAATTATCCCAACATGACTCCAAGGTTTCCCCCGTTCACGGGGGAAATGTCCGAAGGACAAAGGGGGCCGCTACTACTCGAGCGTACGATCGGACTAAATTACTGTCCCACCGCCGTAGTTACCTGCGTCTGGAAATCCAACTGCTTGATCGCCGCATCCATCTGCGGCTCCACCCAGTCAACATCTCGCTGGTCAGGCGTCGGATCCGCCTTCACAACCACATCTGGCGTCAACCCGACACCCTCAATCACATTCCCATTCGGCGTGTACCAGCGACGAATCGTGATGTTCAACCCGGCACCGTTCGACAACGTCCGAGTGATGTTCACGCTCCCTTTCCCAAACGTCTTTTCACCGATCAAAACCGCACGTCCATGGTCCTGAATCGCACCCGCGAACAACTCGGCACCGCTTCCAGACCACTCGTTTACCAGCAACACGATCGGCACATTTGCGAAGTTGGCATCGCCACTCGCGTAGAAATCACGCCGTGCACCGTTCCTGTCCTGTTCGTATGCCAGCATGCCGTCGGCGATGAACTCGCTCGCAGAATCCAAGGTCGCGTGAAGCAAACCACCCGGGTTGTTGCGCAAATCGACCACCACACCCTCGACCCCTTGATCCAGCAGCTCGTTCATGTGCTTTCGTATCTCGCCGGGCGTTTCATCCGTGAACGTCCGGATATCCATCTCCCCGTAAGGAGTATCCGGAATCAGTCGCGAGAACACAGACTTGAGCGGGACTTTTCCACGAATGATCTCGACATCAAAAGGTTCGGTCTCGCCTACACGCAGAATCGTCAGGATCACCGGCACACCTTCCTCACCACGTATCACCAGAACTGCCTCGCTTACCGTCCATTCCGTCGAATCGACTCCATCCACTGCAATGATCCGGTCGCCCGGCTTGATACCAGCTCTCATCGCCGGGGAATCCTCCATCGGCGATTGGATGATCACGCCTTTGCCATCCGGCGCCTGTGCCACCGTGGCCCCGATCCCGAAGAACGAACCTGCCAAGTCATCCCGGCTCATCCGCATCTGATCAGCCGAGATATACGTCATGTGCGGATCGCCAAGCGCCTCGATGAACCCCCGAATCGCCTCCTCCGACATCTCGGCATGGTCGATCAACGTGTAATCCACATATTCGTCGTTGATGAACTGGAAAGCTTCCCAGATAACCGCAACATCTTCCGGCACACCGTCCGGAATCTGCCGCGTCGCAGGCATCTCGACGATGTTAGGCACAGCCTCTTGCCGGAACTCGCCAGTTGCTGGCGGTTCTTCGACAACCACATCCGACCCAACGATCTCAACCTTGATATCAGGTGCTTCAATCGCGGCTTCCACAACCTCATCCACAGGAGCTTCAGTAGCCACCACAACCTCGACTGCCGCGGTAACGACTGCGTTGTCACCAGCGACAACTTCAACTGTTTCCTCGCCGCCGGAACTGCATGCCAACGTCAGCAACAGCGTCAGCGACAGTGCCAACACCAGATAGAAAGAAACGCGGTGAGTGATGGTCGTCAGTTTCATAGGAACCCGGGCAACGAACCCGTCCGTTTCAAAGTCGCATCGATATCAAAGTATACGAAGGGCAAGCCGAAACCGATTGCTTGACCGTTTCGCGAAGCGCCTCAACCACTTCCAGCTTTACATAACATGTCTAGTGCGAAGTAACCTATCGCAACGATTATCCGCGCAACAACCACCTCCGCGTCTAATCCCACGGCAGCTAGCAGGTTTAGACTTCCGTCGCTACCGCCACACCGGTCTTCATGCCATTACCAACGTCGTCCGCCAGCGCCGCATCGATCGCGATGCGCAAATGATCGATCCCCCACCGCTTCAACGCCGAGGTCATTACCGCGCCGTTCTCCGAACCCTTTCTATCGGTCGGCGGCTCATCCGACACCAGATCAAGCTTGTTCAATACCAAAACACGCGGCGTATCTCCCAGGCCAAGATCCTCCAGAACACTGTCTACCACCTCCGCAGCTTCCGCGGCGAGCGGATTCGAGATGTCGGTGACATGCACCAGAAGATCGGCGAACATCGCCTCCTCCAGCGTCGCGTGAAACGCATCGATGAGAATCGGCGGAAGCTTGTTGATAAAACCTACCGTGTCGCTCAGCGTCGCAGCCGTACCCGATGGCAGGAACAACCGCCTAGTCGTCGTATCCAGCGTTTCGAACGGCCGGTCGATCGATCTGATGTCAGAGCCCGTCAAAGTGTTGAAAAGCGCCGATTTACCAGCGTTCGTATATCCCACCAGCGATACCATCCGCACGTCCCCACGCGTTCTCCGACGCCGCTGTGCGCCTCGCTGGTCTCGGACGTTCGAGATCGTCCGTCGCAGATCACGCGCCCGCAAACGCATCAAACGACGGTCCGTCTCAATCTGCGATTCACCCGGTCCACGGGTCCCAATACCGCCGCCTAGCCGCTCCAAGTGCGACCATTGCCCTGCGAGCCGTGGCATCAGATACTCGACCTGTGCCAGCTCAACTTGCAATTTACCCTCGCGCGTCCTCGCTCTACCCGCAAAAATGTCAAGGATCAACGCCGTCCGATCAATCACCTTCACCTGCAAACGGTCTTCAAGCACGCGTTGCTGCGCCGGCGTCAACTCATCGTCGCAGATCACCGTCTCGACGTGATGTTCGTAGACGGTATCTTCGATCTCCTCGAGTTTCCCGGAACCCACGTACGTCGGCGAAGGCGCATTCAGCGTCTGCGTAACCTTTGCGACCGGATTCGCTCCCGCCGCTCTAGCCAACGCGCCAAGTTCCGAAACGGAATCTTCAAGCGTCCAGCCGTTCCTCTGCCTGCGAACCCGAACACCCACCAGGCACGCGCGTTCGCGCCGCGCCGCTGTCCAATGCAATCGATTGCGTCTAGCCAATGTATCTCCGTGAAATAAGCTGAATCAGATGCTCCAACCCGATATCCGACGTATGCCTTCGTCGATCTGGTCGTCGGGGATCGTGAGCGAGAGCCGAATGTAGCCCTCTCCTGAGGGTCCGTACGAGGCGCCTGGAGTGACGACGACATCGCGCTCTTGGAGCATTTTTTCAGCGAAACTGGCCGAAGTATAACCCTCCGGCACGCGTGTCCAGATGTACAGCGTGGCCTTCGGCGTTGCGGCTGCCAACCCGATCTCGTTCAATGCCGCGACGACTTTGTCACGACGCCGCTTGTAGATCGCATTGTTGGCATCAATCCAATCCTGAGGCAGGTTCAACGCCTCGATACCCATCTCCTGTATCGCCTGCGAAAGTCCCGAGTCGATGTTCGATTTCACTCGCATCAACGCGTCTACCATTTCGGAGTTGCCGACCGCTGCTCCGACACGCCAACCAGTCATGTTCGCTGTCTTGGACAGCGAATGGAACTCCATTGCAACGTCTCTCGCATCGTCTATCTGCAGAATGCTGGGCGCAACATAGCCGTCAAACGTTACCTCCGTATAGCAAGCGTCGTGCAGCAGATAAAGATCAAACTCCCTTGCGTAAGCCACCGCTTCCTCGAAGTAAGCGAGGTCCGCGACTGCGCCCGTTGGGTTGTTCGGATAGTTGAGCCAAATGGTCTTGGCTTGACGCGCGACATCGGTCGGTATGTCCGCGAAATCTACCAGGTATCCGTTCCCTTCTTTCAGAGGCACAAAGTGAGTCTCACCGCCCGCGAACATCGTCCCTATCTCGTAGACCGGATATGCAGGATCGGGAGAAATGGAGATGTCTCCGGGATCGATGAAGCACAACGCGGCATGTGCAATCCCCTCTTTGGCACCGATCAAATTGATCGCTTCGCTTCCAGGATCCAATTCCACTCCGAAGCGACGCGCATAAAAGTCGCAGACCGCCTCTCTGAACTCTGGCAAGCCTTCGCTCTCCGGATACCGATGATTGGGAGTCTTGCGCGCACCTCGATCCAGAGCGTCGAGCACGACGTCGGGCGTCGGGATATCGGGGTCGCCGATACCGAAAGAGACTACATCGATGCCCTGTGCCTTCTTGGCAGCGATGGCCCGAGAGATGTTGACAAAGAGGTACGGAGGCAGTTGCTGCACTCGTCGCGCTAGTTCTGGCATTTTTCCTAGACCTGATGGTTCGATGCTTCAGGCATCGATGTTATTCGTTCCAGACACCTGTAAAGACTTCAACGGCAGGGCCTTCTAAGAACGCCTCGTCGTTTTCGTCCCAAGATATTCGCAGAATGCCGCCATCGACGACGACATCAACGGCATCATCGACCAATCCCAGTTTGCGGCTCGCAAAAGCGGATGCAGTGCTGCCGGTTCCGGATGACAGCGTCTCCCCTGCGCCACGTTCGAAAATTCGCGCCCGAATCCGATCATGGGCATAGACATTCACGATCTCGAAGTTGATCCGTTGCGGAAACATCGGGTGGTTCTCGACGAACGGGCCAACTTCCACGAGCGGAAAATCTTCGACAGGGGTGTCCATGATGGCGACGGCGTGGGGATTGCCGATGGCCAAACACGTTATAGTCAGCTCGGCACCGCCGATCTCGATTGTTTCCGAGATAACTTCGTCTATGTTGCCCATGCCTGATGTGTCAACCGGCACTTCCGACGCCGTGAACATTGCTGGCCCCATTGCCACGCGTGCCGACTTCATTCGACCATCGACCATCTCAGGCCAGATGGTTCGAATGCCGCCCAAGGTTTCGACCGTTAATCCACCATTTTCAGGTTCAGCGATGCCTCGATCGAGCACGAACTTCGCAAAAAGCCTGATTCCGTTGCCGCTCATCTCGGCCTCGGAACCGTCAGGGTTGTAAACGCGCATCCGGACCTGCGCAACATCCGAATCTTGGAGCAAAACGATGCCGTCGGAGCCGATGCCAAACGCCGGACGACTCATCTCCACCGTTAACGCCGCCCAATCGCGCTCAATAGAGCGCCCGTCAACAGCTATATAGTCGTTGCCGCAGCCATGCAGCTTAGCAAATTCAATCACCAATCGAGATTCCTCTTATCGGTTCTTTCGATTATCCAGCGATTCTATCCTGCAACCTGTGAAACGCTAGGTTCGTACAGCCATTCATTGACTAGTTCCGCGACTTGCTTCACGGGATCGCCGTCGGTTATATCAACCCACATGATCCGTTCGTCCCGCGCCTTGAACCAATTGTTTTGCGCACCAATGAGACGGTGATTGCCGATTAACACCTGATCCCGCATCTCTTCCCAAGTTATCGAACCACCAACATAGTCAGTTAATTGGCGATAACCGATCGCGGACATTGAGGGCAAATTAGGCGTCACTCCCCGATCTATAAGCTGGACCACCTCATCCCGCCATCCCGCAGCAAACATCTCGTCAACGCGCTTCTCCACACGGACGTGCAGATGCTCCCGTGGTGCCGTCAGTCCGATAACCAGTGTGTCGTAAGGCGGGTCATCGCTCTTGCTAGCACCTCCCATCGCGTCCCCGGTTGCTACTGCCCGCTCGACGGCGCGAATCAAACGTCGCGGATTGAGTATTTCTACTTTGTCAGTGTTACGTGCGCCACTGGCCTTGAGCCGCCTTTGAAGCGCTTCGATGCCTTCTTCACGAAATTGCCGCTCGAGTTCTTGCCTCAATTCGACATTGGGCGGTATTTCGGGTACTTCCCAGCCCTCCAGAAGTCCCCAGATGTATTGTCCCGAACCCCCAACAACGATCGGCAGTCTGCCACGACTCTCAATATCAGATATCGCGTTTCTAGCTTCTCGCAGGAAATCGCTCAAACTATACGCAGACCGTGGATCAAGGATGTCAATCAGATGATGCTCAACACCGCGCTGTTCATCTTTGGACGGTTTCGCGGTGCCGATGTCCATCCCGCGATAAAAAAGACGTGAGTCAGCGTTCACGATCTCACCATCGAACCGCAACGCAAGATCGATTCCTAAAGATGTCTTGCCCGTAGCGGTGGCACCTACCACAGTTACGACGCGGATACGGCTGGACAGTGATTTATCTTCCGTCAATCCGAAATAACGTCAAGCGGCCGCCAACGACTCCGCCATTATCGAAATCATCGAGGAGAACTCCGCATCGTCGAGACTCGCACCGCCGACCAACGCTCCATCGACTGTTGGACTAGCAACGATTTGACCAATGTTACCGGAGTTCGTGCTGCCGCCGTACAGCACACGGATCCCGTCAGCGACCTCCTGGTCGAAAACCTCGCACAACTCTTCACGTATCGAAGCAGCCATGTACTCGATCTGCCCGATGGTGGCGGCGACTCCGGTGCCGATCGCCCATATCGGTTCGTATGCGATCACGATCTTGGATGGATCATCCACACTCGATAGCCCGAGGCGAATCTGCCTCCGCACGAAGCGTTCGGCTCGCCTCCTTTGGCGTTCAACGTCGTCTTCACCGACGCAGATGATCGCTGTCATCCCAGCGTCGATGACCGCGGATGCCTTGGCAGAGACTATCTGGTCGGTTTCCCCAAATTGCTGCCGACGCTCGGAGTGCCCGACGATCACAAACTCCACCAAACCTCGTAACATCTCAACCGAAACTTCACCCGTGTACGCGCCGTTCACATGCTGGTTCACGTTCTGCGCGCCGAGCATCACGGAAGTGTTGTGAACCACGCCGTAGACTGCGATAAGCGAGGTGAACGGAGGGCACAGAATAACGTCAACCACGTCTAAACTGCCAGCAGAGCGGCAGATCGACTGTGCTAGTCCCACGCCCTCTTGAGGCGTGGTATTCATTTTCCAGTTACCCGCGATTAACGGTTTGCGAATCGTCAAATTTCGCTCTGAGCCTTGTCACCTTTTCAAGAACTTGGATTGTTTTCGCAATTTCAACCGCGCAGATTAACCATAAACCTACATCTCCAAATCGTCAACCACCTCAAACCGGGACATCTACGTCGAATCCGTAATTAACGATGCTGATGCAACGCGGATACGCAACTACTCCTATTGCAACGCCGCAATGCCAGGCAGCGTCTTGCCCTCCATGTATTCCAGAGACGCTCCTCCGCCCGTTGATATGTGCGTCAATCGGTGGGCGATGCCCAACGAATTGATTGCCTCAACGGTAGATCCACCGCCAGCCAACTTGAACGCATCGGCATTGTCCGATATCGCCTCAGCGACCACAGTAGTGCCGCGAGCGAATGGTTGCCATTCGAACAGCCCCATAGGACCGTTCCAGATGACCTTCTTCGCTGCCAAAATCAAATCTTTATACGCAGAAACCGTAGCGGATCCGATGTCTAGGATGAACCCAGTATCCGGTATTTCGTCGACTCGAACTTCATGTGAATGCGCATCCTCGGCAAACTCATCGGCAACCACCACGTCGCTCGGAAGTTTCAACTTGCTGGCGATCAGATCGTCGTCGAGCAATTGTCTAGCCGCCGATAACTCATCATCGGCTAATTCGACAGAACCAACTCGCTTATGTTGCGCTGCAAGCATCGCAGACACCATTCCACCGCCAATCAAGACAGCGTCGACATTAGGTGACAGGTTTTTGACGACGCCCAACTTGTCTGCGACCTTCGCACCTCCCAAGATCGCCACCGCGGGCCGCTCATCTGATTGAACCGCACGTTCCAAGGCTGTTATCTCGTCCCTCATCAACAGACCGGCGAATGTCGGCAACCACGAAGTAACGCCAACGATCGACGCATGACTCCTATGCGATGCACCGAACGCGTCATTGACATAGATTTCCGCGAGAGATGCCAGAGCGTTAGAAAACGACGGATCGTTGGCCTCCTCGCCAGGATCAAACCGCAGATTTTCGAGGATCGCCACCTCGCCAGCAACGAGATCGTCAACGACGCTCTTCGGTTCGTCTCCTACGGGCCCTCCAGCGTATCGGACCTTAAATCCAAGCAGGTCCGCAAGGCGTCCTCGTACGGGCTCAATGCGCATATCCGGAACGACTTGCCCTTTGGGACGCCCTAGATGAGAGCACATCACCACCTTCGCACCCATGTTGCGCAGCAACTCTAAAGAACCCAATGACGCATGAATGCGGCTATCGTCCGAAATCTCCGTAGTGCCGGGCCGGAATGTCACGTTTAAGTCGGCACGTAACAACACGCGTTTGTCGCGCAGGTCGACCTCTTCAATCTTTGGCAATACGGTTGCCAACGAGCCTGCCTCGAACCGTTAACCGCCCGCAACCGCCGGTTCTTCGACCTGACTTACATCGCCGATCTCACGAGCGAGCGACATCAAGCTTGCTGCCGAATCCGCGTCGATACCTGCGTCAGATAATGCCGCTTCCGCGTCCATCGCGTGTTTTTCGATCTGTCCGTGTGTGAACTCCTCACCGCCAGCATCAGCCGTCATCGCCGTCAACTCCGCGATCCGGGACGGATCGATAACACGTTGCATAAACATCTCCCCCGCCCTTCGCAAAACCGATGGATCCTTGACCGTGTCAAACAGATACGCCAACGGCAGGCTCTTCTTCTTTGAAATGATCCTTCCCTGCTGAACCGGGTCTCGTTCTTCCGAGCCGAAGATCGCTCGGTAATCGGCAACTAGCTGCTTCACAACGCCGATATTCTCACCAAACCGTCGCAGTGCCTCTCGCCGTGGAGTACCGAAGTCGTCCTTAAGGATCGACGCCAGCTCCGCCGAGGCGCCGTACAGTGACCCGACGCGCTTGACAACCATGTCAAGATAATCGTCCACGCTGACTGAAGTGCGTTCCTGAAACGCGACATCAAGATATTCCCCTTCGCACCGGTTCAACACCGCATCATCAACGATCTCCAAGGCCGCGCTTACGCGCTCCAGCGGTTCACCCTCATCGCAAAGTTCGAACAGCGACAGCCGCGCCATTGCGTGCATCCCATCACCAGTGTTGATCGCCTGCGACGGCCCCCATTTCCACCAAACCGATGCCCTTCCCATGCGCTCCGTGTTCCCATCCTGAACGTCGCCATGTATCAGGGCAAAGTTGTGCATCAGCTCAACTGAAACCGCGTATTTCAGCCCGATTGAGTAGTCGCCGTGTAATGCCTGGGCCACTGCCAGGAGCAGCGAACCATGCAATCGACGCTCTACAGGTCCCGTAGTCTGGACACCGCCCCCGTCTTCGTGGCCGAGTTGAAACGCCATCATGCGATAGATTTCGAGATCGCGTCCTTCGAAACGAGCCTTGATGGCGAGTTCAAGTTGATCCTCGGCCTCAGGCGGCAACAAACTGTCAACGCCTCGCGATGAGTACGTCATCACATCACCACCAGTTCGCGTTCCATCTGTTCGGCTGTGATCGGACCTGGGCGCAACACGTGAATCGAACCGTCAACGACTCGGACTACGGTCGATGCCGACGTAGCGTTGCCGCACTCTCCAACCACTATCGCGTCCAATACATCTCCCATCGACTCCTCGACGCTCTGCCAATCCTTCGACGGTGGCTCTCCTGAGATATTGGCAGAAGTTCCAGTAATGCCGCATCCCGCTTCAGAGATGATTCGGCGCGCTAGCTCGTGATCGGGAACTCGCAATCCAACTGTTCCGAAGCCGCCCATAAGCACATCAGGCACTTCATCTCGGGCTTCAACCACAACCGTAAGCGCGCCAGGCCAGAATCGATCCGCCAACATATACGATGCCGTATCGAACGCAGAAGTGAACCTATCAGCCTGCAACGGGTCGGATATCAGTACGGGCATGGGCATCGTCGCAGGCCGGCGTTTGGCATCGAATGCTCTTCGAATCGCAGATTCATTCATCGCGTCCACACCTAGGGCGTAGAAAGTGTCGGTGGGAAACGCAATGACGCCACCAGACCTGACCGCATCGACGGCCTCGCTCAAATCGATCTTTTCCAAAGTTCGAAGAACCTGCTCTCACCAGTCAAATTCTGTTCCAATCAATATCGTACACCGCACGTCGGCCTATTCCTACGGTGGAGTTATTGAAGTAGTTGAACGCATTAGAATCCAAGTCAGGTACCGTTGCAAATATGTCCGAAGTCACCACCGAGACCAGTTCACGCCGCGTCGCCACTTCCGACGACATTGAACTGAACACCTATCTCGAGATCGCCGAACGCGATCTGCTCAGCGGCGAATCACCCTCCGTCCCAGTTCGCACCGAGTCGATAGTCATCCTCGACTTTGGTTCGCAATACAGCCGATTGATCGCGAGGCGGGTACGCGAGGCCAACGTCTACTGCGAGATCATTCCGTTCGATGCTGGGCCCGACATTCTGCACCTTCAAGACGTGAAGGGCATCATCCTAAGCGGCGGCCCTAACAGCGTCTACGACAATGGCGCTCCGTTGATACCGTCGTGGGTCTTCGATTCCGGTGTGCCGATATTGGGCATCTGTTACGGAATGCAGGCGTTGGCGCACCAACTGGGCGGAGCCGTAATTGCGGGCATTGAGAGGGAATATGGCCATGCGCTTTTGCACCTAAATGGTGCGGCGCATCCGTTGTTCGTCGGCCTGGACACCACAGTTCCAGTGTGGATGAGCCACGGCGACCGCATTTCCGAGATGCCGCCCGGGTTCTTTTCGCTCGCGTTCTCGGAGAACTCGCCGTGCGCAGTGATGGGCAACGAGGTGATGCGCGCCTACGGCATCCAGTTCCACCCCGAGGTTACACACACCCAACAGGGCGACCAGATAATCCGCAACTTTGTGCACGGGATTTGCGGAGCGTCAGGATCATGGACACCGCGCAACTTCGTTCGAGATTCGATCTTCAGAATTCGTCAGCAGGTGGGCGATGGAAAGGTCGTTTGTGCGCTGTCTGGCGGCGTCGATTCGTCCGTTGCGGCGGCGTTGATCCATCGTGCGATTGGTGACCGGCTGACTTGCATATTCGTAGACAACGGTTTGATGCGTCGCGGCGAAGCTGAGCGTGTACGCACAGTGTTTGCGAGTCAACTAGGAGTCAATCTCCGATTCGTAGACGGAACTGAGCGGTTCCTTTCAGCACTTAAGGGCGTCATAGATCCTGAAGAGAAACGTCGAAGAATCGGTGAGGAGTTCATCCGCATCTTCGAGCAGGAGGCCAGGGATATCGGGCAGGTTGACTTCCTCGCCCAGGGTACGCTCTACCCCGACGTAATCGAGTCTGTTTCTCCTGAAAGCTCTGCGGCGCACAAGATCAAGACGCATCACAATGTTGGCGGATTGCCAGAGAAGATGGACCTGAAACTCGTCGAGCCGCTTCGTCACATGTTCAAGGATGAAGTGCGTGAAGCAGGCCGCGAGCTCGGTTTGTCAGCGCAGTCGGTGAACCGTCAGCCATTTCCAGGACCCGGTCTGGCGATACGCATCATGGGTGAAGTCACCTATGAGAAGCTGGAGATTCTGCGCGCCGCCGATTGGATCGTCGTGGACGAGATCAAAGACGCGGGCCTGTACGAGCAGCTTTGGCAAAGCTTCGCCGTCCTCACAAACACGCAGAGCGTCGGTGTGATGGGCGATGCCCGAACCTATCAATACGTTGTTGCGATACGAGCTGTCGTGAGCACCGACGCGATGACTGCTGATTGGGCGCGGCTACCGTACGAAACTATTGCGCGGATGTCCAACCGGATCGTGAACGAAGTTCCGGAGATCAACCGCGTGGTCCTTGACGTAACCAGCAAACCGCCCGGAACTATTGAGTGGGAATGATCCCTCGCTCCATACGCGCCGATCAACGATTCAATCCCTAATGGAAAATGAAGATCCTCGTAGTCGGTTCTGGCGGTAGAGAACACTCATTAACGTGGAAGCTCACAAAGTCTGACCTAGTATCTGAGATCGTCTGCGCCCCGGGGAATCCGGGGATGGCGAAGCACGCTGAACTAGTCGATGTTGGCGCCGAAGATGTTAATGGATTGGTTTCCCTAGCGACCGATATCGAGCCAGATTTGGTCGTCGTCGGCCCTGAAGCGCCGCTCGTACTAGGGCTGGCCGATGAACTCCGTTCGCGAGGGATTCCGACGTTCGGTCCTTCCGCGGCCGCCGCTCGGATCGAAGGCTCCAAATCGTGGGCTAACGAGGTTATGTACCGCTACGGCATTCCGTGCCCTGAGAGCCGAACTTTCGACGATGCATCGACGGCGATCCAATACATTGAATCGATCCCGGAAGGGTCGATCGTTGTCAAAGCTGACGGTCTGGCAGCCGGAAAAGGCGTTACGGTGCCAGAGAACCATGAGGATGCGATAGCGGCGATCACCGATGCTTTGCATCATCGGGCATTCGGCTACGCGGGCGAAACTATCGTGATCGAAGAGCGCCTGTCCGGCCCCGAACTGAGCGTATTCGCCTTTGTCAACGGAGAAACCGTTTCGACACCTGTTGCCGCCCGCGATTACAAACGCGCCTATGACGACGACATAGGAGCAAACACGGGCGGCATGGGAGCTTACACGTCGCCATACCTCTGTTCGACCTCCGATCTCGATCACATCTGCGAAACCATCCTTGAGCCTGCGGCACATGCTTTGGTAACTGAGGGAAATCCGTATCAAGGGATTCTTTACGCCGGATTGATGCTGACAGATAGCGGGCCTCAAGTGATCGAGTTCAACTGCCGCTTTGGAGACCCAGAATGTGAGCCGCTGATGCTTCGGCTCGATTCCGACCTCGCCGAGATATGTTTGGCGGTCGCGGAGGGACGGCTCAACGAAACGCCGGTCGCATGGAACAACAAGTGCGCTGTGGGCGTCGTCGTCGTGTCAAGTGCTTATCCCGAGGCGTATGAGACAGGTTTCCCAATCACGGGTGATCTGCCCGACGATGAGGATGCCGTCGTGTTTCATGCCGGCACAACTGAGAGCGACGATGGTGAACTCGTTACAGCCGGAGGGCGAGTGCTGGTCGCGACCGCATCGTCGAGCGAATCTGTAGAGAACGCTCGAATATCCGCGTATCGGATCGCTGAAGGCGTCGAATTCGCAGGCTCACGCTATCGATCCGATATCGCAGATGGCGCACTCTAATCCGAACCTGCGTTAGGATTCAGGTTTTCCGACACTTAGCCAACTGAAACACTGCCTGAGCCGTTTCCCGACGTGATCCCCCGTTACTCAAGACCCGAGATGAGCCGAATATGGTCGGAGGAGCACCAGTTCGACCTGTGGCTGAAGGTTGAGATTGCAGCGTGTGAAGCCTGGTCGAAACTCGGCGTCATCGATGGGGATGACATGGCGAAGATTCGTAACGCGGAATTCTCCCGCACCGAGTATGACCGCCAGTTCGAAGAAACGCGGCATGATCTCGTTTCGTTCACGCGTGCAGTTGCCACGAGCCTAGGCGAAGAAGGACGTTGGATACATCACGGCCTAACCTCCAACGATGTCAAAGACACCGCCCTAGCGATGCAGCTATCCGACTCAACCGAGCTGCTTCTGTCGGGAATCGACGTACTGATGTCAACACTTGCGTCCCGAGCGGTCGAGTTCAAGCACACACTCTGCATGGGCAGGTCGCACGGCATCCACGCCGAACCGATGTCATTCGGCCTCAAACTCGCGCTGTGGTGGTCCGAGATGCGACGCAACCGCGAACGTGTCATGGCTATGCGGGATCGCGTCTCAGTCGGCATGTTGTCAGGGCCAGTCGGGACATTCGCAGGCATCCCGATCGAGATCGAAAACCACGTCTGCGCCCAATTAGGCCTTAAACCAGCCGAAGTCTCGAACCAAGTCATCCAACGTGATCGCCATGCCGAATACCTTCAGGTACTGGCGCTAGTAGCCGCAACGCTAGACAAGATAGCGACCGAGATCCGCGCGCTCCAACGCACCGAGGTCGGCGAGGTCGAGGAGCCGTTCGGCAGACTTGGATATGTAAGCAAGGGCTCATCGTCGATGCCGCACAAGCGGAACCCAGAGCTTTCCGAACGCATCTGTGGTTTGGCTCGGGTAATCCGATCAAACTCTATCGTGGGACTCGAAAATGTTGCACTCTGGCACGAACGAGATATTTCCCACTCGTCGGCCGAACGTATTGTGCTGGCGGATTCATCTTTGGCGCTCGACTACATCCTCGATTTGATGACCGGCATCATCGCCAACATGACGGTCAAGCCTGACCGGATGCGACGCAACATGGAACTCACTCACGGCCTAGTCTTCTCTCCAAGGGTGATGCTCGCTCTCGTCGAAGCTGGTATGGAACGCGGGGAGGCTTACGACGCCGTCCAACTAGCAGCCATGCAAGCTCTGGACAAGGAAACTGATTTTCAATCCTTAATCAGTCAGGACGAGGTCGTTAACCAACACCTAGACGAGACGGACTTGGCGAATCTCTTCGACTACAACTACTTCATCGAGCAGGTTGACCAGATTTTCGACCGCCTCGGCATCGAATTGAACGTGTCCACAACAGTGTTGTCCACCTACCTGCCCGGGCTCGTCCATCGCGGCAAGGTGCGCGACACCTACCGCGTGTCCGACGGCGTACTCATGATGATCGCCACCGACCGTATCTCGGCTTTCGACGTCATCATGGACGACCCAGTGCCGCAGAAAGGCGTATTACTGGCTCAGATGTCGGAGTTTTGGTTCAGGAATGTGATTGGTGACATCGTCGACAACCACATGATCGCAATAGTGAGTGAATCTGATCTCGAACGGAGCGGCGCGCTCACTTACCTACCCCCTGAGTGGAACGATCGCGCGATGTTGATCCGAGAAGCAGACCGCATCGACATGGAGTGTGTTGTACGCGGTTACCTCGCCGGGGCCGGCTGGGCGGAATACGAAGCCCACGGTACCCTCAACGGAGCCGAACTGCCCAAAGGACTCCGCCCTGCCGAGAGATTGCCCGAACCGATGTTCACGCCTTCGACTAAAGCCGAAGAGGGACACGATCTGCCGTTAACTGAAGCGGAAGCGATCGAACTCGTCGGAGCGGAGCTGTACCAGCAACTCAAACGCGTAAGCATCGAGATCTACGAACGAGCCCATCAACACGCGTCCGATCGCGGCATGATTCTGGTGGACACGAAGTTCGAATTCGGATTCGTCGACGGCAACCTGACGCTTATCGATGAGGTTTTGACACCCGATTCGAGCCGCTTCTGGGATGTGGAAGATTGGAAACCCGGCGCGTTCCCACCAGCGTATGACAAGCAACACCTCCGCGAATGGCTGATGCAGACCGGTTGGAATCGAGAACCACCACCACCCAAGGTTCCAAGCGAGGTGCTGGACATGACGCGGCAACGCTACATCTTCGCTTATGAACGATTGACTGGCTCAACATTCCCGTCCTGAACCACCGCATCCCAAGTGTGAAATAGAATCGTAGTTTCATGGCACAGTCGAGAAACAGAGTAGCTACGACTCGCCCCGATCACCGTCGGGGCATGACACGGTCGCAGGTCCGTGAGGAACGCCGAAGACGCAGCAATCGTCGCAAGCAACGGAAACGGACTGTCCTCATCGCTCTAGGTTCGGTGGGTGCGGTCTTCATCATCTTTGCCCTCGTGTTCCAACAGGGGTTTGTGTCAAGAGATCAACCGCTGGGAGGTGAACGCGGGCCCTACAACGTCGGTGGCCCCGTCCCGGAAGACCCCGACGATGGACGTGCCCACGTACCAGAATCCGTCGTGCCTGAAACCCGTTACAGCGTCTATCCGCCAACATCTGGTCCGCACTGGAACACCCTTGGCAGCCAAGCCAACAACTATGAGCGCGCTCCGGCCGGATGGGGACCATACCAGCGCGTCCTCCCCGATCAAGTCCTGATCCACAACCTCGAACACGGCGGTATCGGCATGCACTACGACACCACAAAGTGCTCCGGTGACGGATGCACCGCGATCGCCGAGAAGTTCCAGCAGATCGCTAGGGACTGGAACGACGATGACACCTACACGGGCTTCATCATCTCGCCATATCCCTTCATGGATACCGTGATCACCCTAACCGCGTGGCGCCACCATCTCCGGTTGGATGAAGTCGACGAACCGAAAATATTGGAGTTCATCGACGCATATTTCGACCGAGGCTTTGAACCGCAAGTTGCCGGAATGACGCCGGTCAGGTGATCGACGTCAGATAAACATGAGCGGCACATATCTCGCGCATATCCGTGTCTACTTCAAGCCCGGCATCCATGATCCCGAATCCGAGACCATCAACAGGGCTTTGGGACGTTTGGGATTCGATCAGATCGCCTCGCTGAGCGCCGGAAAGTTCTTCGACGTGCAAATTGCGGCAGAGGATGCTGAAACGGCATCAGACACGGCGCGTCAAATGTGCGAAACATTGCTAGCCAACCCTGTGATCGAGACCTACTCCGTTGAAGTCATTGATTGAGTCTCGGCGTCACTCTCCTGTCCGTCTCCGTTCTTCTGCCTTAACGCTGTTGCCATCGCAGTCGCGACGATGCCAGCAGGCGCGGCGACGATGCCCAGACCGCAAAGGACGACGATGGCGGTCATGATCTTCCCGCCAATCGTGACCGGATAGATATCCCCATATCCAACTGTTGTTAGGGTCGCTACGGCCCACCACAAGGCATCTCCGAGGTGGCTGAATTGCTCAGGCTGGGCTTCGTGCTCAAAGTGGTAGACGCCGAAAGCCGCCATGAAGATCAACAGGCCGGTAACGTTCAAAAACATGACGATCTCATCACGCATCGAGCCGAATGATTTGGCCAGGGTCGCCAACGCACTGCTGTAACGTGCAAGTTTCAATAGCCGGACGATCTGCAACACTCGCAACAGCCGCAGGAACGCGAACTGCGGCAGTGCAGCTAATCCGGCGAGGACTGCAATGAGGTCGACGATACCGAAGAAGGAGAACGCATACTCGCGCTTGTTCGGAGCGGTCGCCAATCGCACGATGTATTCGACGCCGAAGAAGATCACTGCTCCGTAAGCGATGTCGTCGATCCAACCGTTGGCTGGTCCCCATTTCGCGTGGATCAAGGCCGGGATGTCGGTATCCAAAGTTGACACCAACGCCGCCGCCAGTATCACCGCGATCGATGCCCATTCGAAAAACGACCTGCGCCAATTCGTCTGATCTATCATCATCGCCCTCCTGACGATTCCGGTGAGGTAGACGCGCCAATTTAGCCTCGTTCGAGGCCGATGTTAATTGGATACGAAGAAGATACGGGCAGTATTTTCAGCCCGACAGTGTTCCCTTGGTGCTCGGCACTGCGCCGCTAGCGCGCTCGTCGACTGATGCCGCTTCTCGTAACGCTCTCGCAAACGCCTTGAACGCAGACTCGATCATGTGGTGCTCGTTGGTGCCGCGCAAGACCGTCAAGTGCAGGTTGAAACGCCCTTCGTACGCCATAGACTCGAAGAAATGACGCACCATGTCTGGTGAAAAATCGCCTACGTTGGAATTTGATCCCATGTTGATCACGGGATAACCTCTACCGCTTAGATCAACAACAGCGTGTGACAAAGCCTCGTCTAGAGGAACGTATTTGCTCGACATCCGGATGATCCCGGTGCAATCCCCTAACGCTTCGCCCAAACAGCGGCCCATTACGATTGCGGTGTCCTCAACGGTGTGATGCGAGCCTGTCTCTATGTCGCCCGTCGCCGTTACGGAGAGATCGATCATCGAATGCTTCGCGAGCGCGTGGAGCATGTGGTTCATGAAACCGATCGGTGTATCGATCTCGGCTCTGCCCTGCCCGTCGATGTTCAGGCGGACGCGGATGTTCGTCTCACCAGTTTCGCGGGTTATCTCTGCGATGCGATCACTCATCTAAGCACCTCAAACCTCAATTATCGAATGAGCAGACGCGGCAAAACCCCGCGTTTGGTTGCATCCGAGAGCCTCAAGCCAGATCTTGCAGAGCGTCAATCACTAGGTCGTTCTGCGGCGGTGTCCCCACGCTGACCCTGATGGAGTTCTCCAGACGCCTTCCACTGAACTTGCGAGCGAAAATGCCTCGGCGAGCCAAGAACTCGTAGACTTCGTCGCCGCTCATGCCGTCGAACTTCATCAGAAGAAAGTTCGCAGACGAAGGCGAGTAACTAATCCCGTCCAGCTCATCGATAACTGATTCGATCCGCTTCCGCTCACCGGTCAAGGTGTCGATCCGAGCGAGAAGCTTGTCCTTGTTCTCCAAAGCGGCTAATCCTGCCGATTCCGCCGCGATGTTGAGGTTGTACGGCTGCTTGATCGTCATCAAATGATCAACGATCAACTCTGAACCGATCGCATATCCGATCCTTAAACCTGCGATGCCTGCCCACTTGCTGAACGACCTTAGAACGACGAGGTTCTCGTACTCATCTAGCAACCCAGCAGTTGTCTCACCGCAAAACTCGTAATAGGTTTCATCAACGCATAGAACGATCCCGGTGTCCAGAATCGCGCGAGCGTCGCTTTCGGGCAACAGATTCCCAGTGGGATTGTTGGGTGACGCGATGAAGAGTATTTTGGCTCCGGTACGCTCTATCGCTTCGGTTGTCGCCTCAATATCGATCTCCCAATCGTCGTGCCGCTCTACTGGAATCAGCTCTGCTTCCGAAATCCGTGCGCAAAACTCATACATCCCGAACGTCGGCGGACAATCGATCATCGATTCGCCCGGAGCTACGAACAGTTTCGTCAATAGTTCAATGATCTCGTCCCCACCTGATCCTGCGATTATCTGATCGGGCGGTCTGCCCGTGTAATCACTTAGAGCCGTTCGCATCCGTACAAGGTCTTGGTCCGGATACTCGTGGATGGGCAATCCGATCAATGCATCCGTAATCTCCTGCAGCGGCTCGTACGGGTTCTCGTTGGCATTCAACCGAATAACATCAGTGGGATCGATCCCCGCCGCGGTCGCCAAGTGGTCTGAATGCTGTGCACCTACGTAACCCTGGGGGTTGTAGAGATGCGGTCGCATCATATCTCGCAAATTTCGCATCGTCGCCAGCCTGTTGAATCTGTCGATTAAGCAATACTACCTTCAACGTCGGATATCTGAGGCCCGCGCGTGCGCTTCTAGCATTTCCAAACGCGCCAGATCCGATGCGGCGTGCGAGACCGCTGCAAACGTTTCCTCGTTCATATCTAGAAACGGCGTAACCCTCACAAAGTCGCGCGCCGAGAGCGCCGACGAGAAGCGAGCTGATCCACCAGTAGGCATCACATGGCTCGGACCAGCGACATAGTCGGCCATCACCTCGCCCGATCTTTCGCCCACAAACAGGCCACCCGCGTTACGAGCCTCTGCCAAGCGTTCATTGGCTCCGGCAAACCCTAAGCAAAGGTGTTCTGGCGCGTACGCCTCAGCGACTTCGAGAGCTTCATCGATCGTACCGACAACCACTGCCGCTCCCCTTCCGGTCAATGCCGACATCGCAATCTCCGCCCGCGGCAGCATCTCCAACTGCGTCGCCAACTCCGCTTCCACCGCAGCCACCCACTCTTCCGACAAAGCGACCAAAATCGGAGCCGCCAAAACGTCGTGTTCGGCCTGCGCAAGCATATCCGCCGCCGCAACCGCCGCATCGGAAGTATCGTCAACGATGATCATAGTTTCTGTCGGGCCATATACCCCATCTATGCCCACAATTCCGAATACCCGTTTCTTGGCAGCCGTAACCCAAACGCTACCCGGTCCGCAGATAACGTCAACCTTAGGGATCGATTCTGTCCCGACAGCCAAAGCTGCGACAGCTTGAGCACCACCTACCGCAAACACTGCATCAACGCCCGCGATGTCGCATGCTGCCAATACCGCAGGATGAGGTAATCCGTCTTTGTCCACTGGTGTGACCACGCAAACATATGAGACACCTGCCACCTTCGCCGGCAACGCCGTCATGATTACCGTTGACGCCAGAGGTGCTGTCCCTCCAGGAATGCAACAGCCCACCGCTTGTACCGGATGCACCACCTCTCCGTAACCCGCCGCGTCATCGCGCCAGGACTTTGGCAGAGTTCGACGCTGAAACGCCGAAACACGATCTGCTGCCAGTTCCAAGGCACTTATCTCATTAGGCTTGAGGCGATCTTTTGCGGATTTGACTACATCCGCAGGGACTTCAAAAGATGCGAGTTCGGCACCGTCCAACGCCTTCGTAAGCCGTCTAACGAAAGCATCTCCGTGTTCTCGCACATCATCAAGCACGCGGTCGGCGAAGGCTTCAGGCGATAGCATCTCATCATAGATGCCCCCGCCATCGGTGAGGGGGGCATCGCGTTCCTCCTGCGTACTGCGATCCGAGAACGCTTTTAGCGCGGCGTCCAAGCCGTAAATCCGCTTCAACACTAATCCGTCGCCTTTACGAACTGCCCCAAGTTCTCAAGCAACCGGGTGTGCAAATTGCACTCGCTCTGATAAAGGAATTGCAGATCCGACACCGCTGTCCCGGTGCCTCCGAGTTGCCGCAAGTGATCCACCACCCTCAACACGTCATTCTTACGAGTGACTATCTGCACCGCGAACCAGCTGTTGCCGTCGCTCGTATAAACCCTAGACACAGTGGGACCGGCCATCCCTGACAGATCGGGAGACGCCAAGATCATCTCAGCGATGTCTCCCTCTGACGCCCCCTTGACGTTCGCAGTCACCCGTCGATACGACCTCGATCGCAATCGCGCCTCTATCCGTTCCAGCAACCGACGCGTCAAATCCAGTTTCTCATCCGAAGCTGCCAGCAACGCCGCGTTGCCGATCATGGTTGCTTGTGACTCGATCGCTATGCCGTCTACCAATGGCCTTAAATTGTTCTCCCGCAACGTATTCCCCGTGTCCGAGATGTCAGCGATGATGTCCGCATAACCGATACGGGGGGCGGCTTCCAACGCGCCGTTGATCGCAACCATTGAGAAGTAGTTAATGCCGCTGCGGTTGAAGAACCGCTTCACCAATCGCGAATACTTCGTGGCGACCCGGAGGTCTCTACCGCGCTCGTGAAGCTCTAAGCTCAGGTCAGATAGATCGAACATTGACGTGATGTCGAGCCAAGAATCCGGCACGGCAATCACCAACCGCGAGTGGCCATATTCCAGATCCGGAGCCACAACCAAAGTGTCACCATCCTCCAACCGGCTCTCAAGATAGCGATCCAAACCTACGATGCCCAAGTCTGCATTACCGGAATCCACTATCGTAGTGATGTCCGACTGTCGCTGGTAGATGACTTCTATCCCGGGGATCGAAGGGATCTCAGCCGTGTAACGTCGAGAATTGACACGGCTAACCGCGGCATCAGAATCCGCCAGTAGCTGGGCTGCACCCTTCTCCAAAGCGCCAGTCGACGGTATCGCGAGCCGTAGCTTGTCCATCACTCGGATACTAACTCGTAAGCACCTGAAGCCACGTTGTCAACCCTGACCCTTACCACGTCAGCCCCGCCCAAAGACTCGACCATCGCATCGACATCGGCATCGTGGTCAAAAACGCAAACCACTTGGCTTCCCTGCTCTCGTAACGTGGCTGCAGCCTCCAGGATATAGTCAGCGGCCCCGTCATCATCTGGAGCCAGAACCAGGTATCGGCGATGCGGTTCTCTCGACACTGAGCCGTTGGTCAGATCCAAGATGGTGTCGAGGTTCAAAGCGAACCCCAACGCTGGTAGATCGTTGTTCGAACCGAGAGAAGCGGCTAGTCCGTCGTAACGGCCACCTCCCCCAATCGGAACAAGCTCGTTATCCACGAAGGCGCAAACCTCGAAAATCATGCCGGAATAGTACGCCATCGAAGTAGCGAGTCCTAGATCGACAGACATATCGAGGCCGTCAACACCGCCTGATTGAGCAGCAGCTACCACCGACCTCAGATTCCCAAGGCCTATCGGTGCAGCCACGCCATAATTCATCATTGCTTCTTTCGCCCGGAGTATCGCATCAAATTGAATCGCCTCAGCACCGCTCGCCACGCGTCCGATCTCGCGCATTAGCTCCATAGCGGCCGGAAAATCAACGTTGTTGACATCGCTGTCAAGCTTCCTTCGCAGACCCTCAACGACATCTTCGGCAGTTCTAACAGTTACTTCAGGCGCGCTTGGTAATTGGACGGAACCAGAAGCCAGCCGGGTCAAGAGATCTGCCGCGGAGGCCT
Organism: Dehalococcoidia bacterium; assembly: GCA_965204135.1. GTDB lineage: Bacteria > Chloroflexota > Dehalococcoidia > Lucifugimonadales > Lucifugimonadaceae > Bin127. Next base: position 8,899 of record CBDBDX010000008.1, on the reverse strand, counting down.
GGGTTTCGACAACTTGCTGCCCATTCGACGGCATCAAACCGAGCCGAATCGCTTCCGTCTCGACCCGCGCGCCACTTTCACTGCTCATTCTGAACGCCGAGACACGATTCGCTAGAAAGGATCGAGCACGCTCCGAGAGGTTAAACCCCTCCAATACCTCCCATATCAGCCCAACGTGACCTATACGTATCGCGACATCCTCGATTCCGAGTTGTCGCGCCAACGCGTACGCCGCCGCGATGATCTCGCCATCTGCAGCCGGGTGCGATGCACCGATCAACTCGGCTCCCACTTGAATGAACTGACGTTTGCTCGGCACCGAACTTGGGGCTGCATCATACGGTCGTTCCGTGTATCGGAAAATCGGCGACGCGTACTGATAGCGCCAAGGCAAAGGTCCCTGGTCCTGCTCCAAAGCGTGACGGATCACCGGCGCGGTCAACTCTGGTCGAAGGCTGATCTCGCTGCCGTCGGGCGCCGCGAAGTCGAATAACTGGCTTGAAAGCAACCCGCCGGAACGGCGCAGAAACAACTCGGTCTGCTCGATAAGGGGCGTCTCGACCGGCTGATATCCACGGGAGTAAAGCACATCTCGAGCGCTACGAATCGACTCGTCGATTCGTTCGAAACTCGCCCCCACACGGTCTTCGAAACCGGGGGCGCGCCGAATCTTACCTTTACGGCTCATTTCAACTTGACCGGAGTTACACGCGCAAACTTTCGGAGGCAAATCAAGCGATTCCAGCGCAAATTCCGCTTTCCGTTGCCTGAACTCGCATTACCCTTTCAATGGAGATTCTAATCTCCGCAATCTGTCCAATAAAGGTTGATAGTTATGCCCACCCACCAAACTGCTGACGCCATAGTTATCGGTGCCGGTGCCGTTGGTTGCTCCATCGCCTTAAGTCTGAGCAGCAAGGGCATAAACCCAACCATCATTGAACGCGACGGCGTCGCTTTCAATGCGTCGGGATACGCTTGGGGAGGGCTTTCCGCACACTTCGGCAATGGTGTGCCCGGACCGATGACCCAACATTACCGAAACGCCATCGCCAAACACGTAGAAATCTATGAACAGTTTTCTCCCGTCGACGAAGAAGATTGGGGGTTGCAAAAGGTCACCTCACTATCCCTGGCAGACGATGAAACCGGTGCTGCGCAGCTGGCTGAAGATGTAGCGTGGATGAAATCGGAGGGGTTCAACGCCGAAATTATCGGCGACAGCGAGATCTATTCCTTCGAACCCGCGATACGTCCCGGAATGCTCGCCGCGTCCATCGTGAACGCAGGCTGGGAACTCGACAGCCACGGCTATACAGCGTCAATCTCGAACCAAGCGCAACGTCAAGGTGCCACCTTCGTCCAAGGCGAGGTTTGGGCGTTGAAAACACAAGGTGGACGAGTCGGAGGCGCCATCCTCGCTGACGACACCCACGTCGACGCGCCGATTGTGATCGCCGCAACTGGTCCATGGACGAGCCAAATTGACGGCATACCCGCCCTTCCAATCAAACCCATAAAGGGAGAGATCCTGCGCCTCTCACGACCCGGTAACGATCTCCAAAACCGCGCGGGGTTCAACGGCTTCAACGTCGGCCGCAAGCCTGACGGCACCGTTTGGGCAGGTACCTATGAGTGGGACCGCGGCTTCAACCGAAACATCACGGACGAGGGACGACGGCACATCCTAAAAGGCGTCACTGACTATCTGCCCTCACTTGCCGACGCCGCCATCGTCAAGTCGACCGCTTGCCTTCGACCCGTCGCCAGCGACGGTTTACCCATAGTTGGCGCATCCAATGCCACCGAGGGCCTGTACTACGCTAACGGTGCAGGCAAGAAAGGCATCCTGCTGTCACCCTTGATGGCCGATTGGCTCTCCGCGCTTATATTCGATGGAGTTGCGCCTCCCAATACCGTTTCATCCGGACGATTTCGGAACATTTAGTTAATGTCCAAACCTACCGAGTGTAGTTCGAGGCGGAAAAAATCGATATTCAATCTAACGCAATGTGACGCTGGTATATTTGTAACCACCTGATTCAACGTCCGATTCCAAACGCGAGCGTTTCCCATGAGCGAGGAAAGCACCACCAAATACAAAGGCAGCGCGCACGAACGTGCACACGGGTTCTTCACGACCAAATACGGCGACTCCTTCGAAGACTCAATGACCCGCGGCAAACTGCGGAACTACAAACCGCCCGCAGACCCGGAAAACATCACTCTCGAAGAACGGAGAGAATTCTTCCGCGAAGGTGCATATCCGTACCAACGAAAAATCAGTCTCGACGCCTACTACGAGCATAAGTTCCCGCTCCAAATCGAACTGGTCAAGATGCAGAACTGGGTTCGAGAGACCGGCGAAAAGGTGGTCATCATCTTCGAAGGTCGTGATGCCGCAGGCAAAGGCGGCACGATTCGGCGATTCATGGAGCACCTAAACCCACGTGGCGCAAAGGTGATCGCGCTCGAAAAACCCACTAAGGAAGAAGCTGGGCAATGGTACTTTCAGCGCTACGTCAGACATCTTCCCACCAACGGTGAACTGGCACTCTTCGACCGATCGTGGTACAACCGCGCTGGCGTCGAAAAAGTCATGGGTTTCTGCACCGAAGAGGAATATCAAGATTTCCTTCGCGACACCCCATTGGTCGAGCAGATGTGGGCCAACTCCGGCATCCGCATTATCAAGCTCTACTTTTCCGTCAGCCGCATCGAACAGGAGCGCAGATTCAAGCGTCGCCAGCGCGATCCGCTAAAGCAGTGGAAGCTGAGCCCTGTTGACCTCGCTTCGTACCACCGCTGGGACGAATACACCGACGCGAAGTTGGCGATGTTCCACCACACTCACACCGACTACGCGCCTTGGTACATAATCAAATCCGACGACAAGATGCGCGCCCGGATTAGCTCCATACGACACGTCTTAAACCTCCTTCCCTATCACGGAAAAGACGAAAACGTCGTCTATCCACCCGACCAGTGGATCATCGCCAAGGCCGACGAGGTCTTCGAAGTTAAAGGCAAACCAAGCCCGAGTTCGTTGGACAATGGCGCAGCCACTTCAATGGAGCTGGCGACGGCGGCGAGCGCCTGAACGGCACGCGCCTCTTATTGCGCAGTAAATCCCCCGTCGATCACTAGACACGCGCCCGTAACAAACGACGCCTCGTCAGAAGCGAGGAATAGGATGGCGCGGGCGATCTCTATCGGCTGTGCAAATCTACCGATCGGATGCAGAGCCACGATCTTGTCGTAAACCTCCGGGTTGTCCCTCGTGCCACGCGTCATCTCGGTTTCCGTAAACGCTGGACAGACCGCGTTCACCCGGATATTCGATTTTGCCAATCCAAGTGCCATATCCCGCGTCGCGTTGACCACCCCGCCCTTTGAGTGCGGATAAGGATGGAATCCGTCCGTGATGAACGAGGGATAACCGACAAGCCCACGAATCGAAGCGATGTTGACGATAGATCCGCTGCCCTGCTCCTTCATCTGCTCCGCAGCCTTACGGGCCATCATCACTGTGCCTTTTAGATTCACGCTGATAACACGGTCCCAACGCTCCTCAAAACTGACATCCGGCATCGGTCGATAGCCGATGCCCGCGCTGTTCACCAGCAGATCCACACTTCCGAAACTGTCCACCGTCGCATCCACCGCCGCCGTGCAGCTGTCTTGGTCCACCACGTCCAGCTCGATAGCTGTGGCCGATCCACCGTCCCGGTTAATTTCGTTCGCTACTCGTTCAGCACCCTCGTAGTTCAAGTCCGCGACGGCGACCTTGGCACCTTCCGCTGAGAACAGCTTTGCGCTCGCTTCGCCGATACCTGACCCACCGCCAGTTACCAACCCGACCTTGCCTTCTAATCGCCCCAAACCTGTTGCCCCCATCATTTCACTCTCTGATCTCATAATGTTCTCCCTTCCCGCCTATTGCGCCGTGTAACCACCGTCGACCGGCAGACATGCCCCCATCACGAACGAAGATTCGTCCGAAGCCAGATATAACGCTGCGTAGGCAATCTCGATCGGCTCGCCCAACCTCCCCATCGGGTGCAGCGATTCGAGCTGCAACCTCATGTCATCATCATCAGTCAACGACTTCGTAAGAGCCGTATACGTGAAGCCTGGGCAAAGCGCATTCACTCGTACCCCACGCTTCGCAAACGCCACGCCCATGTCTCGCGTCATCTGCACGACGCCGCCCTTGGAATGCGGATACGGATTGAATCCGTCGCTCAACCCGGCGGTGTACCCCACCAACCCGATGATCGAAGCCAAATTCACGATAGACCCGTATCTATTTGCGAGCATCACCTGTGCAGCCGCGTGAGACATCAACAGCGTCCCTTTCAAATTGATATCAATCACCCAATCCCACTTCTGCTCAAAGTCCCAATCCAACGGCGCCTTGCGCGGCGTCACACCCGCGCTGTTCACCAACACATCCAAACCGCCGAATTTCTCCACTGTTTTCGCCACGACTTCCTCGCACTGAGCACGTTTAGTAACGTCGACTGAATCTGCCGCCGCCGCCCCGCCACGCCCATTCACGCGATCCGCCACTTCCTGCGCCGAATCCACGTTCAAGTCGGCGCAAAACACATTCGCACCTTCAGCGCTGAACAAATCAGCACAAGCAGCGCCGATACCCGAGCCTCCGCCCGTTATCAATGCCGTCCTACCATCGAGTCTGCCCATGTTCGCTCCCGTCCTAGATATGCGATCAGCGTTTGTAAGTGTATTCCCATTCCCGACAAAGCGATAGAATCTGCATCGCCCACAATGACCACCTCTCGACGCCGACACCGTTCCCGCCCGATTCCTCCTGAGGAGCCGCAGCAAGCATCTCCTGAGCGGGCCGTTTCAGATGTGCCGCCGACTGAACGCGACCGGATCGAGACCAAGTCCATAGAAGACTTAGGGCTCCAATTCGCGGGCCCGCTCCGTCGTCTCTATGCCTTCGCGATCGACATCGGCATCTTGCTGATGGTGGTCTTCATCGTCGGACCTGTCCTCGGAAACAGCGAAGGCATCTTCAACGTCTCAAGCATCCGAACAGGAATCATCGATGTCTTCATATTCCTTGCCTACTTCATCATTCCAACTGGGATCTTCGGACGCACCATCGGAAAGTGGGTTGCCGGGATCTCGGTCGTCGATGAAGAAGGCAATAAACCCGGCGTCGCTCTAGCCATACCGCGCGAGATGGTCGGACGCTTCGTTGCCATCATCACCTTCGGTATCGGTATCATCTGGGTCGTCTTCGACAAAAAACACCAAGGCTGGCACGACAAAATGGCGGGAACTTACGTCGTCGTAATCCCAAACAGCGGCGGTCCAGGTTTCCTAGCCCGAATGTTCGCACCACGAGACGACGAAAAACCAGACCAAAACCGCCAGCAACGCGTCGGCCGGCCAACGTCACGTCGAAGACGACGTAACCGACGCCGAAACTGACGCGACACACCTTACCTAACGATCCGAAAGGCCGCCCAATGGCAATCTCAAAACTGGCAAGAGAACAGATGAAGGCGAGTTCATGGATCCGCCGCATGTTCGAAGAGGGCATGGAGCTCAAAGCCATCCACGGCCCCGAAAACGTCTTCGATCTCTCCCTCGGCAACCCCCTGCTCGAACCGCCTCCTGAGTTCAAGCAAGCACTCGCCGAGATTGCACAAGAACCCGACATGGGTCTTCACCGCTACATGCCAAACTCCGGATTCATCGAAACTCGAGCCGCCGTCGCCGAAGCCTTGACCGAAGAATCCGGCACCAAATTCGAGCCCACAGACATCATCATGACCGTCGGAGCAGCCGGCGCCATCAACGTCGCGCTCAGGGCGCTACTAGACCCCGGCGACGAGGTCATCATCATCGCTCCATACTTCGCCGAGTACATCTTCTACGTCCAACACGCGAACGGTGTATATCGAGAAGCGCAGTCCACTCCCGACTTCATGCCCGACTTCGATTCCCTCTCATCAGTCCTAAACGAACGAACCCGCGCCGTCATCATCAACTCTCCCAACAATCCTTCCGGCGTCATCTATCCCGACTCCGTCATCGCTCAACTCGCCGAACTCATCCAAGCCGCCGAAACGAAGCACGGAACCGAAATCTATCTCATCACCGACGAACCCTACCGAAAACTTATCTACACAGACCAGCCCTACCCATTCGTCTTCGATCACCACCCAAGAACTATCGTCGCAACTTCCCACTCTAAAGACCTCGGCCTAGCCGGCGAGCGTATCGGCTACATGGCGGTCAACCCGGGCGATCCCGGCAAAGCAGACCTGCTAGACGCATCAGTCTTCATGCTACGCACTCTCGGCTTCGTTAACGCTCCTGCCATCATGCAGCGTGTGGTCGCCAACCTACAACGCTCCACCGTCGATATGTCGCAGTACCGACGCAAGCGCGACATCATCCACTCCGCACTAACCGAAATCGGATACGAGACTAACCTCCCGGATGGCGGCTTTTACCTTTTCCCCAAATCGCCCATGCCCGACGACACCGCATTCATCGATCTACTCAAATCAAAACTCGTCCTCGTCGTCCCCGGCATCGGATTCGGCATGAGCGGCTATTTCCGGGCCTCATACTGCGTCGAAGACGATGTTCTCCACGGCTCGATAGACGGTTTCGCCGAAGCCTTCAAAGAAGCCAACGCTGGCAAATAGAATCGATTCCCATGCTCGCGAAAACAACCGTCAGATACGTCCGAATCATCGCATTTGCGACCTCCATAGCCGCGGTAGCCGTATTCGCCTTCGCTTGTAGCGATGACGCTGAACCGACGGCCATCGTCCTGCCGACAGCCACACCCGGCGCGATGGCGGTCACGCCAACTCCAACCGTCTTTCAAGACGAAGACGATGGCAAGGTCCAGGTCGGATTCAACATCGGCATCCAAGGCTACTCTCAACAAGGCGCAGGCGTCGTACGACAACTCGACCGCGGCACCCAGATCAGGCTTACTGTCCGCCCGGCACCCGGAACCGTCCAGCAGATCAGCATCCGCGAAGGGAAGTGCGAAAACCACCGCGACATCAGCAAATTTAAATGGGTCGAAACCCTAGAACCCGCTATCGGCGGTGTCTCAGAAACCGTTTTGGGCGAACGCCACGTCAGCACCATTCTTGATGGCAATCACGCCATCGCAATATCCGTCCCCGGCGGCACCTTCTCCCAAGTAGCAACCTGCGGCGACCTCCCAGACCTCAGCCACCTCGAATTACCGCCGTCCATCGAGGGGTAACTGGCATCGGCGTTAACTCAACGGCTCCTTCAACCCCGATCCCGTAACCACAACAACCACTCGCGCCTCGCGTCCAACTTCTCCCCTCTTTACCAGTTCTTCCAAACCCGCAAACGCGGCCGATGAAGTGACCTCGCAAAATATCCCCACTTCGGACGCCAGCCGCTTCTGCCAACTCAGCATGCCCTCATCCGAAACGGCAACCGCAGTCCCTCCCGAATCAACCACTGTCCTAGCTGCCTGCGACACCCGCGGCGGTAGACTCACCGATATCCCCGAAGCTACTGTCGGTCTCGCCTCACCAGCATCCCATTCCTCGCCCCGTATAGCTCGTATGAGCGGCTGAACCGCCTCCGACTGCACGCAATGTATCCGTGGGCGTTCGCCGTCCTTATACCCCGCATAGCTACCAATCAGCAACGCGCCATTCCCCGCCGGTGCAACGATGTCTGTAGCCCCAAATCCAGAATCCTTGATCTCCCACGCCATCGCCTTCACACCCTCGGCAAACCAAGGACTCAGAGCGTGCGATAGATACGGTATTCCTTCACGCTGAGTAAACTCTACTGCCGCGTCTGTAGCCGCTTGCCTCGGCCCATCGATCAGATGCAACTCAGCCCCGAATATCTTGATTTGATCTAACTTTCCCTGCGCGGCCGTCGACGGCGCAAAGATGTGTGCCTGCATCCCTGCCCGCGCCGCATAAGCAGCCATCGAAGCTCCCGCATTCCCCGAGGAGTCTTCTACAAACCCCACGATCCTCTCCTCTGCCGCCGCCGAAACCAACACCGCGCTGCCCCGGTCCTTGAACGAACCCGTCGGAGAGCAAAACTCCAGCTTTGCCGCCAACGCCGCGATACCGAGACCCTCCGCCAACCCATCCAGCATCACCAACGGCGTATCGCCCTGCCCTAGATCCACCTCATTACGGCGATCCGCCAGCGGCAGCCCAGACACAGCATCCATAGCGTCAAAATACCGAATGTCGTATACGCCGCCGCAAAAGCACTTCACATTCCGCACCGATGGCCAATCGGCTACCGCGGCGCACTCGGCGCAGACCAACTCGAACCGCTCTGCACGAGCGACGAGCACGTCCGACAACGCAGGCCTCACGAAGCCTCCTGTTTCACGGCCTCCGATGCCCCGCTCGGCTCGAAAACAGTCAATCCGATGCCTTGACGCGCTTTGCCGCGGCTAACGGCTACCGATCCACCGTCCGAACGCCAGCACGACGATCCCGCCATCGTCGAATCGTCCCCAAACTCGATGATGTTCATCCCGCCAGCCACGTTCTTCACCATCGTGACGTCGTGCCCGATGTTCCGCAGCGCCGTCGCCGCTTCAGACCCAAACTCCTCCTCCAACTCCACTTCCTGCCCCTGGGTGAACATCCTAGGCGCCTCGACGGCCTCTTGAGCGGTCATGCCATGGTCGATGATGTTCACGATCGCCTGCGCCACCGAAGTCCAGATTCGTATCCCGCCCGGCAGACCTAGAGCGAACGCCGGTCGCGAGCCGCGATACACGATCACGGGCGCCATGCTGCTCGCAACCCGCTTCATCGGCTCGACCGAGTTCGCAAGGTAAGGATGCGGATCGAAATTCGCCATTGTGTTGTCCAGC
>CBDBDX010000007.1:0-131986 GCA_965204135.1 Dehalococcoidia bacterium | reverse complement strand
GTTGATGGCGTCTTTTAGGGTTCGGCTACCTGAGAATACGGGTTCAACGGATGCGCCGAGGAGCTTCATGCGGTAGACGTTGGGGGCTTGCCGATGGATGTCTTCCTCGCCCATGTAGACGATGCATTCGAGTCCCATCATTGCGCAGGCTGTGGCTGTGGCGACGCCATGCTGACCGGCGCCGGTCTCGGCGATGATGCGTTTCTTGCCCAGGCGTTTGGCGAGGAGGATCTGGCCCATGGCGTTGTTGATCTTGTGAGCGCCAGTGTGTGCGAGGTCTTCGCGCTTGAGCCAGATTTGTGGTCCGCCTTGTGCGCCGCCGAGTTTTTTGCTCAAGTTGGCGGCATGGTAGAGGGGAGTGGGACGACCGACGTAGTCAGTGAGGAGGTTTGAAAGTTCTTGCCAGAACGATTCGTCTTCGCGCGCTTCTCGGTATGCGACTTCGAGCTGGTCAAGCGCGGCCATGAGGGTTTCTGGGACGAACTGCCCACCATACCTGCCGAATCGTCCAAGTTCATCGGGGACATCGCGTTGGATTGGCGGAGTGAGGGTCATTGGGAACTCGTCGGAATCGTCGTCGTCAACCATCTGATTGAAAGTATATTGCCGTGCAGTTAGCAGCCGAACGGCGGGAAGTGAGTATGGTCGCTATGACCACTGCCTAGAAGGTAATCTCCGTCTCTTCTTCCACTTTGTCTTCGTCGATTTCGTAACCGAAGCCCGGTTCGTCGGACACGGTTAGGTTGCCGTTGTCGAGGATGGGGCCGTTGTTCTTGTCGAAATGGTAGGCGAGGGCGGCGTGTTTGAGGAGCATCTCGACGTATGGGGTGTGGATGGGGGATTGGGCTGCTGACCATGCCATGCCGACGGGGGTTACGCCTTGGTGGGCGATGGTGATGAGGTCGTAGGCGGTGGCCATGGCGGAGACTTTGAGAACTTCGGACAATCCGCCTGCCCAGTTGAGATCGGGCTGGATGATGTCTAGAGCTTCGGCGTCCATGAATCGTTTGAAGCCCCAGCGGGTGTATTCGTGTTCGGCGCCGGAGACTGGGATGTTGATCTTTTCGCGAATCTTGCGGTAGGAGTCGATGCGGTCGGGCATGGCGACCTCTTCGATCCACCGGGGTTGGTACTCCTCGATGTATGAGGCGAGTTTGACGACGTAGTTGACGTCCATCGATTGCCAGCAGTCGAGCATGATGTCGATTTCCGGCCCGACGGTCTCGCGGAGGGTTTCGACCATCTCGACGTTTTTCAACAGGCCTTCGTGTCCGGACATTGGACCGTGGCGGAAGAACCATTTCTGCGCGGTGAATCCGCGTTCCTTGGCCATGGTTGCGCGCTCGCGGACAAGTCCCATGTCGGTTACGTTGTGTCCGAGCATTGAGGCGTACGCGGGCATGGACTTCCGACACGGGCCGCCGATGAGCATGTAGACGGGTTTTCCGAGCCACTTGCCTTTGAGGTCCCAGAGGGCGTTGTCGAGAAGGGATATGGCCATCATGGGTTCGCCTTGTCGTCCGTGGACGGCGGTGCGGTGCATGATGTCCCAAAGAAATTCGGTGGCGAGAGGATCGCGTCCGATGAGCAGGTCTTTCATCTGCCAGATGTGCCAAGGTACGCCGGCGAACATTCCGCCGCAAATGCCGCTAACGCCCTCATCAGTGTCGATTTGGACGAAAGTCTGCTCGACTTTGAAGGTTCCGCTATCGACTTGGGTGCCGCGGTTTCCAATCTGGTCGCGATCAGTGCGGAACTCTTCGTAGATGTCGGTGGGTTGGAGCAGACGGTCCTCGAAGAAGGGGCCGTCGACTTCCATGTGACCGGTGAGGTGTCGGAGGCGGATGTTGGTTATATTCATCGTTGTTAGCAGTAGTTGGTTGCGTCAGATTTCATTATGCTTTCTGGCACTAGACGTAGAACGATAAGAGAAATGCAGACATCTTGACATCAAGTCTTCGACGCACTATGATGTCTGATATGAGGACTACACTTACAATCGATGAAGACATCGCCGATTTCTTGAGGGAGCAGAGCAGGCTCCATGAGAAATCGTTCAAGCAGGTGGTGAACGAGACGCTGCGGCGGGGGATGTCGCAAGACTCTGAACTTAAACCGCGTAAACGGTTCAAGGTTAGGACTTTCAAAGGTGGATTTGCGCCCGGGATAGACCCGTTAAGGCTAAACCAGCTCAACGATGAACTGGAGGTCGAGGATTACCTGAGGGAAAGTGCCTCGTGATCGTTCCTGATATCAACCTGCTCGTGTATGCGCACAATGAGGACGCACCGAATCATTTCGTGGCTAGGGGATGGTGGCAGGATCTAACGAACGGATCGGAACGAATCGGAATTCCTTGGATCGTGGCTAGCGGGTTTGTGCGGACCATTACGCTCCGAAGCGTTACACCAAACCCTTTGCCTGCTACGGTAGCGGTGGACTGGTTGTCGGAGTGGCTTGAATTGCCACACATCGAGGCAATCAATCCGGGCCGGCGACACATAGCACTGTTTCGGCGCAACTTGGAGGCTGCTGGCGTTGGTGGGAACTTGGTTACTGACGCGCACATCGCGGCTCTTGCGATGGAGTATCAGGCCGAAGTGCACTCAAACGATTCTGACTTTGCCCGCTTCCCTGGACTGAAGTGGCACAACCCGCTTTGAGTTTCTGGGGATGTAGTTGCGTGTAGACGAGTTGATGTGTTGATGCTATGATGCGGATATGCGGACCACTGTAACTATTGACGATGATGTATTGGCTGTGGCCCGGGCATTGGCGGAGCGGAATGGCAGCAGCCTCGGCGGCGCCTTGTCGGAGCTGGCGCGGCGCGGTTTTAGGAGCGCGTCCACCGCATCGGAAGAGGGGGATGGAACGATGTTTCCAGTCGCGGCGGATGCAGAACCGATCACGAGTGAGGATGTTTACCGGTCCTTGGACGACTGGCCGTGACGGTATTGCTGGACGTTAATGTCCTGATAGCCCTCGCTTGGCCCAACCACGTTCACCACTCAGCCGCAAGAGCCTGGTTCGAGGAGCGTCGGACGGATGGGTGGGCGACCTGTGCCCTGACTGAGGCAGGGTTCATGCGTGTGTCCTGCAATCCATCGGTGGTGCGGCATGGTGTCACTCCTCTCGAAGCCCTCGGTGTCTTGGAGAGGCTGACCCAATTGGGTTCTCATACGTTTTGGCCGCTGGATCAGTCAATCCTGTACTTACCGGGATCGATCGGTGCACGTCTCCAAGGGTATCGTCAGATCACGGATGCCGTATTACTGGCTACGGCAATACAACGAAACGGACAGCTAGCCACGCTGGATGCAGGGATAGAAGGGTTGGTTTCGGAAAACGAGCGCGCCTATCTGTGTATTGTTCCAGTGTGAAGCGAAACATCTTTGTTGGTCGTCAATGTCAGGCCTGACGACAAGCTCAACTCTCTGGTGCCCAGGGGAAGACGACCCATTCGTCTTCGACTTTCCAGAACCAATCGGCAGTGTGTTGCTTGTCGGACCTCACGTATAGCGCGGCGACTCGCACCTCGTGGGCTTGACCATCAACAACGGCACGGACCAGCTTCAACGTCTCGCCGGTATCTACGATGTCGTCGACGATAAGGAGGCGTTCAGTGGTGATGGTCAGCGTGGCGAAGGGTTCGGGGCCGTCGATGAATCGGGCTCCTGATGCGAGGCGGTTGTTTTGGTCATCGTAGTGTTTGACGCGGACGGCTTGGATGAGGCGGACATTAAGCATGTAAGAGAGCATCGCGGCGGGGATTAGGCCGCCGCGGGAGATGCCGAGGATGGCAGTGGGTTTCCAGCCGCTGGCCAGGATTCGTTCGCCTAGGGAGTTGATGCCAATGATGTGGTCAGACCAGGATGTGGCGAGAGAGCGAGGGAGCGAAGCTTCAAGTTTTGTTGATTCGACCAGCATAGATAAGGGATTGTAGCGAAAGCAAAACGCTCACTAACAAAGATGGTTGTTGCGATTACATCTTCAACTCGAGCCGAGTGTCGATGAGGCGTTGGGGCACGTTGGTGTCTCGCGTGGATCGTTGGAGCCCTTTGGCGAACACGATTCGAAATATCCGCTCCTCAAGATACGGCCCGAAATCGAACATTGTGGGTTATGGCCCCGCTCGGTTCAGTACAGGGAGTCTGCCGATAATGGTGGTATATCGCATCAAAAGCCGATCTTCAGCGTCTTTTGTGTCAATGGCAGCTATCAACTTGTAGTGAAACCAAACGGCTCGCCCAATCGGAGTAGGTTTGGTGATGCGGCCATCGTCTAGGTGTTCGCCCATTCTTCGTCGAAGGTTGTTAGTTTCACCGATATACAACACGTCGCGGTAGGCATTGGTGATCACGTAACAGCCAGCCGACTTCGGAACCCGCCAAGCGTCCTTCCGTTGGAACGGAACGTTTTTTTCCATCCCATTGTCTACATCTAATGCTTTCACAATTGCGCGCTCGGAAGCATAGACTGCTGAACGCCCCGCAACGCGTCGTTAAATCGCGGAACCAACCCATTGGCCATAGCGCGGTTCATACTCGGCCCACCTGCGCCCGGTTGCCACCATTGAGGATCAGCTACGAACCTTACGTCGTCTTCAAGTTCGTTCACCATTTCTTCGAGTATTTCCACCATTGAATCGACGGAAAAAACATTCGAAGTGTTGTAGAGAGCGCTGAAAACCCACTTGGCCAGCGAGGTAAAAAAGTATATCCCGCTGGTGCGGAAAATTAACGGATTTCGCATTGCCGTGTCTTCAGAATCGACTTTTCCAAAAACAGTCTGGATTGCGGCGTAATAATTGGACATTATTTGACACATCCTAGGGAATGATTCTCTACCGTAGATCGGATTCGTTGCGCTGAAAACATGTGAACGAAGGATATTTGCGAACGGGGCTTCGTTTAGTCTGCCGCGCGGCGGATCTGGATCATTTGCTTCGCGAATTCGACCACGCAAAGGTGAGTTGCTGTCTCGGTTAAGGAAGACAACCATTCTTGTAACTTCGCTCTGATTGCCTCTCTCGACCTTTGACCTCAACTCCCTTGGCAAATATGGCATCGAACTGAGATTGTAGTTGTCGGTAAAACGCGCAGTAATTCGTTGCTCTAAAGATTTGTCGATCTGTTTTTGCGTGGAGTTAACGACATAAAAGTGATACATCTGGTGAAGAGGATCCAAATTCATTGCTATCGTAATTGGAAGTTTGAACTTAGACAGGTCTTCGTTGAGTTCGACAGATGCTCGTACGCCTTCGAGGCGATGTTGACCATCCACGACGACCAACGGGCAAACCTCGTCAGGATCTAGGTGCATAGTGTTAGTTTCTGGGTCGTAGTCAATGATTTTTTCAGTCGCGAGGAATGCAGTGGTTGGGATGTTGGAATATCCTTGCTCGAACGCTTCAGAAAGGTGCTCAGCCAATCTACGCGCGCGTCGCTCATCAAGAATGCGTTGGTATCCATCGTTGCTTGCCGGGTCTAAACGATCAATCGAATAAAAATCTTGACGATGTATCTCTTCACCGGTCAAGTAAGTCAGAAGGAGCTGTAAGTTGCCTTGCACGATTTTGACGGCCGGCCGGATTATTTCTGCCATGTTGATCTCCGTAGATGGGTGCGATTTAAGGATGTCTGCGCGCGTTATCGATTGTTCCATAGTACTTGCCTAGGTGAGGTTCAGCAACAGCGCGAAAGTCACATCATCAACTCGAGCCGAGTGTCGATGAGGCGTTGGGGCACGTTGGTGTCTCGCATGAATTTCAAGAGGAGTTGGTGGAGTTCTTGGCCGATCTCAAGTTCCGCATAGGACATACTGACGCCTTTCCGTTCCTATTGGGCAGCGAAGGGATTGATGATTCGGATGCCGTTGTAATCCTGCTCTGCACTCATGTCCTCTGAGTAGACGGTGTCGCAACCGATGGCGCGGGCGGCGGCGATAATCGCGCTGTCCCAATACGTCAGACCGAAGCGTCGGCTGATTGAGACCGTGGAATGGAATATATCGAGCGTGATTGGCTGAACTGGGAGTCTGTCCATAGCCCCGATGAAGTTCAAGGCTTGCTGATGGGTTAACGCGGCCTTACGGGCGGGGTGAGTGGACTGGTAGTAGAACTCTTGGAGCACCTGCACGGAAATAGCCAAGTTGTCTTCGTGTAGCAGTTCGACGGCGCGGCAACGCTTGGAAGAGTCCTCAGAGAGTGCACTCACCGCGTAGAGCAGGACGTTGGTGTCAACGAAGCGCATCGCGGTTGTAGAGAGCCTCGCGTGGCAGGTTATCGCTCATGATCAAGCCCCCACCGTTCGCGGTGATATCCTCAATTGCCTCGTTCAGACGACTGCGTCGGGGCTCGGTCTCTACTTCTTTGTGAATGATCTCGGTTGCGTTGACTGGCTGAGAGACGAGTCTCTTTAGATAGCCTCTTACGAGTGCCGATACGGACGTGTCTAACTCTGCCGCCCTGATGCGTGCCTGCCGATGAGTCTCGTCATCAATGGATACAGTAATGTTCTTCATGTTCACAGTTTCACAGGGTCTGTGAATCACAGTATATCTGACATATATAGTCCCGATCCGAGAGGTCCACGTCGCCGAACTGAAGCCGATCGTAGCCGAGGAACCTCACATATCCATCCCTGGGTGGTTGCAGATGAGGCGTTCGGAAATGTTGGTGTCGCGGATTTCGTCGATTACGCCGTACGGGCCGCGCGGCATCATCAATTTATCTCAGCCACCAATCTGATGACGCAGTCCCGCACTGTCTTGCTGGATTCCCGCCTGCGCGGGAATGACTATCGGTCACGCGTTGAGGAGGGCCATCACGTGCTGTTTGAAGTTGCGGATGGTTTCTAGGTAGGCGGCGATCTCTTCGATGTATTCGTTGGTTTCGAGGCTCTTATCGAGTTGGATGACGATTTGAGTGTTTCCAACGCGGGCGTTGGGGCCGAGGAGTCGCTGGAGTTGGGACTTGGCACCACCGACGGGGGCGTTGAGGAGGATTCTTGCGCGTTCGCTGTTGGAGCGGACGGATGCAACGTCGGCCTGTTCGGCTACGAGGCGTACGCGTGCGGTTTCTAACATCGCCTCGACGCTTTCGGGGATGGGGCCGTAGCGATCACGTAGTTCGTTGCGGAGTTCTTGGATTTCTGCTTCGCTGCTTGACCACGACAGGCGTTGGTGGAAGGAGAGACGTTGTGCGAGGTTCTCGATGTATTCGCGGGGGACGTTGTCTTCGATTCCGAGTCTTACTTCGGCGCGGATCATGCTGGGTGGTTGCCAGTCGGTATCGTCGCCAACGAGTTTGGGAGTGTGGCCGTTGGTCGGGCCCCCATCGGCTTCGGCACTTCCCCTAGAGGGGGAAGGGGAAGATGATGCGGCACTTCCCTCAGAGAGGGAAGAGGGCGATGAACCGTTCTCGTTGCGATTTCCGGAGGCGATGGTTTCGATCGCGCCGTCAGAGGATTGTTCCATGCGGCGTTTGAGTTCTTCGACGGATTGGGAGAGGAGTTGGGTATAGAGGTGGAGCCCGATGGCGGCGACGTGTCCGCTCTGCTCGGCGCCGATGACGTTGCCCATTCCTCGGATTTCGAGATCGCGCATGGCTATTTTGAATCCGAAGCCGAGTTCGGTTGCGGCGAGGATGGTGTTGAGTCGAGCGTCGGCCTCTTCGGTGAGGGATTTGTTGGGCTGCACGAGCAGATACGCGAAGCCTTGTTTGGCGGCGCGTCCGACTCGGCCTCGGATGTGGTGCAGCTGAGCGAGTCCGAAGCGGTCGGCGTCGTCGACGATGAGGGTGTTGACGTTGGGCATGTCGATGCCGGCTTCGATGATGGTGGTGCATACGAGGACGTCGTATTCGCCTCGTTCGAAGGCGGTGATGACATCTTCGAGTTGACCTTCGGGCATCTGGCCGTGTCCGATAGTGAACGAGGCTTCAGGGACAAGTTCTCGGAGGCGGCGGGTGACGCGTTCAATGCCTTTGACGCGGTTGTGGAGGAAGAAGATCTGACCGCCGCGATCGAGTTCGCGTAGGATAGCTTCGCGGATGAGGTCGTCGCTGGATTCAGAGACGAAGGTGCGTACGGGTAGGCGCTCTTCGGGCGCGGTCTCCATATTGCTCATATCTCGGATGCCGGCTATGGACATGTAGAGCGTGCGGGGAATCGGAGTGGCAGAGAGTGTAAGGACATCGACGGCGGCTCGGAGCTTCTTCATGTGCTCTTTGTGTTTAACGCCGAACTTCTGTTCCTCGTCGATCACGACTAATCCGAGATTGTTGAACGCGACGTCGCGTTGTATCAGGCGATGGGTGCCGATGATGATGTCGATGCTGCCCTGCGAAAGGCGGTGCAGGATGTCTCTCTGTTCATCTTTGGATCTGAATCTGGAGATGACTTCGGTGTTGACAGGGAAAGGCGCTAGGCGCTGTTTGAAGGTATCGAAGTGTTGCTGCGCGAGAAGGGTGGTCGGAACTAGGACGGCGGCCTGTCGACCGGCTTGGACTGCTTTGAACGCGCTCCGCAGAGCGATCTCGGTCTTGCCGAAGCCGACGTCGCCGCAGATGATGCGGTCCATAGATTTGTCGCTCTCCATATCCTGTTTGACGGCTTGTAGAGCGGTTATCTGGTCGGGGGTCTCTTCGAAGGGGAAGCTGGCTTCGAGCACCTGTTGCCACGGGGTATCGACCTCGGCTTGCATGCCTTGGGCCAACATCCGTGCGGCGTAGATGCTGAGTAGTTCGTTGGCGACGATCTCTGTGGCGCGTTTAGCACGGCGTCGCGCGGAGCGCCACTCTTGGGTGCCGAGCCTGGAGAGACGGGGCGCGGTCTCGCCACCGCCTTGGTAGATCTGGATGCGATCGATATGCTCGGTGGGCACGTATACGCGGTCGTCTCTAGCGTATTGGAGTACCAGATGCTCCCGACCATCGGGTTCTTTGGTCTCTGTGCCGAGGAACTTGGCGATACCGTGGTCTATGTGGACGACGTAGACTCCGGGCTGCAGTTGCTCAAGCTGGGGCCCGCGGCGAACGGCACGGCGATGAGTACGCCTTCGTTGTCGGCGGATCCCGAAGATCTCGGAATCGGTGAGGACCCGGATAATCTCGCCGTCATCTAGTTCGAGATCGAATCCAGATGTTGCGTATCCTTCAGCGATGACTACCTTCGCGTCGTTCGCGCTGCTGAGACCGTTCTGTGACTCTGCGCCAACAAGCGGCTCGGCACGCTCATAAAGCGTAGATATGCCTGCCTCTTCAGCGAGCTCGCGCAGGCGGACGGCGTGGCTCGTTACTGCTACGATCTGGGAGGCCCCTTCATCGATGGCGCGCAGCAAAGGGAGAGTGGGGTCGTCGAGGAGTCCGTTGGCCGAGTTACCGCCCTGGTCTTCCTCGGTGAAGAGGTCGCTGTGCCTCGTGGTCAGTTGAGGTTTGATCGGCACGGAAAGTTTATTGCCGAGGTCTCGAGTGTCGATTCCGAATGGATCGATCTCGAGACGTCGGTTGATCGCTTCAACGTTTTGAGCGAGTTCAGGCCATTCGATGTGCGGTATCGGGAAGTTGTATGGCACTTCGCCTCGGCGTTCCTTGACCCGTCTCACCTCGTCCAGACGGCGGTCGACGCCCGATGCCGAATCAGAGATCATGCGCGGTCGCAGTGCGATCAAGAAAGCGTTGCTAGGCAGGTAATCGAACAGCGAACCGCGTTTGAAGAAACCGGCGTAGAAAGCCAGTTCGTTGTCGATTTGGCCATCGGCGACCAAGTTCAACTCGTCCGTCAAGCGTCGCGCCGAAAGTCGAGTGAAGTCGATATTGTCGGTGTTCAATGCACCGATCGCGTCGCGAATCGCTTGGGGTTCGATGAAAGCTGGCAGTTCTTCACGAGCCGGAATGATTTTGAGCGAATCGATATCTGCGAAGGAACGTTGCGTTTCGACGTCGAACAGTCTCATGCTTTCGACTTCGTCATCGAACAGTTCGATCCGGACGGGATTGTTAGCACCTACCGGGAAGATGTCGATGATGCCGCCGCGCCGCGAAGCCATGCCCGGAAGTTCTACGGTCGGCTGAACTTCGTAACCAGATTGGGTGAGGTGGAGCATCATCTCGGCCATATCGATGATGTCGCCGACGCTTATCTCTTTGACGATACGGTCGAAAACAGGAGTCTCGATCGTGCGTTCGGCAATGGCGTGAACTGACGCGACGACAAGAGGCGGTTCGGACTCTTCCTCCGTGTACGCGCGGAGCGCGTCTAGCGTCATCAGTCGACGATGTGAGGTCCCGCGATCAGGTTCGTATCGTTCAAAGGGGATCCCTCCGGTTTCAACGAAGTGATGGATGGGAGAAGCGTATTCGTCTACATCAGGCACGCCCATCCAAGTGGGTAGTTGATCGACGATTCGCTGAGCCGAATCGGGATTTGGGGTGATGACAAGGGTCGGGATTCGAAGTTTGCGCCAGACCGCCGCGACGAGGAGCGGATTTGCAGGTTCCGGGCAGATGGTTGGAATGTTGGCTCGCGGTTCGGCGAGTGCGCGGTGGATTTCATCGAACTCGACCGTCCTGGTCAGTCGGTCGGTGAGGGTTGCTAAGAATGGTTGTGCGGTCGTCGGCATGTTAAAACGCGTAACGCGATAAAACCCGCAAATGGTTTGCGGGCGGTTACGTATGATCGATTCTAACGCGCGAGTAGTCGACGAATTAGCGCAATATCGGGTAAGTTCGGCAACCTTATAATCAGCTTTATGGTGCGCGTTTCCACTTCCACAGATCGAGATTCGGGCGCGATCAAGCGTGCTGTGTTTAAGCTGGGCACTAATATCGTGACTCGCGCTTCAGGCGAGTTGGATGTCGAGACGATTACGGATCTGGTGGGGCAGATCGCGTCGGCGCACATGAGCGGATTAGATGCCATCATCGTGTCTTCCGGCGCGATAGGCGCGGGCATGGATGCTTTGGTGACTCGAAGTCCGAAGCAGCGCGGGCGATTGAGGCGAAGAAATGTTACGGCGCGACAGGCGGCAGCGGCGATTGGGCAGGTCGATGTGATTGCGCTTTACAAACGTCTTTTCGGAAAGCACGGGATCGATATCGCACAGACTTTGCTGTCTAGGAGCGTTTTGAACCAGCGTGAGGGTTACCTCAATGTGCGTGGAACGATGGAGTTTCTACTTGAGGCACGGATAATCCCGATCGTCAATGAGAACGATGTTGTTGCGGTTGAAGAGATCGTGGGAGTAACTTACGGCGACAACGACCGGTTGTCGGCGATGCTGGCGAATGCGCTGGATGCTGACCTCTTGGTTCTGCTGGGCGAGATGAACGGTTTGCACACGGCAGATCCGCACGAAAATCCTAACGCTGAATTGATATATGACGTTTACGAGATCAGCGATGAAATCAGGGGTTTCGCGGGTGGTCCCAACGATGATCGTGGGAGTGGTGGGATGCGGAGCAAACTCGAAGCGGCCGAGGTCGCGATACGATCTGGCATCGACATGATCATCGCCGATGGGCATGTGGACGGTATAGTACGCAGGTTGCTGGCGGGAGAGAAGATTGGGACGCGGTTCCATTCTTTGGTGCCGCCCTCTGAAAGCAGAAAACGGTGGTTACTAACCGGCGGCACCGAGGCGAGGGGCGCGGTGACGATTGACGATGGGGCTGTTATGGCATTGACGGAGAAAGGCGTCAGTCTGTTGCCGGTCGGTGTTACCGCGGTCGAGGGTGAATTCGAACGTGGAGATATCATTGGAGTCAAGTCGTTGTCGGGAAAGGATGTGGCTTGGGGGCTCAGCAACTACTCGGCTTCCGAGACGCGGTTAGTAATGGGCAAAAGGTCGGGCGAAATGTCCGATATCTTGGACAACTACTTTGGCCGTGAGATCGTGCATCGCAACAATATGGCTGTTGGCATGGTGCCGAGATCGGTATCAACGGAAGAGGGGGAATAACAAACATGACCTCAGTCGAAACGGCATACGCTGAAGCCGGAACAGCGACGAGGGATGGGCTTTCGTCTGAAAACGGCGTCAAAGTCAGCATGCGGGCGATGGGTGAAAACGCTCGTGCAGCGGCTCAAGAGCTTGGACGATGCACAACAGAGCAGAGAGATGATGCGTTGCGCAAGATCGCGTCTACGCTTGTCGAGGATGACGAACGAATTTTATCGGCCAACGCCGCGGACCTCGCGGTGGCGAAGGCCGATGGGATGGATGAGCATGTCGCCGAACGAATGCTTCTTAATGAAGAACGTCTCACCGACATGGTGCAGGCGGTGGTGAACGTCGCCGATCTGGACGATCCAGTGGGTGAGGTGATCGAAGATCGCACGGCGTACAACGGAATGTCGGTGAAGCGCGTACGTGTGCCGTTGGGTGTCATTGGGGTGATATACGAGAGCCGTCCGAACGTGACGATCGACATCGCCGCGCTCTGCCTCAAAGCTGGCAACGCAGTCATACTGCGCGGCGGCAAGGAGGCGATACGAACGAACTCGGCATTGGCGGCCCTGGTGAGAGAGGCAGTGGTTTCCGCTGGAATGCCCGAAGACGCGGTACAGTTCGTGGAATCGACCGACCGCGCCTTGGTCGGTGAGATGCTCGAGATGGAGGAATACATCGACCTGTTGGTGCCGCGTGGCAGTTCAGAGCTGGTTCATATGGTCGCGGAGAAAGCGAAGATGCCCGCGGTGACGGGAGGCATCGGTGTTTGTCATGCTTATGTGGACGGATCAGCGGATATCGTTAAGGCCGTCGACGTGGTCTTCAACGCCAAAGCGCAGAGGCACACGGTCTGCAACGCGCTGGACACGGTTGTTGTTGCACGAAAGCGTCGCTCGTGAGGTCTTGAACGATCTGTCGTCCTCTTTGGCGAGTGCCGACGTTGAGGTCTCGGGCCGACAATCGCGCTTGGACGTTGCTGGGGCCGAAACGGAAGGAGTTGAAGGTCACACGCGCACAGGATAGGGATTTCGGAACCGAATTTTTAGCTCTGATACTGTCGGTCAAGGTTGTAGCTGTAGCTTGGACGAAGCATTGGATCACATCCGTCGATACGGTTCGGGGGCACTCCGAAGCGGTGATCGCGGAAGATTCACACGTGGTCGAGCGATTCCTGAACGAGGTCGACGCCTCAGCCGTGTTCGCGAACGCTTCGACGCGGTTCAACGACGGCGGGGAGTTCGGGTTGGGCGCCGAAGTAGCGATTTCCACAAATAAACTGCACGCGCGCGGTCCGATGGGCATCCGTGAGATCATGTCGTACAAGTGGGTCGTCGCGGGTGACGGCCACATCCGCACCTGAACGACATCGGATCGTGACCGGTCTACAAAGTGCAAAATCTAATGAAACGTTCCTCTCCGCTGATGAGAGGGCGTACGTGAGGCCGACATGGCGAACTACACCTTGCAACGAGAGGTAAGGACTCCGCATTCGGAGTCGTTTTTCGTGGTTGACGGCGACGATCGCGATGTGGGGCGACTGGATGTCCACTTTCCGCAGGGGATGGTGCATGCGACACTGATCGTTCGCGAGAGCTTGACGGATGAAGATCTGCGGGATGTAGTAAACCGGTTCATTCAAGAGATGAACCAATTGGTGGGCGTGGACGGCATCGAGGTGGCGGTGCACGCCTACCAAGGTGAAGAGCGTGGAGTTTTCCACAACGACGACTTGACTGGTCGCCGTAACGGAAACGGTCACTCGAACAATTGAGTCCCCGCATTCGCGGGAATGACATTTGCACTCAGCCGACGACGATGTTGAAGAGGCGTCCCGGGACGTAGATCTCGCGTCGGATCTGTTTGTCTTGGGTGTGACGCTGTGCGCCGGGTGATGAGAGAGCCGCGACGGCGATCTCTTTTTCGCCGGCATCGGACGGCACCGTGATCGTGTCGCGGACCCGACCGTTCACTTGGACCACTATCTTGATCGTGTCGACGGTGAGTTTCGTCTCGTCCCATTCGGGCAGCAACTGTTCGTGGATCGAGAAATCCCAGCCATTCCGTAGCCAGAGTTCTTCAGCGATGTGTGGGGCGAGAGGTGCCATGTGTAGCAGCAGTCGCTGAACGCTGGCGTGCCAGCGTTCGGGTGAGACGCCGCCGTTTTCCCAAGCGTCGTTCATCTGATTGACGTATGTCATCAACGCTGCGATCGCGGTGTTGTATTTGTAGGACCGCATGTCCTCGATGACTCGTTTGGTCAGGGTGTGCGACGCCACATCCAGAGCGCGTTCCGCAACGTCGTCGCCGCCGGAGAGCTCGCTCGGATCGCGTAGGCAGATGTCCCATACCCGGTGCATCCATCGTCGGATGCCGTTGATCCCGGATTCGGTCCAGGCACCGCCTTTGTCCCAGGGTCCGAGGAACATGAGATAGCAGCGGAGCGTATCAGCGCCGTATCCGTTCACCAGCGGATCTGGCGCGAGCGGGTTCGATCGCTTAGAGATTCGCCCTTGTTCGGTCGTCATCGTGCCGTGACTGAACAGATGCACATAAGGCTCCGAGAAGTTGACGAAGCCCATATCTCTAAGCGCGCGGTTGAAGAATCGGGCGTAGAGCAGGTGCATTACAGCATGTTCCATCCCACCGGTGTACTGGTCAACGGGTGCCCACATATTTGCGAGATCTCCGTCAAACGGTTCCTCCAAGTCTTCAGGACTGAGGTAGCGCATGTGATACCAAGACGAGTCCATGAATGTGTCCATCGTGTCGGTCTCGCGCTTTCCGGGCCCGCCGCAATTGGGACAGGGCGCGTTGAGGAACTCCTCGTGCTCGATGAGCGGAGATCGGCCGGAGGGCTGGAACTTGGCATCGGACGGCAACTCTACCGGGAGGTCTTCGAACGGCACCGGCACCGCGCCGCAGTCGTCGCAATATATGACCGGGATCGGAGTTCCCCAGTATCGCTGGCGCGAGATGAGCCAGTCACGGAGGTGGTAGGTGACGACACGCTTCCCCCACCCATTGCCTTCGATAGCATCGGCGATGGCTTCTTTTCCCTGTTCGCTCGGCAGTCCGTCGAACTTCCCGGAGTTGACTTGGATTCCGGGGGCGATGTAAGCGGCTTCGAGTTCCTCGCCGTTCCAACCTTCCGGAGCTACTACTACTCGGATCTCTAAGTGGTATTTCTTCGCAAAGTCGAAATCGCGTTCGTCGTGGGCCGGAACGCCCATGACCGCGCCCGTTCCGTAAGTGGCGAGGACATAGTCGCCGACGAGTATGGGTACGCGTTCACCGTTGAGCGGGTTGATGCAGTATGAGCCGGTGGGGACACCGGTCTTTTCGCGCACCGCCGAGGTCCGTTCGATCTCGGTTTCTCTGGATGCCGCGGCGACGTATTCATCTACTACGTCTTTGAAATCGGGTTGTGTCAGTTCGGCGACGAGCGAGTGCTCGGGAGCCAAGACGACGAAGGTGACGCCGAAGATCGTGTCGATGCGCGTGGTGAAGGTAGGTATGGACTTGGTTTCCAACCCGTATTCGGAGATGTCGAATCCGATATCGACTCCTTCGGAGCGGCCGATCCAGTTCTCTTGGCTGACGACTACCTTTTCGGGCCAGTCGATCCCCGACGTGTCGAGCATCTCGTCGGCGTACTTGGTGATGGCGAAGTACCACTGGGGCATGTTTCGCTTGACGACGACAGCTTCGCAGCGTTCACATTTGCCGTCTTTGACCTGCTCGTTCGCAAGAGTCGTCTGGTCTTCAGGACACCAGTTCACAGCACCGTCGGAGCGATAGGCGAGACCGTTTTCCAAGAATTTCAGGAAGAAGTACTGGTTCCACTTGTAGTACTCGGGGTCGCAAGTGATTATCTGGCGCGACCAGTCGTATGAGTTGCCCATGAGCTCGAACTGGTTACGCATATTTGCGATGTTTTCGTAGGTCCAGATTTTGGGATGGACGTTTCCTTTTATTGCAGCGTTTTCGGCGGGCAGGCCGAAGGCGTCGAAGCCTTGGGGGTGGAGGACGTTGTAGCCCTCCATCCGTTTGAAGCGAGCCGCGGCATCACCCCCGCTGAATGCGAACCAGTGACCGATATGGAGGTCGCCGGAAGGGTATGGGAACATCGATTGGACGAACCATTTCGGCCGGCTGGTATTTTCGGGATTCCAACGATAGATGTCGGCCTCATCCCACATGGAGCGAATTCGCGGTTCGATCTCGGCGTGATCGTAGTTTTCACGCCAAGAACTGGCGCGACCGTCGGTACGAGAGGCACTGTATGGCTGGATGTCAGGCGCGATTGCCATCGACGATACTCCGTATCGGACGAGTTCCGGGTTCATCTTGAAGCGAAAGAACGTTATCGATTCTAACGCAATGGGTAGTCGGACCTAGAACACCCAATCAGGGCCGACGCGCGGTGTTGCAGCCCGCCTTCACGAGGTGGGGTTCTAAACTTAGAGAAAAATTCCCGAAAAATTTCTCAAAACGCTTGACCTAATCACACATATGTGCAATATAATACAACAGTAACATTGGAAAAACTTTAGGCAATGAAGGGATCACCGAGAAATGCCAAAACCGAGAGCCAAGACCCGAGAAGTGCGCCGCCGAATCTGGGAGTTCATTCGCGACTATCGACGCGAAAACCTTTACGGCCCGAACTTGCGGGAGATAGCAGAGGCTGTAGGTATCAGTTCCGCATCGAACGTCAACTACCACGTCAAGCCAATGATCGAACAGGGACTGCTGTCCGGTAACAGCAACGCCCGGTCCTTGAACGTCAACGCTGGAATCCCGATCGTCGGCACCATCACCGCGGGTCCGAACATGCTGGATCACATGCCTAAAACAGTTGAGTGGGATCAAGTCAGCGAGTTTGACACCATAGACTTTCCCGACTGGCTTGTTGGAGATGTTCAAGAACCCTTCGCGTTGGATGTCAAGGGCGATTCGATGATCGATGCGGGCATCATGGAAGGTGATGTCATCATCATCGATAGTTCCAGCCGGGCCAAGCGCGGAGACATGGTCATTGCCCACATCACCAGCAGCGGGCAGGACACCGTCAAACGGTACTACCCGAACGGCCCCTCCGTGACGCTGCAACCCGATAATGATGAATACGATGCGATGATCGTAGACGCCAAAGATGTCAACATCCAGGGCCGGGTCGTCGGCGTCGTCAGGCGCTACTGAGGGAACTTAAACTGGCTCCGCAACTATAGATCCGTAGTTGCGTCTGCTATGCAATCAGCAAGGGTGGATCGTTTCTCCGTATCGGATACAATCAATTTTGATGCCTCGGATATAGGGGCATAGACCTAACTTGAAACCACTGCGCGGCAAGGTCACAACATGTTTGGTAGAGGCATAGGCCCATTAGAGATATTCCTCATTGTCGTCGTGGTGCTCATCATCTTCGGTGCGGGGAGGCTTCCCGAAGTGGGGCGCGGCATCGGCACTGCTATTAAGGAGTTCCGCGGCAGCATCGGTAACAAAGACAACGCCGAATCGGCCGACGATGACCAGGCCGAAACCGCCGATGCCAAGAAATCGGATTAACCACCCGTTTAGGCGACACCGGGGTCCGACGCGTTGCTCGCTTTAGGTTCACGCGCTGCAAGTTTGGTCAGCAGTAGACCCAGTTCAAACAGCACTACAACTGGTGCAGCGACCATCGTCTGAGTGACAGGGTCGACGGTCGGAGTAACGATCGCCGCGAGCACAAAGGCGAAAAGAATTACCCATCGTCGTTGTTTTGACAATCCCTGCGGTCGCAACACGCCTAATTTGGCAAGCAGAAACATCGCAATCGGCAACTCAAAGATGAGTCCCATCCAGACAACCAGCGTGGTCACCAGCGTTACATAAGAGGAAAGTCGCGGTGTCACTAGAGCGATCTCGCCGCCGAACTGAAGCAAGAAATGGATGGCGGGTGGAATTATCAGGTAATACGCAAACGCGGCTCCGATGATGAACAGCAGCGTCCCGCCTGGAAGCAGCAAGTAGAGGGTTCGGCGCTCGTTTCTTTTGAGACCGGGGCGGACGAACATGATCACCTGATACAGCACGATCGGGAACGCGGCGGCGAAACCGACCAGAACCGAGACCTTGGCGGTGACTGTCCAACCCTCGGTGATATCTAGCTGCACCAGACGTGCGGGGTCGTCAGGCCGCACCCGTTCGAGCGCTTCAATCGCAGGGCGTTGCACGAAGTCCTGTATCGGGCGATAAAATGCGAACGCCAAAATCGTGGCCAATATGATCGCGCCGACCGCGATGTAGAGGCGCTTCTTAAGTTCCGCGAAGTGCGACATCAACTGAGCGGGCCGATCCCTCACGACGCCGCTCCCGAACCTTTGGGCTTCGTCTCAGTGGCGTCTTCGACTTTTTCGCCGTCCGATCTCGGTGATGACGCACTCGATTCTGGCTTTGAATAGCCGCCGGGTCTCACAACTGATCGGGCAAGAGACTCAAGGTCTGCGACATCACTTGTGACGCTACGGGCATCCTCGCGGAATTCGTTGAGCTCACCGGTGAGATCGCGTACCTCGTCGAGGAGTCCGTCTTGGTCGAGGCTCTCGCGTATACCCTCGACATCGACCGCCTCCTCAACCATCTGGGTCAGCTCTTCACGCTGACGTCTCAGTTCGGTCATGTATTTGCGCGCGGTCCGCGCGCCTTGAACGAGCCGCACCGGACCTACAACTAGCAGGGCGATGAGAAACACGACGGTAAGTTCAAGCCCACCTATGCCGAGAAAGTTCACGGTTCGGCTCGTGCTTCATGTGCTGCGCAGGTGGCGTAGATGTGCGCGTTCGTGAAAGTGCAAGCACCGTCTGGCAACATGGCTCGCACGGCGCACAAAGGGAGACCTACGACATTCAGGTAGCAGCCTACGACCGATTCTGCTGGATCGAACCCGGCGTCTTGAATGCCGTAGGCGCCAGCACGATCGTATGGAGCCCCGGAAGCGACGTATTCTTCGATCTCCCTGTTGTCGTAGTCCCTCATCTTCACTTCGGAGACCACAGTGTCCGAGAAAATATCGCCACGTTGGCGATGGGGGGCATAGGTCAGGACAACGGTGGTGACGACCTCGTGTTGCCGATTTCGCAATCGGTTGAGCATCCTGGTCGCTTCATCATGGTCAGCAGGTTTACCGAGCGATTCTCCATCGACCGCCACGACGGTATCAGCCGCAAGCACGACTGTGTTCCACGGCATTCGGTTGCGCGAAGAAACGACCGCCGCGCGAAGTTTTGTATCTGCGTTGCGCAGTGTCAACACTCGAACATCCGGTTCCTCATCGGAACTTATCTCAGCATCGCTGCCCGCGCTGTCTTGCACCACGAAGGACAATCCGGTGAGCGCCATTATGTCGCGTCGTCGCTTGGATCTGGACGCCAATATGAAACGAACATCGGAGCCTAAGGCCTCAAGATTAGAAGTTGATGTGTCAGGAACTGCCATTTCGGATAGCAAGGGATCGACAGGAAACGCGACGTTCAACACTCCAGCAGAGCAAGAGACTCGACATGCCTAGTCTGGGGGAACATGTCCACCGGACGGACTGACAATAGTTTAAATCCGCTATTACATAGGGTATCGAGGTCGCGCGCCATGGTTTCCGGATTGCACGATACCATCATGATCTGGCGTGGAGAGAGTGTCATTAAGGCCTCCAACGCTTGTGGGTGGCAGCCGATGCGAGGCGGATCGACGATGGTGATGTCAACGCTCTTGCCTGCTTCCGAAAGTTCAACCGCCGCCACTTCGGCCTTCGCTTCGATGAACTTCACGTTCTCGACATCCGAACAGTTGACGCGGGCGTCTTCCACGGCCGATGCCGACTCTTCTATTCCGATTACTTCTTTAACATAAGGCGATAGCAAACGTGCGAACGTCCCTACGCCGCAATAGAGGTCGACCAGGATGTCATCGCCGCTCAACTCGAGCATCTCAACTATTTCGTCGACCACCGCAGCCAGCTGCGCCGTGTTGACTTGGAAGAACGAGGAAGCCGCGACTTGGAACCGAGCACCGCGGACTTCCTCAATGTACTTCTGACGACCCGAAGGCACGTCTTGGATTTCGGCGGGTAACAAAGGCTGAATGATCATGTCGCCGGTGTTGCTGCCCACCCTGATCGAGAATTGGGTCATACGATTGAGCCGGCCTTGCAACTGATCCAACGTGTCGTTGATCCGGTCGTCCATGATCGCGCACTTGTCGATACGGACGAAACGCCTACTGTCAGCGTTCATATACCCCGCGATGCCCGCCTCGTCTCCGCGCCCCACAGTGAATCGGGCGTGATTGCGGTAACGGAAGCGCGTTGGTGAAGGCATGGTATCTGCCACCTCGACACCGCGCAGCGTTTCGTATTTGGCAAGCGCGCTGATTACGATATCGCGCTTGATCTTGAGCTGTCGATCATAGTCGATGTGCTGCCATTGGCATCCAGAACACTCGCCGAAGTAGCGGCACTTTGGTTCGACACGGTGTTCGGATCCTTTTTCTACCGATGCGACTGATGTCGCGATGCGGTCTCGGTAGATTTTCACGATACGCGCCGATACGCGCTCGCCCGGGATGGCACCCGCGATCGTGACTGGCGCTCCGTTCAGCTCGGCGGTCGCATTGCCACGTTCATCAAATTCTCCGGCATCGAAAGCTGTCGTGTCTCCAACTTCGAGTTCCACATGCGACGTTAGGTCCGGACCGCGATAGTGTTTCCTATGCTTTCGTTTCGCCATTGAAGAGGAGATTAGTGCGACACACATGTCCCACCAGCACTCAGCTCCGCCTTGCGTCATCGGCGTTTCGTAGAACTGAATCCCAATATACAACCGTGCATTTTGATACCCTGAAGCTAGACCGAAAGCACAAAATTGCGCGGCTTAAGAGCCGTCTTCAAGATCCATCGAATTGACCCTAACCTTCGAAAAACCGACAACCGCGTCGTCGAATGGATCGTTGAATGGCGTGAAACCTCGCGTTAGACGGAGATTGCCGGAGTGGTTCAAGGTGCGGGCGCCGGGCGGCGAGAACTATACCGATCTGAAGAAGCGCTTCCGCGGCTCCGCACTTCACACCGTCTGCGAAGAAGCGGCTTGCCCTAACATCGGCGATTGCTGGGAGCGTCGAACCGCCACGTTCATGATCTTGGGCGATACCTGCACGCGGGCCTGCTCGTACTGCAACGTGAAGACTGGTTGGCCCGGCGAACAGAACATCGACTGGGCTGAACCGTTCCGATTGGCGCAGACAGTGCAGGCGATGGACCTGAAGTACACCGTCGTCACCTCGGTTGACCGCGACGACCTGCCTGATTTCGGGTCTGGAATCTTCGCAATGACGATAAACCAGATCCACCGATTGTCGCCGCAGTGCAAAGTGGAAGTCTTGATACCGGATTTTGGCGGGGACCGCAACGCGCTGAAACGGGTGGTTGACGCTGGCCCCGAGGTTCTGAATCACAACATTGAGGCTCCGCGCCGGATCTTCAGCAAAGTGAGACCTAAAGGCAATTACGATCTTTCACTAGAACTGATCCGCCGCGTCAAAGAGATCGCTCAGCACATGCCGACCAAGTCGGGCATGATGGTAGGTCTGGGCGAAACGAAGGATGAGATCTACCAGACGATGCGCGATCTGCGAAAAGTCGACTGTGACCTTCTAACGATTGGACAGTACCTCCGACCATCAGAACGCCACCACCCGCTGATTCGCTTCTACCATCCCGGCGAGTTCGGAGAGTTTGCGCGTGTGGGGATGGAGATGGGGTTCAAACACGTCGCATCAGGTCCACTCGTCAGATCGTCGTACCACGCCGACGAGCAGCACGAATCGGCGATCGACGCGCTGCTGGCGAAACGCGCGTAGCTAGCTAGACGTATCTCATTTCCTGGGGATTATCAGGAGATGGTGCCAGAACGCATGAAATCCTTGTCTCGCAAGGGCGCGTTCCTTGCTCTGCTACTTGTTGCCTTGAGTAACTCGTTTTCGCTGGTTGCTACTGCGACTGCTCAGGATCACAGGCACAGTTCGGTTACCGGTTTCTTCGGGCTGGATGGCGAGGGGAGGCCCATCGTTGATCGACATGGAATCATGCTCGTGTTCGACGGACCGATCGCGCCTGAAACAGTATCGGTCGCTACATTCGAGGTGTGGCTTGCTCAAGCTTCCCGCGCCAAGGTGATCGAAACAATGGTCAAGGGAGAAAACGTATTCCTCCAATTAGAGCACGAGTTGGCATCAGACGCGACCCCAGTTGTGCAGATAGCGGAGGGTGAAGAGGTTGAGGATCGGGCGGGGAACTCTACTAATCGACGAAAGTTAGGCGCAGTGCGAATCAAAGACGGAATCGCGCCGCGGCTGACGGTGACGTTAAGTGGGGGATCCGGAAGAGGTAGCGGAGACGAAGGCCCGAATCGACTGACTAACGACACAATCGATATCCGCGTGATGTCCGACGAGCCGCTGCAGAGCGCGCCAAGAGTGATCGTGGTGTGTGAAAGCTTGAGTTGGATCGAAATGGACAGTGGCAAGGAAATTGAGCGTGACATCGACGATTTCTTCGCGAATCGCAATGGGCCATTTACCCGGAGACCACAGGAACCTCCGGATACGGCCTATACCTGCGGTTACGATGAGGACGGCGACGGTGCGTATGATCCTTTCGAGTTGACCGAAGACATAGCTCATTCGCGTCCCGGTGAGGTCTGGGAATACACGTGGCGCAATCCGGCAGGTGTAACTAGAAGTCTCATAGATGGGGAACTCGTAGTGGTCGCGTATGGTCGCGATCGGTCAAGATATGAACGATTCGGCGAGACGGTTTCCAATTGGGCGACAGCCAAAGGCGATTTCGGCTTCGATACCCGTTTCGGTTCCGAAGCGCTTTTGGAGCAAGTAAAAATCCATCCGCCAGACGGATCAGTCATACGCGAGCCACGCCCCTTCGTGTTACTCGAATTCCCAGAAGCTACTCCGGTCAATCTAGCATCCGTCATATTCGATGGTGAGGAGATCGTCGACGCGTTCGAAGTCGTCAGGGACAACGAATTCGTCTATTGGCCACTGAGCATGAATCAGGGGAACCACAGCGTTGAAGTCGAAGCCAACGATTATGCAGGGAATGAAAGCAATTTCGAATTCCATTTCGAAACAACTCAGCGCGGTGATTTCATCCTTCCTCTGGTTGCCGGTTGGAACGCAGTGTCTATCCCTGCCGATCCGATAGATCCGACGATCGAGAACGTCTTTACACATCCAGCGATCGAAATGGTCATGTCGTGGGACCCATATGAACTTCAAGGCCCGTGGGTCGCGTCGATCCGGGATGGGGACGCATGGGTACCTTGGCAACACGGACGCGAGATAACCAAGATCCAAGCCGGTTCGGGTTACTTGGTCAAATCATCCAGATTCATCAAACAACCGATCGCGCTCACCCAAGAAAGACAACGTGTGACGAGGGATTACGATGGTGGATGTGGTTCATTCGCGGGTTGGTTTTTTGTGGGTATCACCGACGTCGACGGTGACCAAACTCAGAATCACTTCGGCGAGCCATTGAGAGATCACGACAAAGGTGTGCTCACCGTTGGCGAGTATTTGGGCAAATACATTAGGCACACTTACTCTTGGGATCCGATCGAAGCGAAATACCGCGAGCTTTCAGAGAGCGATGCTGTATTGATCGGTGAAGGCATCTGGTACTACGGCGGAGGTTGGGCTTCTTGCCCATGACTGTCGACGATTCGTCGAAAATCGAAGATCCTAAAAACCCCAAGGCCCTGCTGCCGCAGCGGGTCGACGATGGTGAGAAAAGGGAAGTGGTAGAAATCGGTGTCGCGGGTGCAGATCTGGTTGATGCCGTGTTCGCGCATCAAGACCGCGGTGTGAAGGTCGTGCATAAGGTTGCCGCTGACTTCAGGGAACTAGGTCAGGGTCGACGCCAACAAATCGAAGTGCCGATTGGTCGCAGTCAATACCGAAAAACTGGGTTGTGAAAGTAGGGTGGCGAGGAATCTTGAAGCATCAACGGCGTTAATCCGATGTGGAAATGGCCCATGATGCATGGTGATCCGGAGAAACTCGTAGCAAATGCTCCAGGTCAGGAAAGTTGGATCGGGAATAAGTACACGTTGATCGATGAAACGTCGGCAAGCAGCGTAATGCTCAGAATTCTCGTTCGCGGCGTAAACCAGAATATTGGTATCTATGACCAAGGCGGTTTTTCTTCGTCAAACAATCGGTACAATTCGTCCCGGTTCGCAATATCCACGCGGGCCGTGCCCATTGGCCAAGACGGCAATTCGAAGGGTTTTTCCCCAACCTCGTTTAGTTCCTCTTGAGCAGAAATCATGTGCCGGATGCCAGATTCCACGATCTGAGTCATAGTGACCCCGCGCCGGGCGGCCTCGACGCGCAGCTGCCGCATCAACGCATCGTTAATGTTGAATGTGGTCTTCATATGGTCATATGGCAACGATACGTTGCGGCATACTAGGTTTCATTCGCTATGTCGACTCTGTTCATAGTCGCCACCCCGATCGGTAATCTAGACGATCTGACTCTGCGCGCGGTCCAAGTTTTGCGCGAAGTGCCTGCAGTAGTGGCTGAAGATACCCGCGTGACACGTAAGATCCTGGGGCACATTAACGCGAAGCCTAAAGTTGTGAGTTTCCATCGTCGATCTTCGGAAAAAGACGCTTTGCGCATGGCCAAGCTGTTGGATGAAGGCAATGTAGCGTTAGTTTCCGATGCCGGGACCCCAGGGGTCAATGATCCCGGTCAAGCGATCGTAGAGGCAGCCATTAGTCGAGGTCATGACGTGGTACCGTTGCCGGGCGCATCGTCGATAATGACCGCTTTGTCGTCGAGTGGTTTCTATGTCGATCAGTTCGTGTCATATGGCTTCTTGCCGACAAGAGGAGCTAGACGCCGGAGATTGCTGAAAAAGATCTCGGATGAACCCATGGCAGCAGTCCTATTCGAGACGCCTCATCGGTTAAGAAGCTCACTTAAGGACATTGCGAACGTTCTCGACGAACGCGGTCTTGTGATTTGTCGGGAATTGACGAAATTCCACGAAGAGATCTGGCGCGGGACAGCGGCCGAGGCGCTAGAACATTTCAACGTGCCACGCGGTGAGTTTGTGATCGTGGTCGCACCGCAGGAGCGATCAACTAACGACAACGCTCATCCAACCACCGAAAATGCCGAAACGGAGATTTTGGCGGTTGCTTCGGAACTGGCTGATAAATACGGATCGCGCCGAGATTTAGTGGAAGCGGTCGCCGAAAAAACAAGGTTGTCGAAGCGCCAAATCTACCAGACGTTGCATCGACACGTGTAGCGCGAGACTGCCTGGGCGGATGCCTGTCCAAGTAGAATCGAATAGAAGTGCCGCGCCGCTTTTCCGTTTCACTAAAACATGAGAACCAACGTCCCGCGGCCTGAAGCGAGTCTGTCAGCTTGTCAAGAAACATCCTTGTCTGCGTAGCCTGGCCCTACGTCAACAGCGAACCTCATCTCGGACACATCGCTGGGATGAACGTGCCCGCCGATATCTTCGCGCGCTATCACCGTATGGTCGGCAACAAAGTGGCGATGGTGTCAGGTAGCGATATGCACGGCACGCCGACGGCCTTACGCGCGGTTGATGAAGGCGTCAGACCTGAGGAAATAGCGTTCAGGTACCACGAGATCTGGGACAACTGCATGGAGCAGATGGGCTTTTCCTACGACCTCTACACCCACACTCACACCAAGATCCACGAAGAGGTCGCGCAAGACGTTCTACTAACCCTCGACAAACACGGCTACATCTACGAAGACAAGCAGTTGATGCCATATTCGGAGAAGGAGCAACGGTTCTTGTCAGACCGGTTCGTCGAGGGGATCTGCCCGGTGTGCGGCTTCGACGGTGCCCGGGGCGACCAGTGCGACGACTGTGGCAGAACACTAGATGCCACTGAGCTGATCGATATCCGCAGCACTCGCGACGGCAGTACACCTGTCTTCAAAGAGACCATCCACCTAATGATCAAGTTGAGCGCGTTCCAAGAGCAACTCGAAAAGTGGGTGGAGACAAAGAACGACTGGCGGCCCAACGTTCGTAACCAAACGATCGGCTTTCTCAATGAAGGACTGCACGATCGGGCGATGACCCGCGACATCGAATGGGGCGTACCGGTTCCCTTCGAGGGTTACGACAAGAAACGCATTTACGTCTGGTTCGAAGCGGTCATCGGATATTTCTCAGCCACTAAAGCATGGGCTATCGAAACGGGGAGCTCGGAAAATTGGAAAGAGTTTTGGCACGATCCGGATGCCGAGTCGTATTACTTCCAAGGTAAAGACAACATCCCATTCCACACCGTTCTGTGGCCCGCGATGCTGATGGGCTACGGCGGTTTGAACCTGCCGACGGACGTCGTCGCGAACGAGTACCTGAATCTAGACGGTCAAGGTTTCTCAAGCAGTCAAAATTGGGCCGTATGGTTGCCTGATTACCTCGAGCGATACGATGTGGATCCGCTCCGTTACTACTTGGCATCGATCATGCCGGAGACGTCGGATTCCGATTTCACATGGGAAGGCTACTTCGCGGCGAACAACAACGTCCTAGTCGCGACTCTCGGCAACTTCGTGCATCGCACACTGACGATAACCACTCGAAACTTTGACCGCAAAGTTCCGGATCCGGGCGAGTTGGAACCGCAGGATCAGGCAGTCCTCGACGCGTGTTCCCAAACGTTGGACGATGTGTCGGTTTCGATCGAGACGCGTCATTTTCGTCGTGGATTGAACCAAGCCATGGAGCTGGCGCGGGTCGGCAACCGCTACTTGGATGCCGAGGAGCCCTGGCGGATCGTAAGGTCGGATCCAAATAAGGCCGCGAAGACTCTTTGGACAGCGTTAAACGTCATCTCGACTTTGCGGACGGTCTTCTATCCCTTCATCCCGTTTTCGTGCGACAAGATGCACGATCTGCTAGGGTTTGACGGGGCTACCGCGTCGGACGGTTGGGTGAGGCGTGTCGTCGAACCTGGTTCGACCTTGCCGAGGCCAAAACCGCTGTTCCGAAAGCTGGATCCTGAAATCGTTGAAGAAGAGCGAGCAAGACTGACTGCTCAGCTGGCTGGCAATTGATTGAAACCAATAGACATCTGCCCAAGTCTTCACGGCGCACATCGGATGACCACAACCCCATGACCACTGTCCAAACCGCAACATCCCAGCAGGACATATTCGCTCCGATTTCGGCAGACCTCGATAGGGTCGTTGAGGTCATCACACAACTAAGCATCGACGAGATCGAACGTTGCCCGGCAGGTATCGACGCTCTGGACACGCTCGATGAACGACTTTCGCACGTCATGGCCACACCGGGGAAGAAGATGCGACCGGCGATGACGTTGCTGGCGTCTAAGTTGTGGGGCGCGGTGCCGGACGAAAAAGTGATTAGCATGGCGGTTGCCGTCGAGTTGCTGCACGTCGCCGCTCTTATACACGATGACACGGTCGATGATGCGGATGTCAGGCGTGGCAAGGCCACAGCAGGGTTCCTTTGGGGCAACAACTTCGCCGTGTTGCTAGGCGACTACGTATTCGCCACTTCTGCGAAGTTCGTGTGTGCCACGGGTTCTGTGCGATTGATCAGCCGTTTCGCCGAGACGATCGCCGAACTCGCACGCGGTGAACTGCATGAGATGGTCAGCAATTGGATATTGCCAGTCACGGTAGATGAATACTTCGCCCGGATCTACGACAAGACGGCATCTCTTTTCTCCACGTCGGCAGAGAGTGGCGCGGTTCTTGGCGGCACCGACGAGCATTCGATTAATGCCCTGCGTGAGTACGGCTACTACCTAGGCATGGCATACCAAGTAAAAGATGACGTTCTCGACTACGAATCAACGACCGACGAACTCGGCAAACCAGCTAACCAAGACATACTGAGCGGCAAATTGACATTGCCCGCGATCTATGTGTCCGAGGACCCTCAGTGCGCCTCAGAGATCGAAACGTTCTTCAATCTGCCCGAACATGAGCGCAATACCGCTCTCGCTGATTTGCTGGACATGATTCGCCGCAACGGTGGAGTAGAACGCGCCGAAGCAACCACAGCGGAATTCATAGAAAAAGCACTCCAACGTCTCGAAGCAGCACCACATTCCGTCAGCCGAGACTCGCTGGCTTCGATCGCGTTGCGCGTCAATTCCATGTAGTCGGGCGTGCTCAACGTTCCCAACCGGGTGTGATTCGGTGATTTCCTAACCGAAGGTCGAACGGTTCATTCGCGGATGCAAAATAGCCGTATGTCGCCCGACACGATCATCGAGAAACTGTCCGCGATCTACGGGGAATTCGAGCAGACGCCTCGATACAACGCGCTTGACGAGCTGATATTCACCGTTCTGACGCAACACACCTCCGATCTGAACGCCGAACGCGCCTTTGTTCGACTGCGCGAGAGGATACCCACTTGGGAAGAGGTAATGGTCGCAGATCAGCAGTCTATCGCCGACGCCATATTCCACGGAGGCATGTCAAACCAAAAATCGAAGCGGATCAAAGACATCCTCGCCGACATTCTGGAAAGGCACGGCGAGTTGGAAATCGAGTTCTTGAGGGAGTACTCGTTGGAAGAGGCACGAACTTGGCTCATGGATCTTCCGGGCGTGGGACCGAAAACCGCTGCGGTTGTGATGGCGTTCGCATTGGGTATGCCAGCGTTCCCAGTCGATACGCACATTCATCGCCTTTCCAAGCGCCTCGGATTCATCGACGAAAAAACGACTGCGGATGCCGCACACCCGATCATGGAGTCCATAGTTCGACCTGATCTACGATTCCAACTGCACATGCAACTCATAACCCACGGACGCCAAATCTGCAAAGCCCGCAGGCCTTTGTGCGAAAAATGTCCGTTGTCGGAGGAATGCCCGTCGAGCACGGTGTGATTCCGATCGCGACGGCGGTTAGCATATGTGCGACGAGGTGAAAGCATGAAGATAGTCTCCGTTGAAGCAACAAAGGTCAACTACCCGCGGTTAAAACCTATGACGGTGCCACGCCCGGGCCCGTCGCGCAGCGAACTCAACGCGCAGGCGACACCGCTCCGACGCTATACGAAAGACCCCAATTTCTCATTCGCCCGAAAAACTCCCGGCGGGGAACGGGACACAGGTTGCGTTGTCACTCTTGAAGACGGAACATGGGGATTCGGGTTCACCGACCACGGACGCACCACCGCGTCGATCATCGAAGATTATCTCGCACCCGCGATCGAAGGCCGTGACGTGATGTCGACCGAAACGCTCTACGACCTCATGATCCGGGTCACTTCCGGTTTTGGAACCAACGCGCTCGTCGCCTACGCTATCGCCGCTGTTGATCTTGCAATCTGGGACGCAAAAGGCAAATTGCTCGAAAAACCCGTCTATAGCTTGCTAGGCGGTAGCACTGAGATTCTCAAACCGCTGTATTCAACGGGCAACGATACATGGTGGCAGAAGGAACTCGGCTTCGAGAACTTCAAAAGGTTCAGTCCATACGGTCCGCCGGATGGTATCGAGGGGATTAACCGTCTCGAAGAGGAAATCGCCGAAGCGCGGGAACTCGTCGGACCAGATGCCGAGTTAATGCTTGACTTCTGGATGGGGTTGGATGTTGAGACGGCCGTTAGGACAGCGGAGAGATTACGCCCATACAACCTCAAATGGCTCGAAGACGCGTTCCTGCCCGACACGCTTGATGAGTACGAGCGGTTCCGCGAACGCGTTCCTTGGCAGACTCTAGCCACCGGCGAACACTGGTACGGCATCTATCCCTTCTTCCACGCCGCGAAAGAGGGACTGGTAGATATCTTGCAGCCTGACATCATCTGGTGCGGCGGATTGACGCCGTTGGTCAAGATCTGCCACGTCGCCGAATCCGCTGGACTATCCGTGATACCGCACGGTAGCGGCGGTACCGCCTACGGACAGCACGCCTGCTACGGCTTGACAGCGGTACCGATGA
Source organism: Dehalococcoidia bacterium (assembly GCA_965204135.1). Lineage (GTDB taxonomy): Bacteria > Chloroflexota > Dehalococcoidia > Lucifugimonadales > Lucifugimonadaceae > Bin127. The sequence continues at coordinate 101,989 of CBDBDX010000007.1, read as the reverse complement.
TCGAGTGCAGCGGCCCGGTGATGACTGAAGTTGGTGTGCCACTACACGAAAAAGATCGGTTGCCTGGGACGGTGGCACCGTTCGAGGGCAAGCTAAAGCCCAGCGACGAGCCGGGGTTCGGACTCAACCTGAAGCGCGAGTGGTTCCTGCCCTTTTTCGATTAACTTCGTTTCAGTCCGTTTTGTGGACTGCCTCTAACGACTGGATGATGCCGCGCATGTGCCCGACGCAGTAGGCGATGTACTCGCGTCCCTCAGGCCCGTCGGTAGTGAGACGCATGATGTGGTCGTAGTCGATACAGCCTTCGTAGTTGATGTCATATAGTGCTTTGGCTACTTCGTACATGTTGAGGTCCCCTGAATCGGGGATCACTTCCATGTAACCCTTGTTCTCCGGGATTGTGCCGACCACGTTACGGAAGTGCACGTGGAAAAGTCGGTTTTGCTCTCCGAAGTGCTTGATACCTTTGAAGATGTTTTGGGCCCGACTCGTATCGTGTGCCGACACAGAACGTTATGCCGTTGGCGGGCGATGGCACCTCGCTGAACAATCGGTCGAACGTTTCGAACGAGTTGAGGATACCGGGATAACCGTTCAGCATCGGAACAGGCGGGTCGTTGCCATGTGTCGCCACCTTGACACCGCCCTGTTCGGCGACCTCGCAGATGGCCGTGTAATGCTTTATGTGCCGCTCCCAAAGGTCTTCTTCATCTGGGGCATCTGCCGCGCGATGAGTAGCCAGTGCTTCAGCTAGGTCGAACTTGGCGTGTTTGTAACCGCCCCGTCCCTCTACGTACTCGATGATCGACGGCAGATTCGGGTTGCTCAGACCGGGAGCGTATGGTTGGACTCCCAACACCGGGATATCGAACTCGGCGCAAAGTTCAGCGTTTATACACGCGTTGCGAGTCTCTTGCTCCGCATTGGGCCCTCCAAGGTATACATCGTGAAATTGGCCCGAAAGGCAGTTCGCGCGTTCGATTACTTGCCCGGCCTCTCCGAGCTTTTCGACGACCATCGCCATCCCGTCCCGGCTCGCCGCCCCACCTGATTCTAGGTACCCCGGCACCATGTCCATGGTGATATCGACAGCGTCGACGCCGATCTGCGTCAAGAAACGCAAATCATCTGGCCGATCTAGCCAATCCGGGCTGATTCGTGTTCCGATCCTCATCATCGCGGTTGCCTCCTAATGTGATGTTGGAGATATTGATACCACAGGCTCGAACGCGTAGCTGTCATTCTCTTGGATTCCCTGTCATTCCCGCTAAGGCGGGAATCCATTTATTCTGTTTGATGCTGAACGCGATTGAGAATCCGCAGACGAACACAGGACTGGCCATGCCCGAAGAGAACACCTCAAACCGCCCCAACATCATCCTCATACTCGCCGACGACATGGGCTACTCCGACCTTGGATGCTACGGCGGTGAAATCGCAACTCCGAATCTCGAATCGTTTGGCGGAACGGGGCATACGCTTCTCGCAGATGTACAACACCGCGCGCTGCTGCCCTTCGCGGGCGTCGTTGCTGACAGGGCTGAATCCTCACCAGACAGGTGTAGGTCACATGGGCAACAATATTGAGGGCGAGCCATCGTACCAGGGATACCTCAACAACCGCTGCGTCACTATTGCTGAGGTGTTAAGGGACGCCGGATATCGCACTGGTATTTCCGGCAAATGGCACTGCGGATCGGATCCTGAGCGCGCCGATGAGGGGCACCCCCCAGCTCCAACGCGGCTTCGACCAGATGTTTTGGTTCGAAGGCGGTAATGGATACTTCAACCACTCCCGCTTCTTCATCGACCGCACTGCCGTCGAAGCCTCGGGCACCGATTACCTCACCGACATGATCACGGACCACGCTGTCAGAATGGTCAACGATGTCCAAAACGACGACCGCCCCTTCTTCCTCCACGTTGCTTATACCTCGCCCCACTGGCCCCTGCAAGCACTCGAGGAGAACATCGAGAACTACCGAGGCAAGTACTCAGATGGTTGGGACGCTACTCGAACTGCGCGTCACGAACGCCTGAAGGCGATGGGCGTCTTAGACGAGAAGTGGGACATCGCACCCCGCGACGAGACCGTGACAGCTTGGGAAGACGCCGCGCACAAAGAGTGGGAGGGGATGCGAATGGCGGTCTACTCGGCGCAAGTGGAGCGGATGGATCAAGGTATTGGCAAGATCTGTGATGCGTTGAAAGCCAACGATGTTGAACGGAACACAGTAGTGATCTTCTTGTCAGACAACGGCGGCTGTGCCGAGTTCCTATGCGAAGATCGCGACAACATGGACGAATCCCGCGTCGTCCCCCTCACTCGCGATGGCCGAGAAGTTCGCGTCGGCAACTCCCCCGATATCATCCCGGGCGGCGACGACACCTACATGAGCTACGACACGCAGTGGGCGAACGTCAGCAACACTCCGTTCAAACGATTCAAGCGATGGACACATGAGGGCGGCATAGCGACGCCGCTGATCGTCAACTGGCCCGCTGGAATATCCGAAAAGGGTCGCGCCGGCAAGATTTCGCACACACCCATCCAACTCATGGATCTCAACGCGCTCTGCATCGACCTTGGCGGCGGCACGTACCCCACCGAGTTCCGTGGCTACGAGATAACCCCGCACGAAGGTGAAAGTTTCCGCGAGGTGCTCGAAGGCAACGACAACTGGTTGAAACAGCGACCGCTGGCGTGGGAACACGAAGGCAACCAAGCCGTACGCGTGGGCTATTGGAAACTCGTCCGCGAGCACGGCAAACCTTGGGAACTTTACAACTTGGAACAGGATCGTACCGAAATTTCGAATCACGCCGATGGGGATGGAGATCGCGTAGCGCAAATGTCGGGACTCTATTCAGAGTGGGCAGAACGCGCAGGCGCAGTAGATTGGCCCCCGGGTGCCCCCGGCAGTTGGCCATTCCCTGGACTGAACGCCGACGGTACATTCCAAATGCGCGGTCATGGGCACATCATCCCGCGCGGATTCACACGGGCAGCCGCAAACGCTAGGGGTTAATATCCAACTCCAAAACGGGATAAGTTCTTAGTTCGAGGAGGGATCGAACGACAATGGGCGCGTCTCAAAAGATCGCCGAACGAGTGGTTAGTAGCTCGATATTCGAGTACTTCATAATCGCCTTGATTCTGGCTAGCGGCGGAATACTTGGCCTGCGAACGGTTCCGGAAATCTCCGATGAATTCGGAGATCTGATGATCCTCGGCAACCGCATCATACTAGCCGTATTCATTGTGGAAGCCGCCTTGAAGATGCTTGCGCTCTCGCCCAAACCGCATCGCTATTTCACAGACGGATGGAACGTTTTCGACTTCGCGATCATCGTCTTCTCGCTCGTTCCTGCCACTGGTGCTTTCGCAATGATCGCCCGTCTCGGGCGTTTGCTCCGAGTATTGCGCCTTATCTCAACTATCGAAGACCTGAGACTGATCGTCGCCGCTCTAGTCAAGTCGATACCAAACGTAGGTCACATATTGATGCTGATGAGCATCATCGTCTACATCTACGCCATCATCGGTTTTCAACTCTTCCACGAACACGATCCCGAACACTGGCGCAACATCGGCATCGCCATACTGACACTGTTCGAGATCATCACGCTCGAAGGCTGGGTAGAAGTCAACGCCAAAGCGATGGAACTGAACCCATTCGCTTGGGTCTACTTCGTCAGCTTCGTCGTCGTGGGAACTTTCGTGGTGGTCAACCTCTTCATCGCGGTAGTCATCAACAACCTAGACCGCGCTAAAGAAGAGGCCCTCAAAGAGTTGCAGCCGCCCGTTTCACGCGACGAACTCCTACAAGAGCTCCGCGAGACCCAAGACAGTTTGCGACGCTTGGAAACGCGAATATCGGACTTTGGTCAAAACACCAAATAACCGCAGTTACTGGTCCCTAACCGGTGGCGGTCCTTCCACAAACTCGCCGCCTGACCCATCTTCCGGCGCAAATCCCAACTCAGCCTTTGCACGACTGATGTCAAATATCTTCCACATGTTGTCAGAGGTCGCATAGTAGATACCGTAGCGTAGCTCTTCCGGCGCATCGATCGACAAACGCACGATTTGGGCGGTGTCCCGATGACTCAACCACAGCGACAGTGCGAACGGATCAAAAAGTCGGATCGTCAGTAGATATCACCCATCCGATGCGAAGGTGTATTGAAGACACGCCATGGTAGTCGTTGTAATAACTGCCGATCGCTTCCCCGAACGCCTTTGACACGCCGTAGAACCCATCGGGGCGGATCATGGTGTCTTCATCGACGAGTGGGTATTTGCCAGCTTCGAGTTTGTCGAACTGCCCGGTGCCTACGAGACTCCACGGCTCGTCAAGGTAGTTGCCGCCCGTAGCATGGTTCGACGAGGCGAAGATCACGCGCTTCACGCCCTCCCGCCGGCTCGCTTCAAATACGTTGTAGGTCCCGATGAGGTTGTTCGACAGCACTGAATCCCACTCCGCATACGCGGACCTGTCCGCCGCGAGGTGCACTACCGTGTCGATTCCCGAAAACGCAGGTTGCATCGCGTCGAGGTCGTCCAACGAGGCGACATGCGACGGTACGCCGTCCGCTTCTTTCAAATCCAGCGACGAAAGCTCGTAACGTTCGCCGAGGCGGTCGATGAGAATGCCGCCGATCAATCCGGCACCGCCGGTTATCAACACCTTCTTCTTGCCATTTCCATCAGCCATCGGTTTCGCCTCTCGATCTCCTGCTACGTAGCGGCCCTGAGCCACAACTCCTATGAAGGATAAACCCGCCACCACTCATGCCATTCCGGCGAAGGCCGGAATCCAGAGGGATGAGGTGGCGCGGTGTTTTAGCGGCAAGGTTTGCTTTTCTCTGGATTCCCGTGTGCGCGGGAATGACAGTGCGCGGCCAATGGAACTTATCCGACGAATCAAACGTCTAGATAATAGTGAGCAACTAGAACGAGGAAGAATCATGAACGCTCAGCGATCAAAAACCCAAACCCGGCTACCTCAACGCATATCGATCTCTGCACTACAAGTAGCGATGATGGTCGCTCTAGCAACCGCACTCGCCTTCGTGTTCGCCTGCGGCGGATCCGAGGAGTCCGAAGGGACGTTTTTTGACAGTCGCGGCGAACGAGTAGTGGAAACCGTCGTAGTAGAGAAGCTCGTTGAAGTGGAGGTCGAGAAAGAGGTCACGGTCGGTGAAGTCATGGAAGCCGTGATGATGGCCGAATCTGATGCTGCCGCTGCTCCTGCCGCCGCCGCTACCCCTGCGTCCGCCGCGGCCGCTGCACCAGCCATGGCTGAGGAATTCGGCGAAAGCGTCGACATCTCGTTGCAGCCGCAAACCCGCATCATCGTACGCAACGCCGACATGATCGTCCAGTCCAACGATCCTGTCGCAACGGTCGATGTGGTTGGCGATCTGGCAGTGCAGCGCGGCGGCTGGGTTGTCAGCAGCAACACCAGCGACCACGGCTTCTATCACATCACAATTCGCATTCCAGCCGAAACGCTCGACACTGTCATTGAACAGATCGAAGCGATCGTCGATAAGGTCGAATCGGTAACCTCCGACAGCACCGACTTCACCGAGGAATACATCGACCTCGGCGCCCGCCGCACGACTGTGCAGGAGACCGTCGAGGCGTTGACAGTCCTGTTGAAGAGCGAAAACTACGATAGCGTTGAAGAATTGCTGGCGGTGCAGCGCGAGATTACTAACTGGCAAAGCGAGCTTGAGCGCATTGACGGTCGCATGAGTTTCATCAGCGAGTCGGCGGCATTCTCGAGACTATCCGTCAACGTCAACCGCTCGCCCATGCCGATGCGTGTCGATGTCGGTGAGGATATTCACACTGGTATCGGTGTTGGACGGAAATACACCGCGCGCTTCTTCCCTCCCGAAGGGTACGACTACCACGGCTTCGAAATCACTTGGGATTTCGGCGACGGATCTGATCTGCAAACCGTCTACACCGGGCTCCGCACACAAGACGAAGAGGGGCTGCTAAGCGTTCCTGTCCGCCACACCTACTTTTCCGACGAATTCTCGCCGCATGTCGTGACGGTAAGTGTCAGAGCGTTTTCCGACCGTGGTTTGGCCGAAGGCGAAGACCAGCTGTGGGCGAACGTCTCCGAACTGCCCTTAATCGACGCATTCATCACCGCGTCTGAATACGATGTCGAAGAGGGTCAGCCAGTAACACTTACCGCGTCGTTCAACCACCCTGAAACGCTTCGGAACGTCCAATATGAATGGGATTTCAGGGACGGTTCAAAAGCCGTTACCGGTACAGTGTCCGCGGGCGAAACCAGCGTCGAGATCGATCACGTCTTCGAGCGGTACCGCCCCGAATCCTATCGCATAGTGTTCGAAATCCGCGGCGATAGCGATGCCGGCGAAGTCGAAGAGATCCGTGAGGTCTACATCTCGGTCTACCCCGCACCAGCGGTCGAGTCGTCAGACTTCGACGCAGGAGGCACTGCGACCAACGCGACAAATCTCTTGATAACCGTTATCACTTTCGCCGGAACGGCAGCGATTTGGCTCGGGGTCACCTCGCCGATATGGATCATCGCGGGTGCCATCATCTACGCCATCGTGCGGTTCGTCAACCGCCAAGATCGGAAACGGCAACACGTCGTCTACGTGCCCGACTCACGGGCTGAAAACGAGGATGCCCCAGAGCAGCAAAGGTCGTCGACTGACGAATAGACAGCACATCGCCAAAATCAACAGCCCGGAACCGATATCGGTTCCGGGCTTTCTGATTCATGGCCAACATCCAGTCTCCTCCAAAGAATTCGCGTTCAGGTGGGAACAAATCTCGGCTTACTTGCGTCTATTACTCATCGTGCAACTCGAAAAAGTCTCACGGAGAGAACGAGATGAAAACCCAGAATCCTCGCAGATTTAACTGCTCCAATACCAAAGCGATCTTCGCGGCCGCTCTTGCGCTGCTCGCAATGACTATCGCCGCCACATTCGCATGCAGCAGCGAAGAGACCGCAGTGCAGACCGTAATCGTCGAAAAAGCCGTCCCGGGTGAAACAGTCATCCAGACTGTGATCGTAGAGAAAGAGGTACCGGTACCCGGTGGAACGGTGGTCAAGACCGTTGTCGTGGAAAGGGAAGTGCAAGTGGCAGGCGAAACAGTCGTCCAGACCGTGATCGTTGAGCGAGAAGTTCAAGTGACAGGTGAAATGGTCATCCAAAGAGGCATTTCCGGAGAACCGGGAGCGCCTGGAGAGCCGGGAGCGCCAGGCCATCCCGCGCCGACCGCGACTCCGGCCGCGGCAGCAATCGTGGAAAAAGAAGTTGTGAAGGAAGTGGTGGTAGAGGTGGAAAAAGTAGTCGAAGCTGAAGCTGCAATGTCTGCTCCCGCCGCGACCGTTGCACCCGCCATGGCCCCACAAACCAGACCGACCCCAACGGTCAAAACCACTGCGGGTTCGCCGCCGCGCCAGCCGTCTCAACCCGGTGCCACCACGTTCCAAAACACCGTACGCAGCAACTTCGCACTTACCGCCCACGATGACACTTCCACCTTCAGCCTCGACACCGACCGAACATCCTTCCAACTCGCCCTCAACTGGGTGCGTTCCGGTTACGAAGTCGATCCCGCGTCCGTCCGCGCCGAGGAGTGGATCAACGCCTTCAACTACGGCTACGAGATGCCACGCCACGACGATTCATTCAACATCCAAACCGATGTCATCGAACACCCGCTCGACAACGGGCTTCACTTGGCGCGTGTAGCATTCCAAGCACCAGACATCGTGATCGACTTCCCGCTGAACGTGACGTTGGTTCTTGATGGATCCGGTTCGATGGCCGATGGCAACCGGGTCGCTATCGCCCGCGATGCCGCCGAAGCGATACGCAACAGCCTCGGGCGCGATGACAGGATATCAATCGTTCACTTCGACAACAACGTCAAGCGCCACCTGACGGTCAAAGACAGCGCTCCGCGAGACCGCGCAGTCGTCAACTCGATCCATGCTTTGACGCCAGAAGGCGGAACCAACGTCCAAGACGGACTCAATCTAGGCGTCCAACTTGCAGACCGGATGCGGAGAAATCGCCCACATGCCCTCAACTACGTCATCCTCATGTCCGATGGCGTGGCGAACGTCGATGCCACTAACCCGTTTGCGATCCTCGAATCGGCGCACGACAACAACCCCGACAACCCGCTGCGTCTGATCACTATTGGCGTCGGCATCAACAACTACAACGACGTGCTCCTCGAACAACTCGCCCAGCACGGGAACGGCTGGTACCGATACCTGAGCGCACCTGAAGAAGGACGCGCGCTCTTCAGCCGTGAAAACTGGCTCGCACTGTCCGTCCCATTCGCCGACCAGACCCGGGCGCAGGTAGTGTGGAACGAGAATCTCGTCCGTAGCTGGCGAATGATCGGATACGAGAACCGCGTCACCTCTGACGAGTCCTTCACCCGCGCCGAGAAGAAGTTTGCTGAGCTCCCTGCTGGCGCCGCAACTACCGTCTTCTTCGAACTCGAGTTGGTTGATCCTAGCGTGCTCGGTTGGTCGGACGAATCGCTCGGGGAAGTCGAAGTCCGATGGGTCACCCCAAGGTCCGGCGACGGCAACCGCCAACACCAAGAGATCGAAACCGTCTTATCACAAAAGAACGCCTCAACGAACTTTGGTGCCATAGTCGCCTTGACAGCCGATCGCTACAGCGGTCTACACGAATACGGCGGCGATCACCCCGGTTCGATCCATCGAGACCTCTCAGACCTCGCTACACTGCTCCAATCGGTCGGATCTCCGATCGCCGGAACCGGGGCGTACCAAGACTTCGAGTTCGTGCTCAACTCGATGGTCGGCAGCATGGCGCCACCACCGCGCACCGGGTACAGCAGGTAGGGAGGACCTCGCGGCAGTTAACCTGATCCCCGCGACTTGCTTAAAATCTCGCGAAGTGATTAATACCAAACACAGAAGCCTCATCGACAACTTCGTCGATGAGTTGGCTAACTTCAACGACTTCGGTGCCCGAACCGAAGTCGTTGAAGTTTGTACGGATACCAGCACTCCGTCCCTCCGTTACTTCATCAACGAGTTCTGGACCAACGCTCAAAGGGCCGGACACGCCCTCCATGAGATCAGCTACCGCGCCTGCTTCAAACCTCAACTTCCGGAGTTCTTCATCAATCGACTGACCGAACCAGCCGACACCGTTTACGACCCTTTCATGGGTCGCGGCACCACCCCGATTCAGGCTGCACTGATGAGCCGACGAGCCATCGCCAACGACGCTAATCCGATGTCCGTAATGATGACGCGCCCGCGGTTGAACACGCCTGCATTGTCCGAAATAGGAGCCAGACTGAACGACGTCAACTGGGACGACGGCAAACTCGCCAAGTACGACTCCCAATTCAAAGTCTTCTTCCATCTCAACACCCTCCGCCAAATCGTCGCGCTTCGCCAGTGGCTTCAAGAGCGCGAGACGACAGGAAAATTCGATCACGTCGACGATTGGCTCCGCTTGGTAGCCATGAGCCGGTTGACGGGACATTCCCCCGGATTCTTCTCGGTGTACACACTGCCACCTAACCAGGCCACATCCATCGAGGCCCAAAAACGCATTAACCAACGTCGCGGACAATCGCCTCCAGAGCGAGACGTCAAATCATTGATACTTCGAAAATCTCGCGCTCTCTTAAGGCAGGGCGGCCTCAACTCTACTGGTGTAGACCTCACATGCTGCGATGCTCGCAACACGTCACACATCAAAACTTCGTCCGTCGACCTCGTAGTCACTTCACCACCCTTCCTAGACGTTGTCAACTACCGGAACGACAACCACGTCCGGGCATGGTTCACTGGCGTCAACATCGATGCCCAACCGATCGACACTCCATCAAGCACCGAGCAATGGCAACGCTTCACCGCCGAAACCCTCCTAGAGCTATGCCGCGCCGTTAAACCCGGTGGCATCATCTGCTACGAAGTCGGAGAAGTCCGCAACGCAACCATCAAACTCGAAGAGATTGTCTACGCCGCGATCCGAGGCGCCAAACTGCCTATCGAACTAATCGGCATCCTCATCAACGAACAAGAATTCACCAAAACCGCCAATACCTGGGGCATCACCAACAACCGCCGAGGCACCAACACCAACCGCGTCGTAATGATGACGGTGCTGGAGTGACCATCGTCATTCCGGCGAAAGCCGGAATCTAGAGGGCAGCGCAAACGGGATTGGTCGCCGAAACGGTGGCTCCTCGCCGCCTAGAACGGCAACCCCGTAGAGAAGTCCGGAATCCCTTCCCAACGTCCGCCACCGGAGGCTCGCTGGACCGCGATCGTCTTGATTACATCCGGGTTCGTCAGCCCATGCGGAGCCCGCCCTGTCAACGCGAAACTCACGTTCTCGGCCTGCTTCTGCCCGCACTCCTCGAGGAATGTCGGTGAGTAGCCGGCCAAGTGCGGTGTCACATAACAGTTGTCCAATCCCAATATCGGATCCTCTGACGAAACCGGTTCAACCTCCGTAACATCAATCCCCGCAAACGCGATCTGACCATCCCGCAACGCCGCGTGTAACGCAACTTGGTCGACGATCTTGCCGCGTGCGCAGTTGAGGAGAATCGCAGTCGGCTTCATCTGCGCCAGCGTCTCGGCGTTGATGATGTGATCCGTAGCAGCAGTGTGAGGCGAGTGGATCGAAATGATGTCCGATTCCGCGAGCAACTCGTCGAGTTCAACCAGCTGAACACCGTAAAGATCTGCCTGCGACTGGTAACCGAACGGGTCGAACGCGATGATCCGCTTCGGGCCAAATCCGCGTATGCGTTGTGCGAAGGCCCGACCGATGTTGCCGAAGCCCAAGATGCCGACGGTTTTACCGCCGACACGGTCGACCGTCTCTTGGAACTCACGCATCATCTCAGGGTCGTCCGACCACTTACCGTCCCGGCTGGCCTGCACGGTCTCGGGTATGCGGCGGAGGATCGCGAGCAGCATCGCCATCGCGTGATCGGCCACCTCGACGGTGTTGACACCCGGCACGTTGCAAGCCAGTACGCCAAGTTCGGTCGCAGCATCGAGATCGATCGAGTCAACGCCAACGCCCATGCGACTGACGACCTTCAACTTAGGACATGCTTCCATCACGTCGCGCCCGGTGAGCGGCCAAGTGGCGACGAGTGCGCCGTCGGCATCTTTCAATGCTTCGACGTACGGCTCGTGCGCGGTGAACGGCTCTAAGATCTCGACTTCTATGTCGCCCGCCGACTCGATAATGCCTTTAACATCGACGAAAGTCTCGCAGGTAACCACAACTCTTAGGGTCATCTATCCTCGCTCCATTGTTTTCGATGAGATTGCGCAGGTTCGTGTCCGGTTGGATTCGCAACTATCAACCATAACCCTAAATACCAACGTCTGCCCCTCGCAGGTCGCGTTCTCGATGAGCGAGGGACAGGCCAAGGCTACTCAATTCCCTTACAGCAACAACTCAACCGTCTTGAAAGCCCAAGCCGATCATTCAGGAGCAAGTCACACGCGGCTACAATTTGGCTCGGCGCATAAAACGCAAAATATGCGCGGGCACTCACGCCAACCCATCAGCTACTAGGAAGCAACCCATGAACGACCATGAACGATATCTGTTCGATCTCAAGGGCTATCTCGTCGTGCCCAACGCGCTGACCCAGAAGCAGATCGCCAGGCTCAACAGCGTGCTTGATGAGCATATCGCCACCGAGTGCCCGCCAGACATGCGCACCCACAGATTTGTCCCGTTGCTCGAATGGGGCGAGGACTACCATGACCTCATAGACAACCCGGTTATAACGCCCTACGTGGCCGAACTGCTGGGCGACCAGTTCCGGCTAGACCACGTCTACCTCGACGTGATTAGGGCCGGCAAGGGACCGATAGGCACTCGGCTTCACGGCGGCGCTATCCCATTCAACCCGACGCATTACTTCCGCTTCGAGGACGGCCAAATGCACAATGGCCTCTCGGTGGTCGCCTACAACCTAAAGAACGTGGGGCCCTATGACGGCGGATTCGGATGCGTGCCCGGTTCTCACAAGAGCAACTATGCCTTCCCGGAGGAGTGGAAAGAGATGGAAGAACCTGGCCCACTCGTCGAACGCGTCACGGGTCCCGCTGGCACCGCCATCATATTCACCGAGGCGCTCACCCATGGCACCCTGCCTTGGACCGGCACCGACGAGCGCCGCACCATATTTTTCAAGTACAGCCCGCACCCGATTTCCTGGTCCGCCCACTACTTCGACCCCGACGACTTCCCAAGTCTCACCGACGCCCAGCGAGCCATCCTCGAGGGACCCAACGCCCGCTACCGCAACAGGAACCAACCCAAAGGCACCGTAACCTGAGTCCCGCGTCACGACCTAAGCCGGGGCAACTCACGGCCCCGGCGGTAGCGTTGTTGGTAGTAGACGCGTTCATCGTACGTTCCTGGCTCGTAATGTCCATCGTGCGGATCGGGGCCCGAGTAAACGTTAGGATCTGGCGGGTTCGCCGCCACGACATCCTCGTCAAAGTCCACTCCTAATCCCGGTTCCTCCGGCACCGTGATGTAACCATCAACGGTTGACAAATGCGGTTGGATAACCTCGTACCGCTGCGGTACGTCATCCTCTAGACGTTCCAATATCAGTGCGTTGGCGATCGAGGCCAAAATGTGTATCGCCGCATACTCCGCAACCGGTCCCAGCGATCCCGAATGCGGCGCTACGTTGATGTAGTGCGCCTCTGCCAACGCCGCTATCTTCTTGAGCTGCGTGATCCCGCCGATGCGCCCTGAATCGGGTTGCACGACATCGACGATCTCATCCTCGATGATCTCTCTGACACCCCAGATGTGCGAGTGTCGTTCACCAGCCGCAATCGGGATGTCGACGTTGTTTTGGACGCGACGTAGGGCTTCGGTATTCTCCGGCGGCACCGGGTCTTCGTAGAAAAGTAGGTTGTATGGTTCCAGTGCTTTGCCGACTATGATGGCGTCCTTGGTCGTGAACCACGGCGGGCCGTGGGCGTCCACCATGATGTCCATCTCATCGCCCACCGCCCGACGGATCGAGTCGACAATCTCAACCGTCCGATACACGCCTCCCGTCTTCACCCCCGTGATGCCGCGGTCCCGAAGCTCGACCGCACGCTCAGGAGAATGCGCATGCGCGTAAGTCCTGATCCGCTTCCGCACCCGACCTCCAAGCAGATTCCAGACTGGCGTGTTCAATGCCTTGCCCTTGATGTCCCACAGCGCGATGTCGATCGCATTGATCGCACCGGAGCCTGGTGTTCCTGTCATGCCGTGTCCCATCATCGCCACGATCATCTTCTGATGCAGCCGCTCGATATCCATCGGGTCCTCGCCCACAATCACCGTCGACAAATCCTCTACCGCCGTCCGAACGACGCGTGGCCAGCCCGAACCCTCCCCAACGCCGTATATCCCTGCATCGGTGTAAACCTTCACGAAACACCAGTTGCGGCTGCCGCCGCCCGACATCAGGAACGTCTTGATTTCAGTGATCTTCATGGCAAACTCATCCTTTTCCAAAGGGAACTATATGGAATGCTACGCGATTTGCTTGACCAATCCTATTATGCGTAGTATATTGAATAATTATGAAGACAGCGCAGAGACAAGGCATCACGCTCGTCGAAGCTGTCAAAATGTTCAGCACCGAACGCAAGGCCGAGGACTGGTTCGTCAAGCAGAGATGGTCAGACGGAATCCGTTGCCCTCGCTGCTGTTCAGACAGGGTTCGCAGACAGAAGACCCGCAAACCCATGCCCTTCTACTGCAACCCCTGCCGCAAGTACTTCAGCGTCAAGACCGGCACTCCCATGCAGGACTCCAACATCCCGCTCTCGAAGTGGGCTATCGCCTTCTACCTCTACAGCACGAACCTGAAAGGCGTGAGTTCAAACAAACTGCATCGAGACTTGGGTATCACCCAGTCCAGCGCATGGCACATGGCGCATCGCATCCGTGAAATCTGGAACGACGACTCGCCCAAGTTCTTCGGCCCCGTCGAAGTCGATGAGACTTACATCGGCGGCAAAGAGAAGAACAAGCACGGCTCTAAGAAGCTCAATTCGGGGCGCGGCATCGCGGGGAAGACGCCTGTGATCGGCATAAAGGATCGTGACACCGGAAACGTCAGCGCGGAGGTTCTCGACGACACCACCAAGCCCACGATGCAGGGCTTCGTCCGCAAGCACACCAACAAAGACACTGTGGTCTACACCGACGAACACGCGTCCTACGTCGGCATCAATCGTCCTCATCAAGCGGTTCGGCACTCAGCCAAAGAGTACGTGAACGGCATGGCGCACACCAACGGCATCGAGTCGATGTGGGCGATGCTCAAGCGCGGATACGTCGGCACGTACCATCACATGTCCGCGAAGCACCTGCATCGCTATGTGGACGAATTCGCGGGACGGCACAACGTCCGTCCGCTAGACACGGAAGTTCAGATGGCGGCGATGGTCAAGTCCTCACCGGGCAAGCGTCTGCGCTACAAAGACCTCATCGGGTCGAAGCCGACGCGTCAGCCCGGGTTGCTATAGCTAGCAAACTAAGTCACGAACCGCGCGATCAGGTTCGCCAACGCCAAGATGAGTAACACACCCCAACTAGCTAGCATCCACCACTGCTTGAAAAGATCGTCCTTCTTGACATAGCGATCATCCATCCAATCGACCGACAAGCTCCGAAGGTCACTTTGCTTGACATAAACATCGGACAGCCTCTCTTCGATGCGCTCGGCCGTCCGCTTCTCTATCGCTTCTCGCAAGTCACGCCTCAATTCGTTGCAATTCTTCGACGAGTTCCGTGTATAGCGAGCGAAGTTCAGGCTCCCACCTGCTCTTGACTGATTCCACGTCAGGAATAGGAGACTTTTTGTCGAACAATATGTCGAGTTCTGCCTTATACAAGGATCGCGCTCTGGCGAAACGTTCAAGCAGCCTCTCGAATTTGGGCGACGTTGGCTCGCCCGTAGGTGTTGTCGTTAGATTTCGCGCCACTACAACCTACCGTTTCTTCATTCCGTTGCCCGCAACCTCCCCATAAACGCTGGCAATCATGATCCATAACTCCAATCTGGTTCTGCCTTTTACGTAATTCTACGGAATCCGTTGGTTTCGATACTGTAACACTTGGGTAACTGAACTGTGTTAGTGTTCAGGCAGCCACAGTAATCGACTCGTTCATCGCATCTGCATGAGACGAAGTTATGCGGGCGCGTCGCGCCCCCTCTGCCGGTGCGATGATTCTCGGTTACTGTGGCAAGCAACCGCTGACTTTAGCCGCGAGGGGGTGCCAGGGATGTGGAGGAACTATCTATCCATCGCAATCGCGCTTGGAGGTTCGCTGATCCTGTCTGTAGCTGTGACGGCCTGCGGAACGAATCCCGCATGGCTCACCGTCACGGCGGAAACGCAGGAAAAGGCGATTGATGATGCTGTGGGAGATGCTGTTGATGCGACCATGTCTACGATCCATGAAGCATCGACCACCGCTGAAGCTGAGATTCGCTGGGCGACGACAGATACGAAGATAACGGCAACTGCGATATTCAGGGAGGCGAATCCGCCTACCCCTCGACCGCCCCGCCAGAAGTCTGAGGCTATGGGCGAGTCCGTGCCGGGGTGGTTGATAACCGACACCGAGAACATAACCAGCAGAATGTACGCCATTCAGCCGTATCTGCATTCATGTCCGTTCACGTCGTCGGAACGTTCCAGCTACATCAGGAGATTGGATCGATTCACAGCTGACGCCAACGCTGCTGCACGCGATATGAGCGATGGATTCATCGACGACTACAGCATCGAGGAGCTGGTGAGCATCACCAACAACGGCTTCGAGATCGTAAGCGAGTTGGAACTGAAATGCAGGTGATTATGACTGAGCAACCAGAAGACCAGAACGACGAACCCGAAACATCAAATCTCTCATCGTCGCTGAACAGCGCAGGCACCTGTCTGATGTGGGTGGGCGGCATCTTGACGCTGATGCTTCTCGGCATGATCTGCATCGGCATGATGGGTTCGTAGACGGCTCACGCCGTCCCTTCATGCTTCGCTGCTTCCTCCACGTATCGCCAGCTGGTCTTAGGCTTGGCGTTCATAAACACGCGGGCGATGTCCTCAGGCGATGCATCTATCCGCTCAGGCATCGGATGCTTGCGCGGTCTGCCTACAGGACGTTTCGACTTGCCCTTCATGGCTGCACGGACTCCAATCTGATCGTTGCCAACTTGACCGTGATTGTAACAGCCTCAATCGCGTAGCATTCCATATAGTTCCCTTTCCAAACCCGCCCCTTACGGGCGCATCGAATAGCAATCATACGCGCTACACTACAATGCGAGGACACACAAAATTCGATGCCAACAACGCTCCAGAGCGGGGAGATCAATCAGATGGCAGACACGACAGTCTCGACTTCAGACAACGGACCGTATTGGGTGAGTGGCGACTTCACCGTGGTCGACGCCGACGGCAACCAGTTTCCAGTCTCTGGCGAGGCTTACCTCTGCCGCTGCGGACAGTCCGAAGAGAAACCCTTCTGCGACGGCACCCACAACATGGTCGGCTTCAGCGACGAGTGCAGGGCTTAGCATCGTGGCCGAACCAACAAAGATCTACGTCTGGAACCACGACGCCCTCGAGGTCCGCGGCGATTTCCACCTGCGCGATGCCGAGGGCGGCGAGTTCAAGCAGCACGGCCGCGTTCGCCTCTGTCGTTGCGGGACTTCTCGCGTCAAGCCCTACTGCGACAACTCTCACATCCGCACCGGCTTCCGAAGCCAAGTCAGCGCCAAGAGCGAATGACCCGAATCGGGGTTTCGCTCACGGGACTAGCACCGTCCTTGCGACCGCCCCGGCCTCCATGTCGCGGAACGCCTCGTTGACCTCCGTCAACGGCCGCGTCCGTGTCACCAGATCATCCAGCTTTAACCGCCCCTGCTTGTACAAAGCGATCAACCACTGGAAGTCGTAGCGTGGACTTCCAGTTCCCGCACTGCACCCGATCAGCGAACGGTCAAGGAACAGGTGCCGCATCGGCACCATCACCTCGCCATCGTCAGGCGCAGCACCAACCAAAACCGCTGTACCGCCCTCGCAAGTTGCCTCGAGCGCGTTCCGCAACGTCGCCGGCTGACCGATCACCTCGAACGCATAGTCGACACCACCGCCCGTCAAATCCAGCACCGCCTCCACCGCATCATCCCTCGAAGCGTCCACAAAATCCGTAGCCCCCATCGTCGCCGCATACTCGAACTTCGACGCATTCGTATCCACCGCAATCACCCTCGAGGCCCCTGCGATATACGCCCCTTGGATCACATTCAACCCCACGCCGCCACAACCCCACACCGCAACCGTCGAACCTGTCTCAACCTTCGCCCGATTAACCACCGCGCCCACCCCAGTTATCACAGCACAACCGACGAGTGCAGCGCGGTCGAGACGCACGTCTGGATCAACTTTGACGACGTTGTTTTCCCACGCCACGGTGTATTCTGAGTAGGTCGCCAAGCCTGCGTAGTACTTCGTGCCGTTCTTGCGGAATTCCGCAGTAGGTTGGTGGGATGAGATGGGATCGCACAGGTTCCAGCGACCGGTTGAACAATATTTGCAACGACCACACATAGGCCGGATCGCGAACACCACCTTGTCACCGGGTTCCAAACCGTGCACTCCTGCGCCAACCTTCTCGACCGTCCCAGCACCTTCATGCCCCAAGATCGTCGGGAGGTCATCGTTGCGACGATAACCGGAGTAGACATTGTGGTCGCTGTGGCAAACCCCCGTGCCGCCGATCTTCACCATCACCTCACCCGGCCCCGGATCGTCAAGTTCCAGCGTTTCAACTACGGCGGGCTGTCCCTGCTCATAGATGACGGCGGCAAGAGTTGAGGTGGTCATCGCAGCGGCGCTCCATCACATTCGCGGATCGAGATCGATTTGCTGTGATGATAGCAGTGGGGTGGGACATCGACTTCAGCGGCCCCTTTGCCCCCGTATCGGGGTACGGAGCAGGCTCTGCGGATATTTCCCCCGCGAGCGGGGGAACCCAGAATCTACGCGATGTAACGTTCGGCGACGTTCACCAATCCGTCGCCGCTCAGACTCGACAGAAAGATGATTTCGTCGTTGTGATTGGTCGACAACTCGATTTCCACACCACTACGAACCCCATACATTGTCCAAGATCTTCGAGACGATGGAGCGAATGGGTTGCCTCGTCCGCCGTGCCGGACGATGTTGTGATCAGCCGTGCGGATCGCCGCGATCGTACTCCAAGCGAACGTCCGTTGAGTGCCGAGTACGCCGAGTTTCACCGTGACACCGTCGCCCGTCGCCCTAGTCTCCATCAAAGTGGAATTCAGCATCACGTACACGATCCCTACGACGGCGATCGCGAAGCAAATGTAGAAGATCAGTGCCTCAGATCCTGAGATCAATGGTTCGTCGCCGAAACTGCGGATCCCAACCGCCGTTAGACCGCCGGATACTCCACCCAGCAACAGACCAAGGAACGCGAACATCCAACCGGGTGCCCGCAGGTTTTCCACGAAGAGTGGCGATTCGGCAGGGGTGCTGGTCACCGTTAGAACCGCCGGTACTTCAAGTAGGCCTGCTGCGGATCCATGCCGCTCAGGATCATATTGCGTAGTTCGTTTTCGGTGTTCATCACCTCATGAACACGCTTGGCGACATCCGATCCGCTTGCTTCGGGGATGATTACGACGCCATCTCGATCACCCAATATGTAGTCCCCAGTGTGTATGTCGACCGATCCGATCTTGATCGGTTCGCCCATCGTTTGAACTCTCCATCGTTCAACGATGTCGGAAGGTGTGAGGTACCGGCAAAAGACCGGGAACCCGAGCTTGAGGATGAAATCAGTGTCCCTATTTCCGCCGTCGACGATGTAACCCTTGACGCCACGGAAGTTCAGCGTCTCTGCTGAGAGTTCGCCCATGTGAGCGATCGTCGAATCGTTCGGCTGGCAGACCACTACCGAACCCGCTGGGGCAGCACTCAACATCCCAGTCCATGAGAGCAAGGATTCATCTTGCGAGATTCCTTCGACGATTCCACCTGAACAGGTCCAGACTTTGCCTACTAACGGGATTGTCGGGTCCACTGGTTGGATGTCGTTCGGCAGTATCCCGTCTTCTAGACCGAGTTCGCGCATCGCGTCGTAGACGGCACCGGAGTATGCGGCCTCTAGGATCGCGACGATCTGGTCTTCGTTCAGGTCTTCAGACATCGGGGATCATCAATATCTAGGATCGAGTTCGTGTCTTAAGCGATTGCACATTCTAAATGTCGGCGTTGCTTTTCCGGGCGCGTACGATCCCTGAAACGCGTTCGACAGCGTGCTCAATCAACTCCGGATGCGTAACTTCATGCTCCCATATCCTGACGACTCGCCATCCAAGTTGTCGCAAGGATTCGTTGTTTTCCGCGTCCCGTTCGACATTGCGTCGAAACTTGGCCAACCAATATTCCGAGTTACGCTTCGGCATCGTAGCGTGTTCTGGACACCGATGCCAAAAACACCCGTCGATGAACAAAGCCACTCGTGCAGCCGGAAAGACGACATCGACCTTCACTCCCCGGCGTTCAAACTTGATGTAGCGATCCTTGCGGAATCGAAGGCCCGCTCGGTGCAACATACTCCGGAACGCAACCTCCGGCTTCGTATCCGCCCGCCGATTCGACATCATCGATCGCCGCGTAGCTTCGTTGGAGGCTGGGGGCGCGGTGGGGAGGGACGTGGGAGGGGGCATGGGGATGGAGTCTACGTGAAGGGAGAGATGGTAACGAGTTGCTAATATGATCTCTGGAAAATGATTCAGCGAAGCTCTTGCTAGGAGATACCGATGTTCACCACTAACCCGATTCAGTTGAGTAAATTGCTTGACGAAATCGATTATGGCGGGATGCAATTGCCGGAATTCCAACGCGGATGGATTTGGGATGACTTTCGAATTCGCGATCTGTTGACGAGTGTTGCTCAAGGATTTCCGATTGGCGCGATCATGCGATTGGATGCGGGTGGAGATATGAATTTCAAACCGCGACCTGTGGAGGGCTCCTGTCCAGACCAAAAGCCCGACACATTTCTGCTTGACGGTCAGCAACGTATGACATCCCTCTACCAAGCACTCAAATATCCGGGGCCAGTGGATACCCATAACTCAACACGAAAAAAAGTTGAGCGATGGTATTACGTCGATATGGAAGAGGCGATGAAACGCACTCCTGATCATGACAAGATGATCTTTAGCTTGCCTGTCAACAAGCAACGAACTTCGAACATCGGACGCACGATTGAATTGGATCTGTCAAGTGCCGAGTTGGAATATGAGCGGCACATGTTTCCGACTGAACGCCTGCTCGAACCAACCAGTTGGCTCCTAGGTTACGTCAATCACTGGGCTGGCAAAACCAACCCCAATGGCGAGCCTGGACTGTTTTTCACCAAATTCAACGAGAAGATCATTAAATCATTTCAGACCTTCCAACTGCCGGTTATTGATCTAGACAAAGGCTTGCCGCGCGAAGCAGTCTGTGTCGTTTTCGACAAGGTGAACACGGGCGGAGTTCCGTTGACTACCTTCGAATTGCTTACCGCGATGTTGGCAGCCGAAGGTTTCGACTTGCGACAGGATTGGCAGAAACGTCGACAACGTATCCGCGAACACAGCCGAGTCTTAAACGCAGTGGATAAAGATCAGTTCATTCGTGTTGTCGCATTAATGGTGACCTCAGATAGGCGGCAGCAATCCAGATTGATGGGAACCAGTCAAACTCCCGCAGTTGGATGTCGACGCTCCGACATCCTCAGCATCAACCGCGCAGAGTATGAGAAATGGGTGGAAGAAGTCGAAGAAGGCTTCAAACGCGCGGCGCACTTTCTGACCAAACAGTCGATCTTCAGTGCCAGGGATATTCCGTACGTTACTCAAGTAACGTCCTTGGCATACCTCTACGCAACAATGAGCGATGAAATCGAGACCCAAAATACACAGTTGAAACTCGAACGCTGGTTCTGGTCAGGGATTTTCGGCGAGGTGTACAGTGGTCCGACTGAAACGATAGTGGCGAATGACGCGCAATTCGTTCCTGGCTACCTAAGAGGGGGAGGGGCGTTTCAATTGCTGGATGAGGTAACTTTTGAACCTGCCCGTCTACTATCGCTGAGGACTCGCAACACTGCGGCATACAAGGGCATCAACGCGCTGTTAATGAAGCGCGGTGCGGTCGATTGGATGCAAGGTGCATCCATCAGCATCACCTCGTACTTCGATGAGAACATCGATATTCATCACATCTTCCCTCGCCGATGGTGCGAGAGGGAGTCTGCAACGTTCCTAGGTGAACCGATCCCTGCGAGGATTTTCAACTGCGCCATAAATAAGACTCCGTTGTCATCCAAGACAAATCGCATAATCGGCGGACGATCGCCTTCCGAATACATGCGGAGACTGCGTTCGCACAACTCTGACTTGGAGGTTGCAATCGAGGGTCACAACATCGATGTTGGGTATTTGAAACGAGATGACTTCGATGACTTCTTCATCCGGCGCGGCAAAGCTTTAATGGTGCTCATCTCTGACGCCATGGGCAAGAAACTCGATGATGGCGAGGAGGTCTTCAGGAACGCTCTGGAGGCTGCCAACCTGCGGATCGAAACTGATGATTATGATGACGAGGAAGAGGTTGAGTTCATTCCGCTGGCGGCCGGGTAACTCTCAGATTCTTCCGAAATCATCTTCCTCCCGCACAATGTCATCCTCGCCGAGATAATCGCCTGTTTGGACCTCGATTATCTCGAGCGGTTCGATGGACGATGGGTTGGCGATGCGGTGTTTATGGGTGCGGGGCACGTGAATGGACTGGGATGGGCCTAGCGTCTGCTCTTCGCCGTTGATCGTCACGCGTGCGATCCCGCGCGCAACGGTCCATGTCTCGGCGCGATGCCGGTGCCATTGATACGACAACCTACTGTCCGGTTTGACGCTCAATCGTTTGACTTGGAAGCCTGGTCCGCGCGTCAATACCTCGTATGAACCCCATGGCCGATCTTCGCGCCGCGGATTACGGGTTCGACGCAGCTGACCTGCGTCGATCGGTTCAGATTGTGGCTGCTCTGCGGGCATCGCGGCGGACTGGTAGTAAGCTAAATCCTACGTTAATCGACAACGGCAACTAGGACACCCGCGCATCCGATGACAAACGCCTCCAATCGACCCAACATCCTGTTCATACTCACGGACCAGCAACGGCAAGATTCGTTGGCTTGTTATGGCAATGATTGGATCGAAACGCCTAATCTCGATAGCATCGCCGACCGATCGTTTGTATTCGACAACGCGTACGTGACGCAACCGGTGTGCACTCCCAGCCGGGCATCGATAATGACCGGTTTGTATCCCCATGCGGTGGGTCTGCATCGCAACAATATTCCTTTGCCAGCCGATTGCCCGACGATCGCCGAGCGCATCAGCGAGGACTACTACTGCGCCTACTTCGGCAAGTGGCATCTCGGCGACGACATGATCCAGCAGCACGGGTTCGACGCGTGGATCAGCATCGAGGATTCCCATCGAGCACGTTCGACGAAACGCGAATACCGCAACGTCGAAGCGGACTACAACGATCACCTGCGAAAGCATGGAGTAGAACCACCGGGGCCGGGTCAGTCCTACGAAAACTGGTCGGCGACAGCGGGTTTGACAGAAAAGCAGACGCAAGCGTACTTCCTAGGGGACAGTGCGGCCGATTTCATCCGTAATCATCCGGATTCGGAGTGCGGTGACCAGCCTTTTATGCTCTACATTTCGTTCTTTGAACCGCACCCGCCATACACTGGTCCGCTCAACGACCTCTACGATTCCGAAGACATCGCGACCGGACCCGCGTTCCTGCAACGACCTGATGGAAGTTCGTTGCTGAACCGTTTACGGGCGGACTACTACATGGCCGGCAACCTGAACCCGCTCGGAATCGACGACTACCACGACTTGACAGGCGAGGAAGGTTGGCGTCGCTTACGCGCCCAGTATTTCGCAAACGTAACGTTGGTTGATCGGCAAGTAGGCAAAATGCTCGAAGCCTTGCGAGAGACCGGCCAACTCGATAACACGATCATCGTCTTCACCAGCGAGCATGGCGAGATGGCTGGCGACCACGGGATGTTGGAGAAACGATCGATGTACGAGGAAGCGTCCCGAGTACCACTCTTCATCAAGATTCCAGGTTCCGAACCTGATAACGACGACGAAGCGACAAGAATTCCAGGATCCGTTTCGCTGGTTGATCTCGTGCCGACTCTGCTTGAGTTGAGCGGAACTCCTTCGGACTCGCCGAGTTGGTCGCAGCGGCAGCAATCGCGCGCACGTCTCGGCGACGGCTTCGCACCCAACGAAGTCAACGACACCTCGACCCGATGGCAGATCCAGGGCAAGAGTCTCGCGCCGGTTCTGCGTGGCGAAGCCGACCTCAGCGACAACGATGTCTTCGTTCAGTGGAATGGCATGGGCGACAGAAATCTCGGCACCCCCGAGATTAACCGGATGGCGTCAATGCATTGGCGAACGGTAATAACACCAGATCGTTGGAAACTGAATCTTTGTCCCGCCGACCAATGCGAGCTCTATGATCTGAACGCAGATCCGCACGAGATGACCAACTTGTACGATGAGCCGGAACACCGCGACCGGATACGCGACATGGCGGCTCGTATCAGGATCTGGCAAGCGGCTACTGGCGACGAGGTCGATTTGCCGCGGGTCTGAAGGAAAGTCAAGGCGAGGTGAATGCTACCCTTGAGTGCTAGCCGCGCCATAAATCCGATCGTCTAAGCCCATGCCGTTGCCACAACTCGCCACCGTCCTAGACCTCGACACATCTTCAACTTACCAGCGCACGGTTCTCAGCAACGGCATTCGCGTCCTTACAAGCCGGATGACGCACACCAAAGCTGTGAGCGTGGTGTTTCTGGTAGGAGCGGGCAGCCGATACGAGACGGACGACGAGGCGGGAGTATCACATCTCTTCGAGCACATGCTGTTCAAAGGGACGCCGAGCCGACCGCGCCCGCGCGATATCACTGGGATCGTCGAAAGTGTTGGCGGCACCATCAACGCCTTCACCGATCGCGAGTGCACGGGCTACTGGTGTCGGATGGCGTTGCCGCACTATCGTCGCGGCGTCGAAGTGCTCGCCGACATCATTAAGTCGCCCCTGTTCAGAGAAGCCGACATCGCGCAAGAGAAGCACGTTGTGTTGGAGGAGATCAGAGCCACGCACGACTCGCCAGGTGCGCTTGCCGGGATGCTATTGGATTCGGCTCTGTGGCCAGATCAGGCGCTAGGTCGCGACATCGCTGGAACCATCGAGAGCGTCGAAGCCATACCCCGCGAAGTGATGATCGATTATCACCGTGAGCAATACGTGGGACGCAACATCGTTGTCTGCGTCGCCGGTAATATCAAGCACGACGATGTAGTTGACCAAGTTGATGAGTTGCTGTCGGATCTGCCGGATGGTGCACCTCGTGAGATGTTCCCGCATGACGATAATCTGGTCGGCCCGAGTGTGACTGGCGGGAACCGAGATTTGGAACAGCTCCACATGGCCATGGCGTTCAAAGGGGTCGATATGAACGACCCGAGGCGCGCGGCGTTACGGATCATGACAGTGGTTCTAGGTGGGAGCATGAGTAGTAGGTTGTTCGAAGAAGTCAGAGAAAAGCGCGGCCTTGCTTACGGTATCGGGAGTTCGATGCACACACTCTCGGACTGCGGTGTATTGGATATTCACACCGGTGTCGAGCCGCCTCGAGCCGCCGAGGCGTTGCACGTAATCGTTAATGAACTCGCGAAGATCCGTGAGGGGGTTACGGAGCATGAACTACATGACGCTCGCGAGTTGGCGAAGGGTAGGCTGATACTTGGAATGGAAGAGAGCAGGGCGGTGGCAAACGATCTGGCAGCGCAAGAGTTGCTGCGAGGCGATATCGAGTCGCTCGAATCGCGCATCCACGAGATCAATGCCGTAGAACTTTCGGACGTTCAATCAGTCGCCGAAGATGTTATTACCTCGGAGAAGATGGCGATGTCCGCGGTTGGTCCCGTCGAAGATTGGGGAGCGTTTGAAAAGGTTCTGTACTTCTGAATCCAAAACCAATGTTCTGATCCTCTCGTCAATTGACGATTCGCACAGTAGCATATGCAATACGCAAAACCTCTGACAAGGAGACACTGAAACGACATGAAAACCCGAGCATACATCTTGATCGAAACGTCGGTTGGCAGCACCGCTCACGTGGCGACAGAGCTGAAGAAGATCGACCAGATGATGGCTGTCGACATGGTCACCGGACCGTTCGACATCATCGCGGTTGTTGAGGCGGACAATCTCGTGGACATCGGGGGCATCGTCAGCACCAAGATGCACCAAGTTGGTGGAATCGTCAAGACGATCACGAGCCTCGCCGTTACCGCGGACTAACCAAAATTCACATGTGGTTCGAATTCAACGAAGAAGAACTCGCGTTCAGGGAGGAACTGCGGCAGTTCCTAGATGACGAACTTCCTGACGGCTGGGTAGGCCCCAACGACGAGTCGAGCGAAGAGGGTTGGGCTTTATACCAGCGGATGCGGCGCGCCCTCGCCGATCGCGGCTGGCTCACCATGACTTGGCCGAAGGAATACGGCGGACAAGAAGCATCGCCGATGATCAGCCTCATCTTCGCCGAGGAAACGTCCTACCGGCGCGCCCCGGGCAACGACCGATTCGGTACTAGGATGCTCGGTCCAACGCTGATGCACTTCGGCACCGAAGAGCAGAAGAAGAAATACCTATCCGACATCGCCCAAGGCGGCATGCAGTGGTGTCAAGGCTACTCGGAACCCAACACTGGCTCCGACTTGGCATCGCTCCAGACCTTCGCAGAGCTTCGTGGCGACGAGTTCGTGATCAATGGCTCGAAGATATGGACCTCGCTCGCCCACCGCGCGGACATGATGTTCATGCTTGTGCGAACCGACCGCGAGGCAGAGCGCCATTCAGGCATCAGCTTCCTGCTGGTCGACATGAAGTCGCCTGGAATACAAGTCAACCCGATCATCAACATAGCAGGGGCTCACAGCTTCAACCAAGTAATGTTCGACGATGTACATGTGCCCATCGAAAACATGGTTGGTGAACTTAACGACGGCTGGAACGTAGCGATGAACCTGCTCAACTTCGAGCGAGGCAACATCGACTACGTCTCTTGGGCCCAACGCTCTTGGGAAGAGATCCGCGACTACGCTTCAACGACGCGGCGCTTCGACGGCTCTCTGATGATCGACGACATGAAGGTCAGACGCCGATTGGCGGAGCTGGAAGCCGAGATCGAGATGGCCCGGTACATTACCTACGAAGTTGCTTGGCTCCAGACGCAGGGATATCCGCCGTCGACCGAGGCCAGCATGTGCAAAATCGCCGCGACCGAAGTCAATACGGCGGTCTTGGACTTTGGCGTTGAGCTTCTGGGTATGCCAGGTCTCATTGATGATCCTGACGAGCACGAAGACCTCGCTGGCCGCATCTTCAAGATGCGGATGTACCAGACCTCGGGTCCCATCCTCGCGGGTACCAACGAGATACAGAAGAACATCATCGCGTATCGAGGTCTCGAACTGCCTAGGCGCTGAATGATTACCGTCATTCCGGCGAAGACCGGAATCCAGAGGGGAAGGGTGAGAGCACTAAACAATGGACTTTGGTCTCAACGAAACACAAGAGCTGATCCGCAGTAGCGCCTCGGAGTATCTGGCCGATCAGTCGCCGTCGGACTTTGTGCGAGCGATGGCGACGGACGAGCAGGGATACACGGACGAATTTTGGCGGGAGATTGGTGAGCTTGGATGGCTCGGACTGATCGTGCCGGAGAGCCATGGCGGATCAGGAATGGACATGTCCGATATGGTCGTTCTGCTTGCCGAATGGGGTGCTGCGCTCGCACCGGGACCACTCGTCGAATCGGCGGTGATTTCGGCGTCGGTGATCGATCGATTCGGCATCGACGCCCAGAAACAGGAATGGCTTCCCGGCATCGCTACTGGTGAAACGGTCGCCGTTCCCGCATTGACTGGCTTGGACGGCTCCTCGAACCTCAGCGCGATTGGCGTAAGCGCGTCCGAGACATCCAACGGCTGGGTGCTGAGCGGAAACGCTCGCTTCGTGCCTTACGGGAACTCTGCCGATCTCGCTTTGATCCCCGCGGAAACTGACGCTGGCGTTACCGTGTTTGCGGTGCCCCTAAAGTCGGCCGAAGGCACCATCAACGTTGAGCGCATCAAGATGGCGTCTGGCGCGCCTGCCAGCAACATCGAGATGAACGAGGTCGTAGTACCCACGGCATCCGTACTTGGAGAGGTTGGCGGCGGCGGTGACGTGTTGCAACACATGACCCTTTACGGTGCGGCTGCTCGCGCGGCCCAGATGGTCGGCGCTGGCAGCGCGGTTACCGATCGTACGATCGCTTACGTGAAGGAACGCCGGCAGTTCGGACGTCCGATCGGTGCTTTCCAGGTGATCCAGCATTACATGGCTGACATGGCGACGAAAGTGAAGTCGGCGAAACTCCTCGCCGACAGGGCCGCTTGGGCGCTGTCCGCCGACATCGAAGACGGTGCAGCCTCGAGGATCGTTTCGCAGGCGAAGTGGACGGCGAACACGTTGATGAACGACGTGGTGTGGAAGGCGCATCAGTCGCACGGGGCGATCGGGTTTACGTGGGAGCACGATTTGCATCTTTACACGCGGCGGATACTCTCGTGGCGCGCCGATTTTGGAGATTCTGACTCGCACATCGAGAATTTGGCCCGAACGCTTTGATCCGCAGTTCCGAGGGATAGCGATGTCTGACGACTGTATCTTTTGCAAGATCATCGTCGGAGTCATCCCGTGTAGCAAGGTCTACGAGGACGATCATGTTCTCGCGTTCAATGACATTAATCCGAAGGCGCGTGTGCACGTGTTGGTAGTGCCGAAGGTCCATTTCGATCGGCTGCATGAGAGTGAAGAGGTTCATGTGGAGATGCTAGGCAGAATAATGGCCGGGGTTGGGAAGGTGGCGGCGTTGACGGATATCGTGGGGTCGGGGTATCGGGTGCAGTTCAATCAGGGACGCGGTGCTGGGCAGGAAGTGTTTCACCTGCACGCGCATGTGACCGGCGGAGGTCCGGTTCCGACGTAGGCTAGACTATGGGCAACTATGGTTGGGTTGCTAGTACGTCAGATCCTCCGCACGGTCATCTTCCAGATCGTGATGACCGTGGTGATGCGGTTGGTGGGTGCGTTGTTTAGGCGGTTTAGGTTGTAGGGGGCTCACCCTGACCCTCCCCCTTGATGTTGAAGGGGGTTTTAGACGGGCGACGGTACGAACCCCCTGCGTTTCGTTGCGCTCGACGCGTCCCCCTTTTACTGCGCAAAAGGGGAGGGATAGGGGCGAGCGTCTACTGCGCTCGTTCCATCAGGACGGTGACGCCGAGGTCGATGTATTTGTTGCGGAGATCAGGGTCGCCCGAGCGGTAGCTCATCCTTACGTCCAGATCGTTAACCTGGTCCATGACGTGTTTGATGCAGTCGTCGTCAGTCTTGAAGGGGTGATGCGGGTGCATTTCGCGGTCAAACTCGAGGTCGGCGGGTCCCCATGAGAAGAGGTCTACACCGGGCATTGCGAGGGTTTTGACGTTCTCGATGGCGCGGAGGCTCTCGATCTGGAGGCAGATTACGCCGTTTTCGTTCCACCACTTGGCATAGCCGGGACGGTCATGACCGAGTTCGGCCCCCCAGCGGTATCCGCCGACCCAACTTCGACGCCCCTCGGGCGGGAAGTAGAACCAGTCGAGGGCTTCCCGTACTGTCGACTGTTCTTCGACGAGCGGGATCTCGATGAATGCGGGTCCGAGGTCGGCGATGTTGCCAACTAGGAAGGCTAGCTGCGTGTGCTTGATGCGGAAATGGATTGGAATGCCGACCTCGTCGGCGATGTTGCAGTGGTCGACGAGCTGGTGCTCCGAGAAGGGGCTGTGCTGGCTGTCGCACGTCGCGAAGCCGTAGTCGTCCTTGCCGAGGATGTCTTCGAACTGCGACTTGGTTGAGCCGATCGGTATTCCGACCCCGATGACGATGTCGCCGCGCCGGATGCGTTCTTTGAGGTTTGCGTCGTTGCCCATTAGTGGGTTCTCCTTTTTGTCGAGTTTTTAGGTTTGCGGCTGTTCGAAGAGGACCGTTACGCCCATGTCGAGGTATTTGTTACGGAGCTTGGGATCGTAGGACCGGTAGCTCATCCGGACGTCGAGGTCGTTGACCTGGTCCATGACGTGCTTTATGCAGTCGTCATCAGTTTTGAAGGGATGGTGAGGGTGCATTTTGCGGTCCCACTCGAGGTCAGATGGACCCCACGAGAACATGTCGACGCCCGGCGGTGACAGGGCTCGGATGTTCTCGATGGCTCGGAGCGATTCGATCTGTATGCAGAGGATGCCGTTGTTGTTCCACCACTCGGCGTACATCGTCATGTCGTTGCCCAGTTCTGCGCCCCATCGGTTACCCCCGACGAAGCTGCGTCGTCCTTTGGGAGGAAAGTAGAAAAACTCGATCGCTTCGCGGACGGTTGCGGGGTCTTCCACGAGTGGGATCTCCAACATCGCAGGTCCCAGATCGGCGAGGTTTCCGAGCAGGTACGCGTGCCTAGGGTGGTCGATGCGCAGGTGGACGGGGATACCGACCTCGTCGGCGGTGTTGCAGAAATCGACGAGTTGGTGTTCCGAAAACGGGCTGTGCTGGCTGTCGGTCATGACGAAGCCGTAGTCGTCCTTGCCGAGGATGTCTTCTAGCTGCGACTTTGTAGCTGTCATCGGCGCAGATACACCGATCACGATATCGCCTCGCCGGATGCGTTCTTTGAGCGGGGTTTCGTTACCCATCACGTTCTCCTTGGAGTGTCATACCCTCACCCTAGCCCTCTCTCGCCCAGCGGGAGAGGGGATGAGTTGTGTGTGAGTGAATGCTATAGCAGATGGGGTTTGTGGGTACGACGTTGTTTGGGTGTGCTGCGTTGATGGAGTTGTCTTTGGTTTGGGTGGTGAGGAGACCACGAGGGGCGCGTCTAGGGAGATGGTGTGGGTGCGTTCCTAGAGCTTCGTTAAGAGAGAGTTGTTGGTCGACGAGATTCTGGAAGGGTGTCGGTGTTTTTATTCGCCGGTGCCGATGGATTCGGTGTGACGTGATGTGTAGGCGTCGGAGAACGCGTCTTGGAGTTGGGATGATACGGCGTCTAGGCGTGTGATGGCAACGGGCGGGATGTTACAGGATGCGTCGGAGATGCAGTCGTCGGCGTAGTCGAGTTGGATCTGATGTAGGTCGGCGCAGGCGGTAGCGATGGCCCCGGAGTATTTTCCTTCCGGGAACTGGACGAGGTTCGCCTGGTGGCAGGGTCCGAGTTTGAATGAGATGCGTCGCCATTCGTACTGGGTTTCGGCGGCTTTCATCTCTTGAATGTTGCGCTGCAGATAGGGATACACGTAGCTTGGAGTAGCGACTTCGAGGAATTGGACGGGGGGATCTTGCCGGATTCGAACGATGCCTTCTTTGGCGCCGGAGTAGAAACCGGGCGCCACGATAGCGGTGGGGATCGCCAAGATGACGATCGTCATTATGAAGAATGTGAGTAGGGAGGGGTTTCGGATCTGACGTCGGAGCTTTGCGAACCAGCTGTCGCCGTCGCCGTAGTCGATGGCCCCGATGCGCGTGAGTTTGCCTCGGCGTGTGGCAGGAGTTTCGTAGTCTTTGTAGTCGCGGATTTCCACGGGCGGTGGGAAGAACGAACGGGTAGGATAGCGTCGGTTGAAGACGCGACGGAGTTCGTAGGTTGATTCTACATCCGAGGCGGGATTGAACCGGATGGTGTGGTATGAACCCCCTGCGTCTCGCTTCGCTTGACGCGTCCCCCTTTTGCGTTGCAAAAGGGGGAGGAGCTAGTTGCGCCCTTTATATTCCCAGCCGCAGATCCATTGGGACGGAATTTCCAGCCCGAAGCCTGGGGCGTCAGAGGGAGTGACGTATCCGTCTTTGGCGGTTGCCATGCCGGGGATGCGGTTGACTTCTTCGAGGGGAATGCCAGGCGGTGATCCGGTCCAGTATTCGGCGATGGGTGATTCGGGTGCGGCCATTGCGACGTGCTGACCCCATGGGGTTCCGCCGCCGCCGTGAGGGATGGTTTGTATGCCGGCGGTCTCGGCGATGGTGTAGATTTTCATGGTTTCCGAGATGCCACCGCCCCAGCCGATGTCTGGCTGGACGATGTCGACTGCTCGACGCTCGATGAGCTGTGCGAATGCGTGCCGGCCGCGATGGTCTTCGCCGGTGGCCAAAGGGATCCAGGTGATGCTACGTTTGAGTTCGGCGTGACCTTCGATGTCGTGAGGCGGCAACGGTTCTTCGAGCCAGCGAAGGTTGTAGGGGCGCAGTCTCTCGGCTAGTCGGAGTGTGAATTCGACGTTGAAGGACATTACGGGGTTGATCATGAGTTCGGCGCGGTTACCGACGAATTCGCGTGATTTGGCGACATGCTCTTCGATGATGTGAAGGCCTTCGTCACCTTGAGAGTAGTGAGCGGGGTTAGTGATTTTGAATCGAGTGAAGCCGAGTTCTTGGAACCAGTCGAGGTCGTCGCCGGTGGCATATAGCGGTATCTTGTCGCGCACGGGTCCGCCGAGTAGTTCGTAGACGGGTCTTTCGAGAAGTTTGCCTTTGAGGTCCCACAGTGCGATGTCGACGCCGGAGAGGGCGGTGGAGACGATTCCGGCGATTCCGTGGCGGTGACCGGCGCGGATGACGAGGTCGTTCATCAGTTCGATGGCCATGCAGTTGTGGCCTTCAATGAGCGGTGCGATGACGTGGTCGATGTAAGAGGCTACGGGCTGTCCGAAAGAGCAGTGGCCGAGCCCGAAAGTGCCATCTTCTGCGATTGCTTGGACCCATACTTCAGGGAGTCCGACGTGTCCCGGCATCTCTTGCGGTAGCCGAGAGTATTGCGGGTAGAAATTTATGGGCATCGCGCGTGGCGATTTAGTTGGCCACGGTGCGCGGCGCGCCGGGGTTTTGGGTTGCGGAGGTGGGATGTCGATGTGGACGGCGCGTAGGGTTTTGAGTTTCATGTCTGATGCTTCTGTATTGGGGTGGGCTTCATGTGATTTCGTATTGGTTAGTGTGGGCATCCCCGCGAAATTCGCTTCGCTATTTCGCGCCCCCTTCGCTTTGCGAAAGGGGCGTGAGCTTTGGGAAGTGGCTAACTTGTACGGAAATCACCTGCTTTTCCGGTTGCCCATGCTTTGATGAGATGGTGGGCGATTGCGATGGGGCCGGGGACGCGGAGTTGCTCGCTTTTTTCGGCGAGGGCGAGCAGAACTTCGTCGCGGTTCCACCATCGGACGTCGGTCATCTCGAAGTCGTCCATATTGATGTCTGTTGTCAGTGCTTCGGCGTGGCTTCCGATCATGAGAGATGACGGGAATGGCCAGGGCTGAGTGGAGTGGTATTGGACACGACCGACCTTAATTCCGGCTTCTTCCCAGACTTCACGTCGGACGGCTTCTTCCATGGATTCGCCGTGGTCCATGAAGCCTGCAAGAGCGGAGTACATCTTCATGGCACTAAGGCGTCCGGCGGACTGGCCCAGTATGCACCGGTCGCCGTCGGTGACCACGGTGATGATGACGGGGTCGGTGCGGGGGAAGTGCTGGGCGTTGCAGCCGATGCATTCTCTCATGAGGCCGCCGCGGCGCATCTTTGTAGGGTCGCCGCATCGGGCGCAGAACTGGTGGGTGGTGTGCCAACCGAGATTTGCGCGGGCTTGAGCAAGGATGCCGGTTTCTTCGCCGGAGATGAGCATGGCGGATTCGCGTGCGTCGCAGATTTCGAGGCCGAGATCGGCGGTCTTTCGGGTTGAGATTTCCTCGGAGCCACGGCGTGCGCTGCCGCTCACGTTCCAGGCGACTAGTGGGTCGCCGCTGGAACTGACGCCTAATAATGTTGCGAGGTCGGTTTCAGTGTTGACGATGTCGCGGGCGGTGTTGTAGTCGAGCCAGCCGAGGTTTGCGGAGGTTTGGTTGGTGCTGGTGATGAGCGGGTCAAGGCCGGCGAGTATCAGGACCTGGGCGTTGTCGGCCCGCATGAGTTTGCGGATGTCGGCCTCGTCACGGCGGAGTTGGTCGGCGCGGTCGATGGGGTTTCCGGCGAAGGTGTGCGGAGTTTCTTTTTGGCTCAAGTTGTGGGCACCGTGTGAGATTTTTGATTGATCGCCAAACATCACTTTACCCGCGTTCGTATTTGGATTCAGAGACTCGATAATTGAAAGTGGTCAGATGATGGTCTTTGTGAGAGATTGGCGATCGGTTGCTGCGCCTGTTTTGGGCGCGGCTTTGGCGTTGTTCGGGATGGTTGGATGTGATGCGGGGGAGGGGAGTTCTGAATCGACGGCTCAGGTGGCTACTGAGGAGCCTACGACTACCGCAGTGGTGGAAACGCCGACGGTGTTACCGATAGCAACCGCAACCGAAGTTGCAGAGCCTACAATCGCGCCTTCAGCGACAGCGACGGTGGTTGTGGCTGTGGAACCCACGGCGACCATGGTCCTTAACACTCCCACGGCGGTGTTGGAGCCTACACCGACAGCGACGGCTCAACTCGAGGTCAAGTCGGAAGAAGATTTGTATCTGGAGTCGTTGACGGATCGGGCTTACGATTTAACGATCATGTTGGCGAAGGATCTCAGTCCGCGCCAGAGCGCCACCGATGAGGAGTTGAGGGGAGCGATGTTTATTTTGGAGGAGATGGAGGAGTTGGGCTACGAGGTGGAGCTCCAGGATTTCGAGGTAACGGAAGCAGGGGCCTCAGGGTCGATCGAGGTGATGTCGGGGGCTGATGGAGCTGAGGCGAATGTGAAGTTTTGGCGATCAGATGGTGCTACAGCGAGGATATTCTTCTTGCCGTTTGAGCCGGTGAAGACAGGTCAAGTTGAGGGGGAGATGGTTTTCGTAGGGGCTGGCCAAGACGAGGATTTCGAGGGTGTTGATGTTGAGGGGAAGATTGCGTTGATGAGTCGTGGGACGTTGAGTTTTGAGGACAAAGAGACGAATGCTGCGGAGCGTGGCGCGGTAGGAGTCGTGGTGTATAACAATGAGCCGCGTTTTTACTTCGGAGGGAAGTTGGAGCAGGAGCCGGATGTTTTCGTAGGTGGGATTCCGCAGGAGGATGGTGAGAGGTTGCGGGATTCGTTGAATGACGGCGAGGCGGTAGATGTGGAGTTGCTGGTATATCCGGATGGGGATGGTCCGTCTCGGAATGTGGTCGCGGAGTTGAATAATGAAATTGTTGGCGATCAGGTTGTGATTATCGGGGCACACTACGACACTACGCCGTGGTCTCCTGGCGCGAATGACAATGGGAGCGGCGTCGCGACTGCACTGATCGTGGCGGAGGAGTTGGCCGATGACGTGTTTCCGTTTGATATACGGTTTGTGTTCTTTGGTTCTGAGGAGACGGGATTGCATGGTAGCTACCACTATGCAGGTGAGCTGTCGCAGAAGGAGGTTGATCGGATAGAGGCGATGATCAACTTGGACGTGGTGGCTACGGGTGATCTGAAGGTTTTCGGGGATTTTTTCACGACGATCTATGCGCGTGACGTGGCGGAGAAGTACGGGGTAGGTCTGACGATAACTGAGCCATTCCAAGGGGCATCGTCGGATTACGCGGGGTTTGATGAGCGCGGAGTTCCGTACATCATGCTTTATGCGGACGAGTTGGATTACATCAACCATCCTTCGGACACGGTCGAGCATGTCGAAGCGGAGCCGTTGGGCGGGACGGTGGCGATAGTTCTCGGTGTGATTGAGCGGCTCGCCGATAGTATGGAGCCATGAGTTCGTTCAGTTCAAAAGGTTCGAATGATAGGTTGATTATTCGTGGTTTGGAGTTGCAGTGCGTAGTGGGGGTTGAGGATTGGGAGAGGTTGATGCCGCAGAGGGTGGTCGTGGATATGGAGTTGCGAGGGGA
Organism: Dehalococcoidia bacterium; assembly: GCA_965204135.1. GTDB lineage: Bacteria > Chloroflexota > Dehalococcoidia > Lucifugimonadales > Lucifugimonadaceae > Bin127. The sequence continues at coordinate 66,812 of CBDBDX010000007.1, read as the reverse complement.
TTTTTCGGCGGCTGCGGCATCGGATGATTTGGTGGCTGCGTTGGATTATCGGATACCTTGTACCAAGGCGGTTGAGGTGGCGGCGGATGGGGAGTATCGGTTGGTCGAGACGTTGGCGGATCGGATAGCTAGGGCGGTTTTGGGGACGCATGGTTGCGTCTCGGAAGTTACCGTTTCGGTGTTTAAGCCGTTGGCTTTGGCGGGGTTTGGGGGCGCGAAGGCCCGGGTTGAGGTGACGCGGGGGCGGTAGGTTTCGCCATTTGTTAGTGAGGAAGTGGGGTTGGTGGTTTAGGGTTTGCTCGTTGGGTCGCGGTGTTTGGGATTGTCGGAGCATTGGTATAGCAGATATGAGATATGGTGGTTGAGAAGAAGTGGACGGTTGAAACGCATAACGCGGCGGTAGATCGCGAAATCGAGTTGACTCTCAGGCGAGTTAGAGAGGTTTTGAGATGACCTACATAAGTGACCTTCACAAAGAGTGGATGAAAGACCCTGAGTACCGCGCTGAGCACGAGAGGACACAGCCTGCTTTCGATTTGATGCGTGCACTGATGCGCGCCCGCGTTGGTTCCGGCTTGACTCAGAGCGAAATAGCCGAACGGATGGGAACAACCCAATCGGCGGTCGCTCGGCTCGAAGGTTGGTCGGCGAATCCCTCGGTGAACACGCTGCGGAAGTACGCAGAGGCTACGGGTACGCGGCTCGTGGTCAGGTTCGAGCCGATTGTGGCTGAGGCATCGGATAGCGACAACGAGACGCACGAATACGTAGAAGCGTCTGAAGTAGAAACTGTGCGCCCCAGGGCGGACACACACTTGCCAGTTACGACATGATCAAAGTCGTCAGTTGGAATATCGCTAAGCGGCATGCGCCGTGGCGCGAGTTGGTTAGGATGGGGGTGGATGAGAGCATCTTTGCGAAGTCATACCGAAATCCGATACTATCAATTGACTGAAGTTGGAGAAGACAACGGCTCGCTCGATGCAACATTTACAACCCACCACAGAGACCATCGTCAAAGCAGCCAGAGATGGCGATTACGGGATTCCAGAATTCCAGCGAGGATTCGTCTGGACTCGCGCAAAAATACTCGAACTTGCAGAATCCATCGCTCGCGGTTTTCCCGTAGGCAGTCTCTTGACGTGGAAATCTGACACAGCGGTTCAGCGAGGCGACACAGATTCGAAACTACGGAAATCGTGGATCGTTGACGGACAGCAACGCACCACCGCGCTCTGCACAATCTTTGGCACGCGCCCCGAGTGGTGGAATGATAGCGACGGAACTTGGAAGGAACATCGAGAAAAGTTTGATATTCGCATCGACGTTAAGAATGAAGCAGTCAAATTCGTTTCGCGTCGAACCGGTAATCCCAACCGCTACGTTTCCGTTAGCAACCTTCTACAAGCCGAAAAAACCTCCGGCATCGCACAACAGATCGCTGAGAGCGGTCAAGCGTTTTCAACGAACTCGGTGGAAATCCAAGAGTTCTTACAAGGCGTCGTAACCAAACTGAAGAACGCCCAAATTCCGATCATTGAAATCGACGACGAAGTTGACCTCATAGAGGTCGCCGAGATTTTCAGGCGACTGAATTCGACGGGAACGCGTGTCGCCCAAGCTGACATTTACTTGGGCGTTCTGGCCGCGTTAAATCCTGGATGGGTCAACACGAATTTCATCACTTACAGAGGCAAATTAGAAGATCGAGGTTTCGACATCGAACCGGCATTCCTATTCAAGTCGTTTACCGCGATCGGTGCCAAAACGACAAGATTTAAAGAGGTCAAGAAAGAGTTTTGGGAAACCCCCGAAGAACATGGCCGTTGGAGCAGAACTGAGCGCGCTTGGGACTCAATTACCAGTGGTTTGAAGGATTACGGCATCGTCAACACAAGCTTCGGTTTAGGCATCAACGCCTTGGTCGTAGCAGCGATATTCCGAGAAAAGTATCCGCAAGGGTCGATCGGGCCATTGTTTGCATGGATGTTGAAAGCCGTCCGTGAAGGCCATCTAAGCGGTCAAGTTGAAACCACGATGGATCGCATCATCAACGAGATCGAAAAATCCTCCGACAAAACGGATGCTGTCAGGCGCTTGTTCGAACTATTGGACCGCGGAGAAGTCGATTTCTCAGCTGAAGAGTTCGTGGATACAGGCTCGCGGAGGACCTCTATCCAAAGACTGTTGATTTACTTAATCGCATATCGAAATGACGCCCGCGATTGGGGTTCCGAACGCTATCGTATTCGCGCTGAGGCCAATGGAAATTATCGTCCTGAATGGCATCACATTTTTCCACGAAAGTGGCTCTTGGACAACGTCAAAGGGATTAGCGAAGAAAGGATTGATTCCGTTGCCAACATGGCCGTGATCAGCCAATCCGCGAATCGAAAGATCCAAGCATCTGCTCCGAGCATCTACGTTAGCGAACTTAGCCTTGAAGACGAAGGCCTCCTCCGTCAGCAAGCGATCCCTGATCCTTCGTTCGTGGCAGCCAATCAGTACGAAGACTGGTTGTCGCGGCGATCCGAGCGGCTTGCGCAAGAGGCCAATCTATACATTAAACAGCTTCGCGACGAGCAATAGGTCGTACTGATCCGTCGACTCGCAGTGATTGTCGGCTGGAACGCCTTGCCAACGCATTCAGCCGCGCTATCTTTATAATCCAGCGCAGTGAATCAAACTCCTATCGAAGGCGATCACCATGAAAATCCTCCTAGTCGGCGGTTCCGGGCATGTCGGGACGTTTATCACTCCTTATTTGCGGGAGGTGCATGATTTGAGGGTTTTCGATCTGGCGCCGCCGCGGCATGATGGAGCTGAGTTTGTGCAGGGGTCGGTGACGGATACGGGTGCGATCAAGGAGGCGGTTGATGGGGTGGATACGTTCATTTGGCTGGTGATGCAGAGTCCGCAGGGCGGGTCGTCGACGGAGCAGGACGAGAAGGTGATCCGGGAGAATTACACCGTCAACAACATGGGGTTGCATCTGTTCTTGTGGACGGGTTACAACAACGGGTTGCGTAACGGGGTTTACACGAGCACGATGAGTGTGCACTATCGGCACCGGACGTGGTATCAGTCGGAAGAGGAAGTGCCGCTGGATACGCCGAGTGCATATGGGTTGTCGAAGGGGTTCGGGGAGTTGATCTGCCGGTACTTCGCGCGGCATTTCGACATGAATCTGGCGGCTTTGCGGATCACTGGGCCTCGGACCCGGGAGCAGTGGATCGAGTATCGAAGTGCGGAGCACGAGTTCGATCCCAACGATCCGACAGCGGCCCCTCCGTTGCATGTGAGTGATGAAGAGGACTTGGCGAATGCGTATATGGCTGCGGCTGAGTTCGTGCAGATTGGGCACGGGTCTTTCGAGCCGTTTTTCATCGCGGGTGATGAGGATCATGTTGAGCACAACTTGACCAAAGCCCAGCGCGTGTTGGGTTGGCAGCCGAGGACGCATCTCAAAATCGAGGTGCCGAAGATACGTCGGAAGTGATCGCTGGGCTTAAGGGACATTTGCACAACCGTGTTCGGATGCGGTACTGGCTCGTTCGCGTTGTACCCGCCCCCTTTGTCCTTCGGACATTTCCCCCGCGAGCAGGGGAAACCTTAGGGGCGTGCAAACGTTCCCTTGGCGAGGTTTGAGATGCAAGCGCCTAACGCTTTCGAAGCATCGTTCATCTTCTTTCCGCAGCCGCAGTTGCGGGGTGATCCTTCGCATGTGGGGTTGCGTTACGAGGATGTGTGGCTGATGGCTGACGACGGCAATAGGACGCACGCTTGGTTTATCCGAGGAGCGGAGAGTGAAGATTCTGGGCAGCGTCGGATCATCATGCTGATCACGCATGGCAACGGCGGTAACATCAGTATCCGGTTGGATCAGTATCTCGAGTTCGTGAAGCGTTACCGGTTTGTCGACATATTCGCGTTGGAATACCGTGGGTATGGGTTGAGCGAAGGGCAGCCCAGCGAGGAAGGGATCGCGATGGATGCGCTGGCTGGGCGACGATGGATTGACGAGAGGATTCAAGCGTCAGATGTACCCGAACCGTCGGTGTTGTATTTCGGCAGGAGCCTGGGAGGAGCTGTTGCGACGCGTCTCGCTGCAACGATGCCACCTGACGGGTTGATTCTCGAGTGTCCGATTTCTTCGATACCGGATCTTGCAAAGACGGTCACACCTTGGCGGTTCTTGCCCGTTGAGAAATTTATCCACAACCGTTTTGATGCTGTGTTGCACGCTGGTGAAGTGCAATGCCCGGTTCTGGTGATGCATTCGGAGTTCGACGAGATCATACCGATCGAGGACGGGCGGAAGGTGTTTGACGCGGCGCAGGGACCGAAACGGTTTTACGTAATCAAAGGTGCGCCGCACAACGGTGCGGACTACCACGATCCAGAGGGTTATTACGCGGCGATTGGCGAATTCATCGCCGAGTTTGATTTGATGTAGTGCGCCGATGTGATTCATGTTTTGGATGGTTGTGTGGTGTGAAGGTTTGACGGGCTCTCAAGCTTAGATCGCTCGCGCCTGGGTGTCTAAACCCCCTTCAATTCCCCCTTGGACATCAAGGGGGAGGGTAGCGCGATGGTATCGCCGCCGTGTGGGCTCACATCACGGGGGGATGTGGATAGGTTCGTTGCCAGCTTTCTTTGCCGAAACCCGGGTCTTGTGACATGTCGCCGTGCTGGGCCAATCGGTCTTGAGATGCCGCCTCAATCGAAGTCATCACTTCTGTGAACAGTTCGCCTTCGAGTCTGTGGCGAACGTCTGCGTATTCTGGATCGTTGAGCAGGTTGTTCTGTTCTTGCGGGTCGTTCTCGATGTCGAAGAGGAGGGCCTCGCCGGATTTGTAACGATGGAGTTTGAAGCGTCCGTCGTAGTTCATCCAGCCGTCGGTGAGCATGCCGAAGATGCGATCTCGGCCGCGGTCGCCGGGCATTCCATCGCCGGGTAGCGGTATGGCGTCGTACCAGACAGGGAGTTCGATGCCGGCCCATCGGAGCATCGTTGCGGTCACGTCTCGGAGCTCTACGAGGTCTTCGATGACTTGCCCACCGGATACGTCTGGTCCCATAGCCAGGAAGGGAATTCGGATTGAAGATTCGAAAAACGAGGCTTTGCCGATGAGGTTGTGGTCGCCGAGATAATCGCCATGGTCTGAGGCGAGGATGATGCAGGTATTGTCCAAGATGCCTTGGCGCTCGAGGGCGTCGATTATAGTTCCGACTTCGTAGTCGATTTGCTGAACGAGGCCGGAGTAGTGCTTACGGATGGTTACCTTGGTCTCGTCGGGGAACTCTTCGTAGTCGACGCCGTTCCATGGTCGGCGGTTGCCGGAGACGTTGGTCTCTCGGAGGCTAGAGTGATGTCCGGGGACTTCGGGTGCTGCTTGAGGAAGTTTGCTCTCGTCGATTCCTTCCAAGAATTGTTCGTTGGGGGCGTATGGGCAATGCGGGCCGGGGAAGCCGACCATCATTGCGAAGGGCCCTTCGGTTCCATAGCGGTCGATGAATTTGACGGCTTCGGAACCGACGAAGTGGTCCCAGGAGTGTTCCCAGGGGATGTCGTGGATTATGGCTCCTTTGTTCTCGTGGTAGCCATCCATCTCGTTGCCGTGAAGTTTACGGAGTCCGTGCTTCTTGAGATAGTGATAGTAGTCGTCTCGCACGTGCAGCCAGCGTTTGTCTTCGCAGACGACGCGATATTGGAAACCACGACGCTCGTCCCAGGGGTAGAAGTGCATCTTTCCGATGCCGGCGGTGTAGTAGCCCGCGTTGTTGAGGATCTCGGGCCACGTGCGCATTCCGGCTTCTCGCCAGTCGGCGCGGAGGTTCTGGGAGTTGTTGGTGACGCCGTTTCGGATGGCGTTGGCACCGGTTAGGAGAGCCGTACGCGCGGGCACGCATACGGGTGATTGCGAGAATCCGTTGGCGTAGCGGATGCCCTCGTTAGCTATGCGGTCGATGTTGGGAGTTTGGAGCCAGTCAGCACCGTAACAGCCTGCGAAATCAGCTCGGAACTGGTCAGGGAAGAGGAAGACGATGTTTGGTCGGTCGTCGTTGGTGCTCAATTGACTCGCTCCTTTACGGCTTTTGACGAACCAGGAAATTGCATAACTTCAGATGTGGCTACAAAGGATACGATCTAAAACCCCCTTTAATTCCCCCTTGATCATCAAAGGGGAGGGTTTTGGTTGTCAATCGAGTTCGGCTACTGCGGCTGTGAATGCTGGGAGGACTTTCGCCCAATCGCCTACTACGCCGTAGCGTGCGTGTGAAAAGATGTTGGCTTCGCGGTCTTTGTCGATGGCGACGATGTTGCGTGCGGAGAAGCAGCCGGCCATGTGTTGGCTGGCGCCGGATATACCGACGGTTATGTACGTCGTGGGACTGATCGATTTGCCGGTTAGGCCGACTTGGTGGGAGTGATCGATCCATCCGGCGTCGCAAGCTGCGCGGGAAGCGCCTAGCGCGGCGTTCAGCAGGCCACAAAGCTCTCGGAGTTGGTCGAAGGGTTCGGGACCTCCTAGTCCTCGGCCGCCGGATACCACGATGTCGGCTTGTTCGAGAGGGATGCCTTCGCTTTCTTCGAGGACGGTTTCGAGTAGGACTGCGCCGGGGCCAGAGGTGTCAAATCCTGACATGTCGATGCGCTCAACGTTGGGTGCGTCTGATGTTGTGTCAGCGGGTTCGAACGCGCCGGGGCGTATTGAGACTACTTGTAGTCCTTCGCTGGCGAATTCGTATACGGCGAGAGCGTTGCCGCCGTGGACGGGGCGGGTTACGGCGACTCTTCCGGCTGCGTTGAGGGCCAGATCGATGCAGTCTGATGCCAGGCCGGCTTTGAAACGGGCCGCTAAGCGTGCCGAAATGACTGATCCTGCGTCTGTTTTGGCGACCAGAATAGTGGTCGGATCTATCCGATCGACCGCTTCGCAAATGAGGTCTGTGGTTAGCGAATAGATGCCGCTCGCGGCATCTTTAGCGGCATCGGGATGATCTAGCAGGACGACGTTTCCGACGGCGAGATCTTCGACATTATTTTCATCGAAAGATTCGTCGACGGCTAGGCAGAGGGAAATCTGAGAGGTGTCATCTGCGACGTTGCTCGCAGCGTTGATTAACTGCTTGACGGTCGGATGTAGACTTCCGTTGACGATCTCGCCTACTACTAGGACGTTGCTGGTCATATCAGCTTCGCCTCCCGCATCCTTAGAGCGAGCAACCTGCCGGAATCGGCCTCATCTTCGCCCTCGATGATCTCGACGTTCGAGTCTGAAACGGGGATGAATAGCCGTGTCATCGCCAATGATTCGGATTCGGCGAGGTTGGCTACACCTAAGTCCGCCAGAGTCATCGTCTCTGGTCGTTTTCGGCTTGCCGTCATTATGCCGCGGAGATTCGCGTATCTGGCTTCTCCGAGTTCGTTCGTAACTGTCATGACGGCTGGTATGGGACACTCGATCCGTTGATATCCGCCCTCGGCGACGCGCTCGATTTCGAATGTTTTGCCGTCGCTGCTCAATCCCAAAGCACGAACTAGCGTTACCAACGGCGCGTCTATGAGTTCGCTCAACATGATCGGCACGTGGGCTTGGTCCCAGTCGGAGGCTTGGCGGCCTGCAAGCACCAGATCGGCTCCTCCGTCCCGTTCGATGGCGGCAGCTAACACTCGGGCGGTGCCTAGAGCGTCGAGTGACTCGGATTCCTCATCGTCAATCAGAACCAATCGATCAGCGCCGATAGCCAGCGGTTTTTTCATCACGTCCAAGGCGAAATCATGCCCTACCGAGAAGATGACGATCTCAACGTCGGTGCCCGCATCGCGGAGTCGTAGCGCGGCTTCGACGGCGTTCATGTCGAAGCCGTTCACGATGGGCGGGACACCGGCGGGTGGGATGACTCGAAGATCATCCTCGTCCACCTTGAACTGCGATGGCGGAATGTCCGTATCTGGCACCTGCTTTGCGCAGACTGCTATCTTCAACATGCCTATTTGGTCCGGTTGTGAGTTGTTGCTACTGTCAACTTATCCCGCAACAATTCTAATCACTGAGAATTCGAGGAATGACAGGCAAACCGATCTGAGGTGTGTGGCGTATCCACAATCGAGACTGCATCCAATTAAGCTGCTGCATAACCAAGGAACGATCAATCATGAGACAGAGACTTTTGGGGGTGCTCGCGACGGTGTCGATCATCGTCGTTGCTTTCGCATTTGTCGTCATCGGTCTGGCGGCCGCCCAAGATTACCGGCTAAACCGGGGCGATTCGTTTGTTGAACGCATTCCAGCGTTGCTTGGAGGTGAGGGTGAATCTGTGCGGGTTACGGTCATTCAGAGTAGCGAAGAGCCAGTGGAGGAATTAGAGAATGTCGACAGGCGAAAGGCGGAAATAGAAAAGGAATTAGTCGAACTGAAGCGACGGTTCGACAGCTTCCCAGACTTTCCGCGCTTTGCTGAGCGGCGCGAACGGGAAGAACGGTTTGAGCCTTTTGAGGATTTTTCGTTCGACAGGTTTGAGTTCAATCGGACGGACTGGATTGACGGGCTAGTTGAGCGAGGGGTCATGTCCCGAAAAGACGCCGACGAATTCAAGGCTTGGTTTGAAGATCTACCGGATTCGCTCGGCGAAGAGTTCCCGGAATTCGCGGGTGAAAGGGACTTTGAGTTCGATACGGACGATGGTAGGTTCCGTTTCCGATGGCGTTGGGACAGTTCGGATGACGATTGGTTTTTCGAGAGCCATCCGGAATACGACAAGGACGACAAGAACGGCGTCTAGTCGTGTGCCACGTCGCGGCGTTCCCAACCGGGGCGGAACATTCTGAGGAAGTTGGACTTGCCGTAGGGGTGCTTGGCCGCTTCTTCCTCGTTTAATTCGACGCCGAAGCCGGGGGTGCCCGGGATTTGGAGTTTTCCATTTTGGACGCGTTCGAATCCGTGTAGGACGTCAGAGACCCAGGACTCTAAGAAGTCGTCGAAGCACTCTTGGATGTAGATGTTCGGGGTCACAGCGTCGATGTGGAGGGCGATCATGGTTTTGAGGGGGCTTTCGGCGTTGTGGGGAGCTAGTTGGGCATGATGAGCGCGGGCCATCCCGGCGATCTGGAGAGTTCGCCAGACGCCGCCTACACCTAACGGTTCCGGGTTGATGATGTCTGTTACGTCGGCGTTGAGGAATCTGGCGAAGTCGTGGAGTTCGTGCATTCTCTCGCCGGCGATGACTCGTACGGGGACTCGTTTTGCGACTTCGATTAGTGCATCGACATCGTTTGATAGAACCGGGGTTTCGAACCATGTGACGTCGAACTCTTCGAGCCAGTTTCCGATCTCGATTGCGGCTCCGACGCTGAATCGGTCGTGGGCCTCGATCATGATCTCGACATCATCGCCGACTGCGTCCCGGACGGCCCTCAACAAGGCTTGCACCTCGCGCGTTTCTGCCTTGCTCAACGCTAGATAGGCGGTTCCAAAAGGGTCCAGTTTCAAAGCGGTGTAGCCCTTGGCGACTACTTCGGACGCTTTTTCGGCGAATCCCTCTGGTGTGCGGTCGCCGGAGTACCAACCGTTGGCGTAGACGCGGATGTCGTCGCGGACTTTGCCGCCTAGGAGTCGATGCACCGGTACGTCCAACGATTTGCCTAGGATGTCCCAACACGCCATCTCGATGCCGGCCATTTCGCGATTCACATTGAGGAACCCCGACAGATAGAGCTCGTTCCAGATGGCGTGGATGTCGCGAGGGTCGCGTCCGATGACAAGATGTTTTACTTCTTCGACGGCCGCCACGGTCGGCTGAGTGCTCAATCCGCCGGTAGCCTCGCCCAGTCCTCTAATCCTCTCGTCGGTGTCGACGACCACGTAGATCCAGTTTTTCCACGGGTTTCCCACGACTACAGTGCGGATATCGGTGATCTTCATGTCGGAGGTTCGTGTCGATCTGGCTGACTATTGGAGCGGGGCGGCGGTCAATGCTTGTACATCTTCGGAGCTCCAACCCGGCGCTGTTTCCTTGAGGAATAGTCCATTTTCGTTGACGGAGATGACCGCGATATCAGTGACGATATCGGTAACGCATCTCTGTGCGGTGAGCGGGAAATCGCACTGTTTCAAGATTTTCGGCTCGTTGCGCCTCGTCGTGTGCTCCATGGCGACGATAACGCGTTTGGTGTTGGCGGCTAGGTCCATGCCGCCGCCGATGCTTCCGATCCCGCGTGACGGCAACATCCAGTTCGCAAGGTCTCCCTTTTCGGAGACCTGCAATGCTCCGAGAACCGTAGCATCGATGTGGCCGCCTCGGATCATGGCGAAGGAATCGGCGGAGTCGAAGAACGCCATGCCGGGTGTCATCTTGGTGAACTGTCCGCTGGCGTCGATCAGGTCGGGATCGCCTTCTTCGGGTGGAAGCAGTTCTCCGTAGCCGAGTACTCCGTTCTCGGCCTGGTACCGGAGGTAGACCCCTTCCGGCACGAAGTCGGCGCAGAGCGAAGGGATGCCGATGCCGAGGTTCACCACGGCGCCGTGAGGAAGCATGTGTGCGGCACGGCGGGCGACATCAGCGCGGCTCAGGCGCGGGGCGGGGGCGGTGAAGGGGATGGGAGTACGGTTTGCAGTTGCGGTCATAGTCAATGCGTCGTTTCGGAAGGAACTTTAGATTATCGCACGCATCAATTGCTGTTACTGTACGTCGGTCACACCATACCGAGAAGGTCGCGTGTCAGCCTGAAAACTCGATCGCAAGAAAAGAGACTAACTAACGCCCGATCTCCGCTATTGCGTCTTCATAACCCGCCTCGTAAGCGCAGTAGGCGCACTTGTGACGGCCTTTACCCGACTGATTGGCGGGTAGCCCAATCATAATCACATCCATATGGCTGCGGTTACTGAAGTTTTGTGCACCAGCGTGTTTGGAGCAGTCACGTGCCTTGTGTGGTGCACGTGTGAGCGGGCTGGCTTTGAGGCCGATTACGTATTCCACTAGTTCTTTCCGCGCGTAAAACGCACGCGAGGTACTACCGTGTCCCGCGCCTTTTGTCCGTGGTTGCACGAACTTGCCCATTCTGCCCGTCAACTTGTGAAAACCTTCGTCGCGAATGGTGCGCCTGATCGACTCGTAATCATTAGCGACTTCTTCGAAGAGCTTTGTACCATCCAATTCAAACGCGTTCACGCGGTGACAGATTGAAGATTGTTCTTCTTTGCTCTCCCAGATGCGCGCAACTGAGATTATCTTTCGGAGTTTGGTGTACAAATGACTATCTTCGAAATCTTTGCTAGTCACCTCGACTGGATCGAGCATCGTAATGGCCATGGTTTCTTTGATCGTCAACTCCCCGCTCTTAAGGCGTTTAAGTGACACAAGTTTGAGTTCCCACGTCCCTAAATTCGGACTCCTCGAAGAATTGATAGGTAACCCCAAATAACGTTCTACTGCCTGACCAGCCCATCCTTTGTTTATCCTCCCGTTTTTCCGGAGTGTGACACCGTGTTCGCGCGCGACTTCTATCAGGTCGCGACCGACCAACCCTTGCAGCCGCTCGATGGCATCGTCGCGATCCATCCATCAATCCTCGCCACCGTCCAACAGCAAAGACGATTGAGAAGCGCGGTCCAGCCGTGGAGATTCTTCGGCCAAAGTATCGGGGGGGGGGGGTACAGGCGGTCAGCCTCTTAAGCCCAATGTCAAGATACTCCTCTTCAACTTCGATGCCCACAAACCTACGTCCCGTTTTCACGGCAGCGACACCAGTGCTGGCGACTCCTACGAATGGGTCCAAAATCAGGTCGTTTGGCGAGGTTGAAGCACGGATGCAACGCTCGATAAGCGCCACTGGTTTCTGCGTTGGATGTTTGCCGAAAAGTTTCTCGTCGCGTCCTGGTGCCTTGAACTGCCAGACCGTCTTCATCTGCTTGCCGCCGTTCTCTGCCTTCATGTCAGAGTAGTTAAAGACGTAGTTTGGACGGTCGCCTTTTCTAGCCTTCGCTGCCCAGTAGACGAGTTCTGTAGAGTGCGTGAAGGTTCGACAACCCAGATTAGGTGGTGGATTCGGCTTCTCCCAGATAATGTCGTTAAGCAATCGAAATCCGCTCTTGATTAACGCCATTCCTGCGATGGGGTGGAAGTGAAGAGTGCCGCTGACCCAAATCGTGCCGGTGGGCTTTAGGACGCGATGGCACTCCGTCATCCATTCCTCGGTGAGCTCTAGGTCTTGTTCCCAGCCTCTGCTCTTGTCCCAGTCGCCTTTGTTGACGCTGACCATCTTGCCGGCGTGGCATGTGATACCGCCGTTGGACAAGAGATACGGCGGGTCAGTCCAGATGCAGTCGAAGTGGTCATCGGGCATCTTTCCGAGGATATCGATGGCCTGCCCGAGGAAAAGTCGCCATTTAAAGTCCGCAGAATCTATCGGATCTGCGTCGGAGTAAAGATGCTGCTCATGCAGACCTATGCGTGCCATTTACCGATCTTTGATCAGATCGTTGAAGGTGTCAAGCGCGGGTTGGATAGGCGTTCCGCCTGCTGGATTCCCGCCTGCGCGGGAATGACGAGGTATGGTGGTCGCGGGAATGGCGGGAGATTCCTCGCTTCGCTTGGAATGACGTACGGGGCTTGGAATGACGTGCGCGGGGGCGACAGTGCAAATGTGTCAGGCGTGGGTTTCAGTCCAGGTTGGCGATCAAATCGACTGCGCCTTCGATATCTGGAAGGATGCCGCGTTGGCTGGATTCTTCGGAGTGGATGATGGTGCGGTCGGTGTCGATGATGAATAGTGATCTGACAGACATGCCGCGTTCTTCGTTGAAGACGCCGTATTTTCGGCTGACTTCGCCGTGGGGCCAGAAGTCTGATAGCACCAAGGGTGATTTTGATACGATGTCTCCGAAGTTAGCCGAGACCCATGCCAACTGGACAGGGACCGAGTCGCAACTGATTTCGAGTAGTTCCGCGCCGACATCGTTAGCGCTCTCTCGGATCCCACCGAGGACCCCGAGTTGTCTTGTTCAACCGCCGGTGAAAGATGCGGGGTGGAAGGTTAGGATCACGCGTCGGCCAGATGCGAGTAGGTCGTAAAGCCTGATCTGCTTCGAGTCGTGCGCGGTTAATGCGAAATCTGGGGCTGTGTCGCCTTTTTGGAGGAAGGACATTGAGGATATACCTTTTCTATCTGGATTCCCGCCTGCGCGGGAATGACGGTTCTGTGTCTGGGTGGAGGTTCCGTCCGCTGAAGCGCCCGCCTACGCGGGAATGACGGGAGATTCCTCGCTTCGCTCGGAATGACATACGGGGGGGGGGCGGAATGGCGGTTTTCAGTGTGGAAATGACGGTTTTCGGTGCGGGAACGATGGACCTAGCGCGCGATTTCGTGCGCGAAGTCGTCTATCCAATGTATCCGATCTGCCCAAGACTGCAACTCGGTGGCTACGCCGGCTCTGAATACGGCGAGTTCAATCTCTTTGCCGGCATCGCTTACGAACTTGATGGCATCGAGGAGGTCGCCGTCTCCGGACGACAGCATCAATGTGTCGTACGAGTCGAGATGGGTTAGTGCGAGCGTTGCGAGGCCGACATCGACTCCCTTTTGGGACCTGCGGGTCAACGGATACACCCCCGATGCGCACGTTGGAGAGAGACACTCGAGTTGCACAGTGGTTGCACACCCATGGCAGTATGCGTGGCTGGCATCAGAATCGCGCAGGTTGTAGAGCTTGGTGATGATTTTCGGGCCGCTCGGAGGAGCGGACTGCAACCAGGAGTGGAATCTCTGCATGCCGTCGTTGCGATCGGTGTCGGGTTGCAGAGCGTTGAGGTAGTAGGCTCGCCAGAGGGGGCCGACCATCTTTTCGAGCCGGTTCTTCAGCAGCAAGTAGTCAAAGTTGTATCCCTGACCGACCGAAGACTGGGTGCTGAAAAGATACGCTCCGTCGATGAGCCAAAGGCGTTTCGCATCTTCAGCAGGTCCGTAGTCCGGTGCGGTTTCAGCGTATCTGGATATTCGATTTCGCATATCATCCTCCACAATTCTTTAATCATTGCTGATCAGGCTTCTTTGGTGTCGGTTGTTAAGCCGACTACGTATATTTTCTATATTCATTGCGTTCGTGCAACAAGGGGAAGGGGGTACACTGACTGCACAGATTTTCGTTCACTCGATTCAAGGGAATCAACGATATGCGTTACCAATCACCTCACGGAATCGCAGGGCAGTCGTTTCGCCCCCCTCGCATGGGCTCGAAAGGTGCGGTCGTAGCCAACCACACGCTTGCGGCGCAAGCAGGGCTTCGAACCCTGCACCGTGGCGGGAATGCCGTAGATGCCGCGATTTCGGTAGCATTTGCCCTCGGTGTTGCAGAACCGGCCGGTTCAAGCATCGGTGGCGACGGGTTTGTGATGACGTACATGAGGCCCAAAAAGTCGATCGAAGTCGCAAATGGCACAGGTGCCGCTCCAGCTTTGGCGACGCCGGATCGCTACTCGAACGGCATACCGCTGACGGGGATTCTAGGGACTTCGGTACCGGGGATCTTGGATGCCCTGCTGGCGACGCATGAACGACATGGCTCATTGCCATTGATCGAGTGCATCGAACCCGCGATTGAGCTGTGCGAAGACGGGGTACCGGTTTCGCACCAGCAGGCGGCCTCGGCGATGCAATGTGCGCTGCTACGCGATGCGCCTACTTCTGCGGAAGTGTTTGCACCTTCGGGAAAGTGGCTCAAACCGGGTGAATTACGACGCAATCCGAACCTCGCCAAGACGTATCGCACGATTGCGGAGGAGGGTCGCGACGCGTTCTACGAAGGCGATATCGCCCGTGAGATTGGGCGTTTCAGTGAGGAGTGCGGCGGGCTGTTGCGTTACAAAGACCTGAAGAACCACAAGGTGAAGTGGCAAGAGCCGATTTCGACTACGTATCGCGGTAGGACGGTGTATGAGGCTCCGCCAAACTCTTCGGGGCATGTTTTGCTTCAGGAATTGAACCTGTTTGAGAACTTCGACGCGATTGGTCTCGGACATATGACTGCCGAGGCAGTGCACGTCATGACGGAGTGCAAGAAGTTGGCGTTTGCTGACCGTGAGGCATATATGGCGGATCCTGACTTTGTAGATGTGCCGATTGAAGGGATGCTCGACAAAGAGTATGCGGCTGAACGTGCAAAGCTGATCGACCTTGAACACTCGCTATCCGAAGACGAGGCGCGCGAAGGCGATCCGTGGGGGTGGATGGAGCGAGGTCCGGATCACGGGAAAAAGTACCGTCGTAACGGCATGATCCATCACCCGAACGGTCACAGCGTCCCTCACGATGCTTTCGCGGCCGCCGGCGCGGCTGGCGCAGATACGACGCATTTCTGTGTTGTGGATCGATGGGGCAATGCGGTGGGAGAGTTGCAGAGCATCCAGATGGGTTACGGTTCAGGTTTGATCGCGGGGAATACCGGGGTGTTGCTGAACAATCGCATGACGTACTGGCATCTGGATCCCGATCACATCGACTATCTGCGTCCAGGACAACGTGTGCGGCACACGATGAACCCGGTGATGGTGACTGATGCGCCAGTCAAGGATGATGGTCAGCTGGAACTGGTGTGCGGCACTCCGGGCGCCGATACGCAGGTTCAGACCAATTTCCAAGTGATTACCAGCGTGTTCGACCACGGATTGACTGTGGCCGAGGCGATTGAGGGGCCGCGCTGGACGCATTACCAAGGTCGAACGTCATCTACGTACCCGCACACCGAGGCGAACCATCTCGATATTGAGGATCGGGTTGATGATGGTGTGGTCGAAGGATTGCGAGCTCGGGGGCATGAGGTGAATGCGATTGCGCCGTTCGCCGGGGCGGGGAGCGAGGGGGCGATTCAGGTTCATCATGAATCTGGGACGATGTCGGCTGCTTCGGACCCTCGGAGAGATGGGGATTCGGCGGTTTGGTAGGGGGCAGGGTTCAAAACTGCCCCTACGCGCCCCCTTTGCCTTCGGCATTTCCCCCGCGAGCGGGGGAAACCTGGCCCCATGGCCGACCCTTTCACCCTCACCCTAGCCCTCTCCCGTCGAGGGACAGGGGATATTGCCTCTTGCCCAGCGGGCTAGGGCTTTGTGGGGGTTGGTGATTTCGTCGAAGGAGGTATAGTAGGAGTCTTGCCAGTTGTTTTGGGGTAGGCCGGTGAAGATCATGAGGTTTAGGGGGTATTCTTCGCACTCGGTGACGCGGCGGTGGTCGTCGCGGAATAGGAATGTTGGTTTGTTGAGTGCGATGGCGGCACCGAGTTCGACCATGACGCCTTCGTCAGGGGGAGTGCCGTTGAGGATTGCGAAGATGGCATCGGCATCGGCAACGTCGCGGATATCGGCTTGTCCGATTCGGTATGCCCAACCGGGTTCTAGTGTGGATTCCTGATTGTTGCGCTCGAAGGGTTCCCAAACCTCTAGACCGAGGGATTCGAGGGCTTTGACGAAGAGGGGGAGGAGGATTTCGCGCTGCTGCTCGGAGAATCCGTAGGGGCTAGCTAAGTAGATGGTTCGTTTGCGGCGTGGGTTGTTGTTCATCACTGGTCGTATGGCTTTGCTAAGGCTTTTAGGCGACTGATCTCACGGTCGTTGATCCCGTCACGCACCCATCTAAAGTTTGCGACTCGCCTTGCGGTTTCAAGATCGGACTCTGCAATGATTTGAAGTATGGCTAGTGCGTCGCTTTCTTGCGAGGTGATGCTGTCTTGGAACCAATCTAAATCCATCAGATCGAATGCCATCTCCGAGTCGATGCTCAAAATCCCGCTGATGGATCTCAAGGTTTCAGCGATCACGTAGGTTTGCGTCTCACTGGGCGGTCTCGGATTGATCCATCGAAGCCCGACGATCGTTTTCAGAGTGTTCGGATCATAACGGGCAATTTCTCGAAGCCCCGCGACGGCAGATCGTCCCTGATCATTTAATCCGTCAGTGAACCAACGGAGCCGGGCGAGGGATTTTGCGGTGTTGAGATCAGATTCGACGGTGTCACCGATCAATTTGTACATCAAGCTATCGTGAATGTGTCCCGAACGATCGTCGAAATGGAGGTCCTTGACCTCCCAAGCGAAGTCATTGTCGATGGTTGCTGCCTTATAAATACTCTCTAAGACGAGTCCTAGCCAGTAACTGATGAAATATCTCTCGCCGATTTGATCGACTAGGGTATTCGCCATTCTCAAATCCAAAGCGGCGATGTTGGCTAGATGTTCAATTATCGTGGCGTTGATGGGATCCGCATCGAATTTCACCCAACTTAGCCCTGCCAACTGAGAAGCGAGGTCCGGATCTAACTCTGCAATCGCCGCCAGCGACTTCAAGACACTCGCGAAATAACCGCGGGTAGGATCTACATCCCAATATGCATCCCAAGTGAGGGATTCGAAAAGTCGAGTTCTGATCGCTTCCGGAATCTCTTCGAGATCCAATTGTTCCGGCGTTTCATAGAGAAATCGCCCCCCGTGCATAGTTTCGTACAAGGTGCGGAGGTCTTTGGACGTCGCGCTCGACGCTTGGTCCATGAACGTTTCGTAGACGGTCTCTTCGGACAACCAAGGTTGATCGCGCCAAGTGGTCGTCAATGAGCGCGATTTCAGATGAATTTCAGCCAGCGCGTTGACGGATGCTTCCCATCCGATAGTTTCGAATATCCGTATGATGAACAGTTCGCCCAACGAGAACGCGCACCCATAGGGAGTGCCTGTGCCTACTTGGGCGTCAGCGAGAATTTGAACCTGATTTATTCCCAATTCTCTCGAACATTCGTTGCGGATTGCATATGTCAACGAAGTCTCGCGATCCCTTCGATCCTTGGTGTATTCCGCCTCATTCCCGAAGTCTGTAATGAATTCGGCTCCACCCTCACGCAACCACGCGTCGCCAGCGTGTCCATCGAAGTAGTAGTGAGCGATTTCATGCCTCACAGTGTGTTCAGAATACGGACTGTCGGCATCCCTTTTTCTGTAGATTATGTGGTCGCCGCCGTGGATCGAAGGGCCTGCGCTGTTGCCTTCAGCGACGACCACGATGATGTCGTTCATGGGGAAGGCCAGGTTCATGAATCTTTCGGCCCTTATGGCAGCGTCGGTCACCATCTTGACTAAGTTGTCATCAGCGCTAAACGGGTGATGTTTAATGACCCATACATTGACGATTCCGGCGAGAGGGAATTTGACGGCTTGGACCTTCAAGTGATGGGACCGCAGCATATCCTCGTAAAACGTCTGATTCGGTGCGGTAATGATTGGATTGCCTGGACGATGAGGAGCTCTCAAAGCACCCAGATAGATCGCTTCGCTTTCATCTATTCCGTCTTGAAACCAACCCTCGCGCTGGAGCATGGATAAGTCTGCGTTGTTATGGTCGATCATGGTTGACAGGGTCGTCAACATGAACCTTGTTATCGCTGTTGACCAGTTATCTGATTGTTCCAAGATGGAGATCGTGAATTCGGGATCGAATCTCGTCATGTACTCGACATTTTTCACTACGTCATAGACTTCTTGGTCAACATCAGTTAAACCGTCGCCGAGTGCCGCGATGGTGAGTCTGGCGATGCGCGGATCCTTTTCTACGATCGAGGCGAAGTTCCGTACCACGATCGACTCTTTGAATTCAATGTCGTCTTTTATCCACTCATACTCGGCCAATTTTTGGGCGAACTCATTATCCGAACGAGTCATCTGTTCGAAAGCATCGAAAACGCGTCTCTTGTGATAGGAAGCGGCGATACCGCCATCCAGCGAAACCCACCCGAATCTTGCGGCGACATCGGCCATTTGTTTGTCGGTTTCCCAGAGGGATAGTAAGGCCAACATGACTTGGCGTTCGGCTTCGGTTACACCGTCAATGACCCAAGGCAAGTCGTAGTAGAAACGCGTCAAGTCAAGGTCTTGCGTAGCGTAACCAGCTAACATCGCCATGACCGATGCTTCGGTTTCGTTCGCATCGTCTGCCCACCAAGGTAAGCCGATCACGGTTCGACCAAGTTCCAGGTTTTGGTCAAGCGTCGTTCCAATGGATTCGATTACATTCGCCTCGTTGATGTCGATATCGTCTGAAAGCCATGGATAGTTGATTAAGGTCTTTGCCAACTCGATATCGATAGCCGCGATGCTTTGGAGGCCGTCGAGTACCCAGTCTTCATAAGGTGTGTCGCCCATTCCGTCCAATATCCACTCGATCTCGCCGATGAGAACGAAGAGCTGAGTATCGAGATCGGCAAATCCGGTGAGATTGTCCAAATACCGCTTTTCCTCGTCGGTCACTCCATCTGCGATCCACGACAATTCCGAGATGACTTTTGCCTTGTCGGGATCGTGCTGGATGAAATCTCCGATGAGTTCGAGCGCGGCGGTTTCGGGATCAGTGATGTCGTCGTCGATCCAACTTATCTGCGACAGTTGCAGCGCGAATTCAGGGTTCGATGCGACGATCTTCGAGGTGGCGTCAAGCGCCGCGACTTCAATCTGATTAATGCCATCGATGATCCAAGTAAACCGTGCGATCGTGTCGCTGAACGGTTCGTTCAACAACCGAAGGTCTACCAATGTGCTGGCAACGTCTGCATGATCTGAGTCTGGCGGATTCTCGAACCAAGGGATCAGTTTGGACAGTTGAGCTCTGGCGACCTCTTCTGCTGTCGGTGTAGGGGTTGGCGTCGGTGTCGGGGTATTTGTAGGCAAAGAAGTTGGTGTAGGGGTTGGCGTTGGTGTTGGAGTGTTTGTAGGCAAAGAAGTTGGTGTAGGGGTTGGGGTTGGTGTTGGAGTGTTTGTAGGCAAAGAAGTCGGTGTCGCAGTGGGTATCGGTGTCGAAGTGTTGGGCGACGCAACCGTCGGCGTGTCCGTAGGTAGTACCGTGGTTGCGGTTGGAGGCGGTGGAGTAGGAGTGGAGATTGTTGGCGTCAGAGTTGCAGCGACTGTTGGAGACGGTGTCAGGGTCGGTTCAACCGTGTGGATTGCGGTTGGTTCGGGCGTTGGTGTCGCTGTCGATGTGGGCCAAGGTGTGAGGGTTGCTGTAAGCGTTGGAGGTGGTGGTTTGGGAACTGGAGTTGCGGTTTTCGTTGACGTTGGCGGTACGATCGTAGGCAACTTCACCGTTTCCGGATCAGACTCGTCGCATCCTACAGTTGACAATACGAAAAACGATAGACCCGCCAATATACAGACCATGAGGCTGTCGCGGAAGATGTTGAATTTATGGAACACGATCAGATGTGATGATTTTGTTGCGTACTCCCCAGACAATTGCCGGAGATCCGGGTGTTTCAGTTCTTTATCACAGGTTCGTAAAGTTGAAGTTTCAGTCTACGACGTTCGGGACGGGAAACATCCGGGGGATCTGGATCCGAAGCGGAACCTCGTTTAGAAGAGTTGAGCATGGGCGAATGGGGTGTCGTGTTAGGTGGTTGGCATACTGGGCCGCCGTACTGTGGAGAATCTCGCTAACGATGCTGCACATCGAACCACGACCAAGATCGGCGAGTATAGGGAATGAGTGGTGGGCCTGAGGGTGCGAAACTGCGAACGTTTGCCATGCTGGTTTCGCTGTGAATTCCCGGTCGATCTGCCAGTCGCCTTGAGATGTTGGTTCGAGTACTCTCGGGCGAGCCACTAGTGACCGACGATAGAACCGTGTTCGAGTCAGTGGTCGAATTGGAGTTCATCCCGTGACAAGACTGACTTTCCGTGTTCTCGTCGGGTTTCAACGAATCTGTTTTGGATGTTTGAAACCCATAGGTAGGACAGCAACCGAACACGCCCGCGCTGTATGCCGACCGATGCCTCCTCACAGCGGGCGTCTTCGGGCAGCGAGGCAGAGAGAGCCTACCGCTTTCTGGATGGCATGTTCCTCCGAGAGGCTGCCCCGCAGCGCAGCCAAATCGCCCGACTTGAATGGAGCGCCGTCATGCTCGAATACAACCTTCCCCTGCTCATGACCCAGGCGAACCGATACAGTTGAATTGCCAGCACGAGAGCCGGCATCTAGCGCGTTCTGTAGCAACTCAAATGCCCAGCGACGCCCCCTTCGACGGCGACGGTTATGAGGCAATTCGCTAGGTTGGTAGTATCGATAGTGATACGATGTATCAATTAAGTGGCAGCCGTAAAATTGATTGGCAAAACACACGGCAGGAGTTCGAAACATGTCCGATTTGAGCGTTGATAAGGGGAGTTTGCATGAACGTCCTTGAGAGCAGTGGAAACGTGTATGACGTAGTGGTCGTCGGCGCCGGTGCCGCAGGCATAGGTGTTGCGGTGGCTCTGAGGCATGTCGGCATCGAGAACTACGTAGTTTGCGAGCGTCACACGGTCGGCGCATCGTTCGACTCGTGGCCGGCCGAGACGCGCTTCATCACTCCTTCGTTTCCGACCAATTCGATTGGCATGCTCGATTTGAACTCGATCGCGATTAAAACTTCGCCCGCGTACAGTTTGGAGGTGGGGCATCCGACGGGTGAAGAGTACGCGAGGTATTTGCGCTTAGTCGCACAAATCTTCAAGCTGCCTGTTCGCGAAAACACCGACGTATTGAAGGTGACAAAGGTCGGCGACGGCTTTCGCATTGCAACGCGCGACGAGACCTTGCGAGCTAAGCAAGTCATTTGGGCCGCCGGAGAGTTCCAATACCCGCGCCTAAACGGGTTTGCTGGTGCCGAATTGTGTCGCCACACCGCGACCATCCCCAGCTATAAAGAGCTTGAAGGCGACGACTTTATCGTCGTGGGTGGCTATGAAAGCGGTATCGACGTGGCCTACCACCTGGCGAGTCGCGGCAAAAAAGTGAAGGTGTTCGACGAGAAACGCCCTTGGGTGGACGAGAGCTCCGATCCCAGTCTCGCGCTTTCCCCGTTCACGCTCGAACGGATACGCGAAGACCGGTTTTATGAGCACGTGGAGCTGTATCCGTACATGCCTGTCGAATCGGTCACTCGCGCCAACGGCAAGTATGAAGTCACGGCTAGGGACGGACTTCAGTTTCAAACCCCCGTGCCGCCACTGTTTGCAGGCGGATTTACAGGGGGGCAAGAGTTAGTCGCAGATCTGTTTGAACGACGCAAAGATGGCTCTCTGCTGCTGAGCGAAGACGATGAATCGACCATCGTGCCGGGAGTGTTTCTCTGCGGACCCGCAGTTCGCCACGACAATCAGGTCTTCTGCTTCATCTTCAAGTATCGACAACGATTCGCCGTTGTCGCCAAAGCGGTTGCGACCTCGTTGGGGCTGCCGGCGGAAGCGTTGGAAGCATACCGCGAAGCGTACCGCCAGTGGGGCATGTTTCTCGATGATCTTTCCAACTGCGGGGAGGAGTGCGTATGTTGACGCCCAACAGTCAAAGAGGCATCGCGTCTGGCGCGGTGCGAAGCCGGCTGGCCAGGGTGCGGAGCATCAAATGGCTGGGACAAACGACCGCCAGCCTTTGCTGGATTGGCAGCATGCTGACTTCCGGGATTGGATCCACTGGGGATTGGCTGCAGCTGTGTGCCGCATCCGCATGGCTGTTGGCCAACATCGCAACGCTCGCGACTGCTGATGCTGATTGATGTGCTGGTAGCACTTCAAAGAGTCGGCATGACGCGCGTTCTGAAGCGAGAAGCATCGAAGGCGGAGGACACAGTCGCTGTGTAATCGCTTTAGAGAGATGGGGAAGGCGGTCCGACAGAGGGGGGCGATTGTGCCGGGCGTAGTGGTCGAATTGTATTAGACGACCCGAAGGGATCGGGCTTGCAGCGCCTGTCGCGCGGGTGGTGTGACGGTTTAGCGGATAGGACGATCAAAGGGCCGAATTACTCACATCCGCGCAGGTCTGCGCCACAGTGCGGGTAGCGGCTGATCCCACTGGCATGTCGGATGTCGCCGGAAGTTCCAGGGAAGAGGCAGAATTACAGGACCAGCGCGAACCTAATCTGAAAGGTTCTTGATTTTGTCCAGTTTGGTGGGCCTAAGGGTGTGAAACTACGAAAGTTCGTCATGCTGGTTTCGCTGTAAATTCACGGGCGATCCGCCGATCGCTTTGAGGTGCTGGTTCGAGTCTTCTCGGGTGGGCCACATCTCCAAGATGTCGAAGCCGTAGAAGCCGGACGCTGCGGGCCCTTCATTGGCGCAAGCGTCTCAGCGCGCGGAGTGCGCGGAGCGTGATCCATCGGTTCGGTTCTCCGGGAGCACCGGCGATCTCTTCGTAGAGGGTGTCCTTGTGCCGCACGTCTAGGCGCCAGCGTCCATCGGGAAGCTGGCGGCTTTCAACTGTCTCGATGGCTTCTGCCAGGCGCGGATCGTCCCTAAAGCTCGCAGTCGCCACGTATTCAAGGCCCCGCAGGACATCGTAGTGCCACAACGGAGGAAAGGCGAGGCACCTCCAACCTTCGTCGATGACACCACCCGTGGAGAGCCGCCGGAGGAGGTGCCGCTCTAGCAGATAGTCTGCGCCACGCTCGCGGGCTTCCGTGATGGCCGGGTCTTCGCCGAAGAACCCCTCGTGTGCGAGCAAGCCCTCCAAGACGCAGATCGTCGTATGGAATGAGGAGCGCATGGAGCCGTTGATCGTCTCACAGTTCCACCCACCATCATCGAGCTGCTCGCTCAGCAGAAGGTCCACCAATCGGAGACTCGGCTTCCTGAAGTAGGCGCCGAGCGCCACGACGCGCCCGTTGATGCAGGGCTCTTCCTCCCCCTCGAAGAACGGAGAGTCTCCGTGCCACGGGCCCCAGGTCACGCGCGAGTGCACCAGCTCGATCGCGTGTCGAGTGCGATCGCTTTCAGGATCCACGCCGAGATCACGCAGGTAGAGGAGGGTGTACAGGTTCGTCCACCAGAACGGGTGCGCCTCTCCATCGCCCCACTGCCCGTCTGGGCGCTGCGCATCGAGCAGTCGTCGGCCCCATCCCTCATCTGCCACGCGGGCACGCTCGGAGGCGACGTTATCGACATCGACGTCGACTAGATCTTGGAGGACTTGCCAGCGGATGGAGGGGTCTGAGTCAAGAAGCCAATCCAGCACCGAGGCGGCGGGGGGCCACACCGTAGTGTCTGTGTCGCGCACCATGTCTCTCCCTCCTAGTACTGGTCTCCGATACATCTGTCCGCACTTACAACGCTAACGCCTAATTGATTGCAGCAACTCTCCACTGTATCCAGAAAGTCTGCACGGAGCCACAAAATCTAGCCAGATTATGAAAGCGTATTCTCCGTACCAATCACTTTTGTTCTCTGATAGGAACCTTCCCTCGTGTCCTAATTTGTTCCTTATCCTCACCGCTTGGTCGGGGTCATCATCTACTCGATGCCTACTCCTGGTGACAGCCCGCTAGGGGGAACGTACTCCGTCGAAATCGCTCCTTGACATGCAACTCTATTGTTGCGTATTATATTGTGTACATGCACAAGGACCTGGTCTTCAAGGCACTCGCGGATCCAACACGGAGGTTGATGCTGGACGAGCTCTGCGAGCGAAAGGAGCAGACGCTTTACGAGCTCACGGCGCGTTTGATCGGGCGACATGAAGTCGCCATCTCCCGACAGGCGTTAGCCAAGCACATTGATGTCTTAGAGAAAGCAGGGCTCGTGAGCTCAGAGAAGCGCGGCAAGTATCGGATGCTTGTCTTCAACGATGAACCGATCAGGGGTGTCATGGATCGATGGCTTAAGTGACACTATGAAAAGAAAAGGATGCCAGATATGCGCATTACACTCACCGGCGTTTTCGTAGGTGATCAGGACGAAGCTCTGAGTTTCTACACGGATATCCTCGGCTTTGTGAAGAAGCATGACGTGCCCGTGGGGGAATTCAAGTGGCTTACCGTCGTCTCGCCCGATGACCCGGATGGGACCGAGCTTCTGCTTGAACCAAATGAAAACCCAGTAGCACAAGAATATCAGAAAGGGTTATTTGACCAAGGTATCCCAGCGCACTCCTTTGGTGTTGCGGACATCCATGCAGAGTATGAGAAACTGAAGTCACTCGGCGTGGCTTTCACAATGGAGCCAACAGAAATGGCCAACGTCACTATTGCGGTCTTTGACGACACCTGTGGCAACCTGATCCAGCTAATGCAGACATAACGGCGACCGACCAAGCTATCCCCCTCGGGATGCGGGTGAAGTCTGACCCGCATTGGCACCTGGTGGGCGATGGAGGACTCGAACCTCCTAGCACCGAATCGGTGGATATCCACTGTTGCGCGATATTTCACCGACGCAAATAAGATTGACTCCGTCATTAAGTTCGGACGCGCGAATCATAGAAAGCACTGCAGCATGGCCTGGTTCTTTAACTCCAACGTTCCCACAGTTTTGGCTCTGGTCGTTCTGCTGGCCGCCGCGGTGGTGGAATGGTATTGGGTATGGGGTCTGTTTTTCATCTACTGGGCTATTTCCGGCATCGTAAATGACCAAGCATTCGTCGTGCGGATCGTACATCGGGACGAAAATCCTGTTTTGTTCTGGTTCATTAGTATCTCGTGGCTGGTCCTTTCCGCGGCGACTATTTGGTTTGACTTGGTGAACCCCGCGTTCTTCGCGTAACCGGGCGGCGGTTAGGAGCCGATTATGGATAGCAACCGAGGAATGCCGATTCTTCCGGTTTCGGCCTACACTTCGCAAGAATGGTTTGACCAGGAGCAAGAACGCATCTTTTCGCGCACCTGGGCTTTCGCGGGTTTTGCCGAGGACATCACCGAGCCGGGCCAATACATCTCGGTGCAAGCGGGGCTCAACAACATTTTCATAGTTATGGGACGCGACCGGCGATTGCGTGCTTTTCACAACATCTGTCGCCACCGCGGTACCCAGCTCCTTCGCGCCGTGGGTCAAACCCAACGCGCGATCGTGTGCCCGTATCACGACTGGACATACGATTTGGAAGGCTGCCTGATCTCGGTTCCGGCGAAGGAACGGGAGTTCCCCGTATTGGACTTGTCCAAGATCACGCTAAGAAAGGCGTCTGCAGATCTGTGGCGCGGGATGTTGTGGGTGCATCCCGACGAGAACGCCGGGTCGATCATGCAATGGTTCGGCGAGGTGGAACCATTCCTCGGGCCTCACAAGGTCGAAGAACTCGTCGAGTACAAAGAAGGCCGCGTGGAGTACGATGTGCGGGCCAACTGGAAAATCGTGGTGGAAAACTACATCGACGGTTATCACTTGGCCCATCTTCACTCCGGCACGCTGGCAATGTACGACCACTCTCGCATCAAGGCCGAATTCGTCGGCCCGCATTACGCCTTTTGGGAACCGTTAAGTGCGGACTATGCGGAGAACCTCGAGAAGAACGCGCCGTATCCGCTCGTGATTCCGACAGATCAGGCAGGTGCTTGGGTTCCGATGTTCTTCCCCGGTATCGGTCTAGGCGAAAGCGAAAGCGCCTGGTCCCTGTTCCATATAACCCCCTTGGCTCCCGATCTTACTCGCGTCGTTACTCGCACACGGGTGGCCGACGTGTCCTCTTGGGAGTTCACACGCCAGGCATTCCGTTCTTCTGGATTCTGGTCCAAACGGATCAGCGGCAAGTATGAGGGCGATAAAGACGACCCTATGGCGTCGGGAGACTTCACCACAGAAGACATCTATGCCTGCGAACAGCAGCAACGGTCACTGAAAAGTCCGTACTTCGTGCACGGTCCTTCTTCGATCAACGGGGAAGCAGGAGTTCGTGGACACCAGGAACTGGTGCGGGATTGGGTAGGGGAAGAATGACGATGATGCGGTTTATTGCATGAGGCTTTGACGTTGTGGATGATGGATTCCACCAGCTGAGAGTGCTAGATACCTGCGCTGAGACCAAGCAGGCAACCTCCGTCCGCTTTGCAGTGCCGCTGGACCTCTCGGATACGTTCCTCTGGCGAGCTGGACAGCACGTGACCCTTCGGTTTTGGATTGATGGTGTCGAAGTTCGTCGTTCTTACTCCATCTCCGAGACTCCGGCATCCGGGGCCCCGCTACGTATCACCGTCAAACGGGTCAAAGGCGGGTTGGTGTCCAATCACATAAATGACCGCATTACCGCCGGGGACATTGTTGACGTTATGCCGCCTTTTGGGGGATTCTGCCTAGAACCGGAGCCCATTAGCAGACGAACCTACTACTTCTTCGGTGCCGGCAGTGGCATCACTCCGCTATACGCGATGATCCGCACTATCATGGTTGCCGAACCTTACTCCGTCGCGTTTCTGGCATACGGCAATGTAAACGCCGGCTCGATAATTTTCCGCAAACCGTTAGCTGACATGGAACAGCAGACTGAAGGTCGGCTGATCGCGCGGCATGTCCTCTCTTCACCGTCTTGGCTGTCGTCCTTCTCTCACTGGCGACGTGGCCGTATCGACGGCGACGCCATCGCCGCTTTCGTTGACGAGCACCCGCCCTACGCCCAGGACGCGCAGTACTACGTCTGCGGTCCCGGTGGTATGAACTCGACTGTCCGCGCCGCCCTCCAAGGTCTGGACGTACCGGACGTCCGCATTCATACCGAGAGCTACGGCGCCTCCGAACCGCTCGACGACTCGATAAAAGGGGTTGCCGCCACGGCCTCTGTACGGCTCAAGGGAACCTCGCTGACCGTTCCGATATCGGCCGGGCAAACGGTGCTCGATGCCGTACGCGCCGCTGGAGTGAACCCACCTTACTCTTGCGAGTCGGGGGTGTGCGGAGCCTGCCGGGCACACCTCCGCAACGGCAAAGTCCACCTTAGGGCACGCATGGCGCTAACGGAAGCAGATGTCGAGCGAGGAATCATCCTTACCTGTCAGGCCTTGCCCACAACGCCACAATTGGCGGTCGAATACGATTGAGGCGCGATATCTCCGTCTCTCTACAACCTAGTTATCGTTACTGCCCTGCCACATACATCAACGCTCGCCTCGCTCGTCTATACCGATACCCGGTGTTAGGTGAACACAAACCCGCCCAGTAACAGTTCAAAGACAGTTCTGTCTATCGACAAGTCTGGTGGAGCTGGGGGGATTCGCACCCCCGACCTCATCATTGCGAACGATGTGCTCTCCCAACTGAGCTACAGCCCCGAATAGCGACTCTTTAACGCTACAAAGTTCGGTTAGCTGGATTCCGGCTTTCGCCGGAATGACGGAGTTACTGGTCTTTGGGGGTGGGTGACTCTTGGGCTTCGGTGGTTGCTTCTTCGGCGATGGCGGTGAAAGTGGCTTCGACTTCTTGGGCGATTGCGGTGATGGTTGCGGCTGCGGCTTCGTTGACGGCGGTTGCGGTGGCGAAGGCTTCGTCGCGGGTGATGCCTCCTAAGAGGGAGACATCGAAGTGGAGAGTGGCGTTGGCGGGGATGCGTGGTGGTGATCCGGCTTGTCCGTACCCCAGTTCCGAGGGGATTCTCACGCGTCTTCGCTCGCCGACTTGCATGTCGAGTAGAGATTGTCGCCATCCGGGGATTACGGCTGCGATGAAGAATCGGGCTTCACGTTCGGAGTGGTAGGTGGTGCCGAATACGCATCCGTCGTCAAGCCATCCAGTGTAGTGGACATTTACCTGCCAGCCGATGTCGGGACTTTCGCCGTCGCCTTCTTCCAAGATCACGTAATCGACATCGTTTGCGCCGGGTCGGAAGTCGGATTCCGATACCTCGTCGAACCGAGGGGCGTCAGCGGGATAGATGTCGTTGAGGCAGGTTCGCTGGGACGGTGTGGGTTCGACGAAGGGGATGACCAAATCGTCTTCGCCGGGGTTTGCGCCGCCTCCGCGGCAGCCGGTGGCGAGCAGAGCAGCGATTATGCCGGAGGCGATGATGATTTGAACTATGATGGGCAGGATTTTGGATGATGGGCTATGATGCGCCCCGTCCCCCTTCGCTTTGCGAAAGGGATGGAATCGGGTTGCGGGTTTGGTACTCGTCTGCATAGTTTCAACGCTACATCAAAGGGCAACCACAAGGGTTGCCCCTACGTCTGAACCGGGGGTTTGTGAGATTACGGGGATTCGTTGTTGGGTGGTAGTGGCGGTTCGCGAATCCGCTCTATGCCCCCATCGCCCCGGATCAAATCCGGGGTAGGCTCCGGCACTTCCCCCATCGAGTGGGGGAAGCCCTACGTATCACTCCTCTAGATTCCGGCTTTCGCCGGAATGACAGGGTTGCAAAGCGGGGACATATCCCGCTCGCACGCCTTTCGCTCTGCGAAAGGCGTGGGGGTGTGGGTTAGTGGTTGTGGACGATGTCCATGAAGTTTGCGGCGCCTTGATTTATCCATTCGGGGGTGTTTGTGAAGAGAAGTTTTACGCCGAGGTCTAGGAATCGTGTGACGTTGGTTGATCCGCAGATAGCGCCTGCGGTTCTGCCGGATGCGACGATGCGTCGATAGGCGTCGTTCATGGTTTCGACGACATCGGGATGGTTGATGTTTCCTTTGTGTCCCATCGATGCGGCGAAGTCGCCGGGTGCGACGAAGAACACATCGATGTGGTCGACGGCCAAGATTTCGTCAAGGTTTTCGTATGCGATGATGTCCTCAAGGAGGATGATCAACAGCGAGTTGTCGTCCGCAACCTCCATGAAGTTGGGGACGCCGAGCCCTTGACGGCTGGTGTAGCTTCCGCGTTTGCCGATCGGAGGGAACTTGCCGCCGTCGACGACGTTTTGGGCTTCGGCCGCGTCATTGACGTGCGGGACGACGATGCCTTGTGCGCCGCGGTCGAGTGTCCTGTAGATGAGCCCTTGGTGATTGTCGTTGACGCGGCAGACGGATGTCAGGCCCCAGAGATCGCAGGCGCGCGTGAGGTTGCCGAGTTCGGACGCGTCGACCCATCCGTGTTCGCCTTCGAGCCAGATGCCGTCGAAGTCGTGGGTGACGGCGATCGGGCCGAACGCGTCAATGTCGTCGGGGTGGGTCATCCCTCCGACGATGGTTGCGATTTCACCAGCGGCGATTTTTTCTTTGATGCGATTGGGGCGGATGTCCATGTCGGGTGATGCCTTTCTTGTCTGAACGGTGATTTTTGTGATTTGAATGATGGGCTTTGACTGGGTCAGTGATTTTTGACGATGTTCATGAAGTTTGCGGCCCCTTCGTCTAGCCATTCTTGGGTGGTTGTTAGGAAGAATTTTGCGCCGAGGTCTAAGTATCGTTGGAGTCCGGCTTTGCCACAGGTCGCGCCCGCGATCCGGCCGGCTGCTTGTATACGGTGGAAGGTGTCTTCCATGGTTTGTGCGACTTCGGGGATGTTGGCTACCTGGTCCCAGATGCCTTTGTGTCCCATTGAGGCTGCGAAATCGCCCGGCGCCACGAAGAAGATGTCGATGTGTTCGACTTCGAGGATTTCATCCAAGTTCTGGTAGGCGATGATGTCTTCGATGAAGACGATCAGCAACGAGTGGTCGTCCGCGAGCTCCATGTAGTTGGGCACGCCGTGCCCTTGTCGGCTAGCGTAGTTGCCTCGCCTGCCGATGGGTGGAAACTTCCCGCCGAGGACAACGTTTTGCGCTTCTTCGGCCGTATTGACGTGCGGGACGGCGATCGCTTGCGCTCCGCAATCAAGTGTGCGGTAGATCAAGCCTTGCGAGTTTTCATTTATCCGGACTACCGGCGTCAGTCCCCAGAGGTCACAAGCACGTGTCAGGTTGCCGAGATTGGCGTGGTCGACGCCGGCGTGCTCGCCCTCCAGCCATACGGCATCGATGCCGGTTTCTTTGGCGATTGGGCCGAAGGTATCGATATCGTCAGGGTGGGTGAAGCCGACCACTGAGACGGCCACTTCACCAGCGTATATTTTTTCCTTTACGCGATTAGGTCTGAGTTGCATGTGGGTTAGCGCCTTTCTTTGTCTGAACCGGGATTAGCGGGATTTTAAGCGGGGATTCTGCCGCCTGCCCGCCCCAGGCATACCTCGCTCGCTTCGCTCAGTGCCCCCATCGCCTTCGGCCCTTCCCCCAGAGGGGAAAGGGGAGTTGTGCGCAAAAGGGGCTTTTAGTGGTTGTTTACGACGTCCATGAAGCTGGCGGCACCGTCGCTGAGCCATGGGCCAATGGATGTGAGCAGGAACTTAGCGCCGAGGTCAAGGTAGCGAGGAGCGTCACCTTCGCCGCAGGTCGCGCCCGAGTTTCGGCCTGCCGCTTCGATGCGGCGGAATGCGTCGTTCATGGTCTCTACGACTTCAGGGTGGTTGTGGTTGCCGGTGTGTCCCATCGATGCGGCGAAATCGCTGGGGGCGACGAAGAAGACGTCGATTTGGTCGACTTCCATGATCTCGTCGAGGTTCTCGTAAGCGATGATGTCTTCGATGAGAATGACCAACAGCGAGTAGTCGTCGGCTTTCAGCATGTAGTCAGAGACGCCGTGACCTTGCCTACTGGTGTAGGCGCCGCGTTTGCCGATGGGTGGGAATTTGCCGCCGTCTACGACGTTCCGCGCCTCGGCGGCGTTGTTGACGTGTGGCACTACGATGCCCTGCGCGCCGCAGTCGAGAGTACGGTAGATCAACCCCTGCGAATTTTCGTTGATCCGAACTACCGGAGATATGCCCCAAAGATCGCATGCGCGGGTCAGGTTGCCTAGGTCTGACGCGTCTACGCCCGCGTGTTCACCTTCGAGCCAGACGCCGGCGATGTCGTTTGCGGCCGCGATCGGACCGAAAGCGTCGATGGCGTCGGCATTCGCCAATCCTCCGACGACAGTCGCGACCTCTCCGGCGGCTAGTTTTTCTTTTGCGCGATTAGGTCTGAGTTCCATGTCTGCGGAGGCCTTTCTGTTTTGCGGAATTGTTCCTTTTGGGGTGTTCGTGATTCCGCTTGATGCACCGATGCGATTTTACGTGATGCGAGTTTGAATCGGGGATGCCCATAAGGGCAAACGCATTCTAATATCGCTTAAACTACTACAGCGAACATCGCAGTGGAACTGCACCAATCCGAGGGGAATTAAGACATGCTGGAGCGATTCAAGGTACCGGAGGCTGATCGGGTCTATGTGATGCCGGAAACAATGCACCGGGTGACGAAGGACATCTTTTTGAAGATCGGGTTGGATGACGATGCGGCGCAGGACTCGACGGATGTGTTGCTTGGAAACGATCTTCGGGGGAATGAGTCGCACGGGGTGTCGAATGGATTGCGGGGGTATGTGCGGAGTTACGCGGCTGGTCAGTTGAATCCGCGGACGGAGTGGGAGGTGGTGCGCGAGACGAGCACGACGGCGAACATCGATGCGAAACATGCGCTCGGGGTACATGTCGGTCCGACGGCGATGGAGATGGCGATCGAGAAGGCGCAGCAGCATGGTGTTGGAGTCGTGACGGTATTTGACACGGGGCATTTGGCCGGTTGTAGCCACTACGTTTATCAGGCGATTGAGGCAGGGATGATCGGACATACGATGACGGCTGGCGGTGCGGGTATCACGATACCGACATGGGGGTCGCGTCCGTTCTTGGGCACGAATCCGATAGCGTATGGGGCACCGGCTCGGACGATGCCTCCGTACATGCTGGACGTTGCTACGACGCAGGTTGCGGCGAACAAGATCTGGCTCCTACGTCGGACCGGTGCAACCGTGTTGCCGGGGTGGATCACTGACGACAACTACGAGCCGCAACTCGAGGAGACGCCCGCGCCGGGCCCAGAGTCGCGTGGCAAATACGGTATGTTGCCCATCGGCGGTACGCGTGAGAATGGGTCCCACAAAGGTTTCGGGCTCGGTTTGATGAACGAGATCATGTGCAATGAGTTGACGGGTCTGGGGCCGGGTCCGTTGAACCCGCATCAGGGCGGACATTTCTTTGTGGCGTATGACATCGAGGCTTTCACTGATAAGGAGAAGTTTTTGGATGACATGGATGAGTTGCTGAAGGCAGTGGCGGAGCATCCTCCTGGGAAGGGACATGATCGGGTGGTGTATCCGGGGTTGTTGGAGGCAGAGGAGATCGAGAAGCGGTCGAAAAATGGAATCCCGTATCACACGGAGGTGATCGAATGGTTCGAGGGGCATTGCGCCGAGGTTGGTGTGGAGTGTGATTTGAGATAGGAAGTCGCAGGTCGGATTAGTGGAGGTGGGGCTATGGCCTCTTCGTTGAAGTTTGTTTTTATGCCGCCGCAGGATGAGTTGACGCGGTGGTTTGCGGCTCGGTTGTCGGATTCGATGCCCGAGTATGAGGTTGTGTCGCCGGTGGATGATGATGAGGCGGCGCGGGAGATCGTAGATGCGGATGGGGCGTTTGGGTGGGTTTCGCCGGAGTTGCTGCCGAGTGCGAGGCAGTTGAGGTGGTTGCAGAACCCGGATGCTGGACCGTTTTATGGGTATTACTACGAGGATCTGGTGAAGCATCCGTGCGTGATATCGAACCCTAGGGGCATCTATTTCGATCACATCAGTCACCACATCATGATGTTCGTGCTGGCGCTGTCGAGGGGGTTGCCTTGGTATGTGGATGCGCAGCGCGAGGTGAGGTGGGACAAGGATGCTACCCGTTCGGAGTATGTGTATCTGGGTGATGCGACAGCGTTGATCAACGGGGTCGGGGGCATAGGCGCGGAGACGGCGCGGCTGTGTGGGGCGTTCGGGATGCGAGTGATTGGCATCGAGCCGAGGGTTGAACGGGAGGTCTGGGGCGCGGAGATCCATCCACCGGAAGAGATCGATCGGTGGTTACCGGAGGCGGATTTTGTGATTTCGACGGTGCCGCACACGCCGGAGACGGAGGGTACGTTCAATGCGGAGCGGTTCAAGTTAATGAAGCCGTCTTCGTATTTCATCAATGTGGGGCGTGGGAAGGTTTGCAAGATCGACGATTTGGCGGATGCGATCGAGTCGGGTGAGATTGCGGGTTGCGGGTTGGATGTTTACGAGATCGAACCGTTGCCACCGGAACATAAGTTGTGGCGGTTGCCGAACGTTTTGATGACGCCGCACGTTGCGGTTCGAGAGGCGGGCAACATTCCGGAGCGTCGGTTCCAGATCATCCTAGAGAACGCGCGACGGTTCGCGCGGGGCGAGGAGTTGATGAACGTGGTGGATAAAGAGCGGTGGTACTAGGTCGGACGCCGATTCCGGGTGATAATGTCAACGGCTGTTGATGCCTGACATCCAGAGTTTAAGTCCGATGAAGAAAGCGGCTCCGCTGGCACCGATGACCACGGGTCGCCAGAGCGATTCCCCGACTACGAAGGCGTCGGCGATGAGACCGGTGGCGCAGCCGATGAGGGCGACGCCGAGGAGCCATTTGATGGTGTTCCGGTGAGTTTTTATCCACGAGTCTTTGCGGTTGTCGAGTTTCATGTGGGGAGTTATGAGGGCGAGATGTTTAGCTGGGAATATGTTATCTGGGTGCGTTTGGTCCTCGTTTTTCGCACCCTTTGCGTGACTCCCTCTCAATATCCTCCTTGGAAGGGGAGGGTAGGGTTGCGCCCCAATTTTGCGAAACAGAAAGTGGAGTGAGAGGTTAGATTTCGCCGATTAGGGATCGGGAGATTACTAGACGTTGGATTTCGGATGTGCCTTCGTAGATTTCAGTTACGCGTTGGTCGCGGTACATTCGCTCTACGGGGGTGGGTTTGAAGTATCCGATTCCGCCGTGGATTTGGACGGCTTTGTCGACGTTGCGTCCGGCGACTTCGGAGGCGTAGAGTTTTGCCTTGGCGGATTCAGTGCCGTAGGGTAGGCCTTCGTCGTAGAGTGCGGCGGCGCGATAGACCATCAGGCGTGCGGCGTCGAGTTCGGTTGCCATGTCGGCGAGCATGAACTGGATGGCTTGTTTGGATGCGATGGGACGTCCAAAGGCTACGCGTTGCTTTGCGTAGTCGAGGGCCTGGTCGAGGGCTCCTTTGGCGAGTCCGAGGCACTGTGCGGCGACAGTGATGCGTGAGGAGTCGAGGATTTTGAGAGCGATGCGGTAGCCGTCGCCGATGTCACCGAGGAGGTTGGTTTTGGGGATTCGGCAGTCGTTGAAGACGAGTTCGGCGGTTCCGGAG
Source organism: Dehalococcoidia bacterium (assembly GCA_965204135.1). Lineage (GTDB taxonomy): Bacteria > Chloroflexota > Dehalococcoidia > Lucifugimonadales > Lucifugimonadaceae > Bin127. Next base: position 31,880 of record CBDBDX010000007.1, on the reverse strand, counting down.
CCGCGCATTCCCATCTTTCCGTGTTGTTCGTTGATTTCGAAGCCGGGAGTGCCGCGTTCGACGACGATTGCGGAGACGCCTTTGTAGCCGGCAGAGCGATCGGATGTGACGAAGACGGCGAAGACGTCGGCGACAGCCGCGTTAGTGATGAAGAGCTTGGTTCCGTTGAGGATGTAGGACTCACCGTCTTCCGTGATGGTGGTCTGAAGACCAAGGGCGTCGGAGCCGGTCTGGGGTTCGGAGAGAGCGAAAGCGGCGATCTTCTCTCCTGCTGCGAGGTCGGGCAGCCAGCGCTTTCGCTGCTCATCGTTTCCAAATCGGTTTATGGTCTCGGAGCCGAGGGATGTGTGGGTGATTAGTACGGTGCTGGTGGAGCCGCAGATGGCGCCGATCTCTTCCAGTACGACCATGAAGTCGCGATATCCCATTCCTGCGCCGCCCAGTTCTGGGGAAATGAGGAGTCCAGTCATACCGAGTTCGGCGAGTGCGTCGAACTGCTTTTTGGGAAACTGTTCGAGGGTGTCGACCTCATCGGCGAGGGGGGCGAGGTCGTTTTCTGCGAACTCGCGGACGGTGGAAGCGAGCATCTGCTGCTGTTCGTTGTAGAAGGGTTGCATGGGGTGGGGGTGGGATTGTGGTTTGGGGTAGTGTGATTGTAGTTGTCTGAACTGGGATTTATGAGATTTCGGGGATTACTGTGATTTGGTATTAGGGGTTTCTGGGGTGGTATGGGTGGCAAGGCATACCCCGTTCTTAATCTCCCCTGGAAGGAGAGGGGGAAGTGAGAGCGAAAGGGGTGGGGCCTCCCCCTAACCCCCTCTAAGAAGGAGGGGCATTCGATGTTGTGGTTTCTGCGGTGAATGGGGGTGTTTCTGCTACGAGGGGAGGCAACGTGAACTGGGTTGCCGTTAAAATCTTTGTATCTCTGTTCGTTTCGAACTCTAGATTGGCGCGCATGAAGAGTAACCGTAGGGTACTGGGCATTGATCCGGCTTTGACTACGACTGGGTATGCGGTCGTGTCGGCGGATGATCGTGGGAATGTGGAGTTGTTGGAGGGTGGGTTGATACGAACCAAAGCTAGCGAGGCGTTAGAGCAGCGGTTGAAGGCGATCAATTCGACGCTGGCGGAGATTATCGAGGAGTTTGGGCCGGACGAGGTTGCGATCGAGGATCTGCACTCTCGTTACCGGAACTTGAAGACGGCGATTATTATGGGGCACGCTCGCGGGGTGGCGATGCTTGCGGCTGGGAGCGCCGGTGTTCCAGTGCATCACTACCAGCCGACACGAGTAAAGAGCATTGTTGCTGGGAGCGGTCGGGCCGACAAGGCGGAGATGAAGCGCGCGGTCTCGATGCGGTTGGGACTAACGGAAGAGATTTCGAAGGAGGATGTTGCGGATGCGGTAGGGATCGCGATTTGTCATATTCACGTGACGGGGTCGCCAGAATTGGCAGAAATGGTGAACAAGGGATGATTTCTTACTTGAGGGGCGAGATATTGCAGGTGCAGGAAGATCCGTCAAGGATCATCCTGCTGACGGCCAGCGGCGTTGGCTACTCGGTGCTGTTACCGGCATTCGTACGCGCATCACTCGAACCGTCTGAGGGTCAGGATGTGGGGCTTCACATCTACTACTCGGTGACGGAGCGTCAACCGTTGCCGTTGCTGGTAGGGTTCGAAAACTTGATTGACCGGGAGTTCTTCGAGCAGTTCATCCAAGTAGAAGGTATAGGCCCGATGCGAGCGGCGACGGCGATGAATTTGCCGGTGTCGGCGCTTGCGTACGCGATCGAAATGGACGATGTAACGACGCTCACATTGATGCCTGGGATCGGTCAGCGCGGTGCGCAGAAGATCGTGGCTACATTAAAGGGCAAGGTGATGGAGGCTGCTAGCCACCCGTCGGAGCCGTCGAAATGGAGAATTCGAGAGCCAGACACACGAGCGGATATTGTCGCTGTATTGGTCAACCTCGGGTATCGTAACGCCGAGGCAGTGTCGGTTAGTCGATGAAGCGTTGCGCCGGGAGCCTGAATACGCCGATGATCCGCAGAGGTTGTTGCGCGACATCTTCCGTAACACTGGATCGGCTGCGGCGACGGTGGAATGAGTTGATCTGTCGATTCATGCGAAGTTTTAGCTGAATGGCTGAGTCCGCAAGAGAGCGCATTGTAACGGGTTCTGACGACGGTTCTACCAGTGTTGAGCGGAGGTCGGACGAAGTATTGCGTGATCGTGCGTCGCGGAACTCGGATTCAGTTGGGATGAACGACCTGCGGCCGCGTCGTTTCGCGGATTACATCGGACAGCGAGATGTAGTGAACAGCATTCAGATCGCGGTGGAGGCGGCGAAGCACCGTGGTGATACGTTGGACCATGCTTTGTTTCATGGTCCGCCGGGGTTAGGGAAGACGACGATATCGCAGATAATCGCGCGGGAGATGGATACGACGCTGGTGCACACTTCGGGGCCGGCGTTGGAGCGTCCCGCGGATGTGGTTGGGATCCTGTCGAATCAGAAGTACGGGGACGTTCTGTTCATCGACGAGATACACCGGCTATCTTATGCGGTGGAGGAATATCTGTATTCGGCGATGGAGGATTTCCGAGTGGACTTCATCACTGGGACGGGGGCGTTTGCGAAGACGATCAACTTGCCGTTGCAGAAGTTCACGCTGATAGGTTCGACGACGCGCGCGGGGATGCTGAGCCCGCCGTTAAGAGAGCGTTTCGCGTTGACGTATCACCTAGATTTTTATTCGGACGCGGAGATTACGCAGGTGGTGAAACGTTCTGCGATGATCTTGATGGTGCCGATTGATGAAGCTGGGGCGGTGGTGATCGCGAAACGGTCGCGGGGGACGCCTAGGATTGCGAACAATCTGTTGCGTAGGGTGAGAGATTTTGCCCAGGTGCGCGGGGATGGGACGATCAATGCGGAGGTTGCGGCTGAGGCGTTACGGGTTGAGGGTGTAGATGAGTTGGGGCTGGATCGGTTGGACCGGTTGTATCTAGATACTTTGGTCAGGCAGTATGGTGGTGGCCCAGCGGGTATCAATGCGCTTGCGGCATCGGCGAATGAGGAGGTTCAGACGCTTGAGGATGTAGTGGAGCCGTTCTTGTTGAAGATCGGGTTTATCGTGCGGACGCCTCAGGGACGCAGGGCGACGCCGCAGGGGATGATGCATGTGGGGACTGCGCCAGAGGGTGGGAGTTCTGGGGGGCAGAAGCCGTTGTTGTGAACGCCGTTTAGGTTGCGGCGGTTCGGGAATACTCCATGGCTTCGGCGATGAGTTCGTCGGGGATGTCGTCGAAGGATGCGTAGTTCATGGAGTATAGGCGCGCGTATAGTCCGCCGTGGGCGATGAGTTCGTCGTGGTTTCCGGTTTCGATGATCTCGCCGTTCTGGAGGACGATGATGCGGTCAGCGCCGCGGATGGTGGCGAGACGGTGCGCGATGACTAGTCCGGTGCGCCCTTCGAGGAGGCGGGCTAGGGCTTGTTGGATGAGTAGTTCGGTGTAGCTGTCGATGGAAGCGGTGGCTTCGTCGAGGATGAGGATTTTGGTGTCGGCGACGATGGCGCGAGCGAACGAGATTAGCTGGCGTTGACCAAGTGAGAGGTTTCCGCCGCGTTGCTCGAGTTCCGTGTCGTATCCGTTGGGAAGGCGCATGATGAATTCGTGAGCGCCGACGGCGCGTGCCGCGGCGACGACCTCTTCTCGCGTGGCATCGTGTTTGTTGTAGCGGATGTTTTCGTAGACGGTTGAGGAGAAGAGGTATGGCTCTTGGAGGACCATGCCGATGTTGTTTCCAAGGCTGCTGAGTTCAACGTCTCGGACATCTTTGCCGGAGATTAGGACTTCGCCTTCCCAGATGTCGTAGAAGCGGTGGAGCAACGACGTGATGCTGGTTTTCCCAGATCCAGTCGGTCCGACTAGCGCCACGGTCTCACCCGGTTCGACGCGGAAATTGATGTTTTTCAGGATTGGTTCATCTTCTAGGTATCCGAAGGTGACGTTTTTGAATTCGACTGAGCCATCGTTGTCGACTAGGGGTTTGGCTTCTTCTTTGTCTTGGATATCGATGGGAACGTCTAGGACTTCGAATATGCGCTCGCCGGACGCCATAGCGCGTTGGAATACGGCGTAGTGCATCGTGATGGACCGGATCGGGTCGAAGAATAGCTGGACGTATAGGATGAATGCGATCATGGAGCCGATCTCAAGGGAGTTGCCCATGACCCATGATCCGCCGACCACGATGATGATTGCCATTGCGGAACCGGATAGGGTGTCGACCATTGCGATCATGACTAGGCCGATACGGGCGGCACGTTTTGAAGCCCATAGCTGTTCGTCTGCTTTTTCTTTGAAGAGGTCGAGATTTACGTGCTCGCGGCTCATGCCTTGCACTACCCTGACGCCGTTGATGTTTTCGGCGAGGGCACCGCTGGTAATGGATGCGGTTTGACGGGAATATAGGAATGCTCGTCGTGCGATTGGGAGCCATACCGCGCGGGCGATGGCGAGGGTAGATACAACGGCAAAGGTCAGGAGCGCTAGGCGCCAGTCCATGATGAGCATTGCGATGACGATGCCAAATAAGAGTAGGAAGTCGCCGATGCTTACGACGGCGGTTTCGAGGAACTCTTGGAGAGCGGCGACGTCGCCTTGGAGGCGTGACATCATGCGACCTACTTCGGTCTTGTCCATGAATGACATGGAGACGCGCTGTAGATGCTCGTACATGGCGCGTCGGAGGTCGATGAGGATGTGTTCGGCGATGCGTCCGACGATGATGTTTTGGAGGTATCCGACGATTACGTGTAGGACGACAGCCCCGAAGAACAATCCGACCATTATGTAAAGGACGTTTCGGGCGTCGGCGGTATCTCGTTGAGTAATGTCGAGGACATCGTTGACGGTTGTCCGTACGATCCAAGGCAGGGCGAGGACGGATAGGGCGAAGATGATGACCGCGATGACGCCGATGATTAGTACGTTGCGGTAGGGGCCGACGAAGCCTATGAATCGGCGTACGACGTCGCCGTTGTATCCGGCGCTGAAGATCTGCTGGTCGAGGTCGGCCTGATTGGCTTTATTCTCGTCGACCCAGCGCGGTCGAGGCGATTGTTTGTCGGCGGGAGTGCCTTGTGTCGCGTCGGTTGTTGCCATGGTTATGAGCTCCCTCCGACGTCGACGTCGTCATCGGGGCGGATTTGGAGTTCGTAGAGGTCACGGTATTTTCCGCCGAGTTCGAGGAGTTCGGCGTGGGTGCCTCTTTCGACGATCTTGCCGCCTTCTAGGAATAGGATTTCGTTGGCGTGCATGAGAGAGCTGAGGCGGTGGGAGATGATGATAGTGGCGCGGTCGGAGGTTACTTCTTGGAGTGCGGCTCGGATTCGTTGCTCGGTTGCGGCGTCGATGGCTGCTGTCGAGTCGTCGAAGACGATGACCTGCGGGTGAAGCATGATGCTGCGAGCGATGGATAGGCGTTGGCGTTGTCCGCCGGAGAGTGAGACGCCGCGTTCGCCGATGAGGGTGCCGTAACCGCTTGGCAGACGCTCGACGTATTCATTCATCTGTGCATGGGATGTTGCGCTCTCGATGTTGCGGTGCTCGGCCCATGGGTCTCCGTATGCGACGTTGTTGTCGATGGTTGTGGTGAAGAGGAATGTATCTTGCTCGACAACACCGACGGTGCGTCGCAGGGATGAGAGTGTGACTTCGGAGATGTCTTGCTCGTCGATGAGTATTCGGCCGGCGATGGGGTCGTAGAAGCGCGGGATGAGGTGTGCGAGAGTGGATTTACCGGAACCGGGCGGTCCGACGATGCCGACGGTATGTCCTGGACGTGCTTCGAAGGAGACATCGGTAAGTACTTGCTCGTCGCCGAATTCGTCCATGTAGGCGAAGTCGACGTTTTCGAAGCGTAGAGCGCCGTGGGTTAGGACTAGGTCTTTTGCGCCGGGTTTGTCGTCGATTTCGGGGATTTGGTCGAGAACTTCGAAAAGCCTTTTTCCGGAGGTTGCGCCTTGAGCCCATCCGGCAACGACCATTCCGAGTTGGCGGACGGGGTTTTGCATGATGGACATGAAGGCGAGGAATTGTGCGAGTTGTCCGAGGGAGAACGGGTCGTTTTGGTCGAGGACTTTTAGTCCACCGACGAGGAGTACGACGGACATGACCCCGAGGAATGCGAGAGTGATTATGGAGAGGTTTTTGGCTCGTACGCCGACGAGGTGGAAAGCTCTGTTGAAAGCCTCGTCGGAGGATTTGTCGTATTTCTCCATCTCGTATGGTTCGGCGGAGAAAGATCGGACCACGCGGATGCCCTTGAGGTTTTCGTCCATCACTTTGGTTAGGCGTCCCATTTCTTCTTGATATCGGCGCCATCCTCGTGATGTTTGGAGACGGGCGACGATTGCGCGCCATCCGGCGATGGGTACGAAGCTAAGGCTGATCAGTGCGAGTTCCCAGTCGACTCGCATCATGAGGAATGATCCAGTGCCAACGAAGATGGCGAGGTATACGACGCGTAGCAGCCCTCGGCTTGCGAACGATCGGATGCCTTCGATGTCTAGGAGGCCGCGGGTTAGCAGGTCGCCGGTGTGGACGCGGTCGTGGTACGCGAAGCTCAGTCGCTGGAGTTTTTCGTAGTAGAGCATCCTCAGTCGGTATCCGAGGCGCTGGGCGATGTTTTCGCTGATGTACATGTGACCGAAGGTGAAGAGGCCACGGAGGACGGCGGATGCGAGGAGGAATAGGGCGGTTGTGAAGAGGGTGCGACGGAGGGCGTCGGTGTCTGCGTCGGGCGAGGTGAAGGCTTCTTCTACGGTGTCGACCCCATCGCCGATGAGGAGTGGGATGAAGAGCTGGAAGAGAGAAGCGCCGATGATGAAGACCAATCCGATTGCTAGGAGGCCGGGGTAGTCGAACGCCATGCGTACGATCCGCATAAGCACTTGGAAACTCCCGCCTGAATCGTCTGATTCGGACTCTGAGGCGCTAGAAGGCGCGGCGGTAGTAGCCGACATCGCCGATGGCATGGTCAGGCGTTTGAACAGGTCTAGCAATAAACCCATAAACATTTGATTGTATGCTCCGATTGACGTGCAAGGCGTATCGACGATGCATTCTTGAGCGATATGAATAGATTCGGTCTACGAATTTCGTAGCCTCGTAGATCAGCTGGAGGTTGCGTGGGACGACACGTGTTGGATGCGCTAGAGTCGTAGATGGGAAATACCACATCCCTCAGTAACCTGATTGCGTCGCAATAACGTACGCTGTCAACCAGAAACGAAGACATGGCAAATCCTTCGATAAGCGTGGGAAAGGCTGATTTAGCGTTTGAAGAATCAGCTGCGGCGAGCATCGAGAATCCGTATCGCGCGCGTTATGCCGTGCCTGCGGATGCTGCGGCTATAGATCATGTTGTGAGAGAGGCGTTTGGCGCGTCGGCGCCGAAGTCGTCGTCGGCACGCGATATGAGGCGTAACAATACCACGTACATCGTGGTGACGAAGATGTCAGAAAATGGGGAACCGTTCCCGAATGGTCTGTATACGGTAGGCAACAACTGGGGTAGTCGGCTCAGGTCGCTTTTCTCTGCCTCGATCGGGAGTTTGGATCCTCAGAAGACGACCAGCGATGTCGTTGGTTTGGTCGGGATTTGGACCGCGGTTGACCAAGCGCACATAGTTGTCATAGCGACTAGGCCCACGGAGCGTAGGCGTGGTGTCGGTGAGTTGCTTCTCATCGCGACGATTTCGGAAGCCATTAAGACCAGTGCGACTAATGTGACGCTGGAAGTGCGGAAATCGAACGAAGTGGCGCGTTCGCTTTATCGGAAATACGGGTTCACGGATGTGGGTATCCGGCATCGCTACTACGCCGACAACCGTGAAGACGCGATCATCATGTCGACGCCCGCGTTTTCGAATCTAGATTATCGGCGGTCGCTTCTGCGCCGCTTAGAGGCCTATTTCGGCGTTCACGGGAAGACTGAGTTGCAGTTCTACCCTGTGCCCTACTTATCCTTGCCCAAGTAGGAACATTATGAAGGCGACAAGGGCACCGATCGCGAAGACGATGCTCCAAGTCGACCATCTCTGTTGAACGGCAAGGAACTTTTCGGCTGACTCCCATTGCCGGGCTCTCCACGCCATCTCGTTGCCTTTGAGCCCCAAGATGACCATTACCCCGATCAAGACTATGATGGCGACGGGTCGGAGCGCGGGTGACAAAAAGGGTAGGAGTGGCAAAAACCCGAGGATGGACCACCATAGTCCGTGGAGCAATCCCCATATAGGGCCGAGGATGAAGGCCGACCAGTTCCAGCGCTGGATCTCTTGAGGCACGGGATCGTTCTCGCTTTGAGAAGGTCTAGTGCGTCGCGGCAGTCCCCACTGGCTCGGTCGGAACGTGCCGCTTCCGATGCGGTAACCGCCACCGCGTTGTTCTTCGCGATCTGATTCCCTGCGACCAAACCCGAACTGCGTACCGGATTCGCTGCGGTCAGCTGTTGCACCATCGGGGGAGATACGCGTGGTCTGATCGATCTCTACAGAACAAAGAGCGCAGTATGAGGCGTGCGCCTCGTTTACGGAAGCGCATTTTTGGCAACTTGTGAATCCGAGCGGTGGCACTCGCGACGGGTCGGGGATGTAAACGCGTTCGCCGCACCGGTCGCATGCGTAATCATCCGCCGAAGCCGCAGTCCCACAATGCATGCAGTAGATGGTGTCTGGCTTCTGGTCTGGATTTTCGTCTTGCGTCGTTTTCGACATGAAATACGAACCGCCCACCACCGCGAAAGTCGCTTCGGGTCTCTCGACGCGATCCGCGTTTGGTGCTAATGTTAACCCCTTTTTTAGAACTGCTATGTTTCGAAGGTGTGACGTTGGGGCGCGTTACGCTGCGGCTGATTCTTGCCTGATCTCAGATTCGATGAACGATGCCATGGCTCGCAGTATATCGTCCAATTCGGCTTCACCGAGGTCATCGATCGCGGGGGACGGGGGTCTTACAGCAGGGGAATCGAGCATACCTCGTCTTGTCATGATGTGTTTTCGGATCGAGAGGCCTAGTCCGGCTGAGTTCTCATATCTGATTAACGGGAGCCATCCGTAGAAAGTTTGGCGCGCGCCTTCGATGTCTCCCGTGGCGAACAGCGCGTGGATTTTTACTAGGGCTTCTGGATACGCGAACCCGGTCATCGTCCCTATGGCACCTCGTTGCAGTTCCTCGAACAGGAAGGCGCCACCTAGTCCGCCGAATACTCCGATCTTGTCGTCGGTGGCTTTACGTACCGCGGATACTTTGGGGGGTGTTGGCGGGTCTTCAAGCTTGAGGTATTTCGCGTTTTCGAGTTCTGAGTTCAACTTTGCGATGAAATCTGGAGCCATGTGGACACCGGTTTGCTCCGGCAGGTCTTGTACGACGATGGGGATTTCGGTCGCGTCGTCGATGGCGCGGTAGTAGTTGAACACTGCAGGGGCGTTTGGTTTGGCGAGCGATGGCGGAGATGCCATAGCCGCGGTTGCACCGATGTTTTGGGCTTCTCGCACGCGATCGACTGCTTGCGCGCCGCTTTGACCGCTGACGCCGACCGTGACGGTTAGTCGTCCGGCGCAGGCGCTGATGACAGCTTTGATAATGGGAGCGCGTTCGCCGTCTGACAGACGATGAGCCTCGCCCATGACGCCGAGGGTGACTACTCCGGTGCATCCTGCGATTACGGCCTTTTCGACGAGGCGGGGGATCGGACCGGTGTCGACTGAACCATCGCCGGCGAACGGCGTAGGCATCATGAAATGGATGCCGCCAAAGTCTGATGCCTTCATTGCATCAATCATCCTGTTCTGGAGTTTGAGTTTGTGGAGTTGTCAAAGAGTGTACAGAAAGCGAGTGGTTTGGACGCGGGGTGTATGATTACGACTAATCGGCGGCGCATGTGCGCCGAGGCGTAGCTATAGGTAAGAGCGAGCTGATCGTGACCACAAGTGTAGAGACTACAAAGACGGACTGGACGCCTGACGAGGCAGGCGCGCGGGTGTTGCTAGTCAGCGGGAAGGAGATCGCCAATTTCGAAGCGCAGAAGGAGCGGTTCCGTGCGGGAGATTTCGAAGAGACGGCGTTCATGCGGTTCCGCCTGCGACAAGGTGTCTATGGTCAAAGGCAACCTGATCGACAGATGGTGCGGATCAAGGCGCCTTTCGGCGGACTGACGGCGCAACAGTTGGAAGTTCTGGGAGAAGTCACCGAGAAGTACGCTCCGCTAAAGAAGGGGCACCTCACGACGCGTGAGAATGTGCAGATTCACCACGTTCCTTTGGATGACACACCGGCGTTGATGCGGGAGATAGGAGATGTGGGTCTCACGACGCGCGAGGCTTGCGGAAACACGGTTAGGAATGTGGTCGCTCACCCGACGGCGGGCGTTTCGAAAGACGAGGTGTTCGATGTCTCTCCGTATGCCGCGGCTTACGCTCGTTACTTCCTGAGGCACCCAACTACACAGAACATGCCAAGGAAGTCGAAGACTGCTTTCTCGGGTTCAGAAAAAGACGAAGCGATGACGCCGTTCCACGATGTCGGTTTCATCGCGCGGGAACGCGATGGGAAACGCGGTTTCAAGTTTGTCGTTGGTGGCGGTCTTTCCATCATGCCTCAGATGGCGGAGACGGTTACCGAGTTCGTGCCGGTGGAGGACTACCTGAAGTACGCGGAAGCGGCGCTGAGGATCTTCAACCGGCAGGATGAGGAACGTAAGAACTTGATGCGTGCTCGGATCAAGTACACGATCAAGCGTCTGGGGATCGAGAAGTTCCGTGAGATGGTGGAAGAGGAGTTGAAGGGCGATTGGGCGAAGAAAGAGATCGACCTCAATACGTTGCTGTTTCTTGAGGATGAGTCACTAGACGCGCCTAGTGTGCCTGAGGATCCGACGCCCGAACCGAACGATGATGCGGAGTACGGCTTCTGGAAGGCCAGCTCGGTTGAAGAGCAGCGGCAAGAGGGTTTCAACGTCGTCTACGTGCGCATTGAGCGCGGCGATATCTATTCCGAGCAGTGGAAACCTTTGGCGGACATATCTCGCGAGTTTGCTGACGGCCGAGTGCGTATCGACCAACAGCAGAACTTGGTGTTCCGATGGGTGCGGACCGAGTCTCTATATGATGTCTATCTCGCGCTGAAGGCTATCGGTATGGCGACTAGCGGTCGCGAGACGATCCGGGATATCGTGACATGCCCGGGAACCGACTCTTGCAAGCTTGGGATCACGTCTTCGATGGGCTTGAACCAAGCTCTGGGCGAGAAGCTGGACACTCTGGATATTTCGGACTCTGGAGTGGCGAAGATCCACATCAAGGCGAGCGGCTGCCCAAACTCTTGCGGTCAGCACCATGTTGCGAACATCGGATTCCACGGCGCAGTGATGAAGGGCGGTGGCGGTCAGGTTCCGGCGTACGAACTTTTCATCGCTGGGCAATCGACCGACGGGCCGGTTCGTGTTGGGAATCGTGTTCGTGCACGTGTTCCGGCGAAACGAGCACCAGAAGCGTTGGAGATGATCCTCGACCACTACAAGGCGAACCGTAACGATGGCGAAGAGTTCAACGAGTTCGTCGACCGAGTAGGAACGCAGCCTTACGAGGAGATGTTCGCGCCGTGGAAGGCGGAGATAGGGCCGCTGGACAGGGAGCGCATCGACACATACATGGATTGGGGCAAGACCGTGCTTTACAAACTTGAGCGCGGTGAAGGCGAGTGCGCAGTTTAATGCACGTTCAGCTAGTCGATTAGTCTAGTCGACGTCTGCGCCATATCGATTCCTCAATACTTCGCGGCTTCGAAGAATTATTCCTTCGCTGTCAGGCGGCTTCCCAACCTCAAGGGTCGCGAACTCGATGTTCAAGCCTGATGAGATCAAGGGCTCCATCTCGTCGAGATCGAGGATACCCGTGCCGATTTCGTGGTGGTCTACGCCATCGATGACGTCGTTGAGGTGCAGGTGACGGACGCGCGAGCCGAGGACTTTTATCGCGTCGGGAATCCCATCGCCTCTGTTGCAGTGACCGACATCGACGGTTGCACCTACGTTGGTGCTATCTGCATCGTCGATCACGGACGCGAGATCCTCGTATGACTGCAGGACGTAACCCGGATCGTGAAACAGGTTTTCAATGCAGATGTTGACTCCCAGCCGCTCCGCGACCGGCGCTCCTTGACGTACGAATCGCTTCAGATTGCGCATCGCCTCGCGGCGTATCATCTCGGATCCATCTTCGGGATATGCCAAGGTCGGGACATCGATTTTGCCGGGGTGTAGTACGACAACTCTGCCGCCGAGATCCTTCGTCATCTCGAGATTGCGTTTGAAACTCTCCAGAGTCTGCTGCCACACGCTCGCGCTGTGGGAACCCGGCATTGCGCCGTGGTTGTAGTGGAGATTAAATGTGATACCGTGCGCATCGGCGACACCACGGAGGTAGTCGAGGTCATCTTGGGACAACTTTTCGGCGCAGTGATGCCGACCGTTCATCTCGACCGCCTTGAAACCGTTTTCGATGGCGAAATCGACCATCGCGTTGAGCGGTTGATTGTCGTGGAGGAGCGAAGTGACTGCGAGCGTCGGCATGTTAAATCCTTCGGGTGGAGTAGGTAGCTTGGCGGCTCGTTGGGATTATATGGGCAGAGAATCTCGATGAGTTTACGTTGCAATCGTTTAGAAATTGGTTTTCTATACTTTGGATGTCAGGAATTCGTCATAAACAGCCGCGTAGCTCCTGATTTACTGGACCGACTGGACCTCATTCTCGCATCATGCCAAACATCGAATACGGCGACTACGTAAAATTCTCTTTTCTGAAGGCACGGCCGTCATGGCATCTGCTTGAGCCGAATCGCAAGACCCAACTGCGCGAAGAGTTGGTGTCCGTGATCAGGGAAGCAGGTGAAAGTGCGAGGTCGCCGATATCGAGTTTCAGCGCTGTTGGCACCCGGGCCGATGTCGATTTGCTGCTGTTTCAGAGCGCTGTGAGCGTTGAAACTTTCCACGAAACGGCGGTGGCTATCAATCGGACGGAGGGTGCAGCCCACTTTGATCAACCTCACTCCTACCTTTCGCTGCGCCGCCAAACCCGATACAAGCATGGCGGAGGCAATCCAGCGGTGGAACGCAAGGACAAGCGTTACTTCATCGTGTATCCGATGACCAAGACACGACCTTGGTATGGTCTGTCGATGGAGGAACGGCAGCAGATGATGAACGACCACTTCCGGGTTGGGCACGGGTACCCGGGAGTGACGATCAACACCACTTATTCGTTCGGGATCGATGACCCGGAGTTCGTGGTCGCGTTCGAGACTGATGACCCGTCGGAGTTCGTTTCGCTGGTGATGGATCTGCGAGAAGTTCCTGGGGCGCAATACACAGCATCAGAAACGCCGATATTCACGACGATTCGGATGCCTTTAACCGAAGCGTTGCAGGCGATCGGATAACTGCGAGCGCGCCGAACCGAAGATCGTAGGCGCGTGTGTGACGGGGCCGAACTAGACGTTTTCGGATGGATTAGGTGTTTACGCCAGGTTCGGAGCTGTCGTAGTCGTAGTCGTAGTTGAGAGCGATGTACTCGAACTCGTCGTCAGGTACCTGGTCTTCAGGGAAGATTGCGTTCTCAGGACAAACCGGCTCACATGCCGCGCAGTCGATGCATTCGTCGGGATTAATATATAGCATCCGGTCACCGGGTTTGGAGTAGATGCAATCGACTGGGCAGACGTCGACGCATGAACCGTCCATAACATCGACGCAGGCTTTAGAGATTATGTAGGTCACCTTCTATGTGCTCCCGTTGCTGGCAAGGCGGTCACCTACGGTGAAGACCGCCGGGATTATGTGCTTCGGCTTTGCGGTGTATTTTACCTGCCACAGCCACAACCGCCGCCGCCACACGCGCAACCACCGGCGAAGTTGGGGTTAGAGATCACGAATCCGGAGCGTTGAAACCCTTCAACGTAGTCGATGCTGGAACCAGCGATGAGCGGGATGCTCTGTTCGTCTACGAGCGCTTTGACCATGCCGTCTTGGAGGGATGTGTCATCTTCAGCGGGTTCATCTTCAAGACCGAACGCGTATTCGACACCGCCTTGTGGAGTAGAGGATGCGGAGATTCGCAGGTATGAATCGGATGCTTCCTGTTCCGCCATCACCTCGACCAGCTTATCCAGAGCAGCCGGAGTAAACGACACTATCGCGGCACTTTGCTCGTTAATCATGTTTCAAATCTCCGTTGGGTTCGATTGTGCGCGGAACCGTTGACGGCTACGCTCGTACGCGGTGTCTGAAATCGATTCAGCGACGATCCGATTGTGAAGAGATTCACCTCGCGGTTAAAATTGTAATGCAACGGTCATGTAGGGGATGGGCGACCGCGGTGGGCGGTCAGTTCGCGCGGAACCGAAATTTCACGATTTAATTGGATTTTTACGTTATCGCGCTGTACAATGGGAATTTGTGCAACGTTATCGTATGATCAGACCGTTTTCGTATCGAGTTCTGTCAATCGTGGGCGCGGATCTGTCTTTACCGTGCGCGATAGAAGATTACGTAATCGCAAACCAAACGACCACCAATAGGATCATCCACTTAAACAGGAGTAACTGCTGAATGGACGCAATCGATCGTCAAATAATCGCTGCATTGAACGAAGATGGCCGTGCGGCCAATGCGAAGATCGCAAAGAAAGTCAAAGTGAGTGAAGGAACCGTTCGACGGCGGCTCAAGAAACTCACGAGCGATAAGACTATCGATATCGTCACAGTCCAAGACCCTCAGAAGATGGGTTACCAATCGGAAGTCCTGATCGGGGTACAAGTGGAACCCGACATGCTTGAAGAGGTTGCTACTCGGATGGCCGAGTTTAAGTACACCACTCTGGTCAGCATCACGACTGGCACATACGACGTATTCGCATGGGCGACTTTGCCGAACGCGGAGAGCCTTGGCGAGTTCATCCGCGATCATGTCGGCAAGACACCGGGGGTTCAGAGGACCGAAACTTTCGTCTCTTTAGGAGTGCGGAAGCGAACGTACAGCCTACCGATAGATGCCTAGGCCACCGCTCTCACCGACAACACCTGTCGGATAGATAATAGACGGAATGAACACACCGTCAGTCGCACGCCCAGAAGGTGTTATAAAGTCGGTTCCGCTGACTTGGGGATCTCCCTTATTCGATCAGTTGGTGCCCCGAGCCAACATCTACCACCGCCTAGTGGCAGTTGTGGCGTTGATCGCTTTGATCGTGGTCTGTAGCAAGATTCGGTTCTACTTGCCGGGCAACCCTACACCTTTAACGCTCCAGACGTTTGCGATTTTGTCAGCAGCGGGAATCATGGGTTTTCGCTGGGGGCTTGCGATAGTTTTGGGTTATCTCGCTATCGGGGCGTTGGGGTTTCTAACGTTCGCCAACCAGCCTTGGGGCTTCACGACACCCGCCGAGGGTTGGGCCTACGTAACCGGTGTAACTGGTGGTTACCTAATCGGGTTCATCGTCGCTGGGGCGGTTGCCGGAGCGTTAAGCCAGTACGGATTCGACCGTTCGAACACGTTGTGGGCGAATGTAGTTGCCGGCATCTCGCTGTATATCCCTGCGCTTTTGTGGTTGGCATATGGGGATTTCGGATGGCCCGCCGAGGGGAAGCTTCTGATGGATGGGATGTACATCTATCTGCCGGGCGACTTGTTGAAAGTCGTTGCGGCTTCAGTGGTGCTTACTGGGTTGTGGAAGCTTGTGGATAATCGACGGTCTGGCCGGGATTAGTCAGACGTTCGATCTCGATGTTCCTGTCCAGACGAAGACCGCGCCCGTCGTGACAGCATCGAAGTTGCATCGAACGGGTTTCACCAACGCGCGACCGATGCATCGTCGCGCTCGACCACCACACAACCGTAGGATTTGAGATGTACAAAGACACAGATTGCGGATCTCCTCGTGCTTCAGACATCGGACGGGAGATCACTGTTGCCGGTTGGGTCCATCGACGCCGGGACCACGGAAATCTTATATTTGTCGACTTGAGGGATCGCACAGGTCTGTTGCAGGTCGTTTACAACCCGGAGTTGGCGCCCGATGCCCATAGACTCGCGGAGGAGATGCGTAGCGAGTGGGTGATCCAGGCGCGAGGTACGATCCGGGCTCGACTTCCCGGTGCCGCGAACCCGAATTTGGAAACTGGCGAGGTCGAACTCATCGTGAGCGATTCCCAGGTGTTGAACTGGTCCTTGACGCCACCCTTCGAAGTAGAAGACGGCACGGACGCCGACGAATTGACGCGGATGGCATTTCGGTACGTCGATATTCGCCGTCCGGAAATGTTGAAACGATTACAACTCCGGCATCGGGTAACGCACTTGATTTGGGATCACCTGACCGACAACGGTTTTACTCAAGTTGAGACGCCGATCTTGATCAAATCAACGCCCGAGGGTGCGCGTGACTACGTGGTGCCATCACGTGTGCGGCCTGGTTCGTTCTACGCGCTGCCGCAGTCGCCTCAGCAGATGAAACAGACTCTGATGGTGGCTGGCGTTGAGAGATATTTCCAGATCGCGAAGTGCTTCCGTGACGAGGATCTTAGAGCGGACCGGCAGCCGGAACACACCCAGCTCGATCTCGAGATGAGTTTCGTCCACCAGCAAGACGTGATGGACCTCGTCGAAGGGTTATACACCCGGATCGTCAGCGAGATGCGGCCGGATGATGCGCGTTTGGAGACGCCTTTCGCCAGGCTGTCATACGACGACGCCATCGAACGTTACGGTTCCGACAAGCCGGATATCCGTTACGGGTTGGAGATGTCGACGATTACCGACATCGCTGCCAGATCGGAGGCTCGAGTGTTCCAAGCCGTGGCGGGATCTGGTGGCACCATCAGGGCGTTTGCGGCACCGGGATGCGCTGGCTACACACGTCGCCAGACGGACCAGCTCATCGATGTTGCGCGTGCCGCAGGAGCGCAAGGGCTTGTTTACATCGCGATTGACGAATCCGCGGCATCGATCGATGCCATAGAGGACGAGCACATACGTTCGCCGTTGAAGAACTACATGTCATTGGATATCGTGAAGGAGACCGCTCGTAGTGTGAGCGCTGCGCCGGGGGATCTTGTGCTGATCGTCGCCGGATCCCAGACGGTGGCGAACAACGCGCTTTCCGCACTCCGAATTGAGATGGCGGAACGGTTGGAACTGATCGATCCGAACGAGTTCAAGTTCGCCTGGGTATTCGACTTTCCGTTGTTCGAATGGGACGATGACACCGAGACTTGGGCTCCGGCGCACCATGTTTTCTCGGCTCCTAAACAGGAGCACATTCCGTACATCGAGAGTGAGCCGGGGAAGGTCTACGCGGACTTGTTTGACCTGACTTGCAACGGTGTTGAACTGGGCAGCGGGAGCATACGGATTCACGACCCGGATGTGCAGATGAAGGTATTCAACGTGATCGGATATCCGGATCACGAGATCGAAGAGCGCTTCGGCCATCTCCTGAAGGCGTTCCGATATGGTGCGCCACCGCATGGTGGCATGGGACTGGGTCTGGATCGTATAACAGCGATGCTCGCAGACCAATCCAACATCCGAGAGGTGATCGCATTTCCGAAGACCCAGTCGGCATGGGACCCGTTGTTTGACGCACCTTCTGCGATAGCCGAAGAACAACTCGGCGAGCTTCAGATATCGCTTGACATTGAGGAATAACAGCGCCCGGATCGCTCCTCGCCGAGTTAAGAACAAGGCGTCGGTTTTTAAGCAAAAGGGCGATAAATTAGAATCGTAGGAGTTGCCACGCCGCGAGTCCCACGTCTAGGTTTCGGGCGTTTTGCGCTTCGCCAGTTAGATTCTAGGCATTATGACAGGAAAGATCAGAGTGTGAATGTCTCACGAGAAAGCTCGGAAAACGGCGAAGTAGTACTCAGACTCGAGGTGGATTCCGAACGCGTCGGCAAGCACATGAACTCAGCGGTCAGGCGGGTCGCTCAACGGGTCAATATTCCGGGTTTTCGAAAGGGCAAGGCCCCTAGAGCGATACTGCAGAACTTCGTCGGCAAAGATTATCTCGTCGAAGAGGCGATGGAATCTTTGGTTCCAGAGGCGGTTGGGGATGCGGTTAGGGAGCAAGACATCACGCCGTTCGCACCGCCGCGAGTTGATGTGGAACAGACTGAACCCACGGTCACGATCGTCGCAACGGTTCCGCTACAGCCGACTGTTGAGCTTTGCGACTACAAATCGATTCGTTACGACGACCAACCGGACGAAGTTACCGACGAGGCGGTCGACGCGTTGCTGACGCAGCTCCGCCGATCTCAGGCGTATTCGGTGCCCGCTGAACGGGCTGCGCAGGAAAACGACATCGTAACGATCGATTTGAAGATGTCGGCGGATGACCGAGTCATTTGGGACTTCACTGACAGACAGTTTCAGTTAAACCTGGATCTTGAGACATACGGAGAGGTGTTCGTCGGATTGCATCAAGGCATCACCGGGATGTCAGTCGGCGACGAGAAGGATTTTTCGTTTGAGGTGTCGGATAAAGCCGACTCTCCCCAGTTTGCAGGGAAGACAGCTAACGTCCAAGTTGAACTTAAGGATGTGCGTGAGGAAGTATTGCCTCCGCTCGACGACTCGTTAGCTGCCTCCGCGGGAGTGCCAGAAGTCGAAAGCGTCGAGCAACTGACGGAGCATATCAGGAGCCAGTTGGAGCAACGCGCCGAACAGACCTTGATCAATGCTATTCAGGGTAGGTTCTTCGACGAGGTTATCGAGGGGAGCGAGTTCACGATCTCGCCAATCGTAGTCGAACACGAAGGACGACAGGTTTTGGAAAGATACTTCCGTCAGAGGCAGTCGATGGCAACGCGCTCTGGGCAGCAGTTTTCGGCGAACGACTTGACGGAAGAGGATGTGAACAGCGCCAACGAAGTTGCGGAACGAGACATCAAGAACGCGCTGGTGATCGAACGATTGATCGAAACGGAAAATTTGGACACCTCCGACATAGACATTGCCGCCGAGATCGAACGTGCGAACGAGAATGCAACATCCGACGACCAGAAGTTGGAGGATGATGAGCAGACCCGAGAATCTGTGATCCGATTTCTCCGACGTCAGCGGACTATTGAGAAAGTAGTCAATATGACACGCGGACTACCGGACGAAACGACGCCTGACGATGGCGACGCGTAGTTTGCAAGCAAGATAAACCGACAAAAACACGACTCACAAATTGAACGGAGAACCTGATCGCATGGCACAGATAGAAATCCCTCAAAACTTGATCCCGATGGTGATCGAGACTGGCGCTCGCGGTGAACGCGCTTACGACATCTACTCGTTGCTCCTGAAGGAGCGAATCATATTCCTAGGAACTCCGATAACAGCGGGAGTCGCAAACACCATTGTCGCTCAGCTCCTGTATCTGGCCGCTGACGATCCCGAGCGAGACATCAACATGTACATCAATTCGCCGGGAGGGTCCGTGTACGACGGGATGGCGATATATGACACAATGCAGCTCGTTTCTTGCGAGGTATCGACAATCGCCGTGGGTATTTGTGCTAGCTTCGGTACAGTCCTCTTAGCGGCTGGGAAGCATGGCAAGCGATATTCCCTGCCAAATGCCACGATCATGATGCATCAGCCGTGGAGCGGGATGCAAGGGCAAGCCGCTGACATCGAAATCCATGCTCGAGAAACGTTGCGGATCCAAGATCGTTTGCGGCAGATTATCGCCGATCACACTGGTCAGCCCTACGAGCAGGTGGCGCGCGACTCTGATCGAGACTTCTGGATGACGGCCGAGCAGGCAGTTGAATATGGTCTTGTCGACCAGGTGCATGACACTACGGAAAACCCGCGAGACGCAAGGATACTGCAAGCCGGCGCCGCCTAGCATTTTCTAAATACAAGCGAGCAAACTGAGGAAATGTAATAATCGAAATCGGATCTGCGAGATGAACAGCAGCGGCGATAGAACCTCGATACAGCGGGGACGTGTGCAGAAGAGGTGCTCGTTCTGCAAGAAGCAGCAGCAAGAGATCCGCATGCTGATCGCCGGTCCTAACAGCATTTTTATCTGCGACGAATGCGTGGAGCGTTGCCGCGGTATCATCCGCCAGGCTACGCAAGCACCCAAGTCGAATCCCGAACCCGAGACGAAGACGACCAACGTTTATCCCACCAAGCCGATCGAGATCTATGAACAGCTACAGCAGTTCGTTATAGGCCAGGAGCAGGCAAAGAAGGTCCTCAGCGTTGGCGTTTACAACCATTACAAACGCCTCCTTGCGAGCCAGCAGAACGAAACCGACGATGGAGTAGAACTCCAAAAGACCAACATTATGTTGGTCGGGCCGCCAGGTTGCGGCAAGACCTACCTTGCTCAGATCATGGCGCAAGTTCTAAAGGTTCCGTTCGCGATTGTTGATGCCACTTCGATTACCGAAGCAGGTTACGTCGGCGAAGACGTCGAGAATATTCTGCTCCGGTTGCTGCAAGCAGCAGGTGGAGATGTAGCGCGAGCCGAGCGCGGGATCATCTATATCGACGAGATCGACAAGATCGCGCGCAAGGATGTTAACCCTTCGATCACAAGGGATGTTTCGGGCGAGGGAGTTCAGCAGGCGTTGCTGAAGATTCTCGAGGGCAATGTGGTGAATGTACCGCCGCACGGTGGGCGTAAGCATCCGCATCAAGAGTTCATCCAAGTCAACACCGAAAACATCCTCTTTATTCTTGGCGGCGCGTTCGACGGCATCGACCAGATAATCCGGAAACGTGAACGCCGATCGCGTGAGGGCAGTGGTATGGGGTTCCGTACGAACGCGATTGTTGACGCTTATGCTTCGTTGCCCCGACGAACTAGCACCGACGGGCGTGACCTTACAGACGTGACTCCCGAAGACCTTCGTAACTATGGTTTCATCCCTGAGTTCATCGGTCGCGTTCCAGTAGTGGTTGGGCTGTCGGATCTCACGCTTGAACAGTTGGTGGAGGTATTGGTCGAACCTAAAAATTCGGTGGTCTCGCAATATGAAAAGCTGTTTGGCCTCGACAGCGTCGGGCTCGAATTCACGGAAGAAGCACTGGTCGCCATCGCTGAATACGCTCAGGCCCGCGGCATGGGAGCTAGAGGTCTGCGCGCAATAGTCGAAGACGTATTAATGGACGCGATGTATGCCTTGCCTTCTTGCCCCGATGCAGCGAAATGTATCGTGACCAAAGAGACGATAGTTGAACATGGTCAGCCGTCCATCATCGACGCGCAAGGCAACTCGATCGACCCAGACAATTTTGTCGTATCCGAAGCCGCGTGACGTGGCGCGTTGATGATGTCGTTGACGCCAAAAATCCATCGGCCAAATGGAATATGCCGATCCAAGTCACACTAAATGGCCGGATAGTCGAACTGGCTGAACCCGTTTCGATCTCGAACTATCTCGAAGGCAAGGGATTAATCGGGCGTCGAATCGCGGTTGCTCACAACGGCGATGTCGTGTCAAGCGACTATTTCAGCGAAGTGGTTATTGACGATGGCGACACAGTGGAGATCGTCCGGCCTGTCGGTGGTGGGTAGGTACAAAAACACCCCCTCCGAATGAGCCGCAGAGGGTGTTGATTATCTCTGTTGTCCAGTCGATGCCTATTCGACCACGCAGACGGCTCCAGTTGCTGTGTCTCCAGAGAACTCCGAGCGGTACCGGTGGCAACCGACGACTTGGAAGGTGTGAGACGCGCTGCCGACTTCCGGGTTGAACGAAGATTTCCACAATTCGCCAGTATCGAACTGTTCGGCCGCATCATCAAATGCGGTGGCGCTAGTAGGGCTGCCCCGGGGGTTCTCCCAAGTTACCGTCGTTCCGACTTTGACCTTAATTACCTCCGGATCGAATTCCGACGGATCGGCCATGATGACGGTTGCCTCGCCCTCTAAAGCAGGACCTTCGGGGACCTCAATCTCTTCGGCCTCAGCACCTTCAACTTGGGCCTGTTCAGAGCCCGCGTCAGTTCCGACTGCTCTTCCCCCAGTCTCGCTACCAGTTTCTGCGTCGGCCGTCGCTCTGGCTTGCGCGGTGGCTTGAATCTGAGCGGCGATGGTGTTAGCTCCGACCTGTATACCTGCATCAGGGTCTCCGCCCTCGGCGATGACCGCTTCAGCAGTCGCGGTGGCATTGATCACCTTCTGTTCCGCTTCAAAGGTTTGAATTGTCTCAAACTGCGATGTTGTTTCCCCGCACGCCAAAGCAGCGACCGTCAAAGTCGACAACGTCCACACGCCGATTAAGAGTGCAAGTGCGTAGTTTTTCATCTGCACCTCCTATTAGGGCTTAGGCGACCTGTCGTAGTCGCGGGTCGAGACGGTCTCGCAACCAATCACCGAAGAAGTTCATTGACAACACCACGAGGAAGATGGCAGTTCCAGGAACCAACGTAAGGTGCGGCGCCTCCAAGATGTAGTCGCGTCCTTCGTTGGTCATGACGCCCCACGCTGGAGTCGGCGGCTGTATACCCGCTCCTACGAAACTCAAGGTCGACTCGGCGAGGATCAGACCACTGGTGTTTAGGCTGGCGACAACGATAACTGTGTTCATGATGCCGGGCACCAGATGCCTCCAAATGATGCGAATGTCCGACGCGCCGGCAACTCGCGCAGCGGCGACATAGTCCAACTCGCGCAACACGAACACTTGAGCGCGAATCACTCGGACGAATCCCACCCAAGCTACCAACATCAAAACGAATAGCAACATATCGACTTTCCATAGCAATACATTGACTTTGGCGCCGAACAACTGAGTAACCACGATTGCAACCATCAAAAACGGAAGCGCATTCCAGATGTCTACAAAACGTGTGACGATCTCGTCGAAAAACCCGCCGTAGTATCCGCTGAATAGCGCGACCGCGGTTCCCAAGATCATGCCGGAAGTCAGTGAGAATGTGACCACCGCGATCGAAATTCTCGAACCGTGGAGCAACCGACTGAAGATGTCTCGACCAGTGTGGTCAGCACCGAGGATATGCAGTTTCCCACACTGTGCAATGTTTTCCGACTGAGTGCCGCCATTGGGGTCGATAAAGTCGCACGCTCGATAGCTCAACTCGGCGATTGTTGTGCCGCCTAGCGGAATGTACGCCGCGCGGGATCGTTCCCACAACCCAAGGTTGCGGTCGTGAGAGAAACCCTTGTCACGCGGAAATGGTGCTACGTACGGCCCAATGATCGCCGCGATCAGCAGCAGCGACAGTATGATAATCGGGATGATCGGGTACCGACGAAGGTAGTACCAAGTCAAAGTGATCGGATTCGAGCTCCGATCTGAATAAGCGACGATCTGCGTGGTTTCCTCGGTAGCAGAACCTGTTGTAGTTTCCGCCCTGTCAGCTTCTATTGCCATTCGCAAGTTACCCCAAGAATCTAAGTTTCGCGTTGAAGCTTCACTTCTACCTTAGCCGGACGCGTGGGTCGATAACGGTGTAGAGGATGTCTGCAAGAGTGGCAAACACCAAGAAATACATGAGGAAGATGATCACTGTCCCAAGCAGTAGCGGGAAGTCGTTGTTCTGCACCGCCTCCTGCAACGCCACCTGACCGATTCCGGGCCATGAGAACACGATCTCAACCACCAACGCGCCATTCAAGAAGCCGGCGAACAGCAAAAGCATCGACGTGATCGGTGCAATCAACGCATTGCGAAGCGCGTGTTTGAAAATCACCGTCGTGTTGCCGACGCCTTTCGCCCTTGCCATCTTCACAAACTCTGAATCGAGAATCTCCAACATGGAGGATCGCGTCAAGCGCATCAGGCCCGCAGCCGAACCCCAACCCAGCGCGAGACACGGTAACACGTACTCCTTCCACCGCAGTTCGTCCGGAGTGCGTCCTCCTGCTGGCATCGCAAAAATTCTTAAAAAGGCAAACGGGCTGTCTTCAGATATCGCCGTCAAATTCACCGAAAACAGCCAGATCATCACAATTCCAGTAACGAATGCTGGGGCCGCCTGTCCAACCAAAGCCACGAACCTAGCTAGGTAGTCGAATATACCTCCCCGCCACACGGCTGCGATCACTCCTGTAGGTATACCCATCAGAACTGCGATCAACCAGCCTCCTATACCTAACTGCACAGTCGCTCCTAGACGCCCTTTGATAATGTCCCAAACATCAATCTGCAAACCTAATGAAACGCCAAAATCAAGTCGAAAGACGCGTCCCAGCCACTCAACGTACTGAACCGGCGCAGGTTTATCGAACCCAAGACGGTCGCCGAGACGATTCCAACTCTCCTGCGTTAGACCATACCCGCTTTGGGGCACGAAGATCTCACGGGGATCTTTCGGGTTGACGTGGACGAGGATAAATATCGCGAGAGTGGCACCGAACACGGAGATCAGTGACGTTAATATGCGACCTGCCAAGAAACGAAACATTGATGGCTCCCGGGGCTATTATCCAAGCAATCCCTTGCGTCCTCATATGGGCTCTTACATCGAAGTTAGGCCATCTTGAGGGCGTAATCATCCCCCACCGACGCCTGCCGGTGTCAAGTTTGTATTCGGATCGCGCGGTGTGCCACATGACGAATCGGCACAACTTGCGCGATGATGGCGGCGCGCGGACGAAGCGTCCTGCGAACCGCCATCACCTATGCGGTCGGGGCCCGATCACCCTGAGGGTTTCCCGGGCTCCGATCCACGTTCTGTTCTGGAGCCTACCTGATGACGATGAACTCAGGGTTGCTAGACCAGTTGCTGTAGTGCTGCTGGCGACCGTTCCAAGATGCAATTCTCGGTCCGGCAACTAGACCCTTCGGCACTTCGACAACACCGGCGTATTGTACCCAGTACATTGACCAGTCCACCCACTCGAGGTGTTTCTGCTCACGCACGGCCTTATCTTGCTCACCTAGGATCTCGAACAGCCACTTCGCGCCTGGCTGAGACTCGAAGCCTACGCCCCAACCAGGACGGCTGGATGACGTGTCAACTGTCGGCAACGGCCAGTCGAGCGGGTAGACGTTCGAGTGAACGTCGCCGTTCTTGAAGACCGGCAAGTATTGCACACGGCGTCGCATCCTCTGCGAGATGACTCCGCCGTAGTCCTCGATCAGCTGCTCGATCTCAATGCCGAGCTGTTCCCACTGCGAGGTGATGTAGTCAGCGATTTCGAGGCTGACTTCACCAATCTCAGCAACGTAGGCCTGGAGCGTCATGCTCTCGATACCTTGACGCCTACCGTCAACCAGCGGATAGCCAGCTGCTGCAAGCAGTGCGTCGGCAAGTTCGAGGTCACCATCAGGCAACGTCCACGGGACACCATTCTCAAAGATGGTGCCAGCGGCACGAGGATCGCAGTCAATGCGGTTCCCTAGCCAGTCCCAGCAACCGGTGTTCCGGTCGGGGTCCCAACCTGGGAAGTGCGGGCCCATGTACTCAGAGTAGATGCCTGCGCCCTTGTCATCCAGGAATACGCTGTTGATCTCGTTGCGGTCGATTGCGATCGACTGGGCGAGACGGACTAGCCGAGCCTGTTCCATGTCGCTGATCCCTGGAGGGTTGTCGACATCCTCGTACGGTGCGTTGCCGCATCGCTCGAGACCAGGACCGTCACCATCCGAGCACGGGCTGTCAATCGTGCCCCAAGGGTTGCCGATCCACGGGTAGTCCTCGGTGTACGGACCTTCGTTCGGGCCGTCACCGCAAGCATTGTCGATGGCTTCGGCGCTACGGTTTTCGCAGTTCCACGGCTCTAGCGGTTCGCCAGTGCGGGCGTGCGAGTGCTCCCAGAGAAGACCCGGGTACATGATGGACTGACCAACGAAGCCGCCGGGCATAGTCTCGAGGAAGCGGTAGCCTTCCTGTACGACGCCAGGAACGAGTTTGAAGTCCAACAGTGCCAAGTCTGCTTCGCCGTTGCGAAGCATGGCGATACGAGTGTTGTTCTCTGCAACCTGGATCTGGGTGTACTTGTCGATACCGGGCTGTACGCGCCAGTGATCTTCAACGGCCTCGGTCGTGCAGCGGTCGCCAGGGACACAGTGACCCTGACGAAACGCGCCAGTGCCAACGTGGTGCTCGCGTGCCCACTCAACACCCATCGAGTCTTGATGGCTGAGGTAGTAGAGACCGCGTGCGGCGCTCAAGCAACCGAACTGCGAGATCGGAAGGCAGAAGTAGACCGGGGACACCAGTCCAATTTCAACCGTCCAGTCATCGATCTTCTTGGCTTCCAAGAAGATCGCTGCCAAGTCGCCGGAGTTGCCGTAAGTCGTGTCCGGGTTCGTGGTGGCGTTCGACTCGTTGAAGTAGCGAACCACTTCGTCGGCGTCGACCACACCGAAGTCCTGGTCTTCGAAACCTACTGGTGGGATGAACGGAATACCCTGACCGTCTGGACCTTGTTTCATGGTCATGCGAACGCGGGTTCCAGCCGGGTCGATGTCCCAAGACTCAACGAGTTCTGGGGTCATCGGGTCGCCGTTTTCGAAGACGAAGAAGTATTCTTCCACGCCGCCTCCGTGCGTCGGAGTTCCACGGTATGGGCCGACGGTTGGAAGACCAATGACGGCGCCAACACCTCGAGTGGCGAACACAACCTCAATGTCCTCTTCCATAGCCTTGGGGGCCATGGCCGGGGCTGCCGTAGCTGCCGGTGCCGCGGTCGCCGCAGGCGCGGCTTCCATGGCCGCCTCACCCTTCTGTGCCGGTGCCGCTTCCTGAGCGGCGGCGGCTTTCTCAGCCGGTCGCGCAGTGGCTGCCGGAGCGGCGGCCTTCGCCGGGGCTGCGGTCGCCGCAGGTCGTGCGGTTGCCGCAGGTGCAGGCTGTTGGGGCGCTTCGGTGCTGCCACAGGCAAGAACGAACGCAGTCGCTGCAATAGCCACCGTCAAGGGCAGGAATCCCCACCGCTTGAGTAGATAACTTAGTTTCATTCATGAACCTCCTGTATTGTGCCGTCGGAGTTGGTTCCTAGACACGGATCGGCCGTGCCTTGCCCCGACTGCTCGTTCACAGCGTCACAAGTACATCGTGGACGCCTGCAACTTCGCAGAGTATACAGCATACACGACGTATCGCGACTTACAATACGCGGGTAAATCTAGCATCACAATTGCGGTTTGTCAACTGAACCGAACCAATTCTTATACTCAGCAGGAGTTCGATGGCTTCCGATCCTAGCAATGTCAACCACCAATCTTCTACCCGTTTGCTTGACGGCAAAACGATCTTGGTCACCGGTGCGAGTTCAGGTATCGGCCGGGCGACAGCTCAAGTTATTGCCAAACACGGCGCGAACGTCGTCATTGCGGCTCGGCGCGTCGATCTATGCCGTGAGGTTTCCGAGCAGATCAGAAGCGATGGCGGAAGCGCAATCGCTGTGCAATCCGATGTAACCGATGCATCCGACGTGAAACGCATGATGGAGCACGCTATCAGTGAGTACGGGAAAATTGATGGCGCATTTAACAATGCGGGCGTCTTGCTGGATTCCGGACGCATGCACGAGATCGACGATGACGTGCTTCAACGTTCATGGGATGTTAACGTTCGTGGAGTGTGGCTGTGCATGAAGGCGGAACTTGAGGCGATGATCAAGCAAGGACACGGCGGCTCGATAGTCAACGACTCGTCTCGCAATGGACTACGCGCCGACATCAAACGTCCCGCATACACCGCGACGAAACACGCGGTGAGCGGTTTGACGAAAGCTGCGGCACTCGATTACGCCCGGATGAATATCAGAGTCAACGGCATTTGCCCTGGTCCGATCGATACCGACATGATGCGCACAGTCGACCGCGGCGATGCAGATTTCCGCCGCAGAATCGAGGCCGCAGTGCCGCTCGCGCGTTACGGACAACCAGAGGAAGTGGGCGAGTTGGTCGCATGGCTTTTGTCGGACAAAGCCTCATATGTGACGGGCCAGATGCTTGGGATCGACGGAGGATTGCTAGCATCTTGACCGACAATGCATCGACTAACCTGATACGTCGCATTCATGACACATCTGCTAAGGCATGTTTGGTCATAACGGGTGCCGGCACGAGCGCGATATCCGCACTTTTCGGTGTCGCAGGTTCATCACGGACTGTCATCGAAGCGCAGATTCCTTATTCAATGGCGGCGCTTGATAATTACGTAGGGATGACGGCTGATCAACATGTATCGAGAGAAGAAGCGCGCATCATGGCTATCAGGGCGTATGAAAGGGCGGTTTCTTTGTCTGAGACAGCACCACGAACTCAGCATTTAGTTGGGCTGTCCTGCACAGCCGCCATCGCGACCGACCGAGAAAGGCGCGGCGAGAATCGCGCTCATATCGCCTGGCACGATGGTAACCGTGGTGCTTCATACTCGATAGTTATGAATAAAGGCGCACGGGATAGAGCGGGTGAAGAGACGGTTTGCAAGGTGGTCATCCTCAATGCGCTCGCCGAAGCCTGTGGGACCCAAGACAGGTTACAAGTCGAGTTGTTGGAAGGCGAAAATGTCGAGCGTGTCGCTCATTGAGGACGTCATCAATGGACGACTGCCGCTGGCAGTCTATCGATCAAACCGTGGATGGTCGGATATTCCGCCCCTAAACGCGATCGTTCTCGCTGGATCGTTTCGTCCCCTGCACCGCGGCCACCGCTCGTTATTGGAATCGGCTCTGACCGTATTGAATGAGCCGTTGAATCCTTGCTTTGAGATTTCTATAACGAACGTCGAGAAATCCGACATCGCGACTTCGGACTTGAACGCCCGGTTGGAGCAGTTCGACCAGCCAGACGATACGGTGGTAATCACCCGCGCAGCGACGTTCGTTGAGAAGGCCCGACTGATGACAGGAACGACGTTCGCGATCGGATATGACACCGCGGTCCGGCTGTTCGACGATCGCTTTTATGCCGATACCGTTGCGTCATCTCAAACCGCGGACGCGATGGAAGAGATAAGAAATCTAGATTGCCGATTCGTCGTGGGTGGCAGGCACGACCAAAATGGTCGTTTCAGGACAGTGAGAGACTTAGAAATCCCCAAAGGTTTCGAGTCGCTGTTGACAGAAATCCCGGAGGCGATGTTCGCAGATCCGATTTCATCGACGGAGATCCGTCGCTCTGGTGAGTTCGTGTCCGTAGCCGAAACTTACAATCGAGGATTGATCTTGATACTGAACCAAGTTGGAGCAACTAGGAACCCCTGAATTGACTGAACCAGAAAACCCACGCGTTGCGACTGCTGACGTAGACCCGTTGTTTATCAACCGATGGTCGCCTCGATCGTTCTCCGACGAGTCGTTAACTGATGCGGAAATTGCATCGATTTTCGAAGGTGCGCGGTGGTCGCCGTCGTCATTCAACCGGCAGCCATGGCTCTTCGTATACGAGACGGATGGTCCGGACCGGGAGATTTTCGATTCGATATTGATGCCCGGGAATCAGGTTTGGGCTACGAAGGCGCCACTGATCGGATTTATCTTTGCGAACACCAAGACGCTGGAAGGGCGACGGCCTCGTACTGCGCAGTTCGACACCGGAGCGGCTTGGATGGCTTTAGCCCTCTCAGCTCGAACATTGGGCATCTACACGCACGGCATGGCCGGAATCGACTACGACTCGGTGCACGAAAAACTTGGCGTGTCCTGACGAGTTTTACACCGCGATGTGCGGTTTCGTCGCGGGCAGGATAGGGCCGCGAGAAACTCTCCCAAAGGATTTGCAGGAACGAGAATCGCCAAACGACCGCAAGTCCACCAGCGAGATTGTGCACAAGGGCGTTATGAACACCTCCTAATCCAGCACTTCGAAGGTGAAATCGTCGTTGGGGTGTTCCAGTGCGTAGCGCGCCTGCCGCAATCCGAATTTCTCTTGGAGTTGCACGGTCAACCCGCCGTCGATCATCAACGTGTGGCCGGTGATGAACGCGGCATCGTCCGAGCAAAGGAAAGCGATACCGGCTGCGATCTCTTCTGGTTTGCCAGTGCGTCGTAGCGGGTACTGGTCTGCGAAAAAGGCGTGTCCTGTTGGATTCTCTGCCCACATCTCGGCCAATCCTTCTCCCACGATGTGGCCCGGACCAATCGCATTGGCCCGGATACCATCTGGTCCGTACTGGACCGCCAACTGCCGCGTTAGTCCGATGACAGCCGCCTTGCCGGTCTCGTAAACCAACATGCCGGTTTCCTGAAGGTAGGAGTGCACGGACCCGATGTTGATGATTGAACCGCCTCCGACCGCGCGCATGTGCGGCACGGCGTGTTTGGCCCCGAGGTAGAGGGCTTTAACGAGGACGTCGATTCCGTAGTCCCAATCTTCTTCGTCCACGCTGAGGGCGTCGCCGTGAATTCGCGACTCGCCTGAGATGACGCTGAAGGCGTTCCTGTACCAATATGTCGAGTTTGCCGAACGCGTCTACGGTCTCTTCGACCATACTGCGGCAATCATTGGATGACGATACGTCTATGTGGGACGCCACCGCGGTTCCGCCGTTTTCGGAGATCCGGGCGACGTTCGCAGCGGCGGCATCGTCGTCGATATCTGCGATTAGAACCTGCGCTCCTTCAGCGGCCAACCTGCGCGCAGTCGCACCGCCAATTCCCAAAGCGCCACCAGTTATCAAAGCTGCCTTGCCTTCGAACCTAGGCATCGATTGAGTCCCTCCCCAGTTTTGTCTGCGTGTGATGATAAAGTCAACGGGCTCTGTGCCCAAAGATCCTGTTCCATGCTGTGAAGTTGCATGTCATCTATCGCACCATTGTCAACCATCGAACTCGCAGCCGAGAGCGGCGATCCAACACAAATTGGGAACGAATTGCTTGGCATAGCTGGTTTCAGTCATTCGGGTGTCCGTTCTTATGTCGCCCTCAATGGAGGCAACCCGGTGATGTCTCAGGTCTTCCGCGTCTGGATTTACGGAGCAGAGAGCGGATTGTCGACTGTGATCATGAAAATCCCGTCTCAGCAATCGGCGGACCGTTCGAGAGAGGCTGGAAATGGCTCTTACATTCGAGAGGTGGAAACCTACCGGCTATTGCGGGACATGCAAGGCGGTTTCCAACCTCGGATATACGCTTCGATTCATGACCGGAGCGCACAAACTGCTGCTCTGCTGATTGAAGATCTGGGACGTTTACCGAGTCGCAACGAGTTTGACTTCGGTATCGTCTACGAGGTGTTGAAAAACCTCGCTCGCATTCATTCGCGCTATTGGGGTGACGGCCAGTTCGGTAGGAATTGGTGGGTGCGGAACGGTCGCCGTGCCGACATTTTCGACGAGGATGCTGAACTGTTCGTTCCCAATTGGGAGATGTTGGTGTCGTCGCTGGAGTTACACCCTTGCGATCGGCCTGTAGTCAATGAGGTAGCTCAGTTTCTGGCTGACAGTTTGTTGGACATATTGAACGAACTTGACGATCGTCCGCCCACTCTCTCTCATGGCGACCTACACACCGCCAATATCATGTTTCGCAGAAGTGAAGGTGGAGCGCAGCCGGTTTTGATCGACTGGCAAGACGCCGTCTATTGCGGAGGAAGCAGCGACGTGGCGAAGTTTCTGTCGACAACTTTGACGCCGAGATTAGCGCATGCGCATTTCGATGAATTCATCTCCGCATACCACTCTGCGTTGTCGCTTGACATCCGCTCCTGCTACTCTTTCCAAGTCTTTCAGCGCGAAGTCATGCTCGCGCTGTTGGGCACATTCGCCAACTACGTGATATGCGCCACAACTCAGTACCCGCCGGGCACCGATGCTTCGACACTCAATCGATCGCTGCGGCGCGTGTCGTCGGTTATTGAGGTAGTTAAGCCGCTCGAATGGA